>NZ_AXAY01000063.1 GCF_000473045.1 Bradyrhizobium sp. WSM3983 | reverse complement strand
CTGTGCATCGCAGCCTATGGCTTTCTGATCGCCGAGCAGGCGACGATTCCCCCCTCAGGACCACGTTCCGCCCCGTCAGTCCCGGTACCTCGCTTACCCGACGATTATCGACCGAGAGGCTCCGCCCACGCGGCCTGAACGCCACGTCCCGAACTCGATCGCAACCATGCGCGCCCGATTGATCCGCATGCTCATTAAAACCTTGCCGCGATGTCCATGCTGTGGCATCGGCGCAGCATCCAATGGACGACGACGCCCATGACGCAGTAAGACTAATCCACCCTACAAAAATCGCGCGCCCCTGTCGGAAAGCGCGCCCTTCATCCGTCCTATGCGCACACAGCACGGAGACACCGCATGCCCGACCTCACCCTGACCACCTTCGACTGGGTTCCCGAGCCCCCGCGCGGCTTCGTCCGCGACCTTCGGGTGCGCTGGGCGCTGGAAGAAGCCGCCCTGCCCTATCGCGTCGCGAGCGTGCCGTTCGGCCCGCGCGATGCCGAGCACTTCGCGCACCAGCCATTCGGCCAGGTGCCGTGGCTGACCGATGGCGACATCTCGATCTTCGAGAGCGGGGCGATCCTACTGCATCTCGGCGAGCGCAACGAAGAGCTGATGCCTACTGATCCGCGCGGCCGCAGCCAGGCGAAGCAATGGCTGTTCGCGGCGCTCAATTCGGTGGAGATGGCAGGCTTGCCCTGGGCGCTTTTCAAGTTCACCGGCAACGATGATAGCTCGCCTGCCGTGAAGTTTTTTGACGACTTCCTGAGGACCCACCGGCTCAAGCACCTCGAGCCGGTGCTTGCGAGCCGCGAGTGGCTGGCAGGCACCTTCTCCGTCGCCGACATCCTGATGTCGGACGTGCTGCGCCTCGTCGATCGCTTCGACGGCCTGGCGGACAGTCCGGCCTGCCGCGCCTACGTCGCGCGCGCCACGGGCCGCCCGGCGTTCGCAAAGGCCCACGCCGACCAGATGGCGCATTTCGCGGCGGCGGATAAACTTCGTAGGGCGGATTAGCGCAGCGTAATCCGCCACTTCTCTATCCGCGGAGGCACATCTTGGTGGATTACGCTGTCGCTAATCCACCCTGCACACCGGCACGCGCATCGACGCTAGACCAGCTTCATCGGCGTATCCTCAACCACGCGAAGGTTGATCCTGCTGATCAGCTGAGCCCGAAGTGCCTCCGCGGCGCGAATGGAATCTTCCGCTTGCCGCAACGTGCTGATGTTCGAGCCGAGCAAGACGATCCCGCCGAGCACCAAGGTAATCGATCCGAGCGCCGCCGTTTGACCGAGGCCAAACACGCCGAGGATCGTGATCAACAGCAGTGCCGCGCCGCTGCCGATAGCGATCTTGGATGCCAGAATGTACTTGCGGCATCGCTCAGCGATCTCGGCAAGCGCCTCGATCCTGGCTTCGATGTCGGAGATCTCGTCGGTCGGATCGTCTTCGGTCATTTAGGGAGCTTTGACTACGATGGAGCCTATCGGCGAAATTCTCCTCAGCCGGGTAGCTTGCCCCCAACCGATTTATAGAATTCCGCGAGTTGGTTCGCTAACAGTGAAGCTAGAAAATCTTCCATCTTCGAGACATCGATCCGACCACCGTCGCGAAAGGCCAAATCGGCCGCATCCAACGCATCGAAATAGGGCTTTCGGTTGTCGACGATTTGATCTGGTATCGTCGGCGTGCCCGGTAGAAGCGTGCCAGCTCGAATTGAGAGCACGATGTATGAGACAATTCGGGAGGTACGGCCGTTTCCATCCGCGAACGGATGAATCCAATTTAGCCGCCACATGACATAAGCAGCGAGATGGATCGGCGTGCTAGCTTCCCAATGATCATTGACGTAATCGCACATGTCCTCAACGAGTTCGGGGACCAAATGTGCGCCGACAGGCTCATGCTTACTTCCTTCGATGGCAACGCCACCAGGGCGGTAGTTACCCGCGTAGGAGCTGATGCCCGCCAAGGCTTGTCGTTGCAAACCGAGGATAAGTGAGGGGCGGAGCTTGAATGTGCCCCGCTCAGTGGCAGTTTGGATCGCGCCGATAGCCGCATCGTACTGGCGGAAACCGTTCCGAGCTTCCGCAGCGGCCTTCTGGTGGGGATCCGTAATTAACTCAGGTTCGAGCGCACGGCTATCGCGCCGTTCACGCTCTTCGCTTGTCATTTCTCTTCCTTGGCCAACTTCTCGGCCTCACGGTCCACCATTTCGCGCGTAATGAGCGCATTCTCGAAATGGGTATTACCGTACACAAAACTGCGCCGCTGTTCCTCCCGGTGCTCCTCGGATGGATTGGCGGTTTTGGCAGCTTCGATAAGCTTCTTGAGAGCGTCGATCATTTCACCAATATAGTCGAGTCTGGTCGGGGGCACCATGCGATTTTGTACGTAGCCGCCACAAGTTCCTCACAACGGCAAATTGTCGTGCTTCTTCGCCGGCGTTTCCACCTTCTTGTCCTTCAGCATCGCCAGCGCCCTCGCGATCCGCTTGCGGGTCGAGTGCGGCATGATGACGTCGTCGATGTAGCCCCGCTCGGCGGCGATGAAGGGTGACAGGAAGCGGTCTTCGTACTCCTTGGTACGCGCGGCGATCTTGTCGGGGTCGCCGATGTCGCTGCGGAAGATGATCTCGACCGCGCCCTTGGCGCCCATCACCGCGATCTGGGCGGTCGGCCAGGCATAGTTCATGTCGGCGCCGATTTCCTTCGACGCCATCACGTCGAAGGCGCCGCCATAGGCCTTGCGGGTGATGATGGTGACGAGCGGCACCGTGCACTGCGAATAGGCGAACAGCAGTTTGGCGCCGTGCTTGATCAGGCCGCCATATTCCTGCGCGGTGCCGGGCAGGAAGCCCGGCACATCGACGAAGGTCACGATCGGGATGTTGAAGGCATCGCAGAAACGAACAAAGCGCGCGGCCTTCCGTGACGCATCAGAGTCAAGCACGCCGGCCAGCACCATCGGCTGGTTGGCGACGAAGCCGACGGTGCGGCCCGCGATGCGGCCAAAGCCGGTGACGATGTTCTTGGCAAAGCTATCCGCGATCTCGAAGAAGTCGCCCTCGTCCACGACCTTCAGGATCAGTTCCTTCATGTCGTAGGGCTTGTTCGGATTGTCGGGGATCAGCGTGTCGAGCGACATGTCGATACGGGCGGTGTCGTCGAAGCTCGGCCATTCCGGCACGCCGTCGGTGTTGTTGGACGGCAGGAAGTCGATCAGGCGCCGCATCTGCAGCAGCGTCTCGACGTCGTTCTCGAAGGCGCCGTCGGCGATCGAGGAGCGCGTGGCGTGCACGGAAGCACCGCCGAGCTCTTCGGCGGTGACGACTTCGTTGGTCACAGTCTTCACCACGTCGGGGCCGGTGACGAACATGTAGCTGGTGTTCTTCACCATGAAGATGAAGTCGGTCATCGCAGGCGAATAGACGTCGCCGCCGGCGCAAGGGCCCATGATGACGGAGATCTGCGGGATCACGCCAGAGGCGAGCACGTTGCGGCGGAACACGTAGGAATAGCCGGCGAGTGCTGCGACGCCCTCCTGGATGCGGGCGCCGCCCGCGTCGTAGAGGCCGATGATGGGCGCCCGCGCCTTCATCGCCATGTCCTGGAGTTTTGTGATCTTCAGCGCATGCGTTTCCGAGAGCGAGCCACCGAACACAGTGAAGTCTTTGGCAAAGACAAAAGTCTTGCGGCCGTTGACGGTGCCCCAGCCGGTGACGACGCCGTCGCCGGGCACCTTGGTCTTCTCCATGCCGAACTCGGTGGAGCGGTGCTCGACGAACATGTCGAATTCCTCGAACGATCCCTTGTCGAGCAGCAGCTCGATGCGCTCGCGCGCGGTCAGCTTGCCGCGGGCGTGCTGCGCCTCGATGCGCTTCTCGCCGCCGCCGAGCTTTGCGCCGGCACGACGGTCTTCAAGGGCGTCCAAAATATTCTTCATTTGCTCCCGCCAGTTCTTAGCCTAAATGCGATTGCCGGGGGTTCTAACACGGCATTTTGCGGGCCGGGAAGCGGCTTTCGGCGCCGCAGGGCTGCCTTGCCGCAGCGTGAAAGCGCAAGGAATTACAAAGTTTTGCCTGGGAGGCGACGATGGACGAGAGAGCGGCCGAAACCGGTGCGGCGACAGGCGGCGTCAACATCCTGCTGCGGCTGGAGGGCCTGACCCTGTTCGCAGGCATGGTGATGCTCTACGCCGCCTGGGGCGGCTCCTGGCTGGTCTTTGCCCTGCTGTTCTTCGTGCCCGATGTGAGCTTCCTGGCGTACCTGTCGGACGCCAGATTCGGCGCGCTGGTCTACAACGCCGCCCACAGCTACATGGCGCCGGTGGCGCTACTGACGTTCGGTTTTGGCTTCGCCTCGCCCCTCACTTTGTCCATCGCCTTGATCTGGCTCGCCCATATCGGCATCGACCGGGCGCTGGGCTACGGCCTGAAATATTCGGCCGGGTTCGGCTTCACCCATCTCGGCCGGATCGGCCGGCAGAAGGACGCCTGACCTCTCGCGCTGCGGCGGGATTACCGCCATTTAGTCGCGCCTCGCCGGTTGACCGGGCCTGCCGATTCAGGCTTGCTCGCCAAAGCGATCAGGCGCCGAATGTTGCGTGAGCTCAGTCGGTACGGCGGCGGTCATCACGTCTGGCTGCAAGCATCATTTCATGTCCGCCAAGGTCGTTCCCCTGCCTCCGAACTCATCGTCCGAGACCACCGATTTCCTGCGGCGGATGGCCAGCATGGTGTCGGGGCGGAACGGCGAGATGCTGCTGCGCGCGGCAAGGCTGATCGAGTCGCTGGCGCAGCGGGCGATGACGGCCGAGCGGCTCTATCACCAGCAGCAGGAAGAGAACACGCGCCATGTCGAGCTGCGCGAGGCCGCTCAGTTGGCCTCTGACGCCATGGTCAGCCAGATCGAGGCCCTGCGAGCCCAGTTAGCCGAGGTGACTGCTGCAGCCGCAACCGAGCGCGCGGCGTTCGATGCGGAGCGCGACAAATTGTTCGGCCTGATGCAGCATGCGGAGAGCCACATCGGCAAGCTCACCACCGAGCTCGATAGCTTGCGCGCCTCCGTCGATGCCTTCAACGAGACTGCGGTCTCCGTGCCGATCGAAGTGCTGCGGCTGGCGCGGACCCAGTTCGACTGTCTCTCGAGCGGCTTCGCGAGGAAGGGCGACGTGATCTCGCAGGCGATGAGCGAAATCGGCGGCTTCGCCATCGACCAGGCGCTGACGGCCAAGAAGCCCGCCGACAAGGCGTGACGCGCCCGCGCGCAAATTGACAGCGCGCCGTCATTGCGAGCGTAGCGAAGCAATCCAGAATATTTTCCGCGGAGGGACTCTGGATTGCTTCGCTACGCTCGCAATGACGCGCGGAGAGAGAGATGCGCGCCAGCTTTATGCGCTAGCGTGCCCGGCCCGACAGCCGCAGCACGAACACCAGCACCTCGGCGACGGCCTTGTAGAGATCAGGCGGAATCTCTTCGCCGAGCTCGACCTTGGAGAGCGCGCCGGCCAGAATCTCGTTCTCCTCGATCGGGATGTCGTTGGCCTTGGCGATCTCGACGATCTTGGCGCCGATCGTGCCCTTGCCCTTGGCGACGACGACAGGCGCCCCGCTGCCCTTCTCGTAATGCAGCGCAATTGCGAGCTTGGACTCATCGCTCATGTGGCGCGATCCAGGAAATGCCCGGCGCGGGCCGGGGCTGCTTGCGGCGGCGTGCCATCGCGCACGACGATATCGCCGGGCTTGAGCTCGGCTTTGGTCAGCGCCTGGTTGAGCTCGCCGATCCCGGCGCGCAGCTGCTGCGCCGTCGCCGGCCGCTCCGCCCACATCCGCACAAAGGTCTTGTCGCCGTTCAGCGTGATCAGCGCGTGCACGGGTCCGCTCGGCTCGACATTGAGCGTGAAGCGCGCCCGCCAGGCGCGCTTGGCGGGATCTGGCGTTTCGTTGCCGCCATCACGCGAGATCTCGAACTGCGCCATCGCGGTGCCCTGCGGCGTCGCAAACGGAATCTCGAAATTCCACTGCGGAGCGGTCGGATCGATGCGATGGCCGCTGGCATCAACGCGATCGGGCAGCGAGGCGACCTGCAGCAGCGTCTGCCGCGCGATCGCGGCATCGGTGTCGTCGAGCAGGCGATGCACGGTTGCCGCGAGCGGCGTGTCCGGTGTGAGCGACGGCGAGGCGACCGCCTGCGGAGATGGCAGCGCGCCGCGGAATGGCGGTGGCGTCGTGCGTGCAGCGGCTTCGAAGGCGTGGCCGTCGGGCACGGCCTTGTTCGAGCCCGGCACATTGCCGGTCATGCGCGGCAGGTTTTGCGTGACCTCTTGCAGCAGGCTCGCGGCAAGGCCTGCGGGCATCGTCCGCGGCAGCGCTGCCTGCGGTGCGTCGACCATGTCGGCGAGCACGGCGGCCACGACATTGGCGTTGCGCTGCATTTGCGGCGATTGAGCTATCTCTGCTTCGGGCAGCGGCGCTTGCACAGCCTCGCCTGCAATTTGAGGCGGCGGGCTTGCGACCTGCGCCGTGGCAACGGCGCTCGTCGCAGCCGCAACGGCCTGTGTCGGTGGCGCGGCAATCTCGAGCGTGCCTGATGTCGCGGTCAGGGTCTGGCGCAACACCAGCAGCGCCGCCTTCAGGTCAGGCACCGCGCCTGACGGCGGCGTCGTGCCTGCGGCAAGCGAGGCTTCGAGAAACAGGCCGGACTTCTGGAAGGCGGATTCGATATCGCCGCCATCCAGCGCGGTGTTGAGCGGCGTCTGTTGCGCCAGCACGTCCAGCACGGCCTGCTTCAACCCGGCCGGCAGATCGCTGCCGGTCACGACCGACGCCAGATTGGCGAACAGCGGCGCCTGGCTGCCCTGTTTGGTCACGGCCTCGGTCGATGCTGCGGTGACGGCGACCTGCTCGGTCGGCGTCAGGGGATTGCGGGCCGGGGTCGCGGACGGCGCTAGCGACGGGCTGTCGACCAGCGACGCCGCCGTCGGCGTCAGCGTGACCTGATCGGCGCTCGCCTCGCCTGCGCCGTTGACGACGGCGAGACGGATGGTGCCGTCGTTCTGCGACACCGCGAGCTGGAGATTCTGCCCCGGCGTCAGCGCCACCTCGGACATCACGTCCATCGAGAGATTGGCGATTGCGATCCGCACCAGATTGTCGGCGAGCACGCTGACGACCCTGGCATCGACGACGCTGCCGGCCTGCAGCACAAGATCGGGCGTCGCCGCATCAGCCACGGGGCTGGCGGCACTGACCGGAACGATCGAGCTTATCGGCGTCGGCATCTCAGGGGCCCAGGGAGCGCGAATCCCACTCTAGGGCCCCGTCGTAAACCTCTCGTTAAGGACCTTTGGCCGCGGGCGCATTCACGGCCGTCAACACCGCCACGGCGGCGTCGAAATCCCGCAGCCGCGTGGCCCGGCGGGCAGCCGCCTCCTCGTCCACGCCCCATTGGTCGGTGTTCCAGTCCTCGTCGACATGCGCGGCGGCCCAGACCTGGATGGCATCCCGCACGCCATGGGCCAGCGCCAGCGCCAGCAGCGCCGAGCCGGTCAGGGTCGTGACGACATGGAGGGCGGCGACCGACCAGGGATCCCCCGGCAGCGCGGCGCGGGCGGCCCGGAGCGCCTCGTCCGGCTGCTTCACATGCATGATGCCTTCAGAGAGGATGAAATGCGCCCCCAGGGCCTCCGCGGCCCAGAACAGCACGGGGTCCCAATGCGCGGCCTCGCGGGCGACCAGCCCCTTGGGGTGGCCGGCGCGATAGAACAGCAGGTCGGTCTCGAAATATTTTGCGAGGTCATCGCTGACGAGCGCGACGCGGTCGACCACACCCTCGACCACGCTGTTGGCGATCCGCGTCAGCGGCATGGTCACGGGATCGATCGCCTCGCCCTGCGCATCCCACTCCGCGGCCACGGCATCCGCCAGCGCCCGCGCCGGGATTACCACCTGGCGGCCGGATGGCGCGCGGATCGGCTTGCCATCGAGCGTGATGCCGAATCCGCCCTCGACGTCCGCTACGCCCACCTCCTTGTAGAAGCGCTTGCGCAGCGCCGTGCGCGCGGACGCACGCGCCGATTCCCGCGGATCCGGCGGGGGTTGCCCGGCAGCTTCTTGGAACAATTCGCGCATGTGAGTTTTCGGTCTCCGCCGCTGGATGCTAGGCTTTTAGGATAAGTCCGGCGGCCGATAAAGCGAGCGGCAGGCATGAGGGAACTTGCGGGTATTGCGGCCCTGTTCGCCGGGCTTTGGCTGGCCGCGGCCGAGGCCGGCTTTCGCACCCCGGAATCGCTGGTCCGCAACGTCTACGCCTATTATGGCGAGGGCGCACCGGAGCTGTCCAAGGGACTGCCGCGGGATGATGCGACCACCCGGCAGTTCTTCGACCCCTCCTTACGCAAAGCGTGGTCCGCGCCGCGGACCGAGCCCTACGATTTCCTGGTGCAGAGCCCGAACTGGAAGCTCGGCCCGGTCACAATCGCGATCCTCCGCAGGCAATACGACAGGACCTACGTCGCGGCGGCTTTCGACAATCACGGCCGGCCGGTGACGCTGAACTTCATTCTGGTCAACGGTCCGGAGGGCTGGCTGATCACGGATGTGGAAAGCCCGCATGACTCGTTGCGGATGTTTCTGGAGCAGTTTCGGAATTGAACACCGCTGTCATGCCCCGCGAAGGCGGGGCATCCAGTACGCCGCGGCTCTTCCGTTTCCCACTGCTGTCTCTGGAATACTGGATCGCCCGCTTTCGCGGGCGATGACAGCTAGATCGTGGCGAGCCGCGGGCCCTACGAGATCGCCTTGCTACTCCTCCGGCGCGTTCTCGATCGGGTCGAACCGGCTCGCGTCGAGCCCGAGCAGATTCCACGACTGCTGCATGTGCGGCGGCAGTGGCGCGGTGGCATCGATGAAGCCGCCGCGCGGATGCGGGATGACGATGCGGCGCGCGAGCAGATGCAGCCGGTTCTGCAGGCCGCCCGGCAGCTGCCAGTTCTCGATGTTGAAATATTTGGGATCGCCGACGATGGGGTGGCCGATATGCTCCATGTGGGCGCGTAGCTGGTGGGTGCGGCCCGTCACCGGCTTCAGCGACACCCAGGTCAGCTTGTTGCCGGCGGTCTCGACCACCGCGTAGTACGTCACCGCGTGGCTCGCGCCCTCGTCGCCATGCTGTGCAATGCGCATGATGGTGTCGTCCTCGCTTTCCTCTTTCGCGAGGAAGGTCGAGATGCGGCCCTGCTTCGGCTTCGGCAAACCCGGCACCAGCGCCCAATAGGTTTTCCGCGCCGAGCGCGAGCGGAACGCGCCGGTCAGATGCGAGGCGGCAAAACGCGTCTTGGCGATCAGGAGACAACCCGACGTTTCCCTGTCGATGCGATGCACGAGGCGCGGCTTCTGCCCCTTGGAATCGCGCATCACCTCCAGCATCTGGTCGATGTGGCGCGTCATGCCCGAGCCACCCTGCACGGCAAGGCCCGCGGGCTTGTTCAGCACGAGGACGTCGTCGTCCTCGTAGATCGTCATCTCCTTCAGCGCCTTGAGCGTCTTTTGCGCAGCCTCCGAGAGCTCGTCGACGGCCTTCGGCGTGTCGAGCTTCAGCGGCGGAATGCGGACGCTCTGCCCCTCCTCCAGCCGATCCTTGCTGTCGACGCGCTTGCCGTCGACGCGCAGCTCGCCTTTGCGGACGACGCGCTGGATGTGGGAGAACGACAGGCCGGGAAAGCGCGCTTCGAGAAAGCGATCGACGCGCATGTTGTTCTCGTCGGCCGTCACGGTGACGGTCTGCACCTTGGTCGGCAACAGAGCCTCGACGGGTTTTGCAGCCGCCGGCTTTTCCATCTCAGCTTTGGGCGGACGCCGCTCGGCACGCACGGCCGCAAAGCGCGGTGGCTTCGCACCAGGCTTACCGCCCGGACGCGGCCCGGCTGTCTTCGCGCTGCGCGCCTTGAATGGGCGCGATTCCTTGCGCTCATCGCGCGAACGGGGCTTTGGATCGGTTCTCTTGATGCGGCGGCTCATGGTTGCCTGCCTACCCTAAAAGCGGACCTACGTCACCGCAAAATCAGTACAATTCGGCTGTTGCCCCGGCTATTCTTACTGAGTCATTCGGTCGCGGCCGCGGTGGGCGGAGAATCAAATATTTGAGGAGATTCAATATTTGGCATGCGGAGGGCCAGATGGATCTCAATCAGGGTGAAAGCAGCGGGGCACGGTTTGCGGCCTATGTAGCTGGGCTTGGAAGTGTGATCGGTCAGGCAGTGCGGATGAGGCCGCTGCGTGACTATTGCACCGGCTTGATATTGCCGGGCGAACGTAAGAGCGTCGAGCCGATGGCTGCG
>NZ_AXAY01000062.1 GCF_000473045.1 Bradyrhizobium sp. WSM3983 | reverse complement strand
CTGCGCGGCTTTGCAGCCCTGCTGAGCCAACAGCGCAAGAATTAAGGCACCAACTCTATGCATAATGATTCACCGCTCCTCATGTATGCGGACACCGATCTGGGGTGACTTCGCGATTGGTATCCAGTTTTCCGGCTGACGGGGCCGGCCTTCTTGCACTTAAAGCTCCGTGACGCATGCACTCAGGCTTGGGGCAGAATCGTACCGTGCCCTGACGGACGTTGGCTGGGCGGCTCGCCAGCAGCCGCAAGCCTCCAACGATCCCCCACATCGCATATCACCCGACGAACATACGACGCGCGGGGCAACGAACGCTGCAGCGCCGAGATTGTCGCATTACTTCCACGCCGCTTGTGGTGAGCAGAATCTGTGCCAACGAAGAAATGCGTATGTCCGCGCTTTCTGATCACGATGTCGCCTACGCGACAAGATCGGCAATTGCTGAAACAAGACGCGCGCGCCTGAGCACGACAGCCACGTCAAGAGCCTGTCATTGTTCGCAGGCACCTCTCATTCCCGAGAAAGTTTTCCCCTGGATGCAGGAGACCGTGCGTCAGTTCGGGACCGATATTTTGCGGCTGAAGTGGATCATTCAGTTCCAGGACGACCCCGATCGCTTCGTTATTCAGGGGGTGCACATGTTGCTCGAGGGAGACCATCAGCGCCCCTGGAAGCCCGACGAGCCCCGAACGAGCCAGCCAGGTCTTCATCGGACGCAACTTGCCCGAGGTGATCTTGAGGGCAGGCTTCGAGCAGTGCCAGGGTCCAAGTCGCTGATTCAAGTCAGTCACTGATCGAAGGTGCGGATAACGCACTAGACGACCGATTCCATGGTGGAACGGACGGATTGTTGGCGGATTCCTCGTTTGCGGTCGGCGAAACGAGGAGCTGTACCATGGCAGGATGGCGGCGAGCGGACGAATTGGCAATGAGTGATGAAGAGATAGCGACCTTGGCGGCTCTTTCGCGGTCGAGAACCGAGCTGGCGAGCCGGGTATCGCGAGCACAGATGCTGCTGGCGTATCGGGAGAATCCTTCGTTCTGCGCGGTGGGCCAAAGACTTGGGGTCCATCATCAGACGGTGCAGCGCTGTGTCGAGCGAGCACTGGCCGATGGCCCACTGACGGCCCTCGATGATCGTCCGCGACCGGGCAAGGAGCCAACAATCACGCCGGAGGCCAAAGCCTGGTTGGTGTCGTTGGCATGCGACAAGGCCAAGGACCACGGCTATCCGCATGAATTGTGGACGACGCGGTTGCTGGGCGCGCCATGCACGCGAGCACGGACCGGCGGCAGGGCATGCGTGTTTGGCCAGTTTGGTCCAGGGGACGGTGTGCAAGATCCTCGGCCGAGAGGAAATCAAGCCGCACAAGGTGCGCTACTATCTTGAAAATCGCGACGCCGAGTTCGAGCAGAAGATGGCGGAGGTCCCGTGCGTTTATCGCGAGGTCGAAGTCCTGAAGAAGGCCTCTGCAAAGGGAAGGCGGCGGGGGAAGCCGGTGACGATCGTCTCCTGTGACGAGAAGCCGGGAATCCAGGCCATCGCAACGACGGCGCCGGATTTGCCGCCCAAGCCTGGCGTCCACGCCACCTTTGCGCGTGACCATGAATACAAACGCCATGGCACGCTCAGCCTGTTGGCCGGGATTGATCTGCTCACCGGCAAGGTCCACGCCCTTGTCAAAGATCGCCACCGCAGTCGAGAGTTCGTCGAGTTCCTTAGGCTTATTGATGCCGCCTATCCGCCGAACACTGCGATCAAGTTGATCCTCGATAATCATTCCGCGCACATCTCGAGAGAAACCAGAGCCTGGCTCGCCACGCGACCACGCGGGCGTTTCGAGCTCACCTTCACCCCCAAGCACGGCTCATGGCTCAATCTCATCGAGGGGTTCTTCTCCAAGTTCGCCCGTTCGGTCCTGCGCCATATCCGGGTAGCCTCAAAGCACGAACTCAAGGCGCACATCATGGCTGGCATCGGCGACGTCAATCGCCATCCGGTCATCCACACTTGGTCCCACAAACTCGCCGAGGCCGCTTGATATGATTCAAGCCAAGAAAACGCTGAACTACTAGACTGGAATGCCCGGCCAACAACCTAGGTGCGTCAAACTTCCTTGAAAGGCCGGCTCTAGTCCGTCTCCATGGCGCATATCATGACAGGCGTCAGCGGTTCACTCACGCAGCGCGCACTGTTTTTAGGAACCGGCTCACTTCCTCCTCGAGACGACGACTCTCGTTGGAAAGTGACTGCGCTGCCGAGAGAACTTGGGAGGACGCCGAACCGGTCTCGGTGGCGCCGCGTTGTACGTCCATGATATTGGTGGAGACGCGCAGGGTACCTTCTGCGGTCTGCTGGACGTTGCGGGAAATCTCCTGCGTCGCGGCGCCCTGCTCTTCCACTGCTGCGGCGATGGTCGAGGAAATCTCCGACAGCTTCTCGATCGTGCCGCTGATCTCGCCGATCGCGCCGACCGAATCCTGCGTCGCTGACTGAATGCCGCTGATCTGCTGGCCAATTTCCCCGGTCGCCTTGGCCGTCTGCTCCGCCAGCGCCTTTACCTCGGAAGCGACGACGGCGAAACCTCGGCCGGCCTCGCCGGCCCGCGCAGCCTCGATGGTCGCGTTCAGCGCCAGCAGATTTGTCTGACCGGCAATGGTATTGATCAGTTCGACCACGTCGCCGATACGGGCTGCCGCCTTCGACAACTCGCTGACGCGGTCGGTCGTCTTGCGGGCCTGTCCAACCGCCTCATTGGCGATGCGAGCCGACTCCTGGACTTGCCGACTGATCTCCCTGACAGAGGATGACAGCTCCTCGGTGGCTGAAGCAACCGATTGCACATTGCTCGATGCCTCCGCCGACGCTGACCCCACGGTGGCGGTCAACAGTTGCGCACTTTCGGCCGTGGCGGCCAACCTTTTAGCCGAACTCTCCAGCTCCGATGAGGCCGACGAGACCGTACCAACGATGTTTCCGACCGCATTTTCAAAGTCGGCGGCCAGCTTGTGGATCATCCCTCTCTTCTCTTCTTCCGCCTTCATCAATTCGTCGATATCGACCAGCGATCCGCAAGCGCGTCGCGGTTTCCGATTCTCGTCCAGCACGACGCCACCTGTCGCCCGAAACCAGCGATAACTTCCATCCTTGACCTTTAAACGGCACTTCACATCGTAGCCTATCCCCGACCGGCACGTTGATTCGAAGGCGGCGAATGTCGGGGCTGCATCATCCGGATGCAGGCGATCGGACCAGGATTGCATGACGTTGGGGAATTCGGCTTCCGTCTTGTATCCGCACAGGCGGCGGAATTCGGACGACCAGGTCCAACGGGCTTTGGGATGCATCGCGTCCCCGTCATAAAAGATCGCGTCCCACAGCCCAATTCCGCAATGGAGCGACAGCGTGTCGAGCCACTCGGCCTTTTTAAGAAGTTCCTGATTCCTGGAGCGCCCGCTGAACATCCTGGTCCCCACCACGTCTGAAGAATGAATTGCTCCGCAATTCCTCTGCGGTGAGACAGTTTCAAAATATCATTAACGTTCCGTTGTTGCCTCCGTCAGCGACGAGCCGGACACCTTACCGGATTGCCGCATGAGCGTGAAAAGCTGCACAAGCCAGAGCACGGGATCAGGTAATGTCGGCGGCTGCGATCAAGGTGAGATTTCGCCCCGGCCAGCGATGTCGTGTCGGCCCAGGGTTCATGCAATGACGACTGGAATGCCGTGCTTGCCCGCATCTTTGAGAAACCGCATCGACCCGATGCCTGCCTGACGTCAAATCTTTGCTCCCGGCGGATGAGACGGCGCGCTTTGACGACTGCATGACAGGGAAGCATTCGCAGCCGTTCTTCCGCGACATGGTGCGGGACAATCCCGAACGACTCTTAGGCGCGCGGCGAGCGCACGGTGGTCGCCACCGATGGCACACGGATCGCAGATTACCGGCCATGGATGGAAGCGGAACTCGCTAGCGACAACGGCGCATCGGCGCCCTCTGGGGGTAGTTGCGCGAGAGCATGGCATGGCAATACCGTGCATGCCCTCGCGCTGACTGGAGCGGCCGCCGCGGACTACGTGAAAACCGTTTGATCGGGACGTTGAATGGCGCGCAGGTCGATTCGCAATCCGAGAAATCGACCTAGGGATAAGAACGAATTGTTCAAACCGTCACGGATCACGCACGAGATATGTCCGGCGCAAGCTTATCGCAGGTCCTCTCTATCAGATGCGGGCAGCAGTGTCGTCCATGTCTGCCGTTTCCTGACCCAACGCGCCCGCCTCGCGCGCGAGAGTGCGAGGCGCAGCGGTCGGAGATGAAGCTGTGCAGGACTGGGCAGATTCGAGTGCCTCAGCTGAGCGCGTCTACGCATACTGCGCGCTCACCGAGTCCGGATGCGACCGAGGAGACGCATCGCGAGTGAACTCGCACGGAGGACATCCAGGGGGAAGTCTTTCTCAACCGTGCACTGCGGGTTCATTTATATGCGTCTACTCAGAGGGATCGATCACAATTGACGATCACACATCAGCGCGATCGTCCTCCCTGTCGCTCGAACGCGTAGATGGGATTCATACCGCAATAGGCGTAGGTGCCGGATGCAGTGGCCATGCATTGGTCATAGGTCGAGAACTGGCAATTGCCCGGATAGCCCCACGTACGTCCCTGCAAGCAATAAATGTCCTGCCGAACCGGGGGTGTGTACGATCGACCCCGGGGAGCGGCGGCTGAAGGCGATCCAAAGCCGCCGAGGACGGGAAGTGCAAGCACACCGATAAATACAAGATTGCGCATGAGACCTCTAGCCTCCGTTTAGTCTTGCTGAAGGATATAGGATCCTCATTTGATGTTCTGATCTTAGTCAATGGCAAATAGCCGGTCGCATTCGTGCCGGCAATCGCCTCAAGAGAAGCTGGTGCGTGACGGCGCCCGCGAGCTCGGAGCAGAACTCCTGCTGTTTGTAGAAAGAAAGGAAGTTTTCCAGCATGGTTGGCTAGGTGTGCGCTGGAAACCCGCAAGTGGAACCATCAACCGAGCTTGAGAACTTTCGCGCTCCGGAATGAGTCCGTTCAGGTCGACCGCGAGGCATGCGGCCAGCTTACCAGGGACCAAAATGGGCAGAAAATTTGCCGATCCTCAGGTTTGGGAGCGTGTGTTGCACAACTTATGGGATTCGGCGGACTCCTGAACGTTCAAGGAACTTTTCTAGCGTTTCGTGATCGGCTTGATCTGGCGCAGCAAGGAATCGGCATATTCCTCGCGCTCGCGCATGAAGCGCTCTTGATGCGCTTGGAAACTCTCGACCCGCTTCCTGATCTCATCACGTTCGCTGCCGCCATAGTCCGGCACGCTCGGGGCACCCTGCTCGACGACTTTTTTCGGCTTAGGCTGCTCGTCCACCTTCAGCGATCTGGCGAACGCCGTGGTTTCAGCGACAAGCGCATCGAGCTCGCTCTTCCAATCATGCATTGACGCCCCCACGCAATATGGCCCGCTAGATGAGCCAGTTCATGACAAGCCAGGCTGCGACCATGGCGCAGACGCCAATCGCCAGATAGGGCATCCCAACCAGCATCTGCTTCTCCTTGAAAAGCCGTCGACAATTATTGCCGGAGGACCTCCGGGTCCAAAATGCTCATCGTGAAACAATGCAGTCCAGCCCACAGCAACAATCCTAGACCAAAAACAGTTCGTTTCCTAGGTTTGCCGTTCAGGAAGCTTAACGCAAGCCGATGGTGTGCCCGCCGAGAACGGGACGCGGCGTCCGGGAGAGATTTCCACTTCTGTTATAACCGTGTGCCCTTGGATCAAGGCTCGTAACGGTCTTGTCTCGACCCGATCGGCCATATCACGACGCCGCAAGAAGCGTAGGTCAAGATCAACGGCCGGAGACGCGATACTTCGAGAACTAGATTTCTGAGTCAGTGAGATCTCGAAATGACGAATTGTGTGATTGTACTGGCGCATGGAAGACTCATTGGCGCGGTGAGGCATAGCGCATCGCACGGGAAATCGACTGGTGGATTGAGCGGGGCGTCGAAGGGGCGCATTTTTGCTTCGAGGATGCAGAGGCGAAGGCATTCGTCTCAATCTGCGAAGACTTCGCTGTTTCGTATAGAGATGCTTAACAGTCGAGCTCACGTGCAAAACATAGCGCGGCGCGATTTGAATAGAACTTCCTGCTGGCTGACGTAGGGTTCCGATGTCGACCAGGCATCTACAGACCCTGGGCTGTAGGCGATCTTGGCATCGGACGGCGCAAGAAACATAATCTGCACGTCAGCCTTCCAGCCCATCTTCTCGAGCGCGGCCAGTATCAGTTGATGACCGATCGAGCCGCGGCGGGTTGCGATCTTTTCCCGCAGATCATCAAGGCTCTCAATGGGAGATTTTTCGGGAACAAGAATCGCAAGACCCTCCCGTTTGTCTAATCGCCGCAATCGCTTTTGCCAGTGCGCCGGCGGCCGCAGCGAAGGTGAAGGGCGCATCGCCCACAAGCCCTGTCTCGATTGCATCGGCGCAGAGCGCCTCCAGCAGTGGCGCAGCAGCTACGAATTCCTTCCACGCGATCCTATAGGGCACGTCCTTCAGGACGCCTGCCGCTTCCATCACAGCGCATTACCCTTCTGGTCGCCGACGCGCAGGATGGCTTGCGCCTGTCCGGCCTCAATAGCAAGGAACAGCAGCGCGCCGGGCAGCATCAGCCTGATCATTCCGCGGCCTCCCCCTGTGCGAGCTGGCGCGTGGAGATGAGCTTGCGGGTCAGCGGAATCAGCTCGCGGCCATATTCGATGGCGTCGATCAGGTGCCGCGGATCAGAAAATGAGGGAGCGTCGCAAGAGTCGTCCGGCCTCGGGATCAAGCGGATGGAAGCCGGTGCGCACGTCGCATCACGACGAAAAACCCCCGTATTGCTGCCAGCACGCCTCCGGAACGACGCTGCCGGTTGTCAGATTTCCGACATCGCCGTTTTCAACCCGACGTGGCTCTGATCTCACAGCATCAAACGCGTTTTCGAGGCCGATTTCGCTCGAGGCGCGCGGATGATGCGCTTCAAGGCGACCTGATGCTACATTTCTAACCGGATCTTCGCGCAGGAAGGATGCGGAGCGCCGCGAGCAGCAGCGAACCGTCGTCGGCGAACAAATCCCAGATCATGATCCCGGCGAGTCCATGGGTGCGCGCGTACATCGTCTTTCGTGCGATGGAGAGCGGATCGTCGTAGCTGATCCATATCCGCCGTTCGGCGTCATAGAGCCACGGTACCTGGGCCTCATCACTCCAATACCGGCGAAAGCCCTTCTCTTCCGGTCGCCGGACAACGAGATCCCGATAATCGATGCCGTCGTTCCCTCCCCACTGCTCGCTCACCCCCGTCCCCGTTTGCAAGAGCCCCGCATTCTCCTGCGGAACGCCTGCAACAGCTCGGCCATAGAAGGCTACGCCGAGTGTGACCTTGCCCGGCGGCACCCCGGCCCGGATCAAGGCATTCACACTTGCATCGACATTGAGATCGGGACTTGGATCGCTGGCACAGGCGAACAGCGGGGCATTGAAGCCGGCAAAGGCCGAGCCCGCATGATAGTCGTAGGCCATCAGATGGATCCGGTCGACCAGCGGGGCCAGAGCGGACGCCTCCAGATTGACAATCTTGTCGGGGACGGCCGACACGGCAATGGTGAGCTCCAGCTCCCTGTGCTCCAATGCGGAAAACTCCGTGAGTCTGCGGCGAAGCTCCGCAATCAGGAGCGTGAAATTCGTACGGTCCTCAAGGCGCGCGAGATTCCCTGGACGTCCTCCTGAGACGGGAAACTCCCAATCGACGTCCACACCATCGAACAGACCAGGATACGGGCGAAAGAACGCCTCGATAACGGATTGTGCGAACCGCGCGCGCGACATCGGCGTGGCAGCGGCGGCCGAGAAATATTTCGAGCCGCTCCAACCGCCCAACGAAATCAGGATGCGAAGCTCCGGACTGCTCCGCTTCAATTCGGCGAGTTGGGCGAAATTGCCGCCGAACCGGGTCGACGGCGTGGTTCCGTCGCAGGCTCCTGCGTCGAGGCAACGGTCCGCGAGTCCAGCCAGTCCTTCTGCCGAAACGGTGCCGAACGCGTACATCAAGTGGGTAAGCTCGCGAGCCGGGATCGCCTTGATGTTTGGACCGCCCGTCCGTGCTTTCCACGGGGCGACATAGCCGGCAACCACTGGCCTCCTGGACGGCGTGGTCCGCCCCTGCCGCATCAGTGCGTATCCGCACACGAGCGTAGAAAACCCGGCTGCAGCGAAGGTTCGACGATTAATTGCCATGACCTACGACCTTATGCTCTCTGTCTGATTGTACCCTGCGCCAACCGATAACGCGATCACCTCAGCGAGCCTTCGATAGGCGTGGCACCGCTCCTTTCGTTTCACCCAATCGTTACGACTTCATTGCGGCATTCTTCATCGAGAGCTGTATTTGCTGCGCGAAGGATTCGGCTCTCGAATGGCGAGGGTACGACGAAATCGAACGCTTTGGAGGAAGGCGATGCTCCTCAGACGAGGCGTAGAAGTTGTAAGAGCTCTTCTGTGGCTGGCTTCCGGCCGTTTCTTGGCTGGCATCGGCCGCGTTGTCCCATCCGAATTTGTCGAAAGGCGCACAACCAGATTCGGTGTATTGGACCGTATGGGCTGCAGCTACGGCTGCTCTAGGCGCCGAATTGCGCTTCGCTTCATCGTCTCTGCGACAGGATGGGAGGCTATGAAGTGGAATGGCGCGTATCCTACCGCACCGGCTCCGGACAGTGTGAACTTGCTTTCAGGTCTGAGCGGAACCCCTCATTTTGGTAGGATTTATGTTGCAACCGAAGCGGGATGAGGAGCATTCTTGCACGGCTATTGGGACCACCTACAGAAAGTCAGGGAGCTCGAAAATGAACGACAATGTGTCTTCAGCGCGAAGCGATCTGCAGGGACTTAGGCTGGTCCGCGCTTTTCTCCGGATACGCGATCAACGCACCCGGTCCGAACTCGTCGAGCAAGCCGAAAGGCTCGCCGCGGAGGAGCCTGCGGAATCGGGTTCGAACTTGCCCGGTTCACCTGGTTTCGCCGAGCGTCCGGCGGATCCTCTCAGTTGATCTCTCGCCTTCGTGTCGCCCAACGCCTCCCCTTTGCCAGTGTTGCAGGAAGCCTCTGACCTGGCCCCAATCGGGATAGCAGGGAGCCACGGCGGTCGTCGTCAGGATCACCGGCATCGCCTTCGCATGGACGCGGCCGACCTCGGCGTTCGGCTCGCAGGTTAGAAGCGCGAAGATGTCGGCGGGGATCTCGCTTTCCTTGGTCTTGCGCACGCTGATCCAGTTGGTTCAGAAACCTCGCGAAGGCGAGAACAGGGCAGCTCTCCTCGGGAGCGAACCGGACCGCGGCACCTGCTTGCCATCGATAGTGTCGTCCCCGGAGAACGACGTGAACGGCACCAGGCAGCGGGTCTCCGGATCGCGCCGGCGCCCCCGGTGCGCACTCTCACATTGCGGACCTCGGTAGTGCCGGGATCGGGCTCGATCCTCAGCAGCTCCTGGAAGTCGACTGGCCTGCCCTTTGCTTCAGCCTCTTGGTGGCGTCCATCAGAACCCGCCGCGAGCTCGGCGTCAGCGCGCCATCACGAGTTCGAGTCCGCGCGGGATAGTGAGGAAAAATCCTAGGCAGCAAGGGCAGGTCGCCGGTCCGGTTATTCGCCGGCATCCCCGAATAGTCGGCAGATACCGTGAGGGCCTATTTTTCTGCCGGACCCTTGCTTCCCGAAAAGACCAGCCCTACTTGAGCTCCGCACGCACTAGCACTCGCGGGCATCGACTGCTAACAATCTGAAATCATCAACCCGAGCAATTGCTTAGGAGGACTCATGAACTTCCGTCCGCTTCACGACCGCGTCGTGGTCAAGCGCATCGACGCAGAAGAGAAGACCGCTGGCGGCATCATCATTCCCGACACTGCCAAGGAAAAGCCCTCGCAGGGCGAAGTGATCGCCGTCGGCCCCGGCGGGCGCGACGAGAGCGGCAAGCTGGTCCCGATCGACGTCCAGGTCGGCGACCGGGTGCTGTTCGGCAAGTGGTCGGGCACCGAGGTCAAGATCGACAACGTCGATCTGCTGATCATGAAGGAGAGCGACATCATGGGCGTTCTCACCGATGCGTCGGCCAAGAAGAAGGCCGCCTAATCCAACCGCTCGCACCGCTCACCCCTGAGGAGCGCCTGCCGGGCGCCTCAGGAGTGAGATGAGACCAGTCAACTCAGGGAAACCAATATGTCAGCCAAAGAAGTCAAATTCGGCGTCGACGCCCGCGACCGCATGCTGCGCGGCGTCGACATCCTCAACAACGCGGTGAAGGTCACGCTCGGTCCGAAGGGCCGCAACGTCGTGCTCGACAAATCGTTCGGCGCTCCCCGCATCACCAAGGACGGCGTCACCGTCGCCAAGGAGATCGAGCTCGACGATAAGTTCGAGAACATGGGCGCGCAGATGGTGCGCGAAGTCGCCTCCAAGTCCGCAGACGCGGCCGGCGACGGCACCACCACCGCCACCGTTCTCGCGGCTGCGATCGTGCGCGAAGGCGCCAAGTCGGTCGCCGCCGGCATGAACCCGATGGACCTCAAGCGCGGTATCGACCTCGCGGTCGAGGCCGTGGTTGCGGACCTCCAGAAGAACTCCAAGAAGGTCACCTCGAACGACGAGATCGCCCAGGTCGGTACCATCTCGGCCAATGGCGATGCCGAAATCGGCAAGTTCCTCTCCGATGCCATGAAGAAGGTCGGCAACGAGGGTGTCATCACCGTCGAGGAAGCCAAGTCGCTCGAGACCGAACTCGACGTCGTCGAGGGCATGCAGTTCGACCGCGGCTACATCTCGCCCTACTTCGTCACCAACGCCGACAAGATGCGCGTTGAGATGGACGACGCCTACATCCTCATCAACGAGAAGAAGCTCTCGTCGCTGAACGAGATGCTCCCGCTGCTCGAGGCCGTGGTGCAGACCGGCAAGCCGCTGGTGATCGTCGCCGAGGACGTCGANGGCGANGCNNTNGCNACNCTNGTNGTGAACCGTCTGCGCGGNGGTCTGAAGGTCGCGGCCGTCAAGGCTCCNGGCTTCGGCGATCGCCGCAAGGCCATGCTGCAGGACATCGCGATCCTGACCGGCGGCCAGGCGATCTCGGAAGATCTCGGCATCAAGCTCGAGAACGTCACGCTCAACATGCTCGGTCGNGCCAAGAAGGTGATGATCGACAAGGAGAACACCACGATCGTCAACGGCGCCGGCAAGAAGGCCGACATCGAGGCGCGCGTGGCCCAGATCAAGGCGC
>NZ_AXAY01000061.1 GCF_000473045.1 Bradyrhizobium sp. WSM3983 | reverse complement strand
CAACCCTGTGCATCGCAGCCTATGGCTTTCTGATCGCCGAGCAGGCGACGATTCCCCCCTCAGGACCACGTTCCGCCCCGTCAGTCCCGGTACCTCGCTTACCCGACGATTATCGACCGAGAGGCTCCGCCCACGCGGCCTGAACGCCACGTCCCGAACTCGATCGCAACCATGCGCGCCCGATTGATCCGCATGCTCATTAAAACCTTGCCGCGATGTCCATGCTGTGGCATCGGCGCAGCATCCAATGGACGACGACGCCCATGACGCAGTAAGATTAGCCGAAGGCGTAACCCACCTCTTTGGTTTCCAGGTGGAGGCAGAAGAGGTGGGTTACGCTATCGCTAACCCACCCTACAAGACTACGTTCGAGACGAAGCTTCTCTACTCCGCGGCGATCTGCCTTGGCGCTGGCGGCGGGCTCGCCAGATCGGCTGCGAGCTGGGCGTAGCGGGCCTTGGCGTCCGCGACGGCCTTCTCCTTCACTGGGCCGTAGCCGCGGATGCGATCGGGCAGCGACAGGAGTTCGACCGCGGTGTCGATCGTGAGCGGCGACAGCAGGCCGAGCACGGTGGCGACGTCCTTCTCGTAGCCCACGATCAGGTCGCGCTCGAGCTTACGGTCGGCGCTGCGGCCGAAGATGTCGAAGGGCGTGCCGCGCAGGAATTTGAATTTTGCCAGCAAGCCGAACACATTCAGCATCCACGGCCCGAAGGCGCGCTTCTTCGGGCGGCCGAGCGCATCGACACCGCTCGCCAAAATCGGCGGGGCGAGGTTGAAGCTGAACTTGTAGTCACCCTCGAACTGGTCGCGGAGCTGTTGCGCGAAGGCGCCGTCCGTGAAGAGGCGCGCGACCTCGTACTCGTCCTTGTAGGCGAGCAGTTTTGCGTAATTGATCGCGACCGCACGCGGCAACGCATCGCTGTAGCCGCCCTTGACCGCGGCCTCGCGGACCTGGTCGACCAGCCCGCGATAGCGTTTTGCCAGGCGGCCGTTCTGGTAGGCGATGAGATGCTTGGCACGGTGCTCGATGACCTCGTCGAGCGTCATCGCGTCCAGCGTCTTCGGCGCAACAACCTCGTCCGTCCCCTTCAACATATCGGCGAGGCGCGCGGGATCCGCGACCGCAAGGCGGCCGAGGCGGAAGGCTTCCTTGTTCATCTTGATCGCGACGCCGTTGACCTCGATCGCCTGCTCGATCGACTCCGCCGACAGCGGAAACAGTCCCTTCTGATAGGCATAGCCCATCATCATCATGTTGGTGGCGATGCTGTCGCCGAGCAGCTGCTCGGCTGGCTTGGTGAAGTCGAAGAACACGGAGTCCTTGTGCAGCGCGGTCTCCAGCAACCCATTCAGCTTGCGGGTCTGGAAGTTGAAGTCGCGGTTAAGGACAAAGTCGGCGGTCGGAATGACGTGGCTGTTGATGATGCCGTGGGTGCGGCTGCTGTCGCAGAGCGAGATCGTATCCTTGGCGACGGCGACCACCTCGTCGGCGGCAAGCACGACGTCCGCCGTGCCGGTGACGATGCGCGAGCACGTGACTTCGGCCGGATGATCGGACAGGCGCACGTGGCTGAGCACCGCGCCACCCTTCTGCGCCAGGCCCGACATGTCGAGGATCATCGAGGCCTTGCCTTCGATATGCGCGGCCATGCCGAGCAGCGCCCCGATGGTGAGCACGCCGGTGCCGCCGACGCCGCCGACCGCGATGTTGTAGGGCTTGTCCAGCGCCGGACGCGAGGCCGGCTCCGGCAGCGCGCCGATGTCAGCAAGCTCCGCCGGCGCACGATGGCGCGGCGCGCCGCCGTCGATGGTGACGAAGGACGGGCAGAAGCCTTTCAGGCAGGAATAGTCCTTGTTGCAGGACGACTGGTTGATGGCGCGCTTGCGGCCGAACTCGGTCTCCAGCGGCTCGACCGAGATGCAGTTCGACTGCACCGAGCAGTCGCCGCAGCCTTCGCAGACCGCCGGATTGATCATGACGCGGCGCGCTGGATCCTCCAGCAGGCCGCGCTTGCGGCGCCGGCGCTTCTCGGCGGCGCAGGTTTGCACGAACACGATCGCCGATGTGCCCTTGTACTCCCTGCACATCTTCATGACGTTATCGAGCTCGTCGCGATGATACAGCTTCACCCCGGGCGCGATGGTGTCGGCCGGATAGGCGTCGGGCGCCTCCGAGACCAGATAGATCTCGCGGATGCCTTCGGCGTGGAGCTGGAAGGTGATTTGCTGCGGCGAGAGGTCGCCGTCATGACGCTGGCCGCCGGTCATGGCGACCGCGTCGTTGTAGAGGATCTTGTAGGTGATGTTGGTCTTGGACGCCACCGCCTGGCGGATGGCGAGAAGGCCAGAGTGGAAATAAGTGCCGTCGCCGAGGTTCGCAAAAATGTGGTTCTCGTTGGTGAAGGGCGCGATGCCGACCCACGGCACGCCCTCGCCGCCCATATGCGTAAAGGTCTCGGTGGAGCGGTCCATCCACAGCGCCATGAAGTGGCAGCCGATGCCGGCGAGCGCGCGGCTGCCTTCTGGGACCTTCGTCGATGTGTTGTGGGGGCAGCCGGAGCAGAAGTAAGGAGTGCGGGAGACAGGCGCTATGGCCTGCATTTGCGTGGCCTGGCGGCCGTTGAACCAGTCGGCCTTGGCGCGGAGCATCTCCGCGATCTCGGGGTTGAGATTAAGTCGAAGCAAACGCTCGGTGAGCGATGTCGCGAGCGAGGCGACGCTGAGCTCGGCGGCAAAGGTCAGGAAGCGCTTGTCGTGCTCGTCCATCTTGCCGACGATGCGCGGGCGGACGTCGTCGCGCCAGTTGAACAGCTCCTGCTTGACCTGGTTCTCGACGATCTCGCGCCGTTCCTCGACGATGAAGATCTCTTCGAGGCCGACCGCAAACTGCCGCACGCCCTCCGGCTCCAGCGGCCAGGGCATGCCGATCTTGTAGAGGCGAAGCCCGATCTTGGCGGCCACCTGTTCGGTGATGCCGAGCTCGCGCAGCGCCTGGCGGACGTCCTCGTAGCTCTTGCCGGAGGCCATGATGCCGAAGCGGGCATTCGGGCTATCCATGGTGACGCGGTTGACCTTGTTGGCGCGCGCAAAGGCGATCGCGGCAAAGCCCTTGTAGTCCTGCAGGCGGCGATCCTGCTCAAAACGGTCGTCGGGCCAGCGCAGATTGAGCCCACCGGGCGGCAGCTCGAAATCAGGGGGGATGATGAAGGGCTTCATCTCGTCGGTCAGGTCGATCTCGGCGGTGGTCTCCACCGTCTCCGTGATCACCTTCATGCCGACCCAGCAGCCCGAATAGCGCGACATCGCGATGCCGAGCAGGCCCATCTCGATCATCTCGTGGATGCTCGAGGGATAGAGATACGGCATCAGCGCCGAGATGAAAGCGTGGTCGGACTGATGCGGAACGGTCGAGGATTTTGCGCCGTGGTCGTCACCGGCCAGACACAGCACGCCGCCGTTCTTGGCGGAGCCGGCGGCATTGCCGTGGCGGAAGACGTCGCCGCAGCGGTCGACGCCGGGGCCCTTGCCGTACCAGATGCCGACGACGCCGTCATATTTGGCGCCGGGCGAGAGGTTGAGCTGCTGCGAGCCCCAGACGGCAGTCGCCGCCAGGTCCTCGTTCACGCCGGGCTGGAACTTGATGTTGTACTGCTCGAGATGCTTGCGCGCCGCGAAGAGCTGCTGGTCATAGCCGCCGAGCGGCGAGCCGCGATAGCCAGAGATGAAGCCCGCGGTGTTCAGCCCCGCGGCGCGGTCGCGGCGAATCTGGGCCATGGGCAAGCGCACCAGCGCCTGGATGCCCGTCGTGAAAATATGGCCGGTGTCCTGGGTGTATTTTTGATCGAGACTGATCGGACCCTGGTTGATGCCCATGTTGTCCTCTTTGCCGCCCTGCTCAGGTCTTGCTCATTAAGCCGTTGCCTACCCATCGTTTTTAGCTAGGGCGCCCCGACCACCTCTGCCACTCTATGTCGGATATTTAACGCGGCGCATCACAAATCTGGGCCTTCTGCGACGACGGGAAAAAAACGCAATTTCGTGGCCGGAAAGGCATTGGCGATTTTCACTTTGTGTCACCATACCCCGCTGTCGCGAAACGACGTGACGCCGTTATGATCCGGGCACCGACGATTGGTCGCAGGAGAAGGCTTTCGATGCGGACGATTCTGGCTGTTTGGCTCTTGTGCAGTGCGGTTGCGAGCGCAGCCGTCGCCGCCGAGCCGTCGCCCGAGCTGATCGCCTATGGCAAGTCGCTGGTCGAGGCCGGCAACTGTGCGGGCTGCCACACCGCCGATCAAGCAAAGCCGTTCGCAGGGGGCAAGCGCATCGACACGCCCTTCGGCGCGATCTATGCGCCGAACCTGACGCCGGACCGCGAAACCGGGATCGGCGCCTGGCTAGATGCCGATTTCACCCGTGCCGTGCGTACTGGCACCGCGCCGGACGGCTCGCTTTACTACCCGGCCTTCCCCTACCCCTACTTCACTCACATGACCAAGGACGATACGCTCGCGATCCGCGCCTATCTCGGCACGCTCGCGCCGGTCGTCAGCCGCAACAAGCCGCCGGAGCTGCGCTGGCCGTTCGGTCATCGCGGCCTGATGCGGGCCTGGAATTTTCTGTTCTTCACGCCCGGCCTGTTCGAGCCGGACCAGAGCAAGAGCGCGGCGTGGAATAGGGGCGGCTATCTCGTCACCGGGCTCGGCCATTGCGGCGCCTGCCACACACCGAAGAACTATTTCGGCGCCGACAAAACCGCGCAGGCGCTGTCCGGCAGCGAGCTCGGCGGCTGGTACGCGCCGCGCCTCGATGGCGCCGCGCGCACAGGATTGCAATCGTGGAGCGCGGACGACATCACCGAATATCTGCAGAGCGGCCGCAACGCCAAGAGCCATGCCGACGGTCCGATGGCCGAGGTGATCGTCAATTCGACCTCGAAAATGAGCGATGCCGATGTGCGCGCGATAGCGGAGTACCTGAAGAGCCTGCCGCCGGCGCGTCGCGAGACCATCGTGACACCGCCCGATGAGGCCGAGATGAAAGCGGGCCAGGCGATCTACGCAAAATTCTGCGTCGCCTGCCATGAAGCCGACGGCTCCGGCGCGCCGCGCATCTATCCGCCATTGCCGGCGAACGCGCTGCTGCAATCGATCAACCCGTCCTCGACCTTGCGCATCATCCTCGACGGCGCCCATACCGTGACGACGCCGCGGGCGCCGAACACCGGCGAGATGCCGCCCTATGCCAAGCAATTGTCCGACGACGAGATCGCGGCAGTGACGAACTACATCCGCAACTCCTGGGGCAACGCCGGTCCGCTGGTGACGCCGGCGCAGGTGGCGAAGGCGCGCGGACAGGAGCCGTAGCTGAGGGCTACTTTTCCTCATCTCCCGTGAACACGAATTTCGGCATCTCCCATTTGTAGCGCACCGCGAGCAGGCGCAGGCTGATGCCGAGGACGAAGGTCAGGACGGTCCAGAGTTCGGCGTTGATGTTCAACCCGAACGCCGTGGCATAGAACAGGCCGGTCACCACCGAGACCGTGGCATAGAGCTCCGAGCGGAACAGCAGCGGCACGTCGTTACAGAGCACGTCGCGCAACACGCCGCCGGCGCAGCCCGTCACCATTCCGGAGACGATGACGATCGGCAACGTGGCATCCATCTGCCAGGCAATGTCGCAGCCTGTCATGGTGAAAACGACAAGGCCGATGGCATCGAGCACGATGAAGGCGAGCTTCAGCCGGTGCACGAGGCGGGCGAACAGGATGGTAAGGAAGGCGGCGCCGCCTGCGAGCGCGAGATAGATCGGGTTTTGCACCCAGGCCAGTGGATAGTGCCCGAGGAACAGATCGCGCAGCGTGCCGCCACCGAGCGCAGTGATACAGCCGAGGAAGCAGACCCCGAGCCAATCCATGCTGCGTCGGCCGGCAGCGAGCGCGGCGGTCATGCCCTGCGCGGCCACCGCGACCAGGGAGAGAAAATGCAGCACGCTATCGCTCGGCGGAAGACTCCACATCGCCGCGTTCCCTCTTTCCTCGGTGGAACCATCGCGAGGTTCCCAAATGAACAGGTTCCCGATTCCTGGCGTGAGGGCAACATCCGACGAAAGCATAACGTAGGCGGAACAGAATCTCGCATCCACGGGTTGTCAGGGCGCAATCAACGAGGAGACCCAATCGATGGCTGACGACCGTTTTCCCAACGATCCGTACCGCCCGAACCTCGCCGACGATGAGTACCTTCGCGCGGCGCGTCGGGATTCCGACCTTCAGGCCGATCCCGAACTGGGCGAAGGCCCCGCCTCCAGCGGGAGGATCGCGCTGTTCGCGGTGGCTGTCGCCCTGGTGCTGGGTGCCGTATTCTATGGCTTGAACAACACCGGTACGGGCAACCAGGCGAGCAATACGCCTGCTAGCCAGACCGCGCAGCAGACGCAACCTGCCAACCCGGCCGCACCTCCCGGCATGCGTGACGTGACCCCGCGCAACAACGCCGCGCCCGGCGTGACCACGGGCGCTGCGCCGAGCAAACCGGCCGCTCCGGCGGATACGCCTGCGGCAAAGCCGGCGCCGGATACGCAGACGCCGTCTGACGGCGCGAAGTAAAGCCACGAGTGTCATCGCCCGGCTTGACCGGGCGATCCAGTACTCCGAGACGGCAGTGACTTATCGATAGCCCTCGGCGTACTGGATGCCCCGCCTTCGCGGAGCATGACACCGAGCGGACGCGACAGCGGCGGGACGATGAGTCCCGCCGCTTTTCGTTCAGCTGAACATCTTGTTGAGCTCGCCGCCGGGATACCCGCTGGCAAGCTCGCCGAATGTCCCCTTCTCCGCCATCTCCTTCGCCGCGCGCATGAAGCCGCCCCAGGCGGCCCGCGCAAGCGAGCCGCCGACGCTGATCCGGCGTACGCCGAGATCTTCGGCTTCCTTCAACGACAGCCCGGAGCCGCCGATCAGCAGGTTGAACGGCTTTGGATGCACCGCCTTCACCACCGCGGCGATGTCCTCGCGCGTCTTCAGGCCCGGCGCGTAAAGGCAGTCGGCGCCGGCGTCCGCATAAGCGGTGAGCCGGTCGATGACGAGCTTGAGGTCGGCGACGCCCCAGAGGAATGCCTCGCAGCGGCCGACCAACAGCGTACCGCTGTCGCCGATCGCCTTGCGCGAGGCCTCGATGCGCTCGACCGCGAGCGCGCGCTCGTAGATCGGCTTGTCCTTGTCGCCGGTGGAATCCTCGATCGAGAGCCCGGCAACGCCGGTGCGCACGCCGCGCTCGACATTTTCGGCAACCTTGTCCGGCTCGACCGCGAAGCCGCCCTCGAAATCCGCATTCACGGGGATGTCGACGGAAGAGCTGAGTGCTGCCAGATGCTGACAGACATCCTCGACGGTGACGCGGTTGTCGGCCTTGCCGATGGTCCAGGCGAAACCGGCGCTCGATGACGCGATCGCCTTGAAGCCGAGATGCTGCAACGCCTTGGCGCTGCCGACATCGACCGGATTGGGCAGGATGAAGCATCCGCTCTCGTGCATCTTCCTGAACGTCGCGCGCTTGTCAGCAGTTGTCACATGCATGTTTCTCTCCCTTGTTGGCCGCGCAGAGATAGGCACGCGTTTAGGGCAGCGCCAGAGCGCACCCGAACTCGCTAGAGCGCGTCGTGCACCGCGCGGCTGTCCTTCGGCGCCTGCTCGCGATCGTTCATGCCGTAGTCGCGGATAACGCTCGCGATGCGCAGATGATAATCGGCAAAAATCTGCGCCCTGCCCTTGGCCTGCGTACGGCGGTGCTCCATCGTGTTGCGCCAGGCTGCGACGGCCGCCTCATCCCGCCAGAATGACAGCGACAGGACCTTGCCCTTCTCGGTCAGGCTTTCGAACCGCTCGACCGAGATGAAACCGTCGATGGTTTGCAGGATCGGCTTCAGATCGGCCGCGAGGTCGAAATAGTCCTGGCGATGTTCCGGCTTGGGCCAGACCTCGAAGATCACGGCGATCATAGGCGTCTCCTCAATCGTTGATGGCCTACACTACCACCTTGCGCAGGAAGGTGCGCTCTTCGGCGAGGATGAATTTGTTGTCCTCGGCGAAATGGAAGGTCGCCATCCCTTCGGCATCCTGCCGCAGCCGCGCACGATAGGCCTCATAGGCGGCGAGACTCTCGAACGTGATCAGCGCGAACGCGATGTTGTTGGTGCCTTCATGCGGCATGAAATAACCGATGAGATCGCCACCGCATTTCGGAATGATGGTGAGCCAGCGCTTCGAATACTCCTCGAACTGCGCGCGCTTGAAGGGGTCGAGCTGGTAGCGGATGAAGACGGTGACGGGCATGAGAGGCTCCCTGATTTTCCATTGCGAGAAGCGCGAGCGACACCGTCGCCGCTGAAGCATCTGGATTGCTTCGCTTCGCTCGCAATGACGTGTTTGCAGCAACACGCTACGCGCTTGCCCGACCACAATGCTTCGGTTATCATCGAAGCATGAAATCAGGACCCGACATCGCCATGGTCGCTTCGCTGGTCGGCGACCCCGCCCGCGCCAACATGCTCACGGCGCTGATGAACGGCCGTGCGCTCACGGCAAGCGAGCTCGCGCAGGAGGCCGGCATCACGCCGCAAACCGCGAGCTCGCATCTCGCCAAGCTCGAGGCCGGCGGGCTGGTCGAGCCGGAGAAGCAGGGCCGCCATCGCTACTATCGCCTCACCGACGACGACGTCGCCGGCGTGCTCGAAGGCCTCGCCGGCCTTGCCGCGCGCACCGGCCACATGCGCGTGCGCACCGGGCCGAAGGATCCGGCGCTGCGGCGCGCACGGATCTGCTACGACCACCTCGCCGGCGATCTCGGCGTGCAGATGCTCGATTCCTTGCGCGCACGAAACCTGGTCAGGCAGAAGAAGCAGGAGATCGAGCTGACTGCGGAAGGCGAGCGCTTCCTCGCCAGGCATCTGCAGATCTCGCCTGACATGCTCAGCCATCCGCGCCGCCCGGTGTGCAAGGCCTGCCTCGACTGGAGCGAGCGGCGCCACCACCTCGCCGGCACGCTCGGCGCCGCGATGATGCAGCGCTTTGCCGAGTTGAAATGGGCCGCGCGCGACGCCACCCCCGGCAGCCGCGTGGTGAATTTCACCCGCACCGGCGAGAAGCAGTTTGCGGCGCTGTTCGGGAATGGCAAGGACTGATCACGCGAGATGCCTGACGGCACACAATCGCGTGTGAATTTCTATGCTCGTCGCGGCCGGGCTTGACCCGGCCATCCACGCGCTTATGCGAACGGTCGTCCCGTGACCGTTAGAGACCCCCATGAACCGCATCCTCCCGGCCGCCGTCGCCGCCGCTCTCCTCGCTGCCCCGTTCACCACCGCCCGCGCCGCCGACACGCCGCAACGCGAGCCCTACGGCATCGCGCTCGAAGGCTTTGCCTATCCCTATCCCGTGGAGCTGTTGCCGGTCGTCAACGACGGCGAGCAGCTCAGCATGGCCTATATGGACGTCGCGCCGGCGCAGCCGAACGGCCGCACCGTGGTGCTGCTGCACGGGCGTAACTTTCCGTCGAGCTACTGGGCGCCTGTCATCAAGATGCTCAACGACGCCGGCTATCGCGTCGTGGTGCCGGACCAGATTGGCTTCGGCAAATCGTCGAAGCCGACTGGCGAATTGCATTTCGACACGCTGGCGCGCAACACCATCGCGCTGCTCGATCATCTCAAGATCGACAAGGCAGATATCGTCGCGCATTCGCTCGGCGGCATGCTGGGCGTGCGCATCGCGCGTGCCTATCCTGATCGGGTCGCCCATCTCGTGCTGACCGCGCCGATCGGGCTGGAAGACTACCGCCTGTACGTGCCGCCGACGCCGACCGAGAAGATCATCGAGACCGAGAACAAGCTCACCGCCGACAGCTATCGCAAGCAGCTCCAGACCAATTACGCGATCAAGCTGCCGCCTGAGGCGATCACACCGTTCATCGACGCCCGCTTCAACATCAAGGGCAGCCCCGATTATCCGCGCTGGCTGCGCGCTTTCGTCTCATCCGGCCAGATGATCTATCGCGAGCCGGTCGCGCATGAGATTGCGCTCATCACCGAGCCGACGCTGTTCATCATGGGCGCCGATGACCACAACGCGCCGGGCCGGCCCAATGCGCCGGAGGCGCTGCGGCCCATGATGGGGCAGAACGCCGAGCTCGCAAAAGCGTTCGCGGCGAAGATGCCGAATGCGCGGGCTGAAGTCGTTCCGGACACCGGTCACCTCGTCTTCCTGGAGGCGCCGGACAGATACAAGGAGCTGCTGCTGGGCTTTCTCGGCCGCTAGCGCCATCCGTGTCGCCTGAAGCTGCACGCAGAAAATATTCATGCCGCATTCAGGTCATGATTGGCAGATTTGGATCGCGCCGTGCCGACATGTCGCAAAAATTAACATGTCGAATCGTATCTTTTGATTCATTCTTGCGCCGCAGGCGCCAAGTCCCCTAAAGCCCACCCCAAGAACTTGCCCCCAAGAACTTGCCCCCAAGGACGAGAAGGAAGACCAAATGAAATATCTGTTCGCCGCCGTGATGCTCGCCAGCGCGGTCGTTGGTTTCAGCGAGGCGGCCAGCGCCGCCGGTGGCTGCGGCCCCGGTTGGTACCGTGGCCCCTACGGTGGCTGCCGTCCGATGGGCCGCGCGGTCGTCGTGGCCCCCGCCCCGGTCGTTGTCGCTCCGCCGGTTGTTGTCGTGCGTCCGCGCGTGTGCCCCTACGGCTTCCGCTGGTACGCCGGCCGCTGCCGTCCGTTCTAATCGTTTACCCTTGCGAAATGGCCGCGCGGCGAAAGCCAGCGCGGCCATTTTCGTTTGAGAGACCTGACGCCAGCCAAAACGGGGATCGCAACCGCGATCCCCTTTTTCAGTCCAGGCGCGCCGTTACCAGTGACGCCAGTGGCGGCGATGCCAGCGGCGGCGCCAGCCCCAGTGACGGTGGCGCCAGCCCCAATGACGGTGATGCCAGCCCCAGTGGCGGTGGTGCCAATGGCCGTGGCCATGCCACCGCACCTGCTCGGGCTTGAGCTGCGCCGCCTCCTCGCTGCTGGTGACGGCGGGATGTGCGTCCGGATTGCCTTGCGGCATAGCGACATTGCCGAGCGGCTGTGGCGCCAGCGGCGCGGCCTGCGCAGCGGCAGCGAATGCGGCAGCTCCCGCCGCGACACCAAACGCAAGTTTCAAAAAGTTCCGGCGCTCCATGACACGTCCTCTGGTCCATCGATCAAGTGATGCAGAGGAAGTGTCGCGGCGGCTACATGAACTGCCGCTGAATCGCACATTCAGGTTCGTTGCAGGGAGCGCGTTATGTCCAACGCCTCCATCCGCCGAAGCAGACGTTGGTGGATTACGCCTTCGGCTAATCTTACTGAGTCATTCGGCCGCGGTGGGCGGAGAATCAAATATTTGAGGAGATTCAATATTTGGCATGCGGAGGGCCAGATGGATCTCAATCAGGGTGAAAGCAGCGGGGCACGGTTTGCGGCCTATGTAGCTGGGCTTGGAAGTGTGATCGGTCAGGCAGTGCGGATGAGGCCGCTGCGTGACTATTGCACCGGCTTGATATTGCCGGGCGAACGTAAGAGCGTCGAGCCGATGGCTGCGCGGACGGCTCCGGCGCGG
>NZ_AXAY01000060.1 GCF_000473045.1 Bradyrhizobium sp. WSM3983 | reverse complement strand
ACCCGCCTCGGCATCATGAAGCACGGGCGGCTGGTGGAAGAATTGAGGAGCGAGGATGTCAGCCACGCCGATCTCGAAGCGCTCTACCTCAAGCACATGAAGAGCTGACGTGTTCGCGATCATTGCCGCCAAGGATATGCGCGAGCTGGCCCGCGACGGGCGTCTGCTCTGGGCCGGAGGGCTGATTCTCGTCCTCCTGCTGGTGGCTCTCGCTGCCGGATGGAATCGGCAGGTTCAGCTGAACAACGAACGGTCGGCAGGCCAAGCGCTCGACTATGAGGCTTGGCTTCATCAAGGCTATCGGCATCCGCACGATGCGGCGGAACAGGGCATGCACGTCTTCAAGCCCGAACCGCCGCTCGGCGTCTTCGATCCGGGGATCGGGCCTTTTGTCGGCTCGACCGTGTGGCTGCAGGCGCATCGCCAGAGCGAGGTCAAGTTCCGGCCGGCCCAGGACGCAACCGGATTGCAGCGGTTCGGCGAGCTATCGCCGGCGTGGCTGCTTCAGGTCTTGGTTCCCCTGCTCATTATCGTCATCGGCTTCAACGCGTTGAGTGGCGAGCGCGAACGCGGAACGTTACGCCAGCTTCTCAGCCTGGGCGTCCCCGCGCGGAGCCTGCTTCTCGGCAAGGCGGCTGCACTTGCGAGCTGCGCTGGCCTTCTGATTGCTCCGCTCGGCGTTGTGTTTGCGGCGTTCATCGTTGCGCGTCTTCCCGCAGGAGAGCGCCTTGACGTGGTCTATCGGATCGCCTGGCTTGCAGCGGCGTACGGCTTCTATCTCGGCCTTTTCGTGTTTCTGACTCTGGCCGTGTCAGCCCTCGTGCGTTCATCGCGGGCGGCTCTGGTCATACTGCTCGGCTTCTGGGTCGTAGCAACGCTGATCGCTCCGCGCACAGCATCCGAGGCGGTCAATCTGCTCTATCCGACACCATCGCGTCTCGCCTTCGACGATCATCTGTCCCACGACATTGCGGGAGCCGCCGGCAAGGCCTGGGCCGCCCATTTCGGCGTGCGATCGCAGTGGGATGCGTCGCTCCCGCTCAGCAAATGGGGCGCGGCGCTGAAAGTCGACGACGAGGCTGGTTATGGTGCGCTTGATGACAATTTTGGCGCGCTCTGGGACACGTTCGAGCGCCAACAGCGCGCGCAAGAGTGGGTCGGTCTCGTTGCCCCCGTCGTTGCACTCCGCGGCTTCTCCATGGGCCTGACCGGAACGGACTTTTCGCAACATCGTGACTTCTCTACCGCGGCCGAAACGCAGCGGCGGAAGATTCAGGACATTGTCAGCGAGGACCTGGTCGAACACGCCGATCCCTTGGGCAACGCGCATTTCACCTACAAAGCTGGCCCCGAGCTGTGGGCAACCGTGCCGCCATTCAGGTATCAACTTCCCACCGTTTCGTTTGCCTTGGCGCAGCATTGGGCGAGCCTTGCGTTGCTCGGCGTCATGTTCTGCCTCTCCGTCGCGCTCGCGCGGTATGCCGTCTCTCGTCCGCTCATGCGCTAGGCATTCGAAATGACCTTAGTGAAGTCTCGCCCGCTCTCCGCCCTGTCGCTGATTGTCCGGCACGAAGCCCGCATCCTTGTTCGCGATCGAACGTTGCCGCTGGTGTGCTGCCTTCTCGCTCTGATGGTAGGCTACGGACTATTTGTGGGACTGGCGCAAGCAACGCTCCGAGAGCGCATGGTCGCTCAAGTCTTGAAGCATGAACAGGAAACCCAAACGGCAAACACCGGAACGCTTGAATCCGTTCTCGCCGGCAGGAGTGCGCTGGTTCCCTTCTCGAATCCGGCGAACCCGGCGGCTTTGGCCGGCACCCTTGCCGGGCGCTTTGCCACGATTCCCAATGCACCGCTCGCAGCCATGGCGATCGGTCAATCGGACATGATGCCCAACTACTACCGCATCAGCTATTTGAGCAAAGTCCAGTTCATGTACGACACGGAGATCGAAAACCCCTGGAATCTGCTCAGCGGGCACTTCGATCTCTCGTTCGTCATCGTATTCGTACTGCCTCTGCTGGTTACCACGCTCGGGTATAACCTGCTGTCGGCGGAACGCGAACATGGCACCTTGCGCATGCTGTGTTCGCAACCCCTTTCCGTCGCCACGTTGCTGACCGGGAAAATCATCGTGCGCATGCTCGCCCTGCTGGCGATCGCAATTCCCTTGCCGCTCATTGTCCTGCTTTTGATCCGTCCCGAAACCCGTGGCGCAGAGCAACTGCTGTTGATGCTGTCGTGGTCAGCGCTGATCACGGCGTATACCTTGTTCTGGTTCGCGGTCGCGGCCCTGGTCAACGCGACCGGCCTTTCCTCCTCGACCAATGCCCTGATCATGGTGGCACTCTGGACAACTTTTGTGCTCATCTTGCCGGTCACGATGAACCTTGTTGTTGGCCTGGTCAGCCCCGCCCCGTCCCGGACTGAACTGGCCAGCCGCACGCGCGTCGCAACGGCGGAATCGTTGCGCGAGTTTGAGAACCTCTATAGTGCGGACTATCGCTACGCTTCGGATCCGGAAGCACTGCTGGTCAAAGGCGAGCGCATCGAAGTCCCTTCGCGAATGCGTGCATTTTTTCTGGCCAAGCAGAGCGTCGACGAGAAAATCGAACCCCTTCTACAAGCCTTTGATCGCCAGCTGTTGCAACAACAGAGGCTCGTCGACCGGCTGAGCCTGCTGTCGCCCGCGATCCTCGTCAATGAAGCGCTGAACTTAATCTCCGGTACCGACACACGCCGCTTCGTCGCATTCAAGGATCAGACAGAGGCATTTCACGACGAATGGAGACAATATTTCTCTCCCCGAATCCTGGAAAGCCGCGCCATGACCGCGCAAGACCTGTCTTCTTTGCCTCAGTGGCATTGGAACGAAATTTCGGCGAGCGAAACCAGATGGAGCATCTGGCGGCGGACCGCATTGATGCTGGCGCTCGCGTTCATGGTTGGTGGCGTCGCGCTTGCGCGCTCATCGCGCGGTTCGGCGGGATTTTGATCGGAGCCGACAGTCAGGTGGATCGCAATGCGTCTTCCGATGAACCGCCGAGTACTCTTAATGACCTTGTGTTCCGCAGCCGTCCTGTGGGCGCATCCCGCGCTGGCCCAGGACAAGGGCACGCTGGATCCCAAACCGCTGCCGCCGCTGACCAATCCCAACGATCCGCATATCGGCGCCAAAGAACTTTTTGGGCGAAAGACACTCCCGGCGCCGTTGGCCGTTCGCTCCATCGGTTTCTATGCCAAGGGCTGCCTTGCCGGCGCGCAGGCGCTCCCGATCAACGGCAAGACATGGCAGGTGATGCGATTATCGCGCAACCGCAACTGGGCCCATCCGGACATGATCGCGCTGTTGGAGCGGCTGTCCGACAAGGTGCACCAGGTCGCGGGGTGGCCGGGACTGCTGGTCGGAGATCTCTCGCAGCCGCGCGGGGGTCCGATGCTCACCGGACACGCCAGTCACCAGGTCGGGCTGGATGCCGATATCTGGCTAACGCCGATGCCGGACCGGGAGCTGGTGCCGGAGGAGCGTGAGGAGATGTCCGCCGTCATGATGGTGCGCCCGGATCGTCTCGATGTCGATGCGAGAGTCTGGACTCCGAGCCATCTGCTCGTGATCCGCGCCGCCGCACAGGAGCCCGCCGTGGAGCGCATCTTTGTCAATGCAGCGATCAAGAAGGCGTTATGCCGCGAGGCCAAAGGCGACCGAAGCTGGCTTTCCAAGGTGCGCCCTATGTACGGGCACGACTATCATTTCCATATCCGGATCAAATGCCCGGCGGGGAGCAGCGAATGTCAGTCGCAACCGCCGCCATCGGACAATGAGGGCTGCAGCACAGGCGATCTCGCCTACTGGTTCAGCGAGCCGGTACTGCATCCAAAGCTACCGACAGCCCCGGTGAAGCCTCGACAGGGGCCAACGCTTGCTGAGCTGCCAGCTGCTTGCCGGCAGATACTGGTTGCTCCGTAGAGCAGGCAAGCGAAGCGCTCTAATTAGGCCTTGGATCCCTAACTCCAGCGGCGATGGTCGGCGAAGGCAACGTCCCCCCGTGCACCCCTACGGCGACCAAGTTGCTGCCAAATAATGTCTGGTCTCTCAGTGTACGGCTAACAGGATTCTCGAGGGCACGCCTAGGATGACGGCAGCGAGCTAGCTCGACGGTCATAAGGTCGTACACCTCCAAACCTCAATTTCAAGCTGGATATTTCCGATAAAGAAAGCTGACGTAGCGCGGATCGAGCATCGCTGGGCAACATGCCTGGATAGCGAAGAATGGCCCTCTCAGCTTCGTCTGCTGATTGTGCCGCCACGGCAAAGAAAACAGCGTCAGTCTTCCTATCGATCTCAATCGTCGCAACCACGATCCAGCCTGACGCCGCCAGCTGCCTCGGTGGCGTATTGCATGTCTTGTCAACTTTCTCCGGACCGATTTCGTTTCTTTGAGTTTGAGACACTAGATACCCAACCTCTCTTTGGCTATCTCTGCCTCCTTTCGAACCGACGCAATAAGAGGCGCACGGCGCTGGAGGATCTCTTGTGTTAGCGCGGGCCCGGCACCCTCCGGGCTACCGGCGGCGAAGGGCGGCTTTGGATCGTATTCGATCAAGAGCTGTATCCGCCTGGCTGTGTCGTCGTTGGAAAGTCGGGCTGCGAGCGTCAGGCCGAAGTCGATCCCGGAGGTAACGCCTCCTGCAGTGAAGCGATTGCGATCCTCGACGACCCGCTCTGCCCCGAGAGTAGCGCCCATCAGGGGCAGCAGGTCGCGAACATACCAATGTGACGTTGCCTGATATCCTCTCAGCAAGCCTGCGGCGGCGAGCACCAGAGATCCAGTGCACACGCTCGTCACGTAGCGAGCGCGAGCGCCTCTCGACGCGAGGAATCCGGTGACTTCCGCGTCCTTCATACAGGCAATGGATCCCCCGAGGCCGCCCGGAACGAACAGGACATCCAATTCCGGGGGACAGGTGTCGAACGTATCGTTCGCAGTGAGAGCGATGCCGACATCGGTCATGACCGGCTTCCTGTCTTTCCAAACCAGCCTGATGTCGGCCTGAAGGATAGAAAACACGGTTTGCGGTCCAACCAGATCCTGCAGGATCATACCCGGATAGATCAGCATGCCGATTTTCGGCTTTGGCGCTTCCGCCGGCCCGGCGGCAGATGCTGCCGAAATGACCCACGACAGAAGAGGCAGCGCACCAAGTGCGATGCTGAAATCACGACGATTCATGTTGCCTCCGGCTATTTGCTGCCATGCGCTTGTTTGTGTTGATCCGCATCACCATCCATCATAACCAGGCCCTCGAAGCGCGAGAACATCGCGGCTTTTCCCGGCGGGAGTTTGGCTTCGGCGTTCGCCATATCGCTTTCGAGCCTCTCCGCATCCGCGGCAGGGACGCCAGCCTTCAGCAATGCATCCTTCGACTTGATGCCGTCGCCCGCGCAGAGGATGATTGCCCAGGTGCCGTCGTGATTGCGCAACAATGCACGACCTCCCATTTCACCCTGAGTCCAATCGGCAATCGCATGATTGCCTGACACCATGACCGGTTCGACCGAAAGCGTCTCCTGTGGTTTGTCAAACATGCCATGAAGAAGCCGACTTATGGACGTCTCGTCGGAGTCGGCTGTTGCAGCGAAACAGTTGCTCGAATGGATCGCCAGCGCAAACAGCGCAGCCAATGACGTTCTGAACATCTCTAACCCCTCGGTTTGCCACTTCACTTTTGCGCAAGCTTAGCCAATACGTTCCTTCGAGCCACCTCGCGTCAGCCATCGCGATATCTGGGATAGACGTCTCGTCCAATCCTTTCGGCCTGCTTGTTAAAGTCCACGAACATGTCGCTCATTATCTTCGTGACTTCACGTGGCGCTCTCTCCGGTGTTCCGGCGTCGTATGGTGGCTCCGGCGCGTACTGGGCCATCAACTGGACGCACTCCGCATATTGCCGGTCGCGCAGCTGTCCCACGAGCGACAGGCCGAAGTCGATCCCGGCCGTAACGCCTCCCGCCGTAATTCTGTTGCGGTCATGGACGATCCTGGCCGCGGTCGCGTTCGCTCCAAAAAGCGGCAGCAGCGGTATCGTCGCCCAATGCGAGGTCGCCTTGTAGCCGGTCAGAAGTCCCGCAGCTCCCAGCAGCAACGAACCCGTGCAGACCGACGTGACGAACTTGGCGCGCGATCCGCGGTCCTTCAGGAAGCGAAGCGTGCCATCGTCCTGCATGGCCGCAAGCGTGCCGGCTGCGCCACCGGGGACGCAGATGATGTCGAGCTCGCGCGGACATTCGTCGAAGGTGGCGCTCGGCTGGAATTGCAGACCGGAATCGCTCTTCACGATGTCCCTGGTCTTTCCGACGATGTGGGTTGTCGCGCCGAGAAGGCCGGTCAGCATGGCGTGCGCACCGACCATGTCGAGCGCCGTGAACTCTGGATAGATGAGGAACGCAATTTGCTCCTTCCCCATCCAGTTCGCCGGCATCTGCGACATGTCGTGACCGGCCGGCATGTCCGGCGCGACCTCGGCGGCAGGCGCCGCCCGCAGACCCGCCGCAGCGAGGCCCGCTGCGGAAGCGAGAAGCAGATCCCGTTTCGATATCATTCGTGCACTCCCGAGATTTCGACATGCTCCGACATCCCTGTCGGTTCCGGCATTGGCGACAAGACGTCGAGGATATCAGTATCGATAGGCAAGCGTACCGTAGAAGGCGCGGCCGTCGCCGGGCGCGACCTGGCCGCCGAACCAGAGGAACGGCACGAAGTACTTCTCGCCCGTCAGATTCTTGACATTGAGGGATGCCCTCCAGTGCTCGGTCTCGTAGGCAATCTTGGCGTCGACGGTGAAGTACCCTGGCGTCTTGTAGAGATTGAGGTTGTCGACATACTGCGAGGACGCCACGTAGACACCTGCACCGGCGCTCCAGCCTCTGAGAGCGGGCCAGTCGAAAGCGTAGTTGACCCAGACCCGGCCTGAATCTTCAGGGACCATAGGGACTTTGTTCCCTTGTGGGGCTATGTTCGAGTCGGAGAACACGACATTCGTGTGGCCGTAGCTCGCCAGCACCTTCCAGTTCTTGGTGGGCCGCCAAATCAGGTCGGCCTCGTAGCCTTTCGATTCCTGCGCGGACAGAGCCCCGATACCGACGCCAATCGTCACCGGCACGTTCTGGCGCTGGATGTCGAACACCGCGACGGTGCCGGTTAATTGATCGTTGATATTGAACTTGAAGCCGCCCTCGACCTGCTTCGATGTTTCAGGCGCGATGTTCGTGTTCAAGGCCTGCGTGAATGCCGACGTTTGCATCCCCTCGCTATAGCTGCCGTAGACCGATAGTCCCGGAATGAGATCGAGAACCGCTCCGAACCTGGGCAGGGCCTTGGTTGTGTCGGTGCCGAATTGGGTCGGCGAAAACACGCCCGCGCTGAACGGGAAGTTTTCGAGATAGTCGATATTGATACTCGCAAACCGCACGCCGGCGAGGATGTGAATGCGATCGTAGATGGTGGATTGCAACTGAGTGTATGCGCCTTTGGTGACATAGGCGCTGTTGAAGTCGAAAAACGGGAAGAAGAAGGCTGCCGACGCAGGGGTGGGATCCGTGTACGGCGTCGGAAAGACAGGGTTATTCACCAGATCGACCGGTAGAATGCCGAGATCAGTGTTCATGTGACCGCGATCCGTAACGCGGCTGTAATCGGCGCCGGTGAGCCAGACGTTGTTGGTTGGCCCCAGCCTGAACCGCGCCTCAAAATTCGGGTTGATGGTCAATTCCTGCTGTTTCTGGGCGAGGTCGATATTCAACAGGCTCCACGTCGTTGGACCGACATCGGGCGCAGCGGTTTGTGTCGTCTGGCTCTTCTGATCAAAGCTCTGGTCCGCCCAACGTGCTTTGATGTTGAAGGACCAGATGGAATCGAGCTGGCGGTCGAACGTCGCCGTCACGCTCTTGACCTCGCTGTAGCTCTTCGGGATGTTCGAAGGACCGATATACAGATCGGGATTGAGGCGGAAACCTCCTGCGACGGTGCCGACCGCAGGCAAGCCCTGATAGGCCTGCTGCTCGAGCCTCGAGATTCGACCCTGGATCGTCAGCGTCGTGTCTTCCTTGTTCGTCAGTGTCAGCGTCGGATTCAGCGAATAGCGGTTCTGATGCACAACATCGACAAAGGCATCATTCTTCGTATATGCGCCGGTGAACCGGAACAGCACCGTCTTGTCGGCTGAAAGCGGTTGATTGACGTCAAAGTACGGCTGCACGTAGTTGTTCGTCCCAAACGTCAAGCCCGCTTCCAGGCTCGCCTTGTCGGTCGGCAACTTCGAGACGACATTGATAGCGCCGCCGAGGGGACTGCCTGCTCCGCCGCCATAGAGGATCGCATTAGGCCCCTTCAGGACTTCGATACGTTCCACGTTCACCAGCGAATCGCGGTCACCGGCGTTGTACATGACGTTCATGCCGTCGAGATATTGCTGGGCAGAGAACCCGCGAATGTTGGTCAGGCCCGTCGGCCCTGTGGTGCCGATGCTGAGAGTATTTGTCCCTTGCACGTTCGAGACATTCTGGATGGCCTCGGTAACCGAGACATTGTTCTGGTCGGTGATGACACTCCTGGGGATCACCTGGATCGACTGCGGGACCTGCTCGATCGGCGTCGCCGTCTTGGTGGCGGAGAACGCCGACAGCGCCCGATAGCCGTCGACCGGGCCCGCGGTCGTCAGGGTGGTTCCCGACGGAAGTTTGAGATCCGGCAAATTTAGTGCGGGATTATAGGTCCCGAGGCTGTTTACGAGGCGCGTGACGGTCGGCGGCTCGGCCGGCACTGCGTGCGCGCGTTTGACGCGGTTGGCGCCTGACTTCTTGCCGGCGACGGGCGCTACGACAGGGCGTGTCCGTGTCGGTGCGTCCACCGTCACACCGGGCAGTTGCGTGGATTGGGCACAAGCGAAGTCGGAAGCCGCGAGAAACAGCAGCTGGATCGCGACGACACTCGCGCTCCCCAGGGCGCGAGAACGAAACATCGGAAACTCTCAAACTCGGGCGCAATCGCCCGCCAATAGTCGACAACGTGATCGAGGGCAGCCAAGTAGCCGCACCGATCTGGCGATTTTGGAAAAGTCAGGAGTTCGAAGGGGGAGCGCGGGCCTGGGCGTGTCCGCCACTGCGGGGATCCCGCAGTTCTTGCGCCGCGATAGACCAGACCACGGGCGTCGAGGATCGATAGGGTACAGCAACTGCGATCTTGGGCGAGCCCAAAGGTGGACCGGCATGAACCAGACAACACAGTGCGCAAGCGCCTGCGTGAGCATGGTGGCCGGTTGGGTCGGACTGGTTGTCGGACTCTCCGCTTCCAGTGTGGCAGATTGCAACACCGTCGAAGGCGGCCAAGGGATCAGACAAACTGGAGGCTGTCGCCCATGACGCGTCGATCGGCGCGATGATTTGCATCATGAGCGCCAGCAAGAACGCCGGAAGATAGATTTGCAGCCGTCGGCGCACTGGTAGCCGTCCCATTACAACGCCTGAGCTAAACACGGGACTTGTTGAGAGTCGACGGCAGCTCAACTTACTCAGGAAGAGGCGGAGCAGCGCAGGCGAAGAATGTTCGTCGCCTGTATCCCAAATATCACGTTGCATCTATCAGACTATGGCTGCGTGCCAATGAGCCCACGCCCTAACGCACGGGTTCGCTCGTGCAGTCCGCACACTCTCCCTCCAACTCGATAATCGGGTGCAGAGGCTTGAAGCCCGTGGTCTTGGCCACACCCCGCAAGCCCCGTGCAACCAGGTCGGAAGCAGCTTCCTGAACCGCGCCGCATTGGCTGCAGACCATGAATACAACTGTCTCGCCATTCCCATGGAGATGATCGCAAGCGAAATATGACGACTGAGAGGCCAGCCGATGGACACACCCAGCCTCCTGCAGGAACTCGAGAGCACGATAGACCTGAACCGCCTGCACTCTGCGCGCATCGCTCAGCTTCTCGGCGATCTCGTAGGCGGCCATGGGTTTTCCGGATGCCGCAAGCAAGGCCAACACCCGCTGACGCATCGCCGTGAACGGAAGTCCCTTCGATGTCGCGTAGGCGCGGGCGCGGCTCTGTACCGCATCGGCGTCGATGGCATGACGATGTGCATCTGCGTGCACGCCCCTGGAACTCTGATCCGGATCATGAGCCATCTAAATCTCGCCTTGACGACATGGAGTGTAACACTATAACAGGCGCCATGTCATAATATTACACCTCGGAGCGATCATGACCAAGCCCGAAGTCGCGAAAGTCCCCAATCGCGAGCCAATCGCTTGCGAGTCTTTGCCCATGGGCGTGGTCGTTCTCGGAATAGACTTCAGGTCCAGGCGTCGTGAGCGGATTTACGACGCGGACAAGATCTGGTCCGGGGATCACACGGTCTTGGACTACACCGAAATCTAGGCGCCTCTCGGAATCAATCCCAAAGCCGCGCAAAGCCCGCTCGACTCTCGCAATATCCCGGAGTGTTCATGACCAGCCCCCAAATCGGGGGAGGCCGTCGTCTCCCCGTTACCGTGCTGTCCGGCTTTCTCGGCGCCGGGAAGACCTCGCTGCTCAACAACATCCTCAACAACCGGGATGGCATGAAGGTCGCGGTCATCGTCAACGACATGAGCGAGGTGAACATCGACGCCGAGCTGGTGAAGCAAGATGGCGGTCTTTCCCGCACCGACGAGAAGCTCGTTGAAATGTCGAACGGCTGCATCTGCTGCACGCTGCGCGACGATCTCCTCAAAGAGGTGCGGCGCCTCGCCGAAGATGGACGCTTTGACTACCTCGTCATCGAGTCGACCGGGATCGGCGAACCGCTGTCCGTTGCGACCACCTTCGACTTCCGGGACGAGGATGGGCGCTCGCTTGCGGATGTCGCGCGGCTCGACACCATGGTCACGGTTGTCGATGCTGTGAACCTGCTGAAAGATTATTCCAGCCATGACTTCCTGCGCGATCGCGGCGAGGTCGCCGGCGAAGGTGACGACCGTGCCCTCGTCGACCTTCACGTCGAGCAGATCGAATTCGCCGACGTCATCGTGCTGAACAAGGCGGGATCCGCCTCGCTCGAACAACGTGAGCTGGCGCGCAAGATCATCGCCTCGCTCAACGCCGAGGCCCGGATCATCGACGCCGATTATGGGCGCGTCCCGCTCGGCACCGTCCTCAACACCGGCCTGTTCGATTTCGCGCGTGCGCAAACCCACCCGCTCTGGTTCAAGGAGCTGAACGGCTTCAAGGACCATGTGCCGGAGACCGAGGAATACGGCATTCGTTCTTTTGTCTATCGCGCCCGTCGTCCGTTCGCGCCAATGGCCTTCAACGCTTTCGTCAGCAAGTCGTGGCCGGGCGTCGTTCGCGCCAAGGGATTCTTCTGGCTGGCGACCCGACCCAACTTTGTCGGCGAACTCGCCCAGGCCGGCGCGATGGTCCGGACCTCCAAGCGGGGACTGTGGTGGTCCGCGGTGCCGCGCGAGCGCTGGCCGGACAATCCAGAGTGGCACGACAGCATGAAACCCTATCTGGATCCCACATGGGGCGACCGGCGCCAGGAGATCGTGTTCATTGGCCTTGCCGATCAGATGAACGAGAAGGCGATCCGCGCCGAGCTCGACGCCGCATTGACCGGCATGGTCGATGCCTTCACGCCAGACGCCTGGCGTCACCTCTCCGACCCGTTTCCGCGTTGGGACAAGCAGGCGGCGTAAACGCGCCGCGCCGGATGCCGACGTCATGTGCTAAGAGATGCCGACGGTCAGACATTGCGGGCCGTCACGCCCGATGTCCTTAGCTGAACGGAGGCGATCGTTGCATTGCATGCGTTTGAATCGACGCGCAGCCGTCGCGGCAATTTGTTGGTGCGTGCTCCCATATTCGGCGGCAGCCCACATCACCTCGACGGGCTCCGGCGGCTTCGGAAGCGGGTTTGCACATCCGCTCACCGGGCCAGACCATTTTCTTGCGATGTTCGCCGTCGGGCTGTGGGGCGCTCAGATGGGCGGTCGGCCGGTTTGGACCTTGCCGGTGACTTTCCCGCTGATCATGGTTGCCGGCGGTGCTGCCGGAATGTTCGGCCTGCCGCTTCCTAGCGTGGAGATTGGCATCGCGCTCTCGATTCTCGCGCTCGGCTTGGCAATCACCTCTGCCTGGCATCCTACCGAATGGATTGCGCTTTGCTTGATCGCGGTGTTCGCTGTCTGCCATGGATACGCGCACGGAGCCGAGTTGCCCTTTGCGGCCGATCCGGCCGACTACATCATCGGCTTCGTCCTCGCGACGGGCCTGATCCACGTTTTTGGTATCGGTGTTGGATTAACACTCAACAAGCCGCTTGGAGGTCGCTTGGCTCGCGGCCTCGGAGTGCTGATCGGCCTCGGCGGAGTCTACTTCCTTGTCACAGCACTCTCCGCCGCCTGAATCCGCCTTCGGCGCCCTCGCGATAAAATGGAGCGGCCCCGCTCTGACGGCGCTCGGATTGCTCACGGTAGCAGCCATCGCGCTGACCCCCGCTGCGGAACGCAGCACGCTGATGTGGTGGATATTATCGAGTGCGCTCGCACCTGAGCGTATGCTGCCGCTGGTCGGCCTCGGCGTTGCCCTCGCCCTAGTGGACCGTCGTTACAGCCTCGGAGCACTTGCGCTGTTTGGCGGCGGCTTGGCCGTCGGCTTTTTCCGTAAAGACTGGTTGCTGTCGGTATTGGAGGCAATTCCGCGCGCAACAAGCCACCACTTCCTGACCGGGCCAATCTCCACTGTAATCGTCGGCGTGGCACTTGTGCTACCCGCTGCGCGACTGCGTTCATGGCTTTTGCTCATCGCCGCTGCCGTCGCCGGGAGCATGCTGGCGATCGCGATCGAGGTGAGTGACCCGAGCCTCCACGACGTTACGATTCCTCTGGCGGGAGTGATCGTCGGGTTTTGGATCGTCGTGGCCATCTCGCTGACCGTACGGGCGTTCTGGCGCATCTGGTTTCCGATTCCAGCGCGTATTCTCGGCAGCTGGCTGATTGCCATCGGCCTGCTTTATGGAGGCGCAGCGCTGATACCGAAACAGAAGTCGGCATTTCCACCGTCCAATCAATCGACGCCGAACATCATTCCGTTCCCAGGGCCGGATCGCCTCCCTCCCGAGTTCCAACCGCAGGACAGGCCCGGCGCGCGCGCTCCCCCAGATGGCCTTCAACAGCCCTAAAGAATCGCCGGATCGGAGACGACGGCAAATGTGGCGGCGTTTTCTGGAAGACCCGGTTATGCTCCGCAAGCTGAAACGGCGAGCGCAACCCTGGTGCACTCGCCGTTTCGACACCAATAGAAATCAGATCCTAGTTTCGAACGATCTCGACCGGACCATGATCATCACAGTGAGCGCCGTGAGGATGATGCAGATGGCCGTCGACGAGATAATCGACATGATCGCCGTGTGGGACCGCTTCGTGGCCGCAGCCAGGACCATGGACGTGGGCAGCATCGTGTCCGGCGCAGTGATGGTCGGGCGTGCAACGATCCGGATTCTTGTCGCTCACCTCAATCCGATGTTCATCCACGTGACCGGCGTGCGGGTGGTGAAGATGACCATCGTGGAGGTAGTCTACGTGGTCGCCATGCCGAACCGCGACGTGGCCGCATTGTGGTCCGTGCGCGTGATCGTGGTTGGAATGATGAGGAAGATTGCAGGTGGTCATCTCGAAGTCCTTTCCGTGGAGTCAGTGGTGTTCGCCAGCATGCGCGACGGCATTCTTGACGAGTTGGAATACGTGGTCATCGGCGATCGAATAGATCGCGTTCTTGCCTTCGCGCCGACGCTTGACCAGCCGGGCTTGCAGCAACACCTTCAGGCGCGCCGAAACGGTGCCGACCCGGTCGTGTTCAGCCTCGGCGAGTTCGCCGACATTCCGCTCGCCTGCAGCCAGAATGATGAGGGTGTGTAGTCGCCCGGGATCGGACAGAGCCTTGAACATGGCTGCGGTCTGCTCAAGGTGAGATCGATCAATCCGCTTGTCCATTGATCCCATCATTCTATCGTACGTTAGAATGTTGGACAACGCGCGGCTTGTCAAGTCTTGGGGTGATGTGATGTAATAACATTACATTGTCCGGTAATCTCCTCCCCACAGGCCTTCATGAGCAAACCCGATACCCTCGCTGCCTCGACCATGGCCCGCTCGGCACTCCTGCGGTTGGCCGCGGTGAGCGGCAGCTTGGCCACCCTGTGGCTAACCATTCTCTGGGCGGTGGCGCGGCCATGAGCCCCAGCAGCATTCACTTGCAAGACGTCACGATCGCGTTCGATCGACATCCCGCGGTTCATCATCTCAACGGCTCGTTTGCTCCCGGAAGTCTCACCGCAATTGTCGGGCCGAACGGAGCGGGCAAATCGACACTTCTCAGAGCTCTGATGAACGAACTCCCGCTTGCGTCAGGCAGGATCGATCGCGGTCACGTGGTGCCGACCGACATCGGATATCTGCCGCAGGCGGCGGACATCGACCGTCGCTTCCCGATAACGGTCGGCGACGTGGTCCTGCTCGGTGCATGGCGTCAAGCCGGAGCTTTCCGTGCAGTCTCCGAGGGGAGCGTGTCGGAGGCGTGGCGCGCGCTTTCAGCCGTGGGGCTCGCCGGGTTTGAACGGCGACTCATAGGCTCGCTGTCGGCGGGGCAATTCCAGCGCGTCCTGTTCGCGCGATTGCTGTTGCAGAATGCCAAGCTCATCCTGCTCGACGAACCCTTCACCGCCATCGACGCCCGCACCACGCACGACCTACTCCAGGTCGTGAGGCGATGGCACCAGGATGGACGCACGGTGATTGCAGTGCTGCACGATGTCGAACAAGTGCGCGCGCATTTTCCTCAAGCACTTCTGCTCGCGCGCGAGCCCGTCGCATGGGGCCCGACGGTGACGACGATGACGGCCGACAATCTGCTGCGAGCGCGGCTGATGGCCGAGCGATGGGACGAGAATGCTGCCATCTGTGACGTGCCGGACCAAAGCGCAGCATGACGGTCTATCAGCTCTTCATTCTCCCGTTCGTCGAGTACGGCTTCCTGCGCCGGGCGCTCATCGCCTGCTTTGCGCTCGGTATGGGCTCCGGACCCGTCGGCGTGCTGTTGATGCTCCGCCGCATGAGCCTGGTCGGGGACGCCATGAGCCACGCGGTGCTGCCGGGAGCTGCGATCGGATTCCTCATTGCCGGCGGTCTTTCGTTGCCCGCGATGGGGCTGGGCGGACTGGTCGCCGGCCTGAGCGTCGCGCTGCTTTCCGGACTTGTCAGCCGATCCACGCCGCTTCGCGAGGACGCCAGTTTTGCCAGCTTCTATCTGACATCACTGGCGCTCGGCGTTCTCATTGTTTCGCTGCGCGGCTCCAACATCGATCTTCTGCACGTATTGTTCGGGACGATCCTGGCGATCGACGCGACGGCACTGTACTTCATCGGCGCCATCACCTCGATAACCGTCGTCACGCTCGCCATCATCTATCGACCACTCGTCGTGGAATGCTTCGATTCCGGCTTTCTGCGCGCAGTCGCCGGTCGGGGATCCCTTTACCATTTCCTGTTTCTCTTTCTCGTCGTCCTCAATCTCGTTGCCGGCTTTCAGGCCCTTGGTACGCTGATGGCGGTGGGCCTGATGATGCTGCCCGCGGCGGTGGCGCAGCTATGGGCTAGATCCCTGCCCGGCATGATGCTGACTGCGGCAACTACAGCGGCCGTATCAGGCTACATTGGACTGATCGTGTCCTATCACCTCGGCTTTGCCTCGGGTCCGACGATCATCCTGACCGCAAGCGTGATCTATGGCTGCTCGCTGCTGATCGGACCATCCGCGGCAATGCGCCGGCTTCTTCCCCGACCGCATCTTACTGGCTGAGAAAGAAAAACATGAAAGACGCGTCCTTCCGCATTGCACTTTCGGCTCTGATGATCTGGGGAGCGACGGCCACATCGGCTTCGGCCAAAACGCTGAACATCGTCGCCAGCTTTAGCGTGCTGGCGGACGTGGTGCAGCAGATCGGCGGCAGCCATGTGCAGGTCAAAGGCCTGGTCGGTCCCGATGGCGATCCGCATCAATTCGAGCCGTCGCCCGACGATGCAAGGACCCTGAAAGAAGCCGATCTCGCCTTCATCAGCGGCGAGGGCCTGGAACGCTGGTTTGAGAAGCTCGTCACGGCATCCGGCTATCAAGGCACACCGGTCATTGTCTCGACCGGGATCAAGCTGCGCGAGCGACAGCGCAAGGGCCAAATCTCCGACGACCCGCATGTCTGGAACAGCCCACTTAACGTCCTGGTGTGGGCAGCCAATATCGAGAAGGCGCTCATCGCCGCCGATCCTGAAGCTGCCGACGACTTCAAGGCCAATGCTGCTCGCTACTCACGAGAATTGCGCGACCTCGATGGCTACGCACACGCACGCATCGACCAAATTCCGCCGCAACAGCGCAAAATCCTGACCAGCCACGATGCCTTCGGATATCTCGGTCGCGATTACGGCATCACCTTCCTGTCTCCGCTCGGCCTTTCCACCGAGACCGAAGCATCCGCAAGCCACGTCGCACGACTGATCGATCAAGTGAAGGCCGAACACGTGAAGTTCTATTTTATCGAGACCTCCAATGATCCGCGGTTGGTGCAACAGATTGCGAATGCGACCGGTGCGCAGCCAGGTGGCAAACTTTACGCGGAGGCGCTCTCGCGCGCCGATGGACCGGCCCCGACCTACGCCCGGATGTTTCGGTACAATATAGATCTCCTCGCGAAGGCGATGGTGCCGCCAAGCAATTGATCTTGTCCGTCGCACAAAAGATAGGGGAACGCACCACGATGACCAACGCCGTCAACGAGATGACCGAGCGGATGCTCGATGATGCGCCTATCAGTGCGGGCATGCGCGTGCTCGACATCGGCTGTGGGCCCGGCACCGTCTCGCTGATGCTCTCCAGACGCGTTGGAGATCACGGCCACGTCTTCGCGGTAGACCGCGATCCACAAATGCTGGAAGCCGCCCGTGCGCAGGCGCGCGATGCTGGTTTCCTCAATATCACGTTTGTCGAAGGGGGATTCGATGTCGTTCTTCCTGAACACGGCACGTTCGATGGCGCAGTCGGACGCCGGGTCTTGATGTATCAGCCAGACGCAGCGCACGCCGTAACGCAACTCGCCCGCGCGGTACGACCGGGCGGCCTGGTCGCCTTCCACGAGCACGACACGATTGCCGTGAACGACGCCCCCGTGCGCCTGCCGCTTCATGACCAGGTCCGTAGCTGGCTCAGGGAGATGTTGCGAAAGGAAGAGGTCAATCCGCACATGGGTTTCAGTATGCATGGCGCCCTTTCGGCTGCGGGCCTCAAAGTCGAATGCGTACGGGCTGAAGCGAACGTTCTCACGCCGACGGCAGAATATCCGGTGGCTTCGATCATACGCGCGGTGCTCCCGCGTCTGCTCAAGCACGGCATCGTGACGGAGACGGACGCCGACGTCGATACGCTCGACGAGCGCCTTCTGGCTGAGCGCAAGCAAAACAATGCCACCTGTCTGTGGGAATTGGTGTTCTGCGCTTGGGCGCGGAAGCCGGCAAGATGAGAGACCTGTNCCAGTTCGTTAGAGCTGGGCTGGGATTTCGCATCATCCCAACGACAATGGCTCCGTCTCTGTCTCAATTGAAGGCAGCGGCTCGCCATGGAGCTTGGCCTCGAAACTCCGAAGCCGTTGATAGATCGAGATCAGCTCGACGATCGTGCTCCAGGCGTTGACGAGATACTGAAACGAGGTTCGGACCTGCGTGAA
>NZ_AXAY01000059.1 GCF_000473045.1 Bradyrhizobium sp. WSM3983 | reverse complement strand
TCTCGCCCGCGACCGGATGCGCCAGGATGACAGTGTCGCAAAACCGACGCGCCAGTTGAGCTCTCACCTTTCTACGTCCTGGATCAGCTCGGGTTTCCGGCGCGGATCGACTGTCAGACCGACCCGTCAGGGTTCATCGGCCCGCAAACTCGGGCACATCGCATCAGGAGATTGGCTTCGGTCATAATGAGCAGGACCCACCGCGGTAGACAACATTACGGATCGGGTGTGGTATCGGCGCCGAATACCGTCGTGAGGCATCAGGCATTATCAACGCAACAGGACTGCTCGCGCGATTGATCCACAATCTGATGGACCCGCCTGCCGAGCCCCGGACGCTGGAGTTGGGCAGCTTCGCCCCAACACACCGCCGCAGCGACGTTCCCTGCCAGCGCGGACAAAGCGTAGCTCCCGGCGCGACGCAGGCCTTGGCGCAGGGAAAAGCAACAGTTCAAGGTCCTCGTCGGCCATTCCGGCCAGCGACGGCCAAGTTCAGCCCGGCAGCCGGCCAGCCAGAATCACGGCGATAGTCTGATTCCGCGAAGGCGCGCGTCAGCCCTCAATGTTGCGGCATTGCTGCGTCATGGTCTAGTTGGACGATGTATTTCGTCGCTCAGAGCCTGCTAGCTTAGGAAGTAGGTTCTGGGACTTCCTACAGGGGCGACTAGGGAATGAGAACAACTGCAAACAAATTGATTTCCGATGCCGAGCAAACCGCAATCATCGAGATGCGTCATGCCATGCATCGTGAGCCCGAGCTTTCCAATAATGAATGGAAAACTCAGGAACGAATCCGCGAAACCCTCGAAAAGTTCGGACTGGCGGGCGCGAAAACGTTTCACAAAACTGGCCTGTACGTCGACATCGAAGGCTTGGCTCCGGGACCGCAGCGCTCCGTCGCTGTACGGGGAGACATCGATGCGTTGCCGATTCAGGAAACTCGAGACGACCTGCCTTATCGCTCGCAAGTCCCCGGGGTGATGCACGCCTGTGGCCACGATATGCATGCATCGATAGCCATGGGGACCGCGCTTGCACTGCGTAGGATGCGTGAGAGCTTTTCCGGCAGGCTTCGCGTGTTCTTCCAGCCGGCTGAGGAGGCTGAACCGCTAGGTGGTCGTTCGATAGCCGAAAATAGTCTGCTTGACGGGTTCGACGCTGCCGTTGGCTTCCATGTCAAACCTGATTTGCCCGCCGGCACGTACGGGGCACTCGCAGGGGCAGTAACCACGTCGGCCGATCAATTCGTCCTCAATCTCATTGGGACCATGGCTCACGGCTCCAGTCCGCATGCCGGGGTGGACGCAATTGCGATAGCGGGGGCTTTTATTAACGAGGTCCAAAAGGTCGTGTCTCGAGAAATGCCATTCGAGGATGGCGCTCATATCACAATTGGCACTATCGCTGGTGGCGGGGCGACAAACATCATTTGCCCTTGTGTTACCATGAGTGGAACAATCAGAACGAGCAGTGTAGCCAGGAGGAATATCCTGATTCGGCGCGTTCGCGAAATAGCTGAAGGTGTCGCCACCATGCATCGGGGAAAAGCTGAGTTTTCCTGTACAGCGGGCGAGCCGCCTGTCATCAACGATTCGGTCATGGTCGAGCGCTTTCGACGACTGGTGAGTGAGACGATGGGCGAGAGCCACTTTTCTGACAAGAAACTGCCGATTAGCGGTGCCGACGATTTCGGCTTCTATTCCACGTGTGTGCCTTCGATCTATTTCTGGTTTGGCAGCAAGGAGCCGGGCAACGAGGTCGGAGTGCACACACCTGCTTTCGGAGCCTCTGATGACCTGCTTATTCCGACAACTGAACTGACGGTCCGCTACTGCTTGGAACTGCTGAAGTCGTAATGGCAACCTTGTTCGGGCTCAGCCAGGTCTGGTAGCGCCATCTGCGCGGCGGAGATCGATACCGCGCCGTTCGACCCCGAAGGTCAGATGAAGTTGCCTCGATCCAGGCGCTTGGGCTAGAGCGACATGCCAAACCCATCGCCAAAGAATCTTGACCAGGTCACCGCTGCGGCCCCGGAAGATGTAGAGATCGCCGGCATGGGGATCGGGCTTCCGGCTCTCCTGAACCGTAAGAGGCAGGCTTCACATGCCGCGGCGCATATCGGTGGGGATCCAGACTCTGACGCCGCTCGGAATCGGAATCATCGTCGTCGCAAGGCTCAAGGACCTGCTGCAGCGCCTCAACGTCAACGTCACGTCGACGCGAACACGACTGCCATCGAGCTCAATCTCGATGATTCCAGCCCCTGCACGCGGCGCGGCGGTAAATATCCCAGTTGTGGTGCGCCGGTCGAGATCAGAGCCGCTACAGGTGTGGTCGCGACGGGAACAAGAGCAGGCGCGGCATCTCCGCCCAGTCGCCCCTGGCGCGCTTGTCGACGCCAGGTGAACAGGAGGCTACGAGCCACCTCGTGCCGGCGTGCCCCCCGCAGACCGTCTCGCCAGGCTACAAGGTCTCTTCGACAAGGCGGACCTTCTCGTCGTAACTCCATCGCCGCCGACGCTCGGGCGCCCAACAAATTGAACTTCATTCCCGACGTGATCTCAAAGCTAGACTTAAGCTCAAATCCTTAGGCCGCCTCGCAAACTACACAAGGCGGCCTTCGGAGAGATACGGTACGGATGCGCACAAAAAAAGCAGTAGCGCCTTGGCCACTGCCTAGGCCGCCTCGATCAGCATAGCGTGCGCATGACTGCGGCCGATCCTGCTGATGCGACCGTGATGGGCCGCTCTCGGTCAGAGGCGACGCACGAGAAGATGACGGCGGAGGGTCCGATCCTCGTCCTTTATGATACGAAAAAATTTAGCTGGCACCACAAGCCGGATCGGCCCTCACGGGTAAGACGGCTGGGCGCGCGCAGTGCGGCATTCTGAGGCATTCGAGCGCCCCGACAACCCAGCGCTTCCGACCGCCTTGGCGGCAACCACGTTCTGGACAAGCAAGAAAGACGGCCCGCTGACAATCCCGCTATCAGACTTCTCGATCATTTGGTGACGGACCAAGACAAGAAATATCGTGATCTGGCGCGGGTTTATCGCAGCTGCCTGACACCAAACTGGGAGCGGCGGTCAAAGCAAAAATATGAGTAATTGAAAGGAGGTAGATCCTTGATCAGGCGACCCGTCGCCCCCTACCGACCAAGGCATTGCGCGCGATGCGCGCCTCGAATTCACCCTGAGAGCTTCGTGTCACGACGAGCCCGAAATGCTTATCAAGAAGCGCGAGTACGCGCTGCGTGTGCGGCCGAAGCTTCTCCAGCCCGTACATCTTGACAACATATTCGGCTAGTAATTGGAGAACGCTTTGCTCATCTCCTCCGTGGAACACGAAAGGGTCTGTGATGCGCTGCACCGTTACCTCATCGAACTGCGCAACAGCGAACAGATCGAGGACCTCGCCCGCGGTAAAATGAGGATAGTCATGCGGTGTCACCGAATAAAGTGACACCACGTCAGCGAACCAGCGAGCAGTGGGTGAGCCCTCTTCGAAGTCGTGAAGAACAAGGATACCACCGGGCCGGAGAATTCGCGCGGCCGCCTGGACCGCGGTCGCGCGCTGAGCACGCGGGATGTGGTGCGTGCCGTAAGCCATCAGCACACCATCCACCGATCCGTCTCTAATCCAGAACGGATCGGTCGCGCTTTGCCATATCGCAAATAGACCGTCGCGGATGCAACGGTCGACCATGAACTGAGAGATATCAGAGTTGATGAACGTGGGGCAGCGCGCCGCGCCCAAGAGTTGTTGGGCCACCTTGTTCACGTATCCGTCGCCAGCGAGAAGATCGCAGATGATCAACGATGAACAAAGTCCGTCACGACCATTGGGGTGCATCTTGTCCAGCAGATCCATCACACCCTCCGATCGTGCCAGCAGCGACAGTTGGATGCTATCGAGGTAGTCCGACCCACGTCCTTCCGGGGTAAACTCATTGCGCGAGAGTTTGACCAGATCGGTATGGGCGAATGATTCTCTAACTATTCTCGGATCGATGGCCGTGAAGGCCATCGGGTCTAACTTTTTCAACCTAGCGATGTGAGACTCTACACGATTCGGAAACATCGTAGTTCTCCATGGCGATCACGAGTGGAGCTCGTAGCCAGACTTGAGGGGACGAGAGGCTGAATGATTGAGTTATCGAGTTTACGGACACCTCGGAGGAATTATTGTCGCCGTGACTATCAGTATTCAATTTGACGTTGTTCCTTGTTGGAACGTGTATCCGTCGTGGGGACTTCATCTCTGAAGAAACGATACGCCGCCGCCTCACAGAACTTGCCGAATTTGGTCCTTCGCCCATTCCCGTCTCCTGAATTACCCGTAGTCGAATCCGCAGCACTGGCTGAGCACGTCGTATCCCGGCGCGCCTTTCGATCTCATCCTTCGGGCAAATCGTCCAACCAGCAGGCGCCCTCAAGGTGCAGCCGGGAAAAGACCTTTCCGATCATTTCCGGCGTCTTGCTTTGATGATATCGCATATATACTCGGCCATCGGCCCCGAGATCGAGGATCTCAATCTTTCCTGTGTAATGGGACATGGCGTATTTGAATGTTTTTTGAATGCCGCTGAGACGTTGGTTGATACTGCGCGCAATCTCTATCCCGCGGCGCAGTGAAACCTGAAAATGCGATGCGCCCCGCACCGGCCTAGCCTGAAAGAGATAGTAAGGGCGGACACCCGTTTGATGACACCTGGCGAAGGTGGCAGCCAAGATCTCTGGATCATCATTGACATTCGCGAGAAGCACGGTTTGGTTCAGGAACTGCACACCCTGCGCACGCAAGGAGCGAATGTTCCGCTCCGCATTGACCGAGATTTCACCGATATGGTCGAAGTGTGTGACGACCACTGCGGTCTTACCAGCATCATGGATCCGTTGGAACAATGTTGTTAGAGCGGGATCCTCGAATCGGTCGGGCTGATAGGCTAATGCTTTAGTACCGAATCGAATTGAATTCAGGTGTGGAATTGGCAGCAGATGATCAAGTATTTTGCCTAGTTTGGCCGTGCTAAGCATGAATGGGTCGCCGCCCGATAGCAGCACGTTCGTCATCTCGGAATGACCACAAATATATTGCGCAATCTGGGCGAAATCAGCTGCGATTTCATCGGAGTCTTTGCCAACAATGCGTTTGCGAAGGCAGTAACGGCAATAAGAAGCGCAACGGTCCGTTACCAGCAACAACCCGGTTTGGGCGTACTTGTGCTGGAATCCGGGCACGATCGTGTTGTCGTGCTCGCCGCTGGTATCCAATTGGCCAAGACTGTCGAACTCCTTTAATGAGGGCTCCACAATGTACTTCAGCTGGTCATAGTAACCACTGTTGGTGATCTGCTCACGGTAGAATTTCGTCACGTGATAGCGCGTGATGCTGCTGGCTTGAAGTTCGGCCTCGCTAACGACGCGCGTTCCTTCGATGAATTTCATCACCGCAGTGTGGGGGCGCGAATCCGAGTAGGTGGATGGTGCCGGCAGGTGAGTTCCCGATGATTGTTTCCGTTCGCCAAGGGGCGGGATTGGTGCGATCGACCAACCGATTAGGTCGACGGCTTGCTGAAGTATCGCATCGGTCTGAGCTCGGCTGGCCGAAGCAGCGATGACATGTCCAATAGTGTCTCGATAATCGCCTTTCCTTACAATCGGTGTCCTGGGTTCAACATAGAATTTCACTTCAACGACACCTGGTATCGCAGCCGCGCGGCTGTCACCATCCGTCCAATCGAGGATGCCATCGCGATCAGCGTTTAGCATGCGCGCGGTGGCAGTGTGAGAATGGCTTCTGCGTAAATCCCATTCCTCGCCGATGACAGCTTTGATGTGCTCGGTGACAAGATCGATACCGTAAGCCAGGTGAATCAGTCGAGGAATGGTCCCACCCGGAATACGCGGATTGACTTCAATGACCACTGGGCCACGCTTCGTCCACCGGAACTCAATGTTTGTTGGCCCCCAGCCAAGGCCGAGAGCTCGCAAACAGCTCAGCGAAAGATCGGCGACACGTTTATACTCCTCATCGGTTAACACCGCCGGAAAAGTGGATTCGAGAACAACGAAATGTGGTGGGCGGTCGAAGTTGGTGGCGGAGATCGCAACGACTTCACTTCCCATTGTGTCAGCACTATAGTGCTGGCCTTGTGCGAATTCCTCGACCAGTATTCTTGGCGAAGATCTCCACGTGTGCTTCCCACTCAACAGATAAGTAGTATGTTCGGCTAACTCATCGACGGTGCGGCTCAACAGGACGCCGATGCTACCGCTGCCGATCCTTGGCTTAAGGATCACCGGCAGGCCAATGTCCCGGGCAGCACTTTCTACGTTCGCCGCATCCTCTGCCAGTCGATAAGCGGGCACTGGTACGCCGGCTTCCGCGAGAAGTTGACGTTGGGTGAATTTGTCGCAGCAACCTTCAATCGATGCGGGGTTCGGTCCTGGTAGATTGAAGTGCTGGCTGAGCTTGCCAACCATTACATAAACGGATTCGTCGTCGCCCGCAAAGCCAGTGATGCCAGCAATGTCATAGGTCGTACGCAGCCGGGAACATTCGTGGATCAGCGTATCGAGATTGTCTGTATCGACACGGATTGCCTCAACCCCTTCCGCCGCAAGATAACCGTACTGAGTTAGATCTGACGACAGGGTAATTGGATGAAGCCCCAGACGCTGGGCCGCTTTCACATATAGCAGACCAATACTTCTGTGGCCCTCAAGTAGGACGAGCGCTCTTCTTGCCAATGTTAACTCCTATAGTGCGTGCTCTGCGGTAGTCGGACAATTCAAAACCCCGCACATTCCGAAAACACCGGATGGATGCCCGAAATCGAGCACAGCAATCGCGATATGATCGATCTCACGAAATTGCGACGGCGAACTCGCGGTCGTCCAGTTGTCATTTACACTCCTTTTCATAGCGCTCGAAATGGCGCCCCCTTCTTCGTTCGTCGAATCCGCAATTTGAACGACAACCTCGCGCACAACAGCTAGGCTCTCCTAACTGCAGATCAGTTCGTTCGTTAGTTGAGGAGACGCCAAGTTCCCGTGCTCGGGGTTCGACAACTCAGCTTTATGCTCGCAACGTCCGATTGAGCGACGAAGAGCTTCCTTGCTCTCTCGAACGATTCACGAGAAATTCCATGACCAACGGCCCATCCGTGAGCGAAACTCCGCTTCGCCTCCGCATCTGCTGCTGTGCCAGCAATCCGCGTGCCAAAGATATTGTGCGAGCCTTGCGCAAGAAAACGGTATCCTATTTCGCCGACCGCCTAAGTCTTTCGCTATTGTGTCGAGCTTGGAACATGAGCGTCTTAAACAGGACACGTCAGATGCGTCTCGCACAACGCTCAAGCAAATTGTATGTGGCCGCTCTAGCGTCGCGTGAGCTGGTCTCGGTTGTTTGAACTGAATCCCCGCATCGATCAGTCCGCTACTGGGGTTAAGCTGCCGTGCGGAGCGGCGGCGAGGTGTAGTCGGCGCATTGCGTCGGCAGAAATGCTCCTGAATCCTGAGTTGTTGCCTCACCTAAATTGCTCCCAATGGCAGGGGAGCGCGAGGGCAACGATGTGGCGATTAAGTATGGCGACGAAGAAGGTGCTGAAGTCTGCTTTGGCGCAACGCTACAGGATGGGCCCTGCTGCCGATCTTGATTGAACCGATGGACGGCATGGCCATATCGACCTGCCGCTAGAGATTCAGGCTAAATTGTTATTGATGAGTGCGGCGATGATCTTAGGGCACCTCGAGGAGTTCGTGAACAAAGTGGCCAACAGCGCCGTCGCTCTTTAGCAAGTGCTCTGCAACGCAGCAATCCTGTTCGCACTTCAACCGATTGGGGAGATCCGGTCCGGATTTCGTTGCTGCTGATCTTGTTGCTCACAGCAGTCCTTCGGGACGCGGCAGTTTCGTTCAGACGCTCGTTCTCACGGACATCACAACCGGAATACGCGCCACTTCTGGTGCGCGAAACAGAGGACAAACAGAGGTTGTTGAGCGCGGTTCTGATCGAACCTCGTTTGCGCTCTTGGTCTGGACCGATTCCGTGTTCATGAACGAGACCTTGTAGCATATTGCGAACAGGCTGGCATCGTCTTCGCGCGGTCGCTCCTATTGCAAGAGCGATCAGGCATTGTCGAGCAGAAGAACGGCACGGTGGTGCGACGAATGGCGACCGCACCGGTCAGAGCAACTTGCGTCCTCGTGGCGAAGGGCCTGGCCGAGAATAGGCCCACATCTGTATCGACGATGCTCACCGAATTGCGTTCACCAAGGTCATGAAGAGTGAGCGGCGGAACAGTGGCCTTCCTGAAGGCCGCGATCGCTTATTGCGCGAGCCTCGGCGTCACGGTCGAGCGGATGATCACCGACAACGGATCCTGCTACAAATTCTTTGCTTTCCGCAAAACCTACACGCCTCGGCATCAAACACATGCGCACCAAATCCTACACCTCAAAGCCGAATGGAAGGCCGTGCGCTCCCACCCATCAGCAGACTTGCTCTGATCAGGAACAACCTGTTGAGGCTCCATAAGAACGCGCAGTCGGCTTGTTGATCGTGACAGAGATTGAGAATTGAGACGTCCGCAGTCGTGGCGGGCGACTTATCAAGTTGCGCTCGTTTTCAGCTCGCACTAAGAGATGGAGAAGGAAGAGCGCTATCGATAACGCGCGGAGTCGTGAATAGAATCAACACATGATTCCCGCTCCCTCGCCGAGGCACCCCGTCCTAGATAAACTTACCGCCTAGGTGCACTACCCTTCAATTTCCAATAAATTTCGGTGGCCGACTTGCGGTGAACGCCTGGGCGCCTTCAGACGCATCTTGCGTGCCCATAAGGAACCGATTGAACATCTGCTCTATTCGGAGCCCCGTCGCCAAGTCGACGTCCCTGCTGCGAAGGGCAAGCTCCTTTGATGCCTGTACGGCGAGCGGCGCGTTGCGAGCAGTCCGACGTGCATACTCCAGCGCTGCAGGCATAAGCTCATCGGGCGCAACAACCTTGTTGATGATTCCCCAACCTCTCGCCGTCTCTGCATCAATGTCGTCGCCGGTCAGGAGAAGTTCCATTGCGAGCGGATATGGCAGATTCATTAGCGTCCGTTGTGTGCCGCCATTGCCCGCGATAATTCCTCTTTTGATCTCTGGTAACCCGAAACGTGCGTGGGAAGCGGCAATGCGAATGTCCGTTGCAAACAGGAGCGTCATTCCACCTCCCAAGCACCAGCCGTTCACGGCTGCGATGATCGGCTTCCAAACCTCCAGCCCTCGATTGAGAAGCTCTTCCCTTTGTGTCTGCCACATTTCGCTTGCGTTTGGAGGATTCGGTATGAACTCCTTCAGATCTGCGCCTGCGCAGAATGATTTCGTACCTGCACCGGTGACGATGGCCGCACGAATGTTCGCGTTGTCCCGAACTTCTATCCACGCCGCGGAAAGCGATTGATAATGCTCATGATTTAGAGCGTTGAGACGATCGGGGCGGTTGAGGATTACCGTCGCTATCCCATCGTCGATGGTAAGATCAATGCTCATGTCTAGCCTTCTACCTAGTCTTCGAGTGAGATGTTGACTGGCGCATGAGGCGCGATCTGCTTCGAGTAGGCGACCACATGTCGCTCCATACGCCGCCGAGCGGCCGCGGAGTCTTGGCGCAAGATTGCATCCATTACGCGCCTGTGAGCTTTGGCCACCGCGAGCCGCGATTCAGCCGTATTGAATTCGTCGATGTCGGTTGCTGCGTGCATGACGTCTGAAATCGCGAGCATGAATCCGATCAACAGGTCGTTGTGGCTGGCCTGCATCACGGCTAGATGCCACTTTGTATTGGCCTTGAGATACCGGCTTACATCATTCAAGGATGACTCCAGTTCGAGGCATGCGTGCTCCATGCGTTCCAGATCGTCGTCGGTGCGGTGGATCGCTGCTAGGCTCGCGCCGTTCGGCTCCAGCGCCTCTCGAGTCTCAATGATCGCTTGGAACGGGAGCCGGCGGCCGCGAATCAGGAGTTGAATCGGGCGAGTCATGATTGCCGGCCTTGGCTTCTGCACAACGGCTCCGCCGTTTCGCCCGGGCCGCGTTGTGATGAGATCGTCTGCTTCTAGGAGGCTAAGCGCCTCGCGAACGGAGGTACGACTTATTCCCGTCCTTTCTACGAGCTCTCGCTCGGAAGGAAGGGCGTCACCCTCTCGTAATTCGTCACTTAAGATTTTCTCACGCAGCATGGCTGCGAGCACGCCAGACTTCTTCGGCGTCTGAATGACATCGATGTCCAAGGGCGACTTCTCGGGCTTCATAGCAGTTTCCAAATTGGTCCAACAATTGTCTTGACGGCAAATACCATAGGTCCTACATTTAGGCCAGAGAAATTCGTCGCCTTCTTTGCCCCCGAATCGCTGAGTTCGATGATCATGTGTGCAGAACGATCAGGGACGAGCGAGCGCGGCAGACTTGAGATTCGTGACGTAAGCAAGCGCTTCGGCGATCTAGAAGTCGTCCGTTCAACGTCGCTCTCGATTGGGTCCGGGCAATTCGTGACTTTGCTTGGGCCGAGTGGCTCTGGAAAGACGACCCTGCTCAAGATGATTGCGGGCTTTGAGCACCCCTCCACAGGGGCAATACTGATAGGTGACCGCGACGTCACAAGCCTGGCACCGCAAAAGCGAAACGTCGGTTTTGTATTCCAACAATATGCTCTGTTTCCGCACCTCACAGTCGCTGGCAACCTGGCCTACCCACTTCAAATGCGCGGGATGCGAAAGCGCGAGATTGAGGGCGCGGTTAAAGAAGCGCTTGAGATGGTGCGGCTCTCGGATTTGGCAACCCGACGGCCTTCGGACCTTTCCGGCGGTCAACAGCAGCGCGTCGCGCTTGCGCGGGCCCTGATATTTCGGCCGCCGGTCTTGCTGATGGACGAGTCGCTGGCAGCGCTTGATAAGCGGTTACGAGAGGAAATGCAGCTTGAAGTCCGCAATCTTCAACGCGCGCTGAAGATTACCACAATCGCCGTCACTCACGATCAAACCGAAGCACTCGTCATGTCGGACATGATCGTCGTTATTAATGATGGAGCGGTTCAACAGATGGGCAGCCCGGCGGACCTCTATTACCGGCCCCAGAATGAATTCGTTGCCGGATTTCTTGGTGAATCGAACGTCCTCAAAGGGCGCGTCGAGGTAGGTGCGGGCCGAACCGAGCTGGTATTAGGCTCAGGACTGCGAGTCCAGATGGGTGCGTCCTCTTCAGTTAGTTCGGGTGCATCTGTCACCTGCCTCGTTCGCCCCGAGGCAATCGAGCTATTCCCGCCCACGGAAGATGCATCTCGTGAACTGCGGGGCCGTGTCCTTCAGCGCATATTTTGCGGCGACACCTTTCGTGTGACTCTGCAATTGTCCGACGGCACCTTTGTTTTATCGAGGCCGATCGGTGGAAATTCTCGATGGCTGCCCGAGCCGGGCGAAGACGCTCGAGTTTCCTGGCATCCTTCCGATTTAGTGCTCATCTCCCCAGCGCCGAAAGGGAACCACGCATGACAATTGAAAGCCGCATGACTACGCGCCGCCGCTTCGTTGCCACGATGGCGACCGCTTCCGCCGCGCTAGCTCTCCCTGCGATAGCCGCCCGTGCGCAGAGTGGCAAGGAACTTGTTTTTGCTGGCTTCGGGGGCGCCTATCAAGAAGGGCAAGTCAAGGCGCTGTTCGAGCCCTTTGAGAAGGAAACTGGTATCCGTATCATTGCGACAACAGGCGTCGAATTGGCGCGCCTGAAGGCGCAGGTGGGCTCCAACAATGTTGAATGGGATTTGATCTCGCTGCCAGATCGCCTGCGCTACACGGCTCTCCTCGAGGGGCTTCTCGAGAAGTTGGACTACAGCAGATTTTCAGTTGCGGACCTGCTCCCGCAAACAGTGACTGACTACTGCTGTGGCTGTGTCACGTTCGCTGCACAACTTACCTACAATAATGAGGTGTTTAGCGGTCAGCCCACGCCTACCACGTGGCGTGACATGTGGGACACGGACAAGTTCAAGGGGCGCCGCGGCATGCTTTCTTCGGTCACTTACTTGTTGGAGTTCGCACTCCTGGCGGATGGCGTTCCGAAAGAAAAACTTTACCCGCTCGACGTCGAAAGATCACTCAAGAGTTTGGAAAAGTTCAAGCGAACCGCCGTCTGGTGGACCCAATTCCCGCAGGTCGAGCAGATGCTTCTTTCGCGCGAGATTGTAATGACTCCATGGACCCGAGGCGTGACATCGCAGCTCGCGGGCAAGCCTATTCGCGTTTCGTACGATGGGGCCGCAATCTCATACGAGGGCTGGGTTATTCCCAAAGGATCGAAGAACTACGATCAAGCGATGCGATTTATCGAATTTGCAATTCGCCCGGATCGTCAAGCTGAACTCACAAAGTACATAGCGTACGGGCCAACTAATCGTAAGGCGTTCCCCCTCGTTGCGCCTTCGGTCCTCGATTTGCTGCCTTCCGCATCGAGAAACTTTGACGCGGGATTCCTCTTCAACGGTGAATGGTGGGGGCCGAATCTAGCTCGTGTTACGGAGCGGTTTAACGAATGGCGACTGAGCTAATCAGTTCCTACGAGCGTGAAGCTTAAGAACAATGAGCGAATCTATGGAAAAGGTAGTCTTCGAAAGCCATGGTGGTATTGCTGTCCTAACCATCAACCGCCCGGCTGCAATGAATGCCTATGATGCAGAGGTAGTAGCCTCCATGGGCGAATACTTTAACGAATTCGATCGAGACCCGGAACTGAAAGTTTGTATCCTCACAGGCGCGGGTGAAAAGTCGTTCTGCGCTGGCGCTGACCTGAAAAGTCTGCACGGGGCTAATTTTGGCGGTGGCGTCGCAGAACTTTGGGACGACGATCGATCGTACCGGCTCGGACAGGCTATCCAAGTTCGCAAGCCTGTAATTGCTGCAATCAACGGCTATTGTTTGGCGGGTGGTCTTGAGCTCGCGTTGGCGTGCGATCTACGCATCGCCTCGACACAGGCTTCATTTGGGTGTCCCGAGGTGAAGCGGGCTGTCCTACATGGTTATGGAGCAATGAGACTCGTGCAGACGATCCCGTTCGCCGTCGCAATGGAAATGTTGCTTACGGGAAAGTCCATCGCTGCCCAGCGCGCCTATGAAACGGGACTTGTTAGCCAGGTGGTTGCGCCTGCCAAGCTGCTGCCCACAGCTTTGCAGCTCGCCGCATCCATTGCAGAGAATGCCCCGATGGCGGTCAAGATCACTAAGGAACTTGGCTGGCGAGGCTTGCACGAGCATCCGCACGAATTCATGCGCTTTGTCGCCGCAGGATTGGCGTTGATGCATGCGAGTGAAGATGCGAAGGAGGGCCCTCTCGCATTTGCCGAAAAGCGTCAGCCCGTCTGGAAAGGCTGCTGAACATGAGCACTCCGGTTGAATCGTTGACCGAGAGCCTTCTGCGGCCGCGCTCCATCGCGATGATCGGCGCAACTGCGGCTGTACACAAAGCTGGCGGACGGCGCTGGCGAAGTGCCCTCACTGCACGCGGCGAGCAAGCTATTTACCCAATCCACCCCTCCGCCGATCAGCTCGATGGAAGGCGCGCCTACCGCAGCCTGAAGGAGCTGCCGGATGGGGTAGATCTGGCGGTCGTGATGGTGCCGTCTGACTTCGTGGCCAGCGTTGTCAACGAATGTGCAGCCGCGAATGCGAAAGCGGTCATCGTTGTCTCGGCTGGTTTCGGCGAGACCGGAGAAGCAGGACGGGTCGCAGAGTGTCAAATGGTAACCACCCTGCGCGATCGTGGTATCCGCATGCTGGGTCCCAATAGCGCTGGTGTTTTCAGCGCTGCTGGCGGGGTGAATACGCTCGGTTGGGAAATTCCAAGCGGTCATATCGGTCTGATCACCCAGAGTGGGAATATTGCGCTTAGCTTTACGCGTTATGCGCACGCGCGTCAGGCCGGTTTCTCCAGCATTCTTGCCGTCGGGAATAGCGCGGATCTCACTATCTCCGAACTGGTTGAGGTTCTGCTGTTGGACCACCAGACGAACGTCATCTTGATCTATTGTGAAGGCTTTGCGCCAAATGACGGGCGAAGGTTGATAGACGTTCTGTCGCGTTCAGCCGTGCGAAAACCGGTTGTTATTCTCAAGCCTGGCGGATCAGAAGAGGGGCGCCGGGCAGTCCAGTCTCACACCGGATCACTGGCTGGTGATGACATCATTGTTGACTCCGCTCTCCGCGCTGCGGGGGTGTATCGAGCCCAAGAAATCGATGAGGCGTTCGATGTCGCCCTGGCTTTCTCAATTGGGAAGAGGCTTCGAAGCAGCGCAGTCGCGATCCTGTCTGATGGCGGCGGTCACGCGACCATGGTGGCCGATACAGCCGGGCGTCTAGGGCTCACGCTTGCCAGCTTTTCACCTAGCACCAATGAAAAGCTAAAGACTCTGTTGCCGGTGCGCAGCGGCATCGGAAATCCAGTTGACTTCGCTGGTGTCGCCGAATCGAACCCCGAAAGCATCCCAGGGGTGCTGCAAGCATGCCTCGAAGATCCAGCTGTAAGTGGCGTGATCTTTGCTGGCCACTTCGGTGGCTACCACTTGATGGCGGCCGGCGGCGACTTGTTGAGCGGAGTGAAGTCCGCTGAATCGGCTGCAGCAGAGAGCGTTGGTGAGCTTGCTAGTGCCTCGGACAAACCAGTATTGATCCACAGCGACCATGCAGACAGCCATCCGAGTACGTTGCGCCCCCTGCATTTTGCAGGCGTACCTGTCTATGGAAAGCTTGAGTCTTCGGCGAAAGGTATGGCTGCATTGATGCAGCGCGAAGCCCCGTCCGTCCTTGTCGAGGTGCAAACGCGTGCCGAAGCTCACGTAGACGTTGTAGACACGGTGCTGCTTGAAGATGAATGCCGTCGGATCCTGAGCGAAGCAGGTATAGCAATGCCGCCGTGGTGGGTCGTCCACAATGCGGGAGAAGCACGCGAAGTCAAGTCAAAGGCTCGTGTGCCAATGGCAATGAAATTGTTGTCGTCGCGAGCAATTCACAAGTCGGATGTTGGTGGAGTATTGCTTGGTATAGCTACCGATCAAGACTCGGCGGTGGCGTTTACGAAACTCGAAGGTATCGCGACCCAACTGGGTGAAAGGAATCCCAGAGCCTTGGTCACTCCCATGATAGGGAAGGGGATCGAGTGCTTTATCGGAGCGAAGATTGACCCGCAGTTCGGGCCCGCAATCTTCTTCGGCGCAGGCGGCGTGTTGATCGAAATCATGAAGGATGTGAATTGCAGGCTGGCGCCCATGACCGCCGCGGAATCGGCCGCAATCATAAACGCATCCCGCATCTCACCCCTGCTCTCCGGTTTCAGAGGGGGCGAGAAAGTGGCGCGACAAGCACTCGTCGAGCTTATTGAGAAGGTCTCGCGCTTTTGCTGGGATCGAAGAACTGATTTGATTGAGCTCGACCTGAACCCTGTCATAGTGAATGCGGACGGGGCACACATCGTGGACGCGCGTATGGTGACCGCATGAACCGCTATCTTCGCAGCTACGGTGCCGCGGTCGCACTATTGGCTTTTCCAGCCGCGTTTCTTGCCGTGTTCTTCCTGCTCCCAATTGCTGGAAGTATCGCCCAAAGTGTCGGATCTACGGCTCTCGATTTTTCGCATTATCGTCGTTTAATAGAAGTTCCTCTATACCGCTCGGTATTCTTAAGAACATTGGAAGTGGCGCTCATAGTCTGTGTGATTTGTTTGATCATGGGATACCTATGTGCGTACTTCATAGCCTCACTGGACTCGAAGTGGCGCACGATTGCGATCGGCCTCATCTCGTTTCCGTTTATGTTGTCTGTCTTGGTGAGGAACTACGTATGGACGCTCATCCTGCAAGACACAGGATTGATCAACCGGCTCCTGGTAGACAGCGGCTTGATTTTACTACCGCTTGAGCTCATGTATAATCGCTTTGCGGTAGTAGTCGCGATGGTGAACATGCTGTTGCCATATGCCATCCTGCCTATCTTGAGCTCGCTCTTGGCAATACCGCTTGAATTGAAAACAGCTTCTTCCAGTCTTGGCGCGAGCGAAATGCGGACCTTCATTCGAGTGACGCTACCGCTCACAGTTCCGGGCGCCGCCGTGGCTGCGCTCCTGACGTTCATCATGGGTCTAGGGTTCTACATCACGCCTGCAATGCTCGGCGGGACGCGCGAGATGATGGTCGCGAACCTCATAGCATTTAACGTTAAGGAAGTGCTGAACTGGTCACTCGCATTTGCGTTGTCGACGAGCTTGCTAGCCTCAACGCTGATTCTGTACATGATCTACCGTGCGCTCTTACCCCAAGCGGTCGTCCTGAAAGCCGTCTGAACACCATTCTCTCCAGACCTTTTCCGGCATGTCTCAATATCGTCCCCAAAGCACAGGAATGCGGATACTTCTTGCACTCGCTGGAGTTGGCACAATTTTGTTCCTTCTCCTTCCGGTATTCGCCGTGATTCCAATGTCGTTCAACGACTCGACTCGTTTTGAGATCGTTCCTTCCCATCCATCGCTCACTCAGTACCGTCTGTTCTTCTCCGACGAGAAATGGATGGAATCCTTCTGGCTCTCGGTAAAGGTTGCCTCGATAGTCATGATCAGCGCGACCGTGCTTGGGACGTTGGCGGCGATGGGTATTATGCGCTTGCCTGCACGCCTGCGCGGGATTACTGAGGCCGTGTTTATGTCGCCTCAGATTGTTCCTTCAGTAGTGATCGCGGCGTCTGCGTATTTCATATTTATTGAACTCGGGATGGTTGGCACCGTTACAGGCATAGCAGTGATGCATACCGTAGTCGGCTTGCCGTTCGTCGTTGTGATCATGGGAAGCCGCTTGCAGTCGCTGAGCCCCGACCTGGGGCAGGCATCCGCCAATTTGGGAGCGCAGCCTTGGCAGACGTTCTGGCGTGTAACGCTGCCGCAAATCAGTACCGCGCTGGTCGGTAGCGCGTTACTGGCTTTCCATGTGTCTTTTGATGAAGTGATCTTGTCGCTATTCCTAAGTGGTGCGCGCAACAAGACACTGCCCGTGCGACTCTGGGACGGCATCTTGTTCGAAGTCACCCCCCTACTCCCGGCAATCTCGACTGTGGTGTTAATCGTCCCAGTGATGGGCACACTGATACTGTTCCTGTTTCGGCGTTGGCGGGCAATTAGCGGCTGAGATGTTGACAATTAGGCCGCGCAGCAGAATTCGCGCCGTGGGAGCGCGAATGAGCTTGTCGCCATGGTACCCGGAAAGAAGGAGCTATCGCTAGATCCTGGTCGGTGTTCATGGCGACAATGTCTAAAGATGATGAAAAAGAGTTTGGTCTAATGCTTCGATGCTGTTTGTGCCGGGGTATTCTGCGCGAAAATCGAGAGGGCGAGGCCGACGCGTTGATCATCGATCTCGAAGATTTCGTCGTCACCGAGAAGAAGGAAGTGCGCTTCGGCACGGGGGCTTCAGTTGGCAACGGGCTGTTTTGTCTGAAAGGACAAGCAGTGGACTCAGATTGAGCGTACGCATACGACGAAGACCGCCTGATTGACGCATGCGCACAGGCACGGCGAACTCTAAATAGTGTTGCGTGAAGGTCAGGGGGCCTGCTGATCGGAGGGTTTGTCGTCTTGTCGCAGGAGCTTCCATTCCCAGGGCAGCAGTTCGCGCAGGTGCGAAGCGGGAAGATCGGCGATACGGGCGAGGACGTCGCCGAGCCAGGCCTTGGGATCCACCTCATTGAGGCGACAGGTCGTGATCATCGTCAGCATGATGGCGGCACGGTCAGCGCCACGCTGGTTGCCGTCGAAGGTCCAGTTGCGCCCTCCCCAGGCCATGCCTCTCAATGCGCGCTCGGCGCAATTGTTGGTCAAGCAGATGCTGCCATCGTCGAGGAAACGAGCGAGGTCGTCCCAGCGCCTGAGCACGGCTTCAGGACCTCCGAGGAGCACGATAGGGTTTCTCGCTCGCGGAGCAGCCAGTCGTGCGTGTCGTCGGAGAAGCGGCTTGCTCTGCTCCTGGCGTACGGCACGCCGCTCACAATCGTGTTTGACAGGAATCGCGCGCGGATTTTCGGTGGCGCGGGGACCTGCTTGACACAAATGACGCTATGCATGCGCTTCTCTAGGACAAGGTCGATTTGTTGTCGGCCAAGTCTTAGGTGCAGAGCAGCAAGCGTCATACCAACTGAGAACACCTGAGGTCATGCAACGAAAGAATGAATTGGGTGCATATGCCAAAGTGGTTCCAGGCGCGCCGTAACTATTTGCTCTGAGGCAGACGGCATTTAAGAGAAGGCTATTTCAGCGTACTGAGCGGCACGAAGGCGGCCGGCCTTTTGGGCTCCGCGACCGCATCCTTCAGGACCTTGAAGACCCGTTGGTCGATTGG
>NZ_AXAY01000058.1 GCF_000473045.1 Bradyrhizobium sp. WSM3983 | reverse complement strand
TCGTAGTCCGAGGTGGTTTCCTCGATCTGCGCCTTGATCTGGGCCACGCGCGCCTCGATGTCGGCCTTCTTGCCGGCGCCGTTGACGATCGTGGTGTTCTCCTTGTCGATCATCACCTTCTTGGCNCGACCGAGCATGTTGAGCGTGACGTTCTCGAGCTTGATGCCGAGATCTTCCGAGATCGCCTGGCCGCCGGTCAGGATCGCGATGTCCTGCAGCATGGCCTTGCGGCGATCGCCGAAGCCNGGAGCCTTGACGGCCGCGACCTTCAGACCNCCGCGCAGACGGTTCACNACNAGNGTNGCNANNGCNTCGCCNTCGACGTCCTCGGCGACGATGACCAGCGGCTTGCCGGTCTGCACCACGGCCTCGAGCAGCGGGAGCAGCTCGTTCAGCGAGGAGAGCTTCTTCTCGTTGATGAGGATGTAGGCGTCGTCCATCTCAACGCGCATCTTGTCGGCGTTGGTGACGAAGTAGGGCGAGATGTAGCCGCGGTCGAACTGCATGCCCTCGACGACGTCGAGTTCGGTCTCGAGCGACTTGGCTTCCTCGACGGTGATGACACCCTCGTTGCCGACCTTCTTCATGGCATCGGAGAGGAACTTGCCGATTTCGGCATCGCCGTTGGCCGAGATGGTGCCGACCTGGGCGATCTCGTCGTTCGAGGTGACCTTCTTGGAGTTCTTCTGGAGGTCCGCCACGACGGCTTCGACCGCGAGGTCGATACCGCGCTTGAGGTCCATCGGGTTCATGCCGGCGGCGACCGACTTGGCGCCTTCCTTCACGATCGCGGCCGCGAGCACGGTCGCGGTGGTGGTGCCGTCGCCGGCCGCGTCAGCGGACTTGGAGGCGACTTCGCGCACCATCTGTGCGCCCATGTTCTCGAACTTGTCCTCGAGCTCGATCTCCTTGGCGACGGTGACGCCGTCCTTGGTGATGCGGGGAGCGCCGAACGACTTGTCGAGCACGACGTTGCGGCCCTTCGGACCGAGCGTGACCTTCACCGCGTTGGCGAGGATGTCGACGCCGCGCAGCATCTTGTCGCGCGCCTCAACCGAGAATTTGACTTCTTTGGCTGCCATCTGGATTTTTTCCTTGAGATGTATGACTGGAGGGAGAGAGGGGCTGTTAGGCCGCCTTCTTCTTGGACGCGGGGACGTCGAGCACGCCCATGATGTCGCTTTCCTTCATGATCAGCAGATCGACGTTGTCGATCTTGACTTCGGTCCCGGACCACTTGCCGAACAGCACGCGGTCGCCGACCTTCAGGTCGATCGGGATCAGCTTGCCGGCCTCGTCGCGGCCACCCGGGCCAACGGCGACGACTTCGCCCTGGGAGGGCTTTTCCTTGGCAGTGTCGGGAATGATAATGCCGCCAGCGGTCTTCTCTTCTGCGTCAATGCGCTTGACCACGACGCGGTCGTGAAGCGGACGGAATTTCATGCAGTCCTCCTAAACAGTTGCACTTACTGAGGATTTCAGGGTGTTAGCAATCGATGCCCGCGAGTGCCAATGCGGGTGAAGCTCAAATAGGACAGGATTTTTGCGGGAGCAAGAGCTTCTAGCAGAAAAATCGGCACTCAGAAGGCCTGTCTGCCAGAATCTCTTTACCATCGTTAACCAGTCTTGAGGCCTCTTGGGGACCGTATTAGCACGGACTGATGTCTGCTGCTAAAGCATTGAATTTCAACAGCTTGTTAAACTTTTGGGCTTGAGATGGATTATCGGTTTGCGTCACATTTCTCTCATGTGAGCGCATCTCCACCGGGTGGCTCGTAAGCAGCGTACCGGAAGCCACCCCTTGAATATGCGCTCCTGCAAAGGAGGTTGGCATGGTCTCGCAGGTTGGAGTTGTTTCCGACGATTTCCGGAAACAGGTGCTGGGTTACGGGCTGACGACGGCGGAAATTCTTTACCGACTGCCGGATCATCGCTCGCTGCTTCAGACCTACGTCTGGCAGAACTACGATCTCTTCCCGAAATTTCCGGCGCTGACCGACTTCCTGGCGTTCTGGCAGGAGAAGCTGGACGGGCCGCTGTTCTCGGTGACGGTCGCGCATTCCAAGCTGATCAAGCCGGCCGAGCTGCGCGCGGTGGATGGCGTGTTCCGGCTGCATTGAGGCGGGATGCCGTAGGGCGGATTGGCGAAGCGTAATCCGCCACTGTCCGTCGCTGCGGATGCAAGTTGGTGGATTACGCCTTCGGCTAATCCACCCTACGGACCTTCGTTTCTGTGCTAGCCTCCTCCCACAATAACAGGGGAGGCCGGCCCATGGCCAAGAAAACAAGCAAGACAACAAAATCGCGCAGCGCAGCCCAGACCGCGGCGAAGAAGCGAAGCGGCGCCAAGCCCGCCGCGCGGTCCTCCGCACGCAAGGTGGTGAAGGCGAAGGCCCGCACGACAACGGCCAAGGCCTCAGCAAAGACACCCCCTCGCCCGAAGCAGCGCATCGCCATCAGCCATCACCGCGAGGAAGATTTCAAAGCCGACGGCCTGCGCGCCTACGCCAAGTATCGCGACCTCGGCATCGCCGCTGCGAGCCACGGCCTCGCGCAAGCCCACGTGATCCGCCTGCAGGGTCCCTGCGATCCGGCCGAAGTATCAAAACTGCACTTCCACCACGTCGACTTCCAGATGGTCTACGTGCTCAAGGGCTGGGTGAAGACCTATATGGACGGGCAGGGCGAAACCTTGATGCAGGAAGGCAGCGCCTGGACCCAGCCGCCCAAGATCAAGCACATGATCCTGGATTATTCTGACGACGTCGAGCTGCTGGAAGTGATCCTGCCGGCGGAGTTCAAGACAGTGGAGTTGAAGGCGTAAGCGCTGCTGTCGGGGCGTACGTCTCTCCATCCGTCATTGCGCTCGCAATGACGGGAAGAGAGTTGGTTCGTGGCACGGATGGAGCAAAGCGAAATCCGGGGAGACCGCAAGCTCTGGAAACGATGTCCGGGGTTGCATCAGCCGACTACCGCTCAAGATAGCCCAGTTCTTCGCTGATGACTTTGCGCGCATATTCGCTAAAGGCATCGATCAACCGGCCGCGCGCGGCATAAGGCGGATAGAGCAGTGCGATCGTAACGGGGACGGCAGGGTTGAAGGGGCGCGTAATCAGAGCCGCGCCAGAGCTTTCGTCATGCGCGGCAACCGGGTTGATAATGCTGGTGCCGAGACCCGCCGCGACCAAGGCACAGACCGATGCGCCCAGATCGGTCTCGGCAACAATGCGGCGCGTGACGCCGGCCTGCGTGAAGATCGTATCGATGCGATCGTGGAGCGGGCTCCCCGTGGCGAAGGAGATGAAGGCCTCATCGGCGAAATCGGCAGGGCGCAGCGTCTTCTTCTGCGCAAGACGATGCGCCTTCGGCATGATTGCGACGCAACGGGTCTTGAGCACCGGTTCGACATGCACACCTGCAACCTCGCCGTAGAGCATCGCCAACCCCGTGTCACAAAGCCCGGAGCTGACCCAGTCGTGCACGGCGCTCGCCGCGCCGGATCGGATCGAGATCATCACATGCGAATAGTCCATTTTGAAGCGCGCCGCGATGCGCGTCAGCAGGCCGCCGGCCAGGCGCGGCATCGCCGCAACGCTTAGCCGACCCATACCGAACGAGCGGATGCTGGCTGCGCTGGCCTCCAGTCCGGCCAAGCCGATGAAGGTCTTCTCGACCTCCTGGAAGAAGCGCGATCCGTCCACGGTCGGGCGGAGGCGGCCGCCGCTGCGGTCGAACAGCGGGAATTGCGTGATCGCTTCCAACTGTCCGATCAGGCGGCTGATCTGGGGCTGCGAGGTATGCATGCGCTGAGCCGCCTGCGTCATCGATCCCGTCACGAAGACTGCCCGAAAAGCCTCCACATGCTTCAAGCCCATGCGTCTGGTCGCCATATCAAATCCGTATAGGAGAGTATGAAACTGGAATTTCATCAGATCGAGCTTTTGGACGATAGTCCAGAGCATGAAGCCGTTCGCAGGGCGCTGCCCCGTCGTTGCTCAGCCACCGTGGACGGCGTCATGGACATTCGCGAAGAGAGAGGACGACATGAAAGCGACAACGATCAAGGCGCTCGCCGCGGCGACCGTCGCTATAGTTCTTCTTTCCAGCGAGGCCATGGCTCAGGGTGCGAGCAGGCTGGACAAGATCCGTGAGAGCGGCTCGATCACGTTGGGGTATCCTGAGACCTCGGTGCCCTTCGCCTATCTCGACGGCAATCAGAAGCCGGTCGGCTACACCGTGGAAATCTGTGAACGGGTGGTGCAGGCAATCAAGACGGCCCTCAAGCTCCCCAAGCTCGAGATTCGCTATAACCCCATAACCTCGGCGACACGTATTCAGCTGCTTGCCAACGGTACGATTGATCTCGAATGCGGCAACACGACCAATAATGTCGAGCGGCATAAACTCGTCGCCTTTGCTCCCACCATCTTTGTTGCGCAGGTCGTCCTCGTCGCACGCAAGGATGGCGGGGTCGATGTCAACGACCCGGCTTCGTTTCGCGGCAAGGCCATCGCCGCCCAGGCCGGTGGCCAGACCTTCAAGGTAATTGTGCAGATCAACGCCAAGAGCAATCTCGGCATCACGGTCGTGCCGGCCAAGGACACCGCCGAGACGTTCTTGCTGGTGTCGACGGGCCGGGTGGCCGGCACCGCCAACGATGACGGTCTCGCTTATGCCACGGTCGCCTCGTCCAGGACGCCGGATGACTTCCTGATCGGTAGCAAAAGTCTGGAGATGGCGCCCTACGGCATCGTCGAACCCAAGGATGATCCTGCTTTCAAGAAGATGGTCGACGAAGCCGTGATCGACCTGATGAAGAGCGGACAGATTGCGGCGCTCTACGACAAGTATTTCAATTCACCAATCCCGCCGCATGGCCTCAACCTGAACTTTCCGATGAGCGCCGCCCTCAAGCGCGCGTTGGCCAACCCGACCGATTCCGGCGACCCGGCAGCCTACGAATGACGCGCCAAGCGCTCTAGAGGTCCCGCAATGGTACATCAACACGAGACGAACTCGGCGGACGCCGAGTTGCTGCCCATCGACCTGCGCAGCGATACGGTCACCAAGCCGACCGAGGCGATGTATGCTCGCATGGCGTCGGCGCCGATTGGCGATGACGGGCTGGACGGTGACCCCACGGTGCGGGAGTTGGAGGCCGTCGCCGCCGCGGCGATGGGTAAGGACGCCGGCCTGTTTGTGCCTAGCTGCACCATGGCCAATCTGTTAGCGGCGCTCGCGCAGTCGCAGCGCAGCGAGCAGATCGTGTTGGAATCGACTGCCCATATGTACACTTCTGAACGAGGGGCGGCGACGTTTACGGGACAGTTCTACCTCGCGGTTGCCGGCACGGCCGGTGCGATGGACCTGAATTTGCTGCAGGACGCCCTGCAGGGCGATGGGCTTAAGCTCAGGACCGCCCTTGTTGCCATGGAAACATCGCACAATAATGCGAGCGGCGCCGTACTGTCGCTGGAGCATATGCAGGCCGTGCACGCCATGGCCTCGGCCCGCGGCGTCCCGGTGCATCTCGACGGAGCGCGGCTCTTCAACGCCGCAATTGCCCTTGAAGTGGCGCCAGCTCAGATTGCGAAGCATTGCGACACGGTCTCTCTGTGTCTGTCGAAGGGTCTTAGCGCACCGGCCGGCGCTGTGCTCGCCGGGCCGCACGCCGTGATCGACAGGAGCCGCAGATTTCGCCGCATGCTGGGAGGCACACAGCGCCAAATCGGCATCCTGGCGGCAGCCGGCCTGGAGGCCATTCAGGTCATGGGTGCGCGTCTGGCGGAGGATCACCGGCGGGCGCGAACCTTGAGTGACGCGTTGAACGAGATGCATCCGAAGGTCAGCGCGACAATACCACAAACGAATATCGTGCAGGTCGATCTCTCTCTCTCCGGGCGCGACAGCGCCGCGTGGTCAGGGGCTCTGGAGTCGGCGGGCCTGAGGACGAGGCCTTGGGGCAGGCATCGCTTGCGTTGTGTGACTCATCGCCATATCGATGATGCGGATATTGAGCGTGCAGTCATGGCATTTCGCTCCGTGGCCGCAGGTTTGGCTTAGAGAGAGCCGAGCTCAGTACCCCCACGATGAGGCGATCGCTAGAAAGCGCCCGATCCGCGAAACCGGGCAGTTACCAATCGGATGGTTCCAGCCGCCCCGCAGAGCGGGCGCTAACCAGTCGAAAATACCTCTCGCGTCAACTCGAGGCTGTGAAAACGCGGGAAATGCTTTCATGGCGACCAACACTTTTGGCCGACGCGGCGTCGTGGCGCCACCCCCAAGAGCATCGTTTCAACCCGTCGCCGCGCCGATCGCTCCAGCGGTCATGCGTGACAGCGCCTCCTCGTCCAGTGAGGAGACGCTTTTTCGCGACAACAAGCTTCTGGCCGATATTCCATTCCTCACCATTGGCCTGATCTTCGGTCTGCTCCTGATCTTCGCGCTGCAACGCAGTCTGGTCATCGATATTGCACGGGACGGCTCGCTCGATGTCCGCTCGCTGATCGCTTATGGCGCGACCAGTTACGATCTGGTTGTTGGAAGAGGAGAGTGGTGGCGGACTGGCCTTGCGCCGCTTCTGCATGGCAGCGACTGGCACCTCATCGGCAACTGCGTTGCGCTGTTCATCGTCGGCGTCAGGCTGGAGCCTCTGATCGGCCGTGGTTGGTTTTCGTTGATCTTTGTTGCCAGCGCGCTGGCCGGCGAGGCCGGCTCGCTCCTGGGCAACGCGCCCGGCATGCCGGGCGTCGGTGCGTCCGGCGCCATTACCGGGCTCATCGCCGCGCTGTTTGTCGCGAGCTTCGATCCCGAAGCCGACGCCGATCAAACAATGTCGAGACTGAAGACGTCGCTCTTCTTCGGTGTTCCCGCACTGCTGCCGCTTGCCTTTGGAGCCTCCGGCAATGTTGACTATTTTGCCCATGCAGGTGGTGCGCTGGCCGGCGGTGCGCTTGCCATCATGCCGTGGCTCGTCTTCTGGTCCTATGACAGCCTGCCGCGGAGCGCCAGCATGACGTTGCTCGCAGGGTGCGTCGGATCTCTGATCTGCGCCGGCTTCGCCGCTGCTCATTATTCGTCCTACATGGCCGATGCCAGACAGTACATCCGCGCCTCGGAAATGCCGGCGAATACGCGCGAGATGGCCAGCCGGTCTTCCGATCTTGTCACCCGCTACCCGAAAGACCCGCGGGCTCATCTGTTCCGTGCGATCTTCTTCATTGAACAAAACAGCCTCAGTCCCGCCGAGACGGAAGTGCAAACCGCCATGTCGCTCGCCGGTTCGGATGCGGCGGGCGGGCCGGTGCGATCCGCGGCGCAGGCCGTGCTGGCGCAGCTGCTGCTCGCGCGAGGACGGTACAGCGAGGCGAAGGCCATGGCGGCCGAGCCGTGCCGTGCCAAGCTGGGCGAGGTACGTCGCATGTTGGACAAGACGAAGTTGTGCAGTTGATTGGAATGGCGCGGGGAAACAGCTAACTCAGCACGCCCACGATCGCCCCCATCAAACACGTCGTCAGCGTCCCCGACACGACCGACTTCAGTCCGAGCGCGTTGATCTCGTCGCGCCGCTCCGGCGCCATCACGCCCAAACCGCCGATCATGATGCCGAGGCTGGCGAAATTGGCGAAGCCGCACATTGCGTAGAGCATGATCAGGCGCGAACGCGGATCGAGCGTGTCGGGCGGCAGCTTCGAGAAGTCGACATAGGCGATCAGCTCGTTGAGCACGGTTTTCGTGCCCATCAGGCTTCCGGCCGTCACCGCCTGATCCCAGGGCAATCCCATCAGCCAGCACACCGGTGCCATCACCAGCCCTAGCAGGCGCTGCAACGAGATCGCGGCGCCGCCGATATCAGGCAGCAGGCCGAGAACGGCGTTGACGAGATAGACCAGCGCCACCAGCACCAGCAGCATCGCGATGATATTGATCAGCAGCTCGATACCAGCGCTCGTGCCTTTCACGATCGCGTCCATCGTGCCGGAGACCGCCATCTCCGGATCTTCCAGCGCGCCGCCGGTGCGCTTGTCGGACGTCTCAGGCACCATGATCAGGCTGACGAGGATCGCAGCCGGCGCGCCCAGCACCGACGCAATGATGAAATGCGCGGCCGCATCGGGAATGAGGGGCGCAAGCAACGTCGCATAGAGCACCAGCACCGTGCCTGCGATGCCGGCCATGCCGCCGGTCATCACCAGAAACAATTCGCTGCGGCTCATCTGCGCCAGATACGGCCGCACGAACAGCGGCGCCTCGACCATGCCGAGGAAGATGTTGGCGGCGGTCGAGAGCCCGACCGCGCCGCCGACGCCGAGCGTGCGCTCGAGCAGCCAGGCCATGCCGCGCACGATCGGCGGCAGCACGCGCCAATAGAACAGCAGCGTGGTCAGCACGCTCATCACCAGCACGATCGGCAGCGCCTGGAATGCCAGGATGAAATCCGCGCCCGGCGCCTTGAGGTCGAAGGGCAGGGGGCCGCCGCCGACATAACCGAACACAAAGGAGGAGCCGGCGCGCGAAGCCGCGGAGATGGCGCCGACCGCGTCGTTGATGGCGCCGAACGCGTGCGCGACCACGGGCACCTTCAGCAGTACGATCGCGGTGACAAAGGTCACGACAAGGCCGATCAGCGCCTGGCGCAGGGAGACCGCGCGGCGATTCTCCGCCAGTGCGAAGGCGATCAGCAGCAATGCGAAAACGCCGAGTGTCGATTGCAGCCGCAGCATGATGTCCCCAAAGCCCCAATGATTATGGCCGCGCGTGCGTTGCAAACGCAATGCCGGATGGCCCCGGGGGCCGCCCGCTGTTGACAAGCAGGCCTGCGTCAGCCACGCGGGGCGCGGCGATATCAGGGGCGGGCCAGCCGAGCGTGACCGAAGAGGCGATGCCAGAGCAGCCAGTTTCAGCCCGTCCGCCGGTCACCGCCGGCGAGCTCCTTCGCCACCGCGCCTTCCTGTTCTTCCTGCTCTCGCGCAGCCTGTCGCGCTTTTCCAGCCAGATCGCGGCGGTCGCGATTGGCTGGCAGATCTACGACCTCACCGGTTCGGCTTTCGACCTCGGCATGGTCGGGTTGGTGCAATTCGCGCCCACCGCGCTGCTCGTCTTCGTCGCCGGCCACGCCGCCGACCGCTACGAGCGCAAGCGCGTGGTCCAGCTCTGCCAACTCGTGGAAGCGGCGACCGCGCTCTATCTCGCCGTGATCACCTGCCTCGGTGCCGTCGGCGAGGTCCAGATTTTCGTGGCGACCTTCGTGCTCGGCATTGCCGGGGCGTTCGAGAGCCCGACCACTGCAGCACTGCTGCCGCTGATCGCGCCGCGAGGTTCACTCCAGCGCGCCACGGCCGTCTCCAGCGGCGCGGCGCAGGTCGCGACCATCACCGGGCCTGCACTCGGCGGCTTTGCCTATGCGATCGCGCCGCATCTCGCCTATGCCGTGATGCTGTTGTTCTGGATTCTTGGGATGATCCTGACCGGCTTCGTCCAGCCGCGCCCGCAGGCGGTCGCCAAGGATACGACCACGGACAACATTTTCGCCGGCGTCCGCTTCATCCGCGGCAATCCCGCGATCCTCGGCACCATCTCGCTCGATCTGTTCGCGGTTCTGTTCGGCGGCGTCACGGCGCTGCTGCCGATCTATGCCCGCGACATCCTCCAGACCGGTCCAATGGGGCTTGGGATCCTACGCGCCGCGCCCGCGGTCGGCGCGCTCTTGATGACCATGGTGCTGGCGCGCCACGCCATCTCGCGTCACGTCGGCCTGCGTATGTTCCAGGCGGTGATCGTGTTCGGCGTCGCCACCATCGTGTTCGCGCTGTCGTCGTGGATGTGGCTGTCGGTGCTCTCGCTCGCGGTTCTCGGCGCGGCCGACACGATCAGCGTCGTGATCCGCTTCTCGCTGGTGCAGCTTGCCACCCCTGACGAGATGCGCGGCCGCGTCGGCGCGGTCAATTTCCTCTTCATCAACGCCTCGAACCAGCTCGGCCAGTTCGAGAGCGGCCTGACCGCCGCGCTGTTCGGCGCCATGCCAGCCGCCTTGCTCGGCGGCGTCTGCACCGTCGCGGTGGCCTTGCTGTGGATGAAGCTCTTTCCCAGCCTGCGGCGGGTGGAAACGCTGGAATAGGGGAAGGTGTCGTGTCCCGGACGCGGTGCAGCGCGCAAGCGGTGCGCCGCTGAGCCGGGACCCAGGTCGCCGCGAGTGACGTCGGAGAGAGATGGGCCCCGGCTCAGCAGCGCGTCATTGCATGCCGCGCTGCGTCCGGGGCACGAGATATCGCCTAGCCGCGTCCGACGAACGGCATCTTGGTCGCCATCACTGTCATGGTCAGCACGTTGGCGTCGAGCGGCAGGCCGGCCATGTAGGCGACGGCATCGCCAACCGCTTTCGCATCCATGCGCGGCTCGTGCTTGGTGGTGCCGTCCGGCTGCAGCACGCCGGGACCGTTGACCATGCGGTCGGTCATCGGCGTTGCGGCATTGCCGATGTCGACCTGGCCGACCGCGATGTCATACATGCGGCCGTCGAGATTGGATGCCTTGGTCAGGCCGGTGATGGCGTGCTTGGTCGAGGTGTAGGCCGCCGAGAAGGGCCGCGGCGCATGCGCCGAGATCGAGCCGTTGTTGATGATGCGGCCACCGCGCGGGCTCTGGTCCTTCATGATGCGGAAGGCGTGCTGGGTGCACAGGAACGGGCCGGTGAGGTTGGTGTTCACCACCGCCTGCCACTGCTCGAGGCCGAGGTCCTCGAAGTTGACGGCCGGCGCGCCCATGCCGGCATTGTTGAAGAGCACGTCGAGCCGGCCGTAGGTGGCCTTCACCTTGTCGAACAGCGCGGCGATCTGCTCCGGTCTGGTCATGTCGGCCGTGACGCAGAGGCTCTTGCCTGCGGGGCCGAGCTTGGCGGTCTCCTCGAGCATGTCGAGCCGTCGCCCGACCAGCACCACGGTGAAGCCGGTGTTCATCAGCGCCAGCGACGCGGCGCGCCCGACACCGGTGCCCGCACCCGTCACCACTGCGATCTTTTTTGCTTCACTCATCGTTTCCTGCCTTTTCTTCAGTTGTCAGGTTTTGGGTTCTTTTTCGTTCTTGTAGGGCGGCCGCGGAATGTTCTGATGCGCCGCGCGCAGCGCCGCCGACCAGCGCGAGCGCAGATCGTGGAAATAGGGCTCGCCCGCCTCGATGCGATGGTTGAGATCGGCATCGCAAGCGTCTGCGCGCACCACCAGCACGTCGATGGGAAGACCGACGCCGAGATTCGAGCGCATGGTCGAATCCATCGAGATCAGGCCGGTCTTCAGCGCCTCGTAGAGCTCGACGTCGTAATGCATGGCGCGGTCGAGCACCGGCTTGCCGTATTTGTGCTCGCCGATCTGCAGGTACGGCGTGTCGGTGGTGCATTCGATGAAATTGCCGGCGGTGTAGACCATGAACAGGCGCATGCGCGCGCCCTTGATCTGGCCGCCGAACAGGAAGGAGACGTCGAACGACACGTCCTCGGATTTCAGCGCCGGCCCTTCCGTCGAGTGCACGGCCCGGATCGCCCGGCCGATGCGCTGGGCGGCCTGGAACATGGTCGGCGCGTTCATCAGCGTCTCGACCTCACCCGTGTTGGGGTCCTCCAGGCCCTCGGTCAGGGTGGAGAGCACCGACTGGCTGATGGCGAGGTTGCCGGCGCTGGCGATCGCCATGATGCGGTCGCCCGGCTTGGAGAAGATGTGGAGCTTGCGGAAGGTCGAGACATTGTCGAGGCCGGCATTGGTGCGGGTGTCGGCGATCATGACCAGCCCGTCCCGAACCAGGATTCCACAACAATAGGTCATTTCCAGTCCCCGAACGCGTTTGCGCGGAATTACTAGCCAATTTCAAGGGGCTGGTCCAACCCCAATTCCCGGGGTGACGACGTCATTCCGGGGCAGATAAAGAAACTAGCTCTGCCGCTGGGACTGCGATTGCGACTGCCCGCCGCGGCCGGCCTGCTCGACGTTGACCGCGACCGTCAGCGTCTCCGCGCCGCCGCCATAGCGGGTGCCGCGCACCGGCGCTGCGCCGAGATAGTCGAGCCCGATCGCAACCCGGACATGGGCGTCGGTGGTGCAGATGCTGTTGGCGGGATCGAAGCCGACCCAGCCGAGGCCGTCGACGTAAGCCTCAGCCCATGCGTGGCCGGCGTCCTGGTGCACGGTGCCGTCGGAGCGCAAAAAGTGTCCGGAGACGAAGCGCGCCGGTACGCCGCCAGTGCGGGCGCAGGCAATGAAGATATGCGCGTAGTCCTGGCAGACGCCGCGCTTGAGCGTGAACGCTTCGGCAGCCGAGGTGCCGCTGTTGGTCGGGTCCTCGTCGAAGGTCATGTGGTCGCTGATCTGCGACATCAGCGTGTGCAGGAATCCGAGCGTGTCGTTCTCGGCTTCGCTGCGCAGCTGGCGCGCGACCGCCGTCATCGCCGGATTGACGGAGGTGAGGTCGGTGGGGCGCAAAAACATGCCGGCGGGAAAGCGCTCGTCGGCGCCGCGCAGTACGCCGCCGGTGTCGTGGGTTTCGATCAGCCCCTCGGCGGTGATCTTGATGTCGCCGACGGGTCCGCACGACAGCACGTGAGTGACGTTGCCGAAGGCATCTTCATGGGTGTCGAGCTTGGTGTCGGTCGAGACGTCGATCTGCCACTCCGCCACATATTGCCCGTCATGGCTGCACGGCGTCATGCGCAGGATCTGGATCACGCTCGTCGCGGCCGGCTCGTAGCGATAGGTCGTGGTGTGCAGGATTCGCAGGCGCATGGTGTTTTGATTCCGTCATTCCGGGCGGCGCCCTCCGGGCGTCCGGGAGTGACTGCGTGTATCAGATCAAATACTGCTTCGTGATGATTTCGCCCAGCCTGGAATTGTCCGCGATGAATTCCTGAATGAATTCATGCACGCCATGCTGGAAAATGTCGTTCATATTGCTGTGTTCCAGCCGGTTGCGGATGCCGCGGGCGTGGCGCTGCGCCGGGCCTTGGCGGCCATAGGCGACGCCGATCTGGTCGAGGTTGCGCACAAGATTGTCGTAGCAGCTGGCCAGCGAGCGCGGCAGCGTGCCGTTGAGAATGAGCAGATCCGCGACCAGCCACGGCTTCAGCGTCTCGCGGTAGACCCAGTGATAGGCCGTCAGCGCCGACACCGAGCGCAGGATTGAGCTCCACTGATAGAAGTCGAGCGGACCGCCGACGTGCTCCTCTTCGGGCAGCAGCACGTGATACTTGACGTCGAGAATGCGTGCGGTGTTGTCGGCGCGCTCCAGATGCAGGCCGAGGCGCGAGAACCAGTAGGCGTCGTTGCGCAGCATGGTCCGGTAGGCCGAGCCGTCGAAGCGCAGCGAGGTCTCCTGCACGAAGCGCAAGAATTTCGCGAGGTCCTCGCGCGTGGAGGTGCCCTTGCTCCAGACCGCCTGGAGCTCGATCCAGGCCGAGTTGATGGTGTCCCACATCTCGCTGGTCAGCGCGGTGCGAACCGAACGCGAGTTCAGCCGCGCTGCCTCGATGCAGTTCCTGATCGAGGACGGGTTATCGGCTGAGAACGAGAGGTAGTCGACGACGTTGTGCTCGTTGGCTTCCTCGTGGGTCTGATAGAAGCTTTCCGCGACGCCGGCGGTGAGAAGCGCCGAGTCCCATTCGTTGGTCTTGCCGATATAGGCGGCGGGGAGGGCTGTGACGCGCAGCGTCGCATCGATGGTGCGCGCGAGATATTCGGCCCGTTCGACGTAGCGGGCGAGCCAGTAGAGGTTTTCGGCGGTACGCGACAGCATCTCTCTACTCGTCCAAAATCCAGGTGTCTTTGGTGCCGCCGCCCTGGCTCGAATTCACCACGAGCGAGCCTTCCTTCAGCGCAACGCGCGTCAGCCCGCCCGGCACGATCGTCGTGCTCTTGCTGCCGGTGAGCACGAAGGGCCGCAGGTCGACGTGGCGCGGCGCGAGGCCGGAGGCCGTGCAGGTCGGGCAGGTCGAGAGCGCCAGCGTCGGCTGCGCGATGAAGCCTTCCGGTTCGCGCTTGAGCTTCTCGCGGAAGGCTTCGATCGTTGCTTTCGTCGCGGCGGGGCCGATCAGCATGCCGTAGCCACCGGAGCCGTGCACTTCCTTCACGACGAGATCGCTGAGATGGTCGAGCACGTAAGCGAGATCCTTCGGCTCGCGGCAGCGCCAGGTCTGAACATTCTTCAGGATCGGCTCCTCGCCGAGGTAGAATTTCACGATCTCAGGCATGTAGGAGTAGATCGCCTTGTCATCGGCGATGCCGGTGCCGACGGCGTTGGCGAGGGTGATGTTGCCGGCGGCATAAGCCGACATCAGCCCGGGCACGCCGAGCGCCGAGTCAGGCCGGAAGGTGAGGGGATCCAGGAAGTCGTCGTCGACGCGGCGATAGATGACATCGACCCGTTTCACGCCCTCGGTCGTCCGCATGAACACTTCGTTGTTCTTGACGATGAGGTCGCGGCCCTCGACCAGCTCGATGCCGAGCTTGTCGGCAAGGAAGGAGTGCTCGTAATAGGCGGAGTTGTAGACGCCGGGCGTGAGCAGCGCGACCGTCGGCTCGCCCGAGGCGCTCTGCGGCGCGACCGAGCGTAGCGCCGAGAGCAGCTCGTCCGGATAGCGCTCGACCGGCGCCACCCTGTGGCGGGCGAACAGGTCCGGAAACAACCGCATCATGATCTCGCGGTTTTCCAACATGTAGGACACGCCCGAGGGCGTGCGGGCGTTGTCCTCCAGCACAATGAAATCCTCGGCATCGACCCTGATGATGTCGATGCCGGCGATGTGCACGTAGACGTCGTGCGGCACCTGCTGGCCGTTCATCTCGGGGCGGAAGACCGGGTTCTGGAAGATCAGGTCGTCGGGCACGATCTCGGCGCGGAGAATGTCGCGGCCATGATAGATGTCGCGCAGGAACATGTTGAGCGCGCGCACGCGCTGCTTCAGGCCCTTCTCCAGCAGCGTCCATTCCTTGCCGGACATGATCCGCGGGATCACGTCGAAGGGAATCAGGCGCTCGGTGGACTCGGCTTCGCCATAGACGGCGAAGGTGATGCCGATCCGGCGGAACAGCAGCTCGGCCTCCTGGCGGCGATATTCGAGCGCCTCGGGAGGCGTCTCCTTGAGCCAGCGTGCCAGCTCCTGATAGGCGGGGCGAAGCTCCCCGCCGGGAATGTTCATTTCATCAAACGCGACTGCCATAGATCCCGACTTGTCTCCGCAAGGCGTTGCGCCATTTGACAGGTCGCGAGGCCTTGGTGAAGACCGCAACGTCCTGGCCATGCGGCAAGAGTGCATGACTTTGAGGAGGTAGCAAGGGCCGGGCCAGCGCGATAAGCATGGAGGAGAGGCATTTGTCGGGGATGGCCGGCGGCGTGCCTGAAAAAATGGCTGAGGACTGCTTATTTCGGCAGCAAAACCGCGTGACTTCAACGCGTTACCTCGGCAAAGTCGGGACCAGAGGTGAGGGACTTAAGGTATGAGCGAGATCGTCACGGCGGGCATTCTGGTCATCGGGGATGAAATCCTGTCCGGCCGGACCAAGGACAAGAATATCGGCTTCATCGCCGAATACCTGACCAATATCGGCATCGACCTGAAGGAAGTCCGGGTCGTTTCCGACGACGAAAACGACATCATCGCCGCGTTGAATGCACTGCGGAAGCGCTACACCTACGTCTTCACCACCGGCGGCATCGGGCCGACCCATGACGACATCACCGCTGACAGCGTCGCCAAGGCTTTTGGTGTCGGCATCGACCACCACCCCGAGGTCGTCGCCCGTTTCCGCGAGCGCTGGAGCGAGCAAGACCTCAACGAGGCCCGCCTGCGCATGGCCCGCATCCCCGAAGGCGCCGAGCTGATCCAGAGCGCGACCATCCTCGCCCCCGGCTTCAAGATCGGCAACGTCATCGTCATGGCCGGCGTGCCCTCGATCATGCAGGCGATGATGGACATCGTCTCGCCCAAGCTGAAGTCTGGCGTCCGCATGCTCTCCGAATCGGTCCGCGCCAATGCCCGGGAAGGCGACATCGGCGGCCCGCTGCGGGCGATCGCGGCCGAGCACCCCGACACCATCATCGGCAGCTATCCCTTCATGGACGAGGAGCAAAAGCCGAACACCAATCTGGTGGTGCGTTCGCGCGATGCGGATAAGCTCGCATCCGCGATGGCGGCGGTGAAGGACATGCTGGCGGGATTGAACATCACCCGGTAGCAGATGGAGCTGCCGGCAGACGAATGCAGGAGACGACGATGGCTGGTGAAGCTCCCGAACTGAGCGCGCAGGAGCGCGCGGGCAGGCCCTTTCCGGTCTCATGGGACCAATTCCACCGGGATTGCCGGGCGCTGACTTGGCGGCTCAACGAGGTCGGTCCGTTCCACGCGGTGATCGCGATCACCCGTGGCGGCCTGGTGCCGGCCGCGATCGTTGCGCGCGAGCTGGGCGTGCGCGTGATCGATACGGTCTGCATCGCCAGCTACGACCACGACAAGCAGGGCGAACTGCAGGTCCTGAAGGGAATTTCCGAATCGGCGATGAAGCTCGGCGGCGGTACCGGCAAGGGGCTTCTGATCGTCGACGACCTCGTCGACACCGGCAAGACCGGCAAGCTGGTGCGCGAGATGCTGCCCGACGCGCATTTCGCCACCGTCTACGCCAAGCCGAAGGGACGCCCGCTGGTCGACACTTTCATCACGGAAGTCTCGCAGGACACCTGGATATTCTTCCCCTGGGACACCGCGCTGTCCTACCACCCGCCGCTGCGCGACGGCGCGGCGTAGAGATCGCCGTCATTGCGAGGAGCGGAGCGACGAAGCAATTCAGACTGTTTCCGCAGACGCATCCCTGGATTGCTTCGCTTCGCGCAATGACGCGTAGAGGCCACCATGCCCCTGCAAAACCGCGTGACACCGACCGGCGAGATCATTGCCACCCCACATCGGGGCATGTTCACCGGCAATCGCGGCATCATCCATGATCCCGCGACGAAGACGCTGCTGAAGAAGCGCTGGTCGTCGCCGGCCTGGCTCACCTGCACCTGCGAATTCCGCGGCCGCCGCCGCGAGGTGATGGCGCAGCAGAGCTGGACCGAGCTGTTCTTCCTCGATGAGGCCACCGCGCTCGCCGCCGGGCATCGCCCCTGCTTCTACTGCCGCCGCGACGATGCCAATCGGTTTCGCGCGGCGTGGGAGAAAGGCAACCGCGTGCATGACGTCCGCATGCACGACATCGACACGGTGCTGCACCACGAACGGCTCGACAACGGCAAGAAGCGGCTGCACGCGCTCCTGGTGCCGCTCGACCAGCTTCCCGATGGCGCGATGCTGCAGCAGGGCGACGAGAGCTTTCTGGTCACGCAGGGCAGGACACTGCTGTGGTCGCCGGCGGGATACACAGCGGCGGAGCAACTCCCTGGCGAGGCGACACTGCTCACGCCGCCGTCGATACTCCGCACGCTGAATGCCGATTATCGGCCCGTGCTGCATCCAACCGCGCTATCGTGACGCTGGTCGGATCAGGCCGCTATCCCAGCTTCTCGCGCGCCAGGGCCGCGCCGGCGCCGAGCGCCATCAGCTTGGCTTCGGCGATCTCCCGCCGCATCGGCGCCATGCCGCAATTGGTGGTGGCGATGATGTTGCTCTTGGGCACGAATTTCGACACCGCGTCGATCACCTTGACGACGTCTTCCGCAGTCTCGACCGTGTCGCTGGCGACATCGATCACGCCGGCTTGCACGATCTTGTTTTTGAGCAGCGCGAGCAGATCGAGTGGTACCTTGGAATTGCGACACTCGATCGCGACCTGCTGGATCGGGCTGGCGTCGATTGCCGGGAAGATCTGCTCATACTGCCGCCATTGCGCGCCGAGCGTCTCCTTCCAGTCGGTGTTGGCCTTGATGCCGTAGCCGTAGCAGATGTGGACGGCGGTGGCGCAGGTGAGCCCTTGCGCGGCGCGCTCAAGCGCCTTGATACCCCAGTCGTTGACCTCGTCCATGTAGACGTTGAAGGCGGGCTCGTCGAACTGCACGAGATCGACGCCGTCGGCCTGCAGCGCCTTGGCTTCCTCGTTCAACAGCTCGGCGAAGGCGAAGGCCATCTTGACGCGGTCGCCATAGTAACGATCGGCGATGGTGTCGATGATGGTCATCGGGCCGGGCAGGGTGAATTTCAGCTTCCTCCTGGTGTGCGAGCGCGCGACGCGCGCCTCGTCGGCATGGACGCGACCCTTGAGCCGCAGTGGCGCGACCACTTGCGGCACCATCGCCTTGTAGCGATCCTTGCGGATGCCCATCTCGACCTTGTGGGCGAAATCGATGCCCTCGATCTTCTCGAGAAAACCGTGCACGAAATGCTGCCGGGCCTGTTCGCCTTCGGTGACGATATCGATGCCGGCGTCCTCCTGGATCTTGAGCGCAAGCATCGTCGCGTCGCGCTTGGCGCGGAGAAGCTCGTCGCCTTGCGACTTCCAGGGCGCCCAGAGCATGTTGGGCTCGGCGAGCCATTCCGGCTTGGGCAAGGAGCCGGCGATCGTCGTTGGAAACAGCATGGGTCCCTCCCGGCAGGTTTTGTTGCGCCCCCTTCTGCCATGTCTTAACGTCCGGGTACAGAATAACAAAAGCGGCGCTCTGGAGCGACAAAGGAAACGCCATGATCGAATTCTTCTTCGACTGTTCCAGCCCGTGGACCTATCTCGCCTTCCACAACATCCAGCCTCTGGCGAAGGAGCTCGGCGCCGAGATCATCTGGCGGCCGATCCTGGTCGGCGGGATCTTCAACACGGTCAATCCGAGCGTCTACGCGCAGCGCGAGACGCCGGTGCCGCTGAAGGCGCGCTATATGAAAAAGGATCTCGCCGACTGGGCGCGCTCGGCGGGCCTTGCGATCAAGATGCCGCCGACGGTGTTTCCGGTGAACAGCGTCAAGGCGATGCGCGGCTGCATCTGGCTCGGCAAGGATATGGTGCCGTTCGCGGCCGCATTGTTCGAGACCTATTGGGGCGACGACAAGGACATCTCGCAGGACGCGGTGCTGGCCGAGATCTGCAAGAGGGTCGGCATCGACGAGCAAATGTTCTTTGCCGGCATCACGGAGCAGGCGATCAAGGATCAGCTCAGAGCGAACACGGAAGAGGTCGTTGCGCGCGGCGGCTTCGGTTCGCCAACGATCTTCATTAATAAAGCCGACATGTACTTCGGCAATGACCGCCTGCCGCTGATCCGCGAGGCGTTGAAGCGCAGCAAGGCGAGCGCGGCCTGATGGTGCGGGCTGTCGTCTGCCGCGCGCTCGGCGCGCCCGAAACGCTGCGGTTGGAAGAGTTTCCGTCGCGCACCCTGAAGCCGGGCGAGGTTCGCGTCACGATCCGCGCCGCCGGGTTGAATTTTCCTGACGTGCTGATGGTGGCCGGCGAATATCAGCTCAAGCCCGAGCTGCCGTTCACGCCCGGCATGGAAGCCGCCGGCCACGTGACCGAAGTCGGCGCAGAGGCGAAGGGTGTCGCCGTCGGCGACAAGGTCATCGTCAAGATGCGCCACGGCGCCTTCACCGAAGAAGCCGTCGTGACGCCGTCGCAGCTCACGCCGATGCCCTCGACCTTTGACTATGCGGAAGCGGCGACTTATCTCGCGGGCCATGGCACCGCCTATCATGCGCTGATTGATCGCGGCCGGGTCGAGCCGGGCGAAGTGCTGCTGGTGCACGGCGCCGGTGGTGGCGTCGGTCTTGCGGCGGTCGAGATCGGCAAGATGATGGGCGCGACCGTGATCGCGACGGCCTCCAGCGACGAAAAGCTGGCGATTGCGAAAGCGCGCGGCGCCGACCATCTCGTGCGCTACGACCGCGAGCCGTTTCGCGACGCCGTCAAACGCATCACCGACGGCCGCGGCGCCGACGTGGTGTTCGATCCTGTCGGCGGCGAGGTGTTCGAGAATTCGATGCGCTGCATCGCCTGGGGCGCGCGGCTATTGGTGATCGGATTTACGGGCGGCATCGGTTCGGCCAAGACCAATCTCTTGCTGATCAAGGGCGCCAGCGTGCTCGGCGTGCGCGCCGGCGAGGCCGTGCGGAAAAATCCAGCGCTTGGCGAGGTGCGGCTGAAGGCGCTGCTGCAATGGGCGGAAGAAGGGAAGCTGCGCCCGAACATCTCGCATCGCCTGCCGCTGGAGGATTGCGCCAAGGCGATGCGCTTGTTGCTCGACCGCAAGGCGATCGGGCGCGTGGCGCTGGTGATGGAGTAAGAATGTAGAGTGGGTTAGTCTTACTGAGTCATTCGGTCGCGGCCGCGGTGGGCGGAGAATCAAATATTTGAGGAGATTCAATATTTGGCATGCGGAGGGCCAGATGGATCTCAATCAGGGTGAAAGCAGCGGGGCACGGTTTGCGGCCTATGTAGCTGGGCTTGGAAGTGTGATCGGTCAGGCAGTGCGGATGAGGCCGCTGCGTGACTATTGCACCGGCTTGATATTGCCGGGCGAACGTAAGAGCGTCGAGCCGATGGCTGCGCGGACGGCTCCGGCGCGGACGGCA
>NZ_AXAY01000057.1 GCF_000473045.1 Bradyrhizobium sp. WSM3983 | reverse complement strand
TACGTCGAGGGCATGCACATGATCCTGCAGGCCGACAAGCCCGATGATTTCGTGCTCGCCACCGGCGAGACGCGCTCGGTGCGGGAGATGGTGGAGCTGTCGTTCGCGCAGGTCGGCCGCCGCGTCGAATGGCGCNGCAAGGGCGTCGACGAGACNGGCGTCGATGCCAAGAGCGGCAAGACATTGGTGAAGATCGATCCGACCTATTTCCGCCCGACCGAGGTCGATCTGCTCGTCGGCGACGCCAGCAAGGCGCGCCAGGTGCTCGGCTGGAAGCCGAAGCGGAGCTTTGCAGAGCTCGTCGCGGAGATGATGGCAAGCGATCTGGCNGANGCNAAACGGGACNNNGNNNNTGGCAAGCGTACCGTTTGAGCTGAAGGGCAAGAGCGTCTACGTCGCCGGCCATCGCGGCATGGTCGGCGCCGCGATTGCGCGCCGGCTGGCGCGGGAGGACGTCAATCTCGTCACGGTCGACCGGCGCGAGGTCGATCTCTGCAACCAGGTCGCCGTGTTCGACTGGTTCGCGACGGCGCGGCCGCAGGTGATCTTCCTCGCCGCGGCCAAGGTCGGCGGCATCGTCGCCAATAACACGCTGCGCGCCGAGTTCATCTACGACAACATCGCGATCGCGGCGAACGTGATCCACGCCGCGCATGTGAACCGCGCCGAGAAGCTGATGTTTCTCGGCTCGTCCTGCATCTATCCAAAGTTTGCACCGCAGCCCTTGCGCGAGGACACGGTGCTCACAGGCCCGCTGGAGCCGACCAACGAGCCTTACGCCATTGCCAAGATCGCCGGCATCAAGATGGCGGAGGCTTATCGCTGCCAGTATGGCCGCGACTTCATCAGCGTGATGCCGACCAATCTTTACGGCCCCGGCGACAACTATCACCCTGAAATGAGCCACGTCGTTGCCGCGCTGATCCGGCGCTTTCACGAGGCAAAGCTGTCGGGCGCGAAGAGCGTTGCGGTCTGGGGCACCGGCACGCCGCGGCGCGAGTTCCTCTATGTCGACGACATGGCGGATGCCTGCGTGCACCTGATGAAGACCTATTCCGGCGCGGACCTGATCAATATCGGCACCGGCGAGGACATCGCCATCGCCGAGTTCGCCCGCGTGGTTGCCGAGATCGTCGGCTATCGCGGCGAGATCAGTTTCGACACCTCGCGCCCCGACGGTACGCCGCGCAAGCTGCTTGATGTGGGCCGGCTGACAAAGCTCGGCTGGCGCGCGACGACGTCGCTTCACGATGGCTTGAAGCGCACTTACGACGCGTATCAGGCCGGTCTGGCCGTCCCGGCGCAATAGTAGGAACCATCGCCTCCAGCACGAGTTGGCCGATCGGGTGGGCAAAAACGTCACACGAGGCCAACCGTGCAAGACATCGTACGCGTGCGCTCGACAGCGCAAATCGCGGGTCATCCGATTCATCCGATGCTGGTGCCGATCCCCATCGCATGCTTCATCGGCGCCCTGCTGACCGACATCGCCTATCTCGTCTCGGCCGAGATCATGTGGGCGAATTTCTCGGCCTGGCTTCTGGTGGTCGGCGTCATCTTTGGCGTGCTGGCCGCAATCGCCGGCCTGACCGATTTCCTTGGCAATCGTCTGGTGCGCGCGCAGGCGCCGGCCTGGCCGCATCTGATCGGCAACGCCGTGGCGATGATCCTGGCGATCTTCAATGCGCTCATTCACACGCGTGATGCCTGGACCTCGGTGTGGCCGCTCGGTCTCATTCTGTCGGTGCTCACCGTGCTGATCCTGCCGGTGACCGGCTGGCTCGGCTGGGCCATGGTCTACCGCCACGGCGTAGGAGTTGCGCGATGATGTCTCTGCCTGCCCGCGCCTTGCTGTGCGCTTCGCTCCTCAGTCTCGCCGGCTGCAACGACGGTAGCGGTGATCCCAGCGCGCAAATCGGCGCCAATCCGAAATTGCCCCATATCCAGCAATATCTGCTGCCGCCGGTGCACATCGCCCGCATTGTCGGCTGGAAGAAGGACGAGACGCCGACGGTCGCGCAGGGCCTGCAGGCCAAGGCATTTGCCACCGGGTTGCAGCATCCGCGCTTCCTCTATGTTCTCCCAAATGGTGACGTGCTGGTGGTGGAATCCAAGGCGCCGAAGGCCGCTGCGATCAAGCGGCCCAAGGAGATCGTGATGGGCTATATCGAGTCCTGGGCGACCTCCGGCGGCGACACCGGCGAGAGCAACCGCATCACGCTGTTGCGCGACACCAACGGCGATGGCGTGCCCGATACGCAAAGCGTCTTCCTCGACCATCTCAACTCGCCGTACGGCGTCGCGCTGGTCGGCAACGATCTCTACGTCGCCAACACCGACGCGATCATGAAATATCCCTACACCGAGGGCGACACCAAGATCACCGCGCCGGGCACCGTGCTGACGCCGCTGCCGGGCGGCCCGATCGACCACCACTGGACCAAGAGCCTCGTTGCAAGCCCGGATGGTTCAAAGCTCTATGTGGGTGTCGGCTCCAACAGCAACATCACCGAGAACGGCATGGAGGCCGAGCACAATCGCGCCGACATCCTCGAAGTCGACCGCGCCAGCGGCCGCTGGCGCATCTTTGCCAGCGGTCTGCGCAATCCCAACGGCCTCAGCTTCGAGCCGCAGAGCGGCGCACTGTGGACAGTAGTGAACGAGCGCGACGAGCTCGGGCCCGATCTCGTGCCTGACTACATGACCTCGGTGAAGGACGGCGGCTTCTACGGCTGGCCCTACAGCTATTACGGCCAGCACGTCGATCCCCGCGTCAAGCCGCAGCGGCCGGACCTCGTCGCCAAGGCGATCGTGCCCGATTATGCGCTGAGCTCGCATGTCGCGCCGCTCGGGCTCGCCTTCTCCACCGGCAGCAGCCTGCCGGGCGACTATCGCAGCGGCGCCTTTGTCGGTGAGCACGGCAGCTGGAACCGGCAGGTGCTGAACGGCTACAAGGTCGTGTACGTGCCGTTCACGGACGGCAAGCCGAGCGGGCCGGCGCAGGACGTCGTCACCGGCTTCCTCAACAGCGACAATCAGGCGCGCGGGCGTCCCGTCGGCGTTGCCATCGACAAGACCGGCGCGCTGCTGGTCGCCGACGACAGCGGCAACACGGTGTGGCGGGTGACGGCGGCGCATCCGCAGGTCACGCAACGATAGGAGAGGGATGATGGGCCTTGCCCAATACGCGATCGTGCCGGTTCAGGACGAGTGGGGCGTGCTCCACGACGGCAACGTTAACGGCAAATACGTCACCAAGGAATCGGCGTTCGAATCCGCGGTCGCCGCCGCCTCGCTGGCGCTTCGCCAGGGACACGAGGTGCATGTCAGCGTACCCGGCCGTGAGCCGGGCGAGAGTGCGCTGGGGAATTAGTCTTGCCGGCTAAATGTACCGGTTTCGGATCCACGCCTTGCGGTTACAGGCCACTTCGTTGCGGCCGGTGGGAAACGTCAGGCAGTTCGACGATGTCCGATTGAGAAGTTAGCTGGGACCAGAGCTCTTCAGCTCTGCGCCCGAGCCGGCGTTGCGGACGATAGATCCGGATCATGAGGTCGATGTCGAGGTCCGCCGCGCCGGTGCGGACCAGATGTCCGCGCAGGATGTCCTGATAAATCGTGCTGAGCGGCAGCCACGAGACGCCAAGACCGGACAGGGTCATCGACCTGAGCCCGTCGGCGAGGGAGTTCTCGTAGACCCGATTGAGCCTTGGCAATGATGGTGCCTCGGCGAGCCGATGATCGACGGCCCAACCAAGGCAGCATTCGGAGCTGTAGCCGAGATAGGACACGGACTTGAGCGAACCCGAATCCAGATCGTGCAAAGCCTGCGCATCCTTCCCCGGCGCCGAGACGGGAACCAGCCGTTCGCGGCCTATCACATGGGATTGGCAGTTCTCGATCGACAGCGGCGACGCCAGGCCGCGAAAAAGCGTGTTGCCGCGATCCATGAAGCAAACGACGAAATCCACCGAGCCTTCCTCGAAGGAGGCGCAGCAGCTCGGCAGATTGTCGGACAATATGGTCAGGCGCGTTGGCCCAATCATCGTCTGAATTGCCGGCAGCCATTTTGGAAAAAACGTCACGGACAGGATGTGGGGCGCGGCAAACCGTATGCTGCGCAATTTTTCGTCCTGGTCCTCGCGGAGCGCGCGCTTCGTTGCGTTCAGCCGTCCCATCACATCGGTTCCGACCGCGAGCAGATGCTGTCCGGCCTCCGTGAGTTCGATCGGCGATTTTCGCCTGTCGATCAGGGATACGCCCGCCCAATGCTCGAGCGATTGCAGACGCCGGCTCAACCCTGACTGGCCGATGTTTCGCAACTCGGCGGCGCGCGTCAGGTTGCGCGTTTCGGCGATCGCCGCAAGATCCTCGAGCCAACGGATGTCAAGCATGTCGCGCCTTTCAGCCCCGGTTGCGTCAGTACCACTGTAACGCACCGCTTGACGCCTGCCCATGCGGATCGAGCATCGCTCGTTCTGACATCCGCATTGGCATGGTGGGAGGATGTCACAGTAGCCTCCGTCGCGACGACATCGTTGGACCGACGGGGGCTCTAGATGAAACTGCGTTACCGCTTGCAATCCACCTTGGCCATGGCGCTCGTGGAGCTTGCCATGAATGGGCTCGCCTCAGCCCAGGCGCTCGCGCCAAAGCAGGGCGCAGGGGACAGCGCGATCCTGAAACGGATCCTGGAACGCGGCTCCATCAACATCGGGCACCGTGAAGCCTCGGTCCCCTATTCCTACATCGATGAGAAACAGCAGGTTGTCGGCTATTCCATCGACCTCTGTCTGAAAGTGGTCGATGCGGTGAGGCAGCGGTTGGCAAAACCCGATCTGAAGGTGACTTTCACCTCCATCAACGTGACGAACCGCATACCATTGGTCGTTAATGGGACGGTCGATATCGAATGCGGCACGACCAGCAATTTCCTGTCGCGGCAGGAACAGGTTGAGTTCTCGCCAATCTACTACATCACGGGCACCCAACTGCTCGTCAAGGCCGGATCGCCCGTCAGGGAAATCGAGGACTTGAAGGGCAAGCGGGTCGCGGCGCAGCAGGGTTCTTCGAACGAAGCCGTCATCCGTCAGCTCAACGACGAAAAGATGCTTGATATCCGGATTGTCTACGCGAAGGATCTCGTCGAGGGTGCGATGCTGGTCGAAACCGACCGGGTCGATGCGATGACCGGCGACGGCGGCCAGATCAAGGTCTACGCGGCGACAAAGGCGAGGCCCGCCGGCTCGCTCGCGGTGGTCGGTCGTTTCCTGACGTATGATCCGTATAGCGCCATGATGCAGCGCGGCGATCAGGATTTCGCACTTCTCGTCCGTAAGGCGTTTGCCGACGCCTTCCGCTCGGGCGAAGCCGAGAAGCTCTATGAGAAGTGGTTTGGCCCGCTCGGTATGAAGATCGAAGAGGATCTGAAAGCGGCGTTCCGCGTGCAGGCGCTGCCACGCTGAGACCTGCCTGCTCCCTGTCTCAGATCAGTGCTCGTCTCTCCAGGCGAGGCGGGCCACCTTCGTTCGGAAGAAAGCAGCCCATGCAATACCGGTGGAACTGGAGCGTCTTGATTACGGACCCCTATCTCGGTTGGCTCGTGTCCGGTCTGAAATGGACCCTCATGGTGGCAGGTGCGGCATGGCTGCTGGCGCTGGTTCTCGGCTGTACCGTCGGCGTGCTGAGAACGCTGCCGAGCGCGTGGCTTCGCGCGATCGGTACCGCCTATGTCGAGATCTTTCGCAATGTGCCGCTCCTGGTGCAGTTGTTCCTGTGGTACTTCATACTGCCTGAACTACTGCCTTACAGTGCGGGCCATTGGCTGAAGCGAGACCTCCCGCTACCGGAATATTGGTCAGCCGTGGTTGGCCTCGGCTGCTTTACGGCGGCGCGCATCGCCGAGCAGGTTCGGGCGGGAATTGAATCGATTGGCCATGGGCAGCGCATGGCGGCGGTGGCCTTGGGCCTGACGACGGCCCAGTCCTATCGTTACGTCCTGCTGCCGCTTGCCGCGCGACATGTGCTTCCGCCGTTCACCTCGGAAGCGCTCAACATCGTCAAAAACTCCTCCTTGGCGCTCACGATTGGCGTGCTCGAGTTGACCGGCCAGAGCCGGCAGATCGAAGCCGCCACGTTTCAGGGCATCGAGGCGCTGACGGCGGCCACGCTGACTTACGTGTGTCTGACGTTGGTCGTCATCGCGGTGATGCAGACCATCGAGCGCCGCGTGGCGATTTCCGGCACCATGGGGCGGACCTGAGATGTCCCATCTCGAATGGAGCATCATCTGGCGGGCCGGGCCGTTCCTCCTGCAGGGATTGGCCACGAGCTTCGCTTTGCTGATCCTGGCTATGTTCGGCGGCATCATCATCGGCACCATCATCGCCATGGTTCGTCTGTCGGCTCCACGGCCGCTCGCATGGATTGCCGCCGGCTATGTCAATGGTCTGCGTTCGGTCCCGCTGATGATGGTCATCTTCTGGTTCTACCTGCTGGTGCCGCTGTTCATCGGCCGATCGGTCGGCGCCTTCCCCTCGGCACTCATCGCTTTCACGATGTTCGAGGCTGCCTACTATTCCGAGATCATTCGCGCCGGCATCCAGGGCATCTCCAAGGGGCAGATGGCGGCCGCGCTGGCGACCGGCATGAGCAGTCTGCAGGCCTACCATTATGTCGTTCTCCCTCAGGCGTTTCGTCGCATGACGCCTGTGCTCCTGACGCAGAGTGTCGCGCTTTTTCAGGACACGTCGCTGGTCTACGTCATCGGGCTTCATGACTTCATGACCTCCGTGAGCGTCATTGCCAATCGGGAGGCGCGCCTTGTCGAGCTCTATTCGTTTGCGGCGGGCGTCTACTTCGTACTGTGCTTTGGCGCCTCCCGCGCCGTGAAAAAAATCAACGACCGGATGGCGGCCGCATGACAAGCCGGATGAGTGATGGTTGTCATCCGATGCGCTTGATGGCGGGCCAGGTCGGCGATATCGCCGGGGAGGCACGGCGACGGACACCCGGAGCATCGTCCGTCGTGCACCTCAATGCCGCTGGGGCCGGCCTGATGTCGCAGGCGGTGGTCGATGCGATCAAGAGCCAGTTGGATACCGAGGCGCGATGCGGAACTCATTGGGCCACGGCTAACCGCCACGCGCAACTCGACGAAACCCGGCTTCTCGCGGCCCGGCTGTTTGGCGTTCCGGCAACACATTTGGCCTTTGGAGAGTCAGCGAGCCGCTTGTGGGCGCTGGCGTTCGCCTCGATCAATCTGCCGCCAAAGGCGCGTATCCTCGTTGCCCGGAATGACTGGGGCGGCAACATCCTGAGCATTCTTCGCCGGGCGGCGGCCGGCACCGCGGACATAGTCCGCCTGCCCATGAACCAGGACGGGCTGATCGATATCGACGCGGCGCGATCGCTGGTCGACGAGCGAACCGCCGCGATTTGCGTGTCGGCGGTTGCGAGCAGCTTTGGCCTGCAGCAGCCGGTGCAAGAGTTGGGCGCTCTCGCACGCCCCGAGACATGTCTGTACTTCGTCGATGCCTCGCAGGCCGTGGGGCAGATGCCCATCGACAAATCCTCGACTTCGGCCGACGTGATGGTGGCGCCGGCGCGCAAGTGGCTCCGCGGCGGACGTGGTCAGGCCATGTTGGGGTTGTCCGATCGAGCGCTCGGTGCAATGCGCCAACCCGCCTTGATCGATCAATCCGGCGTCAGGTGGCATGGGTCAGACATGGTCTCCGTGCGCGATGATGCCCGGCGCTTCGAGACATGGGAGTTCTCGGCTGCGGCGCGCCTCGGATTGCGCACTGCGCTGCTGGAGCTAAGCGAGATCACGGTCGAAATCGTTCGAACGGCAATCGCCGGTCATATCGAGCATCTGCGCCGAATCCTGGACGGCATTGACGGCATCGAAATCTTCGAGTCCGCCCACCGCACGGCTCCCGCCTTCCTGACGTTCCGGCATCGCACCATTCCCGTCTGTGTCATCGTGGACGGGTTGGCCGACCGGAACGTCGCAATTGCATCCGTGGGCCTCGACTACGCCCGCTGGGAGCTCGAGGCGCGCGATCTTGAAGCGGTCGCGCGTGTCGCGCCGCACATCACGACCGATGCCGATGACATCGAGCGTTTTGGGCGAGCACTCGGCGACGTCCTTGCTGGCCAGGGAGTGACGGGCAAAAGCCGTCTCTCTGCAGGCAAGACCTAGACGCCGCCATGCCATTCGGAACCAGCATGTCTCGCCGCCAGGATCTGCGGGTAAGAAGCGCTGGTCGGCGTGATTTGCCGGGCATGTCCAAGCGGCTGGCGAATGCGGTTCTTGAAATCTGACGGCAGGCTCATCGGGGTTCTGCTGGTGCTCGCGATCACCCAACTCATTGGATGGGGTACGATCGGCCTTCCGGCCGTGGTCGGCCGCGACCTTGGAGCCGATCTCGGCATGAGCCTGCCGGCGGTATTTGCGGGCAGTTCGGTTCTCTATGTCACCATGGGCCTGTGCGCGCCCTGGCTCGCCAAGGCCTTTGCGCGGCACGGCGCGCGCAAGGTGATGATGCTGGGCACTGTTGTCTCCGTGCCGGGCTACGTCGTTCTGTATTTCGCGCATGACCCGATGCTCTATTTCGCCGGCTGGGTCGTTCTCGGCATGGGCGGCAGCGCGACGTTGTCGACCGGCGCCTACATCATGCTGAACGAGGTCGCCGGACGGGGCGCCAAGAATGCGATCGGCGGGCTGATGCTGGTGACGGGTCTCTCCAGCAGCATCTTCTGGCCGACCACGTCGTTCCTCAGCGGTTGGCTCGGCTGGCGCGGGACTTGTCTCGTCTATGCGGCGATGATGCTCGCCATCAACCTTCCGCTCTATGCGTTTCTCGCGCCGCGCCGAAAAATTGCGACCGACGATGTTGGCGAGGCCGCCAAGGCTGCGCCGCCGCCTGCGATTCCAAGAAGCACGTTTGGGCTCGTCGTCTGCGTGATCACGATGAACGCCTTCGTCAATTTCGGCATCGGTGCCATCCTGATCGAGCTGTTGCGGGCGGAGGGCCTTGCGCCGGCGCAGGCGCTTGCATTCGGCTCGATGCTGGGCGTGATCCAGGTCAGCGCCCGCGGCCTCGATTTCCTCGGCGGTGGCCGGTGGGACGGCATCACCACCGGGCTCGTCGCCGGCACCGCGCTTCCCGTCGCCATGGTGCTGCCGATGCTGAGCGAGGGCGCGACCTGGGCGGTCGCGACCTTCATCCTGCTCTATGGCGCCGGCAGCGGTGCGATGGCGGTGGCGCGGGCGACAATCCCACTGGTGTTCTACGACCAGGCCGAGTTCGCCAAGGCGATGTCGATGATCGCGCTACCGCTCAATCTGGCCTCCGCGATCTCGCCGCCGCTGCTGGCCGGCCTGCTCACCCAGTTCGGCAGCCGCGGCGCGCTTGGGCTGACCCTGGCCTTTTCCTGCGCGACGGTGCTGATCCTGATTCTGCTGGGCCGCCGACGCCCGGGGATCGCGACGGCCGTGGTAATGTGAGGCCTGACGGGCCGACACCTTTGCGTTGCGCGACGATTTTCCTCGTTTCCACCGACTGTCGCCCGGCCGCAACAGCAAAGGCGACGCGAACAAGCTAGAGTTGAACCCGTGACTCCCGCGGGTTGGAGATTGGAATGAAGCGCACGTTAATCTGCCTCGCCACGCTAGCCTGCTCCGCGGCTACTGCCGATGCCGCCGACTTGCCGCTGAAAACAACGCCCTTGGTTGCCGCACCCTCTCCCGGCTGGACCGGTTTTTATGCGGGCGTCCAGGGCGGTTACGAATGGGGCCGGGATCGTACCGTTGAATTTGGCTTCGGGGGCTGCCGACCGGATTCAATCACGGCTTCCGCCCGGAGGGCGGGTTCGGTGGCGTCCATGCGGGCTACAATCATCAATTCGACAGGTTTGTGGTCGGCATCGAAGGCGATGCGGATTTCGGCCGGGTGAATGGCGGTTTCACCATTCCCATTTTCCGATACGATGCGCGCAAGGAATGGGAAGCCTCCGTCCGTGGCCGGTTTGGCTATACGCCGACAGAGCGCCTGTTGTTGTATGTAACGGGCGGCGTCGCGTTCACTGAGCTGAAGTATTCCTGGATGGATATTACGGGATTCTTCCCGCCGGTGGACGCCAGTGTTTCGAAGGCAGGATGGACCGCAGGGATCGGCGGTGAAGCCGCTTTGACCCATCGGGTCACGGCGCGGCTCGAATATCGCTACAGCGATTTCGGCACCACGCGCTTTGATTGGCCCGCTGTCGCCGGAAGTTACGAACAGCATCCTCGCTTCCAGTCCGTGCGCGGCGGGGTCAGCGTCAGGTTTTAGCCGCTATTGGGGGTCGCGGATCGCGGCGGGCGAGGAGATCTGAGGCAATATTCGCGGTGCGGAAATTCGCCGCCGCGGGCTACCTCCGCTGCCGGGGGCGGGGGATGGCCGTATGCCGAGAGCGCAGTGCTCCGGACCCCAAAATGGTGTATCCGCAGGGAGCGCGGCCCGCGATCTCGCCGCCGCGCCAAGATCCAGTTCCCCGGAGGAAATCGACATGTCGGCCTTGCCGCTCTCAGGCATCAAGATCCTTGATCTCACGCGTGTGCTCGCCGGGCCGTTGTCGGCCCAGATGCTGGGCGATCTCGGCGCCGAGGTGATCAAGATCGAGCGGCCCGGCACCGGCGACGACGCGCGCGCCTTCGGCCCGCCTTACCTGACCGATCCCGAGGGCAAGGCGAACAACAACAATTCGTTCTATCTCTGCGCCAACCGCAACAAGAAGTCGGTCACCGTCAACATCGCCAAGCCCGAGGGGCAGGCGATCATCCGCGAACTCGCCAAGGACGCCGACGTCTTCATGGAGAACTACAAGGTCGGCGATCTCAAGCGCTACGGCCTCGACTACGAGACGATCAAGGCGATCAATCCAAAAATCATCTATTGCTCGGTGACCGGTTTCGGCCAGACCGGCCCCTATGCGCCGCGCGCCGGTTACGACGCGATCCTGCAGGCGATGGGCGGCCTGATGAGCGTCACTGGCCATATCGACGGCGAGCCGGGCGAGGGCCCGATGAAGGTCGGCCCGTCGATCGTCGACTACATGACCGGCATGAACACCTCGATCGGGCTGCTCTCGGCGCTCTACCATCGCGACGTCAATGGCGGGCAGGGAAGCACATCGACGTCTGCCTGTTCGATACTGTCATCGCGTCCCTGTCGCACTGGCTGCAGATCTACCTCGTCAACGGCAAGACGCCGCCGCGCCGCGGCACCTGGGGCAATGGCGGCATGCCGGCCGGCGTGTTCCGCTGCACCGACGGCGAGCTGATGCTGGTGGTCGGCAATGACGGCCAGTTCCAGCGTACCTGCGCCGTGCTCGGCCAGCCCGAGCTCGCCAACGACAAGCGGTTCATCAAGAACAACGACCGCGTCGTACACGGCAAGGAGATCATGGCGATCTTCGCCGGCCTGTTCCTGACCAAGCCCGTGGCCTATTGGCTGGACAAGCTGGAGGAGGCCGGCGTGCCGTCGGGCCCGATCAACAACTTCGAGCAGGTGTTTTCCGATCCGCACGTCCAGTCGCGCGGCATGCGGGTGAAGGTCGACCATCCCTTCGAGCCCGATCTATCGCTGATCCGCAACGCGCTGACCTTCTCGGAGACCCCGATCAAGTCCTACCGCGCGCCGCCGCTGCTCGGCGAGCACACCCAGGAGGTGTTAGGTGCCAAGCTCGGCTATGATGCGGGCAAGATCGACGAGCTGAAGAAGCAGGGGATCATCTAAGCTTTACCAAGCAGCGAGACTTGATGCGCCCGCTTCCCTTGCGGGCGGTTGCGATCCCGCAGGATGAGCGCGCGATCTCGGGTTGGCGTAAGCCGCTAGTCCTGCTGCTCGCGCCACACGCATTTTGCAGCCTCGCGAAAGTCGGACGGGCGGCTGCCGAACTGGCGACGGAAGGTGCGGTTGAAGTAGGAGACGTCGCTGAAGCCACTTTCGTGGGCGATCTGCGCGATGTTGAGATGGCCGAAATGCCGGTCGGTCAGCATGCGATGGGCCTTCGCCAGCCGCTCGGCGAGCACGAACGTCGAGAATGATGAGCCGTCCTGCTCGAACAGTTTGCGCACATAGCGCGGCGAGATGCCGTGGCGGATCGCGATGGCTTCGGTGGACAGCTCGCTGTCGCCGAGCGCCTGGAGAATGTCCGATTTGATCGCGGTCAGCCGTGCGGCAGTGCCGCCGCGCATGCGGGCGAGCTCGGCATAGTCGCCATGGGCGCCGAGCGCCAGCGCGGCGAGGTCGAGCATGTGCTCGGATACGCTGCGCGCGATCGCCGGATCGGTCACCGAGGTGTCGGCGACGACGTCCACGTAGCGGTTCAGAAGATGCAGTGCGGTGTTGGAGCTCGGGATGGGGCGGCCGAACGCTTGCGTATAGTGCGGAGCGCGGCGCGCGATCGTCGGCAGTGGCAGCAGCAGGGTGACGAAGCTGCCCTCCGTCAGCATGGTGCTTGTCGAGGGATCGAGCGGGGCAATCACGCTGGCGCTACCGACACCCGCGATCAGCTCCTTGCCAAACTGGGTGGCGCTGGCGCGGCCCGCGCGCAGCACGCTGATGACCATGAAGTCCTTGGCCCGCGCCGCAAGCTCCCTGGAAGCGCGGTAATGCGCCGGCGAGCGTGAGCCGGCGGCGATGCTGATGCCGGGGAGCTGGCTGAAGGTCACCTCCGCATGGAACGGGGTATCTCCGATCGGCTCGATGTCGACGGCGGCGAGGCCGCGCCCGTAGACCTCGCGCCACATCTGAAGCCGCCTGGCTTCCGGAAAAGCGTCCGTGGAGATTCGTGCGCGCTGAAGCGATCCCGTGTCCTGCATTGGCCCCCGCCAGAAAACATCATCTCGAACCTATGACGCGCCGCCGCGTCATTGCGTTCGAAGCCGTTCCGTCCACGACAATATTATCCGCGCGATAGTGGCATCGATGCCACACGGCGCGGCCAGTGACCTCGCCGAACGTCGGCCAGAGCTATGCGGGCACCGGATCGCTACGCATCACCTGGTGACGGAAGCATGACGATCTCGTGGCCTTACGCGAGGCTTGCGCGCAATCCCCAGATAAACCCGGTCCGTATTCGCAGAGGCTTCCGCTTCGCCCGCGACTCTGATTCGATCCCTCCACTGACTTCGGGAGGGAAATGGATGTCCTACACAATCGGGTTCCAGGCGAAGGACCAGAAGGCAATTCTGGCGACTGAGGCGGCGACGGCCAATCAGGCTGTCGCGATCATTGTCGCGCTGCGGCAAAGTGCCGAAGAGATCAAGTTCATCCGCTCGCCGCAGGAAGGCGACATGGGCATCGAGATGCTGCTGCTGCTCGCCAAGGAAGAGGCCGAAGAGATGCCGCAGCGGGCCTAGCCCGCGCCAGGCGATCACACTTCGGTCAGAAGCGAAACATGCCGGCTGCAATATCGACGTCGAGATCGACTGCATCGCGATGATGTGAGGCGCTACCGCGCGGCGAGCCGCGACGGCGCCTTGGCTTCGACCTTGCCTGCCGTCAGCGCCATGGTCGCGACGCTGACGACGCGCGCGACCACGTCCTCGACGTCGTCGAGATCGCATTGGCCTTCCGACAGTTTGGTCAGGCGCTCGCTCTCGCGGATGGTGTGGTGCGCCATGGCGAGCGCGAAGTTCAGGCCCCAATAGATATCGACATGGCTGCGGTCGGGCAGGGACCTTCGCATCGCGCCTACGAATTTCCGCAAATGGTCGATCTCGCGGTTCTTGATGCGGCGGATCGGCGGCACGGATTCGATCGAGGCGCGGATCATGAAGCGCGCCGCGGTGGAGCGCTGGTTCTCTGGTCCCAGGCAGCCGCGCAGAGGCGGGCCGACCAGGGCGTGCAAGATCACCTCGATCGGTGCGCGGCCGCCGCCTTGCTCCTCGGCGGCCTTCAACTGACGCAAGCGCTCGCGGTTGGTCGCGATCGAGCGTGTGACGAATAATTCCGCGATCAGTTCGTCCTTCGAGCCGAAATGATAGTTCACCGCGGCCAGATTGACATTGGCCTCCGCGACGATGTCGCGCAGCGTGACGTCGCCGAAACCGCGATCGGCGTAAAGCCGTTCGGCGGCGGCGAGAATGGCAGACCTCGTATGATCGCTGGCCATGGATGCCCTCAGGGGAGGGAGTTGCAATTAAAACACTTGTATGAAACTATCGTTTGAAGGCCGGAGAAAGTCAATCCGCATGATGGAATTGCGCCGCCAATAAAGCGGCGCCAGTTCCACGACCCGCAATCCGCCGAATGGCGCTTGCGGGCCGCACATTGCGGGAGGACAGTCCGGCGCAAAACAGGCTTTCAAAGCGAGACCGAGGAGCGTCCCATGGATTTCGATCTGTCCCCCAAGCAGAAGGAATGGCTCGACCGCGTGCAGTCCTTCATGACCAAGCACGTGCGTCCGGCGGTGCCTGTTTACAATGAGCAGGATCACAGCGGCGAGCGCTGGAAGGTCATTCCGGTGCTGGAAGACCTCAAGAAGAAGGCGAAGGCTGAAGGCCTCTGGAACATGTTCATGCCGCCTAACGAGCATGAGGACGATGAATTCCGCGGCGCGGGATTGACCAACCTCGAATACGCGCTGCTGTCGGAGGAGATGGGCCACATCTCCTGGGCCTCGGAAGTGTTCAACTGCTCCGCGCCCGACACCGGCAACATGGAAGTGTTCATGCGCTACGGCTCCAGGGAGCAGAAGCGCAAATGGCTGCGGCCGCTGATGGACGGCGAGATCCGCTCCGCCTTCCTGATGACGGAGCCGGCGGTCGCGTCATCCGATGCGACCAATATCGAGACCCGCATCGAGAAGGATGGCGACCACTACGTCATCAACGGCCGCAAATGGTGGTCGTCCGGCGTCGGCGATCCCCGCTGCAAGATCGCGATCCTGATGGGCAAGACCGATTTCAACGCTGCAAAACATCAGCAGCAGTCGCAGATCCTGGTTCCGCTCGACACCCCCGGCATCAAGGTCGAGAAGATGCTCCCCGTGTTCGGCTTCGATGACGCGCCGCACGGCCATGCCCAGGTGCTGCTCGAGAACGTTCGCGTGCCCAAGGAAAACATCCTGCTCGGCGAAGGCCGCGGCTTCGAGATCGCGCAGGGCCGTCTCGGACCTGGCCGTATTCACCACTGCATGCGCACCATCGGCAAGGCCGAGGAAGCGCTGGAGAAGATGGTGAAGCGGCTGATGTCGCGCACCGCCTTCGGCAAGAAGATCGTCGAGCACAGTGTGTGGGAGCAGCGCATCGGCGAGGCCCGCACCAACATCGAGATGACGCGCCTGCTCTGCCTCAAGGCCGCTGACATGATGGACAAGGTCGGCAACAAGACCGCGCAGGCCGAGATCGCCATGATCAAGGTCGCCGCTCCGAACATGGCGCTGAAGATCATCGACGAGGCGATCCAGGCTTTTGGTGGCGCCGGCGTCTCGGACGAAGCGGGCCTTGCCAAGGACTATGCCGGCATCCGCACGCTGCGGCTCGCCGACGGTCCGGACGAGGTGCACAATCGCGCCATTGCAAGGCTCGAAGTTCGGAAGTATGCCAATTCTTCCAAGCACTAAGAACGGGGAGGGCTTCGTGGCGCTCCCTTCAAGAAATTCAAGGGAGCGTCACCGTGGCTGACGGCGTCAGGAAAGACGAAGAGTTCTCGGGCACCAAGCCGGTCGAGGAGCGTCATCGTATCGACGAGATGCGGCTCGAGGCCTGGATGCGCGACAACGTCGAAGGCTATGAGGGCCCGCTGGTCGTCCTCCAGTTCAAGGGCGGCCAGTCCAATCCGACCTACCGGCTCAACACGCCGAACCGCTCCTACGTGATGCGCAGGAAGCCGTTCGGCAAATTGCTGCCCTCGGCGCATGCGGTCGATCGCGAATACCGCGTCATCGCGGCCCTTGGAAAGCAGGGCTTTCCGGTCGCGCACGCCTATGCGCTGTGCCAGGACGACAGCATCATCGGTGCTGCCTTCTACATCATGTCGATGGAAGACGGTCGCGTGTTCTGGGATCCGACGCTGCCGAGCCAGGATGCCGACGCGCGCCGAAAAATCTTCACCAGCAAGATCGAGACGCTGGCGAAACTTCATATGTACGATCCCGCCGCGATCGGCCTCGGCGATTTCGGCAAGCCCGGCAATTATTTCGCGCGCCAGATCGATCGCTGGACCAAGCAGTATCGCGCCTCCGAGACGCAACACATTCCGGAGTTCGAGAAGGTTGCCGAGTGGCTGCCCAAGACCCTGCCGGAGCAGGCACGCGTCTCGATCGTTCACGGCGACTACCGCCTCGACAACATGATTTTCCATGTGACGGAACCGCGCGTGCAGGCCGTGCTGGACTGGGAGCTGTCGACGCTCGGCGATCCCATGGCCGACTTCACCTATCTGTTGATGCAGTGGGTCATGCCGGGACTGCATGGCGCCGACCTCAAGGCGCTCAACATCCCGAGCGTGGAAGAGGCCGCACAGATCTATTGCAACGTCACCAGGATGACGGTGCCTGATCTCAACTGGTATTTCGCCTACAACCTGTTCCGCCTCGCCGGCATCACCCAAGGCATCGCCGGCCGCGTCCGCGACGGCACCGCGGCGAATGCCAAGGCGCTGGAATCCGCCAAGCGCACCGTGCCGCTATCGAAGGCGTCGTGGGACTACGCGCAGAAGGCGGGGGCGGTGTAGGAATCACGAGGGGGCGGCTGATGGCCGCGCCTTTTTCGCTTGTGGTTGGCGATGCTTCAACATTCTCCGTCCTTGCGAGCGAAGCGAAGCAATCCAGAATCTTCCCGCGGCAGCAGTCTGGATTGCTTCGTCGCAAGAGCTCCTCGCAATGACGAGGAGGTGGGTCACGCGCGTCCGCATTGAGGGCTCTTGTAGGGTGGGCAAAAGCGCGTAGCGCTGTGCCCACCATTTGTCCGCACTCGTGGTGGTGGGCACGCTTCGCTTTGCCCACCCTACGGAAGCTTGGCTCTGGGCAACCTTTGACATCGGGCGCTCCGTTCTTATTTGCGCAAGCACGGAGACCCATCATGATCCACCAATTGCGCATTTACGAGATCTTCGAAAAGAACAAGGCTGCCTTTCACGCCCGGTTTCGCGACCACGCCGCGCGCATTATGCGAACCAGATATGACTTCCGGATCGTGGCGATGTGGGAAACCAAGTTCGGCGACCGTACTGAGTTCGCCTATCTCGTGGAGTGGCCGGACGAAGCGGCGAAGACGTCGGCATGGGCGGCCTTCATGGCAGATGCCGAGTGGACCGAGATCAAGCGCGTGACCCATGCCGAGCACGGTCTGATGGTCGGCCAGATCGAGGATCGGCTGCTGGTGCCGGCGGATTATTCGCCCTCGTTCAGCCTGTTACGCTAGTTTCCGCTCGGGGCCGCGCACATGATCGATCACACGACTCTCATCACTTACGTCCTTATCGTGCTCGGCTTCGTTTTCATTCCTGGCCCGGCGACTCTGCTCACCATGGCTCGGGCGGCAAGCTCGGGAACGCGGGTCGGCATCGCAACGGGCGCAGGAATTGCCGTAGGCGACATCATCCACACCAGCATGGCGATCGTCGGCTTGTCGGCGATCATCGCCACGTCGGCGCTGCTGTTCAGCGTCGTCAAATATGCGGGCGCCGGCTTCCTGATCTATCTCGGCATTCGCGCCATGCTCGACAAGGCGCCTGTCGTGTTGAACGGCGCGCCTGCGATCAGCGCGGGCCGCGCCTTCCGACAGGCTGTGCTGACCGAGGTGCTCAATCCCAAGACCGCGCTGTTCTTCCTGGCCTTCCTGCCGCAATTCGTGCGGCCGGAGCACGGTTCGGTCGCATTTCAGCTTGCGACTCTCGGCGTCGTCTTCGTGATGCTCGGCCTGCTCAGCACCGTTGTATTCGCCGTCGGCGCCGGCCGTCTCGGCAATCTGCTGCGCCGCCATCCGGCTGTGGTGAGATGGCAGGGCAAGGTAGTCGGGACCATCTACTGCGTCGTCGGTGTGCGACTGGCTCTGCAGGAGCGATGAGGCGCAGCGCGCTTCCGTAACCCCGGATGGACGGGCAAGTGGTCCCGCATGTTGCTTCGCTCAACGTCAACTCTCGTAGGGTGGGCAAAGGCGCTCTTGCGCCGTGCCCACCATCTTTCCTCAACGACGAATGTGGTGGGCACGCTTTCGCTTTGCCCACCCTACGGCACCTAGGATGCCGCCTTCGCGCAATGCGCGATCAGCTTCTCGACGAACCCCGCGCATTTCTCCAGCTCCGCCATCGCCACGAACTCATCCGGCGTATGCGCCTGCGCGATCGCGCCGGGGCCGATCACGACCGAGGGGATGTTGGCCATGCTGGCGAACAGGCTGGCCTCGGTGCCGAAGGCGACCTTGGCGTGATCGTTGCGCCCGGCTAGCTGCTTGGCCAACGTGACGATCGCCGCGTCGGCCGCGGTGTCGAGGGCGGGGTAATCGAGGATCTCCTCGAAATCGATGCCGCATTCCGGGCTCTTCGCCTTCATCTCCGGCTCGAGCTCGGCCTTGGCCCAGGCGACGATCGCATCGGTCACTTCCCTGGACTCGGTGATGCCGATGCCGCGGCATTCGAAATCGACCGTACAGGTGTCGGGCACGATGTTGAGCGCCGCACCGCCGTGCACGATGCTCGTGAGCAGCGTCGAGTGCGGGACATCGTAAAGACTGCCGCGCTCGGCTTCGCCTGCGAGCTTCACCGCGCGGCGGCGGATCTCGGTGATCATCTCGGCCGCATATTCGATCGCGTTGACGCCATCGGGCGCAATCGAGGAGTGGCGGGCGAGGCCGTGGAACGTCGCGCGCACGCCGTGCTTGCCCTTGTGGCCGATGATGACCTTCATCTCGGTCGGCTCGCCCACGAAACAGCCAAGCGGCTTCACCTTTTTCTTCGCGACCTCGCGGAGCATCGGCCGCACGCCGACACAGCCGATCTCCTCGTCATAGGAGATCGCAAGATGGATCGGCGTCGAAAGCTTCGCTTCCAGCATCTCGGGCACCATGGCGAGGCACACCGCGACAAACCCCTTCATGTCGGTGGTGCCGCGGCCGTAGAGCTTGCCGTCGCGCTCGATGAGCTTGAAAGGATCGTGGCTCCAGTCCTGCCCCACCACCGGCACCACATCGGTATGGCCCGACAGCACGAAGCCCGGCCGATCCTCCGGTCCGATCGTGACCCAGAGCGAAGCCTTCTTGCCGGTCTCGTCGGTGATGCGCTCACCCTTGACGCCGAGGGCTGCAAGATAGTTTTCGATATGTGCGATCAAGGGGAGGTTGGTGCGGTCGCTGATGGTGTCGAAGCCGACGAGGTCGGCGAGCAGCTTGCGGATACGGTTAGATCTTTGGCTTGGCATTGTCTCGTTCATGAGATGGAGGACGGCTCGGCCGCTTGCACGAAGCATACCAGCCGAGCAACGGGTCGGGCAAATCCGACCGAGAAGAGTGCTTTCGTTGAAATTCAGGCGAGCGCGGAGAGATCTTTGGGCAGCATGCGCTTGAACAGATCGAGCATCCGGCGTGCGTCCGCTGACGGCAGCGAGATGGCATGCCGGACTGCGGCCGCGATCTGGATCATCGCTAGCTGCGAGAACGCGGTGAGGGCAGGGGCGGTCTGCTTCGGCGCGACACGCTTGAGTGCCTCGCGCAGCAGGCCGGCGAGGAAGGCGACGTCCTCCTCGTCGATTGATTGAAGCGTCCGGTCGCCTTGCGTCGCCTGCCAGATGTGATGCATCACCGGGTGATCGCGGAACATCTGGTAATAGCCGTCGGTGATGCGGCACAGCGCTACGTGCAGGTCGGACAGCTTCTTCATCTCGGCGAGGTCGCGCCGGACGCAGTCGCGGCCGATGGCATTGCAGCGCTCGGCCAGCGTCCCGATCACCGCGCTCTTGTCCGGAAAATATTGATAGAGCGAGCCGAAGGCGATCCCGGTGCGCTCGACGATGTCGCTCATCCGGAAGGCGTCGCTGCCCTTCTCGGTGAGGATTTCGCTCGCAGCCGCCAGAATGCGGTCGAAACGCTCCCGGCTGCGTTCCTGCGTCGGCACCAGCGGCGTGCGCCGTCCGGCCGCCTGCGTCGCTTTGCCTGTCCTGATCTTCCGTTCCGGCATCCTGATTCCCGCCGTTCGCGCTTGACGCCAGAAATAAGAGAGTTTATCGCTTTTATCAAATACGAGAGTTTATCGTGTTTTGACGGAGGTGCGGCATGCGGCAGGTTTTCACGACCGGTCTTCTCTGGTTTTCGGCCGTAGGCTGCGGCCTCATGGCCGGCGTCTATTTTGCCTTCTCGACCTTCATCATGACCGCGCTCGGCCGGCTCGACCAGGCCGCAGGCATCGTGGTAATGAACGCCATCAATGTCGACATCGTGCGCTCGTTGTTCATGCCGCTGTTTCTCGGCACGACTATAGCGGGCGCGGCGCTGGTGGTGATGGGCGTGCTGCGGCTGAGCGAGCCGGGCGCGGTGAGCATGATCGCCGGCGGCGGCCTCTACGTCGTCGGCATGTTTGTGGTGACGGTTGTGTTCAACGTGCCGCTCAACGATGCGCTAGCCGCGGTGCAGCCGTCGTCGCCGGAGGCAGGGGCGGTCTGGGCGGCGTATCTGAAGGACTGGGTGCTCTGGAACCATGTGCGAACGGTGGCATCGGCGGTCGCGAGTGCGTTGCTTATCGTTGCACTCGTCGCGTAACCCACACTGCGCATCAATCCCTTGTGTTACCCGACGCGCAAAACACGCCATCCCTTGGTCGATGCCGCCCGTCGAAAATATTCCACTTTACCGAAATTCGGATACGGCGTATGTATCGCTCACTCCGGCCCAAGGAAGAGGGGCGTATCGCGATCGTCACGAACGCGGGCCGGGCGGCGGTGGACGTGGGTCACGTCGGCGCGAAGGCTTCGCAGGGCGGGCAACCGTGAGCGAAACCGTCGCGCACACGACCGGTGTGATCTGCGTACGGCAAAATCGTGTGGTCCTGGCGCCCGGAGTCTGTGCGTCAAGGCTTGCGGTGATGTGAGCTGCCCGACCGGGTGCGCGCATCGATCATCCGCGAGGCGACGGGGGCAATAGTGCATCGCTCCCCGGGGAGCAACTGTGAAGTAGACCAGTGATCGGTCGACCTCAAGGCTGGCGCGTGCGCGCCACCGCCTCCGGCGGCTACGGCCTTGACGTCGTCCGCTCACCGGTCTTTAGGCCGGGCATGCGCTCGGCGGAAGCCGAGCGGGATCGCTCGCTTCGTACCGCCTGACGTCCCATTTTTCGCCGCGCGCTATCATGATGTTGAGGATCACGATCAGCTTGCGCATACAGGCGGTGAGCGCAACCTTCGGCTCCTTGCCCCTGG
>NZ_AXAY01000056.1 GCF_000473045.1 Bradyrhizobium sp. WSM3983 | reverse complement strand
TGTGCTCAAAGAAGGCCACGATCTCACGAGGACTCGGCATGGCATAGATAGGTGGCAGGATCATGCCGCCCGCGCAGCCAGACGCCACGGCCGACTGGCACGCTTCCAGCACATCCTCGACACGCAAGTCGGCGACGCCTGCCAGGACAGGCACGCGCCGGGCCACATGATCAACCGTCAACTTGTAGAGGCCTGCGCGCTCGGCCTTGGTGAGCGCATAAAATTCTCCCGTGCTGCCAGCCGCGACGATGCCCTTCGCGCCATTAGCAATCGCATCGTCGATGAGCGCCTTGTATCGGGTCTCATTGATGAAGCCGTCGGCTCCGAAGGGAGTAACGAGCACGGGGAAGATACCTCCCCAGTTTATATCGGACATGATCCATTATCCTCAGCTGAGGGATGTGGTTGGAGGTTCGGTCACCGTCCCGGCAAACCGACCGCTATGTGCGGATTCCGACGAAGCCGGCCATGCATTCCAATTCGAAGCCGGCCGGGTATTCCGATCTGAAGCCGGCCACCCGTGGCGTCGTTCGCATGGGTCAATTTCATGATGTCGTCGAGGGCTGGGAAGGTCAAGAGACCGGTTGATCTTGAGCGGCTTGCTTCTGCTTTCTGAGGCTCTCTCCCTTGAGTTCGATGCGGTAGGCATTGTGGACGAGGCGATCGAGGATCGCGTCGGCGATGGTGGGGTTTCCGATGATTTCGTACCAGCGATCGACGGGCAGCTGGCTGGTGACGATAATCGAGCGGGATTCGTATCGATCCTCGACGATTTCGAGCAAATCACGGCGCTGGTCGGCGTCGAGAGGTTCTGGTCCCCAGTCGTCCAGGATCAGCAAATCAAGTCGTGCGATCGCCCGGAGCATCTTGGTGTAACGGCCGTCGGCGCGGCCGAGTGCGAGGGCGGCGAAGAGACGCGGCACACGATGGTAGGCAACTGAGAAGTCGTCTCGGCAAGCCTTGTTGCCAAGGGCGCAAGCGAGCCAGCTCTTGCCGACGCCGCACGGCCCGGTAACGAGGAGATTATGTCGTGCCCGGATCCAGTCGCCGGCGGCGAGTTTTAGAAAGAGCGCGCGGTCGAGGCCGCGGATAGCGCGGTAATCGACATCCTCGACGCAGGCGGCATGACGCAGCTTGGCGGCTCGAGCTCTGCTTTCGAACCGCTTTTGCTGACGCAGCGTTTTCTCGTGTTCCAGGAGCAACGCCAGCCATTCGGCGTGTTCGAGGCTGCGCGCTTCGGACTGGGCATCGAGGTCCTTGAAGCCTTTGGCCATACCGTGGAGACCGAGGCTATGCAGCAGGTCGAGGGTGGGATGGGTGAGCATGCTGGATAATCCTTTCAATGGAAGTAACCGGGGCCGCGCAGATTGGGATGTTCGATGATCGCGTCCTCGGTATCGCGAGAACTGCGTTCGAGCTTGTTGGCGATGATGGAGGCGATGCTCTTGTAGGTCAGCGCGCGGACCGCAACCGCGCGGGCCGCGATCAGCTCGGAGCGTTCGGGATCAATATCCTTGAACAGCCGAAGCACGCCCAGGCAGGTCCGGAATCCCTGTTCGGGATGAGGCCGATTGGCCAGGATGGCGAGGACGAGCCCCTCAGTGTTGGGCCCGATTGACCGCCCCCAGCGCCGGAATCGATCGGGAGTCCACTCGGCGTAACGCCGATGCGCACTGGGCATGTGATCGGGATCAGTGCCGTGCCGGCGGCCGCCATAACGGCGCTGATGAGCAGCAACACGCAAACCCCGATGGAACAACTCGATAGTCCGGGTGGTAGCGCGAACATCGACCTGCTCCCGGATCAGGCCGTGTGGAACTGAGTAGAAGAAGCCGTCGACCTCGACGTGATAATCGAGCGAGACGCGGGCCAGGAGCCATTCCGCGAACTGATAGTCGGCATCCGGCAACGGCGCCAGGACGGGCCTCTCGACGGTCTCGAACAATTGTCGGCGACTGACGCCGATCCGGCGCATGACGTGGGCGTTGATGCGCTCCAGCGCGGCGGTGATTGCCGCGTTCGCCTCGGCCAGGGAGAAGAAGGTCTGCCGGCGAAGCCGCCCGAGGATATAGGTCTGGGCAAAACGCACTCCGGCTTCCACTTTTGCCTTATCCCGGGGCTTTCTTGGCCGTGCCGGAAGAATGCCAACGCCGTAATGGGACGCCATCATCCCGTAGCTGCGATTGATTTCAGGGTCATAGAACGAAGCCCGGTGCACGCCGGACTTCAGATTGTCAGGGACGACGAGGCGGGGCACCCCGCCAAAGAACCGGAACATCCGGACATGGGCCTCGATCCAGTCCGGAAGTGTCTGCGTCCAGCTCGCTTCGGCGTAGGTGTAATTCGAGGCGCCAAGCACGGCGACGAAGATCTCCGCGTCGCGCACAACCCCAGTTTTGCGATCAACGATCATGATCTTCTTGCCGGAGTAATCGACAAAGACCTTGTCGCCGGCCGGATGGTCCTGCCGCATCGTCGGAGACAGCCGCCGCTCGAATTCCCGGAATAAATCGCAGAACCGGCTGTAGCCATATCCTTCCGGGTGGACCGCCCGGTACTCCTCCCACAGCACCATCAGATTGACGCCAGGCCGCTTCAGCTCACACGCCAGCGAGGCCCAATCCGGCTCCCGGCGCCGGCGGAAGCCGCGCCTGACGCCGGCATGGGCAAACAGACGTTGTTCAAGAACGGCATCGGTCAGATCGCCCGCCAAAGGCCACGCCAGCCCGGCAGTCGAGGCACGCTTGAGATTGTCCTGGATGGTGCTGCGCGCCACACCGAGCGTGCGCCCGATCTCCCGGGCGCTCACCCCATCACGGGCAAGCCGAAGCATCTGTCGTATCTGTCGCATGGTCAGTTCTCTCTTGGCCGGCATCCGCTTCCCCTCATTGATCAACGAGGGACTTGATGCCTGAGGGACTGACCCAAACGAAAACGCCGACTTCCAAAACCCCAGCCGGCTTCAAATCGGAATGCCGGCCGGTTTCATTTCGGAATCGTGGCCGGCTTCAAATCGGAACGGTGGCCGGCTTCAAGTCGGAATACCCGGCCGGAATAAATCGGAATCCGCACGCTATGATCTCGAAGCGTCGCTTCGATAACATCTTACGCTGAGGCGGAGGACAAATTCGCCTGCTCACGGTCGCTTCTATCCATCTTATAATAAGCGTCGTCATATCACGTCGTCTGATGGCGCCTGAGACCAGTGCTGGAATAGTCCAGTCCTTCCGTTCGGGTTCTGCAGCTCCGAATGGGACTACACGAGTTCAAACGTGTCTCCGGAAGCGGCTATGTTACCTTCCTCGGAGGTCGATCTGCGCCGATTGAAGCGTCGCCTTTATGTCGGAAAACACGAGCGGCAGTTTCGGAGTCAGTTGATTATTATTTTGTTCGATGAACCGGAGAAATTCGTCATCGTACATGCTCACATAGTTGAGATCTCTGACCGCCGCGGCTGAAAATACTGGCACTGATGACAGATCCACTATAGTACGCGGCTCCAACCGCAGAAGTGCGTCCCGAAGAGTGGCCTCGTACTCATCATTCACATCAGCGGTCGCGACTACAACGACCGACTGTGGTTCGCGCGCGTACCCAATCTCGGTCGGACGCATGAGCGCAACTTCTATGTCAACCCAGGGGCGAAGGCGCTTGCGAAGGTTCTTAGGGTTACGCGTCACGACTACCTTGGAACGGAAACGTTTTCCCACGTCACTCCTGATCAGCCCGCAACCAAGCATACCCGCCCCGATGACATAAAGGCGGTCGGGCAACTCTCCATTCGGAAATCGATCAGCTATAATGTCTTCGACGATCTGATCGTAGTTGAACGATGCGATGAACTGCTGTCGCTCGCGTACAGCACGACCCGTATCAATTGCGTACCGTGCAATCGGGAAAATCAGACTATTTGGAGTAACAAACTCCGTAGCCTTCGCGAGCTGCTGACTGATGTAACTCTCACCAAGGATCTGGGAATGGGCGCTGGATGCAATCTCGGCAAGACGTTCAGCAACTGCGTCCGCACCTTCTACCCGTCCGTATGAAAAATCAGAAAATATCATGCTGTTGACATCTCTGAGTGCGGTCGCGTCACTGTAGACCTCAACGCGCGCACAGGTCGCGACTAGCAGAATTCCAGCTCTTCCAAGATCGGCCGCTAGTGGCTTAATCTTCTCTGAAAGCTGCGCGACTGCGAGAGGGGCGGTCATTTGGTGATCAATATACAGGCCAAGGAGCTCGTTCATCAGTTCCTCCTGAAGTCGATTGATGCTCAAGCGGCAGTTGACGCGAAACGCGCATCAACTTCTCGGTCTTTCATCGAGGCCAGCTCTCCTCGAGATGCACGACGGTATCTGCGCCCTTCAAGATCAGGGAGCTGGAGTAGCTTTTGAGGACGTAACGATAATGAGGATCTTGTGCTCGTGGCCGACAGCGCTAGCGATCGTGTAGGGCAGATTTTCCGATTTGCGCACAAAATACGACCCCACATTTTGCCTTTCCTTTCATCTAGCGATGTCACGTCAGCTGGCAGCTCCCGCCGCCCTGCGATGACGGGTTTCCAAGAAATGTGCCAAGCTGCGCAAAAGAACAGGTGGAGTATTTTGTGCATATCAATCAGCAGCCTAAACGCGCGTGAGGCTGGACGCCGCGCCGACCACTGTCGCGTCACGGACTCGACAAAGGCGACACTCGGTAGGGTCCCTGACGTGTTTCAATGGAATGGGAGAGCGGATCGTCCGCGGGAAGCGGCACTCACGCGACATCGACCTGCGTCCCCTTGTCAGCTGTGGGACGATGTCGAGAAGATTGGGGTCGGAGATCCATCTTTCCGCTTTGGTGAGCAGCGCGCCCGTTAGGAGTTGGAGCTCTTCAATCGATGAGCTACCGCGGGCGAGAGCATTGCCGTGGACTGACGGCCGTGTTGCTCAACAGGCAGAAGACCGCTGGCCTTTGCCTCGGGCCCTTCTCTGTCTAACTGACCGAGGGAGGCACGACGCAGTCATTCACGCAATGGCTGGGTTCTCCAGCAACGCCGAGTCGGTCTCACATGAGTCCGCCAGCAATCAGGGCTGGCTTGCCGTGCATCAAGGGGGCTTTGATGTTAAGCAATCCCGACACGGCTACCAATCCGCATTATAGATGCTTTTACTTGATTGTAGGTCCTGAAGTGGTGCCCTGTTGCGATCTGTTGACGACCTAGAACAGGCCATCGCACGGCCCAACGCATTGCTTCGATCTGGTGGGATATGGCTTCACCCGCTCCGCCGCGACGGATAGCCGCATGGCAGGTGAGCTGGATAGGCGTCACTGGCGCAGACCGGATCGTAGTGACGATCCCGTACCCCCCTTCCGCTGCAGCGGCTGAGGCCGTGAAGGCGGCATCGACGGCTGGAATCCTGCACTACGAGAAAGTATGTCGGCCATCCTCATGTCTAGCAGCCGATGAGACGGAAAGGAAATGAGCGCGGAACATGAGCTTGCATGGGACATTTTCGAGTCGGCGGCCACGGCAACTCGCCTCCGAGGGACCGCACCATCTTGCACTCCCCTTGCCCTTGATCAGGACAGCGCCGATAGCCGGCTGTCAGACGGCGACCGCCCGCCGCCGCACTGTGAGTCGCACCGGAGCTTAGTAGCGGCCATGCCGGTCTATATTGCGCGGAACACGAAGGCCGGCTGCTCATCGCTTGATGCCGCGCTCAGCATGCGCTCCGAACGAACGCCGTAGTGCAAACGCTCCAGCATCTCACGATCGCCAGCGTCGCGATCCGCTCGTCCACCGTCTTCTCCAACACTCGAGCTAACTGTTGCGCGCCTCCAGCGCCCTCTGATCGGCCATTGCCACGATCATCGCCTTCAGCGCATGAGTGTCGCTGAGCTCTGCAACAACCTTTGTGATAAAGTATGCTGCGCCCAATCACGATTTAAAATGCTTCTTGAAGCGAGCGATGATTAGTTCCGCAACATGATCCGAGCGGTCCACTCCAGAAACAAGTTTCGTGTCGTATAGTCCTCCAGGGAAACCGAGATCGAATTCAATAATGTAGGGATAAGCCATATCTAAGGCACCGAAGTTGATCCCATGTGCCATCAGGTTTTTGCCGATCAACTCAGCAAGCGCCACTTCATTGGCATTCAGATCGACCGGAACGGCCTTTCCTCCTTGTGTTAGATTTGATCTGTGATCATTTGGATGGCGCTGCCGACCGTGCCAGGCAACAACCTTCCCACACGTAACGATGATGCGCTTTTCGCCTTGGGCGACCTCCGGGATAAACTTCTGAAGAATTGCATAGTCAGCCATGAAGCCGCCCAATCCGCCGTAATCCATCTCGCTTTGCGCAACGGTGTTTCCGGTAAGGCATTGGAGGATTGTTCGAACGTTTGGTCCGTTTTGAGGAAGTAAGAAGACGTTTTGCCCGCAGCCGGAATTTGGCGGCTTGGCTACCCACCACTGATCCGGGGCTTGCTGATAGCGATCCCAAAGTGACGAGAAGTCATTCGATACATATGAAAATGCTCGGTTCTCCTTTGGGACAAGATAGCCCATTGCATGCTTGCTATTTAGAAATACCAGTCCTTCAACACTGTTAACAAAGGGCGTCTGTCGTGAAGCTAACCACAGCATGCGCCAGATATCCCGGAACACGCGAGCCTGGGGCGAGCCGAGGACCCAGATCAGTTGGCATTCGTCAAGAAAATAGGTCTCACGAGTCCAAGGTGCCACGGAGCCGGGAGAATACGGCTCGGCATCTTCTGGGACGAGGACTCCTCGTGTGAAGTACCGGTAATCATCTGCCGCGATAGTATTGATCTCGCCGAGAATTACTTCGTAGCCGATGCGACGGAACGCGCTGCTAAGAACTGCATCGTTTTCACCTAAGCAATCGAGACTGTTTATGAGTATGAGCAATCTCATCACGTCCTCCCAGATATAACCAAACGGCGATTAGCTGCACGTCAGAGCTGCGATCACGTCGAGAGCACTATTCTGCCCAAGTAGGACATCTCGGAAATCACGTCGACATCCCATTCGCGGCGATCTGCCTGTCGATGTGAGATTCGGGAGCTAACTACAGCATCACTCGGTGTTGCAGCGTCCTAAATGCAACCGCTGTGCCAGCCTTATAGTCGCTTTGTAAGTTGCTAATTGCACATTGGAAAAGTCGCTATTCGTCGACTGACGCTATGTGTTGTGTACCTGACAAGATGTTCGCCTTTGTTGGAAGGGGGACAACGACTGCAAGCGAAGCCCTCTTGTCCATCGGTGGGAAGTCGCAGCGGTGCCGGAACAGCATCGAAAAGCCGCTGCTATAATCGCGGCGAAGATCTCTCAGACGCAATCGGCAGCCTGGTCAGGCCTGCTCCGTCTATCATTCATCGACCCCGACGGTCGTGGATGGCGGAATGGCAAAGGTCTGACGCGAACTACGATCGTTGAAAGAGCGACCTGGTGCGCCGATCTTCGCTAGGTGACCATTCTCTTCGATCGAAGCATTTAGAACCTGAAACCTGCAAAGCTTAGACGGTCCGGGCTTACGGTCTGCAGCAGATGCACAGTAGCATCTCGAACATCGTGGATAAGAATGTTCACCACCCGTTCGTAGCGCGACTTCAAAACCTGCGAAATTGGCCGCCTCGGATTCCCCCACGAAAAAGCGGCGGTACGAATGCCAGTGCGATGGGATGACTCTACTTGTAGCGCGTCCGCGCACCGATCAAGTGAAACACCTGATAACGCCACTCTTCTCATCGAGGCAGAATCCTTCCGATCCGGCAAGCTCTAGCTTTCCGAAGAGCCAAGCCCGCCAGTGCCAAGTCGGCGACGGCGAAACCTCGGAAGCCAAAGAATGCCCTGATTGAGGCGACACGCTGCGGTGAACTATAAGCGAGATGCACAAGATCATCCTGAAATCGAATTGATTCGACGTATCGGTCTGACGCATCTACCGGTGACGAGGACTGCTCTAATGCATCTGTGACAAATACGTCAAAGGCGCTGAGCGTTTCCGACCGCCAACTTCTACCCCCATCCACGGCCGAAACGAAGGACGAAGCTGGCAACAACCGAGCGTCCAGAAACGATTTCAATCCCGGCGAACTCGGAACCATGGTGATCACGATTTCGCTTTCACTCAATAACGCATCAGGATTGTTCGTAATAATCGGATCGAGTTTCTTTTTTGATGCTGCGGCTGCAGCTCTCTCAGCCGAGAGAACACTCCGACTTAAGAGATGGATTCTGCGGAGTGACGGAAACAGATCGGCAAATGCATCTATGTGGCTAAGCGCCTGCAACCCGCAGCCGATCAACCCAATGCTCGCAGGTGCTTGAGGCCCGAGAAAGGAGGCTGCGGCCGCTGACATCGCAGCTGTCCTGATCAGTGTGATTGAATTTCCATCAAGAACGGCGATAGGGACGCCAGTCTTGTAATCGCTCATACATATCAATCCGTTAACTGTCGACCGTTCGGGCATCCCCTCGACCGGAATAGCGGCTACCCATTTCATTGTCGCAAGACTCTTGGTCTCCGAGGCTGCACTCATCGAGCTGAACCAGGAATTTGGACCGATGGTGATGGTCGATTTCGGTAAACCAATGTTACTGCCAGCCGCATTGTCGCGAAAGGCACAAATGACCGCCTCTCGCGCCTCACGCGGCGAAATTTGGACGTCCTGGACATCAGCATTCGACAAGTAGAGCAGTTCTGCCGACATTTGAGGTTACCTTCCGATGTGAGACTAGCCCGCGTTATCTCAGGCACAAACAATGCGAGCCCAAGATCGGATCTGGCGAGTCTTCTCCGGTATTGGAACGAACATAGGCGATCGCCCAAGTTCCTGATCCTATCAAAGAAGATAGTTGCCGACGGGCGCGTGAGTTGCTGTACCGGCTTGGGATATAGGTCCGGACTTGGACGTACGATGATGCTGATGCAAACCGGGCCGATGTCAAAGTCGTCGATCCGGTTGTAATGGTTCCGCATCCAAGGATGGTGACGGCGATGGTGGGATCAAGGAAGTAATCGTGATCACGTGCGGAGACGAACACGACCGACGGTTTAGGTGTGCTGGAAAATAATGTCCTGGTCAAAGTTGGTTGGGCTAGCTTGGAGATCATCTGTCATTTGAGGGTCCCGTCGCGGCGCCAAACCCAACGAGCGAAGCAGGGCCGCGCGCGGGGGAGGGGACCTTTGGGTCGGCGGCCTGATCGCGCGGGGGGTGATCACCCGCGTTTCCTTTCCGTGGCAATGAACACAGAGTGGGCTGATCCCGATGCTCCGTGGCGAACCGACGCATGCGCATATCGTGCCAGAACGCGAAGCGCGGGGCACCAATTGCCAAGCGCAGTTTCAGGTGATTGTTCTGAGGCCTACTACAATCGCGCCCGCCCGATGCTCTCAATTCCGGCGATAGCCTTAGCGACCTCGTCCATGGCATCCTCATCCAATTGCACGATCGGAAGCCGCGTGCCGGGCCGCATCAAATTGAGCAAGCTCAACGCATATTTCAGGGCAGCCGGGCTCTCCTTTGTCAGGCAGGACTCCAGTAAAGCTAGGCGAGCTTGAAAGTATCGGGCGGTCTGGAGGCGCCCCTGTCTTACACTGGAAAAGATAATTTGACAGAGGTCTGGACTCACGTTCGCGAGTAGCGAGATGCATCCATCGCCGCCTTCTGCGATATATGCTACAGCATTTCCGTCGTGGCCAGACAGCGATCGAAAATCCGACCGCAGCAGCGAACTTAAGCGCATAGGACGGCGGATGTCGCCCGCGCCATCCTTCAGTCCGACGAACTGCTTGGATTCGGCCAGGCGGACTAGGGTTTCGTCCGCTAGTTCGCCGACAGTTCGTGCGGGCACGTCATGCAAAATAATGGGCAACCCGGTGGAATTAGCGATGGCGCAAAAATGCGCGTAGATACCGTTCTGCATAGGACCGTGGTGGCAAGGCACAACCGAAAGAACCGCGTCTGCGCCGGCTGCCTCTGCGCGCTGTGTCGCTTCAATGGCCTTGTTGGTGGAGTTAGAACCAGTGCCCGCAATGACCCGGGCGCGCCCCTGCACGATTTCAACAGCCGCACGGACGATCATATCCCGCTCTGCGTCTGAAAGAGTCGGCGCTTCGCCGGCCGTCTCGCAAACCACCAGAGCCGAGACGCCGGCTGCAATCTGGCGCTCGCAAAGCCTTTCCAAGGCTTTCAGATCTATGCGGTCTGCTTCATCGAATGGAGTCGGGAGGTCAGGTATGTAACCCGTCAGCCAAGCACTGTCATTTGGTCGTGAGGTCACGCCGCGTGCTCCATTTGGCCGAGTTTTTCACGGGGTGCCCTAGAGCACAGGACCGCCGATGGCAGTGACATCAGCTTTAATCCAGGACTTCACTTGCAACTTGTATCGTAAGGCGAAGCCGATTTCGCCCTCGCCACACTCGTATTAGGGTCGGGTTAGCTGGTCGCGTGTGGAGCGCAATCATCACGTTGATGGTCTCTTGCCGGTTCGCCGCGTAGCCATACGCCTCTTCTAGTAGCATGACGTATCAAGCCACCCGCCTCCTGCCGGGGATCTGGCGGAGTTTCGGGAAATGTCGAGTTCGATTTCGCGCAACACCTCGATGATGTTTTCTGCTTGGCGGCCATTCTCAAACTGAGCGTATTTGAACGCTTGGGCGCGGGTCAAAAAAAGACCGCCAAAAGTGCCATTCTGTTCCCGCGCAACCCAGTTGCCACGGCGATTCCTGCCAACAAGGACGGTCGGCGCTGCGGGGCTGCGCGAAGGAGGGTCTGCGAGCTTCATGTCCTTAATCCTTTCATGGGAGGGTGTATGCTCATCAGCTGACACCGCCAAATCGATGCTGTAGCCGTTCACGACTGGTCAGGCCGAAGATCTTTAGCATGCTACGCTCATATTGAGCTAAACGTCAGTGGCTTCATGAATCGACCGCTCAGCAAACTCCCGGTAATGCTGGATAGCTTGACCGCACTGATCCCGGACGTGATGATGCTGCGAACCGCGAGGCTACGTTTCATTTCAGTGTTCCTTGATGCCGGGAGTCTTCGGCGGGCTAAAGTACCGGTACTGCGGGCGTTGCACGATGTGTCTGTAATTTGGCCCCTGCGTCGACGCTCAGCGGCCTAATGCCTATCATTCTCGTCATCTGAAACTCCCGGAAGAACCACCGTCTCTGTGATGGCCATGTTTGCCTGAGCAATCGGCGTGCCACACGATCCAATTGTGCGCTCGGCTACATCGACGTGTTCGTTCCGCGAAGGCTCGTTGGCATCGCAAAGACCGGAGCGAGTAGGGCAATTGACGGCCTGACCTTAGTGCTGTCCTGAGTCAGAAGTTTGCACATTGAAGTTCGCGTTAGACTCGCATGTCTTTCTGGACAACAGCGGCCACGGTGATGACGCCCTTCACGGATGAGCGGCTTCTGGGAACTCAATCCAGTTGGACTGGCGTGTGCGGGCAATGGCGTCACTGTCCGAAAGCACACGGGGCTGATGTCGGGATCTCGCCAAGCTGTTTGGAGCGCGACATTGCGCCCTCAAAATCGTGGATACTTCGCCGCGACGTACTGGCATAGATCCTGCTGCGTCCTTTTTGGGAGAAAGCCAGGAGGACGCCATGCAAGTCGACAGTCCGCTTTCCATCGTCGTCAACCACGCGCGAATATGTGTATCGTTTTACTGCAATCTCCATTGCGAGCACTGCTACGTTCCCGAAGAGTATCGAGACCAGTACAAACGGCTGTTGGAGCCATCACAACTATCTATTGATGAGATGACAGATTTCATCGATCTTCTCGCCGACAAATATTCCCTGATGAAAGTCTCATTGACGGGTGGCGAGCCGCTTCTGAAATTGGTGTTTCCGCGCACGGCAGCCCTGATGGCCCATGCGAACAAGCGAGGCCTTCAGGTGCAGCTGAACACAGGAGGGCTCGGCCAGGTGCCAATTCCTGATGTGGTTTCAATCTTCGACGATCCTAAGAAACTAACGTTCCAATTCAGTTTTGACGGTGCAAAGCGGGAGACCGTGGAACGCTTCCGGGGCAAGGCGGGTGTTTACGATTCCGCACTCCGGCAGATGGCTGAGGCGGTCAATTGCGGGGTCGTGGTGCAGGCCAGGATGACGGCTAACCGGCACAACGTCGGTGAGGCGCTGGACGCCTATCGGCTCCTGTCGTCGGTCGGCGTCCACTCCTTCAGGACCAAGCCGATGTTCGCCTCAGGTGTTGCCCTCGGCAATGAGGATGCGCTCTTGGGCTCGGCTGACGAAATTCGAGAGCTGCAGGAAGCGCTGATGGGGATTGCTGCGGAGCCCAGCTCATCACGCCTCGAACTGCCGCCGCCTATTTTCGTCGACACGTCGCAGCCGCGCCCAAACGTCAGATATACCGAATGCGACTGTGGTAACACCGCGGTCTACCTCTCTACAAACGGCGATTTGTATCCCTGTTCCTTCGTCGTCGGGGATCCAGATAGCCGCGAGTTCCTCCTCGGCAATGTCCGATCGTCGGAATTCGACCTGGAAAAGGTTTGGCGTACCTCCCCGGCTCTGAAGAAGTTTCGGGCGAACAGCGGCTGCGGCCAATGCCCGAGCCAGGTCGCGCTCCTGAAGAATGTGGAGAACCGTGCGCTTGCCTGCGCATGACGAAGCGATCGATGAACGAAAAGCGGTCTCGTATCGGACGTTCTCGGTGCGCGAGGACGCAGTATCCCACCTTGTCAGCGCCCGTCAGGTCGACCCAGTGTCTGGCCTATTGCGTCCGGTGTTCTGATTGAGGCAAACGTGAGAGAGTATCAGAAGGCATGCGAGGAGATATCATTCTCGTCGGGCTCGGTGCTTATGCCCGGGCGAAATATATTCCTCTAATTGAGAATGCCGTCTCCAGCGGTCGAGCATCGGCCTTCCATGTCGTCGAGCTCGACAGCGTGCGAGATGACGTGGATGCCTTTTTCCGGACCCGCACCTGCAAGCCGGCGAGCGTCTCGTGGGTACCCGATCTCCGGCGACGGGCGATCTGGTATTCCGGTCATGGGGAGGACGTGCTGACGGCTCTGGCACGTCCAGGCACGAAAGTGATCGTCGCTACCGAACCCAAGGCTCATTTGGGCTACCTTCGCGCGGCGCTTGGACTTGGCCTTGATTGCCTGGTCGACAAGCCCGTCGTTCTTCCGATGGGATCGAATGGACGCCCTGCTGCAGACCGTCTGGTTGGTGCGGTCGCCGAGCTCAAGGAGATCTGCGATCGGACTGGCGGCCGTTGCGTGGTCATGACGCCGCGCCGCTACAACGCCGTGTACGAATTGATTGGACGCTATGCGCGCCGCGCCTCCCGAAACCTTGGCACACCGGTCACCTATATTGGTATCGAGCATCACGCGGGAGTGTGGAACACGGAGGAGGAGATCCTCTCCCGGGAGGACCATCCTTACCGTCACGGCTACGGAATGCTTTGCCATTCCGGTTATCACTACATCGATATTCTCTCCGGTCTCCTGGCTCACAATGAGGACCACTTCGGGAGGCTGGCGGTCGAGCTGGATGTCCACCGGGCGACTGCCGCCGACCAGGTCGGGCAGGTTGGCCCGGATCCGGTCGGCAGGCTTCGCGGCGACGCGCCAGACGCTGCATTGTTTCCCGCGCCACCGTTCTGGGGTGAGACGGATATTGTCTCGTCCGGAGCCGCAAAGCGTTCCGGAAGCCGCGATACCGTCTGCCTGTTTCGGCTCGACCTTCTGCAGACCAGCGTGTCGTTGCGCAATTGGCGGCAACTGCCAACCGATGTTTACAACAAGAACGGACGGTACGGGTCGGAGACCGTCCGCTTGAATATCGGTCCCTTCGCAGCAATCGAGGCCAGGATCTTCAAACGCCCACACGTAAGCACGGAAGGTCATCCGCAACTGACCAGGGAGGCGCACATCACGCTTTGGCGGAATGCGAGTTTCCTCGGCGGCGCAGTTTTACGCGAACGGCATTATCCCGCACGGGACACGCTTATCCGGAACGCTGATCTTGGCGCTGGCCGCAAAAAGTTGTTTGACGATTGGCTGGCGGGACGGAGCGACAAGAGTTCCCTTGATTCGCACACCCGGACGATCTTGCTCTTTGCTCGCTATTTGGCGGCGCTCACGACAGATGGAGCGAACCGAGATCAAGCGACCGCATCACGCGCCCTCAGCAAAGTGCCGGCATGAATGTCGACGCTTCGGCTTCAGCGCACCCTCGGCATTCTGGGCTTGCAGTGTTCACCGGAAACCGCCCGACATTAGCCATCGTTGGTCGTGGCCGGGAAGGTGGGGCTCTTGGCCGTACGTACGGCATGCCAGATTTATTTTATGACCAACTGCGAGACGAATGATGAGTGGTGACCGTCACGACGTCCTATTTGACGGTAGCCATCCTCTGCCCAGCAACTACCGGGCGTACAGGGACTCGGTTCACAGCTCGGCTGGTCCAGGTGCTTCGACAGAATCCGGGGTGCCGTTTTCTCGAGATTGGCGTAGGACCGAGCTTGGGAGCGGTTCAGGGCCTATGTGGGTCTGGACTTCGAACATGTCTGCGCCCGACGCCGGGCCGATCTGGCGGCGGCCGGCATCGCGATCGAAACATCACCTTTCTGGGAAATCCGTCAGGAACCTATCTGTTCAACCTGATCAGGCTGGCCAGGAAACGAGAAACTTTCGAAATCGTTTATCTCGATGGCAGCCATTCGATCTATGTCGATCTGGCGGCCGCCATCGCGGCGGTACGGCTGTTGAGGCCTGGCGCCCTGTTCCTTTTCGATGACGTGAGGTTTTGCTTCGGAAGGAAACATTTGATCCAGACCACGACTCAATATGCGGATGCCAATGAGTCCAAGCAGTTGACCCAGGATGAGGCCAGCGAACCTCACGTCACGATCATCATCCGGGACTACCTAGTCCCTCTGTTTAGCTTTGAGGTGGAGCGGTCGTGGTCGGATCCTGATTGGATCGCACTCCGGGCGCCCAGGTCCGCTCCGTGGATGCGAACTTGACGCTTCTCCCACCATCGGGCTCCTCGATCGGCGTTTGCACAAAATCCAATCACGACCGGCGCCGGGAGCGGCCGTTATGTTGGAACGCATCGCGTGCGGTCGCGATGCTTGAACGTCGTATCGTCCATCCGTCTCCATCGGCGAGCTCGCCGCGAGGTGCGCGTCCGAGGGATGCCCGCCGATCCGAGCTCGCGCTTACGCTTGCACGCATCGTCGGATCTCCAACATGTCGGACATGAGCACACCGCTCTCGGATTGATCGCATTGATCTTCCACTTGGCACGACACATGCACGACTATTCGCAAACGTCCGCGCCACCGACTGGAGATATCATGATCACCTTCGCCGAGCAGCGATCACTGAGTGAAAAGCTGCGCTTTCCCGAGTCCACGCAGCCGTTGGCCGGCAGCCTTCATGTGATCGATGTTTCACGCCGCTGATGTGTCAGGCCGAGCGGTAAACGAACTTGCTGCAACAGCCTATGAGATCGCTCGCCGCAGAAGCGGTTGGCGGCGGGCAGAGGGGCTCGGGCAATCGTCCACATGCGCAATGCGCCAACTAAGGGGGAAACATGCTATTCAGTCAGGACGAACTTGCTGAGCTGCCTGCTAAGTTCCGCTGGGGCCATTCAGCGATTTCGCACATTCTATGGGGTGACGCCATTCTATCAAAGGAAGATCAAGGAAGAGGTCGAGGCCTTGGGCAATCATCTGGCCATCGCCGGGCTAGCGAGAGAGGTAAGCCAATCTGCAAAACTGTGCTGTGACCGACGCCGTCGCTGCAGCTGTTCGCGCGAACTGCCTGCACCTCGTACTCCCGCACAACGTATGTCGGCGCTTGCCCCGGCACGAGGATCGACAGAAAGGGCGCGAAATATCCACCTCGCCCGTCATATCCGGTAAAATATCTGAGATGACCATGGGCAGTCACGACGAGCGGACGAGCTCCGCGCGAGCCATAGCCTCGAACACTCTCTCCCGCCGATGGTCATACGCCGATTGCGGGAATGGGACACCGGTGAAAGGAATCGCTGAGACTGTCGTGGCCATAGGTCACCTCGATCGTTCCTTTGTCTAAAATTCAGCGCCTCGATGGTTTTGGGCGTTTCGTCCCGTGCGCCAGGCAGAATTCCTGGATATTTTGGTCGTTATGCGCGTGATTTGACTGCAAGTGGCGCGCTCGCTTCTAAGCGCATCATAGTTCCGCCGCTTTTACAACGAAAGCGGCAGAGGGACAGGCCTTTGTTGGCCTAGGCGTTCAATCTCCGCGACCGAGAAACCGGTTCTCTGCAGGATGTCGCGACCCTGCTCGGTGCCAGTCCGCCAACCGGCGGCTGTGTCACGCTCCAGGTCGACGACACCTGCATCCGGCGGATGCGTCCTTCAACGGGATGATCAATGATCTTGAAGAAGCCGACAGCCTTAAGGTGAAGATCTTCGAGTTCGTTTCGAGCGTACGCATCGGCATAATGTCTGCGCGCTCCAGGAGGTCGCGCTATTCTGCGGTCGGTGCCGTCGCAGGCGCCCTCGTCGGCTACACCGCCGGACCTTCCATCGCCCGGTCATGGGGCGTGAGAGGGGCGCGTTCGGCGCGACACCGGCAGCCGCCGCGTCGCGAGGTGAGCCGTGCGGTTCCCACCAGCGCTCCGCCGCGCACGCGCGAAGCGATGGAGGCCAATGGTCAGATGGGAGCTGCCGCCAATCCCAATCCGCCGGTTCAAGCTGCGCCTGTGGTGCAGCCCGTTCAACCTGCTCCTGCGGGACCAGCGGAGACGATGACGCCACCCGTTCAGGGTTTCGAGTAAGGCGGTAGCCTACGCCGCGGTCTTCGGCCGCAGCCGATCGAGCGTCCTTGCGATCAGCGCGGCCACGTCGGCCACCTTTGAACCAATCCGGAATTCGGGGCCGGCGACGACGACCGAGAGGCGGCGATCGCCGATCGGCAGCGGGATCGCGGCGCCGGCAAGGTCGCGGCTGTAGTCGGCAAAACTCTGGCAGTAACCGCGCGCGATCGAATGGCGCAGCTCGGCCTCGACCGCCTCGATGCTGATCGGCGTCGACGGGCCGTATTGCTTGAACTCGATCTTGCGATAGACGGAGTCGCGCTCCTCCGGCGAATATTGCAGCAGCAGTGCGCGGCCGCTCGCGGTGGCGTGGATCGGCACACGGTGACCGATGGTGGCGAAGTAGCGGATTGCGGCCTGGGATTCGACGACGTCGATGAACACCGCCATCACGCCGGCCGGCGCCACGATGGATGCGGTCTCGCCGGTCTCTGCGGAGAGGTCGGCGATCAGCGTGTGCGTCCACGGCGGCAGCGGCTCGACCTCGGAGATCATCCGCGCCATCGCCAGCCACCGCGGCGTCGGGTAGAAGCCGGCGCGGGGCCGCGGTTCGTAGAGATAGCCCTTCTCCGACAGCGTCGCGAGCAGGTTGAAGGTCGACGAGCGCGGCCAGCCGAAATGATCGGCGATCTCTGCAAGCGTCGCCGGCTTCCTCGCTTGCGCGAAGAATTCCATGATCTCCAGGACGTTGGCGGCTTGGCGAACGATCATCGTGAGGCTTGCATCCTGATCTAGGGCTGGCCGAGGATCTTGTTCGCGGCGCGAAGATGCGGCTTGTCGATCATCTGGCCGTCAAGCCGCAGCGTGCCGGAATCTGGATTGCTGGCGAACTCTGCGATCACCTTCTCCGCCCAGGTGCGCTCGGCGTCGGTTGGCGCGAACGCCGCGTTGACGACATCGACATGTTTCGGATGGATCAGCGCCTTCGCCGAAAACCCGTCGCGCCGCGCCGCACGCGTTTCCTGCTCGAGGCCTGCGAGATTGTCGATGTCGGTGTAGACCGTATCGATCGGCGCCACTTCCGCCGCGGCCGCCGCCATCAGGCAGAGGTCGCGCGCGAGGCGATAGGGGCTGTGGAACACACCGCCCGAGGCCTTCTCGGTGGCGCCGAGCGAGGCCGAGAGATCTTCCGCGCCCCACATCAAGCCCGCGAGGCGAGGGGAACAGCCCTTGTAGCTGCCGAGACCGAAGATCGAGCTGGCGGTCTCTGTCGCAACGCAAACGATGCGGCTCGCGCCAATCGCGATGCCGGCCGCAGCCTCCAAAGCTTCGAGCCAGGTCGCGACCTGCCGCACGTCGTCGCCGCCCTGCGATTTCGGCAGCACGATGCCGTCGGGCTTACCCGGCACTACCGCGGCGAGATCCGTCAGCGTCATGCCGGTGTCGAGCGCGTTGACGCGGACATAGAGCTGATGCGGGCCGCGAGGCCCCTTCAGCATCGCCAGCGTCAACCCGCGCGCCTCCGGCTTCTTGTCGGTGACGACGGAATCCTCGAGATCGATGATCAGCGCGTCGGCCTTGCCTTCGCTCGCCTTCTCGAATTTGCGCGGGGAATCGCCCGGCACGAACAGCATCGAACGCATCAGACCGGCCTCTTGTGCATCATCGCCATGCGCCGGCATTTGCCGACGATCTCGTCGTTCTGGTTCAAGGCGTGGTGCTCGAACTCGACGATGCCCGCCTTCGGGCGCGATTTGGATTCCCTCAACGAAAGCACCTTCGTCGTCGCCCGCAAAGTATCGCCGTGGAAGACCGGCTTTGGAAAAGTCACGTCGGCCATGCCGAGATTGGCGACGGTGGTGCCCATGGTCGTATCATAGACCGTCATGCCGATCATGATGCCGAGGGTGTAAAGGCTGTTGAAAATGCGCTGGCCGAATTCGGTCTTTTCGGAGAAATGCGCGTCGATATGCAGCGGCTGCGGGTTGAGCGTCAACAGGCTGAACATGGTGTTGTCCATTTCCGTGACGGTCCGGGTCAGCGGATGCCTGAACTCCTGGCCCACGGAAAAGTCTTCGAAATAAAGTCCGGCCATCGCTGTTTCCTCCCTCTTGTCCTGCGATTTGGCCAGCGCCTGCTGCTAGGGCGGCGCCGCCAGGTGCACTGCTTTCTGCTCTGCGAGCCGTTCGATCTCGTCGGTCGAGAAGCCGGCCTCGCGCAAAATGTCGCGGCCATGCTGGCCGAGCGTCGGCGCAGGGCCTGCGGGCTCCGGCTGGGTCACGCTCCAGGTCGAGGGCACGCGCATCTGGCGGATACGGCCTTCGACGGGGTGATCCACCGTCCTGAAGAAGTCGATCGCCTTGAGATGCGGATCGTCCAGAATCGTCTCCAGCGTGTGCATCGGCATCACCGGAATGTCGGCGCGCTCCAGCAATTCGCGCCATTCCGCCGTCGTGCGCGTCAGGAAGATGTTGCCGATTTCCTCGTAGATCTCGTCGATGTGTTTTGTGCGCGCGGCGTGGTTGGCAAAGCGCGGCTGCTCGAGGAAATGCGGCTGCCCGATCGCCTCGAAGAAGCTGCGCCAGTGCTTGTCGTTGTAGATGAGCACGCAGAGATGCCCGTCGCTGGTCTTGTAGGGCCGGCGATAGCGCGAGAGCAGGCGGGCATAGCCACCATGGTCGAGCGGCGGATCGTAGGTCAGACCGCCCAGATGATCGACCAGCACGAACTCCGTCATCGATTCGAACATCGGCACGTCGATGCGCTGGCCCACACCTGTGCGTTGCTGGTGCATCAACCCGCCCATGATCGCATTGACCATCATCAGCCCGACGATGCGGTCGGCGATGGTGACGGGAACGTAGCGCGGCGTGCCGTCGCCGGCGGCCGCAAGCAATGTCGGAATGGTGGCCGCGCCCTGGATCAAATCGTCATAGGCGGGCTTGGCGGCATAGGGGCCTGACTGTCCGTAACCGAAGGCGCCGACATAGACCAGCGACGGATTGATCGCGGCAAGCGTCTCGTAGTCGAGGCCGAGCCGCGCCATCGCCTGCGGGCGAACATTATAGGCCAGCGCGCTGGCGCTTTTCGCCAGCCGCAGCAGCGTGTCGCGCCCGTCGGGCTTCTTGAGGTCGAGCACGATGCTGCGCTTGCCGCGATTGGCATTGTGGAACATCCCGCCCATGCCGGGCGTGCGGCCGGGACCGATCTGGCGAACGATGTCGCCCTCGGGGCTTTCGACCTTGATGATGTCAGCGCCCATGTCCGCCAGCACCTGGGTGCCGTAGGGGCCCATCAGCACCGAGGTCAGGTCGAGAATGGTGAAGCCGGCGAGCGGTCCCATGGAGCCTCGTGGGATGAATTCATATACGTGAAGTTAGGATTCATAAATCGGCGATGTCAATTCAGGCGCTCAGCCAAGGGGTGCATAGCCCTATGCATCGTTCATATACTTGACAAATAAATTCACATATATGTACATTTTCTTCAAGCAAGAAATGGAGCGAGGGGCCGAATGGCTTGGCAGCCAACGGCTGCCGCCTTCAGCGTGGGACGCGTCAGGGAGAATGAAATGAAGAGGAATCTGGTCCGGGCTGCAGCCGTGCTCGCTTTGTCGCTGCCGGTCTCGACACTGTCGGCGCAGGCGCTCGAGCTGAAGGTCGCCGATAGCTTCCCTGCTGGACATTACCTCGTCCGCCTGATGCTCAAGCCCTGGATGGACGACGTCACCAAGCGCACCAACGGCGCGGTGACCTTCACCTATTATCCGAACCAGCAGATCGGCAAGGCTGCCGACATGCTGCGGCTGACGCAGTCCGGCGTGGTCGACATCGGCTACATCGGGCCATCCTACGTCTCCGACAAGATGCCTTTGTCGGAAGTGGCGCAATTGCCGGGTGCGTTCGCGACCAGCTGCCAGGGCACGCTCGCTTATTGGAAGACCGCGCGCGAAGGCGTGCTCGCCAAGCAGGAATACGCACCCAACAAGATCAAGCTGCTGATGGCGGTGGTGTTGCCGCCGTACCAGGTGTGGACCGTCAAGTCGAAGGTCGAAACCACCAAGGACATGCAGGGCCTGAAGCTGCGCACCACCGGCGGCGCGCAAGATCTCACGCTGCGCGCGCTCAATGCCGTGCCGGTGCGCATGGCCGCGCCCGATGCTTATGAGTCGTTGTCGCGCGGCACGATGGACGGGCTGTTGTTCCCGCTGGACAGCGTCGTGGCCTATGGCCTCGACAAGCTGGTCAAGCACGCGACCGAAGGCGTCAGCTTCGGCAGCTTCATCGTCGCCTATTCCATCAACCAGTCGGTCTGGGACAAGCTGCCCGACGACGTGAAGACCGCAATGAACGAGGCTTCCGAAGCGATCACGCCAAAAGCCTGCGCCGATGTCGACAAGGAAGGCGAAGTCACCAAGAAGCACATGCAGGACGAAGGCGTCACCTTCGATCCGCTGCCGGAAGCGACGCGCGCCGAGATGAAGGACAAGCTTAGGGGCGTCGGCCAGGAATGGGCCAGCGGTCTCGACAGCCGCGGCAAGCAGGCTTCTGCCGCGCTCAAGGAGTTCGAAGGCTTGCTCGCCGTCGGCAGCAAGTAATCCGCAAATCGAAGAGGGAGGCGCGAAGTGATCGAACGGGCGGGGCAAGTGCTCGGCGCGCTGGAGCGCGCGCTGACGGTGATCGCAGTGCTATTCATGTTCGTGATCATGGTGCTGGTCGTGACCGACGTGTTCATGCGCTATGCGCTGAACAGCCCGTTCTCCTTCACCTATGATCTGATCGGGCTCTATCTGCTCGCGGGCGTGTTCTTCTTCACGCTGTCGGACGCCTTGCGCGAGCATGTCCATGTCGGCGTCGACATCCTGTTGTCGCGCTTCTCGCCGGCGGGGCGGCGGCTGTCCGAGATCGTCACCGCGCTTGCAGGCCTGTTCGTGTTCGTCCTGATCTGCAAGGTCGGGTTCGAGCGCGCGCTGGAGAATTACGAGCAGCATGACGTCCTCTCAGGCGCCATTCCCTGGCCGACCTGGATTTCGGCGGCGCTGGTGCCGTTCGGCTGCGGCGTGCTGGTGCTGCGGCTGGCGCTCCAGCTGATCGGCAATGTGCTGAGCCTCGTCAGCGGACGCGACCTCTATCCGCTGCCGCCTGTGACCGGCGTCGGCGAAGCGCGCGGCTTCGAGTAACGGCGGATATCCATGACACCTCTCATCGTTCTCGCTTTGCTGTTCGGCCTGCTCGCGCTCGGCACGCCCGTCGGTTTTGCCATGGCCTTTTCCGGCTCGATCGGCCTCGTGATGGTTGGCGGCTTTCCGACCCTGTTCGGAATCCTGGAGACCGCGCCGCTCTCGACCGTCTCGTCCTACGAGCTGATCACCATTCCGATGTTCCTGCTGATGGCGGACCTCGTGCTGCTCTCGGGCGTCGCGGATGATCTGTTCAAGACGGCCTCGGCCTGGGTCGGCCGCGTTCCCGGAGGCCTCGGCATGGCGACGGCGCTCGCCGGCGCAGGCTTTGGCGCAATCTGCGGCACTTCGACGGCATCGGCTGCGACGCTGTCCTCAACCAGCCTTCCCGCGATGATCCGCCAGGGCTACGAGCCGAAGATGGCCGCCGGCGTGGTTGCGATCTCGGGCACGCTGTCGATGCTGCTGCCGACCAGCGTCGCGCTCGTTATCTTCGGCCTGCTCGCCGAGGTGAACATCGGAAAACTCCTGATCAGCGGCATCATCCCCGCCATCCTCGTTACCTTCACCATCATGGCCACGATCTATTTCCTGGTCTGGCAGGATCCGTCGCGTGCACCCGCCGCGAAATCGGTGCCGTGGCGCGAAAAATTCGCACTGCTGTGGCAGGTTTCGCCGATGGTGGTGCTGTTCTCGATCGTCACGGGCACGATCTATCTCGGCGTCGCGACACCGACGGAGGCGTCGGCTTTCGGTGCGTTCGGCGCCTTTCTGCTGGCGATCGTCAAGGGCAAGATCACGCCGACCTCGCTGTACAAGACGCTGCTGCGCGCCAGCCACGGCACCTGCATGATCATCATGATCCTGGTCGGTGCCTCGATCTTCGGCTACTTCTTCACGCTCACCCACGTGACGCAGGATCTAGTCGCCTGGATCGGCTCCTTGCCGACCTCGCGCTGGGTCATCATCACGCTGATCCTGTGCGGCTACATCGTGCTCGGCTCCTTCATGGACCAGATCGCGATCCTGGTGCTGACCGTGCCGATCGTGCTGCCGCTGATCAAGACGCTCGGCTTCGACCCGATCTGGTTCGGCGTCATCAAGATCGTCACCGCCGAAGTCGGCATGATCACGCCGCCGGTCGGCCTGAACTGCTTCATCGTCGCCCGCTATGCGAAGCGGCCGGTGGCGGAGGTGTTCCATGGCACCTTCCCGCATTTCATCGCGCACCTGATTGCGATCGCGATTCTGGTCGCGTTTCCGTCGATCATTCTCTGGCTGCCCTCGCAGATGGGACGCTAAGATCGGAGCCGTGCGGCTCCCAGTAAGGAGATCAAGAACATGGATTTCGCGCTCACCGATCAGCAGGAAGCCATTCGCGACGCCATCGCAAAGATCTGCGAAGGCTTTCCCGATGCCTACTGGCTGAAGAAGGACCACGACGGCGGCTTCCCGCACGATTTTCACAAGGCGCTGGCCGACGCCGGCTGGCTCGGCATCTGCGTGCCGGAGGAATATGGAGGCTCGGGGCTCGGCATCACCGAAGCCGCGATCATGATGCGCACGATCGCGGAATCCGGCGCCGGCATGTCCGGTGCGTCTGCGGTGCACATCAACGTGTTCGGTCTCAATCCCGTCGTCGTGTTCGGCACCGAGGAGCAGCGCAAGCGCATGCTGCCGCCGATGGTCGAGGGCCGCGAGAA
>NZ_AXAY01000055.1 GCF_000473045.1 Bradyrhizobium sp. WSM3983 | reverse complement strand
AGAGCACGGCATAAGCCGTCCAACCATCGCGCAGGGAAGGCCGTGTGTTCGGCTACACCTGTATGCCGCTGTGCAGTTCTTTTTGCGCTACATGCGCACAGCGGACCGTGGGTGCCAGCCGGCACCCGGCCTTCCCTGCGCCCTTTGTTTGGAGGGCGCGAAGCGAAGAGCAAAACTCGGGCGAAATGCGCCGCGAGAAGGCGAGGGCGTGTCTCAAGTTGAAATGCTCATTGGACGAATGCAATGATGAGTTGTTGAGGCCAATGGCCCGGCAATCTCACAGGAGAGTGCATTGACGCGGGTTCCCGAAGCCTAAGCAGGCCGTGCCTGCAGATCCTTGCAAGCGGGTTCCCAGCCGGCCTCACAACTTCTCACAAGTCCAAACGAGCCTTTCACGGCAGGCGCTGATAGGCAATTGCGTGACGGCAAGAACAGCCCAACCGAGCCACGCCAGTGTCGGTCTGATCTGACGACTCGGACGATCATCAACAAGGCACCTAAAAGATGAAACAGATTATCGACCAGCATCGCCGCCGCTTCCTCGGCATCGCAGCCGGGACCGCCGCCGTCGGCCTCGGCGTGATCGACCTCGCGCGCGCCGAAACCGAGACGGCGCGATCCTCCGCAACCAGCGCATCGTTCGGCGCGATCGAGCAGATCAATGCCGGTGTGCTGGACGTCGGCTACGCCGAAGCCGGCCCCACGACCGGCCCGGTCGCGATCCTGCTCCACGGCTGGCCCTATGACATTCACAGCTTTGTCGATGTCGCGCCGATCCTGGCGCAGGCCGGCTATCGCGTCATCATCCCCTATTTGCGCGGCTATGGCTCGACGCACTTCCTCTCCAGCGAAACGCCGCGCAACGGCGAGCCGGCCGCGCTGGCCTCCGACATCATCGCACTGATGGATGCGCTGGACATCAAGAAGGCGGTCGTTGCCGGATTCGATTGGGGCGCGCGCACCGCCGACATCATTGCGGCGCTGTGGCCGGAGCGCTGCCGCGCGCTGGTGTCGGTGAGCGGCTATCTGATCTCCAGCCAGGCCGCGGGCAACGTACCGCTGCCGCCGGCGGCCGAACTGCAATGGTGGTACCAGTTCTATTTCGCGACCGAGCGCGGCCGCGCCGGCTACGAGAAGTACACGCATGATTTCGCAAAGCTGATCTGGAAGCTGGCCTCGCCGCAGTGGAAGTTCGACGACGCCACCTTCGATCGCAGTGCGAAGGCCTTCGAGAACAAGGATCATGTCGCAATCACGACCCACAATTACCGCTGGCGGCTCGGGCTGGCCAAGGGCGAGGCGAAATACGAGGAGATCGAGAAGAAGCTCGCGGCAACTCCGGTCATCGACGTGCCGACCATCACGATGGAAGGCGACGCCAACGGCGCGCCGCACCCCGATCCCAGCGCTTACGCCAAGAGATTCTCCGGTCGCTACGACTATCGCCTGATCACCGGCGGCATCGGCCACAATTTGCCGCAGGAAGCGCCGCAGGCCTTTGCCAAGGCCGTCATCGATGCCGACGGCGGCGCCTGAGCTGCTATTCCGCCGCCACCATCTGCTGCGTCCGCCATTGCCCGAGCAAGGCGCGCAATGACGCCGGCTTCACCGGCTTGTTCAGCACCGCGATCTTCTCGTCGCGGGCGGCCATCTGCACGGCGGGGCTGCGATCGGCGGTGATCAGGATCGCGGGGATGGTGTCGCCGAAGCGGCGGCGGATCTCGCGGATGGCGGCGATGCCGTTGCCGCGGTCGAGGTGATAGTCGACGAGCAGGCCGGTGACGCGTCGACCGGCGGCTTCGATCGCTGATATTGCGCCTTCGGGGTCGGCGACCGCGATCACCTCGGCGCCCCAGGCCTTCAACAGCGTGCGCATGCCGTCGAGGATTGCGGCGTCGTTCTCGATGCAGACGATCAGCGCGCCGGAGATCGGCGCACGCGCGAGCGGCGTTGCACTCGTCACCGCCGCGGTGAGCGTCACGGCCTTCGCCGTCGGGACCGTCACGGAGAACAGCGAGCCGCCGCCGGCATTGGCGTCGATGGCGATGCCGTGGTTGAGTACGCGTGCCAGTCGCTCAACGATCGAGAGTCCGAGCCCCAGGCCGCGCGCGATCCGCGCGCCCTGCTCGAGACGGTGGAATTCCTTGAAGATCTCGCTGCGTTTGACCGTGGGGATGCCGACGCCGGTGTCGTAGACACAGATCTTGAGCGCGGCGCCGCGGCGACGGCAGCCGACCAGCACACGTCCGCGCGGCGTGTATTTGATCGCGTTGGAGACCAGGTTCTGCAACAGCCGCCGGAGCAGCAGTCGGTCCGACTCGACCGGGAGCGAGCAGGGCACGAAGGTGAGGTCGAGACTTTTGGCGCGTGCGATCGGTGCGAACTCGATCTCCAGCGAGCGCATCAGATCGGCCATCTTGAAGCTCGAGATCGAGGTCGTCATCGCGCCAGCGTCAAGCCGCGAGATGTCCAGCAGCGCGCCGAGGATTTCCTCGATGGCTTGCAGCGATTCGTCGATGTTCTCGACCAGCCGCGTCTCCTCGCCATTGTGCTGGCGCTCGACCAGGCTCGTAACATAGAGCCGCGCCGCGTTCAGCGGCTGGAGAATGTCGTGGCTGGCGGCCGCGAGGAAGCGCGTCTTGGAGATGCTGGCGTCCTCCGCGCTGCTCTTGGCCAGCGCCAGCTCGGAGTTCAGCCGGGTCAGCTCCTCGGTACGGTGGCGCACGCGCTTCTCCAGCGTCGCATTGGCGCGCTCCAGCGCTTCCGCGGCCTCGAAGGTCGGCGTGACGTCGGTGAAGGTGATGACGAAGCCGCCGCCGGGCATGCGGTTGGTGAGCACCTCGATCACCATGTGCCGTTCCGGCAGGCGTTCGAGATAGGGCTCGCTGTCGGTGGTGTAGGCCACGAGCCGCTGCTCGATCATCGCCTCGCGGTCAGCCTCACCGGCTGGATCGCTGACGCCCATGAACTCCAGGATCTCGCGAAGCGGCGTGCCGAACTGGATGAAATGCGGGGGCACGTTGAGCAGATCGCCGAACTGCCGGTTGGAGCAGATCAGCTGTAAATCGGCGTCGAACACCGCGATGCCCTGGCGCACATGGTTGAGCGCGGTCTGGAGGATCTCGCGGTTGAAATGCAGCGCCGCATGGGAGTCGTCGAGCAGCTTCAGCGCGGCTTTCGCGGAGACCGTGCGCTTGCGCAGCAGGAGCGACATCACGAGGCGTGACGACGCAGCGCCGATCGACGAGGCGATCAGGTGCTCGGCGTGCTGCAGCAGCTCGAAATCGGCGGGTGCTCCGGATTCCAGCCGCATGTTGCGCCGTGCCGAGAACGCCTCGAACGAATGCCGGGCACGATCAGGCCCGAGATATTGCGCGACTGTGGTCTGGATGTCCTGCACCGTGATGGTGGTGCGCCAGCGGCGGAAATTCGGGGCGATTGGGGCGAGCGTGTTGGGCACGAACAGATCGGCCTGGACCAGCTCGATGGACGAGGGTCGCCGCGCCAGCGACAGCAGCACGTAAGTGAGGATGTTGAGCGAGAGCGACCAGACCACGCCGTGCATCAGCGGCGGCAGGTCGGCGCCGAACAGTGCCTGCGGACGCAGCGCCTCGATGCCGAACGGGCCGTGCTGGAGCAGCAGGATGCCGGCGGTCGAGGTGTCCATGAAGCTCGGGATGAACAGCGTGTAGAGCCATACGGTGAAGCCGACCAGCATGCCGCCGATGGCGCCGCGTGCGGTGGCACGCCGCCACAACAGGCCGCCGAAGAAGGCGGGCGCGAGCTGCGCAATGGCGGCAAAGGACAACAGGCCGATCGCCGCGAGCTGGGTGTTGCCGAGCGCGCGATAGTAGAAATAGGCCATCACCATGATGGCGAAGATCGCAAGCCGCCGCGAGCGCAGCAGGAAATCGCCGAAATCGGTGGCACCGGCGCGGCCGTCAGGGCGTCGTTGCAGCACCAACGGCACCACGAGGTCGTTTGAGACCATGATGGAGAGCGCGACGCATTCGACGATCACCATCGCGGTGGCCGCCGACAGGCCGCCGACGAACACGGCGACGCTGAGCAGTCCCGCGCCGCCCTCTATCGGCAATGCCAGCACGTACATATCGGAATCGACCGCGCCGAACGGGAAGCTGACGAGGCCGGCGAGCGCGATCGGGATCACGAACACATTGATGGCGACGAGATAGAGCGGGAACAGCCAGCGCGCGCGGCTGACCTCGGCATCCGAGGAATTCTCCACCACGCTGACATGAAACTGGCGCGGCAGCAGCATGATCGCGCACAGCGACAGCAGCGTCATCGTGAGAAAGTTGCCGATCGACGGCGAATAATCGATGGCGCGCACCGCTTCGGGCGTCTTCATCGCGCGCTCGATCAATTCGTGCGGCGAGAACATCCAGAAGGTGACGAAGATGCCGGCGGTGAGGAAGGCGACCAGCTTGATGATGGATTCGGTCGCGACCGCCAGCATCAGGCCGTGCTGATGCTCGGTGGCGTCGGTCTGCCGCGTGCCGAATAGCACCGCGAAGGCGGCCATCGCCAGCGTCACCATCAGCGCCATGTCGCCGAGGATCGGGATGTGGGAGAACGCCTGGTCCTCGCTCAGAATGACCTCGAGCGAGGAGGCGACCGCCTTCAGCTGCAGGGCGATGTAGGGCACCGAGCCGATGATCGCGATCAGCGCCACGGTTGCCGCCACCGCCTGGCTCTTGCCGTAGCGCGCGCCGATGAAGTCGGCGATCGAGGTGATGTTGTGCGCTTTCGCAAGCTGGATCACGCGCCGAAGCACGCCCGCGCCGAGCCCGATCATCAGGATCGGGCCGACATAGATCGCGAGGAAGTCGGTCGAGGTGCGGGTGGCGAAGCCGACCGAGCCGAAGAAGGTCCAGGACGTGCAGTAGATCGCCAGCGACAGCGGATAGATCAACCCGGACGCGCGGCCATGCCTGGCCGGCGAGCGGCGGTCGCCATGGCTCGCCACCAGGAACAGGAAGCCGATATAGCCGAAGGCGGCAGCGATCACGCCCCAGTCGTGCAGCATGGCGAGCGTGCTTCTCCCATGGCGCGGTAGCGCCCGATCTTCCCAAGGCGCTAACCGCGCCCGCTCTCATTTTCGCTTGCAAATCTAGCGCGTTGGGCGGGTGGAGGCGACAGCGAAATGCCGGACCTGGGCGGGAACCTGGGGTTGTCGTTAAACCAGCGGCTTCCCTGCGGCCATCCTTCGAGACGCCCGCCCTTGGCGGGCCCTCAGGATGAGGACGGTGGAGCAGTTTCAGCAGGCAAAGGTGCCGCTTAGCCTCATCCTGAGGAGACCGCGGAGCGGTCGTCTCGAAGGACGAGGCGTGCGCTCAGGCCGTCCAACGTCCCATATGCGACTGCGCTGCCGCAAGCGGGGAGAGGCGAAAGAAAGCCTACTCCGCCGCCAGCGACTTTTCCCGCAGCGGCAGGCCGAGGCGGTCCCAGACCTGCAGCAGCGCTTCGGCGAGCTGATCGATCAGGCCGTCGTCGTGATAGGGCGAGGGCGTGATGCGCAGGCGCTCGGTGCCCTTGGCGACGGTCGGATAGTTGATCGGCTGGATGTAGATGCCATGATCCTCGAGCAGCATATCGGACGCCCGCTTGCACTTCTCGGCATCGCCGATGAAAAGTGGCACGATATGGGTGTCGTTCGACATCACCGGCAGGCCGGCGGCATTGAGGATCGCCTTGACGCGGGCGGCGCGGTCCTGGTGACGCTCGCGCTCCCAGCCCGAGCTCTTCAGATGCTTGATCGCGGCGGTCGCGGCCGAGCAGATCGCCGGCGGCAGCGCGGTGGTGAAGATGAAGCCCGGGGCATAGGAGCGCACCGCGTCGATGATCTGGCCGTTGGCGGCGATATAGCCGCCGAGGCAGCCGAACGCCTTGGCCAGCGTGCCTTCGAGAATGTCGATGCGATGCATGACGCCGTCACGCTCGGCGATGCCGCCGCCGCGCGGACCGTACATGCCGACGGCATGAACCTCGTCGACATAGGTCATCGCGTTATATTTTTCGGCGAGATCGCAGATTTTGGCGAGCGGGGCGACGTCGCCGTCCATGGAATAGAGGCTCTCGCAGGCGATCAGCTTCGGCCGGGTCGGACCGGCCGCCTTCAGCAGCGCTTCGAGATCGGCGAGATCGTTGTGGCGGAACACTTGCCGCTCGCAGCCGGACTGGCGGATGCCCTCGATCATCGAATTGTGGTTGAGCTCGTCCGACAGGATCAGGCAGTTCGGAATGAGCTTTGCGATGGTGGCGATGCCGGTCTGGTTCGAGACATAGCCCGAGGTGAACAGCAGCGCGGATTCCTTGCCGTGGAGGTCGGCGAGCTCGGCCTCGAGCTGCACCAGCGGATGATGCGTGCCGGCGATGTTGCGGGTGCCGCCTGCGCCGGTGCCGACGCGGGTTGCGGTCTCGACCATGGCGCCGACCACTTTCGGGTGCTGGCCCATGCCGAGGTAATCGTTGGAGCACCAGATCACGACGTCGCGCTTGCCCTTGGGCGAGTGCCAGACCGCATGCGGGAACCGGCCGGCGATGCGCTCCAGATCGGCGAACACGCGATAGCGGCGCTCGGTATGGAGGCGATCGAGGGCTGAATTGAAGAACTGGGCGTAATCCATCGGTACGACCTGAGACGGAACTGACCAAAAGGGCGGATCGTTTTAGAGCGTTTCCAGCTCCAATGTCTATGCGCTATCCCACATATGGCCGTGAGGGGCATTTGGGCAAAATGCCCTATCGTGCGATTTGAAACTTGATCCCGATCAAGTCCGCGCGACCTTTAATGCTGCTCTGCACCATCCCGAAATGCCGGTGCTAACCGGCACTTGCTCTCACGTCGTCCTGAACTGGAGCACGCCGTCCTTGGTCTCGGCCGTCAGCCGTCCCTCGACAATCATGTAGTTGACGTGGGCCACGAGCTCGCCGGCGGCAAACCCCATCTGGTGCTCATCCAGCACATGCTTGTTGAACACGACGGGCACCAGCGCGCGCGAGGTCTGCGGCACCTCGCGGCAGGCTTCCGCGATCAGGCGGCAGCGCTCCTCGTGGTGATCGGCGAGCTGCTTGATGCGCGTCTTCAGCCCGTAGAACGGTACGCCGTGGCCGGGCAGCACCAGCAGATCATAGGGCAGGGTTGTGGTGAGGCTCGCGAGCGAGGCGAGATATTCGCCGAGCGAGTTCTGGTCGGGCTCGACCGCCCACACGCTGACGTTCGGCGAGATCTTGCTCAGCACCTGGTCGGCGGACAGGAACAGCTTGTCGTCGGCGCAATACAGCATCACCTGGTCGAGCGCATGCCCGCCGCCGGTGATCACCTTGAAGCGGCGCGTGCCGATCACGACCTCGTCGCCATGCGAGATGCGGCGGTAGGACGGCGGCAGCACCGAGACCCGCTTGAGATAATCCTGGCCGCGGCCGAGCAGCTTTTCGGTGAGCGATTCGTCCATGCCATGGCGGCGGAAGAACAGCCGCTGCGCCTCGCGCCGCTCCTCGGTGCCGCGGTTCTGGTGATAGACCGATTGCAGATATTCGACCTGCGACATCACCAGCGGACAGTTGAACCGCTCGACGATCCACCCGGCAAGCCCGACATGATCGGGGTGCGAGTGGGTGACGATGAGGCGCGTGATGTTGACGCCCTTCAGCGGGCCTTCGAACAGTTTTGTCCAGGCCTCGATCGTCTCCTCGTTGCCGAAGCCGGCATCGACCATCGCATAGCCGTCGCCATCGGCGAGCAGATAGATGTTCACATGGTTGAGGCGGAACGGCAGCTTCAGCCGCGCCCACAACACGCCGGGCCGCACTTCCACGACCTCTTCGGGGCTGGGATGCTGGTCCCAGGGATAGCGCAGGGCCTCGGCGGAGGACTGCACGGTGTCGGTTTTTGCGTTCATGCTATCGGCTTAAACCCAGCGCGGGCAGGGCGCCAGCCGAAAAAGGACGCGCGGCCCGCTCGCATGGCGGTCATTCCGCGTAGCGCTTTTTCCGTGATGTGGGACGGTCGTGCCGCGAATTCCACTTACCTCTCCCGCTTGCGGGAGAGGTCGCGCCGGAGGCGCGGGTGAGGGCTATTTCCCCATCGGGGCTATCCCAATGTGGAGGCACCCCCACCCCAGCCCTCCCCCGCAAGCGGGAGAGGGAGTGGGGGTCCCCGTGGGGCCGGCGTCCTTACGCCGCCCGCATGTTGTTGAGGAACGCGTCGATCTCTCCGCGCAGCATGTCGGCCTCGCGGCGGAGTGCGTCCGATGCACTCAGCACTTCCGTGGCCGCGGCACCGGCCTCGGCCGATGCCGTGGAGACGCCGACGATATTGCTGGAGACCTCGCTGGTGCCGCCGGCTGCATGCTGGATGTTGCGGGCGATCTCGCGGGTGGCTGCGCCCTGCTCTTCGACCGCCGCTGCAATCGTCGTCGTGACGTTGTCGATCTCGCCGATGATCCGGCCGATGCCCTGGATGGCGCCGACGGCCGAGGTCGTGACCTGCTGCATGCTGGCGATCTGGGTCCGGATCTCCTCCGTCGCCTTCGCGGTCTGGCTGGCGAGACTCTTCACTTCGGACGCGACCACCGCAAAGCCGCGGCCGGCCTCGCCCGCGCGCGCCGCCTCGATGGTGGCGTTGAGCGCGAGCAGATTGGTCTGCGACGCAATGGTCTGAATCAGGTCGACCACCACGCTGATGCGGCTCGCACTGTCGGCGAGGCTCTGCACCGTGGTGTCGGTCGCGCCGGCCTCATCCACCGCCTTCTTGGCGATCGCAGCCGAGGTGACGACCTGCTTGCTGATCTCCTCGATCGAGGACGACAGCTGCTCGGTGCCTGATGACACGGTCTGCACGTTGACCGAGGTCTCTTCCGCGGCGGAGGCGACCGCGTTCACCAGCGCGTTGGACTGGTCAGCCGTGTTCGACATGCTCTGCGCGGTCGACTGCATCGAATTGGCCGATTGCGCGAGATTGTCGAGCGCGGTGCGCACCGTGCCCTCGAACTCCGCGATCTTCGCTTCCATATGCGCGGCACGCTCGGCCTTGGCGACACGATCCTTGTCCTGCTCGCTCGCGAGCGCCCGGGCCTCGATCATGCTGTCGCGGAACACCGTCAGCGTTTCCTTCATCGCGCCGATCTCGTCGTTCTGCCGGGAGCGGACGATCTCGGTGTCGAGGTCGCCGGCCGAGAGCAGCTGCATGGCGCGCTGAAGCTCACGGATGCGGCGCAGGATGTTGCGGCCGACATAGAGCCAGACGAACAGCGCCGAGCCGATCAAGGTGAGCCCGCCGAGCGCCAGCATTGCGGTGGTGGCGAGCGAAATCTCCTGGCGCGCCTGGAAGGTCGACGCGTTGGTCTCCTTCTGCACGCCGTCGACGAGCGCCTGCACGCTGACGCCGAGACCGACATTGAGCTTGCGGGTCTCGTCCAGGATGGTCTGGCCGTAGTCGATGGAGTCGAGCTCCTTCTGGCGGATCTTGAAGACGCCCATCTTGCCTTCGCCGAACGTCTGCAATTTCTGCATTGCGCCCTTCACCGCAGTGGTTGCGGGATTGTCGGGCAGGTCCTCCAGGTTCCACTTGACGCGGTCGCGGACCGCCTTGAATTCGTGTTCGATTGTCTCCAGGGTATCGCTGGAATTGGCGGACAACGCGGCCATCATGTCAGCGGCCATCAAATTTCCGTTGGCAAGCACCGTGCTGATCTGGCCAACGGAGCGGACCGCCTCCATGGCGTCGTCTGGCGACACGTTCGTCGATGCCATGATTGCGCTCAGCCGTGTCTGGGTATCCAGCATTGCAGGGTTGGCTGCGCCGACGAAGGCGAGCTGCGCCTTGCGCAGCGCCTCGTACTGCTTGTCATGCAGCGCAATCGTGTCGAGGCGCTCCTTCGCCGCCGACACCAGGCTCTTGGTGGCTTCATCGATGCTCTTGACGGTCTCGCCGAGCGCGCTGGCGACCTGCTTGTCGGCGCCGAGCTCGATGATCTCGCCGAGCTTTGCCATGGCCTGTTGCTGGATTTCCTGAACCGTCTTGGTGCGCTCAGCCAGCGCCTCGTCTGAGGACGAGGCGAGCAGGCCGGGTCCTTGCGCTGCCAGTGTCGCGCTCTGCGAGGCAAGCTGAAGGCTGGCGGACAGGCGCGGGATGTCGCGGCCGCTCAGGTCCATCATGGTCGAGCCGAGATGCTTGAACACGAAGCCGGCGCCGCCGGCGATCACGAGGCCCATGCCTGCGATCACCGCGAACGCCGCAAACAGGCTGCCGCGCAGGCCCCATTTCGGCATTTTGAAACGCGGCTTGAGACGGCCAAGGACACGGCCAACGCCCAGACGGATCGCCATCGAAATTCCCCCACACCGGTAATCTTATATTTTCGCTGCGGAGTATCCTTGGCGGGGGTTAAAAAATCGCAAGTTGCACAATTGCTTGGCCAGTTCCGCAGAGCGAAAAAGAAAGGGCCGGCAGTGCTGCCGGCCCCTGATAGCAAAGGGATTCTGTAAGGCGCGATCAGTAGCGCGCGGCCGCCGGGCTCGCCCAGTTGAAGCGGTAGTTGAGGCCGGCCTTGATGGTGTGGTCGTCGGTGGTGAAGTTGCCGGTGCCGACCAGCGGACCCGCGGTGAAGTGCGCGTCGCCGAAATTGTAGTATTGGTACTCGGCCTTGGCCGACCAGTTCGGCGCGAACATGTACTCGAGGCCGGCGCCGACGGTGTAGCCGTTGCGGTGATCGCCCGCGATGGTGAAGCCGGTCGGCACGCCGCCGATCGTCACCTTCTCGTTGTTGTCGGAATAGGCGTAGCCGCCCTTCACGTAGACCAGGCCCGGGCCCCAGGTGTAGCCGACGCGGCCGGTGATCGAGCCGAGGCCGCGCTGGTCATTGGTGTAGGCCACGCCGCCCGGGAACACCGCGCCGACATTGCCGGAGAGCCAGGAATACTGGCCTTCGACGCCGACCACGAAGTTCGGGTTGAACTGCCAGTCTGCACCAGCCTGCAGACCACCGAGGAAACGGCCGTTGCCGTTGTTGCCGGTGGAGAGGCCGTTGAAATTGTTGTCGCTCGAGAACGCGCCGCCGAGATGCGCGCCGATATAGAAGCCGGTCCAGTTGTAGATCGGCGCGGCATAGGCCGGCGCCTTGTTGTAATAGGGGCGGGCGCCGAGATCGGCACCCAGGGCCGGCGCAGCCGCGCTCACCGCGAGCAGCGCAACGGTCGCAAACAGAATCTTCTTCATAGTCCTAACTCCAACAACAAGGTCCCCGGCGTGCGCGCTGTCCGCGCCGCGTTGGTTTTGCAGATAGCTCGCTTTTGACGAAAATGCTGTCACATGCATGGCACAGCGGCGCCCAACCTAACTTATTGGGTGCTAAATGATTTTCGTGATTAATGCCGGCTTAAGAAGGGGTGAAGGAAGGCTTAATTCGAGAGCGGTCCGGTAACTTGCGCGCGCGTCTCGTTAACCGAGGCGCCGCAGCACCTCGTCGCGCATCTGCGCGCGGAAGGCCGCGCGCTTCGCTGGCCGGTCCTCTACGCGCACGTCGTGGCGATCGAAGATGTCGAACTTCTCCAGGATCGGATAGCGCTCGCTCGCCATCGCGAGCACGCGCAGCACCTTGGTCGCGGCCAGCGTCGGCCCGCTCACCTCCCAGCGCCGGATTGTGTCGGCACCGCCCTTCTCCGGCAAGGCACACAGCTTCGCCATGTCGGCCGCAGTGAGCTTCCGGCCGAGCACCTCGGACAGGTCTGCGCGCAATTGCTTCAGTTCAGGGCCGGTCATGTCGCCTCAATACGCGAAGTCGTCGAGGTGAATGCAGTAGCGCTGATTCGGGTCCATCCGAAGGCGGGCATGATCGTTCGAGGTACACGGAGTTGTAAGCCTCTCGTGTATTGAAACAGTCTGGCCAAAGAACGATTTGTAAGACGGGGGCAGGTAACGAGAGGATCGGTCATGACAAGAACCAGGCTCGCTATTGCGGCACTCATCGCTGTCGGGCTGGTGGCGGCGCCCTTCGCGGCCGAAGCGAAGGGACACAGATCCAGCAGGCACAATACCGGCAGGCACATCAGCACGACCGTGCTGGCCCCAACCTATGGAAGCTCTGCAGTGACCGCAACGCAGCCCAGGACTTACGGAAGCTCGGGGCAGTCGATCGGAACGGTCACGGCGCCATCGATCGGAACGTATAATTGGCCCTCGGTTGGCGTGACCAATGCGGTTCCGACCTGGAGTAATACTAATCCGCGGTGAGATAGGCTTGACCGCCGCGCGCGTCAGCCGTCCGCGCTCCCTTCGAAGGATGGATTGTTGGGTCAAGGCCGGCAATAAAGAACGCGAGTGCTACCCTAGGCGCCCCGGCCGCCCTGTTGGCCGATCACGCAGCGCCATCCCGCCAGCCGCTCGGCCGGATGCTGGTTCATCCATTCGGCGAGTTGTGGCGCGCCCATCATGCAGGACTGCATCGAGACCTCGGCGAAGTCCGACGTGGTGACGATCTGCTCGTGGCAATTCGCCGGCGAGGCGAGGCTGCAGAGCACGGCAATGATCTTGATCACGCCAGATTCCCTACGTCGCCGCGGGCGGTCGCAGCCTTGTCGTGCCGCTCGCCAGCCGGATCAGCCGGTGGGAAGATGCTGTCATAGATGGCGCGCGCCTCCTGGATGAGGCGAATTCGCTCGCGCTCGGATTTCGAGACAAACTGAATAACCTGGCCCATGTTGGCCTCCAAACAGATCCTTAATCCATCATCAGATGATGATAATCATTCCATCCGGATATGGGGTGCGGAATTCAGGCTTGAAGCCGGGAGCTCGGTCACGCGGGATAAAAAGCCCGTGACTGCTCCGTCGCGGAGGCGGAACGGGATACCGGAGTGAAGCGCCCCGCCTCACGCCGCTGGCGCGCGTTCCTTCCGACCCGGCACCGCCGCGAGCAGGTCGCGCGTGTAGGGATGTTCCGGCGCGGCGAACAGCTGCGCGGTCGGCTTCAGCTCGACGATGGCGCCACGCTGCATCACCGCGATACGGTCGCAGATTTGCGCGGCGACGCGCAGATCGTGGGTAATGAACAGCATCGACAAGCCAAGGCGCGCCTTGAGGTCTTCAAGCAATCTCAGCACCTGAGCCTGCACGGAGACGTCGAGGGCGGAGACGGCTTCGTCGGCGACGATGATCTCGGGCTCGAGCGCGAGCGCGCGCGCAATGCCGATGCGCTGGCGCTGGCCGCCCGAGAATTCATGCGGATAGCGTTCGAGCGCGCCGGCATCGAGACCCACCATCTTGAGGAGATCGCGGGCGCGGTCGAACGCGACCTTCGGATCGGTGCCGGCCGCGATCGGGCCGTCGGCGATGATGTGGCCGACCTTGCGCCGCGGATTGAGCGAGGCGAACGGATCCTGAAAGATCATCTGGATGCGATGGCGCTCGGCGCGCAGCACCCTGCCCGAAAGCTGCGTGAGATCGGTGTCGCCGATCCGCACCGTGCCGCGATCGGCCTCGATCAGCCGCATCACCAGCCGCGCCACCGACGATTTGCCGGAGCCGGATTCGCCGACGAGGCCGAGCGTCTCGCCCTTGAGGATGTTGAAATTGACCGCGCGCGCGGCATCGACGCGACGGTCCTCGCGAAACCAGCCGCCTGACGTGACATAGGTCTTGTCCAGCCCGATCACCTCCACAGCCCTGGCCTGATCGTCCAGCGGCGCGCGCGCCGGCGGGTGCATCGACGGCACGGCGGCGAGCAGCGCCTTGGTGTAATCGTGCTGCGGCGCGTTGAAGACGGAGCTAGCAGGGCCTTTCTCGACGACCTTGCCGTGCCTGAGCACCACCACCTTGTCGGCGATATCCGCAACGACGCCAAAGTCATGGGTGATGAACATCACCGCCATGTTGCGATTGCGCTGGAGGTTGCGGATCAGTTTCAGGATCTGCGCCTGCGTGGTGACGTCGAGCGCGGTGGTCGGCTCGTCCGCGACCAGCACGGCCGGCTCGAGCGCGAGCGCCATCGCGATCATGGCGCGCTGGCGCTGGCCGCCGGAGAGCTGGTGCGGATAGGCGCGCACGATGCGTTCGGGGTCGGGCAGGCCGACCTCGCGCGCCAGCGACAGCGCTTTCGCGCGCCGCTCCCTGGGCGTGAGCAGGCCGTGAGCCTCGAACATCTCCGCCATCTGGTCGCCGATCCGCATTAGCGGATTGAGTGCGGTCATCGGCTCCTGGAAGATCATCGCGAGCCGGCGGCCGCGCAGGTCGCGCCAGCCGTCGTCGTCGAGCTTCAGCAGGTCGCGGCCTTCGAACTGGATCTCGCCGGAGGTGACGGACACCGTGTCGGGCAACAGGCCCATCAGCGCATGCGCACACATCGATTTGCCGGAGCCGGATTCGCCGACGACGCAGACGATCTTGCCGGGCCGCAAGTCGAGCGAGACGCCGTCGACGGCGAAGGGACGCTCGGCGCCCTTGGGCAGCGCGATCCGCAAGTTCTTGATGGAGACGGCGGGCGGAGCGGTCATCATCAGCGTCCCTCCCGCGAGAGGCGCGGATTGAGCGCGTCGTTGAGGCCCTCGCCGATCAGGTTCAGTCCGAGCACCGAGATCAGGATCGCGACGCCGGGAAATACGGTGATCCACCAGGCCTGGCGGATCACGGTGCGTCCGGCACCGACCATGTAGCCCCAGGAGATCAGATTGGGATCGCCCAGCCCAAGGAACGAGAGCGAGGATTCCAGCAGGATCGCGGTTGCGACCATCAGCGAGGCCAGCACGATCACCGGTGACAGCGCGTTGGGCAGGATCTCGCGCAGGATGATCCAGGTATTGCTCTGTCCGGTGACCACGGCGGCCTGAACATATTCGCGCGTGCGCAGCGACAGCACCTCGCCGCGCACGAGGCGCGCGACCGGCGGCCAGCTCACCACCGCAATTGATGCCACGATCGAATAGATCGAGGGCTGCAGGATCGCGACCAGCACGATCGCGAGCGCAAAGCTCGGAATGGTCTGGAAAAACTCGGTGAAGCGCATCAGGGCGTCGTCGACCTTGCCGCCGAAATAGCCGGCCATGGCGCCGATCGGTACGCCGACGACGAGTGCGACCAGCGTCGAGACGAGGCCGACCAGCAGCGAGACGCGTGCGCCAAAAATCATGCCGGCGAACACATCGCGGCCGAGCGCGTCGGTGCCGAGCGGCACGGTCGAGAGCGTGAAGGGCGGCAGGAACGGCCGCTGCACCATGCGCCAGGGCGAGTTCGGGAATAGCAGCGGCCCGAACACCGCGACCGAGATCGCGAGCAGAAGGATGAAGAGCCCGATGACGCCGCTCGGGCTCTTCAGCATCGATTTCCAGAACTGTGTCATGCGGCGAATTCGATGCGCGGGTCGACCAGGCGATAGACGAGGTCGGTGATGAGGTTGAAGATCAGGACCATGACCGAGCAGGTCACGAAGACGCCGAGCAGCAGATTGTAGTCGCGCTGGAGCAGCGCGTCGTACATCAGCCGCCCGATGCCGGGCCAGGCGAACACGGTCTCGGTGATGACGGCGCCGCCGATCAGCGTGCCGGCATGCACGCCGGCGAGCGTCACGACCGGCAGCAGCGCGTTGCGCAGCACATGGCGGCGCTGGATCACGGCGTCGGAGAGGCCCTTGGCGCGCGCGGTCTTGACGAAGTCGAGCCGCTTCACCTCGAGCATCGAGGCGCGCGTCATGCGGGTGTAGGTCGCCATGAAGAACAGGCCGAGCGTCATCGCCGGCATGATGAGGTGCTTTGCGACGTCGACCACATGGGCAAAGCCGGTGAGGTTGGCGCCGACCGTCTCGTAGCCGAAGCTCGGCAGCCAATCGACTGTGACCGAGAACAGCAGGATTCCCATCAGCGCCACCCAGAAGATCGGCATGGCGTAGAAGATCAGCGCAAAGACGGTGATGGCCGTGTCGAGGAAGGTTCCGGCAAAGCGCGCGGCGAAGGTGCCGAACAGGACACCGAGCGCGAGCGAGATCGCGAATGCCGTCAGCGTCAGCAGCAGCGTCGCCGGCAGCCGTTCGAGGATCAGCTTCGAAACCGGCGCCTGCTGACGGAAGGAGAATCCGAGGTCGAGGGTCGCGATGCCCTTGACGTAGATGAACAGCTGCTCGGGCAGCGGCTTGTCGAGGCCGAACTTCTCGCGGAGCTGCTGGACGAAGACCTGGTCGCTGGCGCCGGCCTCGCCCGCCATCACGACAGCGGGGTCGCCCGGCGCGAGCCGGATCAGGAAGAAATTGAGAACGACGATCGCGAGCAGGACGATCACGCCCTTCACGACACGCTGAGCGACGAAGGAGAGCATCTAGATTCGAGTGTTCGTTGGGTGAGGCGGTCTCGCCGCGGGGAACACCTCTCCCCGACGGGGAGAGGTCGCGCCGAAGGCGCGGGTGAGGGGGTCTCTCGATGGAGCGTAACCCCTCACCCGGATCGCATCTGACGATGCGATCCGACCTCTCCCTACGGGAGAGGTGAGCACCTCCGATGCCTCGGCGTCTCGATACGATCTCATTGCAAATCTGTTCTTACAAGTCAGATCAGACCTTGAGCATCCTCACTTGTCGAGCCATGCGTCCTTGAAGCCGTCATTGACCCCGATCCCCGTGGTGATCAGGTTCTTGACCTTGCAGCGGGTGATGGTCGGGAATTGCAGCTCGAGCATCCAGGCCACCGGCACGTCCTCGACCAGGATCTTCTGCGCCTTCTCGTAGATCTCCTTGCGCTTGGAGTCGGGCGTTGCGACTGCGCCGTCGGCGAACAGCTTGTCGATTTCCGGGTTGGTGTAGCCCTCGACGTTGTTGAACACCTGGCCCTTGGCGATCGCGCTGGAGACGTAGTTGCGCCCGACCCCGAGCGCAGGATCGCCGTACTGGTAGAGATAGGTGAAGGCGATGTCGTAATCCCAGTCGCCGATCTTCTGGTTGCCGCCGGCAACGTCGGTCGAGATCGTCTCGATGTTCATGCCGACGTCCATGAGGTTCTGCTTCACGGCTTCACCCCAGCGCTGCCAGGTCTCGCCATAGGCCAGCGGCAGCAGGCGGATCTTCTCGCCCTTGTAGCCGGCTTCCTTCAGCAGCGCCTTGGCCTTGGCCGGATCGTAGGGATATTTCGGCACGTCGTCGGTGTAGTACTTGATGGTGGAGGCCGACGGGCCGGTTGCGACCTTGCCGAGCCCGTTCCAGATCACGTCCTTGGCGAAGTCGCGGTCGATCGCGTACATGATCGCCTGCCGCACCCGCTTGTCGGCCAGCGGGCCCTGGCGGTTGTTGAGCCACAGCCACGCCAGCGGCGAAAAGAACTCCCAGCCGGCGCCGGTGACGCAGGTGTCCTTCAGCTTGGACAGCCGCGGCACGTCGAAATTCTCAACCGAGCCGCCGGGCAGCACGTCGACCTTGCCAGTCTCGTAAGCCACCGAGCGTGCGGCGGCGTCGGGGATGATCTGCCAGTAGATCTCGTCGATGTAGGGTTTGCCCTTCTCGTAATAGTTCGGGTTCTTGACCAGCCGAATGAACGAGCCCTTCTGCCATTCCTTGAACATGAAGGGGCCGGTGCCGACCGGCGCGTTGTTGTAGGGATTGGTCTTGAAGTCGGTGCCTTCGTAGAGATGCTTCGGCACCATCGGCATCGAGCCGACCTCGAAGATGCCGAGGAACGGGCCGAATGGCTGCTTCAGCGTGAACACCACGGTGTAATCGTCGGGCGCCTCGACCTTGTCGACCTGCGCGAGGTTATTGCGGGCGCGCGCATGCGTCTGCTTCAGCATCTCGACCGAGAACAGCACGTCGGCTGCGGTGAAGGGCTTGCCGTCATGCCAGGTGACGCCCTTCCGGAGCTTGAAGGTGTAGGTCTTGGCGTCCTCGCTGACGCTCCAGCTCTCGGCGAGCTCCGGCTGGGGCTCGAGCTTGGGGCTGTAGCGCAGCAGGCCCTCGAAAATGTTGCCCGACACCATCTGGGTCGGACCGTTCTGGATCATCGCAAGCATCAGGCCGGGCGGCTCGGGCTGGATCACCGCATTGATTACGCCCCCTGTCTTCGGCTCTTGCGCCAGTGCCGAGGCCGTGAGGCCGCAAGCCAGGACGAGACCAAGCAACACTCGTTTCGACATCTCGTATCTTTCTCAAGCGAGACCAGCCGCGAACCCTTCGCAACGTTCTCGCGCGCAAAGCGGCGGCCGGCTCATCCCAGTCCCCATCCACCATCGAGGCTCACACAGTCACGTTCCGCGCCGCAAGATGAAAGTCTCGACAGTGTTCGCACAAAAAATGTACAGCGCGTCCTGTTTTCACTTGATTCATTGTCCTGTCACGGAGACAAGTCGGCCATGGACAATGCGACGCGCTCCGAACGTTCCCGCAATGCTGCACTCGATGCGGCGCTCGCCATCATTGCGCGCGACGGGCCCGGCCGGCTAACGCTCGATGCCATCGCCCGCGAAAGCGGCATGAGCAAGGGCGGCGTGATGCATCAATTCCGCACCAAGCAGGCGGTGCTGAAGGCGCTGCTGGAGCGGCAGATGACGCATTTCGCAGAGTTCACCAGTCGCTACATGGCGACGGCACGCGAAGTTTCGGAACAGCCCGAACTGGCTGCGCAGCTCGCGACTGTGCGGGAGGCAAGCATCCAGCCGAATTCGGCAGCGCTTGGCGTGCTCGCGGCGATGGTCGAGGATCCCAGCCTGATGGAACTGCCGCGTGCGGCCGATGTCGAGATCATCAAGGCCATCAAGGCTGAGGCGAGTGATCCGGATCTCGCCTTGTTGCGCTGGGCGGCGGCGAGGGGATTATTGTTGAGCGGGCTGTTCGGGATGTCGCCGCTTGGCAAGGACGAGCATCAGCGGCTGTTCAAGCGTCTGATGGACGACAGTCAGTGGAATGCGCTGGAAAAGCCCGTCAGGCAGCGTGCCGTCAAAGCGGCGCCGGCGGCAAAGGCCGCAAGCCCGCGCAAGCGCGCCTGATTCAGCGTTAACAGCCTGCAACCAATCGCTGCCTAAGCCGCGTCCGCGGCCAAATGCGTCAGGCGGGCATTTTTGCAGTTTACAAACCGTCCGGTCGGTTTTATAAACGGAAACACTGAGGCGACCCAAGGCAACTGACATGGCCCCGGACGATGCCTTGGGTTGGCAATGGTGCGCGCCGCAGTCGCGTCTGGTCCCGCACGCGGCTGCGGTCGCCTTTGCCTTTCGACGAGCCGCAAGAGGAGTTCTGGAATGGATCGCTCGATCGCCCTGCGCGGTCTGGGAACGCTGTTGCTTGGCGCCGCCTTAGCCGGCTGCGCCTCGGTCGCGCCCGTGCCCTATTCGGAGATGGCGTCGTCGGCCTACATGGCGCCCGACAAGTCGGATGCCTCCGGCCGCGTGCCCTACCGCTATTCCACGCCAGTCGACTGGCGCGCCTATAATAAAGTGATCCTCGAGCCGGTCGTGGTTTACCGGGGCAAGGATCACCAGTTCGGCGACATGTCCGACAAGGACAAGGCGATGCTGGCCGCTTATATGCAAACCCGTTTTGCCGAGCGGCTGCGCGGACGCTTCGCACTCGTGCGTGAGCGCGGACCGGAGACGCTGCGGATCAGGCTGACGCTGACCGGTGCCGTCACCAACACGCCGGTGCTCGGCACGCTCTCCCGCTTCGACGTTGCCGGCGCCGTCTACAACGGCGTGCAGGCCGCGCGTGACGGCGAGGGCACCTTGACCGGCTCGGTCATCTACGGCGTCGAGATCTTCGACGCCGCGTCCTCGCGCCTGCTCTCCGCCTATGTCACCAAGCAGTACCCGGGCGCCTACGACATCAAGGCCAGCGTCGGTGCGCTCGCGGCCGCCAATGCCGGCGTCGACAAGGGCGCCGATGCACTGATGGCGCAACTGAACTGACGCCGCAATCCTCCCAACGAAAGGAGCCGCTGATGAACTTTGTCCTTCGCTTCGTGCTGCGCGTTGCCATCACCGTCGTGATGATGATTTTGGGTGGCCGCGCCGGCGCGGTCACGCCCACCGATCCCAGCGGCACCTGGCTCGTCGAAGACGGTCGCGCGCGCATCCGACTCGAGCGCTGCGGACCGACGCGCGACCGCATCTGCGGCTTCATCGTCTGGATGAAGGAGCCGGCCGACAAGCGCGGCCAGCCTCATCGCGACAAGGAAAATCCCGACCCCGACAAGCGCGCCCGCGCGCTGCTCGGCCACCAGCTGATCATGGGCCTGCAGGCGACGCCCGATGGCCGGTTCGCCGGCGATATCTACAACGCCGAGGACGGCAAGTTCTATTCGGTCTCGCTGTGGCGCGACTCCGCCGACCGCCTCAAGCTCAAAGGATGTCTGATCAGGCTGTTGTGCCAGACCCAAACCTGGCAGCAGACCCTCGACGCCCAGCCCGGCCAGCTCATCGGCCTCACCGGCGATCTCAACGGTCCCCGCGCCGACAAGGAATGGGCGCAGGTGCCACCGCCGAAGTCGATGCAGGCAAAAGGCAAATAGCGGATCGCTTTTCTGCCGCCCGTTTGGTTCCCGGTGCGTGGGCGGCTGTTGCAGCAAGCTCCGTCATTGCGGTTCAGGTCGTCGAAGGCGCAGGCCACTCCACGCAATGGGAAAAGCCGGAGGCCTTCAACGCGCCTGCTCGACGCATTTGCGTCGGGTGCGTGACCGTCTTCAACTCAGCCCTGCGCGCCGAAATCCGTCCAGATAGTGCTCGCGATCCGCATCATTGGCCCATGGCAGCTGCGTTGCGATCCAGTCCAGCGAGATATTGGGCTGGGTGCGGCGGAGCTCATGCAGCGCCATGTCCGCAAGCGCGCCGTCACCGGTCATGCCGGCGGAGACGGCGAGCACACGATAGGCGCCGGTGAGCTCGCCGCGATGGCGGATTGCCTCGCGCGCCAGTGCGATGGCCTCGTCATATTGCCGCTCGGTGAAGCGTGCATAGCCGGCGATGCCGTAATAGATCGCCAGCGACGGATCGCGCGGTGAGAGCCTGATCGCCTTCTGCGCGGCCTCGAACGAATCGCTGGGGCGTCCGGCATAGGACAGCGCCAGCGCGTAATAGCCCTGGGCCAGCGAGAAGTTCGGATTGAGCGCGAGCGCCTGCTCGAACTCGGACAGCGCGTCAGCAAGCCGGCTCGTGGAGAAGCAGACGCTGCCGAGCGCGGCATGAGCCCAGGCATTCTCGTGGTCGCAGCGCATCGCGGCGAGCGCCGCGTTCTCCGCGATCGGCGCGGTCGTGGCAAGTTCGGCCCAGCCAAGATGCACGCCGAACATGTGGCTTGCCGCCAGTACCGCCAGCGCCTGACCGTAATCCGGATCGATCGCGATGGCGCGTTCGAGCAGCTTCTGCGCTGCGGCGTGGTCCTGCGGCGTTATCCGCCAGTAATGCGACAGCGCCTGCATCAGCAAGTCCCAGGCATCGAGGCTCGATGGTGGCTTCCGATGCGTGCGAAAATTCTCCGCGGCGTGGATCTGCGGCTCGATCGCCGCGACGATCCGCTCGGTGATCTCGTCCTGCACGGCGAAGACGTCGACAAGCTCGCGGTCGTAGCGCTCGGCCCAGAGATGGCCGCCGGTGGTGGCGTCGTTGAGCTGTGCGGTGATGCGGACGCGGTTGTCCACCTTGCGCACGCTGCCCTCGACGATATAGCGGACGCCGAGCTCCTCGGCGATCTGCTTGAGGTGGACCGCGCGCCCCTTGTAGGTGAAGGACGAGTTGCGGGCGATCACGATGAACCAGCGCTGCTTCGACAGTGCGGTGAGAATGTCCTCGCTGATCCCGTCGCCGAAATATTCCTGGGCGGGGTCGCCGCTCATGTTCTCGAAGGCGAGCACGGCGATGCCCGGACGGTCGGTCGCGGCGCGCGGGGAACTCGGCGTGACCTCGGCCGGCGCAGGCTTGGCTGCCAGTTCTTCCCGGACGTCGCCGACGAAACGAAAGCCCTTGCGCGGGATCGTCTTGATCAGCCGCTGCGTCGCGCCGTCGTCGCCGAGCGCCTTGCGCGCGGCGTTGATCCGGCTGTTCAGCGCGGAATCCGAGACGATGCGGTCGCTCCAGATCTGGCTGATCAGATCATCCTTGCTGACGACGCGGGCGCGCTCCGCGACGAGGTAAATCAGCAGATCGAACACCTGCGGCTGCAGCGGCACGGTCGTCCCGGCGCAGGTCAGTTCGCGCAGGTCGCCGTCGAGCACGTTGTTTTCAAAGAGGAATCGCACGTTTCTGTCGTCTCAAGCAAAAATCAAAGTCGTCTCAGGCGAAAATCAACCGTCCGCGAAAGTCTTCCGGCCTCCGCTCCGGCATGGTGCAGAGACCAAACAGTGCCAATGCCTCGGCACAACGGAGCTTTCTATGACCCAACTCGATCACCAGGTTCATTCCATCAGCCCGGAGGTTGCGGGCTCACGCATTTTCAAGTTCATCGCCTTTCTTTACGGAATTGCGGCGTATCTCGTTTTTTTCGTTACGATTGTCTACGCGATCGGCTTTGTGATGGGGCTGGTGGTGCCGAAGACCATCGACACCGGGCCCGATACGCCGACCGTCGAAGCCGTGATCATCAATCTGCTGCTGATGACGCTGTTCGCCGTTCAACACAGCGTGATGGCGCGCCAGCGCTTCAAGGCGTGGTGGACGCAATTCGTCCCCAAGCCGGTCGAGCGCTCGACCTATGTACTGTTCGCGAGCCTGTCATTGCTCCTCCTGTTCTGGCAGTGGCGTCCGTTGCCGTCGGTCGTATGGGACGTCGCCAATCCGGATCTTGCCGTGACGCTGGTCACGCTGTCGTTCGCGGGCTGGGTGCTGGTGTTCACCTCGACCTTCGTCATCAATCATTTCGAATTGTTCGGATTGCATCAGGTGACCAACCATCTCGTCGGCAAAGAGGCCGCGCCGCCGCGGTTCAAGACGCCGCTGCTCTACAAATTCGTCCGTCATCCGATCTACCTCGGCTTCATCATCGCCTTCTGGCCGGCACCGACCATGACCGCAGGCCATTTGCTGTTCGCGGCCGTGACCACCGCCTACATCTTCGTCGGCATCGCGCTGGAGGAGCACGATCTCGTCGATCTCTTCGGCGACGAATACCGGCAGTATAAACAACGGGTGTCGATGCTTATTCCCTGGCGCCGGTCAGTCTAGCCGCCGCGCGTTCCGTCGCGCGTCCGCCAATCGGAGGACGCGCGGCAGGACTTCATTTGTAATCCAAGGATTTCCATCCCAATTGCCATCTCAGGAGACTACCAGGATGAAACATGTCGGACACTGCTTCTGCGGCGCGGTCACGGTCGAGGTCACGGGCGAACCAGCGGCGATGGGCTATTGCCATTGCCGTTCCTGCCGCTCGTGGTCGGGCGGACCGGTGAACGCCTTCAGCCTGTGGAAGCCGGAGGCCGTGCGCATCACCGAGGGCGCGCAGAACGTCGAGACCTTCGTCAAGACGCCGCTCAGCCAGCGCAAATATTGCAAGAAGTGCGGCGGTCATCTCATGACCAACCATCCGCCGCTCGATTTGATCGACGTCTTCACCGCCACCCTCCCGACGCTCGCCTTCACCCCCGGCGTCCACGTCAACTATTCCGAGACGGTGCTGCCGATGCGCGACGGCCTGCCCAAGCTGAAGGATTTTCCCGCCGAGTTCGGCGGCAGCGGCGAGATGATGCAGGAGTAGGAGACTTCCCTCTCCCTGCTTGCGGCAGGGCAATCGCATATGACTCGTTGCGGCGACCTGCGCGCACGCCTCGTCCTTCGAGACGGCGCTTACGCGCCTCCTCAGGATGAGGCTAACCAGCGTCAGTGCCCCTTTGAAACTGCTGCCGCATACTCCGCCCTCATCCTGAGGAGCCCGCCCAAAGCGGGCGTCTCGAAGGATGGCCGCAGGGACAAGTTTTCATATGCGATTGCCCTGCCGC
>NZ_AXAY01000054.1 GCF_000473045.1 Bradyrhizobium sp. WSM3983 | reverse complement strand
AGGAATGGGCGTAGCCCAGGGGAAGAAAGTCGAGCTGCTGGCGTTGCGTTCAGGCGATCGAGGCGCAGCCGCTCTTCGGCCAGATCGAGCCATCAGGAGGCCAGGTGGTCCGTGCGCTAAACAGCACCTCGGAAGAAGTTGTGGCGCCTCTCGGTTCGGCTGCACAAGAGGTCGCTGCGGTCAGGCGTGGCGTTGGAAGCAAAAGCGAAGAAAGGGCGAACGCGATCGCCGTGAACCAGCCGCGATGAGATGCCCTTGGCTGGCCTGCCGCCGCTCCGGCGCTGAAGGCGAACTGATTAGGCGCACACCGATGGCCGGGCTTGCCCCGTCCATCGACATCATGACGCCGCGCTGTTGAGATGCATGCTTGGTGGTTGCCGGCGCGCCCGTGAGCGTGTTTCGCTTGCCGCCGTTGCCCGTATTTCTGAAAACTCATATCGATCGATCGAATTTTTCCTTCACGAGCTATCTGCGTAACGAAAAGAGTTCGTCCGCTGAGCGGTATCAGTGGATTCGGCGAAATTGCTCCATGTTCCGCAATCTCGAATTGAGGCTGACGCAAGGGCGTCCCACTTGAACCAGGCTCAATACGTGGAACTTAGGTCACGTGGGACGAATGAACTCCACCCTACGCATGGCTGGCGTTACAAGCTTTAGAATATTTCCACGCGCGGAGACTCTAAGGGGCTTGAATCTGACGTAGCGTCAGATTGTAGGGTTTCTTGCAATCGTCGCGACACTCCATTGTCGATTGTCGCACCAGAACCTCCTGACAGCCAGCAAGAATTGCGAATGTCTCAAGTCCCTTACCCTCGCGCGGCTCGATTTAGTCGCGCTTCTCGAGCGCCTCTCTCAAACGTCAGCTATCGACTTGCCCCGGGGCGGAAGTCCACCGGAGGCTCGCTTGAAGCGGTTGTAGAACGAGCAGCGCGAGGCCCGCGCTGGCCGTCTATGCGCTGTCATTACAATGACTGAACCGACGCGCCAGCGGACGCCGACGCGAGGAGTGGGACGGCTTGCTCCGCTTCGGACCTACTCGCGGCCCAACACGTCTTCGGTGCAGCCCGGATCCCGGTGTTTTCGGCCGGGCGATAGTGCAGCCATCGGCTGGCTGTCGGGCATAACCTGCTTTCGGACGTCCAAAGGTCTCGCATGTGTCACACAGACCGGCATAGCGACACTGACTCCGGACTCGGGCCAACATAGGATTTCAAATGTTAATCATTCCAGTCAGCTCAGCCGCAAACTCAGCAATTCTCGCTTGTTCTCGTTTGGTAGTTGGCGTGCTGGCGGGGTTCACATTGTTACCACGTCGTGGACAGCCACGACCATTGCCGCGATTGGCTCTTAGATGGGGACTGGCATTGCAACAACTGTCGTCGCCTCGATTGATTCCTATCCGCCGATGCAATGACCGCAATGAGCGTTCTGCAATGGCGAATGCGATCCACAACAGGCAGTCGAGATAGGCACTAGGCTGAGACCACGGCGCACCGTGCTGACGGCTCGCAACAAATATTCCTTTCCAGGGTTCGGACGCTTCCGCTGAAGCGGGAAGCGCTCAATTTCGCTCCCGTTCATGATTGGGCCTGATGTGCCCAGTGGTTTTGCGCGAGTCGAAAAAGAGGCGATGACATGCGAACGCTACTCGTTGATCATGACGCGGACGTTGTGAGTACTCTGCAAGGAGCGCTCTCGCATTGCGGTTTCGCCGTCGACGTGACACCCACTCTGGATGAGGCGGCGGCTGCTTTTGGCTGCGCCTGCTATGACATTCTTCTGCTCGAGTTGGTTCTGCCGGATGGAGACGGTTTGGACTGGCTGAAGCGGCTGAGACGCGACGGAAGTTCCACGCCTGCCATTATAATAAGCCGCCTCAACGATCTCGGTCGTCGGATCGCGATTTTGAATGGTGGCGCCGACGATTTTCTGCCCAAACCTATATCTACTGATGAGCTCGTCGCCCGGATGCGAGCCATACTGAGGCGATCGAGCCAAATGACAGCCCCCGTCGTCGTATTTGGGAATCTGAGGTTTGATCCCGTTGCCCGGCAAGTTTCAGTTGGGGGTCGACCACTAACGATTGCCCGTCGCGAAGTGTGCATCCTTGAGCACCTGCTCAGCCGCGCAGGCCGCACCGTGCCGCGCGCGTCCTTGGAGGATGGCCTGTATGCGTTTGGCAACGAGGTGTCGACCAATGCGCTCGAAGTCGGAATCTATCGCTTGCGCGGTCATCTGAGCCGGTCAGGCGCAACCTTACAGATTAAGACCGCCCGGGGAATCGGCTACGTCCTTGAAATTGAACAGCGCGGCGTCAGCCACGCAGTCGAACTCACTCGAAAGCGAAGACTAGCTTGATGAACATTCTTGACGGCAAAGATCGCAACTTTGCACGCTGTCTCGACGCTGCCCCCCTTGTGGTCAGCGGGCTTTCCTTGCTTTTCCCCCTCATGTGGGCGCTTGTTTTGCTGTCACCGTTTACTGCCGCAGCTCAGACGGCGCCGGCTGCAAAAGGGGGGCCGCCGCTTGCGACGCCTGACAGCATCAATGGAACGATCAGTCTTTCACCCTCGATTGGCAAAACAATTCACTTGTCGGCGCCGGCCGCCAGCATCTTTATTGCCGATCCCACGATCGCGGATTATCAGGCGCCGTCGAACACGACCATCTTCGTCTTTGGCAAAAAATCTGGACGAACCAGCCTGTTTGCTTTGAACGAGGATGGCGAGGCTCTCGCCGAGTTGCGCGTTGTCGTCACGCAACCAATCGAGGATCTGCGTGCGATGCTGAAAGCCCAGGTCGGCGACTATCCGATCCGAGTCAGCTATACGCCACGCGGCGCGATCCTTAGTGGTACGGCTCCCAACGCAGATGTTGTCGACATTGCCGTGAGGGTAACAGAGCAGTTTCTCGGTCCGGGTGCGCTGGTCGTCAATCAGATCCAGGTGACCGGATCCCTACAGGTCAACCTGAGCGTTCGCGTGGCGGAGGTCTCCCGCGGAGCGATGAAGGAACTCGGGATCAACCTCTCTGCTTTCGGTCAAAATGGCGCTTTCGTGTTCGGCTTTAAGAGCGGTAAGGGTGGCGGCTCCGGCGCGGCTGCCGGCGGCGGCACGGCAGGTTTCGGTTTCACCGCCGGCAACATCAATGTTGGCGCTGTTCTCGACGCGCTCGCCAACGAACGCCTCGCTTCCGTGCTCGCTGAACCGAATCTCACCGCAATGTCTGGTGAATCCGCGAGCTTCCTGGCAGGCGGTGAATTTCCAATTCCTGTCATGCAGGACAACCGACAGGTTTCGGTCCAATTCCGCCATTTCGGAGTCAGCCTCGAGTTCGTCCCGACCGTTCTCAACAACAATCAGATCCATGTCCGCGTGAAGCCTGAGGTCAGCGAGCTATCGAACGAAGGTGAGGTGAAAGTGAACGGCATCGCAGTGCCAGGCCTTTCCACCAGGCGTGCGGAGACCGTCATCGAGCTGGGGAGCGGACAGAGCTTTGCAATAGGTGGCCTGATCAGGCGTCGCTTTAACACGGATATCAGTACTTTTCCCTGGCTGGGCGACGTGCCCATTCTCGGTGCGCTGTTTCGCTCTTCGTCCTTCCAGAAGCAGGAGACGGAGCTGGTTATTATCGTCACGCCTTACATCGTGAGGCCAGCATCGAACCCGAACCGGCTGGGTGCCCCCACCGACCGTGTCGGACCGCCCTCAGATATGGGGCGCGCCTTGACGAATACTTTGGCAAGCCCGCCGAAAGGCCGCGACGTTCCCCGCACCAGTGGGCCAGGCGCGACAGGCGGCGCCAGCTTTATTATCGAATGAGAATCGTCGAATGACCTTACGAAAGCTGTGCCATCTGATCATTCTGATGGCGTGCGTAGGCGGGTGCACAAGCACTGCTCCGATCTACACCGCGCCGGCTGAACAAGCGACGTTGGTGCAGCGGGAGAACAGCATCTTGCTGCTGCAGAGCCTCCGCGGCGGCGAGCGATTTCGTCTGCGGGATTTCGTGGCCAGCGCCAGTCGGGGCCGGCTTGATGCACTTCATCTGGAGATCAGCGGCTCGGCCCGGCTCGGCGCTCAAGCAGCAAGCGAGGCTCGCCAAATGGGAGTCGCGCCTTACAACATCCGCCTGTTCGGCCCCCGCATCGATCAGCCCGTCGGCTTTGCGGTACGAATCCAGGCAACCGTCTATGAAGCATATCCTCCCGTCTGTCCGTCGCTTTCGATCGTTGGTCCTGCAGTTAACGATAATTCTTTCGATCAGACGCTTGGCTGCTCGATCCGCGGCAATCTAGGAGCCATGGTCAACGATCCGCGCGACCTGCTCGGCAATGGAGCTGTCATGGCAACCAAAGGTGATCGTGCCGCCATCCCTGTTACCACATACGCGACCACGGGGCAGCGCAACGGGAGCGGCTTGGAAGATGGAACTGGCAACAGGGCGTCACCAGAAGCCGGAGCCGGATCAATGGAAACGAGGGATATACGATCGCCTCGATAGTGCGCCTCCAATGACGCATTGCTGCTGCCATTCGCACTCTAGACCAGCCCGGCCGAATAGAGTGCTCTTGCGACCCCTTCAAAGCACCTGGCGGGAACGGCGTTGCCCAGCTTGGCGTTGCGGGTGAGCTGACGCGCCAGGGCATGGTCATGGATAATACTGAGGCGCAGTGCCTGCGCCTCGGCAAGAAGTTGTGAGGCGACTTCGCCCTCACCACGGCAAACCACGATCGGCACGCCGGTCTCGCCACGGACGTAGCGGAGCCCGATCAACATCGCCTGTCCTGTCACTATCAATGTGGCACGATGGAGGCCAAGCGGAGGCTCGTTCGCCGTCTCGTGACGGATGCGACGGTGTTCATGTTTTACCTGCGGACTGCCCTCCTGTTCCTTGGACTCTCGCTTGGCCTCGGTCTCGGTCATCCGCATGTCCTGCAAGAACAACCAGCGCTGGACGAGGAGATCAGTCAACCCGCTGAACAGAAAGGCACCGGCAGCAATTTCGGTCAGCAGCTTGATCTCAGCGAACACGAAGCCGAAACACCCCATGCCGCAGACTGGCAGATACACCAGGACTTTCCACGTTCCGATAACGACAAGGAAAAAGCTTGCGCCGAGAAGGGAGACTTTGATCAAGCCCTTCGCAAGCTCGATGAGCGACCGCTTAGACGCAATCCGCTTGAGCCCCTTCATGGGGTCCAATTGCTCAAATTTTGGCATCAGCGGCTCGAATGAAACAATTAGTCCGCCATTGGCCAGGACTCCGGCCAGAATGGCTGCGGCGACACCAGCCGCGAGGAATGGCCCGACGGCCGCCCAAAATATTTCTATAAGGCCGCCTAGCGCCTCCTGGACCGCCCAATTGAACGGCTGAACCTGCACTTTGGTTATTAGTCGTACCGTTTCATGCCACTTCCCCTCGATCAGGCCAGCCCTTAACCAGAGGCAGCCGAAACCAGCGAAAACGCTGACTGCGCTCACAAAATCGGCGCTGCGCGGACTCTGCCCCTTCTTGCGCGCATCTTTTAGCTTCTTGGGCGTGGGAGGGTGCTTCTTCTCTTCGCTGGAGCCGCTCATTTAAGTAGGTTTTCGAACAACTCGAGCGCTCTGTTGGACTGGCTGATCTCCGATCCCATGTATTCGACGAGAAAAGTGGCGTAGCTGACCATGATGAACCCAAAGGCGACATTCTTGATCGTGGGGGAGACATCGCTCAGTTTGATTTGCGGCGCAAAACGCCCAAGTATCATGATCGATACATCAAGCAGCAGCAGGAAGGCCAACACGGGGCCGGAGACCAGCAGCGTCGTATGCATGATGTGATCGAGAATCCCAAGAAACTGCATCGCGCCTTGCACGCTCAAATTGGGCAGCAAACGATACACGGGCCAGACTAGATAGCTGCCATAAAGGGCCGCAATTGTAGTCTGCAAGCCTCCGGATAGAACGAAAATCGTGATCCCAGTGGTACCGAGTAAAACCGCAGTCGCCGAGGCTTGGCCGCGCGAGACGGGATCATCGGAAGCAACAGGGTTCGTAATTCCCCGTTGGGTATCGATGACCTCACCCACTGCCTGGATGCTCCATAGCGGAATGCTGAGCAAGAAGCCGAGGAGGAGACCGACGAATACTTCCTTCAAACCGAGGAGCGTGACGCTGACCAGGCGTGAGCCCGGATCCAGAGCCTGCAAGCCGTGCTTGATCTGCAATAGGCATGGCAGTCCCATTGCAATCGTCACGCAGCCACGGATCAAGCCGCTAATGCGCGACCGCGCAAATACGGGAAGGACCAGCATAATGCCAACCGCGCGGGCTGCCGCGAGGCTGGCTGCGACGACGAGTTCGATGGCCTGCTGGATCAGAGTTTGCGTTTCGGTGAGTGACGAGACGCTCATCTAACGCCGGCCAATACTTGCTGTGAGTGCGGGAAAGTCGGTAAATACCTGCTCGGCTTCGCTGATGAGTGCGGCACTGAGCACTGGGGAGAACAAAGCGATAACCGCGACCACGACCAAAAGCTTCACGGTCAGTGGCAATGTTTGATCCTGGAGCTGCGTTGCCGCCTGGATAATGCCAACGCCCAATCCGACAACGACCGCCGCGATGAGCGGTGGCAGAACCCAGATCATGAAGAGCACAAGTGACCGGCTCATATGAGTGAGAATGCTCGCCTCATCCATGCTCAGCCCCCCGGTGTTGTGTAACTGAGCACCAGCCCGTGCATGAGCCGCGACCAGCCGTCGATCGAGACGAATAGAAACAGCTTAAAAGGCACGGATATCACCGTTGGCGAAACCATGGACATACCCATGGCCATCAAGATGGTCGTTACGATCAGATCGATGGTGATAAAGGGCAGATAGAGAAGAAAACCGATCTCGAAGCCACGCTTGAGTTCTGAAATTAGAAAAGATGGTACAAGAATGACCAGGTCATCGGCGCTCACCTTGCCGCGCATGTCCTCGGGCCAGACCTGTTCGGTTGAAGCCAAAAAGAACCGACGCTGCTCGTCAGCGGTGAACTTCTTGAGATAATCGCTTAGCGGCTCCTGACTCTCCTTCGCGGCGGCGACCCAATCATCGATCGTTTGGTAGCGCAGGTGCGGCGCAGACATGCGATTGTAGGTCTGTTCAATGACTGGCGCGCTAATGAAGACGGTCAGGATCAGTGCCGCGCCATATAGAACGAGGTTCGGCGGGATCGATTGAGTCCCGAGCGCGTTGCGAACGAGAAAGAGTACGACGGATACCTTTATGAACGCCGTGCTTGTGACGACAGTAAACGCCAGCAGGCCAAGGCCGGCCGTAAGCGCAAGCAGCGCAACAATTCCCGGTTGAATATCAGTCATTGACTGCCAACTTGCTCCGCAGCCGGACGGCGAGCTCCTCCCCGATGCGGACGATGTCGCCGCGGCCGATACGGCGGCCGTTGGCAAGGATATCGACCGGTCCGCCGAATGGCCGGCCAAGTTCGAATACATGTCCTTCACTGATATTCCTCAATGCTCCGAGTGCGACAGTCCAGCGGCCGCATTCGAAACTAAGAGTGATTTCGATCTCGTCGAAATCGCTTTCAGAGGGCGGTCGGGTCGTTTTGGCTTGGGTCATCAGATGTACACACTCTAGAGGATGTGGTTGGAGGCGGAACGGCCCTCGCACGATCAAGCGATTCTCTGCAAGATCTGCCGGGGCCCACAAAACTCCCGCAGTAAGGATGGCTTGGCCGCGGGAAGGTATTACGTCCGGCACAAGAGCGTCTCCTGCATCTGCCGTCCCTAGCAGGGCGACCGCAGCACGGAGCGAGCCGATCTCTCCCGCAACGATGAGAGGCAATTCCGGGGGAAGCTGGCCCGCCTCTCGCGGGAGCTTGCTGAACAGTCTGCCTAACGCACGAAACGCGGGCGGCACTGAACCATCAAGCGGCGAGAACAGGAATAGGCGCGCTTTGCTTCTGAATGAGCCGTAGCTGATTTCGAGTTCCAAATAAGGACCCCGAGCGGTTGCTTCGCTCAAAGAGATCAGCCGCATGCGTTGCTGTGTCAGAGTCTCTAGCTGATCGAGCAACGGATCCAGCGCAAATTCGACGAGGAGCGAACGACTTGGCTCGGAGGGTAGGCCAAGCCCACTCTGCACCGTCGCGATCAGCGCCTCCACAACCGGACGGGGCAACGATAGGATGATCGTTTCATTCTCGATGGCCCAAGCGCAGTCAAGCATTGATACGGCATACGGCTCCGGGTGCCAGACAAGCCGCTCCATCCGCACGGATAACGGCTTATCGCTGAGACGGCTTTGCAGAGGCTTGCGGGCCGCAGCGATCTCGTTAAGCCAGGAGACCACGGCGTGGGACAGGGTTAGCGCCGGTTCAAATCCGGATTGTTCGCCCGGAGCCGTGGTCGCTGGCCCGTAAGCAAGACTAGGCGTTTTCGCTGGCATACGAGAAGAAGTCATCAGAGTCAGTCGCTAGCGGTGGTTGGTATGCGAGCCACTCAGATACCGAAGCAAAAGCTCATCGTCGGCCTCTGTCTCGGCTTCCGCCTCCGAATGGGCATCGGTCGCGCGCTGAACGTCGTCCTCAATCTGTTGCCATTTGTGACTCGCCGCCGAACACTTGGTCAAAAGCGCTCGCGCCTCGAAGACCGCAGTCTCGGCCTGCTCTTGAGCGGCGCGCGCCTCGTCAAGCCTTCGGCGTGCTCCTGCGATTTCCGCTGTGAGCCGTTCAGTGACGAGGTGGCAGCGACGATCGAGCTCCTCGAGAGATAACGGGTCAAGCGATGCCAGCTCTCGGTAAAGCTCCACTTCGAGCGTCGCTCGGTTTTTGTCGGCGTTTACAATATGCTGGAAAGCCTGTTCAACAGCTTGGACCGCGACGCGGCGGTTGGCTTCCATGTTGGACAACTCGCGAAGAGCGCTCCGCTCTCTCATGTCCTTCGCTAGCCGCAACTTCGAAGCGTGGACGCGATTCACGCGGTTAGACGCGACATCCATGTGACCGTTTCCTCAAAACTTGATGCCTCGTGTTCGCCCTGACGCATGAACTTCCGCAAATCGTCGATCGAATCGATTGCCCGGTCAGTCAGCGGATCGCTTCCTTGCTTGTACTCGCCCACCTTGATCAAGAACTCGGCCTCGGCGTAGCACGAAAGCAGATCACGAAAGACAGAGGCCGCCTTGCGATGCGACACAGGGACGACCGCATTCATTACGCGGCTGCGGCTCGACAGTACGTCGATAGCGGGAAACTGCTCCCGCGCCGCCAGAACACGCGAAAGAACGATGTGGCCATCAAGAATGCCGCGCGATTCTTCGGCGATTGGATCACCCGTGCCGTCACCCTCGACGAGCACGGTATAGAAGGCCGTGATTGAACCGCGCTCGCCCATGCCGGCACGCTCCAAGAGACTAGGCAGCATGGCAAAGACCGAGGGCGGAAAGCCGCGCCGGGTCGGAGGCTCTCCTGCCGCAAGACCGATTTCGCGCATGGCGCGGCTAAAGCGCGTTAATGAGTCCATCATCAGAACGACACGAAGCCCTTGATCACGAAAATATTCGGCAACTGCGGTCGCCATGTGAGCACATTGCGCCCGCTCCATTGCCGAACGGTCGGAGGTCTCAACGACAACGACGGTGCGGCGGAGGGCCGCCTCCCCAAGGTGCCGCTCGATGAATTCACGCACTTCCCGGCCACGCTCGCCGATCAGCGCGACTACAGTGGCGTCCGCAGCCGCGCCCTTTACGATTTGGGAGAGTAAGGTCGACTTACCGCATCCGGGGTCTCCGTAGATGCCGATCCGCTGGCCTTCACCGCATGTCAGAAGCCCATCCAGAACACGGACGCCGAGTGGGAAGGGTCGCTCGATACCCCGCCTTGTCATTGGGTTGGGAGCCTTGCCGCGCAGCGGACGAGTTTGAGCGACATTGATCGGGCCCTTTCCGTCGAGTGGACGGCCGAAGCTGTCGATCACACGGCCAAGCAAATCGGGGCCGACCGGCACCTCATGCATTCGCCCGGTCGCGACCACTTCTGCTCGGCTGGACAAGCCCCCCATGTCACCGATAGGCGTGAGTAATACTCCATCGTGCAACAGGCCGATCACCTCCGCCTCGAGCGACCATCCGGTGCGCGGATCCTGCAACAGGCAAAGCTCCCCTACGCGCGCCTCTGGCAGCACGGCATGGAGCAAGGTGCCGACCGCCCGCGTGATCCGTCCGCGTACGGCACGCGTATCGATCTGCTTTGCAGCAGATTTCAGAGATGATAGCGCGGCGCCGAGATTGTCCTCTCCAGCCGCATCGCCATGACTTGCTGATGTGGTCACGATTCGCCGTCCTCTGAAGGCAAACCTAAGCCGAGGCGCAGGGCACGGAGCTGCGCGGCAACTCCAAGATCGACGTTGCCAAACTCGCTCCACAAGACGCATTGCTCCTGCCTTAGAGCCGGATCCGGATCAATCCGCACTTTCGGCCGGCCCTCCCGCCCATCGCAGGCAGCGAATTCGCGCGCCAGCGCATCGGCTTTCAGAGGAGACACATGAAGGCACACTTCCGCACTGCCATATTTTCGCTCGATCGCGTGACGAACGGTCCTCACCAACATCTCACCCGGATCGAACGTGCCCAGCACGTCGCTCACGATATCGAGAACCAGTTGCGGCAGCTCCTGCTCCAGAACGGCTATTCGCTCCGCGGCTGCGCATGCAGCCTGGGCAATCAGCCGCGCCATTTCCTCGGCGCCGCTCTTGAAGCCATCGGCATGGCCGCGCGCCCGCTCCCGCTGATAAGCTGTCCGCCCCCAGCTGCGGACGCGTCGCAGATGCCGCTCCGCAGCCGCGCGTGTTTCTACGGCATCGCACCAGATCTCGAGCTCTGCAGCCGGTATCAGTGGCCCGAGCGGACGTATGTGGGGGGCGACCGGGGGGGCTGGGTCATCGACTGTCATACCGTGGTGTCTCCGTCGCCAAATGAGCCATCACCAAGGAAAGCAACGGGCCGGCCATGTTGCGGTGTTCGGCCGCTGGATTGTCGGCGGGAGTGCCCGCAGGCAAGCGTAGCAGCACGCGCATGCGATCAAGTGGTGAAGCTTCGTTGAGCCAAGCACCTAGGCAAGCATGCCCATCGTGCTCAATCTGTTGCGAAAGTTGCTCCGGATCATCAGTAGAGGTGATTGCGATCGCATTGACCAAGTGCCGGATAGCGAAAGCATGCGCTTCTGGTCCGATACGTTCGATCAGAATTGCGAGACGCGGCTTTGAGACGAGCTTCAGAAGCGAACGAGCGTGCCATACACTGCCAGCAAGCAAAGCAGCCCTGCTCGGCTCATGTCCGAGCAGAAGATCGCTTCCCCAGGCACTTCCTTTCGAGACGATTTCGTCGCCAAGCATCAATTCGGCCAGCTTGACCTGGAGCCTCGGGCTCTTCTGCAGCCGTATCAATGTCGGAGCCGACAGCAGCGCGTCAAGACGGGCGGCAACACGGGTCGGATGAATCGAGGCCGCAAGTTGGCGCAGGCCCACAGAGGGCACTTCGGACCAAGGATGAGATTCGGCGGACGGCATCGGAGCGGCCATTTACATAGCCCCATGCCCTGTCGGAGACGTCTTTTTACTGGGAGGCTGGTTAATCGGCGCGTTCGACCGGATGCCAAGTCTGGCTAGTGCGCGGGATAATTGGGCGCCCTGCAGCTTGCGAGAGCCCAGAAAGATGTAGCACAAAACCGCGAGCGCAGCGCCAACGACCCCGATAACGGCCGCAAGTAGCGGGATTGAAACGGATTTGGCCGATTGAGCGGGCGCAACCGCCAGCGCTGACGGGTGTTCAAGCGGAGGCCGCTCAACCGGCACAAAGACGACCGCCACCTTGTCATAGGATAGCCCTTCAATGCTGTTGGCGATCAGCACCTTGATCTGCGGTAGCAGGGCTGAGAGGTTGGCATTGGAGTTATGTCGGATGAAGACCGATGCCGAGGACGGGATCGTGTCCTGTCGCAACAGATCATTCTTCGGCAGAACCACGTGGACACGCGCGGATATGACCCCGTCGATATCGCTGATCGTGCGCGACAATTCCTCACTTAGGGCATAAACGTACCGGGCGCGCTCTTCGGTTGGCGAGGCAATCAGCCCCGAACCTTTGAAAACCTCCCCTAGGCTCTTGAAAGACTGCCGCGGCAGTCCCTCAGCGCTCAGCAGGTCGATGGCAAAGGCCAGCTGCTTCTCCTCGACCCGAATCGTGCTGGTCCCGTCCTTGGCAGTAACACGGAGCGTATCGACGCCCTTGCTGAGCAGAAGCGCGAGCATCTCATTGGCCTCACGCTCCTGCACTTGGGTGTACAGATCGGCCTTGCAGCCAATCAGCAACAGGAGAAGCGGCAGCACGCCAAAAACACGCAACTGCTGACCGGATAGACGGTTCCGGGCGATTTTTCTATGCATCAAAGCCAGCACCGGCACCGCTCAGCCCGATGATAGCAGTTTATTGAGCGATGAGCTGACGGCACTGGCACTCTTGGAGACAAGCGACACCTGAATGACGTCGCTGTAAACATCTCGCAGATTTGCCATCGCCGATTCGAAATTGCCGACTCCTTCCGGCCCGCCCACCGCGCGCGACTCGCCCTGTTGCTGCAAAAGTGGCTGCGCCGCCGGTCCAGGCTGTACAACCCTCGAAACAGCCACAGCCGGTGCTGTGTCCACCACGGAAGGAATTAGATTGGTCCGGGACATTGCAGAGAGACCCTGAAGTACGCGCTCGCCGCGCGGACTTGCCTGGGGTATTGCACGTTGAACTACCGACTCCGAGGGAGCCAAGGCCACCCTATCTGCGGCTGAAGAGGCACCCTCTTGAATCGAGGCCGCCCGCGCAAGACTTTGCTGAAATTGGCTATCCTCGCCGATGGCCGCTGGCTGCCAGGTCTTGGACAGCGCATCAACTAGATTGGGGGAGAGCGGCGGAGCAACTAACATGAAAGGACGCATTGTCTCGCGCGATGAGAGTAATCCACCGACTGGCCTACAGTCACCGTAGAGAAGCGACCTGACGACAAGCTGACTAACGCGCCTGACTTGGCGTCATCTAAAGATCACGTTTGGCTTTCAAGTTCGACGGAACCTTAGTTTTGCCCCGCACCGAATGAACATGGGAAGGCTCGGCCGATTCACGATGCTGAAGATTTTGAAGAGAGCTCTGTGGCTCAGCGGGTTCGTTTCCATCGGAGCAGCTCCGATCTTCGGCGCCCCCCTGTCACTGCCATCGACCCCTTATACCTATACAGTTCTGGATCAGGACCTCTCTGCCGCGCTGCAAGAGTTCGGCAACAATCTCAATGTCAGAATGAACGTCAGCCCCCAGGTGAAGGGCCGAATTCGCGGGCGAATGCCGGATCTGCCACCACGAGAGTTCCTCGACCGTTTGACAAACCTCTACAATCTTCAATGGTACTACGATGGCCTCGTGCTTTACGTATCGTCCGCAAATGAGGCACAAAGTCGTCTGCTCGTTTTGAATGCGCTCAGCTTCGATGAATTCAAAGCGGCCCTCGATGCGCTCAAAATCTCCGACGAACGCTACATTCTGAGGTCCGCACCGGGAGATGGAATCGCCTTGGCTTCTGGTCCACCACGCTTCATCGCGCTCGTGGACCAGACTCTCAACGGGCTTATAGCAGAAGCGCAGGCGCGGCCACGCGCCGTTCCCGTCGACAAGCCGCTGCATGATTCAGTGCTGATGCTGTTTCGTGGCGCCTCGACCACGGTCATTCGCAATGGACGGCCGGAAGGGACTTCTGAAGCACCGCATGAGGATAAAGCGGCGCGCGAGTCTGCTCCGGGTCGGGGAAAAGATTAAGAACAAGCGGCTCCGTTCGAGATCAACGCCGTCTGCATTGACTCGCGAATCTTCCGAGGGTCGTCAGGTTTTCGAAAGCTAGCCCTGCCAGCATGAGAGCATGGATACCGAGCCGCGATGCCGCAGACCGCAATGCAGCTGTCTTGGTCCAACGATCGTCGAGCCGCATGTCTTCGAAGGAGACGCAGGATGGATTTCAATGCAATCAACCGAACGAACACGAGCCTCCAGCCCGACTCACCACCACCAGCAGAGATAACAGGCTTTGAGCATCAGCTGAGCGAGTTGCAGGGCGGTACTCCCCTACATGTTGCGGGCTCTCCAGTGCTGCAGGGTGAACCCTATTCACCGCACTTTCATGCCGGGCAGCAGCAGCTCATTGCTCAGCACGTTGACGATCTCCCCGGCTTCGATCCAGATCGGATTTGGCAGGATCTGGAAGCCGGACCATCGCGGCCCGCACCATCACCAGCCGGACCGTCCGGAGCCGGGCCGTCAGGAGCCGGACCATTGTCGTCCGCGGAAGCTGCAATGCCGGAACTCGGAAATTTCGTTACCGCAGCCAGACGTCCGATTAGCGAGAACTGGGTCTTCATTGGCCAAACGGCCGGGAATGACCAGATGAATATGCTAAGAAGCGCCGGACGCCTTCCAAGCAAGGACTGCCCGATCACAACTTTCTCCATCTGGGGCGTGCCTCATACAGCCGAATGGCGAGAAGAGGGGCTTATTCGGCTCAATCCGTTGCTGGACGCTAAGTATTGGCCCGGCGGCACGGGTGAAGACGAACCCGCCCGGAGTCCGCGCCAGGACATGCCGCGGTCAGAGTAGATGTTGGCGAAGTCGCCGGGAGCAGGAGCGCTTGGCGGTTGCTTCCGGCGGATCTCGAACTCCTCTGCATCGCGTCGGCGAGCCCCCCTGCATCGCTGCATTGTCTTCGGGTGCTATACGAGCCACCACCCTCCCCGAGCTTGCCAGCGCGTTGCCAGATAGTCGGCGAATTCGCCGACTATCTGTTCCGCACTGACGTCTCGGCCAAGGGTCGTGCTCGGTAACGAAGGAGAGGTCGAAGAAGCGCATGTTTCTGGGGCGATGCGCCGCAGCTGCAGCCGCTCGCGCAACTGGACCTGACAGGCGAGATAGACCTCGATCTGGGCGTTCTGGTTGAGGCGTCGGAGCGAACGGACCTTCTCGCGGGCGATCCCATCCAGCACGTCCAAGCGGAAAAATGACGCGGCCTGCTGCAGGAGTTCGTCGGCCCCCGTTGTGATAGGTGTCCTCGAGATCAGCGTTCAGGCGTGCGGTCGCATGCCGTTCCAGGTTAAAGTGCTGCGATCCTCGCAGCCTCGTCTATGCCCTGCCCGTCTTCGGCAGCCCGGATCTGGTCCTGCGACGAGGCGGGATCGGCAAGAGGCGGTAAATCTCTGCTGCTGTCTCCGCCACCGTGGTCATTCGCGACGGGCAACCGGAACATCCTTTGCCAACATGCCGCATCGGGACGGCATCGTCCCCTCGTCTGCGCTGGGCCAAAGTTGACATTTGACTACGCCGCAACTTCCCGGAGAGATCAATGTTTGCCGTTGTTCATTGTGGATCCTTCTTCTCGTCAGGTTCTCGAAAGCTAGCGCTCCTAACGAGAGCGTGGATAGCCGCACGGCGAGCCCGCTTATGAACTGCAACGGAAATGAACTTCGGGACGCCGACCTGCGAAGCAGTCGGAAGACAAAAATGGGCGCATTTTTGGCGGACCGGTCGGCGTCGCTCGGCCCCGTCAACATGTCACGCGTTGCGTGTTGTTCATCGAACTCACAATAGAGGCTATACATGTCGGTAGGCAACTTTACCTCATCCACCAGCCTGACTCTGCCTGAGCCCGCGCTTGCTCCGGGGGCCTTGTCGGGGCTCGGAGCGCTCGCGCAGACGCCTTCCCAGTTTCCGCAAAGCGCGTTTTCGAGCTTCGAGGCAATGCTGTCCAGTTACTCGTCAGGAGACAACACCAGCGATCCATCCGCGGCACGGGATCTGCCGCCAGCAGATGTGAAGTCGGGAATGGAAGAAGTGCAGAGACTGGAGCAGCACGCGCTGGATCTGCTGCCGGCGGACGTGAAGGCGGCGTACGACCGATTGGAGCAGGCCTCCCAATCGTCTTCTGCAATCGACTCCAATGCCGTCGCACCGGCGCCCGTATCCAGCTCAAGGATCACCTGGAACGGCGGCACGCTGACCGATAGCGAGTTGCAAATCGTAGCAGTGTTGGACCGTCACAAGGACCAATGCCCGCTCAGTTGGGACTCGCTGGGAGACAAGGCCGGCGATCCCTCTACACCTGCGGATTTGAAGGCGGCGATCGAACAATTGCAGCAGGATCCGGAGCTTTTCTATGCGATCGGGTCCCAAGGCGACGGCCGCTGCGGCGGCAAGATCAAGGCGGACGATCTGTCCGGATTCTCCGACCAACACTCGCAGGTTGCCGCATTCGCGAAGCAGCAGGCGCAAAGCTACGAGAATAACTACATTCCATCCGACGGCACCGGAAATGGGCTGCCGTCAGTTATGACCGAGAACGATGCATTGCGCGAGCTTTACCGATATTCCGACAGCCTGCCCAAGAATCTGAGCCTGACGGATTTCAGGCAGATCGTCGACGGCGGCGCCAAAACCGGCAAATGCCCACCCCAGGTCATCGCGGCGGCCCACTACTTCCTCGACCACCCGGACGCCTGGACCCAGTTGTACGGTGGCGCGATAGATCAGGTCCACAAAGAGGACTTCCTGCAAGTCGCCTCATCCTCAATGAACCTCACCCAAACTGAGCTAGATACGCTCAACACGATCAAAACGAATCCAAGCGTCTTCTTCGGCGACGGCGTCCTGACCCGGGACAAGCTCGCGGCGATGGCCGACGACAAGCATCTCGACCCGAAGGTGCGAGAGGCGGCGTCGCAGCTATCGTCGGATCCCCTGTTGTTCGGGTTGCTGAACAATTCGATCACGGGCTACAAGACCCATCACAAGTTCTTTGACTTCGGCGGTGGCCATGTCGTCGATTCCGGCAACATTAGTTATAACGACTTCACGAACTTCTACAGCAACATGTCGACTGCGAACCGCACCGTTCAGCAGCTGAGGACCCATGCCGCCAAAACCGCTGCCGAGCAGGACGCGGTCGCAGACATGATGATGGGCGCGGCGGACCAGCCCAATATCAAGTCGCCGAAGAAGAACGGTGGCGCTTTCATGCACGCGCTCGACGACGTCCTCAAGGTGGGCTCGAAGGTGCTTGACTGGGCCGCGACGGCGGTTGGTGTGCTTGGCTTCATTCCGGGCCTTGGGGAATTGGCCGATCTTGTGTCAATGACGTTTGAGAGCGAGGCGCAAGCAGCAAATCTTCTGCACACAGCCATTAGCGGAGGCAATATGAAGCAGGCGCTGGAAGAAGCTGGCCTCAGTGTCGCGGCGCAGGCCGTGGGCTGTATCTCTGGCCCGGAGGTCAAACTCGCCATGCGCGAGGGGCTGGTGAAGAAGGCGATTGAAGAGGCCGGAACGGCCGGCGTCAACTTGCCGGTTTCGGTGGCGCAATCCTATGCGGAGAACTATTTGAACAACCTGAAGGCACGCATTGAGGCTGAGCCCATGCAAGCCGCCGGCGTTCCAAGTCAGTTCAGCATGACGCCGTCAGCTCAGAACGCGGCCTGACAGGCAAGCTCGCGCGGCCTGGGCATGGATTGTGCTCATCCTGACCATCAACAGGCCGCGCAAGCGTTGCTGCCACATTCGAGCGAAGTGTGCCGAGAGCCTCGCCGATTTATTTCATCGCTCTGCCAATGATGGCGAGCGCGCAATCCGTGTCTTCTCAGCGGTACTCGCCGGCTTCACACAACATGTCAACCTCATCGTCTGCTTTGCCCAACAACCGATGCAGCTCACACATGCGCTTGGGCGCTTGCTCCAACTCCGATGCCGGGCCGACTTCTTCGCCGCCGAGAGTTTCCGTACACTTAGTCAAACGGCGGATTCGGGTTTACGGAGCACGGGCGCGCCACCATCGAGACTGTCTTGCCCCTGTTCGACACTGGAGCATTTTCGGTTCTGATTGCATCAGAACCGAAGCTCAAGATTCTTGTTTTGGCGCGTTTTCTTCACGCAAACCGGTGTTCACCTCGCTCGAAGACGCTGTGACATTGACGATCGCAGCCCTTTTTCCAAGCGAACTGATGCCGCGGCCTCCAGGAACAGCCAATCTGGCCTCCCTTGGCCAGTTTTGCATTCTTCAGAGACTCGTCAGCTTTTCGAAAGCTAACCCTCCTAGCATCATGACGTGGTTTCTCTAGACGGCGCTGCCGTCTATCGACCGCAGCCGAAATGAACATAGGGAACACACCAATGCGTATCGCAAATGGAGGTACGGCTGGGCACATCGATCCCTCTGGCCTCGCGCGTCGTGGCGGTGCTGAAGGAGAAGAGCCGCACGCGCCCAGCCGTCGTCCCGAGCATGGCGGACCGCGTGGGGCTGGCGGTCAGGGTGACGGTACAGCAGGCGCTGACTCGCAGGCCGTCGCATTACGCCAAGGCTTCGATGAGGTGCTCACGTCCATAGGGATTCAACTTGCAAGCAATGCCATGGGCGATTTTGACGAGGCAATGGCGGACACAGAAGAGAATTCCTGACGCCGGATGGTCCAAGGTCAGGAAACGTAGGCCGCCAATAGCGGCACAATTCGAAGAGAATGGAGAAACGATATGCCTAAAGTTGGTGCTTCTGGTGCTGGAGCTGTTGGTGGGGCCGCCAGTTCCGCTGTCAATAGCGGTATTGCCGCAGGTTCCGAAGCTGCTGGGAATGCCGAGTTCCAAAAGCAACTCGCTGCCTTGGCAGCTGTCAGCCAAGAGGCCGCGGAAAAAAGCGTGACGGAGCGCATCGTCTCGACCGAGCTCCAATCCGTCAAAAAGGTAGCCGACGAGCGCGTGCAGTAATGCTGGAAGTGGGGCGATTCCAGCGTCCCGCTTCCTCCCTTCTGGTGGCGGTGTGAACAACGTGCGACGTCACAAGGAGCCGTACGGCAACTGCCGTGCGGCTCCTCTCCTGCTGGGAGATTAAGCGTGAACGACGCCGCTTCATTCCATTTCGAGATCTTATCCGGACTTTATTCCGGACTAACCGGAACGGCGGCTGTCGGAACGACCCTAATAGGTAGTGCTCTCGATGCCGATTTGGTCTTCGTAGAACAAAGGCTCGAGCCGCATCACCTTCGTATCACCACGCTGTGCAATTCGATCGAGATCGAGGCCGTTGCAGCCAAAATCAGCATAGAGGGACACGAGAATGTTGCCGCGGGCGAGTGCGTCGTTGTTTCTCTTCCTGCTGTCATTCATGCCGGTGAGATGTCCATTCGCTGGTCTGTACAACAATCCACGCAAGCTTGTTCGATCGCGGTTCCGCGTATCTGGATTGCAGCACTCGTTTCCGTCTTGGTTGGCTGTGTCGGGATCGGCGCATCTTCAACCATGTTCTTCAATGACGATAGTGCCGGTGCGTTGAGTCCCGATTCGCGCCCTGGCGTCGAACTTGCACCCAAGCCTACCCTCAACAGTCTCGATGATCGAACGACTCAGAAAGCTGCCGAACTACTCCAAGGAGAAGTCGATCGAGCGGGCCTTCGCAATATCAAAATCGGTTCCGGGCTAGGTGTCGTGGCCGCCGACGGCATCGTTACCCCTTCACTAGTCCCTAGATGGCGGGAGGTCCAGCAGTGGTTCGATCGGCATACGAACGGGACGCCACCACTGGTGAACGGGGTGGTCGTGAAGGAGGAGAAGGCACTCTTCTCAATCGCTCCGGAAGCTGTGTGGCGTGGAGCCCAACCCTATCTTCTTATCGGTGGTCAAAAGTATTTCGTGGGCGCGCTGTTGAACGATGGATGGACTCTCGATCGGATTGAGGAGGGGCGCGTTCTGCTCAGCCGGAATGGCCAACTCGCTGCCCTCCCCTATTAGGGTTTCAGCGCAGCAAAGGAGAACGTGATGGCGAAGGTGCCCCGGGAAGCTGTCGGAATTGCGATCTCGTCGCAGAGTCCCAACATCGACGACGATGCGCGAGCAATCGAGCCCGCCAACTCTCGAGCCACTGACTTGGAGGTCGACGGAACTCATGGCGATGGCGGCAAGAACGACGCGTCGATTTGGCCGACGCATCCGCAGGATATGCCAGTCCAAGCCGTGATCGGGGCTGTGCTGGAGGTCAACGATATCAATGCAGTCTCGCGCGTCAGTCTCGATGCCGAGCGCCCGCGGATAGACGACATTGACCCACGTGCAGCATTTGTTTCATTTTATGGCGGTAATCTCGCACATGACCTGCTCTCTTTCGTCACACCACGCATACGTCATCCGGACGTGCTACGAGCGGGGACTCACGCCGTTCTTCTGGAGCGCTTGGCCGTTACGCTATCGGCCGCACCAGAGGCCTCAGCTGCGCGTGAAGCGATCGACATCCTGCAGCAGGAGCTGCGGCGGCTAGTCCTGCTGCGGCAGACTCAGAACAGCTTGATCAAAGGCTAGCAATGGTCGACCCGGACGGAGCGCAGCTCTTCAGTCCAGTACCACCGGCATCCAAATCCGGCGATGTTCTGTTGATCTCCGAGCAGGAGCGCGATTTGGTCTGCGCAATCTCTTATGTCCACCTCGCGTGTGGGCAAAGCGCACAAAGTCTGTCTCTATTGCGGCTGATCGCGCGTGACAATTCTCAAGACATCGAGCTGCTGCGCATTCTCGCCTATGCCTTCGTCGCGGAGGGGCTTGGCTATGAAGCCCTGGCGGTGCTGGATCGACTGGACACGCTTGATAATCAACCTTCCTCACGCCTCCCTTTGATGTTCTTGCGCAGTCACGCCCTGCGACGGGTGGGCCGGATGGACGAGGCGCGTGCTGTCTTCCGACGCTATGTGTCATTGCGAGGCACCACAGCTATGATCAAGGAACAATAATAGGATTTCCATGGCAAACGTCCTGCGCCACTTCATCACTCGCGCGCCTGCCCACCCAGATTTCATGGTCGCATTGATACTGCTTTTGGCGATCGGAATGATGATCATGCCGGTCCCGATCATCGTGATCGATATGTTGATCGGTTTCAATCTCGGCTTTGCCATATTGCTGCTGATGGTGGCCCTTTATCTCAACACCCCTCTTGATTTTTCAGCCTTGCCGGGGGTCATCCTGATCTCCACCGTCTTTCGCCTGGCGCTCACCATTGCGACGACGCGGCTGATCCTCGCTGAGGGCGATGCCGGCAGTATCATTCACACGTTCGGTGACTTCGTGATATCCGGAAACATCGCCGTCGGCATTGTTATATTTCTGATCGTGACCATGGTGCAGTTCATGGTTCTCGCGAAGGGCGCCGAACGCGTCGCAGAGGTCTCGGCACGCTTCATGCTAGACGCTTTGCCGGGCAAACAGATGTCCATCGATGCTGAGCTACGCAACGGCCATATCGATCAGCACGAAGCCCGCAACCGGCGCGGCTCACTTGAGCGAGAAAGCCGACTTCATGGAGCCATGGACGGCGCAATGAAGTTCGTAAAGGGAGATGCCATCGCCGGACTCGTAGTCATCTGCATCAACATGCTGGGCGGCATCAGCATCGGCCTGCTCTCCAAGGGTATGTCGCTTGATCAGGCGTTGCATCAATATACACTATTGACCATAGGCGATGCGCTAATTTCGCAAATTCCGGCGCTCCTGCTATCGATTACGGCCGCAACCATCGTCACACGTGTAAACGGAGCTTCTCAGCTCAACCTTGGCGCCGATATCGTCAGTCAGCTTACGGCCAGTACGCAGGCATTACGAGTAGCGGCCGGCGTCTTAGCTCTGATGGGGCTGATCCCTGGGTTCCCTTTGGCCCCCTTTCTTCTCCTGGCCGCAGTTTTTGCCGCGACGAGCGCTATCAAGAGTGGTGCGCAACGCGCGAAAACAGACTCTAAGGCAGGGTCCAATGTCACTCCTGCGGGACCAGCGCAGGCTCAGAAGCAAACCGTGCCTGCAGAGGCACTGCCAATCACGTTGGTTCTAGCACCGAACCTGACAGATGCGATCGAGAAAGAGGAACTAGAGCAACACGTCGCACGCGTTTCAGGGCTTGTCTCAGCTGATCTCGGCATCGCGATTCCCCGTATCCCTGTCCAGCTCAATCGGAACTTGCGCGAGTCGGACTTTAGGATAGATGTCGAGGGCGTGCCAGTTGAAGGGGGTTCGCTCGACCCTACGCAGCTCGCGCTCACCGACGACCAGGCGACCATAGAGTTGAGCGGCATCCCGTTTCGGCATGACCCCAAAACGAACCAGATCTGGATCGAGCAAAGCCATGCACCAGCTCTCAAAGCCGCCGGAATTGGACATCACCGACCGAGCGAAGTCCTCGCCTTGCGCGTTCATTCGGTACTGACTCGATATGCGCAGCGCTTGGTGGGGATTCAAGAGACCCGCCAATTGCTTGCCCGGATGGAGCAGGAGTACGCCGATCTCGTAAAGGAAGTACTGCGCACAACCCCAGTCCCGCGGATCGCCGATGTCCTGCGCCGCCTCTTGGATGAGAGCATCCCGATCCGCAACACCCGGCTGCTCCTGGAGGCGTTTGCCGAATGGAGCGAACGTGAACCAAACGCCGTCCTGCTCACCGAGTACGTCCGCTCCAGTCTGAGGAGGCAGATTTGCCATCGCTATGCTAACGCCCACCGTGTTTTGCCTGCCTTTATTATCGAACGTGAAACCGAGGACATTCTGCGCAGTGCAGTGCGCGATAGCGCTGTTGGACCCTACCTGGTACTTGAGGATTGGCAGAGCGAGATGCTGCTGTCCCAACTCCGCCAAATCCATTCGAGCGTAGGACGAGGTCAGAGCCAACCCGTCATTTTGGGCTCGATGGATATCCGGCGCTTCGTCCGCGGTTTTCTCACTCGCAATGGGATCGACCTTCCGGTCCTGTCCTATCAGGATCTCGCCTCCGATTTTACGGTCCATCCGGTTGGGTCTGTCAAACTCACAGCTCCCAAGGATAAGGCTGCGGCGGGAGAACAACGCAACCTGCTTGCCACACCCACCTAACAGAGTACATCGGTCAGTCGCAACATGGATGGCATCAATTCATCTGGAACATCATTCGCAGCTCCATTGCATGCGCTCCGCCCGCCCTCGGGCTTAACTCTTGTGGCTCTATTCGCCATTCTTATGGTTGGAGGTTGCGCCAGCTCAGATCATCCGGCTCTTTCAGTGCAGGAGACGGCACGGCCAGAGTTGCTGGGCGCCAAAGATATCGATCCAGCTCTGCGCGAACGCATTGCGCACGCGCTCGGTCAGAATGCTGACGAGCAGCCTTTGCGCGAGGCGCTGAAACAACAACCAGACAATGTTGATGCGGCGATCTCGCTTACACAAGTGCTGCTGGCACAAAAGCGATCGGATGAGGCGACTGAGGTCGTCGAAAAGCTTTTACTCGCCGCTCCTGGCAACTTGCGTGCCCTGAATGCCAAAGGCGTCGTGCTCGATACAGAGGGGCGTCATCGAGAGGCACAAGCGATTTATCGGCAGGCTCTTGCGACCGACCCAGCCAATCATATTTTGCGCAACAATTTCGACCTTTCCCTCGCAATTGGCGCGCAATCTGATGCGGGAACACCCCGGCCACAATCACTGTCATACCAACCACGCGACTCAGCGCGATTACCGTAGGAGGAGCTTTCGCGTAGGATCGGATCGCCGGCGCGTGACACCTGCGATCAGCTTTGCGCCAGCTACCCTGATCACCAAGCTCGTGCTGCGCTTCGATGGCCTGCACTAAGAGCAACAACTATTTGTGTCCACAGCAATGAGGATCGCGACGTCTAGCCGCTTTGCCCACACGATGCACAACCGAGCTGACATCGGCAGGACTCGTCATTCGCCGCGAAGCAGCGATTAGCCAATCTCGCCGAGATGTGAAACGGCGCCAAAGAATGACCCCGCAGATTCGATTTCAATCAAGTACTTGCGGCGCCGATCGGCGTCCGGCCCCCGCGCCGATTCACAGTTCGACGTCAAGACGCGTCCATAGGCCTTGAGCGGCGCCGCGCATGCGCAAGAGGGCTTCACTGCGTAAGGATTCCTGGCAGCTTTGCAGATTTGAATGGGGTACCCCCAGCAAATTGATGCCACCGTCGGTCCGCACCGCGGCTCGGACACGCGGCACGTTCAGGGACGGATGACCCTCGACAGCATGAGGTTAGATGCCGGGCGCGGCAAGAGTGCAAGCGTTCTCGCGTTATGCATCCCGGTTGATGCCAAGTTGCCATCAGCGGATGAACAGTTGGAGCGCTCAACGAATCCTGCTGCCCGCCGCCATGAAACGCTATGTCCGAGATTCGGCGCTTCGGCTGTTGGATCGCGATCAAGGCTGCTGGAGCAATGGTCGATCTCGATGAATCGAAAGGGGTTCCCAAATCAGCGTTGAGCTGACTAAATTACCTGCCGGAGTGGAGGTCGGCAGGGCATGTCGAAGCCGCTTGCACTGGATTTTCAATACCGTGTTTTGGCAGCTGTTGCGGAAGGGGTATCGAATTGAGAAGCCCCGCCCGGCGGACCGGGCGGGGCTTTTTGGCGGAACTTCAGTCGCCGTTCTTGCGCGGCCGCGACCAGATCAGGCTGAAGCCGTCGCCGTCCTCGTCGTTGAACAGGTTCGCGTAGATCGGTGCGTTGAACG
>NZ_AXAY01000006.1 GCF_000473045.1 Bradyrhizobium sp. WSM3983 | reverse complement strand
GTGCCCGGTCCGGTCGCGACCACCAGCGGAATGCCGGCGAACAGCGCCGCCATGGTCGTCATCAGGATCGGGCGGAAGCGCGCCTGGCAGGCCTCGAAGATGGCTTCGGCCGACGACAGGCCGCGCTGACGCTCGGCATCGAGCGCGAAGTCGACCATCATGATGCCGTTCTTCTTGACGATGCCGATCAGCAGGATGATGCCGACGAAGGCGATCACCGTCAGCGGCGTGTTGGTGATCTGCAGCGCAAGCAGCGCGCCGAGACCTGCCGAGGGCAATGTCGAGATGATCGTGAGCGGGTGGGCAAGGCTCTCATAGAGCACGCCAAGCACAATATACATTGCCACCAGCGCGCCGAGGATCAAGAGTGGTTGACGCCCGCTGGTCTTGGCGAAATCGCCGGCATTGCCGTCAAAACTGCCGCGGATGCCCTCGGGCATGTGCAGCTCCTCGACCGCGCGCTGGATGTTCTGCGTAGCAGCCTGGAGCTCGACATCAGGCAGGGTGTTGAACGACACCGTAGTCGAGGGCACCGACTGCGAATGATAGACTGCGAGCGCAGCGAGCCCGCGTGTCGCATGCACCACGGTGGATAGCGGCACCTGTACGTCGCCGGCGCCGGCGACGTAGATGCGATCGAGGTTTGAGGGATCGACCTGGAATTTCGGATCGATCTCCAGCACGGTCATGTATTGATTGCGCTGGGTGTAGATGATCGAGATTTGGCGCTGCGAAAACGCGTTGTTCAGGGCATTGTCGATGTCCTGAACCTTGACGCCGAGTGCGGCTGCCTTCTGGCGGTCGATGTTCAAAGTGAGCTGAAGTCCGCCGGGATCGCGGTCACTGGAAACGTCGGTGATGCCCTCGACCGTCTCCATCCGCTTGGCGACGATCGGCGCCCACTTCTGGAGCAGGTCGAGGTCGGTGCTCGAGAGCGTGTATTGAAAGTTGGAATCGCTCTGCCGGCCGCCGGCGCGGACATCCTGGGCAGCGAACATGAAGAGACGGATGCCGGGCACGGGGAACAGTGCCTTCCGCAACCGGTCGATCACGACCTGCGTCGAGACGTGGTCGCGCTCCTCCGGCGGCTTCAGGCTGATGAACATGGTGCCGCGGTTCGAGGTCGCCGCTCCCGGGCCCCCGCCTCCGCTGCCGACAGTCGAGCCGATGCCGGCCACGGCCGGATCCTGCATCACGATATCGGCGAGCCGCTGCTGCAGGCCAAGCATCGACTGGAACGAGATATCGGCCGAGGCGCGCGTCGCGCCGATGACGAAGCCGGAATCATCCGTCGGGAAATAGCCCTTGGGCACCTTGATGTAGAGCATCACGGTGAGCCCGATGGTGGCGAAGAACACCAGCAGCGTCAGCAACGGGAACTCGAGCACCGCGCGCAGGGTGCGGGTGTAGAACGCGACGATGCGCGACAGCGAACCCTCGATCAGGCGGTCGAACAGCGTGGCGGACCCCGAGGTCGTCTGCCGGATGTAGTGGGCGCAGATCATCGGCGTGACCGTGAGCGACACCAGGGTCGAGACCACAATCGCGAAGGTCAGCGTCAGCGAGAATTCGCGCAGCAGGCGGCCGACGATGCCGTCCATGAAGATCAGCGGCGTGAATGCCGCGATCAGCGACAGGCTGATCGAGACCACGGTGAAGCCGATTTGCCGGGCGCCCTCCAGCGCCGCCTGCATCGGCCGCATGCCGTGCTCGAGGTTGCGGAACATGTTCTCGATCATGACGATGGCGTCGTCGACCACGAAGCCGACCGAGATCGCCAGCGCCATCAGCGACAGATTGTCGATCGAGAAGCCGGCGACCCACATGCCGGCACAGGTGCCCGCCAGCGCCAGCGGCACCGAGATGCCAGCCGCGATCGTCGGCGTCACGCGCCGCAGGAACACGAACACCACGACCATGACGAGGACGGCGGTTGCGAGCAGCGTCCACTGCATGTCCATCACGCTGGCGCGGATCGTGCTGGTGCGGTCGACCAGCGTGGAGACATCGACGCCGGCCGGAATCCACTGCTTCAGCTCGGGGATCAGCGCCTTCACCCGGTCGACGGTGTCGATGACGTTGGCGTCGCCCTGCTTGGTGATCTGGATCAGCACCGCCGGCTGCTTGTTGAACCAGGCGATCGAGCGCGCGTTGCGGACGCTGTCCTCGATGTCGGCGACGTCGGAGAGCCGGACGAAATTGCCGTTCGAGCTCTTGATGACGATGTCGCGGAATTCCTTGGCCGTGCGCATCTGCTTGTTCAGCGACAGCGTCTCGCTCTGGCGCTCGCCGTTGAAGATGCCGACGGGACCGAGCGGGTTGGCGTTGACGATTGCGGTCCGCACATCGTCGGTCGCGATCCCCGCATTCGACAGCGCCACCGGGTTGAGCTGGATCCGGACTGCTGGCTGGTCGGCGCCGCTTACGGTCACGTCGCCCACGCCTGGCACCTGCGAGATGCGCTGCGCCAGCACGGTATCGGCGACGTCATAGATGGCGCTGGCGGACAGCGTCTTGGAGGTCAGCGCCAGCACGAAGACCGGCGCGCCGGCCGTATTCGCCTTTCGGAAGCGCGGTAGCGCCGGCAAGTCGCTGGGCAGGTCGACCAGCGCGGCGTTGATCGCGGCCTGCACGTCGCGCGCCGCCTTGTCGATGTTGCGTCCGATGTCGAACTGGAGCTGGATGTTCGCCGTGCCGAGAGAGCTCGTCGACGTGATCTGGTTGATGCCCGCGATTTCGCCGAGCCGCCGTTCCAGCGGCGCGGCGACGGTTGCCGCCATCACCGAGGGATCGGCACCAGGACGGCTCGCCGAGACGAAGATGGCGGGGAAGTCGACATTCGGGACGGAAGCAACCGGCAGGAACTCGTAGGCGACGCCCCCTAGCAGGAACAGCCCGATCGACAGCAGCGTGGTCGCGACCGGGCGGCGGATGAAGGGCTCCGAGATCGATGCCATTACTGCATCCCCTCGGTCGCGCCCGCCGCCGGGGGGCCTTCGGGCGCCGGCGGCGGCAGCGCCTGCTCGAGGCGGCGGTTGATGCGGTCGAGCGCGAGGTAGATCACGGGCGTGGTGTAGAGCGTCAGCAGCTGGCTCAGCAGCAGGCCGCCGATGATCGATATGCCGAGTGGAAAGCGCAGCTCGGCGCCGGTGCCGCTCTCGATCGCCAGCGGCAGCGCGCCGAACAGCGCAGCCAGCGTCGTCATCATGATCGGACGGAAGCGCAACAGACAGGCCTGCACGATCGCCTCATGCGCCGGCATGCCCTGCCCGCGCTCGGCCTCCAGCGCGAAGTCGATCATCATGATCGCGTTCTTCTTGACGATGCCCATCAACAGGATGATGCCGATCAGGCCGATGACCGAAAGATCCTGCCCACACAGGATCAGTGCCAAAATGGCGCCGACGCCGGCCGAGGGCAGCGTCGAGAGGATCGTGATCGGGTGGATGTAGCTCTCGTAGAGCACGCCCAGCACGATGTAGATCGTGATCACGGCGGCGAGCAGCAGCCAAGGCTGGCCGGCGAGCGCCTTGGCGAACTCAGCGGCATCGCCGGCATAGACTCCGACGATGCTGTTGGGCATTTCGATCCGGGTCTCGATCGTCTTGACCGCTTCGACGGCGTCACCGAGCGCGGCACCCGGCGCGAGGTTGAAGCTGAGCGAGATCGCCGGGAATTGCGCCTGGTGCGAGATCGCGAGCGGCGCCGTGGTGCGCTTCAGCGTCGCCACCGCGTCGAGCGGCACCTGGGCGTTGGGCGCGCCGACGACGGAGCTGCTGGCGCCGCCCGGCAGATAGAGTTTTGACAGGATCGAGGGATCGCGCTGGTACATCGGCAGCGCCTCCAGCACCACGCGGTACTGATTGGCCTGACCATAGATGGTCGAGATCTGGCGCTGCGCAAACGCATCGTTCAGCGTGTCGGTGATGGCCTGCAGGCTGACGCCGAGCTGACCGGCGCGAGTGCGGTCGACGTCGAGCTGCGCGCGCAGGCCGCCTTCCTGCGCTTCCGAAGAGACATCGCGGAACAGGGGATCGCGCCGCATCTCGTCGACGAGTTTTCGCGCCCATTCAGAGACCAGCGTCGCGTCGGTGCCGGTCAGCGTGTACTGGTATTGCGAGCGGCTCGACTGGGTCGATATCTGCACGTCCTGTACCGGCTGGAAGTAGACGGTCATGCCGGGGATGCCGGAGACCTTGTCCTTCAACCGCGTGATGACCGCGCTGACATCGTCGCGCCGCTCGCCGCGCGGCTTCAGCGTCATGACGAGGCGGCCGACATTGGTGGTCGGATTGACGGAGCCCGCGCCAATCACCGAGACCACGCCGGTCACGTCAGGATCGGCCTTGATGGCATCGGCGGCCTCGGCCTGGCGCTTCTGCATCTCGCCGAACGACACGTCGGGCGCCGCCTCTGTCACCGCCGTGATCGAAGCCGTGTCCTGCAGCGGCAGAAAACCCTTCGGCGCCACGACATAGAGGACCAGGGTCGCCACCAGCGTCGCAAAGGTCACGACCAGCGTGGCGCGCTGGCGCTCCAGCACCCAGAGCAGCGTGCGATGGTAGAACTCAACGGTGCGGTCGATGAAGCGGCTGACCGCGGCAAGCCCCGGCACCGCCAACTCCTCATGGGCGTGCCTGAGCAGCCGCGAACACATCATCGGCGTCAGGGTCAGCGAGACCACCGCCGAGGTCACGACCGCGATCGTCAAGGTCAGCGCGAATTCGCGGAACATGCGGCCGACCAGGCCCGACATGAAAAGCAGCGGGATGAACACTGCGATCAGCGACACCGTCAGCGAGATCACGGTGAAGCCGATTTCGCTGGCGCCCTTGAGCGAGGCCTGCATCGCGCTGTCGCCGTTCTCCATATGGCGGACGATGTTCTCGATCATGACAATGGCGTCGTCGACCACGAAGCCGGTGCCGATCGTGAGCGCCATCAGCGACAGATTGTCGAGGCTGAAGCCGGCAAAATACATGATGCCGAAGCTCGTGATCAGCGACAGCGGCAGCGCCACGCCCGCGATCAGCGTGGCGCGCAGCGAGCGCAGGAACAAGAGCACCACCAGCGTCACCAGCACCACGCTGAGGACCAGCGTGAACTGCACGTCGTGGACCGAGGCGCGAATGGTGACGGTGCGGTCGGAAACGATGGTCAGGTGCACGCCGGCTGGAATGGCGCGCTGGACTTTCGGGATCTCGGCGCGGATCTGCTTGACGACGTCGATGACATTGGCACCGGGCTGGCGCTGGATGTCGATAATGACGGCCGGTGTGCCCTGGTACCAGCCGCCGGTGCGGTCGTTCTCGAGCCCGTCGACGATCTGGGCGACGTCGCCGATCGTGACCGGCGAGCCGTTGCGATAGGCGATGATGATCGGCCTGTAGGCGTCTGCGGCGGCGATCTGGTCGTTGGCGGCGATGATGTAGGATTGCTGGGCGCCGTCGAGCGAGCCCTTCGGCCCGGAGACGTTGGCGTTCGCGATCGCGGCGCGCAGATCCTCCATCGCGATGCCATAGGCGGCTAACCGCGCCAGATCGGCTTGAATGCGCACGGCCGGCTTCAGCCCGCCGAGCACGGAGACGCGACCGACGCCGGAGATCTGGCTGAGCCGCTGCGCCAGCAGCGTATCGGCGATGTCGCTCATCGCGCGCAGCGAGATCGTGTCCGAGCGCAGCGCCAGCGTCATCACCGGCGCGTCCGCCGGGTTCACCTTGGCGTAGGTCGGCGGATAAGGCAGCGTCTTGGGCAGCACGCCAGCGGCGGCGTTGATCGCGGCCTGCACGTCCTGCGTCGCGCCGTCGATGTCGCGGTTGAGGTCGAACTGCAGCGAGATCTGGCTGACGCCGAACGAGCTCGTCGAGTTCATCGCCGTCAGCGACGGGATCTGGCCGAGCTGCCGCTCCAGGGGCGCGGTGATCAGCGAGGCGATCACGTCGGGGCTCGCGCCCGGCAGCTGCGTCGACACCTGCACGGTCGGGAAATCAACCTGCGGCAGCGCGGAGACCGGCAGCGCGAAATAGCCGAGCGCGCCGCCAATCAGCAGCGCTATGCCGAGCAGCGAGGTCGCGATCGGCCGGCGGATGAAGGGTTCGGAAACACCCATGAGATGCGCCTGCCGCTCAGGCGGCTGTTGCCGGGATCATGGCTGCTTGGCTCCAGGTCCCGTTGGTTGAGCCCCCGGCCCCGGCGCCGGGCCGGTCTGGCCCTTCTGGTCGCCTTCACTGCTCTTCCGCTTAGCGCGGAATTCGCCATCCTTGCCTTGCCCGTCCTTCTGCCCGTCCTTGGCTTGACTGTCCTTGGCCTGACCGTCCTTCTTCTGGCCATCCGGCGCGCGCGTGCGCTTGCGCGGGGCGAGGTCAGCCGACGGCGTCTGCTCGTCGCGGCCGATGATGACCTTGGAGCCATCGGACAGATTGGCGAAGCCCGTTGTGACGACCTTATCGTTCGCCGTCAGGCCGCTGGCAATGACTGCGTCATGCTCGTTCTGCTGGGTCACCGTCACCGCTTTGGCCGAGACGACGTTGTCCTCGCCGATGATATAGCTGAACGTGCCGATCGGTCCGCGCTGCACCGCTGACGTCGGCACCACCAGCGCCTGCGACAAGGTTTCGACCTTGAGGCGGACATTGACGAACTGGCCAGGCCAGAGCTGGTAATTGGCGTTGGGGAATTCGGCCTTGAGCTTGAGCGTGCCGGTGGTCTGGTCGACCTGATTGTCGATGCCGGTGAGCTTGCCGGTGTCGATCACGGTGACGCCGTCATTGCCGAACACGTCGACCGCGAGCGCGCCCTTTGCGGCGGCAGCATTGACACGCATGATCTGCTGCTGCGGCAGGCTGAACCACACCGCGATCGGCTGCAATTGCGTGATGACGACGAGGCCGGTGGTGTCGGCAGCGTGGATGATGTTGCCCTGGTCGACCTGGCGCAGGCCCGCGCGGCCCGACAGCGGCGCCACGATCTTGGTGTAGCTCAGCGTCGCCGCCGCATTGTCGATCGCGGCCTGGTCGGCCTTGACCAGCGCCTCGGTCTGCGCGACCGCGGCGCGCTGGGTATCCGCCTGCTGCTTGGAGCCGGCATTGGTGGCCGCGAGCTGCTCGTAGCGCGTCAGATCGATGCGCTGGTTGGCGAGCTGGGCTTCGTCCTGGGCCTTCTTGGCGACGGCCTGGTCGTAGGTCGCCTGGTAGAGCGCAGGGTCGATCTCGCCGAGCACGTCGCCCTTCCTGACGTCCTGGCCTTCGGTGAACTTCACCGCGATCAGCTTGCCGTCGACCTGCGAGCGCACGGTGACGGTGTTGAGCGCACGGATCGCACCGACGCCGTCGAGATAGACAGGGACGTCCTGGACCTTGGGCGTCGCCGCCAGCACCGGCACCGGCAGATCGGGCCGCTGGTTGCGGCCGTTGCCCTGCTGCTGCGGCTGCTGATGCATCACGCTCCAGCCGAGATAGCCGAGGCCGCCGAGGATCGCGACTGTGATCAGGGTCATGACGAAGCCGCGGCTGCGCGACTTTTTCGCCGTCCCTTTCTTCGCGTCCTGCTTCATGTCCGGCTTAAAGAGCATTGACCGGTTTCTCCATTCGCGGCTCCCAGCCGCCGCCAAGCGCCTGATACAGGCTGACGATGGCAAGAAGGCGTGCGAGCTGCGCCTGCGCCAGCGTGTCTTCGGCCTGGAATAGCGTCAGTTGGGTGTTGAGCACCGTCACGATATCGGCCGTGCCGGCATGCAGCTGCTGCTCGGCGAGGTCGAAGGCGCGCCGTGAGGCGTTGACGACATCGCGCTGCAATTGCAGCTTGATCGTGGTCTGCTTGATCGAGAACAGCGCATTGTCGACGTCGGTGAAGGCCTGGACGATGGTCTTGCGATAGGTCTGGAGCAACTCGTCCTGTCGCGCCTTGGCGTATTCGAAATTGCCGAGGATCTTGCCGCCGTCGAAGATCGGCTGGGTCGCGCTGCCGACCAGCTGGAAGAATGCCGCGTGCGGCTGGAACAGCGAGACCAGCGCCGAGCTCTGATAGCCGCCATTGCCGGTAAGCTGGATGGTCGGAAAGAATTGCGCGCGGGCATTGCCGATGTTCGCAGTTGCCGAGGCGAGTTGCGCCTCCTGCCGGCGGATGTCGGGCCGCTGCGTCAGCAGCTCCGACGGCAGGCCGGGCGTGACGCGCGGAATCGCGATCTGGTCCAGCGAACCGCCCGCAAGGCGCACGCTCTCCGGCGGACGCGACACCAGCACGGCGAGCGCATTGGTGTTCTGGTCGAGCGTCTGCCGCAGCGGTGGCACTAGCGCCTTCTGGTTGGCCAGCACGCTTTCCTGCTGGGCGACGTCGAGATCGGTACCGGTGCCGGCCTTGCGGCGTTCGCGGATGGCATCGAGGATGCGCTGGGCGCTGGCGATATTGCGCTGTGCGGTGCGCAGGCGGTCCTGCGAGGACAGCACCTGGAAATAGGCGTTCGCGACGGCTGCGAGGGTCGTCAGGGCAACGGTGTCGCGGTCGAAGCGGTTGGCATGGGCAGTCTCTTCCGCCGTCCGCAGCGCGTCGCGGTTCTGGCCCCAGAAATCGAGCTGGTAGCTGGCGCTGAGCGACGAGGAGTAATTGACGACTTCACGGCCGCCATTGGTCAGGCCCGACGCGCTCGAGCCGGATGTGCGCGAATACGTCTCCGATCCGCTTCCCGACAGGCTTGGCAACAGCGCCGCGCCCGCCTGGCGCGCCTGGGCGTCGGCCTCGACGATGCGCGAGACCGCGGCAGCGATGTCGAGATTGACGGTCTGGGCCTCTTCCATCAGCTGCGTCAGCTCCGTCGAGCGGAAGCCGCGCCACCAATCCAGCGTCGGCGGCGCGTCCGCCTTCCCGGCGTATTTGTATTGCGTGGGGACATCGAGCGCGGGATCGGGAAGGTCCTGGGTCAGCACGCAGGCGCCGGAGCTCGAGGCAAAGCAAAGCACCGCGAGCCAGCGCGCCGGCGTGCGGAAAGCTGAACCAAGAGATCGCCGCATGGCGACCGCCGCAACTCGCTGGGTCACATCCACCCCCTGCCGGGCAGATCCAACCGCCACCGCGCGGCCGGATTAGCCGATTCGCGGCTGAACAGCTGGGTGGGTCTGTGTAACTCGGTCACAACGGTGATGCTTTCTGCGGAAGTTGAGAGCCATCCTAGCCGGGCGCGGAACTTCGCGACAGTCCCGCACTTGCGAAATGCGTCCCCGAAAGTGCCCACATCCCCGGCCCGAAAATGTAAGATATGCCTGTCTTACAGGGCTTTCTCTCATTCTCGAAACATCCGGAAACGGGTCAAGCTTACTAAGATTTCATGTGATATTGCCGCCACACTGACGCCAGAGCCAGCGAACCGGTCCCGCGCTCCACTGAAACCTGAGCCGCAACGCACCGTAACCTTGTCCAGCACAAGGCGGGGACGCTGACACGGCGGCCGAGGCGCTCGCGGCGACCTTCAGCGGCCGCCGCCGGCCGCTGACCTCGCGTGTTCTGCCGCGATCATTCTTCGGCCTGCTGCTCGTCAACCTCAAGCTGAAGGCGGTGATCCACTGGGAGGCGCTGCAGCTCTGGCTGAAGGATGCGCGGCTGGTGCCACGACCGAATGCTGCAGTGCCGCCTGACTGCGAAACCACCTTGGCGGCCGGCAAAACACTCGCCTATATTATCCGTAGCTGACCGTTTGCGGGGCGCGCGCGGTTCTGGCGAAAGACGGGATGGGCGCGTCTTGCGGATTGTCACCCTTGACCAGTTGAGGCGATGAGTCCGGCGATGTCGAATATCGTCTCGGTGACGCCCGATAATGTGGAGACAGCGCTCGCTGACGTGCCGCGGATTGTCCGCCTTGCACTCACTTTCGGCTCCAGGCTCAGGCGCGGTACACTCGATGTGACCCTGCCCGATGGCCGTGTGATCCGGCTTGGCGGTCATGAGCCGGGTCCGAATGCCACCATGCGCCTGCACAATTACGGCTTCGCCTCGCGCCTGATCAATGGCGGCGACATCGGCATCGCTGAAGCCTATCTCGCCGGCGATTGGGATACGCCGGACCTGACGCAGTTTCTCTACCTGTTCTGCGTCAACCACGATCTGATCCAGGCCATGCTGCGCGACAAGCCGCTGATGCGGTTCGTCCAGATGGTGCAGCACTGGTTCAACCGCAACACCCGCCGCCAGTCCCGGCGCAACATCCACGCCCATTACGACATCGGCAATGCGTTCTACTCGGCCTGGCTCGATCCGAGCATGACCTATTCGTCGGCGCTGTTCGAGGGATCGACCACAGACCTCACGGCGGCGCAGACCAACAAATATCGCCGCCTCGCCGAGGCGCTCGACCTGAAGCCGGGCCAGAAGCTGCTCGAGATCGGCTGCGGCTGGGGCGGCTTCGCCGAATTCGCCGCCAAGACTTTTGACGCACGCGTCGTCGGCCTCACGATCTCGACCGAACAACGCGACTTCGCGCGCAAGCGCATCCACGAGGCGGGCCTCGCCGAGAAGGTCGAGATCCGGCTGCAGGATTATCGCGACGAGCGGGACCGCTACGACCGGATTGCCTCGATCGAGATGATCGAGGCGGTCGGCGAGCAGTTCTGGCCGCGCTATTTCGCACAGTTGCGTGACCGGCTGCTGCCGGGCGGGCTTGCCGGCATCCAGGCCATCACAATCCAGGACCGGCTTTTCCAGGGCTACCGGCGCGAGGTCGACTTCATCCAGCGCTACGTCTTTCCCGGCGGCATGCTGCCCTCGCCGGCCGTCCTGAAATCGCTCGGGGAGCGATTCAACGTCCCTGTCATCGGCGAGCGCATCTTCGGGCAAGATTATGCCAAGACGCTTGCCTCCTGGCGAAATAATTTTCGCGCGGCGTGGCCGGGCTTGGTGCCGCTCGGCTTTGACGACCGGTTCCGGCGGCTTTGGGAGTACTATCTCGCCTATTGCGAGGCCGGATTCCTCTCCGGCAATATCGACGTCCGGCAGGTCATCTTCGCAAAGCAGCAATAAGAGTTTGCGCCCTCGCCTTGCAAGGGGTCGCTTGTAAGCCTGGCGACCCTACTTTAGGGTCGCGTCCATCTCGTGAACCAGCCGGTAATTGCCTGACATGACCATCAACAACGACGTTGTCGAAGCCATCGGCAACACCCCGCTCATCAAGCTCAAGCGCGCCTCCGAACTGACCGGCTGCACCATTCTCGGCAAGGCCGAGTTCATGAACCCCGGCCAGTCGGTCAAGGACCGCGCCGGCAAATGGATGATTTTGGAAGCCGAGAAGCGCGGCGAGCTGAAGTCCGGCGGTCTCGTAGTGGAGGCGACCGCCGGCAACACCGGGATTGGGCTAGCGGTGGTGGCGAGCGCGCGCGGCTATCGCACGCTGATCGTGATTCCGGAGACGCAGAGTCAGGAGAAGAAGGACTTTCTCAAGCTGTGCGGTGCGGAGCTGCTGGAATCGCCGGCACTGCCCTATTCCAATCCGAACAACTACCAGCATGTCGGCCGCCGCCTTGCCGACGAGCTGCGCAAGACCGAGCCGAACGGCGTGCTGTTCGCCGACCAGTGGAACAATCTCGACAATGCCAAGGCGCATTACGACTCGACCGGCCCCGAGATCTGGGAGCAGACCGGCGGCAAGATCGACGGCTTCGTCTCCTCGGTCGGCAGCGGCGGCACGCTCGCTGGCGCCAGCCGTTTCCTGAAAGAGAAGAACAAGGACATCCGGATCGCCTGCGCCGATCCGCACGGCGCCGGCATGTTCGAATACTTCAGGACCGGCACCGCCAAGGCGACCCCCGGCGATTCCATCACGGAAGGCATCGGGCTCGGTCGCGCGACCGCGATCGTCGAGAGCGCGAAGGTCGATGACGCCTATCTCATTCCCGATGCCGAAGCGGTTACGGTGATCTACGAGCTGCTCCAGCACGAAGGCCTGTGCCTCGGCGGGTCGACCGGCATCAACATCGTCGGCGCGATGCGGCTCGCCAGGGAGCTCGGGCCCGGCAAGACCATCGTCACCATTCTCTGCGATTCCGGCAGCCGCTATCAGTCAAAGCTGTTCAACGCCGACTTCATGCGCGCCAAGAACCTGCCGGTGCCGGAATGGCTGGAGAAACGCAGCAACATCAAGCTGCCGTTCGTCTAGCTTCCAGGCAGGTCCGTCAACTCCAGTTCGGACGCGCAGTGCCTTGCGACACGCGCGCGAGGCGCTGATTCGACATCGAAGGCTTGTTGACCGCGCGCGCGGGCGGCTCGAACGGGTTGGTGTAAGCGCCCTCATTGTGAGCGCTCGGCCAGAAGGTGAGCGCCAGCAGCAGAGCGAGATTGACCAGCCCGCCGACCATCGTGCCCTGATGCTCCTGACCGATCGCCCAGGCCGGAAACCGGCCTGCCGCCACGTGATCGACGATCATGAACGCGATCCAGGCCGGGATGACGCAGACCGGATCCCAGCCGATGTCGCGGATGCGCATCGATTGCAGCGTAAAGGTCGCAAGCCCGAACAAGACCATCGCAGCGACGATGGCCCAGTTATGGGTGAGGTCCTCGGGACGGATCATGCTCGGCGATGTCGTGCGCAGCACGGCCATCGCGATCGCAAAGCAGATCGCGGTCATCACGATCGCCAGCGCGATCGAGGCCAGGAAGAAGTGCAGCCGCCCCAGACGGGCATTGAGGCCGAACACGAAGCCGAGCATTTGACGCCCCCTTTTGCGCGACATGCGCAGAAAGAGCTTTCGGACGCGTGAAGCGGCGGGTGTCGTCATCAGCATGGTTTTTGGCCGGCGACTCAATTGCGTAAAATTCTATGCTTCGGGTTTCATGGCACGGTGCCGGAGGGCAAAGGCGCTCTTGCGCCGTGCCCACCATCTTTCGGCGATCGCGGACGGATGGTGGGCACGCCGTGCGCGCTCAGCAGCGCTCGCTCTCCGAAGGTTGGCCAACGAAGAGTCCAGCCGATTCGCATGCCTCGCCGGTCGGCCGGCGAGCATCCGGGCTTCCCCGGAGATCAGCGCAGGATCTGGCTCAGGAACAGCTTCGAGCGCGCGTGCTGCGGGTTGGCAAAGAATTCGTTCGGCGTGTTGGCCTCGATGATTTGGCCGGCGTCCATAAACACCACGCGGTTGGCGACCTCCTTGGCAAAACCCATTTCGTGGGTCACGACCAGCATGGTCATGCCCTCCTTGGCGAGGTCGACCATGGTGTCGAGGACCTCCTTGACCATTTCGGGGTCGAGCGCCGAGGTCGGCTCGTCGAACAGCATCACTTTGGGGTTCATGGTCAGGGCGCGCGCGATCGCGACCCGCTGCTGCTGGCCACCGGACATCTGGCCCGGGAATTTGTTGGCCTGGTGCGGGATCTTGACCCGCTCCAGGAATTTCATCGCGGTCTCCTCGGCGACCTTCTTCGGAATGTTGCGCACCCAGATCGGCGCGAGCGTGCAATTGTCCAGCACGGTCAGGTGCGGGAACAGATTAAAACTCTGGAACACCATGCCGACCTCGCGGCGCACCGCGTCGACATGCTTGAGGTTCGGCCCGAGTTCGATGCCGTCGACGACGATCTCGCCCTCCTGGAATTCCTCGAGCGCATTGATGCAGCGGATCAAGGTCGATTTGCCCGAGCCCGACGGGCCGCAGATCACGATGCGCTCGCCTTTGTTTACCTCGAGGTCGATGTCGCGCAGCACGTGAAATTCACCGTACCATTTGTTGAGGCCGGAAATGTTGACGATGGGATCTGCGGTCATGGTGAGCTCGATCAGTTGCGACGGTGGGCGTTGAGGCGGCGCTCGACGAAGAGCGAGTAGCGCGACATTCCAAAGCAGAAGATGAAGTAGATGATACCGGTGAACGCGAAGCCGGTGAAGGCGGTCGACGGCGTGGTCCAGACCGGATCGGCGAATGAGGCCCGCAGCGAGCCGAGAAGATCGAACAGCGCGACGATCGAGACCAGCGAAGTGTCCTTGAACAGCGAAATGAAGCTGTTGACGATGGCGGGAATGACGTGGCGCAGCGCCTGGGGCAATACGATCAGCGAGGTGGTCTTCCACCAGGACAAACCGAGCGCGGAGGCCGCCTCTCCCTGCCCACGCGGCACCGCTGCCAGACCGCCACGCAGGTTCTCGGCCTGATAGGCCCCGGTGAATAGCGAAACGCCGATCAGCGCGCGCACCAGGCCGTCGACGGTGAAATTGCCCGGCAGGAACAAGGGCAGCATGTAGGTCGCGAAAAACAGCACCGTGATCAGCGGTACCCCGCGCCAGAACTCGATATACGTAATCGAGAAGATCCGGATCAGGGGAATGGTCGAACGCCGGCCAAGCGCCAGCGCAACGCCGATCGGCAGTGATGCCACGATGCCGGTAATTGCGATCACCAGCGTCACCAGCAGCCCGCCCCACAGCCGCGTATCGACGATCGGCAAGCCGCCGTGATCGAGCCCCATCAGCTTGATCACCGCCGCAATTCCGGCGAACGTGGCGAGGCTGGCGATCAGTGGCCGCGAACCGGCGCGCGTGCCACCCCCGAGCATGAACAGGATCACCGAAACGATCACCGCCGTGATCAGGAAATCGAGCCAGGGCCCCTGCCCTGCCGCCTGCATCTGATCGCGCGGCCAGGTCAGTGGAAAGATCACCCAATGCAGCAACGTGCCGACCAGCGCGATGACGCTGCCGATCGCCCAGAGCAGCGGCCCGGCAGGAGAAGCCTTGCTCAGACCGACCAGAATCTCACCGGCTCCGCTGATGCTGTCGGCGAACAATTGCAGGAGGCCCGCGACCCAGCTCACGCCGAAGCCGGTAATGCCCCCGCCATGCAGCAGGAAGAATGCGACCACGGGAAAGGCGAAGAAGAATAGCCCGGCGTTCGAGCCCTTGGCCGGCAGCCTCGGAATAAGCAGCGGCAAGAGCAGCACTGCGCCCAGTGCGAAGGTCAGGTTGACCCGCCAGCGTTCGGCCTCGGGATAGAAGCCGTAGAAAAGCTGCGTGAACTTGGCCTGGATAAAGGGCCAGCAAGCGCCGACCGGACGGCCGGCATTCTCGGCGAGGCAGGCCGTGCGATCCTTGCCGCTCCAGACCGCATCGACCAGCAGGAACTTGATGGTCGGAACGACGGCGTACCAGACCAGCAACAGGCCGAGGATCGTCAGCAGGATATTGGTCGGCGAGTTCAACAGGCGCGTGCGCACGAAGCCGAGAAAGCCGGTGGTCTTCACAGGCGCCGGGCGCTCGGCAACCAGGTCCTGCCGGACAAAGGAAGACGCGACAATATCGGTCATGCACCGAGGCTCCGACTGATGCGCCAGCCATAGACGCTCATGATGGCGCTGGTGATGAGCGAGGTCAGGAGATAGACGCCCATCGTCATGGCGATGATCTCGATCGCCTGTCCGGTCTGGCTCAGTGCCGTGCCGGCGAACACCGAGACGAGATCGGGATAACCGATCGCGACCGCAAGCGACGAGTTCTTGGTCAGGTTGAGGTATTGGTTGGTGAGCGGCGGCACGATGACGCGCATGGCCTGCGGCACCACGATCAGCCGTAACGTCGCGCCTCGGCTCAAGCCCAGCGAGGAGCCCGCCTCCATCTGCCCCTTATGGACCGACAGGATGCCGGCACGGACGATCTCGGCGATGAAGGCCGCCGTATAGGTCGACAGTCCCACCGTCAGTGCGACGAGCTCCGGAATGACCCGCCCGCCGCCGGCGAAGTTGAATCCCTTCAGCTGCGGAAATTCGAACGTGAAGGGCAGGCCGAACACAAGCATCGTGACGAGCGGAAATCCGACGAGCATTGTCAGCACATACGGCCAGATCCGGATCACGCGGCCCTGCCCAAACAGCGCGCGCCGCGCGTAGCTGCGCAACGCCAGCGACGCGACGAGGCCGAGCGCCAGCACGGCAAGGAATGGAGCAAGGCCGGGCTGCCCCAGCGGTGACGGCACGATCACGCCGCGATTGTTGAGAAAGAAGGCGCCGAAGATCGAGACGCTTTGCCGCGGCGCCGGCAGTGCCGCGAGCACTGCGAGATACCAGAACAGGATCTGGAACAGCAGCGGCAGGTTGCGGATGGCCTCGACATAGAGACCGCCGACGCGCGACACCAGCCAGTTGGGCGACAAACGGCAGAGTGCGACGATGAAACCGATCAAGGTGGCAAAGAAGATGCCGACCACCGAAACCAGCAGCGTGTTCAGGACGCCGACCACAAAGACGCGGAAGTAGGTATCGGACCCCGAATAGGAGATCAGGGTCTGATTGACGTCGAAGCTGGCGCTGTTTTGCAGGAACCCGAAGCCCGCGGCGATGTGCTGAGTTTCCAGGTTGGTACGGGCGTTCGAGATGATCTCATAGGCAATCCAGGCCAGGATCGCGCCAAAGACAAGCTGGACGGCGACGCCGTTCCAGCCTGCCTTGCCACCGAGCGCGCGCCTCAGCTTCAACGCGACTTGCGGTGGCGGTTTCCGGGCCTCGTCGCCCATCGGCACAGCCTGCGGGGGTGCCGATCAGCGGATCGGCGGCGCGTATTGCAGCCCGCCCTTGGTCCAGAGACTGTTGATGCCGCGGCTGATACCGAGCGGCGAGCCGGCGCCGACATTGCGATCGAACGACTCTCCGTAATTGCCGACTGCCTTCACGATCCGGATCACCCAGTCCTTGGTGAGGCCAAGCTGTTCGCCGAGATTGCCGTCGGTGCCGAGCACCCGCTTGAGCTCCGGCTTGTCGGATTTCGCCATCTCGTCGACGTTCTTCTGGGTGATGCCGAGCTCCTCGGCCGTGACCATCGCGAACAGCGTCCATTTCACGACGTCGAACCACTGATCGTCGCCGTGGCGCACCATCGGACCCAGTGGCTCCTTCGAAATGATCTCGGGCAGCACGATGTGATCGGCGGGATTGGTCAGCTTCAGGCGGCTGGCATAGAGTCCGGATGAATCGTCGGTGAAGACGTCGCAGCGCCCCGACTCGTAGGCCTTGACCGCTTCGTCGATCGTGCCGAACGCGATCACCTCATACTTCATGTTATTGGCCTTGAAGTAATCGGCAAGGTTCAGTTCGGTGGTGGTGCCGGTCTGGACGCAAACGGAGGCGCTGTTGAGCTCCAGCGCGGAATTGACCTTGAGCGACTTCTTCACCATGAAACCCTGTCCGTCATAGTAGGTGACGCCGGTGAAGTTGGCGCCTAGCGACGTGTCGCGCGAAACCGTCCAGGTGGTGTTGCGCGAGAGCACGTCGATCTCGCCGGATTGGAGCGCCGTGAAGCGGTCCTTGGCTGACAGCGGCACGAACTTGATCTTGGTCGGATCGTTCAGGACCACCGCCGCGATCGCACGGCAGACATCGACGTCAAGGCCGGTCCAGTTGCCCTTGTCGTCAGGCGAGGAGAAGCCGGGCAGGCCCTGGCTGACGCCGCAGGACAGCATGCCCCGGTCCTTGATGGTCTTGAGCGTTTGCGCATCGGCGGCCTGGGCAGAGAGGCCGGCGGCGAGAGCAAAAGAGAGAGCCAGGGTTACGCGTTTCATGGGCTTCAAGCCTTTCAAAGTCATCTCAAGGTCAGGAACGGTGTCTCTGCCAAGACTTTCCCTATGGAAAGGGGAGCCTTGCAAGAGTCATGCTGGAAAATCTTGCCGAACACTCGCACATCCTGGGAGGCCATACCTTAATCCTCGCCGCAGGCGCCCGCCGTTGTGGCTGTGGCGCAAGGTCCGGTCAGACGAAGGATCGAAGGTCGCGGCAGGCCCCTCAACATGCGGCGACTGAATAGCACCTGCGCATCACAGAACGACTGGCGAGCCGGGTCAAGGGGTTGACGGGACTCTTCTGTGTTCTGTTATTAACGTGAGCGGCCTTTCGGCCGTCCCAGCCGTGCGATCCGCGCCCGGCAGAAACGCTTTTTTGAAAGCAGACGCATGGATTCCTCGCACCCCGCACAGCAGCATGCCGAAACCCGGCTGGTCACCTCCGGCCGCGACACCAAGGCGCAGAAGGGGTTCGTCAACCCGCCGGTGTTCCACGGCTCGACCGTGCTCTATCCGACCGCCGAGGACCTGCATGCCCATCGCGGCGAGTTCACCTATGGCCGCCACGGCACCCCGACCACGCGGGCGTTCCAGGACACGCTGATGGCACTGGAGGGGCCGCAATGCGCCGGCGTCGGCATCGTGCCGTCCGGCCTGTCGGCGATCTCGACCACCCTGCTCTCGGTGCTGAAGACCGGCGACCATCTGCTGGTCTGCGACAACGTCTATCGTCCCACGCGCAATTTCTGCAACGGCATGCTGGCCCGCCTTGGCATCGAGACCACCTATTTCGATCCGCTGATCGGCGCCGGCATCGAGAAGCTATTCAAGCCCAACACCCGCGCCGTGCTGGTCGAGGCGCCCGGCTCGCAATCGTTCGAGATGTCCGACATTCGCGCCATCGCCGAGGTCGCACATGCGCGCGACGCGCTTGTCATAGATGACAACACCTGGGCGACGCCGCTCTATCACCGCTCCCTCGAGCAGGGTGTCGACATCAGCATGCAGGCAGCCACCAAATACATTGGCGGCCATTCCGACATCATGTTCGGCACCATCTCGGCCAACGCCAAGGCCTGGCCGCAGATTGCGGAAGGCATCCGTCTGCTCGGCGTCTGCGCCGGCCCTGATGACGTCTTCCTCGCGCTGCGCGGCCTGCGCACGCTGTCGGTCCGGCTCGCGCAGCATCACCGCTCCGGCCTCGATATGGCGCGCTGGCTCGCTGGCCGCCCCGAAGTCGCGCGCGTCCTGCATCCGGGGCTCGAGACCGATCCGGGTCACGCCATCTGGAAGCGCGACTTCACCGGTGCCTCCGGCCTGTTCAGCATCGTGCTGAAGCCGGCGCCGCAGAAGGCCGTCGACACCATGCTCAACACGCTCAAGCTGTTCGGCATGGGTTTCTCCTGGGGCGGCTTCGAGAGCCTTGCGATTCCCTTCGACTGCGACGCCTATCGTACCGCGACCAAGTGGGCGCCGGGTGGCCCGACACTGCGACTGCACATCGGGCTCGAGAGCGTCGACGACCTCAAGGCCGATCTCGATCGCGGTTTCGCTGCCCTCAAGGGGGCAATGTGAGCCTACAGACGAGGCTTGATGATCGTGGTCTGCGTGAAAATACGATAGCGCCGTCTCAGCGGTTGTGCGATCAGCGGTCCAGCATCTTCGACATCCGGCCGCGGTTCTTGATGATCAGCATGATGTTGCGGATATAGATGATCGTCGCAAACGCCTGTCCGAGGATGATGACCGGCTCGCGCTTCACGACGCCGTAGGCCAGCGTCATCAGGCCACCGCCCATCGAGCAGAACCAGAACGCCATCGGCACCACGCTGTTGCCGGCGCGCTCGCTCGCGATCCATTGCACCAGAAAGCGCGCGGTGAAGAACAGCTGAGCGACCAGGCCGAAGGCGAGCCAGAAATCGAACTTGGCGACGAAGACGTCGTAAAAATAATTGTGCAACGCCTGACCAAATTGAATGATCATGCCTTTACCTCGGTCACGTCTGGAGTGGGCTTCTTGCGGCGGATCAGCCACCAGACGCCGGCGAGATCCATGATCCCGATCCACAGCCGGTCGAAGAGGCCGTAATTGGACACGCCGGAATGGCGCGGCCGGTCGATCACGTCGACATAGGCGATGTCAAAACCTTCGCGGCGGACGAGCGCCGGCAGGAAACGGTGCAGCCCGTCGAAATAGGGCATGGTCAGGAAGACCTCGCGCGGGAACGCCTTCAGCCCGCAGCCGGTGTCGCGCGTGCCGTCCTGCAGGATCGTGTTGCGGATCTTGTTGGCCACCCGCGACTGGAGTTTCTTGAAGCCGGTATCCTTGCGTCCGACGCGTTGTCCGGCGGCAAGCCCGACATTGGGGCCCTTCTCCACCGCCGCGATCAAGTCCGGAAGGAACGCCGGATTGTTCTGGCCATCGCCGTCGAGCGTCGCCACGATCGCGCCGCGGGCCGCGCGCACGCCGCTGCGCACCGCCGCCGACTGGCCGCCCGATTTGGCATGGCGCAACTGCCGCAGATTGTCCCGCTGCGCCATGATCGCCGCGAGCCGCTCGCCGGTCGCATCGGTCGAGCCGTCGTTGATATAGATGATCTCATAGGCCCAGCGGCCATTGAGCGCGGCCGTGATCTCCTCGATCAATGGCGCAATATTGTCGGCTTCGTTGCGCACAGGGACGACAATGGAAACCGAAGGCTGGGACGACGACAAATCGAAGCTCGTGGTTGGAATTAGCCTGCCTCCGGGGAACCGGCAGCCCCGAGGAAGCAGCCGCTTTTATGGGGCAGATGGCCCGCGGGCAACCCTTTTGAGCCGGTCCGTGATCGCCCCCGGCAGCGGCACGATGGTGCCGTCGGCACGGATCGCAAAGCCGAGGCGGCGCGCGGCAAACCAGTAGCGGACCGCCATGGCGCCGACCATCCCGACCAGAGCGCCGGCCGTGACGTCACTCGGGTGGTGCGCCAGCAGCACCAGGCGTGTCAGCACGATCACTATTGCGTAAGTGAACATGAACACGCGCAGGCGCGGCCACAGCGCCGAGACAGCAAAGGCAAGAGCGAAGACCGTCACCGCATGCCCCGACGGCAGGCTGGCATACGCTCCCGTGCCCTCGAACGGTATGAAGTTGAACGGATCGGCCTTGCCGCCGACGAACGGACGCCCGCGACCGATGAGATATTTCAGGATCTCGGCGACGAACACGGAGAAGGCAACCGACAGAAACAGATATTGCAGCCGGGTGCCGAAGCCGAGCAGCAGCGCGCGGCTTGTGCCGTGCATCGCGGCCGCAACGAGCGCCACGACGATGAGCGCGACACCCAGCAAGGAGAGCACATTCTCGTCCTTGCCGAAATCGGTGAGGATGCGGATCGGCCAGAGCGCCGGCGTACCGCGCGCCGGCATCAGCTGGATCTCGGTCTGGTCAAACGCGACCATCAGCACGATAATCAGGGCGGCGCCGGCCGCGCTGAGCCACAGCGAATGTCGCGCCAGTTTTCGCGCAGCGGCTTCGCGGCACGAATGCGAGGGCGTGCGCACGAGCTGCGCCAGCGCATGCCCCGCGACCGCGAGCAACTGCATGGGATAGCTCGCACGCGGCGCGATGACGGGCGTAACAGGCATCCTATTCGGTGCCCTCGGAGCGGAAGATCGAGATCGAGATCGCGCGTCCTTGCGAGAAATTATAACCGTCGATGCGCGTTCCGACCTTGTAGCGCAGGCCGATCGCTTCGGCGCGCTGCACGAAGCTGCGCTCCGAGCGCTGCTCGATCAGCGCAAACCGGCAGCTTCCCTGCCTGAGGAAGTCGGCAGCTCCAGACCCGTCGGTCAACAGCGTCTGGGTGCCCGTCAGGAACACGAGGCTTGGCTCATGATAGCCGGCCGACGCTGCCTTCGGCCCGACGCAGGTGACATTGCGCAGCGCACGCGCGACCTCGATACTCGGAAACAGCGGCGTCAGCGACGGCAGCACGATGCCGTAGACCACCACCGCCAGCATCAGCGCCGCAACCAGCGCGTTGAGCACCGAGCGCTCGGCCCGGTTGTCGTCGTAGAGCCACCAGGCGAACAGGCCGAAGATCAGCGAGGCCGCGATGAAGGGCCAGGCCACAAAGGCCGGCTGCCGCGTCAGCATGACCGCGCCGACGACGGCGATGATCGAGCCGCCCGCGGGGATCGCGAACCACCAGGCCGAGCCACGCGCCAGCCAGGAGCGCGACAGCACCCGACGCTCCAGTGCGCCGACGGTGAGGATCGCGATCGCGGGGTAGAGCGGCAGCACGTAATGCGGCAGCTTGGTCAGCACCGCCTCGAACACGATCCACGACGGGATCAGCCAGGCCAGCAGGAACTGCGCGCCGGGCTCGCGCCGCGCCCGCCACACCGCAGGTGCCGCCATCGCCGCAAGCGGCGCGCCGGGCCAGAAGGTGATCCAGAACAGTGCCAGGTAAAGACCGGGCGGCGCGCCATGGGATTCCTGCGCGCCGATCTTGCTCAACATGTCGCCGCCGACGGAGTCGGCGAAGAAGGCATCGCCCGCGCGCCAGAAGATCGCGACGAACCAGGGCAGCACCAGCACCAGCATCCACATCAGGCCCCAGACCGGGCGCAGCTTCCACAGCCAGGAGGCATCGCGGTCCAGGATCGCGAGCGCGACGATGGTCAGGCCTGCGAACATCAGGATCAGAGGGCCCTTGATCAGGATGCCGACGGCAAGCGCGGTCCAGAAGATCGCGGGCCAGCTCCAGGGCGGATGGGTCTCATTCTCGGCGCGCTGCCAGGACAGATAGGCCCGTGCCATCGCGCCCATCGCGGCGACGACGCAGAACAGCAGCATCGCGTCGGTCTTGGCGAGACGCGCTTCAACACCGAGCAGCACGGAGGCGGACATCAGCAGCGAGGCCAGGACTGCCGCGCGCCGCGTCACGAAGCCGAGCGCCGTCCAATAGGTCATCAGGACCGCGCCGATCGCGCCAATCAGCGACGGCAGCCGATAGACCCAGATCCGCAATTCGGCCTTCGGCAGCTTCAGCGCCGTCGCGGCTTCGACTGCAGCCGATTGCAACCAATAGATGCCGACCGGCTTCTTGTAGCGCACGTCCTCCTGGAAACGGATGTCGACATAGTCGCCGCTCTCGACCATCTGCTTGGTGGCCTGCGCGAACCGCGCCTCGTCGCGGTCGACCGGCGGGATGGTGAAGAAGCCGGGCAGGAACAGCAGCAGCGCACACAGCACCAGGAAGCTCACCGCACGTGCGTGGCTGGCAGTGGCAAAGTCGAGCATCAACACGAGCCGGCTGCCCGGATTCACAGGCGTTTTCGGCTCGCGGGGCGCTCCAAAACGGGGAGTTGGGTAGGTCTCGGCCATTGGTTCCGCTTACGCTGAAACCGCCATCGCCACAACCGCTTAAGCCACGTTCATTGAATTCGAATGACAACTGTGTCCGCGGCGCCAGTGGCATCGATCACGGTCAGCCGTGCAAAGCCCGGGCCGGGCGGATCGATCAGGCGCTGGCGCCGTCCGTCGATTTCGCCGAGCGCGGTACCGTTGACCATGACAGTCATCGGCAACACCCCGCCGGCGACCTTGACGGGCATGGCGGCAACCTCGGCGCCGCCCGAGCGATCCACGTCGATCCGGGAGCCATTGAGCGGGAACTGGATGTGGAGCGCCTGCTCACCGCCGGTCCGAACCAGTTCCCCGACCGGACGGAACCGCTTCAAGGGTAAAGGCAACTTTGCGTTGCTGGCAACCAGGGTTCCCTTCGGGGGCTTGGGCAGCGGAACCAGGGTCTTGCCGGTCCGCGCGAAGGCGTCGAACAGGATGGGCGCCGCGGCGACGCGGCCGATCAGGCCGGGAACCGGCGCGCCATCGGGCCGGCCGACCCAGACGCCAATGGTCATGCGGCCGTCGAACCCCACCGACCAGGCATCGCGATAGCCGTAGGAGGTGCCGGTCTTGAAGGCGATGCGGTTGTGGGCGGCGTTCTCCGGCGGCGGAGTTCCCAACAGCACATTGCCGACCTGCCAGGCCGCGACCTGATCCAGCAGCCGCAGTGGCTCACGATCGTCCGTGGCAGCCATCACCTCACGCAGGGGCTTGGTGGTGCCGAGCCGGGCGAACCCGGCATAGAGCTGCGCGAGATCCTGAAGCGTCACGCCGACGCCGCCAAGGCCCATCGCGAGCCCCGGTGCCTCGTCTTTAGGCAGAACCAGATTGCCGCCGGCCTGGCGCAGCCGCGAGGCCAGCCGGCTCGAGCCAACGCGGTCGAGCAATACGATCGCCGGCACGTTCAGTGAGAGCTGCAGCGCCTTCTTCACCGGCACCGTGCCCTGGAACGTCATGTCGAAATTTTCCGGCGCGTAGGAGCCGAAGCGCACCGGCCGGTCGTCGATCAGGCTGTCGGGATGCACAAAACCGTCCTCGAAGGCGAGGCCATAGATGAACGGCTTGAGCGTCGAGCCCGGCGAGCGGATGGCGCGGGTCATGTCGACCTGCCCTGCCCGGCTGTCGTCGAAATAATCCGCCGAGCCGACGCGCGCGAGCACGTCGCCGCTGTCATTGTCGACCACGATGATGCCGACCGAAATGTTCGGCCCCAGCACGATGGCGCGATCGCGTGCCAGCGGCTCCAGCACCTTCTGGAGATTGGAATCCAGCGTCAGCTTGATGATCGGCACGTCCTTGACCGTCGCCAGCGCACTGTCAGACGCATGCGGGGCCAGGATCGGCATCGGCTTGCGCAGCTTTGGCACGGGAACGGCCTTGGCCTGCTTGGCGTCGTCGGTGCTGACCACATGCTCCTCGACCATGCGGTCGAGTACGCGGTCGCGTGCGATACGCGCCGCTTCCGGATAGCGATCGAGCCTGCGCGTCTCCGGCGATTGCGGCAGCGCGACCAGCAATGCAGCCTCGGCCAGCGACAGCCGCTTCGGCTCCTTGCCGAGATAGGCGATGGAGGCGGCGCGGACGCCCTCGAGATTGCCGCCGTAGGGCGCGAGCGCGAGGTAGAGGTTGAGAATCTCGTCCTTGCTCAGCGTTCGCTCCAGTTCGATCGCGCGCACGATCTGGTGCAGTTTTGCATAGAGCGAACGCTGCCGCCGCGGCTCCATCAGGCGGGCGAGCTGCATCGAGATGGTCGAGCCACCGGACACGATGTGGCCGCGCGTGGTGAGTTGCGCCGCTGCGCGGCCCAGCGCCAGCGGATCGATGCCGTCATGGGCGTAGAAGCGCTGGTCCTCATAGGCGAACAACAGTTTCAGATAGGTCGGATCGACATTGGCTTTGGCATCGACCGGCAGCCGCCAGCGGCCGTCGGCCATGGCATAGGCGCGCAGCAGTTTTCCGTTGCGGTCGACGATTGTGGTGGACACACGGCGCGCTTCGTCGAGCGGCAGCGGGCCGAGTGAGTAGACCCAGCCGACGAAGCCGATGACGCCGAGGATGAACGCGAGCGCGGCGACGGAGGGGAGACGATATCCCCTGCCCCGTCCTCCGTCATGGCCGGGCTTGACCCGGCCGTCCACGCCGTCGCTCAGCGCCTCGCTCATCTCGCTACTCACTTCGCCGCCCGCACCTCGACGGATCCCGTCCCAGTGCGGCCGTAGCGCGAGGGGTTGTACATATCCTCGACATAGGCCTGCGGCAGCACGTATTTGCCGGGCGAGACCACGCGCACGACATAGGCCACGGTGAAGACCGCCTTGGAGTCCGAGGCACGATCGACCGCAGCAGTGAAGCGGTCGTCACGGAACTCGGTATCCTCCGGCTCCTGCCCGTCCTCGATCCAGTCCAGCGTACCACTGTCGCCCGACGACACCAGCTTCGGGTTGTCGATCTCCAGCCCCGCCGGCAGATAGTCGGACACCATGATGTGGCCGTACTCGGGCTTCGCCTCCGTAATCTTCAACACCACGGCGAAGCGATCGTTCTGCTTGACCTTGCTGATGTCCGCCGGCTTGCCGTCGAGCGTGAAGTAATTGCGCTCGATCTTGAAGCCGTTGGACGCGGCCGGCTCCGGCGTCACCGGCGAGCCGGACACCGAGATCACCGCCTGCACCGGCGCATCGCCGGTGTTGGTGATCTTCAGCGGCTTGCCGCTGAGCGTGTCCGCCTTGTAGCTGCGGTAGAGCGCGGTCTTGACCGGCTGGCCGTCGACCTCGATCGAGAGGTTCTCCTTGGCCAGTGCCCGCGCCGCCAGCACCAGCCACGCATTCTCCTGCGTGGAGGTGTAGGGCGTCAGCCCGCGCGCGGTCTCGACCCGCAATACGGCTTGCGTCAGCGTCGCCTTCGGCGCGTTGCCTTCGCTTGCGAGCGAGACGAGTGCAGCAGCGTCGCGCAGCTGCGAGCCGTAGTCGGTGCGGCCGAACTCCAGCACCGGCTTTGGCGCGAGGCTGTCGAGGGCTGCGCCATAGACCCGCTCAGCACGGTTACGGTCGCCGACCAGAGCCAGCGCCGCCGCGAGCTGGGATTTGGCGATCGGCGTCGCCAGATTGTTCAGCTTGGTATCCGCGAGATAGCGGAGATCGCCGATCGGCGCCGCGCCGTTGCGGGCTAGCACGTAGAGGCCGTAGGCGAGATCGCGGCCGCCGTCCTTCTCCGGCTCGTTGCCGTTGACGACCGAGTTGCGGATGCGATCGAGCGCGTTCTTGAACAGCACGTCCGGCACCACAAAACCCTTTTCACGGGCACGGGTGAGGAAGTCCGTGACGTACGCATCGAGCCAGGCATCATCGCCGCCAGCCGACCACAGGCCGAACGAGCCATTGGAGCCCTGACGGGCCAAAAGCCGCTCGATGGCATCGCGAATGCGCTGGTCGACCTCGGTGTCCATGGCGAGATGCGCCCCCGCCGCGAGGTCGTTGACGTAGAGCAGCGGCATCGCGCGACTCGTGATCTGCTCCGAGCAGCCATAGGGATAGCGGTCGAGCGCTTTGAGGATCGTCGCCGCATCGAGCGCGGTCGACAGGCTCGCCGAGACCGAGACGCTGCCGGTGCCCGGCACGAGGTCGGAGAACATGTCCGAGGTTAGCGTCAGGCTCTCGCCCTTCGCCAGCGTCCGGATCGAGCGCCGCGCCAGCACTTGCGTTGCCGCCTTGACGTCGAGCGCATAATGGCGCGCCAGCCCCAGGCCGTTCGGCCCCTTGATGTCGACGTCGAGCGTCGCCGGCCCCGCTGCGGTTGCGTCGATTGCCAGCGAGAACGAATTGCGCTGCTTGGCGGCGAGCTTGACCGTGGTGGCGGGATTGCCGGTCATCTTTACCGGGCCGCCCGTCTTGACGTTGATGACATAGTCGCCGGCCTGGCCCTCGACATTGTCGATCTCCAGATTGACCGTGCCGTGGTCGCCGTTGAGCAGGAAGCGAGGCAGGGTCGTGGTCAGCACCACGGGATCGCGGATCACGACGTCCGTGTTGGCTCGCCCGAGTTTGGTCGCGGTCCACGCCACCGCCATCACGCGCGCCGTGCCGGCGAACTCCGGAATCTCGAAGCTCACTTCCGCGCTGCCGTCGGCGCCGACGGTAATGATGCCCGAATAGAGCGCCAGCGGTTTTTGCGCGGGCGGCGAGCCCTGGAGCTCGGCAGCGCCTGCGTCGCCGCCGGACTTGATCTGGCCGCGCGTGCCCGACATGCCGTCGATCAGTTGCCCATAGAGATCGCGGATCTCCGCGCTCAGACGGCGCTGGCCGAGATAATAGTCATCCGGCGCCGGCGGCTTGTAATTGGTGAGGTTGAGAATGCCGACATCGACGGCGGCGATGACGACCTTGGCGTCCTCGCCCGGATTGAGCCCCTCGAGCTTGACCGGGATCTTCAGCGTTGCATTCGGCCGGATCAGCGCTGGCGGCGTCAGCTTGACCTGGAGCGTGCGCGTCTGCTTGTCGATCCCGAACCATTTCAGGCCGATCGCGCGGCCCGGCATGCGCTGGGCTGCCGCATCGAGCGGACGGCGCAGCGTTGCCACCACATAGGCGCCGGTGCCCCAATCCTTGCCGACCGGGAGCTTCACCTGCGCGGTGCCTTCCTTGACGTCGATGGTCTGCGTCGTCAGCAGGCGATCGCCGAGCACGTTGACGGTAAGCTTGCCGGCGGAGCGGGCATTGACCGACACCGTCATGGTGTCGCCTGATGAGTATTGCGGCTTGTCGATCGAGGTCTCCAGCAGGTCCGGCGTATCGGCGCTGCCGTCGGAATACCAGCCGACATCGAATTGCACCGAGGTCATGGGGCCGTCGGCGTCGTTCGCTTTGACATCGAGCCGGTAGCGGCCGGGCTGGGGCGCGAGCGAGATCCGCGACGGCTTGTCGGCGGCGATGGTGACGTCACCGTCGGCGACGCGCGAGGTCGACTTGACCGGCTCGTACTCCCAGTAATTGTTCTGGCGGTACCATTGGTAGCGCGACTCCATCTTCAGGAGCTCGTAGCGCAGGCCGTCGCGCGGCAAGGTCTTGCCCTCGGGCGAGACGAACACGATGTCGAACTCGGCCTTGTCGCCCTCCGCGACGTTCTTGTCGCCGAATAGCGGCTTGATGCCGATCAGCGCCGCCGCGGGCGCGACCGGCAGCACGAGCTTGCGCTCGACGGCGCGCCCGCCCGTCTCGACCATGCGGACGAAGATCTGCGCCTCCTGCGGACGGGTCGAGGCCGGCTGCTTCTCCAGCGTCACCGGAAAGGTCGCAACGCCATTGGAGTCGGCTTCGGGAAGGTTCTCCAGCGGCGTGCGCTCGTTCGACGTGGTCTCCTCATCGGCGACGCCGAACTGGTAGCCGGCAAAGCCTGGCCGCTCGCTTGCGGGCGCGATGAGCATGTCGCCTTCGAGCTGGAGACCAGACGCCGGCGCGCCATAGAGGAAGTGACCGTCGGCTTTAAGCTCCACAGGAGCGTTAGCCTTGATCAGCTTGTCCTTGGCAGACAAGTCGAATTCGATCCGATCCGGAACGTAATCCTCGACCATGAAAGTGGTCTCTCCGACCGAAGATCCCTTCGGATCGGTGAAGGCGCGGACCCGCCAGGTGCCGGTCGGAACGGCCGAGTTGAGCGGCACGGCAAGCGTGCGGCCGCCGGCGCCCTGGTCCGCGAGCTGAGCGCGGCGGAATTCGACGCCGTCGGGGCGCTCGATCACCAGGGTCAGCGGCCCGCCATTGACGGCGTTGCCCTGCCCGTCCCGCAGCAGCGCGGTGAGATAGACAGTCTCGCTGGAGCGGTAGACACCGCGCTCGGCATAGACGAAGGCGTCGGCGCCAACAGGCACCACGCGGCCCGCGACACCGCGGTCGGACAGATCAAAGGCCGAGGTCTTCAAGCTGAGGAAGGCGTAGTCGGCCTTCTCGCCGGTGACCGTCAGCATCGCCGGCGACAAGCCGCCCTCGCCGCGCGCGAGCCCCGCCTCGAACAGCACGTGGCCCGAATCGTCGGTCTTGCGCGTCGCCAAAATCTCGTTGTTGCGGGCGAGCAGCCGCACCTCGGCTTTGCCGACCGGGTCGGTCGAGGCCAGCGAATTGACGAAGACGTGGATGCCGTCATTGCCGGAATAGGCGGTGACGCCGAGATCGGAGACGATGAACCATTGGGTTGCGAGCTGGTAATCATCGTCGCTGCCGGGGCCCTTGGCCGCAGCCGTCATCACGTAAACGCCGGGCTGGAGCTCACCCAGCGCCTGGTCGACCGGAAACGCTGTGATGACGTCCTGGTTAAGCGTCATCGCGGTCGCGAGCTCGCCGGACCAAACCTTCACACCGCGCTCGCCGCCGAGATCGCTGAGCTGGTACTTCGACAGCGTCTTCTGGAAGTCGCTGTCGACCACAGTGTTGATCAGATTGCGATCGCCGATCCGGAACACGTTGACGGTGACCGCGGGCGTGTTGACGCTGACGACGGGAATGCCGCGCTGACCGGTCCGCGGCAGCACATAGGCGCGGCTGGTGAAGCGCACGAACGGCTTGCGGTCGCGCACATAGATGTTGAACTCGGCCGATTTCGGCAGGCCTTCCTTCACGGTCGACGGCAGGCCGGCGCGCAGGTTGATGTTGTAGCGCTCGCCGTGCTTCAGCCCGTCGACGCAGAGCTGCTTGCCCTCGGCTGACAGCGCCGGCTTGTCCTGGCCCGCCAGCGCGAGGTACGGCGCGAAGTCGGTGCGCTTGGCGAGCTCCTCCGAGAACTGGAAGCACGCGCGTGGGCTCGCCGAATCCGAGTCCACGGTATAGTCGAGCAGCCGGAAGCCGTGCTCGTCGCGCAGCTTCTCGTAGCTGCCGCGGACGTCAGCGACCTCGCGCATGTCGAGCGACAGCCGCAGCGAATCCAGCGCCGGCCGCCACAGCTTGCGCTCCGCGAGCGACTTGCCGAGCACGGCGAGCGCATCCGCCTCCTCGCCCGGATTGCCGGCGCGCTGATAGGCGAGGTAGGCGGCGGTCGAGGCGCGCTCCAGCAGGAAGGTCTGCTCGCTCGAGCTCTTCGGCGTGATCTGGAAGATGACCTTTGCGAGCCGCAGCCAGTTGCCGGCGTCATCTGGCGTGGTGGCGGCGATCTGGCCGAGCACCGAGAGCCCGGTGCGGTAATCGCTGCGCCGGAAGGCGGCGTCGGCGTCCGTCTTCAGCGTCGCATTGGTCTTGGCGACCGGTCCCGCCTCGCTCTTGATCTGCGCCTCCAGCTTGATGGCGGAATCAGCGAGATCGTCGCGTTTGAACGCCTTGTCCGCCGCGTGTGCGGCGCTCAGGCCAAGCGCCAGCGTGGCGCAGAGTGTGACGGCGCGAACCAGACCGATCATGAATGTACTCCCGGAAATCGCGGACGAACGCCGCGGCGGCGATAAAGTGCGCGGAAAGGTGACGGACTCAAGGCGATGGAACCAAAGGTGCAAAACGTCGCATTCGCCATGGCAAGCCACGCCCAGAGGAGACCGATCGCGCTATGGCCGCGCACGCCGTCCTGGGGCGCAGCAATACCGGACCAGTCGACCGGCGGCCGTGTCCCGGAAGCTGGTAAGCGCCCCCGGCGATGTGATCCATCGTCCAGTACGCTGCCGCTCAACCCGGCACCCTGACACTCCGCCGCTCCGCTTTGTCGCGACGTCGGGGAAAAGGGTTCGGTTCAGGCTTGGCGAAACACCAGATTTTTCATATTGGCATGCTATATGACAGCAGGCCCCCCGAACCGGGGTGGCCCAGGACGGTCCCATAGCTCAACTGGATAGAGTAGCGGATTTCTACTCCGCGGGTTGCAGGTTCGAGTCCTGCTGGGATCGCCATCAAAAATCGTGGCAAAGTTGCCCTTGCCGATCGCCTGCATCATACCGCCGCCGCCATAGAGCCAGCCATCGTTCGGGCCCGGGTTCTGGAACTCTCGCATCTTGGGTCGGATTGCCGACGCCATAGACACGGTTAAACAGCACGGGCTCGCGCTGGGCCAGGGGCCGCGCAGCGATCCGCCGCGCCTCGGCCTCAGTCACGGCCGCACTGTGCCGCCCGACTCCGAAGATCGCCATGATGCGCGGCTCGCGGTACGCTCCGCTCTCCTCGAGGATTTGCAAGCCGCCGGTCTCGGTCATGATCTGCGCGAGGAAATGCGCCGCCCGTAGCTTCGACGTCAACCGGGCCTTGGCGACCGCGTTTCGGCCAGCTCCGCACGATTGCCGACTCCAGGTCGGCACGCGCGCCGGCGCCGGCGATCGCTTTCAGCTGGGTAGCCGTGATCGCTTGCGGCATCTGTCACACTCCAACTTCGGATCGAGTTGCTCGATCAGGCAGTGTGCTGGTAGGGTCAGAAACAAAAAATTTAAAGGAAGGCGAATGCTTCGCTGCGATTTGAAAGCGCTCACCGTTCGGGAGTGCTTTGGTCTGCCAGACAAGGGCGGCGAATGGCCATCTCATCTTTGACCCTTTCACAAGCTACCAAGGTGGTCCTGGTCGTGCTCGCCGTCTATTTCCCGGTCGCACTTTACCTGCACTACAGCTACGTTCCGAAACCGGACCCGCCGAAGTTCGCACAGCTCTCCGGCCCTTTCCGCAGAGTCAACGAGACCGCGTGGCGAAGTGCCCTACCCCAAAAGCTTGATGCCATCGCAGATGTCGACTGGAGCCCCACGCGATCCACCCTTGCCCTCTTCGAGGACGGTCGCCCGCTCGGGCCACCGCACGCGCGCTGGAATGCGATCAACGGCAGCTACTGGCATTGGCGCGGAGAAGGCCTTGTTTTCTCTGCCAGCGACAACAGCGACCCCAATACCAACGGGCGGACCTATTCGGTGACGTGGCATTGAGCCGATGCTGAAGCCTTCACGCAACCGGGAGGAGGCTTCATCAGGCCTGGGCGCGTCGAGGCCAGCACGTCGACTATCGAGCGATTTTGGCGCAGCAATAATCGGCAGGAAAATCAAAGATTTGCCGAGAGTTGCGAACCAAGCCGACATTGATTCGACCTCCACCATTCGGCAACCGCGCTGCAAGATCATTCCACAGCTCCGTCGGCAAATCCGGGACCGCGACCCGGACGCTGTACCGATCCATGGACGCGTCGTGAAACCACTCGGTCGCAGCGAAATCGAACCCGAAGCTGCCGGCGTGGCGGATGGAATATCCCTTCTCGCTGATCATGGCTCATGGTTTGGGCGGCTTGCCGTGCACCGGCCTCGTCGAGGGGACGGCGGGCGCGGTGCGTGACGTAGAGACCGTGGGCGAAATGGAGTTCGGCCGAGAGCGAGGCGAACTCGCGCGCAAAAAGCCGTGCTGCATGGCGGCCATTGCGCAGGATGGCTGCGACGCGCCCCTTCGTTAACGCCCAATAGGCTTCGCTGCCCACATAGGGCGGGGAAGTGCGCCGGCAGCGCCGCGCCGCCCAGGAGCCGGACCGCGTTGCGGGTATCCGCACAAGGCGCGCGACCATCGAACCGCCCGCTGCGGCGCCCTGCTCGCGCCAGCCGACGAAAACCGCCGAGCCGAGCCTTCTGTATTCCGCACCGAGCGAATCCAGCTTGTTATGGCTTCGCACCATCACGACCGGAATCTTGCATCGCTGCGCCCAGCGCAGGACGCACCGGATGCGACCCGACCGGCCGGCAAAGCATGTCGTGTCGAAGACCAGCAGATCGAGCGCCGAACCGTCGCAGCGCAGAACCGCCTCGAACGCCCCGGCAGAGGCACAGGAATCCAGCAGCAGAATTCGGGGTACACCGGCCCGGGCAAACGCATCAGACAGCGGCAGCCCGAGCGTGACGAGCCGCAAGTTTGGGACAAGGCGCTCGATCAGCTCCAGCGTCTCGCCGTAAGCGCCGGGCAGCACCAGAACCTCGCCGCCGGCGAGAACCGGCGCAGAAGCGAGCAGCAGCGCCGAGATCGCTGCCATGCCGGAGGCGGTGTAAATCGCCTCGCTGGTGCAGCCGAGCTTGAGCTCATAGAACGGAGGGCCACTGACACTGAGATCGGCCCGCTGGTAGTCGTAACTGAATGTGAAAAGACTGCTGGTGGGACAGGCCGATGTCGACCACGCCGTCTCGGTTGCGCTCCAGTCCCGCAGCTCATGCTCCCCACGCAGCGCGGCGGCGAGCTGGAATTTTGCCTCGATGACCTCGTCCACAGATCGCGGACAAGCCAGGCGTCGCGGCAATTTCAGGCAATCGTTCAGCAGCCCGATTTCCCTGTGCTTCCGCGCCAGATAGGCTTCAATAGTCTCCATGTCAGTTTGATGCCACGATCGGAAACTTTCACCATCCTTCAACGTCTCGCGCGCGCCAGAGGTCCAAACGTCGGCTTGCGCCTCGTGCAACGAACGATGCACGAAATACGTTGGCGCCGTCGGGGGCGACGCGACGTCAAGCTTTCGATGAATGCCGACGCCGTCCTGAAGACGGAAGCCGCCTGATACAGGAAGCCCCTTCGGCTTTGTTCACGATCCGACTCCGCTTCGTTCGCCAAGCACGAATCGAGACTGCGAAATCGACGTCCGGATGGTCCTTAACGTCGCGTTTCCGTGGTCTGAGGCGATCAAGCGTGCAGCGGCACGAGCGCCGGCCGCACCCGGTAGGCATCGATCGCAGCGTTGGCCAACAGGAGCCTGCGCCGCTCTCCGCGAATTATCATGCGGTCGATCCTATTCAGGATGAAGCGGGCTGAATCCTGATGCTCGCCGATGAGCAGACCAGATTGATCGAGAAATTTCCAGGCGATCTCGAAAGACTGAGCGCGTAATTCAAGGTCTATCATTGCCGGCCAACGTCGCCGGATAACGGATGTTCCTTCCGGGACCGTGCAGTGCTGGCCGCGGCGAGTGGCGCGGCAAAAACTGCGGGCCGTGCGGAACGGCATCACGCTCGGCTTGGTGTCTATCATGAAACAGAGTGGTGCCCGCCTGCCAGCCACCGGTCGGCTTTGAAGGGCCCGTGCTTGTCGCCCCCGAGCACGGGGCTTTCTCATGATTGGTGCCAAGCCCCGAACCGCGCGAACTTCCCTGTCAGGTGAAAATCAGTCCCTTCGCTCGTCGTCGCGCCGATCGCGGGCGAGCTCGTGCCAAGCCAGGGCCAGCTCGATGAGTCGTTGCCGGTCGGGGCCTTCGGACGCCGCAGCGCGCTTCATCGCCGCCTCGGCTTCATGCTGTGGGTCGTACTTCGTACACATGTGGCCAACTTTAACCGGCCGATATGGACAAGTGCGTGGCAATTTCGTCCGTATGATTGCGGTGGAGGAAAGTCGGACCGGCGTGCGCGCTTCCGCACGATGTTACCGCGACGAATTTTCAGGCTGCGCAAGGGCGGTTACCGGCGACGACGCCACGTTAAAAATACGAAGACCATCAGTCGTCGTATTTGGTGCGACGGACTCTGTCCGCTCGATAGCAGCGTGTTGCCGGGCGGATTGAACGTCGTCTTTCAGGTCTCATTCTGGGCGATATGTGAAGTGCGTCACAGCCGAATTCCCAGGCGTTTGCTAAGCAGCGGCTCACGCGCCGCAAGAATGCGACACGGGATGAATGGCTGTTCTCGCCATGACACAAGAAGCTGAAGCACAGGCTGGCGCATCATCGCGCAAGACCGACCTGTTCGGCCTCGCGCTTCTCGCCGCCATCATCCTGGTGATGACGGCCTGGATCGGCGGCCTGGTCTGGGGCGCGATGGCGTTCCTGACCTGGCTCGTTTCCTAAGCGCAACGCGATCGCACGCGTCAGGACAGGTAGTGCACCAGTTGCACCGCCTTGATCCCTCCGCAAACGATCATGGCCCATAGCGCCAGGCTGATCTGGATCGCATCGAGCATGTTCCTATCCCCGCGACTCGTGTCTCCGTTTTTCTTTGATCAAGGCGCGTTGCGGCTGGCAGCGCCAGCGAAAAGTTGGAGCAGTTGTTGTGCGTCGCCGCAACCTTGTCAGGCCACGTCTCTACACAGGCCCAAACGCAAAATGAGGCGGGCACCGGACCCGCCCCATTCATGTTGGACGCTGCTTTGAGAAGTTCAGTAGCAGGCGCGCGGATCGGCCTGCACATACTGGCCGCTCGGATAGCGGTAATAGCAATTGCCCTCAGCGAGATAGTAGCCGGGGCGCGAAGCGGCGGTGGCACCGGCGACCGCACCGGTCGCGCCGCCGATCACGGCGCCTGCGGCCGCACCCGTGGCGTTGCCGGAAATCAGGCCGCCAAGCACGCCGCCGACGATGGCCCCGCCGAGTGCGCTCGCGCCGGGATCTGCGGGCGGCGGCGGAGGCGGCGGTTCATAGGCGACCGGCGGCCCCGGTGGCGCGTAGGCCACCGGCACGTCGTCGATATAGTCCTCGGAGATGTAGGCGGGCGGGCCGTCCATCCGCTGCGGATAATAGTACCAGACGCCGCCGACATCCCACCACCAGCCGGGGCGGCCGTTGTGGACCTCGTGGCGCCAGCGTCCACCGTCCCAGGCAAGATTGCCGCGATAAGCGTGTCCGCCCCAGTCGCGCGCCGGCGCGGGCCCGCGTGCCATGTAACGACCCGCTCCGGGCGGCGGACCACCGGCATTACGCGGTCCGGGACCGTGCGGGCCGGGACCTGCTCCTGGACCCGGAGCCATATGGGCCTGGCCGCCGGGCTGAGCCCCGGGGTGCCCTGCCTGCTGTGGCGGAGCACCCTTGCGCATGGTCTGATTGGCCGGGGGCGGCGCACCGGCGCCGTGCGCCGGCGGCTGGCCCGGACCTTTCGGCAGCGCGGCGTCCTGCGCTTGCGCGGACAATGCCAGCAACGACATGGCCGAAACCATGGGAAGGATGATTTTCATGCGGCTGGACGCACTCATGCGTGCTTACCCCTCAACTTTTGGTGGTCCACGCGCAATAGACGATTCGGATCGCGCCTGGGTGATGCCGACGGACATAACCGACCTGTCAAACTGACCCGACAAGCAGGCCACGTCCCGTTACAAATGTTTAAGATCACGGCAATTTTTCGTCCGAACGCGTTGCGAGACATGTCTAGCGGGCCGGCTCGATCACGTTGCAATTGCTGCGCCCAGACATCAGGCAATCCTGCAGCTTGCTGGCCGCGGTGAGGTCGCGGGCGAGCCACAAGCCGACACCGAGGATGACGGCGGCGATAATCAGCCCTGCGATTGCACCGCGACGGCTGTCGCCCGATTGGGGCTTTGCCGGCGCACCGGGCTTCCCGGTGGTGTCAGGCTTGGAGTCAGGCTTGTTGGACTCAGGCTTGGACATGGGGACCTTGTCGCTCGGTGAGGCCCTTTATCACCTCTGCGACGTGGCGTCACATCCCACCCGCCCTCGCCGCTCAGCCCCTGGTCCCCCTCAGCGCCTCCTTGCGCGAGGTCTCGACCGCCGGGATCGCCTGCTGCGCGCGCGGCGCGCAGCTCGTCAGGATGAAGGCAGTCTGGGTGCACTCCCATGCAGCCCCCAGAACGGTGCTCTCGATGGGCTGCGGGCGGGCGGCCAACATCACCGCACCCGCTACGGCCGCTACTGCGACCGTGACTGCAAGGGCCTTCAGGCTCAGCCGGAAATAGATCATGCCCGTGCTCCGTCTCGTATCGGGCGGACGCTAGGCGCCGCCGCTGGGTGCCCTTATGAGGGGCATCACAATTCGGCAGTTTTTCCGGGCTACGAAGGATCGGCTGGTCCAGCGATTTCGTTGACCTGATCGGCTGCGATTATGGGTGGCTTCGCGGCGCGTGGCGATGTACACGCTTCTGCGTCGCGTGGTGCCTGCTTGTGCCCAGCCGACGTACCAACAGCCAGTGATGTAGGATCGAAAGCGAGGATGACAAGGTTCGTTCGATGAGTGGATTCAGGGAACCAGGATTCTCCGACCGGCAAAAGGCCGCTCAGGAAGCACGCAAAAATCTTTTGAACAAATTCAAGTCGCAGCCGGGTCACGACGATCCGGAGGTGGCGGCACGTCGTGCCGAGCGCGAGGCGCTCGCGGCCAAGCGCGCTGAGGCAAAGGCGACGCGCGAGGCTGAAAAGGCCGAGCAGAAGCGGATTGCGGAAGAGGCTGCAGCTGCGGAAGCCGCGCGGTTCGCCCGCGAAGCGGAAGAAGCGGTCGCCAGGCAGGCCGAAATGGAGGCCGAGCAAAAGGCCAAACGCGACGCCCGCTACGCTGCCCGCAAGGCCAAGCGGAAGTAACGTTCAAATCAAATTGAACCGAGGCTCGCCTCGGTTCACACGGCAATTCGGAATGGTCCCCACCGGGGCGCGCGTGAATGCGCGGCCCGATGGCAGGCTACGAACGCCGTCGAATCCGAGCGCGCCTCGGCGAGACGCGACGTGACGACCGGTGGAAGATCAGTTCTTCTTCATCATCCCGTCGTCCTTCTTCATGCCATCCTTCGACATCGTGTCCTTCTTCATGCCGTCGTCCTTGGGCATGGTGTCCTTCTTCATGCCGTCCTTGGACATCGTGTCCTTTTTCATCATGCCGTCGTCCTTGCCCATCTTGTCCTGGGCGAAAGCGGCCGGCGACAGCGCCAGGCCAAGCGAGAGAGCGGCAGCCGAGACGCCGAGCACGATGCGGGTGCGAATGGTCATGAGAAATATTCCCTTCGAGATGGTGTTTGTCAGCGACTTGTGCCGCTACACAATCTCGACGGATCGACACGCGCGCTTGTTACGCGACGTTGCGATTTTTTGTATGTCGTCGGGTAGCCTCGCGCGATCGTCGCCTGAGACACGGCGTTAACTATGGGAACAGTGAGGATCGGCGTGTGCAGCGCAGCAAGGCCAACACTTGCCGCGGCATTCGGTCTCGAACTATCAGACTAGAGAAGTCGGGGTCGAAGACCGGCTAGGATGGGCCACCGCGCCGGTCTTATGACCCGCCCAGATCACGTCAAACAAGAACTGTCCTAAGAACCGCCAAGGGGATTCTCCATGTTCACGCGCCGCCATCTGCTCGCGACCGCCGTCGCCGCACCTGCCATTCTCCGCTTCGGCATTGGCACCGCGCATGCCGCGACCACGCTGAAGATCTCGCACCAATTCCCCGGCGGCACCATCGACAAGGGCGATTTCCGCGACCGGCTCTGCCGCATGTTCGCCGCCGAAGTCAGTAAGCGCAGCAATGGCGACATCGCGGCCGAGATCTATCCGAACTCCTCGCTGATCAAGACCAACGCGCAGTTCTCCGCGATGCGCAAGGGCGCGCTCGACATCTCGCTGTATCCGATGCCCTATGCCGGCGGCGAATTGCCCGAGACCAATATCGGCCTGATGCCCGGCCTTGTCACCACCTACGACCAGGGCATGCGCTGGAAGAAGGAGCCGGTCGGCAAGGCGTTGACCGACTTCCTCGCCGACAAGGGCATCATCCTTTTGAGCTGGGTGTGGCAGGCCGGCGGCGTCGCCAGCCGCTCCAAGCCGATCGTGTCGCCGGAGGATGCAAAGGGCATGAAGGTGCGCGGCGGCTCGCGCGAGATGGACATGGTGCTGCAGACCGCCGGCGCCTCGGTGCTGTCGGTGCCCTCGAACGAGATCTACGCCGCGATGCAGACCGGCGCGTGCGATGCGGGTATCACCTCCTCCACCAGCCTGATCTCATTCCGTCTCGAAGAGGTCGCGAAGTCGCTGACCTCGGGCGCGGGTGCCTCCTACTGGTTCATGCTCGAGCCGCTGATGATGTCGAAGGCCATCTTCGACAAGCTGCCGAAAAACCAGCAGGACATCCTGGTCGCCGTCGGCGACGAGCTCGAAGCCTTCGGCCGCAAGGGCGCGCAGGATGACGACGTCGAGGTCGCCAAGGTCTACGAGAAGGCCGGCGCAAAGGTCTCGGCGCTCGATGCCGCGACCGTTGGCAAGTGGCGCGACATCGCCCGCGACACCGCGTGGAAAGATTACGGCGCCAAGACCGCGACCGCCGCCAACCTGCTCAAGCTCGCCTCCGACGTCGCTGCATGAGCCACGGTCCGCTTCCGGATCGTGACGACACGACGAATGCTGCCGCAAGGACCGGCCTTGCGGCAGCGCTCGATCGCGGCCTCGCCATCATCAACCGCATCATCGTCGTGTTCGCCGCGCTGGCGCTGGTCGCGGCCTGCGCCATCCTGAGCTACAGCGTGCTCAGTCGTGCCTTGTTCAAGGCTGCCAACTACTGGCAGGACGAAGCCGCCGTGTTCCTGCTGGTCGGCGCCACCTTCATGACCGCGGCCTATGTGCAGCAGAACCGCGGCCATATCGGCATCGAGGCCTTTGTCGGCCTGCTGTCGCCGCTGGCGAACAGGATCCGGCTCTGGTTCGTCGACGTCGTGACGTTCCTGTTCTGCACGTTCTTCACCTGGAAGTCGTGGACGCTGGCCCATGAAGCCTATGTCGACGGCCAAGTCTCGAACTCGATGTGGTCGCCGCCGCTCGCCATTCCCTATTCCCTGATGGCGCTCGGCATGAGCCTGCTCTGCGTCCAGATCCTCGTGCAGCTGGCGCTGCCGTTCGCAGGAGCCAAGCGTCCATGAGCGTTTTCGGTATCGGTATCGCTTACGGCGTCGCGACGCTGCTCGTGATGTTTTCGGGCATGCCGATTGCGTTCGCGCTCGGCGCGGTCGCGGTCGTGTTCATGGGCATCTACATGCCCGCAGCTTCGCTCGATACGGTGACGCAGAACGTCTACGAGGAGATGGCCTCGATCACGCTGCTGTCGATCCCGCTCTTCATCCTGAAGGGCGCGGCGATCGGCAAGTCGCGGGCTGGCCAGGATCTCTATTCGGCGCTGCATGCCTGGCTGCATCGCGTGCCCGGCGGGCTCGGCGTTGCCAACGTCTTCGCCTGCGCGCTGTTCGCGGCAATGGCGGGCTCCTCGCCCGCGACCTGCTCGGCGATCGGTTCGGCCGGCATCCCCGAGATGCGCAAGCGCGGCTATTCTGGCGGCTTTGCTGCCGGCATCATCGCCGCCGGCGGCACGCTCGGCATCCTGCTGCCACCCTCGATCACCATGATCCTGTTCGCGGTCGCTGCGGAAAAGTCGCTGGGACGGCTGTTCCTCGCTGGCATCGGCCCCGGCCTGTTGCTGGTCTCGCTGTTCGGCGGCTATGCCGTGATCCGCTTCCGCCGGGAATATGCCGCGGCTGAAGCCGCCTACAAGAACGGCGGTCCCGAGGCGGCCATCCTTGCCCGTGACGAATACACGCTCGCCGAACGTTTCAGCGTGTTGCCGCGGGTGCTCCCATTCGTGCTGCTGCTCACCGGCGTGATGGCCGCGCTCTATGGCGGCTACGCCACGCCGTCGGAGACCGCCGGCCTCGGCGGACTTCTGGCGCTGGGATTGATCGCGGCGATCTACGGCGTGTGGCGTCCGAGCGACCTGGCGCCCATCATGAAATCGACGATCCGGGAATCGACCATGCTGATGATGATCATCGGCATGTCGCTGCTGTATTCCTACGTGATGAGCTACCTGCACATCTCACAATCGGCCGCCGAATCCGTCGTCGCCATGCACCTGCCGCGCTGGGGGCTGCTGTTTGCGATCCTCGTCATGGTGGTCGTGCTCGGCTTCTTCCTGCCGCCGGTCTCGATCATCCTGATGACGGCGCCGATCATCCTGCCGCCTTTACGCGCCGCCAGTTTCGACATCATCTGGTTCGGCGTGGTCATGACCATCGTGATGGAGATGGGACTGATCCATCCACCCGTCGGCCTCAACATCTTCGTCATCCGCAACGTCGCGCCGGACATTTCGCTCAGCGAAGTGATCTGGGGCACGTTGCCCTTCGTGCTCTTGATGATGGGCGCCGTGCTGCTGCTCTGCCTCGTGCCCGAGATCTCGACCTGGCTGCCGGACCTCGTGATGGGGCCGGACGGGAGCAGGTGAATCCCTCAGGAAGTTTGAGGCTGCGCGCGATTCTTGGCTTCATCATGCATGGACAGAATTTGGTCTGCCATGTCCCGCGCGTCCCAAAGACGACGCACATGCGCCTGCGCGATATCGCCCGAACGGTCGATCAGGATCAGTTCAATGCGGTGCCTGTTGACGGTCGATGTACCGTAGCCGACCCCCAGCTGCAAACGATCGCGCAATGCGTCGAAGGACCCGGTCGTGCGCAGAAGCTGGCAATTTTGAGCGAATGTCAGTCCCCGCTCCCGGCCATATCGTCGAAGCCGCTCGGGCAGATCATATGCTGGATCGTAAGTGATTCCGGCAATCATCACCGATCCATCGGCCTTCGTCCCGCAGATCAACCTTGCCACCTCGGCAAGTTGACCCACGGTTCGCGAGCACTTTTCCGGGGTCATGCAACGTGTGTAGAAGAATGCGACGAGTCCTACTCGCTTCGCGAACAGGTCTCCGAACTGCGTGCACTGTCCATCTTGATCTTGCATCTCGATATCGCCGACCCCGGCAACCGTACCGACGATCAGCCCCGAGCTTTGCTCGACCGCTTCGCTGGCCCGGCCTTGGTGGCAGCAAGCGGCATGTACCTGCTCCGGGACCGGCTGGAGCAGAGCCGATGCCGGCACGTCCTCTCCGGAGCTTGGCGCAGCGCAACTGCGCAGATTGAGAGCCGACAATGCCGCCATCACCTCATCGACCGCTGTGACGGGCGAATGCCCTGGCGCCGACGCCCCGTCCTCAAAAATGACAAACTGATTGCGCCGACGAACTCGCTCGGCTGCACGATTGATCAACGACCCGATACCGTTCGGCAGGTTCGGTGCCGCGCGAACGACGCGCGCGGCCGCGGCGATCGCATAAGCGTCGGTCCCGGTTTCAAACTCCTCGATCGCATAGGGAAGCAATTCGCCCGCGAAGCCCGCCTTGACAAGTTCGACCATGATCAGCGCCCGAAGGCGCTCGACCTCGGAAGAAGCCTTGCCCCGGTACAGCGGGGCATTTTCGTGGAGCAGTGCAAGCAAATCCCGGTCCACTGAAGTGGCGGCGCGCAAGGCTGCCGCAACATCGTCAGGCAGACGTGTGGATTCGATCATGGTCCGGGCCGTGTGACATTGGGCACGATTCCGTCGAGTTCTAGCGCGCCGCCGACCGTCGACTTGATATCCGGAAACTCGTTCTCGTCGTTCAGGATCGTCGTGGCGCTCTGCACGAAACGATCGGGATCCAGATTCTTCAGAGCGACCGCTCCGGCACGACGGACCTCCCTGAACTCGTCCTTGTTGTGCAAAATTTCTTCCAGGCCCTGAACAGAACTCGGGTCTCTGGCCAGTACGCGAACGGCCTGCATACGCACGGCGGGATCGGTATTGCTCTTGAGGATCTGATTTGCCACGGCGCCGATAGAAGCGTGATCGTCCCTCGCAAGGAGGGACAACGCGGCGGCTGGCGGAAGCAGCGCCGCGGCCGTGCCCTGTAGACCCTCGACCAGCCTGCTTCGCGCGAAATCGTCCTTCTGGCTCATCAGGACGCCCAAGGCGTAACGACGGACGTCTTCGCTCGGGTCGCTCGTGGACCGCCGCAGGGCGTCGACATATTCTGCACGTACGGGATCGAACTCACGCTCGAGAAAGGTTCCCGACTGCAGCAACTGCAAGGCCTCCCTGCGATTATCGGCCGAGCTGGATGGGCTCGATAACGATGCCAGCGCTGCTCTCCAGGCCACCACGGGCGGCTCGGGCGTGGTCGGCGCAGCAAACGTCGCCTGTGTCGCAGTTCCGAGTCTGGCGGCAACCTGCTCTCGATAGTCCTTGGCCTTCATGCGACGCCTCCAGCGTGGAGTTCGAATGGAACGTCATCATAGTCGAAACCCAAGGAGTCACCCCCGTGGATTCCTTGCCAATCTATCATCTCCCGGACCATTGGTTGAAGTCCGGGTCGCGTCGTGATCGGAGACGTCGGGAACGGTCCCCGCGGCGGCGGAAAGATCGGTCGAGGCGGCGTCGTTGATTGGTTCCATGGCCACATCGTGTCGCCGAGATTGTGTCCTATCAGGCCGGGCCGTCCGGGGGGCGCACCGGCAGTTGAATAGGTTGCCGGGTTAGCTGAATCCGTCCGCTGGTTGAACCACTGCCAGAACGCCCAGAGCCGATCGACGTTTGCATGGAGCAGAAAAAAAAGCGGATCCTTCGGAGCCGTGACGGGGACGTTGATGGGACCGTCAAAGCTGGTGTGCGCCCGTCCGTGGGGGGCACCTTCCATGCGGCGAAACCGGTCGTATTGCGTACCCAGCAACATCGTCTCGGCCTGCGAAATGACGTTCGGTCGTCCAAGCAGCTGCGCCGGCGGAGCTCCATTGATATTGAAGGTTGGACGTCGATCAATGGAGTCGAGGGTGTCGGTCTTCCAAAACTCCAGCGCGTGCCCGTGGGGGAACTGGATCGTGTCGCCTTGCGCCGGATTGGCGGGCGGCATGCCGAGGAACGCCATATCGAAAAGCGCGGCGGCGGGTTCGTCGAATCGCCAATAGGGCAAGGTGACGCTCGAGTCGATGTTCTGCAACGTGCGCTCCAGATCGAGCATATAAGCGCGATGCCACGCTGGAAACCCGGGAAAGCCATGCGCTTCGTCCAGCGAGTCCGTCACATGCGTGTCTCTAAACCCCTGGAATACACCGCGGCCGGCGTTATTCAGCTTGCCCAACGCCAACAGGAAACGGTCGCGCTCCGCCGCGGAGAGATTGACCGCATTCTTGCGAATACGCACCATCATTTCACGCCGGGCAACCTGGCCGCCGGACGCCATCACATCGATCGCGGCATCCCCATAGGCATTGCTGGGATGCTGGAATTCGCCCGCCACCCAGAACTCGACGGGGGTACCATCAGTGGGAAGTTCGAGATCGAGTTGGGCTGCTCCCGCATCGCTGCGAACCGTATCGAACGCTAGGCGACCGCCTCCGTTCGCTCCTCCGTTCTGTAGCGTGATACGTGCCGGATTGGATGCGCCCGACGCGTCAGCCATACGGGCCGTCGCCTTCACGGGGACCCAGGTCACAAATGCGCGGCCTTGTGGATCGGTGGTCGAGACTTGGATGTCAACGCGCATGGCGACCTCTGGCAATGCAGTAGGCGCGATCGAAAATTTAACGCCGGAATATATCGAAGCGATACTACCCTTGCGTGCAAAAGAAGCAAGGAAATTTGGGGCGATCGTGTTAGACGCGCGCTGATGCCGCAGGAGGAGGCCGAAGCGTCCTAGGCAACTACCCGCTTCTTCTTCGCGTTCAGCGCGGACGCGACCCGGCTCACCGGCGGCTTGCCCAGCACGCCGCTCATCGTGTTGGTCGCGGCCAACAGCTTCTCCATGTCGACACCGGTCCTCACGCCCATGCCCTCGAGCATGTAGACGACATCCTCGGTCGCCACGTTACCCGTGGCGCCAGGCGCATAGGGACAGCCGCCCAATCCGCCGGCGGCAGCATCGATGACGCGGACGCCCTCCTCCAGCCCGGCGTAGAGATTGGCGAGCGCCTGGCCATAGGTATCGTGAAAGTGCATCGCGAGCTTTGCGGTCGGAATGTTGGCGGCCACCGCGCGCAGCATCTCCTTCGCCTTGCTTGGCGTGCCGACGCCGATGGTGTCGCCGAGCGAGATCTCGTAGCAGCCGAGATCCCAGAGCGTGCTGGCGAGATCTGCAACCGCCTTCGGCTTGATCTCGCCGTCAAAGGGGCAGCCGAGCACGCAGGAGATATAGCCGCGCACCTTCACGCCGTCGGACTTGGCGCGCGCCAGCACCGGCTTGAACCGCTCGATGGACTCCGCGACCGTGCAATTGATGTTGGCGCGCGAAAAACCTTCGGAGGCGGCGGCAAACACGGACACCACTTTCGCACCCGCCGCGCGCGCGGCGTCATAGCCCTTTTCGTTCGGCACCAGCACGTGGAATTCGGCACCAGTCACGTGGGCAACGCCGCGCAGCACGGCGTCGGAGCTTGCCATCTGCGGGATCGCCTTGGGCGAGACAAAGGCGCCGACCTCGACGGTATCCAAGCCCGCCGCGACCAGCGCCTCGATGAAGGCGATGCGGGCCTCGACGCTGACGGGTGTCTTCTCGTTCTGAAGGCCGTCGCGCGGCCCCATCTCGATGATGCGGACGGGATCGCTCATGTCACTCTTCCGATGGCTCGACCACGGCGAGCTCGACGCCTTCCTGGACAATGTCGCCGACCTTGCACTTGATGGACTTCAACACGCCGGCATAGGGCGCGCGCAGCGTATGCTCCATCTTCATCACCTCGAGCGTGAGGATCGGCGCGCCCTTCTCGAGTTTTGCACCCTCCTCGGCCAGCACGGCGACGACGGTGCCCGGCAAGGGTGCTGCGATCTTCTCTTCGCCGACATGCTCCTCGCTCTCGCCGCCGAACGGATCGACCCAGTGCAGGTCGAAGCGTCCGTTGCGCGTGCGCAAATACAGCTCATGGCCGTCGATCACGGCGGCAACGGAGGATTTGACGCCATCCAGCGTCAGATCGAAGCCGCCATCTTTCGGCACAAACGTGAAAGCCAGCTCGCGCTCGCCGATGACCAGCGTCGACGGCCCGCTACCATAATTGAGCGTGATCTTCTGCTCGGGCCCATGCCCGATGCGGAAGGCAAAGCTGCGCTGCCGGCGCCCGACCGGCATCCAGCCAAAGGTCTGCCAGGGCGAAGTCGCCTGTCCCTGCGCGGCCTGCCGCTCGTCGTTGACGATCGTAGCGACCGCGGCGCACAGCTCGAGCTCGCCGGGGGCCGGCGCTCCCGAGGTCAGGGCCGCCAGCTCGCGCTCGATGAAGCCGGTGTCGATTGCATTCGCCCGCACCTTCGGATGCGTGATCAGGGCCGACAGGAACGGGATGTTGGTGACGATGCCGCGGACGTCGGAGTCTTCCAGCCCGCGGTTGAGCCGGTCGATCGCGACGTCGCGCGTCGGCGCCCACGCAATCATTTTGGCGAGCATGGCATCGTAATATGGCGAGACCGTATCGCCTTCGCGATAGCCGGCGTCGATGCGCAAGCCGCCGGTCTCAGCAGGCAGCCGCCAGGTCGAGAGCTTGCCGACCGAGGGCATGAAATTCCTGGTCGGATTTTCGGCATAGACACGCGCTTCAACAGCGTGGCCGTTGAGCTTGATCTCGTCCTGCTTCAGCGGCAGCGCCTCGCCAAATGCGACGCGCAGCTGCCACTCGACGAGGTCGATCCCGGTGATCAACTCGGTCACGGGGTGCTCGACCTGGAGACGCGTGTTCATCTCGATGAAGAACACGTCCTTGCCATCGGAGACGAACTCGATGGTGCCGGCGCCCACGTAGTTCACCGCGCCCGCCGCCTTTCGCGCGGCGGCGCAAACCGCCTCGCGCTGGCCCGCAGTGAGCGTCGGCGACGGCGCTTCCTCGATCACCTTCTGGTGCCGGCGCTGCAGCGTACATTCGCGCTCGAACAACGAGAGCAGATTGCCGTGGCTGTCGCCGATGATCTGCACCTCGATATGCCGGGGATTGTCGACATATTTCTCGATCAGCATACGGTCGTCGCCGAAGGCGGCCTTGGCCTCGCGCTTGGCGCTGACGATCGCGGGCGCAAGCTCGGCCGCAGAGGGGACGATGCGCATGCCGCGGCCGCCGCCGCCGGCGGAGGCCTTCACCAGGATCGGAAAGCCGATCTTGTCCGCGGCCCTCGACAGCGTGGCGTCATCCTGGGCCTCGCCGTGATAGCCGGGCACCAGCGGCACGCCGGCCTTCTCCATCAGCGCTTTCGAGCCGGATTTCGAGCCCATCGCATTCATCATCCCGGCGGTCGGGCCGACGAAGACCAGCCCGGCATCGAGGCAGGCCTGCGCGAATTCAGCGTTCTCGGACAGGAAACCGTAACCGGGGTGCACTGCCTCGGCGCCGGTCTTGCGCGCGGCCTCGATCAACCGCTCGACATTGAGATAGCTGTCGCGGGCGCGCGCCGGCCCGAGCAGCACGGCTTCGTCGGCGAGCGCGACGTGCATCGCGTCGCGGTCGGCCTCGGAATAGACCGCGACGGTGCGCAGGCCCATGGCGCGGGCGGTGCGGATGACGCGGGCTGCGATCTCGCCGCGGTTGGCGATCAGGAGCGTGCGAAAACGGCGGTAGAGCTTTGAACGGTCCATCGCATCACATCCTGAACAGGCCGAATTTCGTCGGCTCGATCGGCGCATTCGACGCCGCCGAGAGGCCAAGGCCGAGCACCAGCCTTGTATCGGCCGGATCGATCACGCCGTCGTCCCAGAGACGCGCGGTCGCATAGTACGGATGCCCCTGGCTCTCATATTGCGCGCGGATAGGCTCGCGAAATTTGTCCTCCTCTTCCTTCGACCAGCTGTCGCCCTTGGCCTCGATATTGTCGCGGCGGACCTGGCTCAGCACCATCGATGCCTGCTCGCCACCCATCACCGAGATGCGCGCGTTCGGCCACATCCAGAGGAAGCGCGGTGAGTAGGCACGGCCGCACATGCCGTAATTGCCGGCGCCGTAGGAGCCGCCGATCACGACGGTGAATTTCGGCACCGAGGCGGTCGCAACCGCCGTCACCAGCTTGGCGCCGTCACGCGCGATGCCGCCGGCCTCGTATTTCTTGCCGACCATGAAGCCGGTGATGTTCTGCAAAAACACCAGCGGAATGCCGCGCTGGCAGCACAGCTCGATGAAATGCGCGCCCTTCAGCGAGCTCTCACTGAAAAGAATGCCGTTGTTGGCGATGATGCCGACCGGATAGCCCCAGATATGGGCGAACCCGCACACCAGCGTCGTGCCGTAGAGCTTCTTGAACTCGTCGAACTCGGAACCATCGACCACGCGGGCGATGATGTCCCGTACATCGAACGGCTTGCGGCCATCGACCGGCACCACGCCGTAGATCTCCTCCGCTGCAAACAGCGGATCGCGCGGCGGATGCATGTTGAGGTTCGGCCGTGCAGATGGCTTCAGCGTGCCGACAATGCGGCGGGCAATGCCGATCGCATGGGCATCGTTCTGGGCGTAATGATCGGTCACGCCGGATTGCCGCGAATGCACGTCGGCGCCGCCGAGCTCCTCCGCGCTCACGACCTCGCCGGTCGCGGCCTTCACCAGTGGCGGGCCGCCGAGGAAGATGGTGCCTTGATTGCGCACGATGATGCTCTCGTCCGACATCGCCGGCACATAGGCGCCGCCGGCGGTGCAGGAGCCCATCACGATCGCGATCTGCGGGATGCCTTGAGAGGACATCTGCGCCTGATTGTAGAAGATGCGGCCGAAATGCCGCTCGTCCGGAAAGATCTCGTCCTGCAGCGGCAGGAAGGCGCCGCCGGAATCGACCATGTAGACGCAAGGAAGATTGTTCTGCCGCGCGATATCCTGCGCCCGCAGATGCTTCTTCACGGTCATGGGATAGTAGGTGCCGCCCTTGATGGTGGCGTCGTTGGCGACGATCACGCATTCGCGGCCCGCGATGCGGCCGACGCCGGTGACGATGCTCGCCGAATGCACGTCGCCGCCGTAGAGCCCATGGGCCGCCAGCGGCGACAGCTCCAGGAACGAGGTCCCGGGATCGACCAGCAGGTCGACGCGCTCGCGCGCCAGCATCTTGCCGCGCGCGGTGTGGCGGTCGCGTGATGCCTCCCCTCCGCCGCCGGCAACCTGGCTGAGCTTTTCGCGCAAGTCTGCGACAAGCGCGCGCATGGCCTCGGAATTGCGCGCAAAATCGGATGACGATGGATCGATGCTGGAATGAAGCGGCATTGAGGTCCCGCGTTTCTGGTGACGTGGTTGGGTGGAGGGATTAAGCGGTTTCCGCCATCAGTTCGCGGCCGATCAGCATGCGACGCACTTCGGACGTCCCAGCGCCGATCTCATAGAGTTTTGCGTCGCGCCAGAGACGTCCGACCGGAAACTCGCTGGTGTAGCCGACACCGCCGAGCGCCTGGATCGCCTCGCCGGCCATCCACGTCGCCTTCTCCGCAGAGTAGAGGATCGCGGCGGCGGAATCCTTGCGCAGACTGCGCGCATGATCGGCGCGGTCGCAGGCGCGGCCCACAGCGTAGACATAGGCGCGCGTGGCCTGCCAGGTCGAATACATATCGGCGAGCTTGCCTTGCATCAGCTGGAAATCGCCGATCGGCTGCCCGAACTGTTTTCGTTCATGCATGTAGGGCACTACCGCGTCCATGCAGGCCGCCATGATGCCGAGCGGACCGCCGGACAGAACGGCGCGCTCATAGTCGAGGCCCGACATCAGCACCTTGACGCCCTCGCCCAGCTTGCCCAGCACGTTCTCTTCCGGCACCTCGCAATCGTCGAAGAACAGCGGATAGGTATTGGAGCCGCGCATGCCGAGCTTGTCGAGATGCTGGCCATGGGTGAAACCCTTGAAGCCTTTCTCGATCAGGAAGGCGGTCATGCCGCGCGGGCCGGCCTCCGGATCGGTCTTGGCGTAGACGACCAGCACGTCGGCATCGCCGCCATTGGTGATCCACATTTTCGAGCCGTTGAGCACATAGCGGTCGCCGCGCTTGTCGGCGCGCAGCTTCATCGAGACCACGTCGGAGCCGGCGCCCGGCTCGGACATCGCGAGCGCGCCGACATACTCGCCGGAAATCAGTTTGGGCAGATAGCGCTGGCGCTGCGCATCATTGCCGTTGCGGCGGATCTGGTTGACGCAGAGGTTGGAATGGGCGCCGTAGGAGAGCCCGACCGCGGCCGAGCCGCGCGAAATCTCCTCCATGGCAACGACGTGGGCGAGATAGCCCATGTTGGAGCCGCCATATTGCTCCGGCGCGGTCATGCCGAGCAGGCCGAGGTCGCCAAAACGCTTCCAGAGGTCGGCCGGGAACAGGTTGGCCTTCTCGACCTCCGCCGCGCGCGGCGCCACCTCCGCCTCGACAAAGGCGCGCACGGTGTCGCGCAGCATGCTGATGTCTTCGCCCAGATCGAAGTCGATGCTCGGGATGTTCAAGGCGATTCCTCCGTACTCTTGCGGATTTCTTGTCCGTCCCGAACCTACCCCCGCCCGGGCGCCGTGGCGGTCGAAAAGGTTGCATTTTCCGCCAAGTTTGGCGAGGATTTTCCAAAGGACTTTCGATGCCCTTTCAGACCGCAACCGCGACGCCCCGCCGCGCCATGACCCCCGCCGCCTTCGTCCGCGGCGTGGTCGCGGCCTATGCCCGCTATGGGCGGGATCCGGCCGAGGCATTGAGCAAGGGGCAGGTCCTGTCCGACCTCGTCGGATCGGCCGACGGGCGGGTCACGGCGGCGCAGTTCGAGGCGCTGGCGGGCCATGCCATGCGCGAGCTCGACGACGAGGCGCTCGGCTGGTTCTCGCGCAGGCTCCCTTTCGGCACTTACGGCATGCTGTGCCGTGCCTCGATCACCGCGCCCACGCTCGAGGTCGCGCTGAAGCGCTGGTGCCGGCACCATCGCCTGCTCACCGAGGACGTGCTGTTCGAGCTTGCGGTCAGCGGCGAGACCGCCACTATCTCCATTCGCGAGCAGCGTGATCTCGGGCCGTTGCGCGAGTTCTGCCTCGTCACCCTGCTCCGCTACGTGCTCGGCTTCTCCTGCTGGGCGGTGGATTCCGCGATCGCGCTGCGTGCGGCGGAGTTTCCCTATTCCGAGCCCGGACACGTCTCGGTCTATCCGACCATCTTCTGCAAGCATGTCCGCTTCGATGCGGATTGCGCCCGCATCATCTTCGACAAGCATTATCTCTCGCTGCCGCTGACCCGCAGCGCCGCCGATCTCGACAGCATGCTCAAGGGCGCGCTGCGCCTGACGGTGCTGCCCTATCGCCGCGATCGTTTGCTGGTCGAACGTGTCAGGCGCGTGCTGCGGGAGGCGCGCGGCCGCATTCTGGGTGCGGAGGATGTCGCAAGCGAGCTCGCGCTCTCCACCCGCACCATGCATCGGCGGCTCCGCGAAGAGGCAACCTCGCTGCGCGACCTCAAGGAGGAAGCCAAGCTCGAGCTCGCCAAGCAGGAGCTGATGCGCGGCCGCACCCCGATCAAGCGGATCGCGGAGATCGCCGGCTTCCGCAACGAAAAAAGCTTTTCGCGGGCCTTCCGCAGCTGGACCGGCGCCAGCCCGCGCGAGTTTCGGGGGCGATATCGCTGAAGGGTGCGGTCGCCGTCGCCTCGCGCGGCTCCTATCCTGCCGGCGCCGCAGCCGCGATCTCTCGCAACGGCAGCGGCACGTCCTTCGCGACACCCAGTACTGGAAAGCTGCGGACGTTCTTCACGTTGGGCATGGCGGCGAAATGCAGGAGCTGCTGACGCATGCTCTCGACGCTCGGCGCGACGCATTTGAGGAGATAGTCGGTGTCGCCCGAAATGCGCCAGCACTGCTGGATGCGCGGGATCGCGGCGATCGATCCCTCGAACGCTTCGAGCACTGGTTGCGCCTGGCTGCCGAGCTGGATCGAGACGAACGACACCACCTCATAGCCGAGCAGCCGCTCGTCGATGACGGCACGCACGGCGCGGATCACGCCGCGGCTGAACAGCGACTTGAGCCGCCGCAGGCAGTTCGGCGCGGAGACGCCCACGCGCAGCGCCAGCTCGTTGTTGCGAACCCGCCCGTCCTGCTGCAGCTCGGACAAGATCTTCAGATCGACGCCGTCGAGCCGGTCACGCCCCGCCATCCCCCACCTCGTCATGGTCCCGTCATGCGGACCAGCGAAGCACGCGGCGGAATGGGTGCCAAGGGCTCCCCGCGAGAACGAACGAGGTGAAGCCCCTCAATGCGTCCAGGGCTCGCCGCGGCGGAAGGAGAAATTGTCGGCGTAGGCGACTTGGCGGTGGAGCGATTCCTTCGGCTCGATCACCTGGTAGGCGATGCCCTTGCGCTCGCAATAGGCGACCGCCTCGTCCTTGGTGTCGAAGCGCAGCGTGATCTGCTGCTTCATGTCACCGGACGAGGTCCAGCCCATCAGCGGCTCGACCGCACGCGGCTGCTCCGGCTCGTAATCGAGCTGCCATTCCTTGGCCTTGGACCGGCCGGATTGCATCGCGTTCTTGGCGGGCTTGAAAATGCGTGCGGTCATTGGCGGTCGGGCCTCTTGGTCTTTTCGTTCGATTTTAATGCGTCACGGTAGCGATTGGTGGAAACCGCGGGCATAGTATAGAGACACCTTTCGGGAACTGATCGGTGATTCCGGGGCCCCCGGGTCCCTCACCGACGGGTATAGTCATTATGCTGCACTGTGACAATTGCGTCCCCGCCGCCGTCCGCCGGGGAATCCCGCCCGGCGGCCCTGCCTCGCCGACATCCGCCTATCCGTCCCCTTCGAAAGCTCCCGTCGCATGGCCTTCCTGAACATCAACGCCACGCTCCCCGAGAAGGGCCGTGACCTCAGGCTCGACCTGTTTCGCGGCGTCGCCAACTGGGCGATCTTCCTCGACCACATCCCCGACAACATCGTGAACTGGATCACGACGCGCAATTACGGCTTTTCCGACGCCGCCGACCTGTTCGTCTTCATCTCCGGCTATACGGCCTCGTTCGTCTATGCCCGCATGATGCTGGAGCGCGGCTTCATCGTCGGCGCCACCCGCCTCACCAAGCGGGTCTGGCAGCTCTACGTCGCCCACATCATCCTGTTCGTGATCTACATTGCCTCGATCAGCTATCTCGCGCTGCGCTTCGGCGATTCCGAGATGATCAACGAGTTCAACGTCGCCGGCCTCGTTGACAACGCCACCGAGACGCTGCGCCAGGGCCTGTTCCTGCGCTTCAAGCCGCTCAATCTCGACGTGCTGCCGCTCTACATCGTGCTGATGGGCCTGTTTCCGCCGGTGCTGTGGTTCATGCTGCGCAAGCCGGATCTGACGATGGTGCTCTCCATCATCCTGTGGCTGACCGCGCGTCACTTTGGCCTGAACCTGAACGCCTATCCGGCCGGCCAGTGGTACTTCAACCCCTATTGCTGGCAGGTGCTGTTCGTGTTCGGCGCCTGGTGCGCGATGGGCGGCGCACGTCGCTCGGGCTGGCTGATCAACTCACCGATCACGATATGGCTTTGCTTCGCCTATCTGGCGTTCGCACTGATCATGACGATGGCGGGCCGTTTCCCGACCTTCGGCGGCATGTTTCCGGAATGGCTGTTCTCGACGTTCAATCCGAACGACAAGACCAACCTCGCGCCCTACCGCTTCATCCACTTCGTCGTGATCGTGATCCTGGTGATCCGCTTCGTGCCGAAGGAATGGCCGGGGCTGGAGTGGAAGATCTTCGATCCGGTGATCGTCTGCGGCCAGCAATCGCTCGCCGTGTTCTGCGTCGGCGTGTTCTTGTCCTTCGTCGGCCATTTCGAGTTGTCGATGAGCTCGGGCTCACTGTTCGCGCAGCTCTTCGTCTCCATCGCGGGCATCGCGATCATGACGACGGTCGCCTATTACATCTCCTGGTCGAAGCGGCAGGACAAGCCACTGAAGCCGCCGCCGGCGAAGCCTGCGGCCACCCCGACGGCCAAGACTGCTTGAGAGAGGCTGCTTGAGAGAGACCGCCTGAGCCGCGCTGCGGCGGAAGCCTCAGGCCGCCGCCTCGCCGTCGTATTCGGTAAATTTCTTGTAGATCCAGTCGCGGCCGTCGTGACGGCGCCAGACCTTGCCGTAGACGAGCTGCCCGTTGATCGAACGGCGCGGTACGATCACGGTCCAGAGGTGCCAGATCTCGGTCCAGTTCGACCGTTGGCGGGGTGTTTTGGAGTTGAGATCGAAAGCCATGGCGGACAACTCGCGCGAAACGAAACGCCGCGACGAATGTGATCTCGTGTGAGCCGCTGATGGGGCGTCGTCGCGTGCCGGGACTGGTTTGATACCAGTCCTCAAAACGACCGCAACGACGGCTCGTGCTTAACCTAACCGATCAACCTTACTTGCCGACGGAGAGCCGCGTTGTCGGTTGAAACGCCTGCCTATCTTTCCTAAGATGTATGCGCAATTTGAGAATCAGTGCGCCGTTTCCGAAGAGCGCGCTGGAATGGTTTCGAGCTCAGACCGAATTTTTCAAACGACTGACTGCGGGTCGATAATCATGAATTTGCAGTTTGCATATTTGCACCTCGCGATGATTTCATCGCCCCCACCGGTTGCCAGGCCGTCACACGACAGATCGCCGAGGGCTGCCAACGACAATTATCCAGTCTGGCCGCTGATCCCGTTTCCGGCGGGCTGGTACGCCTCGAACTGAGCCCTTAAAAGCGCAACGCCGCGCAAGCGGAATATCATCGCTTGGCGGCGTCCGTTTAGACATTGGGCGCTGAAATCCCCAACACTGTTATGTCTATGGCGACGCCCAAAGGTTCGATGAAGCTTTGGTAATTCCTGCGGCCGTTAACGCACCGTCAGCAAAAATCATCACGGCTGCGCCTATTCTCCAGCAAACATCAGAAACCATTCGCTCTGTCACGGGTTGCAGCTTCTTCCCGCCTGTCCGGGGGATGCCGCGAACGGGTCTGATCGGCTCGCGCTTGCCGTGAAAGGACAGTCATCCCGTCTCACGTCCGTGTGAGTTGGAGCGCGGCCGGTGAATTTTCGCGAGCGAACGCTGACCAATGAACAGCAGGCCGTTGGCCAAGGGGATGCTGTGAGCCAAATCGATACGACCGAGAAACTGTCCGAGGCAGAGCAACCCCGGACATCGCTGTTTGCACTGTGCTGGCTCGGGTTCGCGGCGGTCGCGATGGTAGGCTGGATCTGCGTGCTGGGCTGGATGGCCTGGCGCCTCGTCGACTGGCTGCTGTCCTGACGGCTGAGCAGGCCGGCTGTGGCATGTCGGCCGCTTCCGATCACATCAGTAGTGGTAATTCACGCCGATCGTCGCGGCATGGATCGTGTCCTTGAGATGGGCCACCGTGATGCCCTCGACCGGACTGATCAGCTGTATCGGGCCCTTCGTACCGAAGTCGTGGTAATTGTATTCGACATTGGCTGACCAGCATGGTGCAAACGCCCATTCCACGCCCGCACCCAATGTCCAGCCGGTCCGCATGACGGACGCGCTTGGATCGATTCGGAAACCAGTGGCCGGACTGACATAGGCATCATCGATCTTCTCGTGGGTCCAGGCGACGCCACCTCGCCCATAGAACAGCCAGCCTGAACCGTAGGCGTAACCGAACCGTGCGGTGATCGAGGCCAGAAGATCGTTCTTGAGGCCGAACTGCGAGGGCACGACGAGGTTGCCGAATGCGGGAAATCTGACATTGCTGGCGTGCTGGCTCGACAGGCTCGACCATGCGGCGCGGCCCTCGGCGCCGACGACCCAGTTGGATGCGAATTGATGGTCGCAGCCGGCCTGTCCGCCGCCAATGAATCCGCCCGCGCCGAAATCGACGGTCCCGCCGGCGCTGTTGATCGTGCGATCCTCGCTCGCACCGCCGCCGAGATGACCCCCGAGATAGCAGCCGGTCCAGTTGAAGGTGAGCGGCGCCAGTGGAGGCGCCTGCCGCGCATAATCAGCCGCGGATGCCGCGGTCGCAGACAAGACGAGAATCGCCGTACCGCATAGAGCTCTAAACATGTCCGAACATTCCCCATTGCACGCGCAGAGATAGTGCACGCGAAGCTGACGCGAAGGTTGTGTGGCGGACAGGTTGTCGCGGCAACGCGCTGCCGGCCTGACCAAGGCCAGCGCTAAACGACGAGGGCCGCAGCGACTGAGTTCGCTGCGGCCCTCGGATTGGACAAAATGAAGCTGGGTAAAAACGATCTAAGTGAAATATGCAGCCAGCCCCGGCGAAGTAATCCTATCGGGGCATCGCTGGATTTCAACAAACGTGCGAGTGTTGGGCGGGCTATGCATCTCGGCATCCGTGGCCGAGATCTCCATCGACGCAAGAGGAGATTGCAATGAAGCTCATTCTTTCAATCTTCATGATCTTCCCGGCCAGCGCTTTCGCCAACGATTGCCCAGGATTTTTAAACTACGTAAAGGCCAACTCGGAGCTAAGACAGTTCAATAATAGCCAGATTCAATGCTTTAAGACCAAGCATCCAAAGCAGCACGCTCCCACGTTCACTTTTTCATCCGGCAACGTGACCGTCGCTTGTACAAGATCGGGATCGTATCCCTACCGCCAAATATCCTGCAACGATGGCGGCCACAGCTTCGGAAAAGCGCTCAAGAACTAAGAGCACTCCTGCACCCATCGCATCCAGAGCAGACGAAGCGCGGCTCGATATCTGACAGCCGCATATCGTCACGCCAACGATCAGCGTCGAGCGCAACATGATGGCCGCAATGGCAATAGACCAGGACTCCGCGCAGCCCCATCTCGCGCATCTCGCCGAACGTACGTTGACCGGCCGACCGTCCGCGTGTGGCGTCTGACCGGGCGAGGCATGCCCTCCTCCAAGCCAGTCGATCCAGCTGGCGGGGACTATTCGGCAGAAGCTGTGCGGTGTGAATCCTCAATCAAGGAGAGTGGTCGGGTTACCCCTGAGTCAAATTGACTCACCCCCTGCCTCGAACTTCCCATGCCCTTCCCAATGCTATTTTCTGGGAAGACGGAAGCTGAAAATCTCTTATAAGTCATTGAAATTACTGGTCGGGGCAGCTGGATTCGAACCAACGACCTGCAGTACCCAAAACTGCCGCGCTACCAGGCTGCGCTATACCCCGAATGTCCGGCGAGCCCCGTCGATACACGCTTCCCCAAGCGCCAGCAAGCCTACCGAGCCGGCCTTGGCCGCACCGTCAGGACCTATTTGCTGCCGAACAGGGGGTGGCCAACCCGATCGCCCGGGCGGATGCCGTATTTCTGCGCTGTTCCCGCCACCACCTCGAGGACGGCCCGGGCGGGACCTCCCGAGGAAATGATCCTGGTCGAGAGCGGCTCGGTGTTCTCGGCGATGCGCAGGATGCGGCCGTCGGCGCGAATGAAGATCATGTCGAGCGAGACGAAGGTGTTCTTCATCCACATCGAGACTTCCTGCTCGGGATTGAAATCGAACAGCATGCCTTTGCCGTCCGCCAATTCCTTGCGGTACATCAGCCCGGTCTGCTTCTCCTCGTCCGTGGTCGCCATCTCCACCGAGAATACCTGCACGCCGTTCTTGGTGACGATCTCGAGCGGCTGGAAGCTGGCCGCGCGAGCGGACCCGCTTGCGACGGCAAAGCCGACAACGACGAGGATGGCGGCAAGCCAGCCCCGGGCAACGGACCGGGCGGCCTTTCGATCAAAACTCATGGAATGGACTCATTGTGCCTGACGGCGGGGGACTGCGACATCCTTACGCGGCGATCATGACAAAAGCCAGAAGCGCGCGACCCCGGGGCCGCGCGCTTCTGCTCACGAATGCGAAAATGGGAAGCCGCTAGTGCGACTGGAGCCCCGGCGATCCCGTCTCCGGATGGATCTCGGCCGCCATCATGCCCTTGGAGCCGGGCCCAAAGCGCACCAGCACATACTGCCCCGGCCGCAGTTCGGTCATGCCGAAGCGGCGCAGCGTCTCCATGTGCACGAAGATGTCGGGGGTGCCCTCCCCGCAGGTCAGGAAGCCGAAGCCGCGCAGCCGGTTGAACCATTTGACCTGGGCTCGCTCGAGCCCGCTGGTCGGGGTCACCGTGACGTGGGTGCGCGGCGGCAGCATCTGCGCGGGATGGATCGCGGTCGACTCGTCCATCGAGACGACGCGGAAGGCCTGATAGCCCTTGGCACGCTGGATGCACTCGACGACGATGCGGGCGCCCTCGTACGCGGTCTGGAAGCCGTCGCGCCTAAGCACGGTAACGTGCAGGAGCACGTCGGGCCATCCATTGTCGGGAACGATGAACCCGTAGCCCTTTGAGGCGTCGAACCATTTGATGACGCCGTGGACCTCGACGAGGTTGGCGCTGCCCTCGCCCAGTCCGGTGAAGGGACTGAGCGCGCTATCGCGACCACCGCCGCCGTGCTCGCCGGCCGCGGGAACTCCCAGCTTCTTGGACTCAAATCCGTCCGACGACCCCATAACCCCGGACCCCACACATTCTATGCAACCCGCCCTCAGCGGCGGCGTCGAATCACGCGTCTTTAGAGAACCTTCAGAGAATCTTCTCAACTCGACGCGACACGAATCTTTCGAATCAAAAGATAACACTCCCGGTTGCGAGGCATAGATAAAAAAGAGATTCGCCGGAACCTATGAACAGCTTGCACAGGCGCGAATCAAATTGATGCCTCAATTGCCGACAAAGGGTCCGAGTGCTTCGCCGATGTCGTGACGGATGACGAGGTCGGCGATGTCGTCCTGTTCGGTCGGCTCGCGATTGATGATCACTAAACGTGCACCGGCGTTCTTCGCCATCATCGGAAAGCCCGCCGCCGGCCACACCACGAGCGAGGAACCGATCGCGATGAAGAGATCACAGGCCTGCGAGAGCTCGGTTGCGCGTTGCATTTCATCCTCGGGCATCGCCTGACCGAATGAGATCGTTGCGGTTTTCACCGGCTCGTCGCATGCGGTGCAGTTGGGGGCGGCGCCGTCCTGGTCGAAGCGGCGCTTCACCCAATCGAGCTGATAGGCCTGCCCACATCCGATGCAGCGCGCGTAAGTGGTATTGCCGTGAAGTTCAATCACGCGATCGGCGGCGAAGCCTGAGGCCTGGTGCAGATTGTCGATGTTCTGGGTGATGACCGCGGGAATCTTGCCGGCGCGATGCAGCGAAGCCAGCGCGCGATGGCCGCGGCCGGGTTTGGCTGCGGCGAACACCTCCTCCATCGCAAAGCGCCGGCGCCAGGATTCGTCGCGCGCCTCCTGGCTCGCGACAAACTCATCGAACTGGATCGGACGGCTGCGGGTCCAAATTCCGCCCGGCGAGCGGAAGTCAGGGATGCCGCATTCGGTGGAAATGCCGGCACCGGTGAACGGCACGATGATGTTGGCGCTCGCGATCATGTCGCCGAGCCGTTCGACACCGCTCTGAAGGTCCGATGCAATCACTCGCCGCCTCCCGATTTGCTGTCGCGCTAGCTGCAACATCTGCAAGCGACAAGATTGTTGACGCTCTTATCCACTGCGGCGCAAGTCGTGGGCGGCGATGGGGCGGCAATTTTTCCGACCTTCGCTTATCACAATCCTGCAATGCCTCCTCCCCATTGACGCCCCAATCGGAAGCGCCAATGCATGTGTTTACGCGACTCAACGTGATTGCGGCGGCAGCGCTTGAGTTCAGAAGTGCACACATGCTCAAGTGTAGTGGGGATTTGACATGACCGAAGACGAACAACGCAAAATCCGCGAACGCGAAGAGATCGCCGCCCGTGTCGCCGCCTTCCGTGCCACGCAGGAAAAATTCAAGCGCGAGCGCGACGAGTATTTTGTGTCGACGCTCGAGAACGCCCGCAAGGTTGAGCGGCCCTCGCTCTGGCCGTAACGATATCGCGCAGGACATGCGCGCACGAAAAAAGCCCGGAGCATCGCTCCGGGCTTTTCGATTCTTCAGCTCTTACCAGTGACGGTAGTAGCGGTGGTGCCGATAGTACGGTCCACCATAATAGGCGTACGGGCCGGGGCCGTAGGCATAGGCCGGGCCGCCATAATAGCCATAGCCGGGATCATAGTAGCCGTAACCGTAGGGATGGGACGCCGCGATGGCGCCCGCGGTGATCGCACCGGCGGCGAGACCGAACGCAAGGCCCGGGCCGACGTGACGCGCCTGCGCAGGTACAGCAACCGCGGTCGCGCCAACCGCCGCAACGGTCGCAAGAACTGTCAATGTTTTCCTCATAGCTGTCCTCCTTCACATTTCGCGGGGACAACGCGAACCACCCGCGATGGTTCGCCTGTTGTGGAACCGGGCCTTGCAGAAAACTCTCACTTCGATGGGAACGATATCGGGAAGCGCGGATTGGATCTGCAAGTGCGGGAGCCTCCGCCATCCGGGTCGAGGCGACAGCACGACGACCCCGTCAGCATCTCCGCGGTGCTGGCGGGGTTTTCAGTTTCGAACGCTGAGCGGTCTTTCTTTTCGAGTCTCTTTGCAAAATCGGGAACAAGCACGCCGCGCACATGTTGAGGTGGTCTTCCCGCAAGAAGGGGCTCGTCATGCCTGCCTGGCTCGAAGTACTGCTCAATCTGTCCGGCTATGCCGGCTTCGTGGCGCTTGCAACCCGCGGCGCCGCATGCCCGCAGGACACCGCCGACGATGAGGCCTATGGCAGCAAGCGCTAGTTCGCGTGCCGTGGCTAATGTGCCTGTGCCGGCTGGCCCGCTGTGCGCACCAGCCGGTCGGCCTTGACCGCGACGCGCGTGTCCTCGACCTGTGGCCGCAGCGAAAAGCTGATCGCCACGAAGGCGAGACAGAACAGCGTGCCGACGACAGCGACGCGGCGATAGGTCTGGCGGTCGCCCTGATAAAATGACGGCTCTAAAAATGGTGTCATAATGGTTCTTGGCAAAAACGGTTTTCTTGTTGTCTTTGCCAGACACCTATCCCAACGCGCAGCAAGCGCAACGCGATTGGGCTTTTAACCTAACCGAATAGGGTTATCGCGATCCGCCCAAGCTTTCGTTAGGGGGTTGCGGCGGGCACCGTCAGATTTCGGCGAGCCACTTCAACGACGCGCGAAAACCGAGGCTGCGATGGCCCGCGACCAGCACGGTGCCGTACACCTCGGCCCCCTCCTCGCTGAATGTCCCGGAGAAGCCGCTGGTGGCTTCAGCACCGGCGAAGAGTGGCCGGACCAGCGGATCGGCAAACGGTGAGTGCTGGTTGGTGGCAAGCTCACCCTTCCAGGTACCATTGCCGAATGTGTAGGAGCCGCGCGACCAGAAATAAGGTCCGCCGCCGAGCAGCACGCCATCGCGCAAGATCAGCACGCCACTGTCGCGGCCCTTCACGCCATCGAGCAAGTGGATGTGGATGGAGTAGAGCCCGTTCCTCATGGATGCGCCCTCCGTCGCCGGCGACGATAGCGCGGCGTGTGGGGAGCGTCGAGACCGCGACGCGTATCTTGTCGCTGTCCGATGACCGGCTTTGTTCAGGCTTCACCGCCATTTCGTTCCCAGGGAACGAATCGGAATCGACGAAATCAGCACAGAGCAATTCTTAAAAAATCGTTTGCACGCAAACGAGCGGCAGAGCGCTGCATGCGAACGATCGCACCGTGTCGCAGGACATCGGCAGAGGCGGCCGCAACGACGACACGATGACGCGAAGCATCGCACTGACTCGTTTTGGTACAGCCCCCAACCGATATTCGAGCAGGCACAAGCTGTTCTGCATTCGACTCCATTTCGTTCTCGAAGAACGAATCGGAGTCGAGCAAATCAACGCGAAGCCATTCCTAATGATCGATGAAGCGAAGCCATCCTCACCTGAGGTCCGCAATGCCTCTAGCAGAGGACGCTCAGGCCGCGCGCTTGGCGTTGCCCTTCTCGGCAAAGCATTCCAGGATCTGGATGCGGAGCTCTTCTGCGGCCGGGCCCTCGACCTTCCTGAGCTGGTTCCAGAGCCGGATCACTTCGCGCTGTTTCTCGACGGTCATGAGTCACCTCCAAAGCGGGTGACTCACTAGAACAAAATGAGAACAAAAAGTCCAGCCCCCGCGCGAAATTTCCGGTGCATCGCATTGAACCTTTTCGGCACAGCGAGGACCCATGGAGGCTGGGGATTTCAGCGCCCGGTCACATGGCAGCGCCGCCTGACGAATATACTCCGTCACCGCGGCGCTGTTGCTTTTTGGATTTTCAACCTTAAGTTAGAAACACGGCTGACGGCCAGGCGCTGAAATCCCAACGCCGTCAGCAAGAGAGCCCCGTGCGCAAGCACGGGGCTTTTCTTTTGGGACGCCCGATGAGTTGCGAGGCCTGCCGTGAACTTTTTCAGCGCTGGTGCGCCTAATCAATGAAGCTTCCCCCAGGCTTCACCCCCATCCGAAAACCCCGCTTCCCCCAGGCGGGGTTTTCCCCTTTTTGTCGACATCGCTTCGCCAGTTCTGCGCGCCGCTCAGGGCACGCAGACCGCGCGGGATCGCCGGATCAGACGGAGTCCTTGGCCACCTTCAGCGGCGAGGCCTTGACCGACTTGCTCGCCGGCTTCGCAGCAAACTGCATCGGCTCCTTGGTGAAGGGATTGACGCCCATGCGGGCTTCGGTCGCAGGCTTGTTGACGACCGACATCTTTACGAAACCGGGAATAACGAACTCGCCGGACTCGTTGAGCTCCTTGTAGCCGACGGTCGCCATGTACTCGATGACCGACTTCACGTCGTTCTTCGCAAGCTGCGTGCCTTCCGCAATTGCATCGATCAATTGGGTCTTGGTCATCTTCGCCATGTCTGGATTTCCTCTGAATTGGGTGCGCGCGAGCTGCGATATAGCTTTGTCCGGGAAGCGGCAAAACTACGCGACGCGCGTCTGTTCATGCCTGTCGGCCACGAAGCAGCCGGGCTTAGAACCCATTGAGGCCGAAAACGCAAGCAGCAGTTCTGCGTGAGTTCCGTCATGTTTCCGCCGGACAGTCGCGTCTGCGGCGAGGACAAATCGAATTCCGCAGCACCCATAAAGAGTTCGCCATCCTCGCGGACTTAACCCGCGCTCGCTTGCGGCTACGTCTCCCGAGCCACACTGCTCAGATATTTGGCCGGTGGCTTTCCGAGCGCCTTCTTGAACATCGTGATGAAGGCCGCGACTGATTCATAGCCGAGAACGGCCGAGACCTGCTGCACGCTCGCACCCGCAGCGAGCTCCCTGATCGCGACGATCAGATGCAGTTGCTGACGCCAGCGTCCAAACGTCAGCCCCGTCTCCTTCGCGACGCCTCCATGGCGGTGGCCTTTTGAGACCATTCCCTGCATAATGGTGCATGGCTAAAACAAAAGTGACCTTCAAAACCGTCCGCATTTCGGACACCGACTGGAAGATACTGGCGGACTACCCGGGCAGCGAACAGCGCGAGATCAAGGGATTTGTCAGCAAGGCGGATGCCGACGACTGGATCAACGGCGATCGCAAGATCGCCTGGCTCCGTTCCCAAGGCTACGCCAAGTGATCAGGCTACGCCAACTGACCAACGCTGCGCCAAATGATAAGGCTACGCCAAATGACAGCTTTCAAGTGACGTAGCCTTCGAGCGCATCGCCCTTCAGCTTCCTCCCACCCCCAATCTCGCGCTGACAGCAGCGCGGGATTTTTCTTTGGGCCGATGAGCTGCAGGCCCTGAACGACATCCCCATCGTCTTATCCCGCTCAAGGGGTCACCTCGGCGTGAAACTTGTGACTTGATCGACATTGTTCAGACTCTGGTAACTCAACGCAGCCACTCTCCTCATCAGTTTCGTTGCGTTGGAGTACCCCACAGTGCTGGATTTTGACGAGCTGCGTGAACTCGCAGCTGATGTTCGCGTGTTTGTCGACGTAGCCGAAGACAAGGCCGAGGCGCTCAGAGCCGTCATCGCGGCCTATGACGTGGTGCTGGCGATCTTCCCGTCCGGCGACGACATGGGTCTCCACGTCATCAAGGGCAAAGCGATCCTGGACAAGATCGCAAAATCGCGGACGCAGGCGAGCTACAGCCACACGGCCATCGCGGTTCCCGACCTCGAGCATGCGGAAGTGCTCAAATATCTGACCGCGCCCGTCGAACAACGGATTGCCGCGTAACTTGCCATGATGGGCGCCGCTTTTCGAAACCGCTTCCGACGATGTCGGGGGCGGCTTTTTCGCGTCTCGGATTGGCGCTGCCAGAACGTCTCGCTTCAATGCCCCCACACAGCGGCCGTGAAGCCGACCGCGATGAAGCCGATGCCGATGATGGCCGTCGCGATTTCGGCGGCGTTTTCCGCACTGAACAATTTGACGATGGCAGTCCCGACCGCGCTGAGAACGATGTCGAAGATGAGGCCGAGCAAGGCGTCAAGCATGGCCAATCATCCCCACCTTGCCCTGGCGCACGTCATGCACGACATCGCCGATGGTGCTGCCCACGACGATCGCGGCGACGACAGGCCGGCCAGCAGACGCCAGCAGGATGGCCTCGTAGCGCATGCCCTCGCCCGGGTGCTTGTAGCTGCCGACGGCAGCGAAGAAGAGCACCGCGATCAGGCAGCCGACGACATATCGTTTGAACCAGTTCACGGCGAAAGACCTCGTTTCCAGGCATTCGTCGCATGAGACGCAACCCCGGTTCATCAGGCCGGGCCCGCTCGCCGGCAGGACATGCATGCGATCACGCATGCGCGGCCACGCCTTGGCCTGGCTACCTTCAATCTTGCATGTCCCTGGTCGCGAAATGGCATCCAAACGCAACCATGGCCAGCGCAAACGTCGAGCCAAACAGAATTCGCAAAACCAGGCCCAGGTCCTCGCTCACATACCGGACGTCGTGTCGGTGTGCGTAACGTTCAGGGTGGGCGGCATCAGGCTCTTGAGGAGAGATTGTCACGAGCACAAGCCACGCGACCGTCCCGCAAAGCGCCGCAACCCGCGCAATCTTTCCCAGCCTTTGAAGCCAGCGCGTCATGCCGATCTCGTCATGGCCGGATCTTCCCTCGCTTTTGCCGATTGCCGTCACCGCAACTGCAGGCTCCTCACGACGGTGAACACGCTGATGACGACAAAGGCTGGCAGGCTGTAGACCATTGCGTTCACGGCCCATCCAATGACCATGCCCCAGAAGACAGAATCGCTGAGCGCTCCCCAGAAGAGGTACGCTGCGGCCATGCCTGGAAATTCAACGCCCGACCAATCGCTGGTGCCGTCTCTCATCGACGGTATCGACATGAAGACCGTGGAAATCAGGAATCCGATCGCCAACGCGATCATCGGGTTCGTTCTCAAGGTCTGAGCCATGCAACTTAGTCGCGCTGCCTCGCCAACGGTTCAGGTGCCGTACTTGGGGCCCTGTCGATGCACTAAATATTCGCCGTCGCGGCTCTTGGCTGGCAGCGTCAAATTGAGTGCACTGAACCGTAATTCCACGCGCAATAAAACGAATGAGACCGCCAATGAGGCGGCCTCCATAGTGTCGTCCGGGGCTGTCGATTTATGCAGCGGCGAGATCAGCCTTGTTCTTTCGCCGATACGCCATGAACCCAATGCCAGCGAAGCCAAGAACCATCATCGCCCAGGTGGAGGGTTCGGGAACGGCACTTACAGTGTCGCCAAAGAGATAAAAATCGATGTTCGGTGACGCAACCTGCATGTTCGGATTCGAAAGAGTTAGAATGGTATAGCCGATCGTAGGATAATAGACGAAGTTCTTACCGACGGTAAAACTGGGATCAAAACCATTCAACTGGTGGCCATTCTGAACGGCAGCGTTGTCGGCCCAATTCCCCTGAATATAAATCGTGTCAGTAAATTTTCCTCCGGCATCAACGAGTCCAGATCCGCCGCCACGGAAATGCAAGACCTCGCGCCCGCCAATGACCAGGGACTCCGTCCAACTCGATGTCAGGTCAGGACCGTTGTTCGTCACGTAACCAAATTGCAATAAGCCGTAACCATTCGGGAAGGCGGTCGTGGGATTGGTGAATGTCCCGGGATTTGTAACGATGCCATAAACGGATGTTTGGCCAGCCGGTATGGATGAAGGAAAGCTGGACGTCGCACCATAATGCGTCCCAATGAAGCCATCGTAAGAGCCGGGCTTGAAAGTCAGCGTGGTACCAAAGCTGTCGCCTCCGCTCGGAAGAAACGCATTGGCAAAATAACTCGTAACGGCCGTGCCTAGGCCACTGCCGCTGAAATCTATTTGATAATAGCTGTCGCGCTCGAAAATAAACCCGGCATTTGCGAGTTCCGGCCACGCAACGAGCGCTGCAACGCCGAACCCAACAGCCCAATTCCGAACGCTTCGAGTCGGCGCAATCTTCATTTAAAGAGCCTCGGTTTAAATGGTTTTTTGTTTCTCCTCTTTTTCAGGTACTAAGAGTTTAGTCAATTGCAAATTGCGCGTGCTGGATCCAAGTTTAGCCGGTCCAGTCTCCGCAATCGCTTCGAGCCGGCCCGTCGTCACGCCCCACTTAAGCGTATGGAATTACGGTGACGGCACTCAGCTTGCCGTTGCTACCCTGCGGCTCCGATCGCGCCCTGCGGGCAGCGACAATTGAGTGCTGGACTGGCACGGTAATTGCGGCGAGCTTATCGCCCGCGCTCCCTGCAAGGCGGGCGCGGCGATCAGTGCGTTCGAGCCGTTGCCGGCGCAGCGGCCTTACGGCAAGGCCGCCAGACCACTCCTATGTCTGGACTCTCTTGGCAAACCACCCTCGTGCGATCTGTCTGTCCCCCGACGTGATCGCGTGTCCCGCGTGAAGGACATGATGCGTCACTGCGGCGCCTGCGCGTGTCAGCCTCTCGGCGAGCCTGAGACCATCGCCGCGCGATCGACGGGTGTCATTCTTTCCATCGATGATCAGGACGGGCGTCGCATGCATCCTCGCTGGCAGGTCTTTCGATAGCGGCGACAGCGGTCGAAACAGAATAGCGCCACTGAGTAGGCTGGGTCTGGTCAGGAGCAGGGCCGCGGTCATTATCGCGCCATTCGAAAAACCTACCGCGATCGGAGCCGCAAATCCGTGATACGAGCTACATTTCTCGATGAAGCTGGCTAGCGTTGAAGCGCGCTCTGTTATGTCCGCTTCATTGACTGTCCGGTCCGGATGTCGATGGAAAAACGCGAAGCCGCCTTCAATGGCAACGGTTCCTCGGACACTAAGGGTCGACGTCTCGGGAGACAGGTCTCGAGCCAAAGGCAGCAGGTCAAGTTCGGTGCCACCAGTACCATGCAGTAGCAGAAGTGGCGCGCAGACAGGATCAGCCCCTGGGGTAAAGAGATGAAAGATCTTGCTCATGCTGCCAGTATGGCAAAGCGGTCCATCCAGTTCCAGGTCCGCATCCGATGACGGCGCTGGCACCGTAATCTCCGTCGGGTAGCTTCTGCGTGACGCGATCAATCCGCGCCGAGCGCCAATCCTACGATGCACACAACCCTAACCGGTTTGGCAATTTATGATTGCGCAGGTAAGCTTCCGCCCCAACGCCCCGATCCGTGAGGTCAAACTTGGTTGAGACTATCAAGATCAAAATCTCCCGCAAGACGACGGCTCAGAAACGTCAGTCCGCGAGAGACCGCAGGCGGATGCAGTATGAACTTGGCCGGTTGGTCCAGACGTGGGCCCTTCTGCAGGAGAGCCTCGTGGGCGTCTTCGAACAGGCAACCGAATGCCCGCCCCATGTCGCGAATTCGATGTGGCATTCGATCAAGAGTGATTTGGTCCAGCGGGACGTGCTTATTGCTGCACTCCAGTCTTCAACTCATTTGCTCCGGGCCTGGAAGGGTGACGTCCAAAAAGAACAGCGGGTGCTCATCTTTGAGGAATACATCTGGGCGATTACCGAGATCAACAAGCTGTCCCACACCAGAAACGACCTGGTCCATTCACCCATCATCTTCTTTGGGGCGTCAGGCGCGACCGAGATGGATGCTCGCATCCAGCACAGCAACCCGCGGGCCGGTAAGCTGAAGGACAAGGAGCTATATCAACTCAGCCGCTGGATGTGCGCAAAGTGCGATGATATCGAACGCCACATGGCCTCCCTTTGGCCTCACGTTCGCAAGCACGGCAAGGTTCCCGCCCGGCCCAAGTTCAAGCCCTTGTCGACATTACCAACGCGGGCTCAGAAGCCGACACGTGCGAAGGCCCGGCCGCGCCGCAAGAACTCCATTGCTCATTACGTGTGATAATGTCCGGCTGGATACCCGTATTCACTCTTCCGAATGTGTTCGTCAAAGACCCCATCGAGGTCGAGTATGTCGCGCTGGTTTCGCCAGACGACTCGCGGTGCAAGGAGTACGGCAAAACCAACAAGAACTTCCCGAAATTCCTCCGATCCTTCACCGACGCATTCAGGCGCAAGGTGACACCGAGCGTCGTTCTCATGCGCGAAGACGCTCCAAAGTGGGTTAGATCTCACGAGGCAATAGGCGGTTTCCGCGACGCAATTTCGATTTCCGCAGTGGCGCACAACAAGACAAGTTCGATCCTCTATTCCAACGCGCGATCCCACCAATATTCGACCTTCTTCGATTTTTATGCCTGGAACCTAAGTAAGGAACTCAACATCCTGGTTACTGATAATCCAGCCATGCTGGGCATGGACACGATTGATGATTTTATGGGCCAGTCCATCGCCGGACTACCGACCTCTCGATCGGAAGGACTGGACACGGACGAAACTCTACTCAATGCCTTGCTCGGGGAATGGCCGCGTCGATTTTCAAGGTCTTCTGCCACCTGGAGGAGCCGCGCTCTATTCCGATCGTTGAACATGGCTCATGCTGCAGCACAGATACCCCCATTAGTTGACCTCACGGCTCAGTCGCTCGGCCGACACGTTGCGCTCTGGGTTAGTGCTTTTGAAATCCTAACCCATCCTCAGGACGGCGATGCCGGACTAAAAGAGGTTTACAGGGTATTGGAAAGCGTCGATTGGCGGATGGCGGACTGCAAAGACATTGTCCACGACTGCTATCTCGGCCGCAGTGGGAGACGTCGAAAGGGAAATCTTCCCTGCTGGATATATGGCGAAATGTACCACGCTCGGAACGACTACCTGCATGGGAATGCACTATCGGACGACCGCCTAGTTGTTAAATCGAGCGGCCGAAATCTCTTTCAGTTTGCGCCAACGCTTTATCGGCTCCTCCTCACCGGCTTTCTCGGCATTGATTTCTACGGGCCACCCACCGCAGACAAGACGACCGAGGTTCAGAGGATTCTCAATTTCAGGTTCGAGAATCGCCAAGGCGATCACGAGCGGGCTATCAGCCGAGTACTTAAGCCACCCGCGAAGGACGACTGACCGAAGAGCCGCGTTCAATGTCCGACACCACCTGAATTACGGTACTAGCACCATCACCGTAATCTCCGGCCCATCGGCTCGACGAGCTTCTGCCCCTGGAATTGGAAGCCGGGATCAGCGATTGCTGTGCAAGCGGCGTGATCTGCGAACTGATAACGCTGCTGCGTGACGACTATCGTATCATGTTGCCAGCATTGCTAGAGAGTTATTCGCAAAATGTCTCTAGAAAGGGCAATCAGCCATGGGTATCCATGCGGCGCTTCAGGAAATGGTCAAGCCGATCGGTGAGTACGGATTCTACGTATATCTCGTTCTGATGGCTGTCTATGTCGCATTCATTGCTACTATTCGGAGAGCTGCTCTGAACGATATCCGAAATAGCGGAAGCGGCTGGCAGGAAACTAATCGCATTGTTCATGCGATCCTGAATGAGCGCTATTCTAATCGGCGTGTGCCGGCCCTGATCGCGTTTTATGGCATGCCGATCCTCACCATATTCCTAGCGCTTCTGCCTTTTCTGATTTCGTCGTCGGGTAAGGGCTAACCCGCCTGTGGCCTACGCCGGATGCTTACGAGCAAGTTTCCGATGGAGACGATTTCTAAGAAGGCCAACTGTGCGCGCCTCGGAACGCATACGTGCTCGGTATGCGCCTTATAGTCCCTGATAGGAGCGCCTGCACTGAGTTGATGGCGTTTGTCCGGGCTCGCTTATTTTGAGCTATCAGCCGCCCCCTCACGCACATTTGCCTCCGCCCCCTGCCCCTCATCCCCATTTCCTGCTATCTCCTACCCCCGCCGTTTCGGCCCAAAGCAAAACCCTCCGACCACCAAGGGAGCAACAACCATGCGATATCTTCACACCATGCTGCGCGTGCGCAATCTCGATGTCGCGCTGAAGTTTTACCAGGATGCGCTGGGGCTGAAGGAGGTGCGGCGGATCGAGAACGACAAGGGGCGTTTTACGTTGGTGTTCCTGTGCTCGTCGGACGATCTCGAGGCGCTGAAGAAGCAGCCGCAGACGCGCGGCGCGCCGCTGGTCGAGCTCACCTGGAATTGGGACGAGGAGACCTATGGCGAGGACCGCTTCTTCGGCCATCTCGCCTATGAGGTCGACGACATCTACGCCACCTGCGAGAAGCTGATGAAGGCCGGCGTCACCATCAACCGGCCGCCGCGCGACGGCAACATGGCCTTCGTCCGCTCGCCCGATCTGCACTCGATCGAGATCTTGCAGAAGGGCGAGCCGAAGGCGCCGGCCGAGCCGTGGTCGTCGATGCCGAACACGGGTCACTGGTAACGCGCGCGCCGCTGGAACAGGCCCTCTCCCGCTGCGTTCTCTCCCTCACAATGCGATTGGAGGAGGACGCAATGGGACGAGGACTATTGCTGTGGCTGCTGGGCGTGCCGATCCCGGTGATCATTCTGCTGTGGCTGTTCTTCGGCCACTGATTGCCTGATGAAGCCTGCAATGAATGCTCCGCCTCGGGCGGAGCTTTTTGCATGAGGGGCTCGCGGCAATGCGCATCGCCCTTTGCGCGGGATTCCTGCTATCACCCGCGCAACAATGCTGCGGGAGGAGCCACATGCCAGAGACAAAACTGACGATCTGGGGCCGGGCCAACTCGGTCAACGTGCAGAAGGTGCTGTGGTGCCTGGCCGAGCTCGACCTGCCCTATCAGCGCATCGACGCCGGCATGGCATATGGCAAGACCCGCGAGCCCGACTATCTCGCGATGAACCCCAATGCGCGGATCCCGACGCTGGTCGAGGGCGACTATGCGCTGTGGGAATCCAATTCGATCATGCGCTATCTCTGCATGGCGCATGGACGCGGCACGCCGATCTATCCGGAGCCGCCGAAGAAGCGCGCCGGCGTCGACCGCTGGCTCGACTGGACGCTGTCGATGGTGCAGCCGGTCGACCGCCCGGTGTTCTGGGGCATCGTGCGCACGGCACCTGGCGAGCGCGACATGGTCAAGATCCAAAGGGATGTCGATGCGGCCGCCGAGGTCTGGGCCATCGCCGACCACCATCTGGCCTCGCGGCCCTTCATGGAAGGCGACCAGTTCACGCTGGCCGATATCGCGATCGGCGCCTATGCGCGGCGCTGGCTCGGCGTCGAGGGGATCACCCGTCCGGCGCAGCCGAACCTGACGCGGTGGCTCGCCGAGCTCGGCCGCAGGCCCGGATTCGTGCAGCACGTGGCCCCGCCGATGTCGTGAGCCGCTGACGCGGCTTAAGCTCTGGTGAGCGCGCGCTGATTGGCTGTGACCGCGCAAACCGCCGGCACGTGACGGCTACTGTGCGTGGGGTTGTTTTCGCGGTCTTGTTGTGGGGCCTTAGTGCCAGCCGCGCTCGACCAGCACGACGACGACGATCAGCACCAGCGTGACGACCGCGGTCGTGAGCTTTGCGATCCATGAGAACCCGCGTCCGACCCACCACAGCAGCGCGCAATACATCAGCGCGGGGACGAGCAGATCGAGCCGCAACAGGTCCGGCGACATCCGCCCCTCAGCGCCCGGTCACGGCGTCGACCCTGACCGCGCCGCCGATCTTCACGCAGGTCCCCTCGACCATGGTGAAGCCCCGCCCATAGGAGGCACAGCCATTGGCGTTGGCAGACCCCTTGGCAGACCCGGCGGTGCCCTTCAGCGGCAGGGCCCTGCCGGACTGCGCTTGCTCCGCCGGCGGCAGCCGCAAGGTCTCGGCCCCGGCCGTGGAGGTCGTAGCGAGAGCGATCAGGAAGAGGACGGTGAGACGCATCTACGCCTTGTAGCCCGGACCCGGGCTGCGCGCTATCGGGCCACGTCAGAGGAACTTGATGCCGGCCGATTTGCCGCGCCGCCAGATCACCTGGCAGCTCCGCCCGGTCCTTGCATCGCGCGCGAAGGCCATCCGGATCACGCCCGGAAGCTGGCTCGCATCCTCGTCCATCGTGATCTTGGCGCCCGAGGTCGAGATGTCCTGGACCAGGCAATGCCGCGCCGCGAATCCGCCATCGAGCGTGATCCAGGCGTGCCGCGACAGCAGTTTGCGGGCCGCGCGCTTCTTGGGCTGTGGCATTGGCGAAAGATATCTCCCGCTCCAGCGCTAGCCCAGGGAACCCTAAGAAACGGTTGAAATCGCCGCCCGAATGATCCCGGGGCAGGCTATCCACCGGGCCCAAAAGAGCGTTCCGGAACGGCTTGCCCACGGACCCAAAGGCCACTATACGTTCGCCCGCTGCAAGCCGCCGGGCACGACTCGGCCGGCCGGCGGGCCTGTCGCCAAATGCGGCCTGGCCTTGCGTTTGCTCCCTTCGTCTATCGGTTAGGACGCCACCCTTTCACGGTGGAGAGAGCGGTTCGATTCCGCTAGGGAGCGCCAAAATTCCCAAGACTTCTTTATTCCCAAGACTTCTTTGATTTGGTTTCGCTTTTTGCGCAATCTGGCAAACTCGGATCCGACGGGATTATCGTCCCGGCAGATTCACCCGGGATGCCGATGGACGCTTAAGACGCGCGGTTGAGGAAGATCGGCAGCCCCCGCTTGTTGGAATAGAGAGGACGGTAGCGCTCCGTGTTGTATGTGCTGGCGACGTCCAATACGCGCGGCCCGAGCCTGGCGTCAGGGATGGGGACCAGGTCGTAGCGTCCCTCGACCAGCGCCGACATAAGGCCGGTCTTGCCCTCCAGGATCGCATCATAGGCCATGTTACCAAAAGTCAGGGCGACGAGCTTGTCGATGAAGTCAGGATCGCCCGATCGCAGATCGTAGGTGAGATCAGAGACGATGGTCTCCTCGCCGGCGCGCTGCTTGATCTCGTCGGCAAGCGCTTCGGCCACGCTCGTCCTTTTGCGGTGACCGTAGGCGTCAGGTTCGCCGTATTCCTGCATCTTGTAGCCCTCCCACTCGGCGCCTTCGCTGAGCACGATCAGCGCGTAGTTGCTTGGGTTGGCGCGCTTTTCCTCGCGCAGCAACTCGATCAGCTTATCAAGATTGACTTTGTACTCCGGTATCACGCATCGGATCGAAGTTGCGTATGCAGTATAGAGTGCCGTGAATCCGGCATCGCGGCCAAAGATGCGGAAAATTCCAACTCGCTCGTGTGAGCCGACAGTGGTGCGCTGCCGCTGGATGGCGTCGCTGGCGCGGGTGATCGCGGTCGAGAAGCCGATGCAGTACTCGGTATTGCGGACATCGTTGTCCATCGTCTTCGGGATGGCGATGATCTTGACGCCGAGTCCGCTGAGCTTGTCCGCGTAGCTGAGCGTGTCGTCACCGCCGATGGCGATCAGGTGATCGATGCCGAGCCCGGAGAGGTTCGCCAGTACCTGGCCGGTGAGGTCCCAGGTCTTGGCTGAGCTAGCGCCCTTGGCACTATCCGAGACCGGAGGGTCTTGGCCGACGAGATGATCGGGCAGCCTTTTCATTTTTGAGGGATTGGTGCGGCTCGAGTGCAGCACGGTCCCGCCGCGTCGGTCGATGATGCGCGTATTTTCGCGATTGAGCGGAATGAGGTAGTGGGATTTGCTGGCGGGGTCGTCGAGGTTCAGATGCGTGAGGGCCTCCCAACCGCGGCGGAGCCCGACGACTTCGATGTCGTCCTCGCTGCCGCGATAAGTCACGGTCTTGATGATTGCATTGAGGCCGGGGACGTCGCCGCCGCCCGTGAGAATGCCGATGCGTTTTTTTCTCGCCACGCCCACCTCCTGGTACTAGCATGTCGCAATAGCGCCCGTGTCGCACGCTCTCTATTTGGCTGCTTCAGGCTTGCGCTCTTCTCGCAACTGAAAGCGCTTCAACAGAGCGGACACGGTGTCGCGGAAGCCGCCATACTCCAACTCGGAATAGGGCAGCATCGCAGCGCCCGACCAACCCTGGCTGCGCATCTCGATCGCCTTGCGTTGTGCGCACCGGCGCACCTCGTCCCACGCCAGATTGTCGAAGAAATCGGTATAGGACTCGGCAAAGCGGCCATCCTTGTCCACCGAAAAGCCGGCGCAGGAAACGATCGGCAGACAGTACATGCCAGTCACCGGTGTATTGAGCGGCACCGGCATCAGCGGCATCACGTGCGAGCCGCGTGCATCGCCACCGACGAAGTGCGCCTTGGCGAAGGGCGAGACGATTTCCTCGGGCGCGGGGAAAATTCCCTGGTTCCTGATAATCGCGACCGGATCATCCTTGCCGGTGTACTTGCCTGCGATCGCGTGAAGACGCTGCGCTGATACAGCGGCGGCGACCTCGCCATGTGTTCGAGAAACGATGCGATCAACGCCAAAGCGCTCGTTGTCGCGGAGCAGCGCGGCAATGTGGTAGTTGTCCGCGGGCGCGTCGAGTTCGATCACGCTGTCGCCAATTGTGTTGTCCATGTCGATGACATGGAAACGGAATCCCTTGATCATCTGGGGCAGCATCAGCCCGGCGCAATACATTGGATCAGCAAAGGCAAGGTAGAGCGGCAGGTTATAAGCGCCGGGGCCGCATTTGTCGGCGGCGAACACCATGAACGACTCCGCGGGCCTCTGGCCCGATAAGCTGTGCTCGAAGCTGAGTTCGGCGACGCCCGGGCCGGCACCGCGAATGTTTCCAGAAGGTGCGTCTGCGAGAAGATCCTGACCGGCGCCGTAGAGACCGGAAGTCTTCGCGACCGAAGTCGCCGCGAGAAACGTCTTCCAGGCGAATTGATGGACGTCGGAGCTGCCTTCGCCCCTCGTGTGCGTCATGATGATCGCGATGTCGTCGCCGGTGTGGCAGATGAAGCCGTCGATCAAAAGACCAGTAGAGATCGCCTTCCCGACTTCGACATCGACAGCCGCCATCATGCGTGAAGACGGTTTTGTATGCCCTCCAACGGAGCCAACATCAGCCTTGATGACGGAAAGAGTGAGTCTCATGAGCGTTCCTCCCCGCGCAAGCTCGCGCCTCGGCCTCGGCGCTTGCTGCGCCGGGGCGACGGCGCTGCTCATTCGCGGCAAGAACTCTCTAATGTTGCGATAGGTTCCCGCCTTGGGTTGATAGCTCCCCGCAATTGAGTGAGCGGCCCTGCCCCTTTGCTGGAGGCCGAGTTTGCCAACAGTCGAAATAGACGATGTGCATCAATGCGCAAATTTGCCTTTAGAAAAGTGGCAAACCAGTTGAGTTCGTTCGCATATCGCCCTTCGCTAGGGAGCGCCAGGCAGCCCCCATTCCCCTCGCCGCTCGCCCAGGAAGCTGCGCTGCACCTTCGCCGCCCCGCCCGGCGACCGATGAATCGCATCCCGCGGCATGAATCTCCCAGGCCCTCACCCCCGACAAATGTCCGAAGGAAAGCCACCCCGCCCGCCGCGATGGCGTCGCGTCTTGAAGGACCTGGTTAGGCCCATGGAGCAGCGCAAATCCACCGCGGACGGCCAGCCCGGCGCGCCGTTGGCGACGACCACGCCCCCGGCCTGGATGCGCCGCACGGCGCCGTGTTCGCCGGACCGACGCGCCAAGATGCTCGAGCACATGGCGCGCGCCAGATCGGCGCCGCAGCCCCAAGCCGCGAAGGCAACGGGGCCGTCGCGTATGAGCGGCTGGGACATTCTTCGCGACGCCTATGGCTGCGCCGTCTTGTCAGCCATCATGGCGTTCTTTTTCCAATCGCGTGTGCCCTTTTACCTCGGGGCGTTCATCTTCCTGACAGACGGCAGGCGCATTGAATGCGCGCTGGCAACGATCGGGATTCGGTTCGAGCCGGGAGCGATCGGGCCTGAGATCCTCAAGGGCTTCGTCTCCCTGTTCGGATGGTTCGCGCTGCTCGTGTCGTTGCGGGACTCGGTCCCCGGCTGGCTCGCGGCATGGATGCCTCCGGTCGAGCCGTCCTGGTCGGCCATCGCCGGCTTTGCCTTGGCATTCGTCATCGTCGAAGCGCTCGCGACGCGCGCGATGCGGCGCGTATTGCCGTGGTTCGGATTGGAGATCAGCTCCAACGGCCTGACCTGGGCGATGATCAGGCTCGTCTTGGTCATTGGCGCACTGGTGCTGCTCAGGTCTCTCTGAACGCCACCGTTCGGGTTGGGCGAGGCCACCCGTCAGGTCTCCGTAAGCCCGTGCAGCGCTTGCTCCGGAACACTACCGATGCACCCATTTACCGGAAATTTACCCCTGCTCCTGAATGCGGGTATCATTTGCTTAGAATTTGATCGCTACCGTGGAATTACGGAAATAATCCGAAACACGATTGGCGCCCATGTCCGTCGCAGAATTCCTCAGGCAGCGTGCGGTGGAAGTGACCGTGAGCGGTAGCTATTCGCTGCATCGCTGGTACGATTGCGATGGCAAGCTGCGAAACTTCGCCTGCCGCACCAAGCGCGTCTCGCCCTTCCGCATGATCGTGGACGTGCCGGTCGTCGGCAAGATCGGCGAGCGCGTAACCTCCTACTTCCAGGATTTCGGCGAATTCCAGTGCACCATCAGCGCGACGCTGAAATCGGGCTTCCTGATGGAACTCGACATGACCCGGGCACGCCGCGCCTGGATGTCGGAAAAGCTGACCTGGCTTGAAAAGAAGCAGAAGGACGACAGCATCGAGGAGCTGCGGCGTGACGGACGCTTCGTTCCGCAGGCCTCGCACACATTCCTGACGGTTGCCGACGGCAGCACCCATCCCTGCTTCATCATCGACGTCTCCACGGCCGGCGTCGCGATCTCCTGCGAATACGACCCGCCGATCGGGACCCCGCTTGCGGTCGGCGCCTGCGTTGGACGCGTCATCCGCAAGTTCGACAACGGCTTTGCGGTGAGGTTTACCGAGAAGCAGGAGCGGGACGACCTCGTCCGCCTGGTCGTTCGCCAGGCCGTACCGCAGCCGGCCTGAAGCCGGCCAAACCAATCCGTATTGCTGCCCTATCGCGGCCCCATTGCGGGATCAGCTTTTGACGGCCCGTGCCGTGTGCCGGGCTTCATTTGCAGACTTGCGATCGGGGGACCGGATGGCAGTCGACAAGATCACAGTTGATAAGATCACTGTTGATAAGATCACTTGGGACAGGGTTGGCCGGGTCACCGAGCCCGGGCGCTACATGTACAGATTCGGCTGGCTCACCATTACGGCCGGCGATCTCGATATCTGGAAGCAATATCCGCAAGCCGCCTTCACGCTGCTCGCCCACCATTCCGAGCCAGACGAGGCCGTCGCCGAGGAATTCCACCTTGGGGCCTTCGACATCGCGCCCGGCGCACCGCCGCCATTCACAACCCACTGAGGGCGGAAGCCCGCGGGTTGCCCCGAGGAAGGCAATTTCCACCTCTGGACTCGCAGCTTGCACGCGTGCATCGTGAATCGAAGAAACCTGCGCATTGCCTTGATCTGACTTATCAATCGCGGTCCGCTGACAGGCGCGCCGCCGTTGCGGTCGACAACGAGGTGCTGCTGTCATGCAATTGATTGCGCTCGCATTCTACACTCTACGGTCCTGATGAACCCTGGCTGTCGCGCTTGTTAAGCAACGGGACAGCAAGCGCATGACAGATGGTCGCATCGGGAGACGTAGATAAGCGGACCAAGGGAACCTATTTTCGGCGCCGATGTATCTGATTGAAGCGTTACCCACCGTGATCGGAACAGCCGCGATCGCCCCGGCGCTGCTGATGCTGTGGCTTGTCATTGCCGCCGAGGAACGCCCCGGGCCGCCGGCCCAGGTCTGGACCGCGTTCCTGCTTGGCGCGGCCAGCATCTCGCTGCTGGGTCTCGCCCGGGCCCCCTTCGCCAAGATGGTTGCGGCACCCGACAATCCCTGGGTGGCGCTCGCCATGCATTCGGTCTTCGGCGTCGCGCTGCCCGAAGAGGCGGTGAAGGTGATCGCCATCGTGCTGATCTCCTCGACCAAGCGGCGGACCTTCGCCAACCCCATGGACACCGTGGTCTATGGCGCCGCCGTCGGCCTCGGCTTCGCGGCTTACGAGAACCTCGCTTATCTGGTGCAGCACGCCGAGATGTGGCGATCGCTGGCGGCGCTGCGCAGCATCCTCACTGTGCCGTTCCACGGCGCGCTCGGCATCATCGCCGGCGCCTATCTCACGATCGCGCGCGCCGGCACGGCGCTGGGCGCGAACCGCCATCACCGCGACTGGGCCCGCCTCTCCAGCCGGCTACTGATCTTCGCGGGCCCACTGGCGCTGCATTCGGCCTTCGACTTTCCGCTGCTCACCCTCCAGCGCATGCCGGATCTTGATCCAACACTGCGAATGTGGCTGGGCGGCACGAGCCTCCTGATCGGCTTCAGCTCGATCGCCTTTGCCATGCGCCTGGTACGGCGCGTCGCGCGCCACCACGCGCCCCGCACCGATATCGCGCGGGAACGGCTCAGCCAGCTGCGCCGGATGTGGGCGCTCTGGCTCGCCGGCGGCGGCGTCGGCTTCCTCGGCCTCGCCTTCGTGCTGACCTCGATCCACCATTGGCTCATCAACCCCGACCGCAATCTGACGCTGGCGCTGATCCCGATCGGCTTCGTCTCGATCCTGCTCGGCCTCGCGCTGCTGGTCGTCACGACCGCGATCTACGTTCTGGGCCGCAACCGCATCCGCACCAGTGGCGAGGGTTTTTCGTCAGCGCACGGCGGCGGTTGATCGGCGGGATGGCAAGCGTGGCGTGTGCGTACTAGATTGAGCGCACATGTTTCGATCCGGAGCTTGCCGATGACATCGCCCGAGGAGTTTTCACGGCTGCAATCCGCGATGAGCCAGGCGGTGAAGGCGCATTGGAAGGCCTTTCTGTTCGAAGGCATCTTGCTTGCCGTTCTCGGCATTGCCGCGCTGATCCTGCCGCCGCTCGCAAGCCTTGCCATCACGATCTTTCTCGGCTGGATGTTCCTGATCAGCGGCATCGGCGGATTGATCGTGACCTATTGGGCCCGCGCCACGCCCGGCTTCTGGTGGTCGTTGATCTCGGCGGCACTGGCCGTACTCGCCGGCATGTTGCTGCTGGCGCGACCGATGCAGGCCGTGCTGACGCTGACCATCGTGCTCGGCGCGTATTTTCTCGCCGAGGGCGTCACCACCATCATGTATGCGCTGGAGCATCGCCGCGAGCTGAGCGGCCGCTGGTCGTGGCTCCTGATCTCGGGCCTCGTCGACATCGCGATCGCGTTCATGGTGATCGCGGGACTGCCCAGTTCGGCGGAATGGGCCATCGGCGTGCTTGTCGGCATCAACCTGCTGTTCGGCGGCGCCACCCTGATCGGCATGGCGCTGGCGGCGCGCAAAAGCAACAGTTGAGGCGCCTCGACGCCCGAAGGCCGTTTTGGGGGTGACAATCCGCCAACGGCGCGCTATATGACCGGCATGATCACCGTCGCCACCAGCTATTTTTGGTACTTTAGCTACGACAGCTCGCTGGCGGCAGGAGGATCGCGCTCAATCTGAAATATTGAAGCAAACGTCCGAACAGCCGCCAGACCTGGCGGCTTTTTTATTGGCCGGCAGGTTCGAGAAACAGACAGGAGCCCGCCGTGCTGAGCACGACCGACGATCTTCGTATCCGCGAACTGAAAGAGCTGAGCACGCCTGAGGACGTGATGCGGGAGGTCCCGCGCACCCTCACGGCAACCCGCGTGGTGATGGCGGCGCGCAACGCCATCCATGCCATCCTCAACGGACAGGACGACCGCCTGCTGGTCGTGGTTGGTCCCTGCTCGGTGCATGACCCCAAAGCCGCGCTCGAGTATGCCGAGCGCCTCGCCGCCCTGCGCGAGGATCTGGCCGACCAGCTCGAGATCGTGATGCGGGTCTATTTCGAGAAGCCGCGCACCACGGTCGGCTGGAAGGGTCTGATCAACGATCCAGATCTCGACGGCAGCTTCGACATCAACAAGGGCCTGCGGCTCGCACGCAACGTGCTCTCAGCCATCAACAATCTGGGCCTCCCCGCCGGTGCCGAATTCCTCGACATGACGACGCCGCAATACATCGCCGATCTCGTGTCCTGGGCCGCGATCGGCGCGCGCACGACCGAGAGCCAGATCCATCGCGAGCTGGCGTCGGGGCTGTCCTGCCCGGTCGGGTTCAAGAACGGTACCGACGGCAATGTGCGCATCGCAGCCGACGCGGTGAAATCAGCCTCGCACCCGCATCATTTCATGGCGGTGACGAAGCTTGGCCGCTCGGCGATCGCCTCGACTGCGGGCAACGAGGACTGCCACATCATCCTGCGCGGCGGCAGCAAGCCGAACTATGATGCGGCAAGCGTCGCAGCCGCCTGCAACGATCTGGCGAAATCCGGCGTCGCGCCGCTGGTGATGGTGGATGCGAGCCACGCCAATTCGAGCAAGAAGCCGGAAAACCAGCCGCTGGTCACGGCCGATATCGCCGGCCAGATCTCGGGCGGCGAGAACCGCATCATGGGCGTGATGATCGAGAGCAATCTCGTCGCCGGCCGCCAGGACGTGGTGCCGGGCAAGCCGCTGGTCTACGGCCAGAGCATCACCGACGGATGCATCGATTGGGCGACCACGGCAAATGTGATCGAGCAGCTGGCCGATGCAGTCGAGATCCGGCGCAATACCGCGCGCGCTGGACTGCACGAGCGCTCCGCGTAGGCCGGATCTAAGGCGGGCGGGGCGATGCTGTTCGCGCCCTGCCCGCAGCGGCGGCCTAGCAACCGCGGCAGATGCTCTTGATCTTCTTGTCGAGCAGAGCGTCTTCCTTGTTCACGGGATTGTTCGGATCGCTCAGATTTTTCTCGTTCGGCACGTCGCCGGCGCGCGGCTGGCGGTGACCAACCGGCGCCTGCGGCAGCGTTCCCGACGAGGCGCCGCCTGAAGTCGACGATCCCTTGGTGCCGGTCTGCGCAATCGCCGTGCCGCCAAGCAAGATCGCGAGCGATGCTGCCACGATGACCTTTTTCATGTCCGATCCTCCATTCCTCAAACCGGCGTTCTCTGGCCGCTCAAGCCTCGGGCGGATAGAGATGAACGTCGCCGCAATAGTCAACGATACGATAGCGCGTTTCTGATGCCGCATCACGCGTCTCCGGTGCGGTATTTTGCACCGCCAACACATAATTCGGCCCGACCGGCGATTTGCCGGCGCCGCCGGGAATGTCGATGACATAGTCAGGCTGACACATTCCTGATACCCGGCCGCGCAACTGCCGCATCAACGCCTGCCCCTGCGCCAGCGTCGTCCGCAGATGCGCAGTGCCCGGCGCGAGATCGCCGTGGTGAAGGTAATAGGGCTTGATCCGGCACTCGACGAAGGCCCGCATCAAATCCGACAAAGCGGTGACGTTGTCATTGACGCCGCGCAACAGCACGGACTGGCTCACCATGGGGATCCCGGCGTCGACGAGCCGCACGCAGGCGTCGCGGGCCGGTCCCGTCAGTTCGCGCGCGTGGTTGGCATGCAGTGCGACCCAGGTCGTCGCGCCCTCGACCTTCAGCGCCGCGACCATGTCGTCGCTGATCCGCGCAGGGTCGGCCACGGGCACGCGGGTATGAAGGCGAATGATCTTGACGTGAACGATGCCGGCGAGATCGGCCATGATCTCGCTCAGCCGGCGGGGCGACAGCATCAGCGGATCGCCGCCGGTCAGGATCACCTCCCAGATCTCGCTATGGGCGCGGATGTAATCGATCGCGGCGCGATAGGCGCTGTCCGAGAGCGCGTTCTCCTTGCCGGGTCCGACCATCTCGCGGCGGAAGCAGAAGCGGCAATAGACCGCGCAGACGTGAACGAGCTTGAACAGCACGCGATCGGGATAGCGATGCACGATGCCTGACACCGGCGAATGCGGGTGATCGCCGATCGGATCGGCGTTCTCGCCCGGCTGCATCTCGAGCTCTGCCGGCGTCGGAACGAACTGCCGCGCGATCGGGTCGTCGGGATCCGATTTGTCGATCAGATCGACCAGCGCCGGTGTGATCGCAACGGCATAACGTGCGGCGACGCGTTCGAGCGCGGGCAGCGCCGTGGCAGGCACGAGGTCCGCGGCCACAAGTTCGGCCGGCTCGCGCAAGGTCCGTGCAAGATTGGTTTTCGTCATTTTTCACGTAACGCTTCATTTGCAGGCGGTGTCCACACCACCTGATCAATCCGTGTTGCGCCGCTTGCCAGCATTACCAGCCTATCGAAGCCGAGCGCGACACCGCTCGCCTCCGGCATTTGGGCGACCGCGGCCAGAAAATCCTCGTCCAGCGGATAGGCCTCGCCGTAGCGCCGCTGCTTCTCCGCCATGGACTCCGTGAAGCGCTTGCGCTGCTCCTCGGCGTCCGTGAGTTCGCCAAAGCCGTTGGCGAGCTCGACGCCGCAGGCATAGACCTCGAACCGTTCCGCGACCCTGGGATCGTCGGTCTTCACCCGCGCCAATGCCGCCTCTGGAGATGGGTATTCGAACAGAATGGTCAAACGCCCCTGCCCGAGATGCGGCTCGACATGCTCGACCAGGACCTTGCTGAAAATGTCCGACCAGGTGTCGTCGTTGGCGACGCGGACCTTACCGGCCGCCGCCTGGGCGAGCGCTGCACGGTTACCCTCGTTGCCCGAGATTGTCGACAGCAGGTCGATCCCGGCGAACCGCTCGAAGGCGCCCGCGACCGTCAGCAGCTCCGGCTCGGCGAAGGGGTCGGCGGTCCGGCCCCGGAACGCGAAGGTCCCGATTCCTGTCTCCTGCGCCGCGCGGGCAATGACCACCACAGTGTCGGCCATGATGTCGTCATAGGGGGCGCCCGCCCGGTACCATTCCAGCATGGTGAATTCGGGCAAGTGCAGGTCGCCACGCTCGCGGTCGCGGAACACCCGGGCGAACTCGAAAATCCGCTCCTCGCCGGCCGCCAGCAGCTTCTTGCAGGCAAATTCGGGCGAGGTGCGCAGGTAACGGCTGGCCCGGCTGCCATCAGGCTGGATGATCTCGGTCCGGGGGGCGTGCAGATGGGTCTCATTGCCGGGGGAGACCTGGAGAACGGAGGTTTCGACCTCGACGAAGCCCTGCTCGGCGAAAAAGCCCCGTATCGCCCCGGTGATGGCCCCCCTGGCCTGGAGGAACGGTCGCCGGTCGAGGTGCCGCCCGGGCGCCCAGAATGGCGAAATCGGCTTGTCCCCAGCCATTACCCGGCCATCCCGCAGGCCAGCAAAATGCTGGCATTCAACGACAAAATGCGTATGTTGCGGCCCGAAACGGGCGCCGAGGTCTGATTTGAGGCCCCAAGTCCCCCATCGATTTGACCACGTCCTGGCCGGTGCCGGGCCAAGCAAGCAGGAAATATAGCTTTGAGAGTCATCGCCAGTTCTATTCGCAAAGGCAACGTGATCGAGCAAGACGGCAAACTGTATGTCGTCGTAACCGCCGAGAACATCCATCCCGGCAAGGGCACGCCGGTCAGCCAAATCGAAATGCGCCGAATCTCGGACGGGGTAAAGATCTCCGAACGCTACAAGACCACCGACCAGGTCGAGAAGGCCACGATCGAAGAGCGCAACTTCACCTATCTCTATGAAGACGGTGACGGTTTTCACTTCATGAACCCGGAGACCTATGACCAGGTCCAGGTCTCCAAGGACGTCATCGGCGACGCTGCGGCCTATCTTCAGGAGAGCATGACGGTCAAATTGTCGACGCACGACGTCAACGTGGTGTCGATCGCGCTGCCGCAGCGCGTGACACTGGAAGTGGTCGAGACCGAGCCAGTGACCAAGGGCCAGACCGCTTCGTCCTCCTACAAGCCGGCGGTGCTCTCCAATGGCATCCGCACCACCGTGCCGCCGCACATCGCCGTCGGCACCCGCATCGTGGTGATGACCGAAGACGGCTCCTACTCCGAGCGCGCCAAGGACTAAGCGAGGGATCGAAACAGGTGGCCGCCGGGGGGCGAGACAGTGGGTAGGAAGGGTTTCCGCTTCGTCTCGCTTGTTCTGGCGTCGCTTTCGCTCTCCTTCGCAACGCCGCTCACCGCGGACGAATTCCGCAGCCCCTCACTCACAGGTCTGCGCGTCGATTGGCGCGCAGCGCTCGACCAGCTCCGCACCGAGATCAACAGCCGCCCACTGGTCGCCGGCGATTTCATCTTCGTGCCGCGCCGTTCGGTACCGCGCTTCGATCCACGCGCGATGCCGGCGCTGGTGCAGCTCAACGCGGTCTCCTCGCAGTTCTTCACCGGCATTGCCCGCAGCTCCGTTCCCGTGCTGCTCCCGTTCGATGCCGCCGCTTATCTCGAGGCGCAACGCAGCAGTACGTCTGTCCCGCTGGCGCTGCCGCGCTACCAGGCCGATTTCAACCCCGCCGACATGTTCGACGCCGGACCTGCCGGCTACAGCGCGAGTTTCTCGTTAGAGTCCGGCGCCGGCGACGGCATGCCGACACGCGTGTTCACAAAGCCGGTCGAGATTCAGATCACGGGATCGGCGCTCGTCTACGACATCGCCGACCCCGCCGGCGGCAAGGGCGAGCCGGTCAAGCCACTTGCGACCATCTATCCGGACCTCCGCAGGTTCATCCGCGAAGGCTATGTGCGTTATGCCTTCACACGCTTCGGCGCCGCCTATGTGGTGTCGGTCCAGTGCCTGGACAGCGTCGCGAAGCCGCGGCGGCTCGCCTGCAAGGAGGCCTACCCCGTTGCCGAGCGCTTCCTGAAGGCGCTGCATGTCGCCGGCGGTCAGCGCGCGCGGCCGCTGATGGACGTTGCCTCCGCCGTGATCGATCGTCCCGCAGGACGATCGGCGGATTTCAGCTACCGGCCGAGCGGCGACATTATCCCGAACACTGGTTATCGCAAGCAGGGCGGCCATCCCGACGCGATGGCCTATGCGCAGATCCGCTTTCCGCTCGAAAAAGCGCCGGGCTTCGTGCATTCCCAATCCTACGCCACGCGCGATAAGGACGACCGTCCGACCGCCTATCCCTGGCGCGACAATTTCTGCGAGTCACGAAGCTTCGAGGTCTCGCAGTGCGGCGGCGGCTATGGCCACCAGGGCGAGGACATCCGCGCCGCCGACTGCCCCTCGCTCGGTGACGGCCGCGAACCCTGCGATCCCAAGCAGCGCGGCGTCGTAGCCGCGCGCGACGCCGTGATAATCCGTGCCTCCAAGGACCAGGCGGCGACGCTTGAGGTCAACAGCCGTACCGAGCACATCCGCTTCCGCTACATGCACATGAATCCGCAGGCGATGAACGCCGACGGGGTGCTCAATGGCCGTATCGTCACCGAAGGCGAGAAGATAGGTGTGATCTCGAACTATCTCGACCATCCCGCCGGCACGTCGATGCACCTGCATTTCGACATCCAGGTGTTCACCCGCGATGGCTGGATCTGGGTCAGCCCCTACGCCACGCTGGTCTCGGCCTATGAACGCCTGATCCGAGCCCGCGGACGCGAGGTCGGCCCGGAGATCGCCAGCACCCCGCAGCCCGTCGCACACGCGCTGCCCGAGGATGTGATCAAGCCCGATCAGCGCGAGGGATCGAGCAGCGAAGAGAACTGACCGGGCGCCGCCGATCGTAGTCCGGATGAGCGAAGTGACATCCGGGATACTGTCAGCCAGCTAATCCAGATACGTCGTCAGTTGCGCACCCTCATCCGCAACGAACACGGCAATCAATTCGGCGGGCTCCGTGGTGCTGGCATTGGCGGAGACCAGATGCGTCGCGCCTGGCGGCTCGAAGAAGGACTGGCCGACACCGAATGTCTCGACCGGGCCGCCACCGAGCTGCGAGCGGATATCGCCCCTGGTAATGTAGGCGGTCACCGAGCCGGCATGCCGGTGCGGCCGCGAAAACCCGCCAGGACCGTAAAACACGCGCACGATGGTCACGCGCTTGCCGGGCACATTGGGCAAGGCGTAGGAACCGATTGGCTCAACCTTGTCGAGCGGCGAGCTCTCCGCGGCTGTCACACAGAGCGGCGCGAGCGCGCCTGATACGGCGTCCATCGTCACCGGCAGCACTTTGCCGACCGCAAGCGCGCAAGCGAGTCCTCCGACGACGGCCAGCGCCATCGAGCGCACTGGCATCGGGCGCTGCATGGTGGTCAAGTTCAATGCAGTCATGACAACCTCCCCGCTCTCAGCAATCAGGATGCAGCAGTTTGCGCGGCGCCTGGGCGCTTCGGCGGGGTCCAGCGAAAGGCCGCGCCAAACCGATTCCAGACGTTGATCGAAGCGACCGCCGAAGTCAGATAGGTCAGCTCCGTCTCGGAGAATTCGTTCTGCGCCTGGGCATAGACCTCGTCACCAAAGCCGTCCGGCAGCAAAGTAAGTGCCTCGGTCCAGGCCAATGCAGCGCGCTCGCGCGGCGAGAAGATCGGGGCCTCTCGCCAGACCGCGACCAAATGCAGCTTGTCCGCGGGGATTCCCAGTCGCTCCGAGAGGAGCACGTGATGCTGTACGCAGAAGGCGCAGCCGTTGATCTGCGAGGCGCGCAACTTGACGAGCTCAAGGAGCTGCTTGTCGAGGCCGGCCTTGGCTGCAACCTGGCCCAGAGCAAGCACCAGATCATACGCGTCCGGCGCAATCCTCTTGAAATCCTCGTATTCGCCGCGGGCGTGTGACATTGCCGTTCACCTCGTGTTATTATACGAATGCTTATATCTTATAAGAGCTCTTATATGACGCGCAAGTCTGCCGACATCACAAGATCGCAACCGGGACGGAACGCGCCCGCCGCTGCCAAGGATAGCCCGGTGCACGTGCCCGCACCCGGCCAAGGCAAGCGCGGCGAGCAAGGCTATCTCGGCTATCTCTTGCGCCAGGCCCACGCCGCGGTGCGGCTGAAGATGGAGCGCACTCTGGCCGACCTCGGCATCACCTCGCCGCAATTCGCGGTGCTGACCATGCTGAATGCCTATCCGGGACTATCAGGCGCCGATGTCGCCCGCCTCACCTTCCTGACGCCGCAGACCGTAGGCGTCATCATCCGCAATCTCGAGCGCGACGGCGCGATTGTGATGACACGGCATCCCGTCCACGGCCGCATCCAGCAATGGACGCTGACGCCGCGTGGTGCAATGCGGCTCAAGGCATGCCGGGACCGTGTGCTCCAGCTGGAGAAGCGCCTGGTGACGGGGCTAGACAGCAAGGCTGAGATCACTGTCCGCCGCTGGCTTGCCGGCATCGCAGCCGATCTGCAGGACGAGGCTTAGTCGCCTGCTCCGTCGCCGCCGGCTGCGCTATCCGCCCTTCAACGTTCTCTTGACTTCCCCGTCGGGCCAGGTTTCGCCGGCCGCGATGACCCGGACGCGGGTTCTGTCCGCGGCGTTCACCAGCACATGCGAGCTCATCCGGTCGCCGCTCGGCTCCAGATGCAGATTGGTTTCAGGCTTCCAGCTCAGCGTCGCCGCAAGATCGCCGGGAAAAATCTGCCAGCACGATCCGTCGTCGAGCTCGACGACATGGCTTTCCGCATGTGTGCGTATCTTCATTCCACCCCGAAGTTTCGTTGAAGGCAGGCCCCGGCGATTACCCGGGGCCTGCTCCGTCAATCGTTGTCGTAATGAATCACGGTCTTGCTGGGAATGCAGGAGCGCGACAATTTGTTCCGGGACATACCGATGCTATGGCTTGTTCCACCGTTTCGGGAACCTGCTCGCAGCGGCCATGTTTCACGCTACAATGCCTCCATGAAACAAGCTGATTCCTCGGCCAATCACACTCGCCGCGCGCTGCTCCAATCGGCAATCGGCGCCACTGCCCTGCTCGCAGCCCCGACGCGTGTTCTCGCTTCGCCTGCCGGCTTCGACGAATGGCGCGAGAGCTTTCGCGCACGTGCGATGGCCAAGGGCATTTCGGCTGCGACCTGGCAGCGCGCGATGGCGCGGGTCGAGCCCGACATGAGCGTGTTCAAGCAGATGCGCAACCAGCCGGAATTCCACGAGCAGGTCTGGCAATACATCAACCGCCGCGTCTCCGACTGGCGCATCATCAACGGCAAGATCGCGCTGAAGAACAACGAGGCGCTGCTCGCGCGCATCGAGCGCGATTTCGGCGTCGAGCGCGGCACGCTGCTGGCGCTGTGGGGCGTGGAGTCGGCGTATGGCGATCCGCTGGTGCAGCAGAACCACATGACGCCGGTGTTTCCTTCGCTTGCCGCACTCGCCTGGAACGAGCCGCGGCGAAAAGCCTATTGGGAGACCGAACTGATCAATGCGCTGCGCATCGTCGACAAGGGCTGGAGCACGCCCGAGGAGATGCAGGGATCATGGGCCGGCGCGATGGGTCATTCGCAATGGATGCCGGAGGTCTGGCTCAATGTCGGCATCGACTATGACGGAGACGGCAAGGTGTCGCCGTTCGGCAAGCCCGATGACGCGCTGGGCTCGACCGCAAAATATCTTGTCAATCGCGGCAAATGGCATCGCAGCGAGCACTGGGGCTACGAGGTCCGCGCGTCCGGCGAGATGAGCGGCAGCCGCACCTATGCGGCGTGGCAGACGGCCGGCGTCACCCGCGCCGACGGCCAGGCATTTCCGCAGCCGAACGCATCCGCGCAGATGTGGACACCGGTTGCGGGCGGGCCGACGTTCCTGCTGGGGCCGAATTTCTATTCGGTGAAGAGCTACAATCCCTCGATGAATTATGCGCTCGCGATCTGCCATCTCGGCGACCGCTGCCTGGGCGCGCCGCCGTTCATTCAGCCCTTTCCCGGCTCCGAGCGCGCGTTGACGCTCGCAGAGGTGCAGGAGATGCAGACGCGGCTGACCAAGGCCGGCTTCGATACCGGCGGCACCGACGGCCGCGTCGGCAACGACACCATGAAGGCGATCAAGGATTTTCAGCAGCGCGCCGGGATCACGCCAGCCGATGGTTATGGCGGGCTGAAGGTGCTGGCGAAGCTGCGGCAGGGATCGTAAGCTTAGTGCCGGTACTGCGGCTCTTCCGCGTCGAGTTGGCGGCGGATCGCGGCGAGATGCAATCGCGCGGATTCGGAATCGCCTTCGCGCATCTGCTTGTAGGTTTCGGCTGCAATCGCGGAATCGACCGGCAGCACCTTCCGTCCCGTCGACATTGCCAGCACCTGCACTTCGGCCGCGCGTTCGAGGTAGTAGAGATCGTCCCAGGCTTCCGCGATCGTCGGCGCCAGCACCATCACGCCGTGATGCTTCATGAAGACGATGTCGGCATCGCCCACGGCTGACGCGATGCGCGCGCCTTCGCGGTTGTCGAGCGCGAGGCCGTTGTAGTCGCGATCGACCGCCGTGCGACCGTAGAATTTCAGCGCGGTTTGCCCGGCCCAGATCAGGGGATCGCCCTCGGTCATCGAGAGCGCCGTGGCATAAGGCATGTGGGTATGGAAGGCGACCTTGGCGCGCGGCAGGCGCTTGTGCATCTCGGCGTGGATGTAGAAGGCAGTCGCCTCGGGCTCGCCTTCGCCGTCGAGCACATGGCCGTGGAAATCGCAGATCAAGAGCTTTGATGCCGTTAGCTCGCGGAAGGCGTAGCCATAAGGATTGACCAGGAAGAGGTCGTCATGGCCGGGCACGACGGCCGAGAAGTGGTTGCAGATGCCCTCCTCAAAGCCGTAGCGCGCAGCCATGCGGAAGCAAGCGGCGAGATCCTCGCGCGCGGTGCGGATCGCATCGGTGGCGAGGTCCGGGCGGTTCGAGCGGACGGGCGCGGGTGAGGAGGCGTGAAGGCTGTGCGCCATGGCGAAGGAGACCTCTTTCAGGCAGGAGACGCCAGCGTTTTACAGGGCCGGCGCCTGCGCGTCAGCCCCTGCGGCAGCCGCCCTGCCCTGCGCGCCTCACGCCCGCCGCGGCACTCCGCCGGCATTCATGCCGCCGTCGATGACCAGCTCGCTGCCAGTGACGTAGCGCGAGGCATCCGAGGCCAGATACAGCACGCCGGAGGCAATCTCTGCGGCCTGACCTGCGCGGCCAAGTGGGGTTGCGACCTTGGCCCGTTCCTCGAGATCGATTGGTGCGTTCTGGCCTGCGCCAGTTGCCCCGGTCGGGATCTTGCCCCAGATCGGTGTGTCGATGATGCCGGGATGCACGGAGTTGACGCGGATGCCGTCGCCGGCCGCCGCGCACTCCATCGCGATCGATTTGGCGAACAGCCGCACGCCGCCCTTGGTCGCCGAATAGGCCGACAACCCCGGCGCGCCGCGCAGCCCCGCCAGCGAGGACATCATGACAATCGAGCCGCTGCCATGCTTGCGCATCAAGGGCAAGCAATGCTTGACCGAGAGAAACACGCCGTCGAGGTTGATCGCATTCTGCTTGCGCCAGTCGGTGAGCGTCATGTCGACGATCGAAGGCACGGCAATGCCGATGCCGGCGTTGGAGACCATGATGTCGAGCCGGCCATAGCGCTTCGAGATCTCTGCGACGATCTCGATCCAGCGCTCCTCGCTGGTGACGTCCTGCTCCAGAAAGATCGCCTTGCCGCCGGCCTTGGTGATACGCCCGGCGAGCGCGGGGCCGCGCAGCTCGTCGATGTCGGTGGCGATCACGGTCGCGCCCTCGCGCGCGAACAGCTCGACGACGGCCTCGCCAATACCGGACGCGCCGCCCGTCACCAGTGCGACCTTGCCCTCAACCTGCCCTGCCATGTTCACTCCCTTTCTTTTTGTTGTTTGAGGTTCGTTGTTTGAGGCCGTTATCTGATCACGGATGGCCCCTGGTCCGGTAGTGCGACATCAATGACGCGAAACTGCACGCGCTCGGCACCTTGATAGCGATCGACCGACAAGGAGCCTGCGACATGCAATTGCTGGCCCCGGTTGGCCAGCAGTGCATTGCCTAGCTTTTGCCCGGCCGAACGGAACGCGATGCCATTGACGATGGCGCCGTCGCCCGACTTGAAGCGCAGCCTCAAATGCGCCTGTCCGACCTCGTCGGCAAAGACGAGCTGATGCGCCGGCAGCGCCAACACGGCTTCCGGATTGCCGCTGCCGAACGGACCGGCGCGGTTGAGCGTGGCCGCAAGATCCGTCGTTACCGCCCGCGCCGAGATCGCGCCGTCGATGTAGAGCTCGTTGACATGGCGCGCCTCGGCGACGTCTCGCGCCAGGGCGTTCTCCAGATAGGCGCGGAATTCGGCGAGCTTCTCTTTCCGTAGCGTGACGCCCGCGGCCATCGCGTGGCCGCCGCCTTTGAGCAGGATGCCGTCGGCGACAGCCTGCCGCACCGCCTTGCCGAGATCGACGCCGGCGATCGAGCGGCCGGAGCCAGTGCCGATGCCGCCGGGCTCGAGCGCAATGGCGAAGGCGGGCCGCGAAAACTTCTCTTTCAGGCGGGACGCGACGAGGCCGACCACGCCGGGATGCCAGCCTTCGGACGCGGTGACGATGACGCCGAGCTTGTCCTCCAGGCCAATCGAAGCCAGCGCCTCGGCTTCGGCCTGCGCTTCGGCGGCCTGCTCGATGACGCGGCGCTCGCCGTTGAGGCGGTCGAGCTCGGCGGCGATCCGCGCAGCCTCGACGCTGTCGCCTTCCAGCAAAAGCCGCACGCCGAGATCGGCGCGGCCGATACGGCCACCGGCATTGACGCGCGGCCCCAGCATGAAGCCGAGATGCCAGGCCTCCGGCGGACCGTTGAGCCGCGCCACGTCCATCAGCGCGGTATGGCCGACATGGTCACGCCGCCGCATCGCGATCAGCCCCTTGGCGACAAAGGCGCGGTTGAGACCGATCAGCGGTGCAACATCGGCGACGGTGCCGAGCGCGACGTGATGCAGCATGCCCAGCAGATCGGGCTCGGGCATCTCCGCGTTCCAGAAACCGCGCCGGCGCAGGTCACGATTGACGGCGACCAGCGTGACCAGCACGAGGCCGACGGCGGCGAGATGGCCGAGGCCGGAGAGATCGTCGAGCCGGTTCGGATTGACCAGCGCATCGACCTCCGGCAGCTCCGTGCCGGCCTGATGGTGATCGATCACCACCACGGACATGCCGAGCCGCTTCGCCTCCGCCAGCGGCTCGATGCTGGTGGTGCCGCAATCGACTGTGACGAGCAGCGTGGCGCCCTTTGCGGCCAGCCCGCGCACCGCTTCGACGTTGGGGCCGTAGCCCTCAAAGATGCGGTCGGGAATGTGGATCAGCGGGTCGAGCCCGCAATGACGCAGGTGCCAGGCGAGCAGCGCCGCCGACGTCGCGCCGTCGACGTCGTAGTCGCCGAAGATCGCGACGGTCTCGCCCTGCGCGGCCGCATCCGCGATGCGCTTTGCGGCGCCCTCCATCTCCGTCACCGTGAACGGATCGGGCATGAGCTTGCGGATGGTCGGATCGAGGAAGTCAGGCACCGCGTCGATCTCGACACCGCGGCCGGCCAGCACCCGCGCCAGCAATTCCGGCAGCTGGTGACGCTGCACGATGGCGAGGGCCGTGGCGGCGCCGCGCGCATCCAGCCGGCTGCGCCAGAGCTTGTCGGTCAGCGAGCGCGCCACGCCCAGGAAGGCCTGGGGCATTTCGACGGGCAAGGCGGTGGCGGGCGGCGTCATGACGAGAGGCAATCTGTTGAGACCCGGGGCCCGGACGATCACGCTAGGCGCCCGGTCACTGGCTTAGGGGATTGGCTGGGAAACTCCGGGCATTTGCAACGGCCACGGCTCACAAAGCGGTGGATGGCTACCCGACCGGCCGGACTGACTATCATTTGGGCATTCCGCGGAATAGCAAATTAAGCAGGCGTTAGGTTGAATCCTAGAAAAAGACTCGTATTCGATCTGTAAGTGATTGTTCCGTGTTCGTTGCAGATCAGGCCTCATTGCCAAGGGAAGTTCCCGATGTCTGCTGCGCTGGGTCTGAAAACCAAGCCGACCACCACCGAACCCTCCGATGATGATTCCGACATCTCCGCGCTGATCAATCGCCTGACCGCGGAGGTCAACCAGATCGCGGTCGACAAGACCAAGTCGATCCAGCAGATCACCAACCAGATGAAGATGCTGGCGCTGAACGCGCTGATCGAGAGTTCGCGTGCCGGCGCGCAAGGCGCGGGCTTCGCCGTGGTGGCGCAGGAGGTGCGCGGTGTCGGCCAGCAGGTCGAGACCATCGCGCGCGAGCTCGAGACGCAGCTGACGAAACGCACCGGCGATCTCGTCGCCTCGATCGACCGCATGAGCCAGCGTTCGCGCGGCGAGCGCATGATGGATCTGTCGCTCAACGCGATCGAGCTGATCGACCGCAACCTCTATGAGCGCACCTGCGACGTGCGCTGGTGGGCGACCGATTCCGCATTGGTCGATTGCGCGGCCTCGCCTGCTCCGGCGGCGGTCACCTACGCCTCGCAGCGGCTCGGCGTCATCCTCGGCGCCTACACCGTCTATCTCGACCTCTGGCTCTGCGACCTCGACGGCAACGTCATCGCCAACGGCCGGGCCGATCGCTTTCGCGTCGTCGGCCAGAACGTCGCCCACACAAAGTGGTTTCGCGAGGCGAAGACCCTGCGCTCCGGCGACGACTATGTTGCCGGCGACGTCGAGAACCAGCAGCTGCTCGGCAACGCCCAGGTCGCGACCTACTGCGCCAGCGTCCGCGCCGGCGGCCAGGCCAACGGCGCCCCGATCGGCGTGCTCGCCATCCATTTCGACTGGGAGCCGCAGGCACGCGCGATCGTGCAGGGCGTGCGCGTCGGCGACAACGACAAGGCCCGCGTGCTGCTGGTCGACTCGCATTTCCGCGTCATCGCGGCCTCCGACGGCCAGGGCATCCTCAGCGAGCGCATCTCGCTGTCGCTCAACGGCCAGCGCTCCGGCGTCTATCACGACCGCTCCGGCACGATGATCGCCTTCCATGCGACGCCGGGCTACGAGACCTACCGCGGGCTTGGCTGGTACGGCGTAATCGTCTGCGCGGCGTGAGGCTGGAGCCGTCCCAGATCTTGAAAACAACCCCATGCACAGTAGCTGCGGGGTTATTTTCTCAACGGTTTTCGTTGGCCGTTTGACACGTCGGGCAAAACACCGGCATGAACGGACGCTGGGAGACGGCCGAGATGTAGCGTCCATTCGGACATGGCATCAATTTCCAGATGGTCGTCGACGGCATCGATCCAGTGCTGAGAGCACTCGGCGAAGCCAATTGGGCGCTCTACGAACCGCCGAACGAGGCCTGGTATCGGGTCGGCGATCAGGAGGTCGGGCAGCGCGAATTCCTGGTCCAGGATCCCGACGGCTATTTGATCCGCCTCGTCGAACGCGTAGGGACACGCGCGCCATCGTCGTAGCCCCGGCGGCGCTAGGCTCTGGCGACGCCCTCGCCGGCTGTCGGCAATGTTGCCAGTCCGAGCGTCTGTGACGGGCGCTCCCCGAACATCGCAAGGTAGTATTGCGCGAACCGACCGAGTTCGTAAAAGCCCTGCCCCATCGCAACGGCCGCCACGGTGGTCGAGCCTGGTGCGCTCTCGTGCAGGATGGAATGAACGGCGCAGAGCCGCTTGTGCCGGAGGAAGCTCGCCGGGCCGAGACCGAACACCTCTTGAAAGGCGCGGTGCAAGGTCCGTCGCGACACGCCCAGCGCGGCACAGATCTCCGACACGTGAACCGGGCGCGTGCCGGTCTCGTCGAGATAGTCCTCGACCCTGCGGATCAGCCGTCGTGCCGAAGGCAGCCATCCGCTATCATCGGGGGGAAGCGACGACATCACGTTGACCGCCATGCACTCGACGATCGCCCGCTTCCAGTATTCGGCGGTCGATTGCGTCAAGCCCAGCTCGTTGGTGCGCAGATGCGACATGATCGCAACCAGACGGCGCGTGGCGATCGCGCCGTTTGCAGTGTCGGCTCTGAAATGACCGCGGCTGCGCCAGGTGTCGGGATCGCTGAGCCTCGCTTCGCCGCCAAACAGAGACGCAACGTCGTTGAGATCGAGGCGCATCGCAGCGTAAGCGGATGCGCCGTGGAAGACCCCATCATGCTCGAGCAGCGGCGGGATCACGAGCACATCGTTGGGCTGCATATCGAACGACCAGTGGGCGACGCGCTGCTCGGCCGCGAGCAGCATTCCGATGATCAGCTTGTCGTCGCTGGACACACGTTGCGTGCGCATGCCGACGTTGAAGCTGCCGATGCTAAGCGAAAAGTCGCCGATACCGATGTGCGACAGCGTTCCACGCAGCCGTCCACGTCCGAGCTGCATCACATCGACATGCGAGCCGTGAACGGCCTGATGAAGTCCTTCGAAACCGTCCAGCTTACGCGAATCAACCAGAAGGAATTTCCCCATGGCTGTACTCTGTTACTGAAGCGCGACTATTCTGCGGCAGGCGGCAATGAAATACCACTACAACGCGAGGTGGGTGCGGCAGACTGACCTCGCGTTTTGAGGCAAATCAGCGCCGAATTTGACGCGAGGTTTGCGCTACATAACCCTGGGGGTTGAGGAATTTGCGACATGGGTCAATTAAGTCTCACCTGCTGCTCCCGCGTACTGGCACAAACTGCACATCACAGCAGTCCAATCTTCGGATACCTTTTGCAACCTTAGCGATATCGATCGAAAGCGCTCTGCGGATGGCAGAAGTGCACGCGGCAACTATGAGCCGCGTGCTGGAATGCGGGCACGCAAAGGAAAGAGATGTTGACGCAATGCCGCGTCTTCCTCTCCCCGAACGCCAAAAAAGAGGGAACCAGACCATGCGTCCAACATGCCGGGCAATGTACCGCCGTCGAAGTCTGTCAAAGTCCGCACCGTAGCGTCAGTGGAATGTGCGTATCGGAGTTTCCACTATGCTGCGGGCGGATCTTGGTCACTGCGAGTGGCTGCCGGATGATGTGAAGACCGGCGAGATGGTCTTCATTCCCGGCGGGACCTTTCGCATGGGGTCCGACCATCATTATCCCGAGGAGGCGCCGAGCCATCGCGTCTCCGTCGACGGCTTCTGGATCGATCGTACGCCGGTCACCAACCGACAGTTCAAGCTGTTCGTCAACGCGACCGGCCATGTCACTGAAGCGCAGATCGTTCCGGATCCCAGGGACTATCCCGGCGCACTGAAGGAAATGCTCTACGCGGGATCGCTGGTGTTCTCGCCGCTGCCGCGCATCACCGACCTCACCGACTGGAGCCAGTGGTGGTCCTTCATGCGCGGCGCCAACTGGCGCCATCCTTACGGCCCCGGCAGCAACATCAGGGGTCTCGACGACCATCCGGTGGTGCACGTCTCCTATAGCGATGCGGCGGCCTATGCTCGTTGGGCCGGCAAGGACCTGCCGACGGAGGCCGAGTGGGAGTTTGCCGCGCGCGGCGGCCTCGAGGCCGAAGAGTTCGCCTGGGGCGATGCGCTTATGCCGGGTGGCAAGCACATGGCCAATATCTGGCAGGGCAACTTCCCCGTCCGGGATTTCGGCGAGGATGGGTACGAGCGTACCTCGCCGGTCATGGCTTTCCCACCGAACGGCTACGGCCTCTACGACATGATCGGCAATGTCTGGGAATGGACCTCCGACTGGTGGTCGGCCAGACACGCGGCAGAAGCTGCAAAACCCTGCTGCATTCCACAAAATCCCCGTGGAGGCCACGAGGACGCCAGCTACGACCCTCGCCTCCCCGACATCAGGATTCCCCGCAAGGTCCTGAAGGGCGGCTCGCATCTCTGCGCACCCAATTACTGCCGCCGCTATCGCCCCGCCGCACGGCACGCCGAGCCGGACGATACCTCGACCAGCCATGTCGGCTTCCGCTGCGTGGTGCGGATGCCGCTCGTCATTCACCACGAACAAGGATCTGCTGCAACATAGGAGTATCGCATGAGCAGCGAGTTGGAGAAGAACAACAACCAATCCGAGGCTGACCAGACGATCAATCGCCGAAAGCTCCTGTTGGGAATATCCTCCATTGGCCGGGAGGCGGTGCGATCGCCGCGGGCGCGGCGATCGGCTTCGTGACGCGCCGGCCGCGACAGAACCGATTGTTCGAAAGTACTGACGGAGGCGTCACGCAGCTCCGATGACCGGAGAGACAAGCAGCAAGCGGCAATTCCGCATCGGCTTCCAGACATCGATCATCACGGTGTTCCTGGGCGTGGTGCTGCTCGTGGGCCTGACGCTGGTCTATCTCAGTTTTGAGCGCGTGACTGTGATCACGCGAACCGCAGCCTCCGGCTTCATCGAGAAGGTCGCGCAGTTAGGCGCCGATCACGTCGACGAGCAGTTCAAGAATGTGCGCGACAATCTCGACATCCTGTCCGGCCTGCCCGCGATCCAGGAAGCCGACATCGCCGACAATTCGTGGCTCTACAGCTTGATGGCGGCGATGCTGCGCAACAATCCGCGGCTGTTCAATCTCTACGTCGGCTACGAGGACGGCTCGTTCATCGAGATGGACGTGATCGATCGCGCCAGACCGGCGTTCCGGGCGGGGCTGAAGGTCGATCAGGATGCGGTGTTCCGGCTGGTCGTGATCTCGCGCACCGCAGGCAGCGTACCGGTCACGCAGTATCTGTCGGAGAACCTGATCGAGGTTACGGAAGTCGTGGGGCCCGCCGGCTATGACCCACGGAAGCGGCCCTGGTATGTCGAGGCGTTCAAGAACGACAAGACGCTGCTGACCGGGCCTTACGTCTTCTACGCCACGGGCGAGCCCGGCTACACGCTGCGGACGCCGCTGAAAGAAGGCCGCCACGGCGTCGTTGCCGGCGACGTGCTGCTGAACCGGTTCGAGGACATGCTGGCGGAGCAGAGGATCGGCCAATCGGGGCTGGCCTTCCTGTTCAACGATGCCGAGCGCATCGTTGGCCATCCCGAGATGAGCCGCCTGATGACGGAGATCCCGGAGCGGCAGGACGATCTGCCGCAGATCGGCGCGCTCAAGCTGCCCGCGCTGGTCCCAATCATCCGCTCCTGGCGCGACGGCGGTTCGGCCCAGCAATTCTTCAATGACGCGGCGGGCCGGACCTATATCGCGGCGGTCCACCGGCTCGATACGGCCGGTTCGGCCAACGTCCGGCTCGCGATCGTCGCGCCGCTCGACGAATTCTACGCCCGGATCATCAACGAGCGCCGCACACTGTTCGCGCTGGCGCTGGCCTTCGTCGGCGCCACGCTGCCGTTCGCGTTCTGGCTGGGGTCACGGATGGCGGAGCCGCTGCGAAAACTGGTCGAAGAGACCGACGCGATCCAGCGCTTCGACATCGCGGAACGGCCGCGCATCCATTCCGCCATCGCCGAGATCGAGGAGCTCGGCCGCTCGGTCTTCACCATGCGCAGCGTGGTCAGCAGCTTTGCGAGCTTCATTCCGCGCCCTATTGTGCGGCAACTGATCGAGACCGGCTCGTCGCTCCGTCTCGGCGGCAGCAGGCGCGAGGTCACGGTGTTGTTCACTGACGTCGCCGAGTTCACGGCCAAGACCGAGCGGGCCGATCCGTCGCAGGTGATGATCTACACCTCGCGCTATTTCGCGGCGCTGTCGGACGAGATCATGCGGCACCAGGGCACAGTCGACAAATATATCGGCGACGCCGTGATGGCGCTCTGGAATGCGCCAGCGGACGATCCCGATCACACCCTCAACGCCTGCCGCGCCGTTCTCTCCTGCCTTGCCGCCAATGAGGCCCTGAACAAGGAGTTTCGGCGCGAGGGCTGGCCGCCCTACGACACGCGGTACGGCCTACATGTCGGCGACGCCGTGATCGGCAATGTCGGCTCCAGCGACCGGATGAACTACACCACGCTCGGCGCCACCGTGAACCTGGCGTCACGGCTCGAAGGCCTCAACAAGAACTACGGCACACGCGTGCTGGTCAGTGCCGCCGTGCGCGCCCGTGTCGGCGATGCGTTCCTGTTCCGCAGCGTCGACAGCATCACACCGAAGGGATTTGCCGAGCCGATACAGATCAGCGAGCTGCGTGGCGAGCTGGCGCTGGCCAATGAGGCCGAAATTATCATGTGCCAACGCTGGGACGAGGTCTTTGCGGCGATCGCCCAGGACGGCGCGGCCGACACCACCCTGGTCCGGCTCTCCGGCTTCCTGCACGACTATCCCAAGGACGGCATCGCGGAGTTTCATGCCCGGCGTTTTCGCGCGGCGGTCCGGAATACGGGAGCTGCGGCATGAGCCCAGCGGTTGGATAGAGATCACCTTGGCTGCGGGAAACTGGCGGGACGATCATTCCGTCGAGCCAAAGGGAATGCTCCCTTACCAATTTTTCTAGGAACGCACGGCTCCTGAGCATTTTCCGGCAAGTCTGGCCCGTTACAGGCAAGAGCGTGCCCAGCAACTCTGTTAAGATGCATCTCGCATCACGTTTAGCAGCAAGAGAGCGTGAGCATGCGCTGGATTTGGTCAACTCACGTTCCGAAATGTTGAGGAGACATGCATGAAGATTGTCGTGATCGGCGGGACCGGGTTGATCGGATCCAAGCTCGTGGCGAAGCTCAAGCAACAGGGCCATGAGGCCATTGCGGCCTCGCCGAAGTCCGGCGTGAATGCCGTGACGGGGGAAGGCCTCGCCACAGTGCTGACTGGCGCGGATGTCGTCGTCGACGTCGCCAATTCGCCATCCTGGGAGCCTGCCGCCGTGCTCGAATTCTTCGAGCGTTCAAGCAAGAACCTCGTCGCTGCCGAGGCGAAAGCTGGCGTCAAGCACCATGTCGCGCTGTCGATCGTGGGGACCGACCGCTCGCCCGACATCGCCTATTTCCGTGCCAAGCTCGCGCAGGAGACGGTCGTCAAGGGCTCTTCTGTCCCCTACTCGATCGTGCGTGCCACCCAGTTCTTCGAATTCCTCGGCGCCATCGGCGAAGCGGGTGTGACTGCCGGCAAGATTGTCGTCCCATCAGCACTGTTTCAGCCGATTGCCTCCGACGACGTGGCCGATTGCCTCGCGGAGGTCGCCACAGGGCGACCACTGAACGGCACGATCGATCTCGCTGGTCCCGAGAAGGCTCCCTTCAATGAGTTCGTCGCGCGGCGCCTGAAGGCGGCCGGCGACAGCCGCCCTGTGATGGGAGACCGCACGGCGCAGTACTACGGCGCCCCCATTGGCGACACTTCGCTGATCCCGCTCGGCGAGGCGCGGCTTGGAAAAACGCCACTCGCAACCTGGCTTACGAGCGTCTGAGGATCTGTCTTCCGGCCTTCGCGACCGGCGCTGGCATCATCCGCCGCCTTCCACGAACGCGACCGGCGTCCCTTTCGCGACGCTGGCTGCGACGCGTTCGGCGTCCCAATTCGTCAGACGCACGCAACCATGCGATTGTCGCTTGGAGATATTTTGCGGCGACGGCGTGCCATGGATGCCGTAGCCGTCGGCGGACAGGTTGATCCACACCGTGCCGACCGGATTGTTCGGACCGGGCATGATCTTAAACGGCTTTCGGGAATGCACGCCCTTGAAGTGATAAGCGGGATTGTAGCGGTAGGTCGGATTGGGATCGATCTCGGTGACCTTCAGCGTGCCTGAGGGCGACGGCTTCTCCTCGCTGCCCACGGTTGCCGGATAAAAGCCGATCAGCGCATTCGACTTGTCGAACAGTTTTACGGTTTGCCGCGTCTTATCGATCTCCACTCTGCCGGCCTTGGCAGGCGCAGCGCTTCCTGCGTCGCTCGTATCAACGACGGCGATGGTCTCGCCGGCGTGATCGAAATGGCGTCCCGAATTGAGCGCCGCCAGCAGCTGTTCGCTCATGTGAAACTTCTCGGCCAGCGCTTCGCGCGGACTGGTGTAGCCGAGTTTCGGAATGTCCTTCATGTCCTCCATCCTGGCTGGAAGCTTGTGCAGGAACGGGCCTGCGACGTCCTTGTCGATGATGGTATAGGTCCCCATCGGCGGCCGGCCGTCCGCCTGCAGCGCCTTCCAGACGTCCTCCGTCAGCTCATCCGAGCTTGGCAATTGCCGCGCTTCCGCATAAGCGCGAAGCGCCTTCCTGGCGTTCTCTCCGAATTTGCCGTCGATCTCGCCCGGAGAGAAGTGCGCCCTGTCCAGCAGGACCTGCAGGCGCACGCCCGCCGGGGTCGGCTTTGCGTTCGAGAGGGTCTTCTTCGAAGGCTCGGCGGAAGCGATCGCGGCCGCGTCCATTCCGGCGGCGAGCGCTGGTGCGGCCGTCAATGCGAAGAGCGTGACGACGAAGGCGATTCTCACTGCCGCGCGTGGCACCTGCTCGGCCATGTTCCAGCTCCGACGCTCCGACGAGGAGACGTTCGTCGGATTGGCAACTCGGCTCCACGGCGGAAGTTTCCAGTTTTTCCTGAAGTGAGTAAGCCCGGTTACCAATCAGGCGATGCGCCGCCCGGCCATCTCCGCCGCGAGCAGCACTGCGGCGCGGCTGGCGCCGGTCGATGCGATGCCCTGCCCTGCGATGTCGTAGGCGGTGCCGTGCGCGGGCGTGCAGATCGGAAACGGGAAGCCACCGAGCAGGGTCACGCCGCGATCGAACCCCATCAGCTTCATCGCGATCTGGCCCTGGTCGTGATACATCGTCAGCACCGCATCGAAGGCGCCGGCCTTGGCGCGCAGGAACACGGTGTCGGCGGGAAACGGCCCCTCCACGGCAATGCCATCGCGCTGGCCGGCCGCGACCACCGGCGCGATCACATCGATCTCCTCGCGACCGAAATTGCCACCGTCGCCGGCATGCGGATTGAGGCCTGCGACCGCGATACGCGGCCGCGCAAAGCCGGCATTGCGCATGCAGGCATCGGTCAGCGTGAGCGCGCGCTGGATGCGTTCGCCGGAGAGCTTTGCCGCGACGTCCTTGAGCGGGATGTGCGAGGTGACCCGCGCATTCCAGAGCTCGCCCAGAACGTTGAATTCGCTGGCCGGCGTCTTGAGACCGGCAATCTCCGCGGAGAACGCGATCTCGTCGTCATAGTCGGCGCGGGCATACCGCATCGCCTGCTTGTTGAACGGCGTGAAGCAGACGGCATCGACGCGACCGTCGCGGGCAAGCTCGAGCGCGTGGCGGTAATTCGCGAGGGCGAATGTCCCGCCGGCCAGGGTCGCGGTTTTCGGCTCGACGTCCCGGGGATCGAGATGGCCGAGATCGACGAACAGCGCATCGCCCTTCGCTGCACGAAAGTCGGCGCCCTGCTCCACCGTCGCCAGCTCCGGCGTGAGGCCAGCGACGCGGGCGCCCTCGGCGAAGATGCGGCGATCGCCGATCACGACGAGACGGGCGCGCGCACGGATCTCGTCCAGCGCCACGAGCTTGGCGGTCAGCTCGGGGCTGATGCCGGCGGGGTCTCCCATCGCCAGCGCAATGAGCGGCTTTGCGGTCATATGATCACCTTTTCCTGGCTTGGCGTCTCGGCGGCCGGCGACGCGGGTTTGCGCCAGAGACGCGCGAGCTGCAGCACCAGCGGAAGCAGCAGCAGCGCGATCCCGCCCACCACGAGGCACGTCACCAATTTGTTCGCGAAGAAGATCCCGAGCGATCCCTTCGACATCAGCATCGACTGCCGGAACGCATCCTCGGCCTTGTCGCCGATGACGATGGCAAGCACCAGCGGCGCCAGCGGATAGAACAGCCTCTTGAAGAGATAGCCGACGATGCCGAAGCCGAGCATCATGACCACGTCGAGATAGGAGTTCGACACCGAATAGGCGCCGACGACGCAGATGATGACGATCAGCGGCGCTATGATCACGAAGGGAATCCGCATCAATGCGGCGAACACCGGCACGGTCAGCAGCACCAGCGCGACCGCGACGATGTTGCCGACATACATCGAGGCGATCAGGCCCCAGACAAAGTCCTTCTGGTCGACGAACAGCATCGGCCCCGGATTGAGGCCCCAGATCATCAGCCCGCCCATCATGACCGCCGCAGTCGCCGAGCCGGGAATGCCGAGCGAAAGCATCGGCAGCAGCGCGCTGGTGCCGGCGGCATGATCGGCGGTCTCCGGCGAAATGATGCCTTCGACCTCACCGGTGCCAAAGTAGCGGCCACCGCGCGAGAAGCGGCGTGCGATGCCGTAGCTCATGAAGGATGCCGCGGTCGGACCGCCCGGCGTGATCCCCATCCAGCAGCCGATCGCCGCGCTGCGCAGCAGCGCAACACTGTGGCGCGGCAGACGGCCGACCGCGCGAAACACCTCGCGCCACTCGATCTTCGAGGACACGGCGCGGGCATGGAATTCCTCCTCGACCGCGACCAGCAGCTCGCCGATGCCAAACAGGCCCATGACCGCGACAACGAAATTCATGCCCTTGACCAGCTCGTCGATGCCCATGGTGAGGCGCACGCTGCCGGAGACGGTGTCGATGCCGATCGCGGCGATCGCAAAGCCGATCGCGAGCGCCACCACCGTCTTGATCGGCGCCGCGCCGCCCATGCCGACGAAGCTCGCAAAGGCGAGGAAATAGACCGCGAAATATTCCGCCGGTCCAAAGGCGAGCGCGACCTGCGCCACCCATGACGCAAGGAAGGTGATCAGGATGACGCCGACCAGCGCGCCGAACGCGGCCGAGCCGAAGGCGGTGGCGAGCGCCGTGGTCGGCCGGCCGTCGCGCGCCATTGGATAGCCGTCGAAGGTCGTCGCGACCGAAGACGGCTCGCCCGGAATGTTGAACAGGATCGACGTCACCGAGCCGCCGAACAGCGCGCCCCAATACATGCTGGAGAGCAGGATGATCGCCGATACCGGCTGCATTCCGAAGGTCAGTGGCAGCAGCAGTGACACGCCGTTCGGCGCACCCAGCCCCGGCAGCACGCCGACGAGAATGCCGAGCAGAACGCCGACAGCCATCAGAGCCAGATGCGGCACGGTGACCGCGATGGTGAAGCCGTGGAAGAGTTCCTGGAGATTCTCCATCGCCCTTCCCTCAGAATCCGAGAGCCGCGGCGAGCGCGCCATGCGGCAGGCTCACCTGGAACATGCGCTCGAATACGACGTAGAGCGCGAGCGCCGTTGCCGTCGCCGTAACCGCCGAACGCAGCACGGATTGATGCCGGGGAATCGCGAGCACCGCGAAGATGTAAGCCACCGATGCGATATACATCCCAAGCAGAGGGATGGCAGCGACGAAGATCGCAGCCGGCACGAACAAGCCCGCCAACCGTCGCAGCTCAATGGACGTGATTGCGATCGGAACGTTTGCCAAGGTCGCAACTGGCACAACGCCGCGCACCAGATTGTAGAGGCTTCCAGCGACGATGATGATGCCGGTCAGGAACGGGAATGTGCCGGCATCGACGCCCGCGCTCGACCAGCCGATGCCGTTGTCCAGGCTCTGGACCACCACCGCAACGCCAAAGCTGCCGGTGAGAATGGCGGTCGCAAGTTCGAGGGCGCGTCGCGAGATCATCGAAGGCTCCGGTCAGCCACGCACAGTGGCCGGTTATGGCGCACGCGTTTCCCCGGCGTTCGGTGTCGTCCCGGCGAAGGCCGGGACCCATAACCCCAGGGAGGAGTTTGACGAAGACTCGAATCCACAACGGTACAACGACCTACACTTCTCGAAAGATCACGCGGTATGGGTCCCGGCCTTCGCCGGGACGACAGAGGAGTTTGAGGCCAGCCCCGCCTCACTTGACCAGCCAGCCCTGCTCGCTCGCGACCTGTTTGACGTGCTCGAGATCCTCCTTGATGAACTTGTCGAAGTCCGCACCGGTGAGGAACGTGTCGATCTGCGAGCTCTTCTCGATGTAGTCCTTCCATTCCGGCGTCGCCTGCACCTTCTTCATGAGATCGACGAAGTAGGCGGCCTGCTCCGGCGTGACCTTGCCGGGCAGCCAGACCGTCCGCGGCTGCTCGTATTGCTTGATGTCGAGGCCCTGCTCGGCACAGGTCGGCACGTCGCCCCAGCCCTCGGTTGCCGTGACCTTGGCGCCCTGCGGCAGCCGCTTCGGACTGAAGACACACAGCGGGCGCTGCGTGCCGCCGCGCCACTGCCCGAGGCTTTCGCTGGGATTGTTGACGTGGGAGTCGAGATGTCCGCCGGCAAGCTGCACAGCGGTTTCGGCGCCGCTCTTGAAGGGAATGTAGGTCAGCTTGACGTGACCGACCTTCTCGATCATGCGGGTCAGGACCTCGTCGGTGTCCTTTGACTGCGCACCGCCCATCTTGAACTCGCCGGACGCAGCCGCCTTCAGATAGTCGCCCGCCGTCTTGTAGGGCGCGTCCTGTTTCACCCAAAGCAGGAACTCGTCCTGCGCCATCGCAGCGATCGGGGTGAGATCGGTATAGTTGAAGGCAACCTTGGAGACGAGCGGCTGCTGCCAGGCGTTCGAAGTGCCGAAAATCACCTTGTAGGGATCGCCGGCTGACGCCTTGCCGTAGACATAGCCCTCGGCGCCGCTGCCGCCGCCCTTGTTGACGACGACGATCGGCTGATCCGTCAGCTTGTACTTGGTGATGATGTTCTGCACCGCGCGGGCGATATTGTCGGTGCCGCCGCCGGGGCCTGCGGTTGCCACGAACTCGATCGGCTTCTGCGGCTGCCAGGCCGCGAGCGCCGGCGCGCTGCCTGCGACAACGGCCGCACTGACGGACAGGAATAAAGACGTCCCACGCATGATTTCCTCCAACTGATTCTTCTGTTTTGTTTGATCAGTCGTCTCGACGTCCGTTCAGGCGACGCGTTCCCTGCGCTCCCTGGATGCCGAGACGATAGCGCCTTCTTGTTCGAGCGCTTCGATTTGCTTTTCGTCGAACCCGTGCTCGGCCAGCACCTCGCGTGTGTGCTCGCCATAGACGGGCGCGCCCGACACGACCTTGCCGGGCGTCTCCGAGAATTTGACCGGCAGCCCGATCGTCTTGACCGGACCGAGCGTGGAATGCTCGACCTCGACGACCATCTCGCGCGCCAGCGTCTGCGGATCGCTGAGCGCCTCCAGCATGTCGTGCACGGGGCCGCAGGGCACGCCCTTCTCGTCGAGTGCCGCGAGCCAATGCGCGCGCGTCTGGGTGCGGAAGCGCGCGCTGAGGACGGCTTCAAGCTCCTTCAAATTCGCCATGCGGTCGGCGCCGTTGACGAAGCGCGGATCGGCGGCGAGCTCGCTCGCGCCGAGCGCTTCCAGCATCAACAGCCAGTGCTTCTTGTTGGCGCCGCCGACCACGAGCCAGCCGTCGGAAGCCTCAAAGGCCTGATACGGCGCGTTGAGCGGATGGGCCGAGCCCATCGCGCGCGGCGCCGTGCCGGCGGCGAGCGCGATGGTCGATTGCCAATAGGTCTGCACCAGCGCCGCCTCGTAGAGCGAGGTCTCGACCCACTGCCCTTCGCCAGTCTTGAGACGATGCGTGTAGGCGGCGAGGATGCCCATGCTCGCGAGCAGGCCGGCAGTGATATCCGACAGCGGCGGCCCGCATTTCACGGGCGGACCGTCCGGGCGTTCGCCCGTAAAGCTCATGATGCCGCTCATGGCCTGCGCGACGAGGTCAAACCCGCGGCGGTGCTTGTAGGGACCGGTGCGGCCGAAGCCCGACAGGGAGCAATAGATCAGCGCCGGAAACTTCCTGTGCAGCTCTTCATAGCCGAAGCCCAGACGTTCCATCGCGCCCGGCGCAAAGTTCTCGACCAGCACGTCGGCGTCGGCGATCAGCCGCCGCAGTACCTTTTTGCCGCCGTCGGTCTTCAGATCCAGCACAATGCCGCGCTTGTTGCGGTTCATCATCAGGAACGAGGCGGCCTCGTCCCCGATCTTTGGCGACACGGAATGGCGGGTGTCATCGCCATTCGGCCATTTCTCGATCTTGATGACGTCTGCGCCCATGTCGGCGAGCATCAACGTGCAGGTCGGCCCCGCCATGACGTGGGTGAGATCGATGACCTTGAGGCCGGCGAGCGGGCCTGCGCGGCGCGAAGTGGATTGCGATTGCATCCGGGCGTCCTATTGACCGCGCCACTGCGGGGCGCGCTTGTTGAGGAAAGCATCGAGCCCTTCGCGAAAATCCTGGCTCGTGTAGCACATCAGAATGAGGTCTTCGCCCTCGTCCCGGGTCAGCCGCCGTTGCAGGCGGGCCACCGCCTGCTTGGTTGCGTTGAGCGTCAGCGGTGCGTGGCTGGCGACGAGGCGCGCGACCTCGTCGGCGCGCTTGTCGAGCGCTGTGAGATCGTCGACGACCTCGCCGAGCAGCCCGACGCCGGCGGCCTCCGCGGCATCGACCAGGCGCGCGGTGAAGATCAAATCCTTGACGCGTGCCGCGCCAATCAGAGCGGTAAGACGACTGACATTGGACATCGACAGGCAGTTGCCGAGCGTCCGTGCGATGGGAAAGCCGATCTTCGCGCTGCGGGTCCCGATGCGCAGGTCGCAGGCGGCTGCGATGCCCGCCCCGCCGCCGGTGCAGAAGCCGTTGATCGCCGCGATCGTCGGCACCCGGCATTGCTCGAGCGAAGTCAGCACCCGATCGATCCGGTTCTCGTAGTCGATGGAGTCCTGCGGTGTCTTGAATTCGCGGAACTGGTTGATGTCGGTGCCCGAGGCAAAGGCCTTGTCGCCAGCCCCGCGCAGCACCAGCACCTTGATGGAGCGATCGTCGTTGGCCTGCTCGCAAATGGCGGCGAGCCGCTCGTACATGGCGAAGGTGAAGGCGTTGCGCGCCTGCGGACGGTTGAAGGTGATCCGCCCGATGCCGTCCCTGCATTCAAAAGCGAGGTCGTCCGCTGCTGCGCCCTGGTCCATTTCCTCGCCCCCAACTGTTTTTGTATTTTTGAATGCAAAATTTGGGAATTTCAAGATATATTTGCCTGACTTTCGTCTATTGAACCAATTTTGCATTCAAAACTAGAGATATCCCATGCTGCATGAAGAGGTCGTCGGCCGTATCCGCGACATTCTGCTCGACGGCGAGATTCCGCCGGGCGCGCGGATCCCAGAGCGCGAGCTGTGCGAGCGGCTCGACATCTCGCGCACGCCGCTGCGCGAAGCGCTCAAGGTGCTGGCTGCCGAGGGCCTGGTGCAGCTCCTGCCCCATCGCGGCTCGCGCGCAGCAAAACTGACCGACAAGGACGTGCGCGACCTGTTCGAGGTCTGCCAGGGCCTCGAAGCGCTGGCCGGCGAGCTCGCCTGCGAGCGCATCACCGACGCCGAGATCGGCGCGCTAGCCGCCGCGCATGCGGAGATGGTGCGGCATTATCGAGAGGGCGATCTGATCCAGTACTATCGCGGCAACCGCGCCATCCACGAGGGGATCGTCAACGCGGCCGGCAATCCCGTGCTCGCGGGGCTCTATGCGTCCGTGACCGCGCGCATCCGCCGCGCCCGCTACGTGACGCCGATGACGCCGCAGCGCTGGGCGTTTGCCGTCAGCGAGCACGAAGCCATCCTGAACGCGCTGCAGCGCCGCGACGGCGCCGGCCTCTCCCACATCCTGCGCGCGCATCTGCGCCACAAGCGCGAAGAGGTGTTGCAGGCGGGGTTTGCGGAGACGGAGGCGAGCGAGCCCACGCTGAAGATCGCGTGAGGGCGTCGCCCGGATCCTCGCCAGAACTCGCGGGGCCCTGTAAGCTTGGAAGGATCGGACCATCCTGATCGTGGCAGGACAGTGTTGCATGGCGACCGAACTGCACGGCTACCAATATAGCGTCTATTCGTGGATCGTCCGCCTGGCGCTCCATGAAAAGGGCGTGGCGTATGATTGGATCGAGGTAAATCCCTTCGCGGAGGATATCCCTGCAAGCTATCTCGCGATGCATCCCTTCAAGCGCGTGCCCGCGCTAACTCACGCTGGGTTCGTCCTCTATGAGACAGGCCCCATCACACGCTACGTGGATGAAGCCTTCGAAGGTCCCAAGCTTCAGCCCGTGGAGCCGAGAGAACGGGCACGCTGCAATCAGATCATGTCGATCGTCGACAGCTACGCCTACTGGCCTCTGGTCAGGCAGGTCTTTTCGCACGGGGTTTTCAGGCCGCGCATGAGCCGACCGGTGGATGAGAGTGAGTTTCAGAGAGGCCTCGAAGCCGCGCCAAGGGTGCTCGCTGCATTGGAGAGCATTGCTGGCGAGGGGCCATGGCTCTGCGGCAATCAACTGTCCCTGGCTGACATCCATCTCGCGCCGATGGTCGGCTACTTTGTGCTGGCCGAGGAAGGCAGAGCGCTTCTTCAGAAGTACCCCAGGCTCGGCGCATGGTGGTCGGAACTCTCCAACAGATCCACATTCGTCGCGACAACGCCGCGATTGCCGCCAGCCCTGCGGTGACCATCATCGCTTCCTTCGACGGCAACCGGCCTGCGCATCGACGAGCGCGCGCACGCATCCTCTCCGGCTAGGCGCGATTGCCGAACAGATCGAGCGTGATCGAGCGCAGCCAGCGGTGAGCGAGATCGCGATGGTAGCGCTCATGCCAATATTGCGCGATCTCGATCCGCGGTAGCGCAACCGGTGTCCTGAACACGATCATTCCGAGCGGCTCGGCGAAAATGGCGGCGAGGTTGGCGGGCAAGGTCGCGACGCCATCGGTTTGCGAGGCCACTGGATCGAAAAGCACGGCATCTTTGAAGCCGGCACGATGGGCGACGGCAGCTACGACACGGCGACGGTCGCGTTCGGCAGGATTTGAGCATCGACGCCAGAGTGTCTCATGCGAGATAGCCGGAAACGCCATCCCATAAGAGCTTCAACGCGGTAACGACCAGCAGTCCGTAGCAGGCCCGGTAGATCTTCTGCTGGTCGAGCCTTCCGTGCAGCCGCCAGCCGAGCCAGACGCCGGAGGGAATGGCGAGCAGGCAGATCGCCATCACGATCCAGACATTGCCGGCCGGCCGCACCAGCAATAGCCACGGCACCGCCTTGGTGGCATTGCCGACGGTGAAGAACAGGCTCGTCGTCCCCGCATAGACCTCCTTGCTGAAGCCGAGCGGCAGGAGATACATCGCCAACGGCGGTCCGCCGGAATGCGCGACCATGGTGGTGACGCCTGAAGCAAGACCGGCCGCCATCGCCTTCGGCGTCGAACGCGGCCTGATGGTCACCTTGGGATCGCTGAAAAACCACAAGCCGACGAAGATCAAGGTGACGACCGCCATCACGATGGCAACGGCGCGGTGATCCAGCACGCGAAACAGGACATAGCCGAGACCGATGCCGACCACGAGCCCGGGCAACAACAACACGAGGTCCGGCTTGGACCAGGTCGAGGGCTTCCAGTAGCGCAGCGCGAACAAATCCATCGCAATGAACAGCGGCGCGAGCAGGCCGCCGGCCGTCACCGGATCCATCACGAACGACAGCAGCGGAATGCCAACGATCGAGAATCCGCCGCCGAATGCGCCCTTCATGAAGCAGATCAGGAACACGCCGGCAAAGGCGATGAGGATAGTCGAGACTGTGAGGTCCACCTGCTTGCCTCCAAATTCGTCACGTGCAATCCGTCGCGATGCTCCGGACAGCGCGTTCAGTCCGCCTGCGACCTGGGCCGGGGATTGTCCTTGCTGCCAAAAAACACGCCGGGCAGCGCTGAGGGCACTCCAAAGGTCAATCCGAGGAACGCCAGAAACAGATCGAAAAAACTGAGGTGCATTGTCGTCGCTCCGCTGCCACCGAGCACGCACGCCCGGTGCAATTTGCCGTTTGGCCGAACAATGATCCGATATGTAGTTCGGATCAATGAGAACATTGAACTCAGTGCAATCCGATTGGGCTTTTTGACTAAACAGCTACTTTGTCAAAACGCCCGGGAACGACATTCCGTCGCTCGAGTGCCTGGACCGAGTTTGCGAACGCGCGCTCCAGAACGCCTTTGCCGATGCTGCCGAGTACAAGGCCCAGAATCCAGCCTTTGAGATTCTTGCCCTCGCGGACGACAACCACGTCGATGTCGGTCATGCCGTCAGTCCGGCGCAGAAACGTATAAATGTGGCCCGAGGCGCCTCCCCACACGTTGGAATCAGTCGTGGTCAGGACAACGCGGTTGGGATTGGACCAGTCGTAACGCAGCCGCTCCCAGATCCCTCGCGAGCCTTCCGTCACGTCGGCATCGGTGAGGCCGAGATGATGAATCCTGAGATCTTCATCGCCGCTGTTGCCAAAGAATCTTGAGCGGCCGGGCCCGAAGTCGGTGAGCCCGGCGATATACTGCTCGGGTGTTAGAGTGGTCGTCGCATGAAGGCGGATCGTGGACATCTCTCGCTCCCGGATTTCAGTTGGAGATCGCGCTGGTCTTGCGGACGAGCAGGGTGTCCCCGCTCCGGCTGATCTCGAGCGCACTCGCCTGGGCCGGTGTCGAAAGAACCACGCGCTGGCCGGGCGCCAGCACCGACACGAAGCGGATCGGGGTGCCCGCCTCGCCCTGCGCAAGCGTGGTGACGACGCGGAATCCATCAGGCTCGACGGTGTAGTAGGCGACGCCGGAGACTTCGCCGAGATCGATGCTCTTCGCCTCGATCGGCCGCAGGCCGTTGGCGTGGGCGACCCCAAACGAGGCGATGGTGAAGACGGCGGCGAGAAGCGTGTTGCGGATCGACATAGGACTCTCCGTTGGCTTGGGCGATGAGCGGGACGCTCGTCAGCTCTCTTGCGGCAGGACATGGTCGGCCTATGTCTATTGATCAAACAGATGGGGTCGATAATGGGTATCGATACTGTCAATCTCGGTCGCGTCGACTTGAACTTGCTTGTGCATCTCAGTGCGCTGCTGACCGAACGAAGCGTCACGCGGGCGGCTGCCCGCGTCGGCATCGGCCAATCGGCGATGAGCCATAACCTCGCGCGCCTGCGGGAGTTGTTCTCCGACGAACTGCTGACGCGGGGGCCTACAGGGATGCGCCTCACGCCACGTGCGGCGATCCTCCTCGATCCGGTGCAGGCCATGCTGGCGCAGGTCGAGGCGCTCGTATCGCGCGAGCAGCCGTTCGATCCCGCGACGGCGGTGCGGACCTTCAGGTTCGGACTGCCGGACAGCATGGAAATCCTGTTCATGCCGGCGCTGCTCGCGCGCATGCGCGAGGTCGCACCCGGCATTCACCTCAGGCTCTACAATTTCGATGCCTCGCGGCTGCTCGATGATCTCGATTCAGATGAGATGGATATTGCCATCGGCTATGACGCCTTCCAGCAGGGCCAAGTCCACCACAAGCGCCGCAAGCTCTTCACCGACAGCTATGTCTGCATGTTCAATGCCGAGAAGACGGGGATCACAGCGCCGATCTCGCTTGAGGATTATGTGCGGCTCCCCCACTTGCTGACCAGCCTGAGGCCCGGACGCAGCGTGCGCGGCATTGTCGACGAAGCCTTGGACAAGCTCGGGCTGATCCGATCGATCGCGCTTACGACGCCTCGATTCCTGACCGTCCCCTGGCTGGTCGCGCGCGCGCCCGTCATCGTCATCATGCAGTCGCGACTGGCGCGCCGCTTCGCCGCCGAACTCGGGCTGAGCCTCAGCCCCCTCCCCATGGAGCTGCGTGAGGTCACGGTGTCGTTGCTATGGCATGCGTCCTACGATCACGATCCGGCGCACAGCTGGCTGCGCGAGCAGGTGGCGCAGCTTGCCGCCGAGCTGTGATCAGAAGATGCCGACATGGACCTCGCGGAGAAGCTGTCTGGCGTTGACATTACCCGTGATCAAACATAACGTTACAACTCGTAGCAGATGCGGTGCTTTCCTCCCCCTGTCATTGCCAGGTCTTGCCGAGGCGCAATATGGGACTGCGGCTTTTAGGATCGTCTGAGAGGCTCCCCATGAAACTCATCCAGGCATCATGCTTGGCGGCGCTCATGCTTTGTCTCGGTGGTGTGGCCCATGCCGACGATTTGCAGACCGTCGGTGATCCCGACGGTCTCGGCTTTTCGGCGCGGCGATTGGCGCGCATGACCTCCTGGTTCGAGGCCCAGACCAAAAAGGGCGACCCTTCCGGTTTTGTCGTTGCGGTCGCCCGGGGTGGCAAGCTCGCCTATCTGCAACCCATTGGCTTCGCGGACCACGACAAAACGATTCCGATGCGGACGGATTCGATCTTTCGCATCGGTTCGATGTCCAAGCAAATCACCAGCGTCGCGACCATGATGCTGGTCGACGAAGGCAAGCTCGACCTCGACGCGCCCGTGGCGCAATATTTGCCGGAGCTAAGCGATATGCAGGTCGTCAAAAAGGATCCGGTCACGGGGGATCCGATCCTCTCGGATCTTGCGCGGAAGATTTTTGAACCGGCGAAGCGGGCGATGACCATTCGGGATCTCCTGCGCAACACGTCCGGCCTCGTTTATGCGATGGCTGACTATGCCGATCCCGGATTTGGCAATACTGCGATACACGTGCTTTACGGTGCCAGGGCGCCGTTCCGACGCGACAAGCCCATCGCTTCCTTCGTCGCAAGCCTCGGCACACTCCCGCTTCTGCACCAGCCGGGCGAAGTCTGGGAGTATGCGATCGGTTACGATGTTCTCGGACGTGTGATTGAAGTCGTGTCGGGCCAGACATTCGACCAGTTTCTGCAAAGCCGCCTGTTCGCGCCGCTTCATATGGTCGACACCGGCTTCTATGTGCCGGAAGACAAACTCGCCCGTCTCGTCGCCGTACCGGGCGCACAGTCCGCACCTCTTTCGGATGGGGACGTCACGAAGCCGCCAACGTTCTTTTCGGGCGGCGGAGGGATCGTTTCGACGGCTCCTGATCTCCTGCGTTTCTGCCAGATGCTGCTCAACGAGGGCGAGCTTGACGGGGCGCGCATTTTGAGACCCGAAACGGTCCGGCTGATGATGACGAACTCGCTGCCATCGGACATGCACGTCGCGGGACACGAAGCCGGTCCCGCTTTTGGGACCGGTTGGGGGCTCGGCTTCGCCATTCGCACCAATCCGGATTTCAGCATGATCCCAGGCGCGGTCGGCAGCTTCAACTGGCAGGGAAGCTGGGGTACGTTTTTCTCAGTCGATCCCGCGCAGAAGCTGATCCTCCTGTTGCTGATGCAGCGGCCGCAGTACAGGGACAACGGTTTCTATTTCAACGCCATCCGGCGCCTGCCCTATGCAGCGTTGAAGGTTCCTGAAGTCGCCGCGCCACCTACGTCGCAGCCATCGAACCCCGCCCCGCTTACCGACTATGTCGGGCGTTACGATTTCGGCGGATCCGCAAGTTCGCTGGACCGACAGATATTGGTCGCCGACGGTAACGGCTGGATCGGCCTCAAGTCCGTTGCCGTGGAGACCGATGGCCTCAGGGTGATCAGACCAGTTGAAGGAGGCCCCGCCGCCAGAGCGGGCGTTCTGGCGGGAGACCTCATCACAGCCATCGACGACGCCTCGATCCGGGGCCTGACCCTGGAAGCGGCACTTCGCCGGATTCCAGGTCCGGTCAACGCCAAGATCAAGCTCAAAATCATCCGCGAGACGCAGAGCGATCCGGTCGTTGTCGCCTTTGCCCGAGAGGCGGTCCCCTCGCACAGTGTCGCGCTTCGAATCCGCATCACGGACGGCAGGCTCGTCGTCGAGGCAGCGGGCGCCTGGTCGATCCTGGATTTCGACAAGGGCGAGCCGACGCCTGTGGCGGCTCTTTCAAGGGATGAATTCTACGTCGAGGGTGGCGATCATACGCGGATCGCGTTCGTTCGTGATGCTGCAGGCAAGGTCAACGGCGCGGTTCTCAACCCGGGACCATGGGAGCAGCGCGGCACGCTCGTTCAATGACATAAGCGGTCGTTTTGTCTCCGAGGGAACGCCATGGCTCGCCCGCTTTGGCTAGCACCCCAACCTGTCGGCGATGCCGCCAAAATCCTTGGCGACGATGTCCCAATTGCCGGTGGCTTCGAAATCAACCTTCTGCAACGGGCCATACTCGGTCGGCCGCGCGACGAAGGCGGTCTTCAAGCCGTACTTCTGCGCGGCGGCGAGATCGCCATTGTGCGCGGCGACCATCATCACCTGCTCCGGCTTGAGGCCAAGCAGCTTTGCGGCGCCGAGATAGGTTTCGGGATCGGGCTTGTAGTGCTCGAACAGCTCGGCCGACATCACGAGGTCCCACGGCAGCCCTGCGAATTTCGCCATGTTGGTGAGCAGCGCGACGTTGCCGTTCGACAGCGGCGAGATCACGAATTTCGTCTTCAGCCGGGTCAGGCCGGCGACGCTGTCCGGCCAGGGGTTGAGGCGGTGCCAGCCCTTGTTGAGATGATCGAGATCGGCTTCGGTGAGGCCCTTGATCGCAAACTTCTCGACCAGCCTTTCCAACGAGCGGCGGTGCAGATTATCCAACATGATGTAGCCGCGCTCGGGGTGCTGGCGCACGTCATCCATCGAAGCCATGTACATGCCGCGCCAGCCGTCGACCAGCGCGGTCCAGTCGGCGCTGATGCCGCGGCCCTTCCCCCACCACATGAAGTCGGTGATCAGGCTGGTGCGCCAGTCGACGACGGTGCCGAACACGTCGAAGACGAGGGCTTTGACGGCGGAGAGATCGGAATTTGTGGTCATGCATTGCTCCGTTGAGTTCTCGCGCCCCGGTTGGCTCCGCTCAGATCGAGGGCTTTAAAGCATGATCCTTTCCGTGCAACAATAGCGCTGGCCCGCCACATCAAGCACGCCTGAGACGGGCGAGATGACCGGCCTCAACCGATCGGGGTGCAAGCGCATCTGCCATGACCATCCCTGTTGCATTTGTATTACTCGAGAATGCCGGCCTCCCGGATGAGGCAGCCTTGATCGAGACCTTACGCGTGCGTCATCCCGGCAAAAGGTGGGATCGCAGCCCAGTTGCACGAAGTAACGACACGGACGGTCCGATGTTCATCCGCGCCGATGATCATCTTATGACCATCCTCTTGATGCCTGCGCCCATGCCCTTCGATCAGCAATTGTGGCGGCATGCCTCCTGGGTATGGCCCGAACCTTTCGACGCCGACGGACGCCATCGCGCGCACCTCGTGATCTCGGCGATGGGCTCCGCCGAAAACAATGCAGAGACGAAAGCGCTTTCGTTCGACGAGAGTACGCGCCTCACGACGGCCTTTGTCGGCGGCGTGCTCGAAGCGCTGCAAGGCTGTCTCGGCGTCGTCTGGTGTGGAAAAGTTGGCCGCTCTCCCGAGGCGTGGTTGGAGCAGTCGCGCCGCTCGTTCGATCCGTTTCCAGATCACCCGTACAGTCTGTGGATGGAAATCGTTCCGTACCGTTCCGGCGAGACCATCGGAGCCTACACGGTAGGATTGTCAGCATTCACGGGACGCGAGATCGAATTTGAGGTGGATGGGCTTGATGAGCACGTTGTCACCGTCCGCGTTGCCCAGCTTTCGTCATATCTTATCGCAAACGGCCTCGACACCGAGATCAAGAGCGGCGCGGTGTTTGAGGCCGACACCGAGGTCGATCATCGTGTTGGCGTGCTCTACCGCAACTCGCGCTTCAACATCGGGCCGGTCATTTCATTCTCATCTGTTCAGGACCGATCCAAGAGGCTCAAGACTTACGAGATCATTCCTACCTCGATCGCCCGGCATCATCCACTGCTGGTCATGTTGGGCAAAGTCGGGCTTTTCGATCCGGCACAGGCCGAAAATCAGATCAGGCTAAGGCCAGATCATTACGTTTCGGAAGTTCGCCTCGAGAGCTTCGATAACGGCCTTTCGAGCGCGCTATCTGGAATGCTCACGACCGACGCCTATGCCAAGGCGGACACGATCGCGCGCCGTGCACTCGCGAGCGGAGACACCGCATCCGCGAGGTCTCTTCTCCTGCCTTGGTCACAGGAAGTTGGCCGCCTTCAAGAGGCGGTCAAGCTTGCTCTGACTCTATGTGATGTGTTCATGTTTTCGCCGGCGCCGCTCCGCAGCCCGTAACCGGACACTCGATGGATTAGATGCCCATTCATAGTCCACCCGCGGCGGGCGCCGGGCGGCACCAGCCAAATGATCTCTCGTGGGATAGTCGCGGCGTCAATCCAAATGGAACTTCGCGAGCTCGCGGTGCTCGGCCTTGATGTAGCGCACGGTGCCGGTGACGGAGCGCATCACCACTGTCTCGGTCTCGATCACGCCGTCCTTGCGGAACTTGACGCCCGAGAGCAGCGAGCCCGTGGTGACGCCGGTGGCCGCGAACAGGCAGTCGCCGCGCGCCATGTCCTCGATGCCGTAGATCATCTTGGGATCGTTGACGCCCATCTTGGCGGCGCGCTCGCGCTTCTCGTCGGAATCGAGGATCAGGCGGCACTGCATCTGGCCGCCGATGCAACGCAGCGCCACTGCCGCGAGCACGCCTTCCGGCGCACCGCCGGTGCCGAGATACATGTCGACGCCGGTGTTATCGGGATCGGCGCAGTGGATCACGCCGGCGACGTCGCCGTCGGTGATCAGGCGCACGGCAGCTCCCGTCGAGCGCACGCTCTCGATGATGCTGGCATGGCGCGGACGGTCGAGCACCAGCACCGTGATGCCATCAGGCTTGACACCCTTGGCCTTGGCAAGGCGGTGGACGTTGTCGGCCGGTGTCGCATCGAGTTCGACGACGCCCTTGTCGTAGCCCGGACCGATCGCGAGCTTCTGCATGTAGACGTCGGGGGCGTGCAGCAGCGTGCCGCCGTCGGCCATCGCCATGGTGGCGATCGAGCCCGGCATGTTCTTGGCGCACAGCGTGGTGCCTTCGAGCGGGTCGACCGCGATATCGACTTCCGGGCCGGCGTTCATGCCAACCTTCTCGCCGATGAAGAGCATCGGCGCCTCGTCGCGCTCGCCCTCGCCGATCACGATGGTACCCTGGATCGGCAGCTTGTTGAGCTCGCGACGCATGGCATCGACGGCAGCCTGGTCGGCGGCCTTCTCCTGCCCGTGCCCGCGCAGCCGCGCCGACGACACCGCCGCCCGCTCCGTCACGCGCACGATCTCCAGCGTGAGAATGCGTTCGAGCAGCGCATGCGGCGGCACTGAAATATGGGTCGACATCGGCTCACTCCTTCGAAACGTTTGGGACGGACATCTCCGTCCGCATCAACTCGTAACACCCACAGTTCGTTCGAACCGTGTCATTATTTGAGCATGACCTTATCGGAAAACCGCTTCACACTTTTCCGGGTCATGCTTTAGTTCTTCTCGATCCTGATGACTTGCGGCCGCCCGCTGATCACTTTGTCCTTCTGCACGGCGGCGAGCGCGCGGCGCACCGCGTCCTCATGCGTGGCATAGGTGATCAGGATGACGGGCACTGGGACCGCCTTGCCATCGGGGGACGCAGCGCCGCCATTGGGATGGCGCTGCACGATCGACTCGATCGAAATTTTCTGCTCGGCGAGCCGGGTTGCGATCGCAGCCGCGGTGCCCGGGAAATCGCGCGCCAGAAGGCGGATGTAGTAGCCGCCCTCGTGCCGCTCCATCGGCGCCTTCTTGGTGTCGTGCAGCTGCGCGATCGGCCGGCCGAATGGATTGGCGCGGATGCCGCGCGCAACATCGGCGATATCGGCGACGACGGCGGATGCGGTCGCAGCACCGCCGGCGCCGGGACCGACCAGCGTGATCGGCGGAATGCCCTCGCCATCGATGGTGACCGCATTGGTGACACCCATCACCTGCGCGATCGAGGAGGTTTTTGGAACCATGGTCGGATGCACACGCTGCTCGATGCCCGTGGCGGTGCGAACGGCAACGCCGAGCAGCTTGAGCCGGTAACCGAGATCGTCAGCGGCGCGCAGATCTTCCGGCGCGATGGAGGAGATACCTTCGACATACACCGCGCTTTGAGCAACTTTCGTGCCGAATGCCAGGCTGGCAAGAATGGCGAGTTTCTGCGCGGTGTCGTGGCCGTCGACATCGAAGGACGGATCGGCCTCGGCATAGCCGAGCCGCTGCGCGTCCTTGAGGCACTCGGCGAAAGACAGGCCCTCCTGCTCCATCCGGGTCAGGATGTAATTGCAGGTGCCGTTGAGGATGCCGTAGACGCGATCGATGCCGGTTCCCGCAAGACCTTCGCGTAACGTCTTGATGACAGGGATCGCGGCGCCGACGGCTGCCTCGAAATTCAGCGCACCGCCATGCTTTTCGGCGGCCTTGGCAAGCTTCAGACCGTGCTTGGCGAGCAGCGCCTTGTTGGCGGTGACGACGGACTTGCCGGCGCTCAACGCAGCTTCGACCGCCGACAGCGCGGGATCGCCGGCGCCGCCCATCAGCTCGACAAAACAGTCGATGCCGGGATGCGTGGCGAGCGCCATCGGATCCTTGGCCCATTCGACGCCGCGCAGATCGATGCTGCGCTTCTTGGCCTTCGAGCGCGCGGTGACGGCGACAACGCGAATGCCGCGGCCGCTGCGGCCCGCGAGCACGCGCGCCTGCGTTTCGATCAAACGGACAACTTCGGCGCCCACGGTGCCGAGCCCCGCTATGCCCACTTTCAGGGGTGCAACCATGATGCTTTAGTGAACCTGCAGAAGAGAATTAGCGCCGATTGGCGAGCGGAACGACGTTGTGCAACGTTTCGATGCCGCTTTCAAGGAAGCGGCGCACGCCGCGCGCGGCCTGCCTGATCCGTTGCTCGTTTTCCACCATGGCGATGCGGACATATCCTTCACCATGCTCGCCGAAGCCGACGCCAGGCGAGACCGCGACGCCGGATTTCTCCACCATCAGGGTCGCGAACTGCATGCTGCCGACGGTGCGGAACGCTTCCGGCAGCGGCACCCAGGCGAACATCGAGGCTTCGGGCGGCGGAATGTCCCAGCCGGCGCGGCCGAACGATTCCACCAGCGCGTCGCGGCGCTTGCGATAGGTGTCGCGCATCTCCTTGATGCAATCGTCAGGACCGTTCAGCGCCGCGGTCGCAGCGACCTGCACCGGCGTGAACGCGCCGTAGTCGAGATAGGATTTGACGCGGGCGAGCGCTGCGATCACGCGCTCGTTGCCGACCGCAAAGCCCATGCGCCAGCCGGCCATCGAATAGGTCTTCGACATCGAGGTGAACTCGACGGTGACGTCGATGGCGCCGGGCACCTGGAGCACCGACGGCGGCGGGTTGTTCTCGTCGAAATAGACCTCGGCATAAGCGAGATCGGACAGGATCAGGATCTCGTGCTTCTTCGCGAAAGCGACGAGGTCCTTGTAGAAATCGAGGCTCGCGACATAGGCAGTGGGGTTCGAGGGATAGCAGACCACGAGCGCGAGCGGCTTCGGGATCGAATGCACGATCGCCCGTTCCACAGCTTCGAAGAATTGCGGCGTCGGCTCCGAGGGCACCGAGCGGATCACGCCGCCCGCCATCAAAAAGCCGAAGGCGTGAATCGGGTAGCTCGGGTTCGGGCAAAGGATGACGTCACCCGGCGCGGTGATCGCCTGCGCCACGTTGGCAAAGCCCTCCTTCGAGCCCAGCGTCGCCACCACCTGGGTGTCCGGGTTGAGCTTCACGCCGAAGCGGCGCTCGTAATAGGCGGCTTGAGCCCGGCGCAGGCCGGGGATGCCACGGGAGGCCGAGTAGCGGTCGGTGCGCGGCTTGCCCAGGGTCTCCTTGAGCTTCTCCAGCACGTGCGGCGGCGCCGGCAGATCCGGGTTGCCCATGCCGAGATCGATGATGTCGGCGCCGGCATTCCGCGCGGCCGCCTTGGCCCGGTTGACCTGCTCGAACACGTAAGGCGGAAGGCGGCGGATGCGGTAAAAATCGTCCATGGCTCTCTGGGCTCCGGGCAACCGGTCAAGGCAGAATCGATGGGCGATGACCACCCTTCGAGGAGATCTCGCCCCGCGCACAAAAATCACTCAAAATCAAAAACTTGGAGCGATCTTCGGCGACAAGGACTGAACTCCTTCGCCCTGACTCTCGGCTGAATTGAAGTCTTTTTAGCACGGAGTGGCGGGGGCGCCAGCGATTACCTTGCGCCCCGAGGCGACCGTCCCGTGCCTAAGTGGCGTCCCTACTTGGCGTCCTTGGCGGCGACGGCCTGGCGGTCGCGGGCGGCGGCAAGCTCGGCCTCGATCTTGGCGCGCTGGTCGGGCGGGATGATCGCCTGATCACGATCCGGCGGCAAATCGTGCACCGGCAGATAGGCACCGGGCTCCCTGGGATGAGCCGGCGTGTCGGCGGCGGACATGTCCACGAGCTGGCTCGAACAGCCGCCGAGGGCAAGCGCCGCCGTCAGCAGCGCGCAGCATGCAAGCCGCGACTTTTGCAGGTCCCGCAACACAAACACCTGGGAATTCCCCTACTCGTCCCATGCGAGGCTGTGGGAGCTTAACCCAACAACCTGCCCAAGCTCAAACCATTGCTGCCCACAAATGGTACGAGCGAGAAATCATCCAAGGCCCACACCCAAAGAGGTGCACCGCGATTGTGACAAAAGCAAGAAGCCTTGTCGCAGTGCAGCACATCTTCGCGCCGGTTTAGCGCGAAACCAGCGAGCTTCGCGGTGACGAATACGGAATGAATCGTTACTGTCGCCTTCATGAGTAGCGCCACGACCGACACGCCCAGCTCCGGAACAAATTCCGGAACAAAGTCTGAGACGAAGTTCGATGCGGAAGCCTTCGCGATGAATGTCGCGCGGGCCATGGAGAGCGGCGGCAAGGCGCTCGCCGCGTATCTAAAGCCGCGCGAAACCGGCGAGGTGCAGGACCGTCCGCCGGCCGAGCTCGCTGAGGTCGTCAAGACCTTCACGTCGGTCGCCGAATACTGGCTGTCCGACCAGTCGCGTGCGTCCGACCTCCAGACCAAGCTCGCCAAGGACTATCTCGATCTCTGGGGCTCGGCGGCCCGGCGGATGGCCGGCCAGGAGGCTCAGCCTGCGATCGCGCCCTCGCCGCGCGATAAGCGCTTTGCCGATCCGGAATGGAAGTCGAACCAGTTCTTCGATTTCATGATGCAGCTTTATCTGCTCACGACCAAATGGGCGCAGGAGCTGGTGCACGATGCCGAGGGGCTCGATTCGCAGACCCGGCGCAAGGCCGAATTCTACATGCAGCAGGTCACCAACGCGATCTCGCCGTCGAACTTCGTGCTGACCAATCCGGAGGTGCTGCGCGAGACGGTTACAAGCAGCGGCGAGAACCTCGCGCGCGGCCTGACGATGCTGGCCGAGGACATCGCCGCCGGCAAGGGCATGCTGAAGATCCGCCAGTCCAACCCGGACAACCTCGTCGTCGGCGTCAACATGGCGACGACACCGGGCAAGGTGATCTACCAGAACGAGATGATGCAACTGATCCAGTATTCGCCGACCACGGAGAACGTGCTGCGCACGCCGCTCCTGATCGTGCCGCCCTGGATCAACAAGTTCTACATTCTCGATCTCAAGCCGGAGAAATCCTACATCAAGTGGTGCGTCGACCAGGGCATCACCGTGTTCGTGATCTCATGGGTCAATCCCGACAAGCGCCTGGGCGCCAAGAGCTGGGAAGACTACATGAAGGAAGGCGTGCTCACGGCGATGGACGTGATCGAGAAGGTCACGGGCGAGATGAAGGTGCACACCGCCGGCTATTGCGTCGGCGGCACGATGCTCGCGACCACGCTGGCCTGGCTTGCCGAGAAGCGGCGCCAGCGCGTGACCTCGGCGACGTTCTTTGCCGCGCAGGTCGATTTCACCCACGCCGGCGATCTGCTGGTGTTCGTCGACGAGGAGCAGATCGCGGCGCTCGAGCAGGACATGAAGGCGTCCGGCGTGCTCGAAGGCTCCAAGATGGCGATGGCCTTCAACATGCTGCGCTCGAACGACCTGATCTGGTCCTACGTGGTCAGCAACTACCTCAAGGGCCAGCAGCCGAGTGCGTTCGACCTGTTGCACTGGAATTCCGATGCGACGCGGATGACCCAGGCGAACCATTCCTACTATTTGCGCAACTGCTATCTGGAGAACCGGTTGTCGACCGGCACGATGGTGCTCGACAACACGCTGCTCGATCTCTCCAAGGTCATGGTGCCCGTCTACAATCTCGCCACGCGCGAGGACCACATCGCGCCGGCGGAATCGGTGCTGTACGGCTCGCAATTCTTCGGCGGGCCCGTGAGATACGTGCTGTCCGGCTCCGGCCACATCGCCGGCGTCGTCAATCCGCCGGCCTCGAACAAGTATCAGTACTGGACCAACGACAACATCAAGGACGTCAACGTCGCCCAGTGGATGAAGGGCGCGGTGGAGCACAAGGGCTCGTGGTGGCCGGACTGGCGCGAATGGCTGCGCGGGCTCGATCCGGAGGAAGTGCCCGCGCGCAGCGTCGGCACAGAGGCGCTGCCGCCGATCGAGGATGCCCCGGGCAGCTATGTCAGGGTTCGCGCATAGCGCAATGGCGCGCGCTTTCGTATAAGCTCACGACATCGACTTGAGAGGGGACCGGGTTATGACGCGCGAATTGTTCTGGCTGACATGTACGGTGATCCTGACCGGAATCCTCTGGATTCCCTACACCATCAACCGCTGCCAGGTGCGCGGGCTCAGTGGCGCCATGGCCAACCCCTCGCGCGGCGACAAACCTCAGGCCGAGTGGGCGAACCGCCTGATGTTCGCGCACGACAATGCGGTCGAGAACCTCGTGCTATTCGCCCCGCTGGTGCTGATCCTGAACGCGATGGACTATTCCTCGAAATGGACGGTGCTGGCTTGCGCGATCTATTTCTGGTCGCGCGTCGCGCATCTGATCGTCTATGCGCTGGGCATCCCGGTGTTCCGCACCCTGGCCTTCACCGTCGGCTTCCTCGCTCAGGCCGTGCTGGCGCTGGCGATCTTCAAGATCTTCTGACCGCGCGTCCCCAGGATGCGCAGCGATGCCTAGCGAATCCAGCCGGGATTTCGTTCAGCTCCACGATCTCAGCGCGGACGCGATCCTGTCGATCGTCGACCGCGCGCAAATCCTCGAGGCGGCGTGGCACGACCGCGCCGTGCCGCAAAACCTCGCCGGCAAGCGCGTGGCGCTGATCGTCGACGATGGCGGATGGCGGAACACGACCGCCTTCGACCTCGGCATCCAGGCGATGGGTGGCATCTGCGTCCATGCGCCCGTCAGGTTGAATGCCGCCGAGGCAACGGCCGATCTGGCGCAATATCTCGACAATTGGTTCGACATCCTGGTCGTGCGCACGCGGGAACTGTCAGCTCTGCAAGAGCTCGCAGCCAACGCCAACGCGCCGGTCGTCAATGCCAGAACGCGGTCGAACCATCCCTGCGAAACGCTCGGCGATCTCGCCTATGTCAGGAGCAGGAGAGCCACGCTCGACGGCCTGAAAGTGGTCGGCGTGGCACCCGATGCCAACATCCTGCGTTCCTGGGTTGAAGCCTCCATCGCCCTGCCGATCACGGTGACCCAGGTGTACCCGGCGGATTGGCATGTCCGGGACATCGCAAGCCCACGGTTCGAGGCCAGCACAGATCTCGACGCATTGTACGATGCGGACGTGATCATCACAGACTGCTGGCCTGAAGGCGCACGCGCGGATCAACTGCGCGACTATCAGCTGTCGGCATCGCTGCTCGATAGTTGCCATCCCGACGTCATTTTCCTGCCCTGCCCGCCCGTGACCAGAGGCCAGGAGGTCAGCGCTGACGCGATCTCGCATAGCGCCTGCCAGAGCCCGGCGGCGAAGGCCTACCTGCTCCACGCGCAGAACGCGCTGCTGGAATGGATCGCCGCCTGATTGGCGCCGCCGACTGTCACGGGCGCCAGCAAAGCGAGAAAGCCCCGCAGCCGCGTCGACGGCGCCTTCGCCCAGTCCGCGTAGGACTGGGCGTTCTGCCGATAGAACTGCAGGGTGGACTCATCCATGGCGTCGCTCGCGTCGGCGAGCCGCCGACAAGCGGCCTACTGTGAAGGCCGCCCGGCGGCAATCGCAGGTGTTGCCGAGCGATGACACCGCGGCAGAATCGAACAGCCTTCCGATTTACACATACAGGTTGTGATCCATCCCCAGGTATATTGACGCATCGCCATTGATTGATTCGGAACAGAACATGAATTGGAAGCTTGCATCCATGCTCGGCGCCGTCGCGCTGGCAGCCGTCGCGACCCAGGCCAACGCTGCCGATCTCGCCGCCCGCCCATACACCAAGGCGCCGCCGATAATCGCCGCCGTCTATGATTGGAGCGGCTTCTACATCGGCGCCAACGGCGGCTATGGCACTTCACGCAACTGCTGGGACCAGACGGTCGGCTTCGCGCCCGGCGTCGCGGAAGGCTGCCACGATGCGACGGGTGCCGTCGCCGGTGGCCAGATCGGCTATCGCTGGCAGAGCAGCGCTTTCGTGTTCGGCCTCGAGGCGCAGGGCGACTGGGCGGACCTCTCGGGCCGGAATACCAGCACCGTGTTCGGCGTCGCGAACCGCACCCACATCGACGCCTTCGGTCTGTTCACCGGCCAGGCCGGCTACGCCTGGAACAATGCGCTGCTCTATGTGAAGGGCGGCGCCGCGGTCACCAGCAATCATTACCGCGGCATCGGTACGGGTGGTCTGGCCGGAGCCGAGTTCGATGGTGCGAACGAGACCCGCTGGGGCGGCACGATCGACGTCGGCTTCGAATACGGCTTTGCCCAGAACTGGTCGGTCGGCCTCGAATACGACCACCTGTTCATGGGGCACCACGACGTCACGCTCACGGCCAATGGCGCGCTGGCGCCTGTCGGCACGTTCTCGCGCACCGACCGCATCGGTCAGGATGTCGACCTGATCACGGCCCGCATCAACTACAAGTTTGGCGGCCCGGTCATCGCGAAGTACTGAGGCTTGGTGTCCCGGACGCGGTGCAGCGCGCAAGCGCTGCTCCGCAGAGCCGGGACCCAGAAGACTACAGAGGCAAAGCAAGAATCGGCCCCGGCTCTGCAGCGCACCGCCGAGAGGCGCTGCGCTGCGTCCGGGGCACGAGCGTGCCTTACTCCTCCGGCAGACCCAGCATCAGCCGCATGTTCTGCACGGCTGCGCCCGAGGCGCCCTTGCCGAGATTGTCCAGCCGCGCGACCAGCACGGCCTGATGGTACTTGTCGCTGGCGAAGACGTAGAGCTCGAGCATGTTGGTCTCGTTGAGCGCTTCCGGCTCGATCCGGCCGCCCTTTGACGCCTCGTTCTGGAGCGGCATCGCCGTAACGTAGTTTGAACCTGCGTAGCGCTTGGCCAGCGCGGCCTGAAGGTCCGCGCCGCTGGGCTTGCCCGGCAGCGTGTCGAGCTGAAGCGGGATCGAGACCAGCATGCCCTGCCGGTAATTGCCGACCGACGGGATGAAGATCGGCCGCCGCGTCAGGTTCGAATAGAGCTGCAGTTCCGGCAGATGCTTGTGCTCGAAGCCGAGGCCGTAGAGCTCGAAGGACGGCGCGCTGCCGTCTTCAAAGCTCGCGATCATCGACTTGCCGCCCCCGGAATAGCCGCTCACCGCATTGACGCTGATCGGATAGTCAGGCGGCAGCAGCCCGGCATCGACGATCGGCCGCAGCAGCGCAATGCCGCCGGTCGGATAGCAGCCGGGATTGGAGACCTTCTTCGCAGCCTTGATCTTGCCGGCCTGGTCCGGCGCCAGCTCCGCAAAACCGTAAGCCCAGTCAGGTGCCACCCGGTAGGCGGTCGAGGCGTCCAGCACCTTCGGCCCCGCCGCGCCCATGCTGTCGATCAACGCGACCGTCTCCTTGGCGGCATCATCAGGCAGGCAGAGGATGACGAGGTCCACCTCTTCCATCAGCGCCTTCTTGGCCGCGGGATCCTTGCGCTTGTCGTCGGCGATGGTCTTCACCACGACGTCGTTCTGGAGCTTGAGCCGCTCGTTGATGCCGAGCCCGGTGGTGCCGGAGCCGCCATCGACGAAGACGGTGGCGGGCTTCTTGGCTGCGCCGGAGGACGGAGCCTGATTGGTGTCAACGAGACTGGTTTCAGAAAGACTCATGGCACGCTCCTTTCGAGCTTGTTCGTGTCGCCGCCGGCGCCGTGGCCGAGCTCGAGTATTTGGCTTTCGGCGACAGCAGCGTTACGAGGGCAGTCAGCCTGGCCTGGTGCGAGGTGATCTCGCGCCAGGCATAGGCCTCGGCGTTGCTCCGGTAGAATTGCGGCGTCTCCTCATCCGCGCCGGCACCTCGCTTTATGGAAATAGCGCGATCTGCTCCAGCCCCGCGGTTTCAGGAAATCCGAACATCAGGTTCATGTTCTGGATCGCCTGACCGGCCGAGCCCTTCACCAGATTGTCGAGCGTTGAAAGCACGATCGCCCGATCCTTGATGCGGTCGGCGACGACACCGATCTGAACATAGTTGGAGCCGCGTACGTTCTGCGTCTGCGGCAGCACGCCCTTTTTGGCGACATGCACGAACGGCTCGTTGGCGTACGCTTTCTGCAGCGCTGCCCGCAGATCGTCGGGCGTTGCACCGTTGAGCTTGACGTAGGAGGTGCAGAACTCGCCTCGCGCCATCGGAATCAGATGCGGCGTGAAATTCACCGTCACCGCGGAGCCTGCCGCGACGCCGATTTCCTGCTCGATTTCAGGCGCGTGTCGGTGAGTGCCGACCGAATAGGGCGACAGCCCCTCGCCCGCTTCGCTGAACAGCGTGTTCTGCTTCAGCCCGCGGCCGGCGCCGGTGACGCCCGATTTCGCGTCGATGATGATGTCGTCAACGTCGATCAGCTTGGCCTTCGCCAGCGGAACCAGCGCCAGCAACACCGCCGTCGGATAGCAGCCGGGACAGGCGACCAGCCGGGCGGAAGTGATCTTCTCCCGGTAGAATTCGGTCAACCCATAGACAGCTTCGCCTTGCAGTTCGAGCGCACGATGCTCATGGCCGTACCACTGTGCATAGGTGTCCTTGTCGCGCAGCCGGAAATCCGCGGACATGTCGAGGATCTTGATCTTGGGATTGGCCTTGAGCACGGCCGCGATGATCTCCTGCGTGGTGCCGTGCGGCAGCCCGCAGAGCACCGCGTCGAGCTTGGTCCAGTCGACCTTTTCCCACTCCACGAGTTTTGGCAGGTCGAGCATGAAGAAGTGCGGAAACACCTCGCTCATGGCCTTGCCCGCATGGGTGTTGGCGGTGAGCGCCGTGATCTCGGCATTCGGATGCCGCGCCAGCAGGCGCACCGCGTCGGCTCCGGTGTAGCCGGACGCGCCGAGAATGCCGATCTTCTTCTTCGTGCTCATCACACGCCCCCTTCAGGCGCAATCGCTTGTTGTGTTTGTACCGCATCTGTTGCGAAGGCCAACGGTCTCGCTTCGCGCATCAGGCCTGCGATCGTGCGCGAGTCCGCATCCGCCTGCGAGCCCAGCGCATCGCTGAGCGCCGCGTAATCGGCATCGGACTTGTGCTGGTTGAGCTTGAAGCTGCCTTCGACCTCTTCAACTGTCATGACCAGACCCACAATCCCCTTCTTCAGCGCCTCGAGCCGGCCCGCCGTCATCTTGCCCGGTGTCCACGGCGTCTTCGGCAACAGCCAGCTTTCGAACTTGTCGCTGAGCGTGTTGATCTGCACCGCCAGCTCGCCGTCCGACAACGACCGCACCGGACCACTCAGATGCACCGACTGGTAGAGCCAGGTCGGCACCTGATCCGGCGAGACGTACCAGTCCGGCGATACATAGGCATCGGGGCCGTTGATCGCGAGCAACCAGGACGTCAGGCCGTCCGCAAGCTTTACCAGCGGATTATGACGGGCGACATGAAAGGCGGCCTGCGGCGTGCCGTCGGCGGCGTAGGTCAAATAGAACGGCAGCGGCGAGGCGACGGGCTTGTGGCCGTCGAAGGCGCACATGGTGCCGAAACCGCGGTCGCCTGCGAATTTCAGGCTCGCGGCGCGATCCGGCTTGAAAAAGGGTGGCGTGTACATCGTGGTCTCCTGCTGGGCCTCTTTTGGGGGCCGCCGGATCAGATCGCGCTGACAGGAGAGAGAATGCCGCGGATCGGATCCAGCGGCAAAGACGATGATCTCAAACGCGATCGACCGCCCAAACCGCTAAAGTGCGGCGGCGGCGACGGGCGAACAGGATGGTCGCGGCGTTGATCATGGCGGGCGGCTATAAGACCAAATCGGCCTGGCGTCAAGGTTTTGGACCTGCCATTCCGCGCCACCGCAGCCTTTCCGTCACTACCATCTGGCCAGCCCAAGATGACTGAAGAGTGTCCCCCAGAAGGAACGTCCGCGGGTCAGCTCGTACAGATGAGCGCCTGCTTGCTCGTTTCCACGAGCCGACGCCTTGCTGTACCAATCGATCGCCTGCTGGGTATCCTTCGGTACGCCCGTGCCACTCTCATAGGCCCACCCCAAATTGTATTGGGCCCAACCGTCGTTCTGATCGGCGGCCTTGCGCAGCAGGGATATGCCCTTGGCAAGATCCTGCGGCACGCCTTCGCCTTTGATGTGCAAGAGGCCGAGACCCGTCTGCGCGTACGTCGAGCCCTGCTCAGCCGCCTTCGAAAATAGATCGAAAGCGATGGCAAAGTCCTGGGGAACGCCGCGTCCGTCCCTGTACATGGCGGCAAGCCGGGTCTGGCTGTACACATTGCCCTGATCCGCGGCCTTGCCGTACCAGTCGGCCGCCTCCTTTTCGTCGCGAGCCGTTCCTGTGCCCGTCTCGTAGAGGTAGGCAAGCTGCTCCTGACTGTAGGTATCGCCCTGTTCGGCGGAGAGACGAAACCATTTAATCGCCTCCGTGCGGTTGCGCTTCGTTCCATTTCCGTCCCGATACATCGCGCCCAAATAGGACTGCGCGCGTGCATTGCCGATTTCGGCCAGCGGCTTCAACCGCTCCATCGCGCGTTGGAAATCGTGAGCGAGATATGCGTTCGCACCGTCGGTGAAGTCTGCGCTGACCTCGACGACCGAGGCTGCTCCCTTCGGGGTCAGACCGATCGGCCCGTACCTGAACTCATCGAGCTTATCGAACCCCTTCTCGATAGCCGGACCGAACTCCGCCGGGCAAACCGGTGCGTCGAACGTAAGGCGAAGAAGCGCATTGGAGCGAATGACTCGGCCATCGACGGCGATGGCGCCACTCACCTCAATCCGGCCGTGGACCTCAACATTGCCCGTTCTGCCTTCAAACGTCGCCGAATAGGCAATCGGTGCCGGTTTCTCGTAAAAGAACGTGTTTTCGGGAACCGTGAGCGAAGCGACCTCGCGGTATTCCATCGGTCGGCAAACAAAAGGCCGTCCATTCGTCTGGCGCGCAACCAACCGCAAGAGCGATTGTCTTGGATCGGTCAGAGGCAACATCCTGATGCGCGCGGGCCGGTCGAGATCGACGGGTTTGCTGATCTGGAACGTTGATGTGATCGCGTAGTCGTCCGTCAGCTCGCGCGGATTTGGATAGGTGTAATCGCCGGTGCCGGTCAGACCGGCCTGCTCGATCAGCTTCCTGGCGGCCATGCGCCGGTCCGCATCATCCAGTCCCTGCGCGAGTACGCGCCCCAGTTGCGCGCCGACGCCGGTGCCGGACAGGATCGACCGGGCTTCGCGTTTGCCATCTTTGCCAAGGACGTAGTCCGTTTCCGCGGCCAGCCGGAAGTGCTCCGGACCAGCCATGGGAATGCGGCCCAAGGCGCCCTTGTCGATGTTGAGAACCGGCTTGCCCGCGAGGTCCGGCGGTAGGGACCCGAAGGCGAACAGCGAAGCGGTCGGATCGAGATATTGGTCGATCTCCGGAACATAAGCGATCGCGTGGTCGAAGTTCGGGGTGGCGACTTCAGTGAGCGAGTATCTTGCGTCCGAATTCACCGCGACAAAATTGGCTTCGATGCCCTGAGCGGCAAGCAACGCCTTGAACAGCGTCGCATGCGCCTTGCAATCGCCGTAGCGCGACGCAAGCACCGCCGAGGCGGGCTGCGAGGTCCAGCCGCCGTCCTCAAGTCCAATCCCGACGTAGCGGATGTTTCGGGCCACCCAATTGTAAATGCGCTCGACTTTCGCGCGCGTGCCGATCGCATCGCCCGCAATCTCCCGCGATAGTCGCGTCAGCTTCTCATCCGGCTGCGCCATCGGCGCGTTGCGTGCGTTCAGCATCGCCGCGAAAGCGGAATAGTCGGCAAAAGTGCTGACCTCGAAACGCTCGGCATAGGCGAGCGTCTCGTCGTCGATCTGGCGAGGTCTGGGCGCGTCCTGCTTGAAGCGCACGTGATGGACGATCCGGTCGTTCACCCTCTCTTCACGGTGTTCGACATTGCGCAACGCGACCCGCAGCGGCCTGGATGCCGGTCCATCAACGGTCACTTCGAGCAATTCCGGGGGCTGGCTCGCCGGCTCACTCCAGGAGCGCGCAAACTCACCTGGAAATCTCGGCTGCTTCGCGTTGTAGACCAGACGCCCGCGGATGCTGTCGCCGGGAGCAACATGGGGATAGGCGATGATCCTGTTGCGAACCTCGTCGAAATAGGGCGAGGAGGAATCTATCGACGCCGGTTGATCGCGGATGGCGCGCTCGTCTACCTCGACCGCGGTGCCGTCGGCCTTGAGAGTGGCAAGCGCCATCGACGACAAATCTTCAAAATAGCTGTTGTACTGAAAACTCTGCTGCGCGATCGCCTCTGCGCCCTTCTCGTCGAGCGCCTTGATTTCGAACTCAAAGACCTCCGTGCTCAGCCCCTTCTCGTCGAATGTAACGGCGTAGCGCGCCACCGTTCGCCGCCAGCCCGGATCGACCCAGCCGGGCCGATCCGCGCCGGATGATTCAGCGGCATACGATTTCATGCATGGCGACGCGAGGAACAACGCAGCCAGGAAAGCTGAACAAAAGCGTACGATCATATGCTGAGCGCTCGGCCGTTAAGTCGGCAGCTCAACTAGCAGGCGAAAATTACCAGCCGTACTCTCAAAAGGAACGACTTTTAAGTTTCTCCCGCCCCCGTGCGCGTCAACCTGTCCCGGGCACGCTCAGATGACGCGCCAGAGCCATTCCATGATCTTCGCGATTACGTCGCCGAACAGCAGCAGCGCCGCCGACCAGATCAGCGCGGAGACGAAATTGGCGGCCTGAAAGCTCCAGTAAGGCATCTCGAAAATGCCGGCTGCGAGCGGCACGGAGGCGCGCAAGGGGCCGAAGAAGCGGCCGATGAAGATGCTGGGCACGCCCCAGCTGCGTACGAAGGCCTCGCCCTTGGGCAGGATTTCCGGATAGCGCGAGAGCGGCCACATCTGGGCGACCTGTTCCTTGTAGCGGTAGCCGAACCAGTAGGAGACCCAGTCGCCAAGTGCGGCGCCAATGCCGCCGGCAATCCAGACCGGATAGAAGCTGATGCCGCTCGCACCGATCAACGCACCGATCGCCACCAAAGCACCCCAGGCCGGGATCAGAAGCGAGATGAAAGCCAGCGACTCGCCGAAGGCCAGCAGGAACACGATCGGCGCCGCCCAGACCTGATGAGCACGCACGAAGTCGGCCAGTGCGTGCGCGTACTGCTCCATTCCAGATCGCCTTCCCGCCCCGTCACGAGCTCCTCAGATAAAAAGACTGGTAAGCCAAGGACTTGTGTGACATCAAGTCACAAAACCCCGCCCAAGCCGGGCTTGGGCGTCAAATTGCCGGGAACTGGTGGGGTTGCGCGTAAAATCGCCGGGATTGGCTCTCACCCACACCCGCCCGGCCGGCACGCGGTGACCTTTCCAAGCCAGCCGTGGCATAGTCGCCTGAACCGATTCGCCGCTGCGCGGCCCTCAAAACGCATCAAGATATATGTCCAAGCAGTTGAAAACAAAAAGCAAAGACGATTTGTTCGACGGCAATGAGCCGAAAGCTCGCGCGACTGCCGCAAAGGCGGCCCCGCGTGGTACCGGTGGCGAGGCCGATTATACGGCCGCCGACATCGAGGTGCTTGAAGGCCTGGAACCGGTCCGGCGTCGGCCCGGCATGTATATCGGCGGCACCGACGAGAAGGCGCTGCATCATCTCTTCGCCGAAGTCATCGACAACTCGATGGACGAGGCCTTAGCGGGGCACGCGACCTTCATCGGCGTGGAGCTCTCCGCAGACGGCTTCCTCACCGTCACCGACAACGGCCGCGGCATCCCGATCGATCCGCACCCGAAGTTTCCGAAGAAGTCGGCGCTCGAAGTCATCATGTGCACGCTGCATTCGGGCGGCAAGTTCGACAGCAAGGTCTACGAGACCTCGGGCGGTCTGCACGGCGTCGGCATCTCCGTGGTGAACGCCCTCTCCTCGCGTCTCGAGGTCGAGGTCGCGCGCGGCCAGAAGCTGCATCGCATGACGTTCGAGCGCGGCCATCCCAAGGGCAAGCTCGAGGATCTCGGCAAGGTCAACAACCGTCGCGGCACGCGCGTGCGCTTCAAGCCCGACACCGACATCTTCGGCGCCAAGGCCGCGTTCAAGCCGCAGCGCCTGTTCAAGATGACGCGCTCGAAGGCCTATCTGTTCGGCGGCGTCGAGATCCGCTGGAACTGCGCGCCCGAGTTGCTCAAGGGCGTCGAGGATGTTCCGCCGGAAGCGACCTTCCACTTCCCCGGCGGCCTGAAGGACTATCTGGCGGCCGCGATCCACGCCGACACGCTGGTGCATCCCGACATCTTCTCCGGCAAATCGGGCCGCAACGGTGCGCATGGCGCCTGCGAATGGGCCGTGGCCTGGACCGCGGATGCCGACGGCTTCCTGTCGTCCTACACCAACACCGTTCCGACGCCCGATGGCGGCACGCACGAATCCGGCCTGCGCAGCGCGCTGCTGCGCGGCCTGAAGGATCATGCCGAGCGCGTCGGCCAGGGCAAGCGCGCCTCGTCCATCACCTCGGAAGACGTGATGGTGGGCGCCGCCGTGATGCTCTCGGTGTTCGTGCGCGAGCCTGAATTTCAGGGCCAGACCAAGGATCGTCTCGCCACCGCCGAAGCGCAGCGCATCGTCGAACAGGCGATGAAGGATCCGTTCGACCATTGGCTGTCGGGCAATCCGAACATGGCCAACCGGCTGCTCGACTTCGTGATCGATCGCGCCGAGGAGCGGCTGCGCCGGCGACAAGAGAAAGAGACCGCGCGGAAAACCGCGGGCAAGAAGCTGCGCCTGCCCGGCAAGCTCGCCGACTGCACCGACGCCGGCACCGATGGCTCCGAGCTCTTCATCGTCGAGGGTGACTCGGCAGGCGGCAGCGCCAAGCAGGCGCGCGACCGCAAGACCCAGGCCGTGCTGCCGCTGCGCGGCAAGATTCTCAACGTCGCCTCCGCCGGCAAGGACAAGCTGACGGCGAACGCCCAGCTCTCCGATCTGGTGCAGGCGATCGGTTGCGGCCAGCTCCTGCAATATCGCGAAGAGGATCTGCGTTATCAGCGCATCATCATCATGACCGACGCCGACGTCGACGGCGCCCACATCGCTTCACTGCTGATCACCTTCTTCTACCGGCAGATGCCGAAGCTGATCGACGAAGGACATCTCTTCCTTGCTGTACCGCCGCTCTACAAGCTGACCCACGGCACCAAGTCAGTCTACGCGCGCGACGACAAGCACAAGGAAGAGCTGATCAAGAGCACGTTCAACGCCAACGCCAAGGTCGAGGTGAACCGCTTCAAAGGCCTCGGCGAGATGATGCCGGCGCAGCTCAAGGAGACCACCATGGATCCGAGCAAGCGGACGCTGCTCAAGGTTGTGCTGCTCGCCGACGATCGCGACACCACGGCGGATTCGGTGGAGCGCCTGATGGGGACCAAGGCCGAAGCGCGCTTCGCCTTCATCTCCGACAAGGCCGAGTTCGCCAGCGAAGAGCTGCTCGACGTCTAATGCGGCGATTCCCGTTGAAAAGCCCCGGCCCGAGGCCGGGGCTTTTTCATTTGGGATGGACGATCAAGCCTCTCACGGACGATTCATTCGCAGCATTCGCTTCTCGAATGCACGACTCGGCCAACGACTCACAGCAGCCAGTCGGAAGCCAAGGGCTGAGGCAGGATTGCCTCTGTTTCGGACAAAGGCGAATTCCTAACAAAAACCTACCGGGCCGACGATACGGCGACCGACGTAATGCATTGAAATTACACTTCTTTTCGAAGATACGGCGACAGATCCGCAAAACCCGGCCAATGGGCGTTTTCCGGCGACTGTGCCTGCCCTGCAACAGCATTTCGGCGAGAACCGTCTATAGTCCGGGCATCAGATCACACGGACTTCAGTGCGCTCGCGCCTGCTACGGACCAAGGTTGGGGATTTTATCATGAAGAAGATTTTGCTTGCAGTGACCGCGGTCGCGGCGATGACCGGTTCGGCTTCGGCGGCTGACCTTGCGGCCCGTCCCTACGTGAAGGCTCCGATGGCGGCTCCGGTTGCCAACTGGACCGGCTTCTACATCTTCGGCGGCGGCGGCGGCGGCCTCTCGAACTCCGACCAGCAGATCCGCGACACCGCGACCGGCACGCCGCTGACCATCACCCAGCGTCAGGGTGGTTCGGGCTGGTTCGGCACCGTCGGCCTCGGCTACGACTGGCAGTTCAGCGGCACCTGGGTCGCCGGCGTGTTCGCCGACGGTCAGTTCGGCAGCATCCGCTCCACGGTGCAGGATCCGATCCTCCAGATCACCGGCAACCAGAAGCTGGAAGACTCCTGGGCCGCTGGCGTGCGCCTCGGCTGGCTGGTCGCTCCGAACGTCCTTTCCTATGTCAACGGCGGTTACTCGGGCGCCCACTTCGGCAGCACCAGCTTCACGACCCTGGGCGGCGCTCCGACTGGCGTGCACCTCAGCGGCTACAACCGCAACGGCTGGTTCGTCGGCGGCGGTGTCGAGAACAGCCTGAATATCTTCGGCATCTCCTCGCCCGGCTGGTTCATGAAGACCGAGTACCGTTCGGCCTTCTATGACGCCAAGACCCGGGATGAGCTCTCCGACGTCACCAACCTGCCGACCGGCGTCAACAGCATCCGCGCCAACAGCTGGAACCAGACGATCTCGACCTCGCTGGTCTACCGCTTCAACTGGACCGGCCCGGTCGTCGCCAAGTACTGAGCTGAAAGGTACTGAGCTGAATTTTACTTCAGACGTCAAAGCCCCGGCATCACCGGGGCTTTTTCGTTGTGCGCTGCCTTAACGGCTGACTCTCGCTTCAGCGACCGATACGTCTCGCCAAGCTCGCTCGATTCCAGCCCAATCGGCATCCGCGATCTGATCGCTCAGCTCATATGCGTCCTCCCCGCGGCCTTGCGTCCGCAGCCATTGTGTCTGAACCGAAGCTACGGCTAGTCTGACGGGAAGTTTTCGCGACCCGCGGCGATCCCTTATGCCGCGGGTCGCGACAGAAGCAGACCGATGAGGAGGAATGCATGTGCAGATTTCTGCTGATCGCAGGCCTGTTTGCCCTCGCTGTCGGGCTGCTCTGGATCGGACAGGGCACGGGCACCATTGCCTGGCCGCGATCGAGCTTCATGGTCAACCAGCTGCAATGGGCCGGCTATGGCGCCGCCATGGCAGGCTTCGGGCTGGTGCTGATCTGGCAAAGCAACCAATAGAAGAAACCAGGAAGTGACAGCATGACATCCAACCGGTTCGATCTGCGCGGCAAAGTCGCGATCGTCACAGGAGGCAATGGCGGCATCGGGCTCGGCCTCGCGCACGGGCTCGCCGACGCCGGCGCCGATATCGCCGTGGTCGGACGCAACGAAACCAAGTCGGCCGCTGCCGTCGCCGATCTCAAGGCGCGCGGCGTGAAGGCGATCTCCGTCACCACCGACGTGACCGACAAGGACGCGGTCGCGGCGATGATCGACCGCGTCGTCAGGGAGCTCGGCCGCATCGACATCCTGATCAACAATGCCGGCATGAGCATTCGCAAGGCGCCGCACGAGCTCGAGCTCGACGAGTGGAACAAGGTGATCGACACCAACCTCACCAGCGCCTTCGTCTGCTCGAAGCTCGCCTATCCGGCGCTGAAGGCCTCGGGCAACGGCAAGGTGATCAACATCGGCTCGATGATGTCGATCTTCGGCGCAAGCTTTGCGACCGCTTACGCAGCGAGCAAGGGCGGCATCGTGCAGTACACGCGCGCCTGCGCCAATGCCTGGGCGCCCGACAACATCCAGGTCAACGCGATCCTGCCGGGCTGGATCGACACCGATCTCACCCGCGGCGCACGCGAGCAGGTGTCGGGCCTGCACGAGCGTGTGCTGGCGCGCACGCCTGCGGGGCGCTGGGGCGACATCGACGACTTCGCCGGCATCGCCGTGTTCCTCGCCTCGCCCGCCTCGAACTTCGTCACGGGCACCGCGATCCCCGTCGACGGCGGCTTCTCGGTGATGGCGTAAGTCATCGCCGCCTCGCACACCAAAAAGGAAGCCCCGGTCGAAGCCGGGGCTTTGAATTGTTGGCAGATCTTTTTTTGCTGATTGGTCCGTTTGCTGCTCAGTAGCGGGCAATGACCGGCGCATCGAACTTGTAGCTCGCACGGACGACGGCCCACTGGATGTCACGCGGCTTGGCATCGAACGTGTAATTGCCCGAGGTGCCGCCGAGCTGATAGGTCTGGCTGCCGAAGGCCGCGTAATTGTACTCGAGGCCGACGATCCAGTTGCGGGTGATGCCGTATTCCCAGCCGGCGCCCACGGTCCAGCCGTTGGCCCAGTGGGTCTGACCGCCGTTGCCCGTCGCCGGGCCGACCGTGTCGGTCACCGACAGACGGTTGTTGACGCCGGCATAGCCACCCTTGATGTAGAACAGATTGTTCTGAACCGCGAAGCCGGCGCGGCCGACGACGGTCGCGAGGACGTTCGCACGCCAGGTGAAGACGTTACCGCCCGGAGCGAAGGCGGTGTTCACGATGGTGCCCTTGTTGTCGAGGCCGGAAATCGTGCCTTCCATGCCGAACACGTAGTTGTTGGCCTGCCAGTTGTAGCCGATCTGGGCGCCGCCCATGATGCCGGCACTACGCTGACGATAGCCCTGGCCCGGCGTCAGATCGCCGAACGGCGCACCGACGCCATTGTTGATGAACTGCTCATTGGTCCAGGCGCCACCGATGTGGCCGCCGACATAGAAGCCGGTCCAGGTGAACAGCGGCTCGATATAAGCGGGCGCCTTGGTGTAGGGACGCGCGGCGAGATCGGCGGCGGAAGCAGCACCGGTCGAAACCAGAGCGGTCGTGCAGGCGAAGGCAGCAATCAATTTGTTACGCATGGTACACCCCGTGTCCTTTGATGGGCGCACGCTCACACGCAGTTCTTACTCAAATTTGAATCAAGAAAGTTAAGGCGCCGGATTGGCACATGGCGGTCCTTGAATCCGCATGAGCTGTTGCACGCAAGCAACGCGCAGCGCGTAGATTAACGCGACATTATCCCTACCGAATCCCTGCGCTACGCTGTGGGCACGGCTTTCGAATGCACGTGCTCGGGCCGCACACCGATGGCAATGAAGCGCGCCGGAATACCCTGAAGCCACGGCAATGCGGAGATCAACCGCAACAGCAGCGGCACCTTGAGCGGCCGACCGCCGCCCTTCAGCGCGCCGCTGATGATGCGGTTCTGCACGATCACCTGCATCGCCTGCGTCATCTTCACCGGGAACTCGCGGCGGCGCTGCACGGCATCGAGCTCATCCTGCGATGGACGGCCGCGCGTCAGCCTGTCCGCGAGCAGGTTGGCAGTCGCGACTGCATCCTGCACGGCAAGATTGACGCCGACGCCGCCGACCGGCGACATCGCATGCGCGGCGTCGCCGATGCAGAGCAACCCGGGCCGCGCCCAGCGGCCCAGACGATTGATTGCGACGGTGAGGAGCTTGATGTCGCCAAAGCTCTTCACGGCGGCGATCCCCTGCTTGAGGACCGGCGCCATCCGCACGACATCGTCGAGCAGTGCCTGCAATCCCCTCGCCTTCACCGCATCATACTGCCCCTTGGCGATGACATAAGCGCACTGCCAGTAATCGCCGCGGTCGAACGTGACCATCATCTTGCCGGGTTCGATCCGAGCAAACAGGTTCTCGGTCTCGTCCGGCTTGTGGCCGGCGCGGAACCAGAGCACGTCCATCGGCGCGCCGATCTCCTCGACGCCAAGGCCTGCCCGCTCACGCACCGTCGAATGCCGGCCGTCGCAGGCGATGGTGAGATCCGCCTCGATGTCGACGATGCCGTCGGACGTCCTGGCGCGCACGCCGGCGATGGTGTCGTCGTGACGGATCAGGTCGACGGCCTCGGTGCTCATCAGCACCTCGAGCGAGGCGAAGCGTCGGCCCGCCTCGCGCAGGAAATTGAGAAAATCCCATTGCGGCATGAAGGCGATGAACGGGTACTTCGAATTCAACCGGCTGAGATCGGCGATCCGCACCTTGGTGCCGCCGAACAGGCCATCCATCTTCTGCAATTGCTGATGCGGCAGCTTGAGGAAGCCATCGATCAGGCCGAGTTCGTCCATCACTTGAAGCGTCGAGGGATGCACGGTGTCGCCGCGAAAATCGCGGAAGAAATCGGCGTGCTTCTCCAGCACCACGACATCGATGCCGGCGCGCCCGAGGAGATAGCCGAGCATCATGCCGGCCGGTCCGCCGCCGACGATGCAGCAACGGACTTTTCGGACGCGCGATGCGGGTTGATCCGATGTGGTTTCATCCATGATCCGGCTCCGCTGGTGCTTTTGGTCGCAATCTGAGTTTAGCGCGAGGATGCGTCGGGGATAGGATCAATTTGACGAAGCTAGCCTCACCTTCAATGGTTTGTCCGTCATCCCGAGGCGCCGGAGCGTAGCGGAGGCCTCGAAGGATGTCCGGCCCGGCTGCATCCCGGCCGGTGCTCCGCACCGCGCAACTCGCGCCTCCAGCGACAATGGCTTCGCCATTGCGCGGGGATGACGGGTAGAAGGCGCTCAATTGTTGCTGCGGTTCGCCGTGCGGAAGCTTTTGACCTCCGAGACGCTGCCGTCACGATAGGTCAATTCGACCGACATGAACTGCGTGGCTGGTGGCAGCTTCTCATAGAGCAGCATGCCGGCTGTGATCGCCGAGGGATCGCGGAGGTCGCAGGGCGGCAGTTTCAGCACCTTGTCCGGCACCGCCGTGTCGATGCCGATCCTGACCTCGCGGATGGCGCAGCGGTACGACACCAGATGGGAATAATAGACCAGGAGCCCGTTGAACTGACGGAACGACAGCCAGCTCGTGGCGGTCATGTCGAGGATCTTGCGCTGATCGCGGATCAGCGCCGCCTCGGGATCGAACTTGATCGGGAACGGGCCCTGCATGTCGCCGGAAGCGTCGACGTAACGGACCTCGATCGTGCCGGCCTGCGCATCCGGGGGCAGCTCGATCGACGGGTTCGGCATCCGCTTGCGCGTGCGCGGATCGAGCGCGTCGATGAAACCGGTCTCGTGGAAATCGCCGCTGCCGGCCATGCGCCAGGACACCCCGAGGGTGGGATCGGCGAAGGAGAACGTCACGCTCCAGCCGCCATTGTGGCGCGAGAAGCTCGCGATCGGCGCGTTGGTGGTCTCTTCCTTCTGCACGCGCGGCACCGAGACCGGCGGCAGCGCCGCGACCTTCTGCGGCGCCGGATCGGCCGGACGCGCAGCGGCCGCCGCCGCATCCTTCGCGGCACCGCTGAGGAAGACGTCGTCGACCATCTGGTCGAAATAGACCGGCACCTGCCTGTGCTTGACGGTGTCGGCCATCTCGCTGACGAGGCGGCGCGTGTGCTGTGCGACCTGCACGAGGTTCTCGCCGGGCTGCAGCAGCTCCTTGGCGAAGGTGCGCGTGAACACCGAATTGGGATTGGCATCGTCGTTAGAGAGACGATCGAGCGCGGTCTGCCGCGGGCCCGCCGAGAATACCGAGAATACGCCTTCGGGCAGCTGCGTCATCGGTGCAAGGCCGCCGCCGCCGGCGACTGCGCGCGTACCGCTACGCTCGAACGGATTGTTGCGACAGGCGTCGAACACCAGGATCGAAGTGCGCGCCTTCTTGTTCTGGAGGCGCTCGACGACACGATCGGCGAGAATGGAGGCGTCGCGCACCAGCTCTTCCTGGCCTTCGGTCGCCGCCGGCACGTCGGTTGGCAGCAGATAGTTCTGGCCCGCGATCTCGAAACCGTGGCCGGCGTAGAAGAAGAACGCGGTATCGCCGGGCTCGATCGCCCGGTCGAAGGCGAGCAGCGTCTCGGAGAATTGCTGCCGGTTCTGGTTTTCGGCGACCATCACGGTGAAGCCGAGCTGCTTCAGCGTATCGCCCATGGTGCGGGCGTCGTTGACGGCCTTCAGGAGCTTCGGAACGTTCTTGTAGTCGTTGTTGCCGACGACGAGCGCGATACGCTTCTCGGCATGCGCCGCACTCGCGAAACCGCTGAGGCTCGCCGCCAGGCCAAGTGCTGCCAAAATTCTGAAAACCCGACGCCTCATCGTGATCTTCCCGTTGCAGAACGGCTCCCCGTTGGCTCGATGCGGAACCTTACGCCGTTGATGTGATAGTCGGTCCAGCCGTAACAGCGGTTCAACCGGCCGTCCCCGCGGTTCCCTATCTGGCCTATGGCAAATTCGTGTGGAATCTGCTTTTTGTTGGGCGGAATTCCGTTCGAGACGAGGGCTGCCGTGTACCGCTGGTGCACTGACGAGGTCGAGCCGCACGATCGCTTCGATTTTTGGCGCGAGGTGCGCGCCAAGGGGTTGTTCGGCGTCACGGCGGAACTCGAGCGCGAACAGCGCGGCGACTTCCACGGCGAATTCTCGCTGAGCCAGGTCGGCAATGGCGCGCTGGTGGAGCTGAAGGCCTCCTCTTATGCGGTCGAGCGGAGCCAGACCGACATCGGCTACGCGCCAGGTGACAGCATCTGCGTCTACCAGCAGCTCGGCGGTGGCGGCTGGTTCGGCGGCATGCGCTCCAGCGATTTCGCGATCGCCAATGGCGGCTTCGCCACCAGCCATACCGACCTGCCCTACCGCACGAGGCCGCTGGGCGCTTCCGGCTTCCACCTGCGGATCCTGAAAATCCCCGTCAGCGGCCTCGCGACACAGGACAAGCGCACGCGCGAGCTTGCGCCCAAGGTTTTCAACGATCCCGCTCTCGCCCCTCTGCTCGATGCCTGCTTTGCCGACCTCGGCGAGGCGGCTGCGAATGATGGTTCATCCAGCGCCGTCCCACTGGTGCAGGCGCTTGGGCATCTGGCGCTGATCGAGCGCGGCATCGTCAGGCCGGGCAGCCGGCGCGGACAGGCCGCGCTCCGGACCGCCCGCCTGTCGCTGGCCCGCCGCCTGATCGCGCGCCGTGTGCAGGACCCAGACCTTGCGCCCTCACGGGTGGCCGACCTGCTCGGTGTCTCCGTGCGCCATTTGCATATGCTGTTCGAGGTCGCCGACCGCAGCTTCTCCCAGACCGTGACGGAAGAGCGGCTGAAGAGAAGCCGTCGCCTGCTGCGCGAAGCCCCGGAGCGGCTGATCGCCGACATCGCCAATGCCTGCGGTTTCGAGAGTCTGGCGACCTATTACCGGGTCTTCAACGCCGCCTATGGCATGGCGCCTGGCGATTTCCGGGCCCAGGCCGCAGGGGCGCGTTAACCACCGGACTGGCGGCCGCGGCGAAAAGCCAAGCCGCGCCCGCTATTTGGGCAAAAACCTGAGGGTTTTAAGGACCTTCCCGCGCCTGCTCCATTGACTTTGGCCGATTCCGCCCTATGTTCCGGATCGACGCGGCTCGGTATCGAAGAGCGATTCCTGAGCCTGGCGCTTTGTTCGCGTGAGTCAGCACCCCCAGCTTCTTTGAGAGCGCGCCGTTTAGGGGTGGAACGCGACAGCCTTTTTACTCTCGATTCCGAACGGCGGTTTCGACCAGAGGCTCAATGTCCTTTTCCAATCTCGGACTATCCGAAAAAGTCCTCGCCGCAGTGGCGGCCACCGGTTACACCACCCCGACCCCCATTCAGGAACAGGCGATCCCCCACGTCCTCGCACGCAAGGACGTACTCGGCATCGCCCAGACCGGCACCGGCAAGACCGCGGCCTTCGTGCTGCCGATGCTCACCATCCTCGAAAAGGGTCGCGCCCGCGCACGCATGCCGCGCACGCTGATCCTGGAGCCGACCCGCGAACTCGCAGCGCAGGTGAAGGAAAACTTCGACCGCTACGGCGCCGGCCAGAAACTCAACGTCGCCCTCCTGATCGGCGGCGTCTCCTTCGGCGACCAGGATGCCAAGCTGACGCGCGGCGTCGACGTGCTGATCGCAACGCCAGGCCGGCTGCTCGACCATACCGAGCGCGGCGGCCTCCTGCTTACCGGCGTCGAGCTGCTCGTCATCGACGAAGCCGACCGCATGCTGGACATGGGCTTCATTCCCGACATCGAGCGCATCTGCAAGCTCGTTCCGTTTACACGGCAGACCCTGTTCTTCACCGCGACCATGCCGCCGGAAATCCGGCGCATCACCGAGACCTTCCTGCACAATCCGCAGAAGGTCGAAGTCTCCAAGCCCGCCACCACCGCCGTCACCGTCACGCAATCGCAAGTGCCTGCCGGACGTGAGGCGCATGAGAAGCGCGAGTTGCTGCGTCGCCTGCTGCGCGAAGCCAAGGATCTCAAGAACGCGATCATCTTCTGCAATCGCAAGCGCGAAGTCGCGATCGTTCACAAGTCACTTCAGAAGCACGGCTTCAGCGTCGGCGCGCTGCACGGCGACATGGACCAGCCGGCCCGCATGGCGGCACTCGACCAGTTCCGCAAAGGTGAGCTGCCGCTCCTCGTCGCCTCCGACGTCGCTGCCCGCGGCCTCGACATTCCCGAGGTCAGCCACGTCTTCAATTTCGACGTCCCCCATCATCCCGACGACTACGTCCATCGTGTCGGCCGCACCGGCCGCGCAGGCCGGTCCGGCATGGCGATCTCGCTCGTGACGCCGCTCGACCAGAAGTCGATGGTGGCGATCGAGAAGCTGATCGGCCAGAGCATCCCGCGTGCCGAAGGCGATTACGAGGTGAGCGCAGATTCGGGTGAGCAGAGCGACCGTCCGCGCGAATCGCGCGGCCGCGATCGTGAACGCTCCCGCGGCGGACGCGGCAAGCCGCAGCGCGGTCGCGACCGTGAGCGCAGCCGAGAGCCGCGCGAGGCGCGACATTCCTCCGAGGCAACGCCTTCGTCGGACGCAAGGCCGGCTGCCGAAGCACGGCCGCCTCGCGAAGAGAGGCCGGCACGTGAGGCAAGGCCTCCGCGCGAAGCCAGGCAATCCTCCGAGCCGCGTCATGGCTCGCGGCCGCAAGCCAATCCATCGCATGTGCCGTCGATCGGCCGCCCCGAGCCGCGCCGGCAGCGCGAGGCCGACGCCGAGCCCGGCGATCACTCGCATCTCCCGGCGTTCCTGCTCCGACCGGTCCGCTCCCCTGCCGGGGCCTGAAACCACGATACACGCCTGAGTTGAACGGTCGATCGTTTACCGACAATTCATGATCGTCCGTTAGCCTACGAACATAATTTAAGCATTGCTGCGGTCGGCTGCACACCGACCGCTGTGGGGTATGTTCTGTGGTCAAGGTTCTCGATGAACACGAGCGCACGATGGCGTTTGCCGAGGTGGCGCTCGGCCAGATCCGGTCACTGAAGCAAACCGCAATTCCCCGCAACTACGAGATCTGGTACGTCTACGCGACGGGCTACAACGCGCCGCTCAACAAGATCATCAACGAGACGCTGGCACGCAACGGCAAGCTGACCGAAGCCGATCTCGAGCAGATCTACGACACCTATCTCTCCCACATCAAAACGACCGACCGCATCGACAAGGTCGGTGCGCGCGTCATCGGCGAGATCGACGACGTGATGACGGTCTTGAGCGACGCACTCGGCATGACCAGCGCCTACGACACCAGCCTGTCGGGCGCGACCGCGCAATTGTCCTCGGCCAAGAGCCGCGAGCAGATCAAAACCATCGTCGAGGCGCTGCTGCGTTCGACCGGCGAGATGCGCGAGACCAACAAGGCGCTGGAAGACCGGCTGACGCTGTCGAAGAACGAGATCAGCAATCTCCAGCAGAGCCTGGAAGCGATCCGCGCCGAGAGCCTGACCGATCCGCTGACCGGCCTCGGCAACCGCAAATATTTCGACCGCATGATCGGCATGGCCGTGCAGAGCGCGCTCGCGAGCGGCGAGCCACTGTCGCTCCTGCTGCTCGACATCGACCATTTCAAGTCGTTCAACGATTCCTACGGCCATCTCACCGGCGATCAGGTGCTGCGGCTGGTCGGCCTGTCGCTGAAGCAGTCAATCAAGGGCCAGGACATCACCGCCCGCTATGGCGGCGAGGAATTCGCGGTGGTGCTGCCCAATACCGCGCTACGCCAGGCCCTCACCGTTGCCGATCACATCCGCCGGGCAGTGATGGCGAAGGAATTGAAGAAGAAGTCGACCGGCGAGATCCTCGGCCGCGTCACCATCTCCGTCGGCGTCTCCATGCTGAAGCAGGGCGACGACACCGACGCGCTGATCGAGCGTGCGGACGCCTGCCTCTATGCGGCCAAGCGCAACGGCCGCAACCGCGTGATCTGCGAAGTCGACCCGGAATACGCAGTCGAGACGCACAACCGGGTGGCGTGACGCGGCCGGTCGCCGTCGCGACATCTTCATGCGGCCGTAATAGGCCTGAGCGACATTTCGAGCACGTGACGCGGCAAGGGCCATCAGCCTGACATGGCCGAAGCTTGAAGGGTCTTGCGTGCTTGACATTGCTCCGCGACGGACGACATCTGAGGCTGTATCGTCGGCCCCGTGCACCTGACTGCGCGCCCGCAGAGGTTCTGTCGTCTTGCCAAACCCGCATGATTTTCACACACCCCAACCGTCCTACACCAGGGACGAGTTGCTGAGATCGAGCGAAGGCGGCTATTTCGGCCCGGGCAACGCGCAATTGCCGGCGCCGCCGATGCTCATGATGGACCGCATCACCGAGATCAGCTTGGACGGCGGCGCGTTCGGCAAGGGCCACATCGTGGGCGAGCTCGACATTGTGCCGGACCACTGGTTCTTCGACTGCCACTATCGCGGTGACGCGATGATGCCGGGGAGCCTCGGGCTGGATGCGATGTGGCAGATGGTCGGTTACTGGCTCGGCTGGTCGGGCTCGCCGGGCAAGGGCCGCGCCATCGGCGTCGGCGAGGTCGAGGTCACGGGCGCCGTCACGCCGCAGACGCGATCCGTGCGCTACGAGGTCGCCATGCGCATGGTCCGCCGCGGCAAGCTGGTGCTCGGAATTGCCGACGGCCGCGTGCTTGCCGACGGTGTCTGCGTCTTTGTGGCAAAGGACATGCGGGTTGGCCTGACCAAGGCCGCGGAGTGATCCTCAAGTCTTCCGTTTGGCGCCCTTTCGCACCTGGGCCTTTTTAGTCGCCTTCTTCGGCGCTCTCGCCGGCTTGGTGACTTTCTTCGCCGCCTTGCTCGCTGCCTTCTTCCCTTTCGGCCGCTTCTTCACCTTGGCGCGCTGGGCGGCGGCGAGCGCCGCCCTCGCCCATTGCGCCAGCTCCTCGGAATCGTCGAACAGGCGCGCCGGCAGCTCCCAATAGGAATTCACCAGCACCGTCTTGGCGCGGGTCGAATACTGGAACGGCTTTGAGCCTTCGGCCTCAAAGTCCGGGATGGTCACCTCGTCGGCGCGGAAGAACAGGCCGGCCCGCAAGGCGAGCGCGAAATTGATCCCGTCGGCGGAGATGCCGTAGCCGGAGAACATTTTACGGATGGCGACGGGGCCGAAATCGGCGAACAGGTCGATCAGGAATTCGCGGTCCATGGCCCGGCTGCCTCCCCAACTTCGTCCCGGCGCAGGCCGGGACCCATAGCCACAGGGAGCAGTTTAACGAAGACTGCTAGTCGTGCCAGTGTTGGTACTAACACTGCCCATCACCGAGAGATCACGCGGTATGGGTCCCGGCCTACGCCGGGACGACAGCGGAATGAGACGAGAAAGCGGGCTTACCCGTCGATCTTGGCCGGGCGCAGCTCGACCGACTCGCCGCAGCCGCAGGCGGAGATCTGGTTGGGGTTGTTGAAGACGAACTGGGCCTGCATCTTGTCGGCCTTGTAGTCCATCTCGGTGCCGAGCAGGAACAGCACGGCCTTGGGGTCGATCAGGATCTTGACGCCCTTGTCCTCGACGACCTCGTCGGTCGGGCGGATATCGTGGGCGTATTCGACCGTGTAGGACTGGCCGGCACAGCCGCCGTTCTTCACGCCGACGCGCAGACCCACGATCTCGGAATCGGCGCGCTGGGTGAGCTCGGAGATACGCTGGGCAGCGGCATCCGTTAGCCGCATCACCTGCGGGCGCGGCCGCCGGGGCTTCGGAGTGGATGCAGGTGTCGAGCCGGACGATATCTGGGTCATGTCAGTGATGTGGTCCGTTGCGGAGCGAATTCAATATCGAGGTTACGTGTCACCACATGTTCAGGACGAGGCGCGCCTCGTCGCTCATGCGTTCCGGCGTCCAGGCCGGCTCCCAGACGACCTTGACGTCGACCACGCCGACGCCGGGAACGCTCGCAACCGCGTTCTCGACCATGGTCGGCAGCTCGCCGGCGGCCGGGCAGTTCGGGGTCGTCAGCGTCATCTGCACGTCGACCGAGCGGTCGTCCTTGATCTCGACCTTGTAGATCAGGCCGAGCTCGTAGATGTCGGCCGGGATTTCCGGATCGAACACGGTCTTGAGCCCGGCGATGATCTCGGTCGTGAGACGCTCGGTCTCCTCCGGCGGCAACGCCGAATGGGTCTCCATCGGATTGGCTTTGATTTCGGCCGTGTCACTCATGCGAACAAATCCCGCGCCTTCAGCAGCGCCTGTGCCAGATGATCGACTTCTTCCCGCGTATTATACATGCCGAACGAGGCCCGGCAGGTGGCGGTCACGTTGAACCGCTCTAAAAGCGGCATCACGCAATGGGTGCCGGCACGGACCGCGATGCCCTGACGGTCGATCACGGTGGCGACGTCATGGGCATGCGCGCCCTTGAGCTCGAACGAGATCACCGGGCCCTTGCCCCGCGCGGTGCCGATCAGCCGCAGCGAGTTGATCTCGCGCAGCTTCTCCTGGGCGTAGGTGACGAGATCGTGCTCGTGGGCGGCGATGCGCTCCTTGCCGATCGAACTGACATAGTCGATGGCGGCGCCAAGGCCGACGGCCTCGACGATCGCGGGCGTGCCCGCCTCGAATTTGTGCGGGGGATCGCCATAGGTGACGACATCGCGCGAGACCTCGCGGATCATCTCGCCGCCGCCGTTATAGGGACGCATCGCGACAAGATGGTCGTATTTGGCCCAGAGCACGCCGATGCCGGTCGGCCCGTACACCTTGTGGCCGGTAAAGACGTAGAAGTCGCAGCCGATATCCTGGACGTCGACCGGCAGATGCACCGCGCCCTGGCTGCCGTCGACCAGCACGGGAATGCCGCGGGCATGGGCGATCTTCACGACGTCCTTGACCGGCACGATGGTGCCGAGCGCGTTCGACATCTGCGTGATCGCAACCAGCTTGGTCTTCGACGTCAGCAGCTTCTCGAACTCGTCGATGAGGAAGTTGCCTTCATCGTCGACCGGCGCCCACTTGATCACGGCACCCTGGCGTTCCCTGAGGAAATGCCAGGGCACGATGTTGGAGTGGTGCTCCATGATCGAGATGACGATCTCGTCGCCTTCCCCGATGTTCGGGCCGCCCCAGGACGAGGCGACCAGGTTGATTGCTTCTGTCGCGTTGCGGGTGAAGATGATTTCCTCGGTGCGGGCAGCGTTGATGAACTGCGCGACCTTGGTGCGTCCGCCCTCATAGGCTTCGGTCGCAGCGTTGGCGAGGTAGTGCAGGCCGCGATGGACGTTGGCGTATTCGGACGTATAGGCCTGCGTCATGCGATCGAGCACAACGCTCGGCTTCTGCGCGGATGCCGCGTTGTCGAGATAGACCAGCGGCTTGCCGTAGACCTGCATGGCAAGCGCCGGAAAGTCCTGACGCACGCGCGCGACATCATAGGCGCCGTTCTTGACAGCGGGATGCGTGCTCATGACCGGCGCTCCAGCCAGCGCTCGGCAATGCCGATCACGTGTTCGCGCAAGCCGTCGTCGGCAATCTGCTCGACCGCTTCACCCACGAAAGCCTGGATCAACAGCGCCTGGGCCTGCTTCTCGGGCAGGCCGCGGGCCTTCAGATAGAACAGCAGGCTGTCGTCCAGCGCGCCGGAGGTGGCGCCGTGGCCGCAGGAGACGTCGTCGGCGAATATCTCGAGCTCGGGCTTGTTGTCGGCCTCGGCTTCGTCCGAGAGCAGCAGTGCGCGGGTCATCATCTTGCCGTCGGTCTTCTGCGCGTCGGGGCGAACGATGATGCGGCCCTGGAACACCGAATGGGCGCGATCGTCGATCACGGCACGGAAGACTTCGCGGCTGACGCAGTTCGGCACCGCATGGTCGACCACCAGCGTGGTGTCGCCATGCTCGGTCTTCTGCAACAGGTTGACGCCATTGGCCGACAGCTCGCTGCCCTCGCCCGCCAGCGTGATGAGACCCTGCAAGCGGCTGACCGCGGCACCAGTGGTCATGTTGAAGAAATTGAGTTTGACGTTGGCGCCGACCGTCACGAAATGCGAGGTCACGTTCACCGCGTCAGGCGCATCGTCCATCAGGCGGATATGCGCGACGTCAGCGTCGTCGCCGACCGTGACGATCACGGCGTCATTGACCTGGTAAGCCTTGGCGCCAGCCGCGACGAAGCTCTCGACGAGGGTGGCGCGAGCGCCCTTCCCGATCACGACCTGCGAACGGGTGAAGGCCGATGCGGAAGCCGCGGTCGCGATGTGGATGATCTGGATCGGCGCGGACAACTGCGCACCGTCGGCGATCGACAGCACCACGCCATCGGTCGCCATTGCCGCGTTGAGTGCGATCACGGCGTCGGTGGAAGCGGTCGTCAGCAGACCGGCATCCTTCTCCAGCGTTTCCCGCAACGTCCTGAAGCCCGCCTCAGCGGTGAGCGCCCTGACGTCCGACAGATCGGCCGCGAACACGCCGTCGACCAGCACCAGCTTGCGGGCGCCGGCGATGGCATGCGCCTTCACGGCGTCCGCGGCGCGCTTCAGAGCAGCCGCATCGGGCGCGGCTGCCAACGGCAGCACCTCGCCGACCAGCGCGCGGAGATCAGTGTATTTCCATTCCTCGATCCGGCGGTGCGGCAGGCCGAGACGCTCATAGGTCTCGAACGCCTCGCGGCGCGAAGCGATCACGGAAGGCGAACCCGGCAGGCGACCTTCGGCGCTGGCGAACAGATCGCTCACCGCGCGGCCGCTTCCGGTCTTTGCCACAGCAACGTTCATCGCAAAATTCCTTACGCGGCATCCTCGAACTGGGTGTAGCCGGATTCTTCCAGCTCAAGCGCCAGCTCCTTGCCGCCGCTCTTCACGACGCGGCCCTTCGACATCACGTGCACGACATCGGGCACGATGTAGTTGAGGAGCCGCTGATAGTGGGTGATGACAACCATGGCGCGCTTGGGCGAGTGCAGTGCGTTGACGCCGTCGGCAGCAATCCGCAGCGCGTCGATGTCGAGGCCGGAATCCATCTCATCGAGGATGCACAGGCTCGGCTCGAACAGCGCCATCTGCAGCACCTCGTTGCGCTTCTTCTCACCACCGGAGAAACCGACATTGACGCCGCGCTTGAGCATGTCCTGCGGGATGTTCAGCGACTTCGAGACCTCGCGGACCTTCTTCAGGAAGTCCGGCACCATCAGTTCGCTCTCGCCGCGCGCCTTGCGCTGGGCATTCAGCGCGGTACGGAGGAAATTCATGGTGGTGACACCGGGAATCTCGACCGGATACTGGAACGCCAGGAACACGCCCTTGGCGGCGCGCTCCTCGGGAGCCATCTCCAGGAGATCCTCGCCCTTGAACAGGATCTGGCCGTCGGTGACTTCGTAGCCGGGTTTGCCGGCGATGACGTGCGAGAGCGTCGACTTGCCGGAGCCGTTCGGTCCCATGATGGCGTGAATCTCGCCTTCGTTCACGGTCAGCGTCAGCCCATGGAGGATCTCACGCTCCTCGACACGAACCTTCAGGTCTTTCACTTCAAGCAAAGCCATCTTGGTATCCAGTTTATTCAATTGATGTTGGAGCGCCGTAGCGCACCGCGAGGGTCGGCGATTAACCGACCGACCCTTCAAGCGAGATCGAGATCAGCTTCTGCGCTTCTACCGCGAATTCCATCGGCAGTTGCTGCAGCACGTCCTTGACGAAGCCGTTAACGACGAGGCCGACAGCCTCTTCCTGGCTGAGGCCGCGCTGGACGCAGTAGAACAGCACGTCCTCGGAGATCTTCGACGTCGTCGCCTCGTGCTCGAACGTTGCCGACGAGTTCTTGGCCTCGATGTACGGCACGGTGTGCGCGCCGCATTTGTCGCCGATCAACAGGGAATCGCAGGCGGTGAAGTTGCGCGCGCCGGTCGCTTTCCGGTGCGCGGTGACGAGGCCACGATAGGTGTTCTGCGACTTGCCGGCGGCGATGCCCTTCGAGATGATGCGGCTCGACGTGTTCTTGCCGAGATGGATCATCTTGGTGCCCGAATCGACCTGCTGGAAGCCGTTCGAGATCGCGATCGAGTAGAATTCGCCGCGCGAATTATCGCCGCGCAGGATGCAGCTCGGGTACTTCCAGGTGATCGCCGAACCGGTCTCGACCTGGGTCCAGGAGATCTTGGAGTTGTTGCCGCGGCAGTCGCCACGCTTGGTGACGAAATTGTAGATGCCGCCCTTGCCTTCCGAATTGCCCGGATACCAATTCTGGACCGTCGAGTACTTGATCTCGGCATCGTCATGCGCGACGAGTTCGACCACGGCGGCGTGCAACTGGTTCTCGTCGCGCTGCGGCGCGGTGCAGCCTTCGAGATAGCTGACGTAGGAGCCCTTGTCGGCGATGATCAGCGTGCGCTCGAACTGGCCGGTGTTGCGCTCGTTGATGCGGAAATAGGTCGACAGCTCCATCGGACAGCGCACGCCCGGCGGCACGTAGACGAACGAGCCGTCGGAGAACACCGCCGAATTCAGCGTCGCGTAGAAATTGTCCGAGGTCGGCACCACCGAGCCCAGATACTTCTGCACCAGTTCGGGATGCTCTCGGATGGCCTCCGAGATCGGCATGAAGATCACGCCGGCCTTCTTCAACTCCGCCTTGAAGGTGGTCGCGACCGAGACCGAATCGAAGACAGCGTCGACCGCGATCTTGCGGCGCGCCGGATCTTCCTCGCCGGGCTTCGGCTCGACGCCTTCGAGCATGGCAACTTCCCGCAAGGGAATGCCGAGCTTCTCATAGGTCTTCAGGATCTCCGGATCGATCTCGTCGAGCGAGGTCACCGTCTTCTTCGGCTTCGGCGCCGCGTAATAATAGAGATCCTGGAAGTCGATCTTGGGATAGTCGACGCGCGCCCAGGTCGGCTCGGTCATGGTCAGCCAGCGCCGATAGGCTTCGAGCCGCCACTGGAGCATCCAGGCGGGCTCGTTCTTCTTCTCGGAGATGAACTTGACGGTCTCTTCCGACAGCCCCTTGGGGGCCTTGTCGGACTCGATCAGGGTCTCAAACCCATAACGATATTGGTCGACGTCGATGCGCTTGACGCGCTCGACCGTCTCTTGGACGGCTGGCATTCTATCCTCCGCTCGCGGTTTCAAGGACCGCGGTGGATCAAACTCGAACGAGTATTACGATGTTTTTTGGCCGAAAGCACGGGCTTAGAACCGTTCAAGCCGTGTTTCGTCGCTTACGCTCTAAGTAGGGTATTACCGAGCTTTCGCCAAGCCTCTAACGCCCTATTGATGTCATCCGGTCCCGTGGACCAGCCCAGACTGAGACGCACCGCTCCCTGGGCCACGGTGGCATCGCACCCCATCGCCGAGAGCACGTGAGACGGCTGGACCTTTCCTGAGGAACAAGCCGAACCCGAGGATACGGCGACACCTTCGAGGTCAAAGCCGATCACGGCAGTCTCGGCCTTGAGACCGGGTGCAGTGAATAGAACGGTATTTGGCAACCTCTTCACGTCTTCCGCGAAGACGGTTGCCCCAGCAACCGCGCGAAGGCCATTTCCCAAGCGATCTCTGAGGCTTGCCATCCGTTCCACATCTTCCGGCAGAGCCTGAAGGGCGGCTTTCACCGCCGCACCGAAGCCGGCGATGCCGGCAACATTCTCGGTTCCCGCCCGGCGACCGAGCTCCTGTCCGCCGCCCCGCAGCACCGGTTCCAAGCCGGCGAGGCCCTCCGCCACGACCAGCGCGCCGACGCCCTTGGGGCCGCCGATCTTGTGCGCAGAAAAGGTCGCAAGGTCCGCGCCTACCGCGTTAATGTTGAAAGCAATTTTGCCGAGTGCCTGGATCGCATCGACGTGCAGGAGGCCACCGGCCTCGTGGGCGATCTGTGCCGCCTCGGCCACCGGCTGGAGCGCACCGGTCTCGTTGTTGGCCGCCATGACCGACACCAGCGCCGGCTGACCGTCCACGAGCAACGCGCGAAGGTGGTCGAGATCGACGACCCCGGAGCGCGTGACCCGGATCTGGCTGATGTCGTCGGCCGGGAACCGGCCGCCCGCCAGCACCGAGGCATGCTCGACAGCGGAGACCAGGAGTCGCCGCGCCGGCTCGCCCGACCGGCCGCGCAGGCCGGGCGAGAGCGCCAGCGCGTTGGCCTCGGTTCCGGCGGAGGTGAAGACCACGTTCCGCGTTAGCGCGCCCACGGCCGACGCCAGCGCGGCGCGGGCGTCCTCGACCAGCCGCCGCGCCTCGCGCCCCTCGGCATGGACCGAGGACGGATTGCCGATCAGCTCATAGGCGGCCAACATCGCTGCGCGCGCCTCGGTGCGCAGCGGTGTGGTCGCATTCCAGTCGAGGTAGACGCGGCTCGGCATGGCGCCCTCTTAGCACCTTTTGCCATCGCGCCAATCGGCGGCCGCCGCACATCAGGCCGGCTGTTGCTGCGCGACCCCGGCCGAGGAACGCGGCTCCATCCGCAGCCCGAACAGCGGACGCAGCCAGCCGATGCGCCGCGCGATCTCGTAGCTGACCAGACAGGTGAGCGCGGTGCCGGCAATCACGATGGCCGCCTCGCTTCCGGGAGACAGTCCGCTGCGCTGAACGCCAGGTGGTGGTGGAAGTAATAATCGGCGAAACTTGCGGGATAGCCGAGGTTCTCGACGATCTGGAGGTACGACTGCGGTGGCACGATCACGAGCATGCCGAAGATCAGCGGAATCCGACGTGGTAGAAGATCAGGAGCCCGAAGGCTAAAACCCGCACCCAATCCAGATCGATGCGTCGTTCCGAATTTGATGCTTGTTGCGGTGTTGACATGGTTCTCTGCTCCTTGACGGGACCACAAACGCGGTTTTCGGGCCATGGCTGACGGCCAAAATGCTCCCGAAACGGAGCGCGTCGAGACGGTTTGGGATCAGAACCGAGCGCGAGGGGACGAGGCATCGCCGTCCGGGACGAGCGGTTGGCCCGGCGTGATCAATGCCGACTGGACGATGTTCGCTGTGATCGCCGCCATCGCGTTCGCCGTCGGCATCGTCAATGCGCTCTCCGGCGCACAGGACGCCGCCTGGCGCGGCGACAGCTATGACATTGGCCGGCGCCTGTTCTGGGAACTGTCGAGCATCATCGTCATCCTGCTGCTGGTGCCGATCCTGATGCTGTCGGTGCGGCGCATGCGCCGGACCGCGGGCCCGGCGGCGTGGATCGGAATTGGTGCGGCCGCCCTGCTCGGCTTCTCGGTCCTCCACATCATCGGCATGGTGGGCTTGCGGAAACTCCTGCTCTGGCTCGCGGGCAGCGCCTACGACTTCCATTTCTCGCTGGCGGTGGTCCTGTACGAGTTCCGCAAGGACGCGGTGACCGCATTTCTGCTTGGGGCAACGCTCTGGCTGATCGAAAGCCGTCGTGAGCTGCGCAAGGCGGCACGCGCAGGCCTGTCCATGCCGGCCGCTCCGCTCGGGCAACCGTCCCCCGATCTGATCTGGCTCCGGGACGGCACCAGCCGCATCCGCGTCGTACCGCGCGATATCCTGTGGGTCGCCTCTGCCGGCAATTACATCGAATACTGCCTCGCCAACGGCACCCAGCACCTGATCCGCGGCACGCTTGCCGCGACCGAAAGCGAACTCGCCCGCTTCGCCATCGTGCGCGTTCACCGGACCAGGCTTGCCAATCTCGACCGGGTGAGCGGCGTGGACTTCAAGCCGTCGGGGGATTTCGAGCTCACGTTCGACAATGGCCAGACACTTGGCGGCAGCCGCCGCTACCGGCCCGCGGTCGCCTCGCTGGGAGGGCGCGCGGCGCGTGAATCGCTCGCCGGCTCGCCCGACAGCCGATAAACAATCGTGATTCCAATCAGTTGCCGCCACAATTGCAAGCGGGGCCATCACCCTGTCCGCTCCCGACCGTCATTGGCGTGACACCGCGATGACCGGCTAAGTTCTTGAGCACATTGGCAGATGTCGAAGATGCTTGCTTTTTGCCCCGCAGCCTATGTTAGAACGCGGCCGTCAAGTCACCGCGCGCCATCGCGCATCACCGCGAGGCGCACGCCTTCTCATCCTTCCATTCGCGCTTTCGTCGGCATCTGGCGACGAGGGCCACAATCGGTTGATTGCCAAGGATCCTCGCTCCAGCAAATCAATCCAGAGATCATCCATGCCTGAAGTTATTTTCACTGGCCCCGCCGGCCGTCTCGAAGGCCGCTATCACCCGGCCAAGCAGAAGAACGCGCCGATCGCGATGATCCTGCATCCGCATCCGCAGTTTCACGGCACGATGAACCATCAGATCGTATACCAGTGCTACTACGCGTTCGCGCATCGTGGCTTCTCGGTGCTGCGTTTCAATTTCCGTGGCGTCGGCCGCAGCCAGGGCTCGTTCGACCATGGCACCGGCGAATTGTCGGATGCGGCGGCCGCCCTCGACTGGGCGCAGACCATCAATCCCGAAGCGCGCGCCTGCTGGGTTGCCGGCTTCTCCTTCGGCGCCTGGATCGGCATGCAGCTCCTGATGCGCCGCCCCGAGGTCGAAGGCTTCATCTCGATCGCGCCGCCGGCCAATCTCTACGACTTCTCGTTCCTCGCGCCCTGCCCCTCGTCCGGCCTGATCGTGCATGGCGAGAAGGATGCCGTGGTGCCGCCCAAGGACGTCAACACGCTGGTCGAGAAGTTGAAGACGCAGAAGGGCATCGTGATCGACCAGCAGGTCATCCCCGGCGCCAACCATTTCTTCGACGCCAAGCTCGAGCCCCTGATGGAAACCATCACGGCCTATCTCGACATGCGTCTCGCCAACGTGCGGTAAGAATGACATGGCCGCGTTCGTAGCCCTGCTGCGCGCGGTCAATGTCGGAGGCACCGGCAAGCTGCCAATGACCGAGCTCAAGGCGATGTGCGAAGAGCTCGGTTTCGGTGCCGTGCGCACCTACATCGCCAGCGGCAATGTGGTCTTCACCAGCCGCAAATCGGAATCCGCAATCAAGGCCGTCCTCGAAAAGCGCCTGCACGCTTACGCCGGCGCGCCGGTCGGTGTGCTCGTGCGCAGCGCTGCCGCGATCGCAGAGGTCTTGGCCGACAATCCGTTTCCCAAAATGGCGCCCAACCGCACGGTCGCGATCTTCCTCGACAAGGCGCCACCTGCGGACACGTTCGCCGGAATTCGGGGCCAGAAAGACGAAGAGGTCAAGCTTGGCCGCCGCGAGATCTACGTGCATTACGGCGACGGCATGGGGACGTCAAAACTTGCGATCCCCGCGGCCAAGACCGGCACCGCGCGCAACATGAACACCATCGCCACCCTGGCGAAGATGGCCGCGGAGCTCTAGCTGACCGAAGACGGCGTCGCTCGGTTGGGGGGACAAGCAATGAAGGCGTATCTGGTGCTCGACCTGTCGGTGAACGATCTTGCCAGGTTCAAGACATACATCGATGAAATCCCGGCGTTCATCGCCAAGCATTCGGGACGTTACATCGTTCGCGGCGTCGAGCCGACCACAATCGAAGGCAACTGGACGCCCGAGCGCCTCGTCATCATCGAATTTCCGGAGCGCGCGATGGCGCAAGCCTTCCTGGATGATCCCGGTGCTCAGGACCTTTTCGAGCTACGCCATGCCACGACGACGAGCAAGCTGCTGCTTGCCGACGGCTGCACCTGACCGCAGCAACGCTGCTCAAGCCAGCTTGAGCGCGACGATCCCCATCAGGACGAGGGCGATGCCGGCAAGCTTCATTGCGCTCAAGGTCTCGCCGAACAGCACGACGCCCATGACGAAGGTGCCGGCGGCGCCGATGCCGGTCCACACCGAATAGCCGACGCCGACTTCGAGTACTCTCAAGGCGCGTCCGAGCAGGAAGACGAAAGCGGCGAGCAGCACGAGCGAAGCAATGCTCCAGCCCACGCGCGTGTAGCCCTCCGCATATTTCATGGAGATCGCCCAGCCGACATCAAGCGCGCCGGCGATCAGCAGCATCAGCCAAGCCGTTGACTGCGACATCGGCGTGCGCTCAGGCCGCAAGCTTGAGGAGGTGCGCGTCGTGGCGAACGAGGAAAGCGCGCAGCAATTGCGGGTAGTCCGCGCTGACCGCAGTACGCACGCTCGGACGCTGCGCGAGCTCCTCACGCCAAGCGCAGACCTTGGGCACATCGCTGAAGATACCGTGCTCAGTCAGGTCGTCGAACAGATCGAAGTAACGGAAGACGGGCGCAAACACCGCGTCGACCAGGCTGAACGCATTGCCTGCGAAATAGGGCCCTGCGCCAAGCGCGACTTCCACGCGCACAAACTTCGCCGCGAGCGCCTGGCGCTTGCTTTCGAAGGTCGCAGGATCGGTCGTGGTCTCCAGGCCCCAGAGATCGCCGAGGATCGCCGAGCCGAACTCCATCCAGGCACGGTGCTCGGCACGCTTCAAGGCATCCGCCGGATGCAGCTTCGCGCCGGCTTGCGTCTCCTCGATGTACTCGCAGATCACGTTGCTCTCGAAGAGAGCGACCTCGCCCTTGTCGGTTGTCACCATCAGCACCGGCACCTTGCCGAGCGGCGACAGTTTCAGGAACCAATCCGGTTTGTTGGCGAGATCGATATCGATCCGCTCGAACGGCACGCCCTTCTCCTTGAGCGCGATCACCGCGCGCTGCACGTAAGGGCAAAGCTTGTGGCTGATCAGTTTCAGCGAAGTGGTCATGGCGAGGATCCCGGCGTTTCAATGCAATCGCATCCAATATAGATGCAACTGCATTCACACGTCAAGATCAATGCATCTGCATCAACCCACCGTGACCCTCAGGCAGTCCTTTTTAAGGTCTGGCGATCACCCCGCCAGTCATCGGCATCGGCACGCCCGTGGTGGCCGGATAGGACAGCGGCAGGCCCTTCAGGCCGCGGGCGGCGAGGAAGCCGAAGGCTTGCGCCTCGATGGCATCGGAGGCCCAGCCGAGAGTCTCGGCGGCCTCGACGCTGGCCGTTCCGACCCGATCCCGCAGCATGCGCAGCATAGTGAGATTGCGGGCGCCGCCGCCGCAGACGATCCAGCTTCGCGGACGCCGCGGCAGCAAGGGTATGATGCGCGCGATCGCGGCGACAGTGAAAGCGGTGAGCGTCGCAGCACCGTCGGCCGGCGGCACGTCGCCGAGCTTCACCGCGGCAAAGTCGTTGCGGTCGAGCGATTTCGGTGGCGGTAATGCGAAGAACGGCAGCTCTAGTGCGCGTACGATCCAGGCCTCGTCGGCGTTGCCGAGTGCTGCGAACTTGCCCTCCGCATCGAACGCCTGGTTCATGGTGCGGTACATGAAATCGTCGAGCAGCGCGTTGCCGGGCCCGGTGTCGCAGGCAATCAGCGTGTCGTTGCCATCGATATAGGTGATGTTGGAAACGCCGCCGATATTGACGACGATGATCGGCCCCTCGCGCGCCAGCGAATTGGCGAGCGCCCGGTGGTAGACCGGCACGAATGGGGCGCCCTGCCCGCCCGCCTCGACGTCGGCAGCGCGGAAGTCGTGCATCACAGGGATATGGATGGCCTTGGCCAGCGCCCGCGCGTCACCGATCTGGACCGTCAGCCGCCGCTCGGGACGGTGCAGCACGGTCTGGCCGTGAAAGCCGACGATGTCGATATCCTCCGGCTTCATTCGGTTCTGGGCGACGAAGGCGGCGACCGCCTCGGCATGCGCCAGCGTCACCGCGCGCTCGGCCTCGGCCAGAATGCCCGGCCGGGCATCGCGTTGCGGCAAATGCGCAGCCTCGGACAGAGCCTGGCGCAGCAGATTGCGCTCGGCTGGGCTATAGGGCCGGTAGCCGGACGGTCCGAATGCCTTTACCTGTTTCCCGTCGGTTTCGATCAGCGCGACGTCCACCCCGTCCAGCGAGGTGCCGCTCATCAAACCGAGTGCCGTCAACATCATGGATCAGCGTCCTCAAAGACCCTCTCTGGCATGCCGATCTTGTGCCAGAGGGACACATCTTATAATGCCTCAGCGCCAAGTGGCGGGCGGCAATCGAGTTCCCATAGAAAGACGCTTAAATTGCGCCCGAAACAGTAAACCAAGAATTGTCAGGCACGCCGACAGATGACTGCATTTAAATCGGATTTCCTCAATACCCTGCAGGAACGTGGTTTTATTCACCAGTGCTCCGATTTCGAGGGGCTGGACGCCCTCGCCGCCAAGGGCGAGGCGATCGCCTATGTCGGCTACGACTGCACCGCGCCCTCGCTGCACATCGGCAACTACCTGACCATGATGCTGCTGCACTGGTTTCAGCAGTCCGGCAACAAGCCGATCACGCTGATGGGCGGCGGCACCACCATGGTCGGCGATCCCTCCGGCAAGGACGAGACGCGCGCGATCCGCACCGTCGCCGAGATCGAGGCCAACAAGGCTTCGATCCGCGGCGTGTTCGCGAAGGTGCTGAACTACGGCGACGGCAAGAGCGACGCCATCATGCTCGACAACGCGGAGTGGCTGACCAAGCTCAACTGGATCGAAATGCTGCGCGACGTCGGCCGGCATTTCTCGGTCAACCGCATGCTGACGATGGACTCCGTGCGTCTGCGCCTCGAGCGCGAGCAGGAGATGAGCTTCATCGAGTTCAACTACATGATCTGCCAGGCCTACGACTTCGTCGAATTGGCCAAGCGCACCGGCTGCCATTTGCAGATGGGCGGCTCCGACCAGTGGGGCAACATCATCATGGGCGTCGATCTTGGCCGCCGCATGGGCACGCATCAGCTGTTCGCGCTGACGACGCCGCTGCTGACGACCGCGTCGGGCGCCAAGATGGGCAAGACCGCGCAAGGCGCGGTGTGGCTCAACGCCGACCAGTTCTCGCCCTATGACTTCTGGCAATATTGGCGCAACACCGAGGACGCCGACGTCGGCAAATTCCTGAAACTGTTCACGACGCTGCCGATGAGCGAGATCAAGAAGCTCGAGGCGCTCGGCGGCTCGGAGATCAACGAGGCCAAGAAGGTGCTCGCAACGGAAGCGACCGCGCTGCTGCATGGTCGCGACGCCGCGAACGAAGCGGCCGAAACCGCACGCCGCACCTTCGAAGAAGGCGCACTCGCCGAGAGCCTGCCGACGGTGGAAATTCCGCGCGGCGAGCTGGAGGCCGGACTCGGCGTGCTCAACGCCTTCGTCAAGGCGGGCCTCGTCGCCTCGAATGGCGAGGCGCGGCGTCAGATCAAGGGCGGTGGCCTGCGGGTTAACGACGATCCCGTCACCGACGAGAAGATGGCGCTGTCAGCGCCCAATCTGACGCCCGAAGGCGTGATCAAGCTGTCCTTCGGCAAGAAGAAGCATGTCCTGCTCAAGCCTGCATAGGCTTATGAGCTTTTGATGCTTGCCAGGGCGCGTCGAAGCGCGCTCCCTGATGGGCAATGGACCAGAAGACGCCCAGCGAACAGGGGAACACGCAGCAAGGCGCGGTGCGTACCGCGCTTGTCGTGCTCGCGCTCTGTTTCACGCTGGCCGTGCTCGGCCGCGGCCTGAGCGAGAGCTTCACCGTCTTCCTGAAACCGATCTCCGAAGACTTCGGCTGGGACCGCGCGCAGGTGGTCTCGATCTATTCGCTGACCTGGCTGATCAGCGGACTGACCGCGCCGCTGGTCGGCCGCCTGTTCGATCATTCCGGACCGCGCATTGTTTACGCGCTCGGCCTGTTGCTACTTGGCTCGGCCTTCCTGATCGCAGGCCACGCGCAGGCGCTCTGGCAATTCCAGATCTCCATCGGATTGTGTGTCGGCATTGGCGTTGCCTTCATCGGCAACGTGCCGAACTCGATCCTGCTCGGCCGCTGGTTCGGGCCAAAGCTGCCGACCGCGATGGCGGTGGTCTATTCAGCGATGGGCGGAGGCGTGCTGGCGTTGCTGCCGGCCTCGCAGCTCTTGATCGATAGTCTCGGCTGGCGCGAGACCTATCAGGTCTACGGCTTCGCCGCGCTCGGTCTGCTGCTGCCGCTGCTGCTCCTGCCCTGGCGCATGTTTTCGGCCGGCTCGCCATACGTCACCAAGAAGACCGATCCTGATTTCATCGACAACGGCTGGACGCTTGTGAGCGCGATGCGCCACCACGCTTTCTGGGCGCTGTTCTCGACCTTCTTCTTCACCGCGGTCGGCATGTACTGCATCGCCGCGCAGATCGTCGCCCATCTGATCGATGCCGGCTTTCCGCCGCTACAGGCCGCGACCGCCTGGGGCTTTTCGGGCGTCGTGCTGGTGTTCGGCATGATCGGCGTCTCGGCGCTCGACGGGCTGATCGGACGCCGGCCATCCGTGCTGCTCAGTTACGCGATCTCGATCCTCGGCATAGTCCTGCTCTGGCTGCTTCAGTATTATCCGAATGTGTTCCTGCTCACCGGCTTCGTCGTCTGCTTCGGCAGCATGATGGGCTCGCGCGGGCCGCTGATCACCGCGACCGCGATGAAGATCTTCAGGGGCAGACGAGTTGGCACCATCTTCGGCACGATCTCGATCGGCAGCGGGCTTGGTTCGGCCTTCGGCTCCTGGAGCGGCGGCCTGATCCACGACGCCACCCACGGCTACAACGCGCTGCTCGTCTTCGCACTTGCAAACGTAATCCTCGGAATGATCCCGTTCCTGATCGTGCCCGCCTTGCGGCGCTAGGTCTCCCAGAGGTAACCTGAACTCATTCGTGTTACCGGGGAACTACGGACGGGCGCGACGCGTATACGCGTTAAAAAAATGCGGACGGCACGCGGCTGAAATCACACGCTGCGGTGTTTTGTCCGACATGACAAAAATGTCAGCGCAAATTGACCTGGCGCAGCTTGCAGGGCGGAACCGAATGCGTTCCTAGTCGCAGGATTGGATGCAGGATTGGATGGAGGGCACAAACCAATGAACTTTCCTTATCTCGCTCGCTTTCAACCGGTTCTCTTGAGCCTGTTTCGCTTCATCACTGGACTGCTGTTGTTCCAATATGGCGTGGCCAAGCTGTTCAAGTTCCCGGTGCTCCCCTACTTCGCCGACATCCCGCCGCTGATCTATGTGGCCGGCACGATCGAGCTGGTGCTCGGCGCGACGCTGATGCTCGGGCTGTTCACGCGGCTGACGGCGTTCATCCTGGCGGGTGAAATGGCCTTCGCCTACTTCATGGGCCACGTGATGAAGACCGGCACGCCGGTGCTCCTGCCGCTGCTCAACGGCGGCACCGCCGCGATCCTGTTCTGCTTCGCCTGCCTCTACATCTCGGCAGCGGGCGGCGGCTCGATCAGCGTCGATGCGCTGATGGGCAAGGAGCACGACGCGCCGGGCGGCGCCTTTGCGCGGCGCTGACGCGCGTAACCGATCCGCAAGACCCGGCACTGGCGTTTCGCCGGTGCCGGGTCAGCGCGAGCCCAGCACATTCCAGATGAGGACGAGGGCCGCCACGAGCAGCGCCGACATGATGATGCGGTGAACGAATCGGTTCATTGCGCGCTCAGCCAGGCTCGATATCACCACTAAAGTCTGAGACCGTTTTCCTCCCGCAAGAATACGGGTATGCGGCATCGCATCGCGATTTGCCTGCACGATTGCGCATAGAGCTGCGAAGGATCACCCGCGCGGCAGGCCCGCGTACGCCTATCTTCATGATTGGTAAGAATTTCATGTTAGCGATGCGAGCAATAACAAACATGTCGTAGGGGCTGTGATGAAGCTGCTGAGCCATCTGAAGATTCGCACCAAGCTTGCCAGCATGGTCTGCCTCGCAGCTCTGACAATCACAGCCATCATCGCGGTATCGACCGTCCTCAGCAAGAGCCGCATGATGGACGACCGGGTCCAGCAGATGAAGGCCGCGGTCGATCTGGTCCACGGCCTCGCACAGACTTTCCAGGATGACGCTGCCGCCGGCAAGATGACGGTAGACGACGCCAAGCTGCAGTTTCGCCAGCGTGCCCGCAACATGAAATTCGGCGGTGGTCAGGGCTATCCCGTCGTCTACAATTCCGACACCTCGATCCTGGTCAATGGCGCCAATCCGCAACTCGAAGGCAAGATCACGGGCGCCACGGATTCAAACGGCATCCTGATTGCCGATGCTCAGCTCAGCGCCGCCAGGCAGGCGCCGCAGGGCGGCGTCACATCCTATCTCTACCCGCGCCCCGGTCAGACCGAGCCCGTCCGCAAGACCGTGTTCGTCCGCCAGTTCACGCCCTGGAACGCCACGATCAGCTACGGCCTCTATGTCGACGATATCGACGCCGACGTGCGCGCGCTCACGCTGGAGCTCGCCGCGATTGGCGCCGGCCTGATGCTGCTGATGGCGACGCTGTCCTGGCTGATCGCCCGCGACGTGCTCAGTGCACTCGACCGTCAGAAGACTCGCATGCAGGACATCGCCGACGGCGCCATCGACAAGCCGGTCGAGGAAACCGATCGCGGCGACGAGATCGGTCGTATGGCGGAAACGCTCGAAGTGTTGCGGCAGACCGCCTTGACGGCCCGCTCGCTGGAGGCCGAGCAGGTCGCGGCCAAGGCGCGTGGCGAGCAGGAAAAGCGCGACGCCCTGATCTCCCTCGCCGACCGCTTCGATGCGTCCGTCGGCCAACTCGTCGGCCTGATGGCCTCGGGCTCCGGCGAGCTGGAGACCACGGCCAAGTCGATGTCGTCGACCGCCGAGGGCACCAATCGCCGCGCCGCCGTGGTCGGCTCGGCCGCGACCGAAGCCAGCCAGCGCGTCCAGACGGTGGCGGCGGCAGCCGAAGAGCTCTCCTCCTCCATCACCGAAATCAGCCGTCAGGTCGCGCAATCGGCGGAAGTCACCGGCCGCGCGGTGGAGAGCGCACGCCATACCGACACCATCGTGCGCGCGCTATCCGACGGCGCCCAGCAGATCGAGCACGTCGCCGAGCTGATCTCCAGCATCGCCGCGCAGACCAATCTGCTCGCGCTCAACGCGACCATCGAGGCCGCGCGCGCCGGTGAGGCCGGCCGCGGCTTCGCCGTCGTCGCCTCCGAAGTGAAATCGCTGGCGAGCCAGACCGCGGAAGCCACGCGCGAGATCGGCGACAAGATCGCCCAGATCCAGGGCGCGACCAAAGAAGCCGTCGACGCCATCGGCGGCATCACCGCCACTATCGAGGAGGTCAGCCGGATCGCCACCTCGATCGGCGCCGCGATCGAAGAGCAAGGTGCGGCCACCGCCGAGATCGCCCGCAGTGTCTCGCAGACCGCCGAGGCCACCAAGGAAGTCACCACGAACATCGGTGGCGTCAGCTCGGCGGCCAACGAGACCGGCAACGCCGCCGGCATGGTGCTCGCGGCCGCGTCGAACCTCTCCAAACAGGCCGAGCAGCTCTCGGGCGAAGTCGGCACGTTCCTGGCGGGCGTGCGCGCGGCGTAGGCTCTTCGGGCGCTAAAATTTCCACACGACCGTCTTCGAATGTTCAGCGAATGCAGTTTCCGCGGCTAACGTCGTGCCGGGCTGCAACCGCTCGACAGCGGCCTTGCCGTTCCCGCCGGGCTGTCGCCGGACTGCGCCGACGGCAGTTCGTCGATCGGCGTGTTCTGTTTGCCGGTGTTGAATTCGAAGATCTTGCGGAACACGCCGGGTACCATCGCGGAGATCGGATTGACGCGCATCACGGGAGCCGCAGGCGTGCCGACGACCTCGTAGGTGACGCCGATCAGCCCCTCCTTGTCGCCGCCGCCGAGGAAGAGGCCGAACAACGGGATCTGGCCAAAGATGTTGTTGACGCCATACATCGGCACGAAGGTGCCGCTCATGCACACCTGGTTGCCGGGATAGTCGATCGAGCCCTCGATGGTGGCGCCGATCATTGGCCCCTTCACCAAGCCATCGCGGACCGTGAGCGCGCCATTCTGCCGGGTGAACTCCGCACGCAAGGCGCTGAAGGAAACACCGCCGCCGCCCGGTGTACCGTTCGGCGCGCCCGCGGCGACGCGTTCGAGCTGCGCCTCGCCCTTCACCGTGAAGTCGCGCACGTTGATCAGACCCTCGCGAGCCGTGGTCGGCTCGGATGTCGGCGGCTCCATCGCCACCACCATCTGGCCGCCGATTGCCTTGGTATAGGTGTCGGTGAACTTCAGCAGCGATCCGGCATCATTGGTCTGGAGATAGATCACCTCGCGGCTGCCCTGCGCACGCCCGCCGCGCAGATCAGCGGCCACCGGCGTGTTCTGACCGATCCTGCCGCTCAGCGAGAACGCCTTGATCGCCCCGCCGCGCTTCGACATCTTGGCGTCGACGCTGCGCATCGCCTCGCCATTGAAGCCGGCGACCGTGCCGAGCTTCACGTCGATATCGAAATCGACGTTCTTCAGCTTGCTCTTGCCGTCGTCCTTGGAATTGCCTGAGATCGCCGACTTCAGGAAGCCGCGGCCGTCGAACACGTCGCCGCGCATGGTGCCGCGGACCACGCCGTCCTGACCGCGCTCCACCTTGAGCGACGTCTTGTCACCGTCCGACGGCGAGTACGTCGGGAAGTTCGCATTCATGAGATCGCCGTTCGGGTCGACTTCCAGCGAGCCCTTGATCGAAGCGCCGCCGCCTTCGATGACGATATCCTCGAGCCGCGTCGATTGTGCCGTCGGCACCACCTTGAACGTCGCCTTGCTCGACTTGCCCGGCAGCTTGACCCAGCCGGGAAGAATGTTGTCGAGCTTGACCGAAGTGAGGTCGGCCTCGATGCCGAGCTTCGTCGTCTGCTCGGGTCCACCGGCAATCTTGCCGGACACCTTGACCGGCACCGACCCGCTGACGGCAGGACTGAGGTCGAAACCAAGGCGGGCACGGCCGGCATCGTCAAGCGTCGTCTGCACCTTCACGTCCGCATCGCCATCGGTCGCCTTGCGGTAGTCGAGCGAGGCCGCCTGCCCGTTGATCTTGACGTCGCCCTTGACCTGGTAGCCCTGGTTGTTGGCGACGATCTTGAGATTGTTGGCCTCGAGCTTCTGGTTCATCACCAGCTTGTCGGCGGCAAAGCCGTTGAGATCGGCGGTGACGGCGTAGACGGTGTCCGCCTTGGTCAGCTCGCCCTTGACCGGCAAGCCCAATTGGATGTTCGCCGTGAACGTTCCCTTGCTGGTGTTGGGATCGACGACGGTCGACGACAGATCGCTCAGGCGATCATTGGACAGCATTTCGGCCGCAGCGGGTACCGGACCATCGACACGGAATCGAGTCCGCGAGGGCGAGGGTTTCGGCGCCATGTCCGGCACCTCGAAGACAAAATCGGAAATCGTGATCTTGCGGCCCGCCGGCGTGTCGGCAATGCCCTGCCCGATATTCACGGTAGCCGTGCGCCCGGTCACGTGCGCCTTCAGGTCGGCGTCGTGCACCACCGGCATGCCGTCGACGGGACGAACCGCAACCCCACTCGCCACAATGTTGACCGACAGGCCGTCATCGGGAATGGGCGGTCCCCTGCGCGGAAGGTTCCGCGTCGGCGAGTTGATGCCGACCTCGATGCGCTGGAGCGTGCCGCGCTCGATCCGCTCGATCACCCATTGGCGCAATTCGGGCACGACCAGCGTCGGCCACATCCGCTTCAGCGCGGAGGCTGACATCGGCGTCCCCGCAAAGCCGAGCGTCAGGCGCGGCTCGCCGGAATAGTCGATCGCCCCGGTGCCGGCGACGCCGATCTCGCCGTTGGAGATGTCGGCCTGCGTCAGCAGCATGCGCTTGTGATCGGTGTCGAAGCGGAAGCCGATCGCGATACGGTTGAAGACGAGCGGCGGCTCGTTGTCGATACCGCCGAGCAGGATCGAGCCGCCGCTGAAGCCGAGTTGCCAGTCGTTGATGTTGCCGTTCGGCGGCTCGAGATGGGCCAGCAGCGTCAGGCGGTTGGCGCCTGAGAGGATCTTGAACGGCGCGACCAGCACCCGCCGTCCCGCATCCCATTCGACATTGATCTCGGCCGAGTCGATCGCCATCGGATAGTCGGGTGTGTCGGTGTCGATGATGTTGCCCGCGCCGATCGTGATCTTGCCGCGGAAGAATGTCGGCACGCCGTCGCGGCCGAGTTCGCCTTTGAGCTCGCCGGTCAGCGGCAGGTCGGCGGTATAGGTGAGGTCCTTGACGCGCAGCGCCAGCAGGATGTTCGAGGTCGAGACCTTGTCGGCGCGGATGTCGACCGAGCGCACCCCGTTCTCGGTCGGCCCGATCGTGGCGCGCAGCGACCACGGGTGCGCGCCCTCCTCGCCGAGGCTGAGCGTCACACCGCCATGGCTCGGCCGGCGCAGGCTGAGCGTGATGTTCTCAAACGTCCATTTACTGCCACGCTGCTGGTCGTCGACGATCAGATTGCCGTTCTTGAGGCCGATCTCGTTGAGGTTCTGGCCGTCGAGGCCGGTCATGCTCAGGCTGTCGAGCCAGTCGAGGCCCTGAAGGATTCCGCTCTGCGCGGTGGGTTGAGGCGCGTCCGGCGTTGCAGGCGCCGTCCCGAACGGCGGCGGCGGAACGCCGTTACGCGGGAATGTCGGCGGCAGGCCCGCTTCCTTCTTGGACGCGACGCCGGTTGCGAGCGGTTTCGCCGTGTCGCCGGCGGACACCGTGACGGTCCCGTCGGGCGCGATCCGGATCGCGAGCTCGGCATCGACAAGGTTGAGGCTTTCGGCGCGCAGATGCCCGGTGAGCAGTGCCACCCCCGACAGCCGCACCTCGGCCTTCGGCGCGCTGGCGACGATGGCATGGTCATGATCGCGAACGATGATGTCGCGGATACGCACGGCAATCCGAACCCGCCCGGCGCGCTCGATCTGGGTGCCGCCGACCTCCACGGTGTTGCCGTGGCCGATATTGTCCTCGATGGCAGCGGCAAGCCAGGGCGTCGCCATGTCGAGGTTGATGGGACCGGCACCAAGCCGCCACCACAGCGCACCAAAGCAGCCGACGAAGATGACCATCAAAGCGCCGAGGACGATGGACATCCGGCGAGGCCATCGTCCGCTCGGCAGCACCCGCCGAAACACCGAGAAGCCGCCACCGACGCGCGAGTTGGAACGCGACAACAGGCGGCGCGCGCGATGCCCCGCCTCCTCTTCCTGATCTTGATCCCAGTCGGCCTCGTTCCATTCCGGCTGCGCGTGATGGCCGCCGTGCCGATCGAAGTCCCGATTGTGATCCTGGGGCGACGTATTCCTAGCCATTGCCTCTCGATACAGGCGCCCGTCGTAGGATTGAGCGCCGCCGGGACCGCAGCCGTCGACGGGAATCGACGCTCCCCGCCCCGGCATTGCCGCCCTACCTCGAATGTTCCTGCTGTTCGTCATTTCGCCCCGGGAGCGCGTTCAACGAGCAGTGGGGTGGTGCGTGGAATTCCTTGTAACCATACTCCGGCGCCGTAAAACTTGCCCAGCCGAGGGCGCGAATCCGGCACGCCGGACGAGAGCAGCAATATCGCTTTGGTTGACCCGCCGAAAGCGACGAAAGGAAGGCGTATGTCCAAGAAATCCCGAAAGAAATCGTCCAAAACGCCCTCCGGCAGTCCGACCGCTAAAGAGAAGCTCCTGAAAACGCGGACATCGACTCAAACACGTGGCGCGAAAACACAGCCGGCATCGACAAGCAAATCAAGCAAGGCAGGCGCTAAGGCAGCATCGCACAAGGCCGCACCGAAACGGTTAAAATCTTCTGAGAAGGCCACCAAGCCCGTCGCTTCGGCTTCCGCCGTTTCACCAAAGTCCTTGTCAGCAAAGTCCCTGTCAGCAAAGTCCTTGTCAGCGAAGTCCTTGGCCGAAGGCCAGAAAGCGCCGGCCTTCCGCCTGCCCCGCGATGGCGGCAAGGTCGTCACACTGTCGGACTATGCCGGCCAGAAGCTCATCCTGTTCTTCTACCCTCGCGCCGACACGCCGGGATGCACGCGCGAGGCGATCGATTTCACCCGGCTCAAGGACGCCTTTACCGCCGCCGGCACCGCCGTGCTCGGCATTTCGGCCGATCCGTTAAAGGCCCAGGAGAAGTTCCGGGACAAGCACAGCCTCAGTATCCCGCTGATCTCGGACGAGCAGCATGAGATGTTGGAGGCGTATGGTGCCTGGGGTGAAAAATCCATGTATGGCAAGAGCTTCCTCGGGATTCTTCGTACCACGGTGCTGGTCGGCCGCGACGGCAAGGTGGCCAAGATCTGGCGCAACGTCCGCGTCGACGGCCATGCCGATGAGGTGCTGGCCGCGGCAAGAAGTCTTTAACCAGCTCGTCAAAATCGAGTGTTCCCGTTTCCGGAAAATTAACCATGACCGGCCCAGATTGCTGCGGCAATTGAGCCGTCAGGAACCGTTCCGACCGGCGCGGGAGTGCCGATGTCGAAAAGTTCTGCCCAACATTCGCAGTACCCCCAGCATCATCCCAACGATTACGGACGGTCCTTCCATCGCCGTCCCGCTGCCGCAGCGGCCGCCGCCGCTATTCCCCTTTCCGACACCGACGATGCCTACACCATCTTGCATCACGGCAAGCAGGTCCGCCTCGGGCCCGTCGTGTTCTGGATCGTGGTCGGCACCGTCGTGCTGCTCGGGCTGTGGTCGGCGGCGACCGCCACCTATTTCGCGTTCCGCGACGATGTCCTGACCCGGCTGATCGCCCGTCAGGCCGAGATGCAATACGCCTATGAGGACCGCATCGCCGAGCTGCGCGCCAAGGTCGACCGCACCACCAGCCGGCAATTGCTCGACCAGGAGCAGTTCGACCAGAAGCTCGACCAGATCATGAAGCGCCAGACGGCGCTGGAGTCCCGGGCCACGGCGCTGGGCGCCATGCCTGATGTTACGGGATCGATTCCCCGCTCGGCGCCGCAGCGCGGCGACGCGAACCAGACGACGACGCAGGGCACGCCAAAGCCGTCGCCGATCAGCGACACCGTGATCTTCGTGGCGCCACCTGACCGCGAAGCCCGGCTCGAATCGCGTGCGCCGACCGTGATCGCCCCGCCGGTCAATCAATTCGCCAGGAACCAGGGTTTTGACAACGTCCTGGTCCGGCTGACGACCTCGCTCGATCAGGTCGAACGCCGCCAGGTCGCGGCGCTCAGCGCCGTCGAGGAAGGCATGGATTCGCGGATGCGGCGGATGCGCGGCGTCGTCAGCGACCTTGGCCTGAACCTTTCCAATCTCGAGGCCGCCGTGCCGCGCGCCGCGATGGGCGGCCCATTCGTGCCGGTGAAGCTCACCGCCAATGCGGGCCCGTTCGAGAAGCAGCTCTATCGCATCAACACCACGCGCGCCGAGATGGACCGGCTCAACCGTACGCTGGCGCAGGTGCCCTATCGCAAGCCTGTCGTCGGCGAGGTCGAATTCACGTCCGGCTTCGGCGTACGCAGCGATCCCTTCCTTGGCCGGCCTGCGATGCATACCGGTCTCGATTTTCGCGCCGCGACCGGTGATCCCGCGCGCGTCACCGCCAACGGCAAGGTCGTTTCGGCCGGCTGGTCCGGCGGTTACGGCCGTATGGTCGAGGTCGATCACGGCAACGGGCTGTCGACCCGTTACGGCCATCTCTCCGAGATCAACGTCAAGGTGGGCGAGATCGTGAAGATCGGCCAGGTCATCGGCCTCGTCGGTTCGACGGGACGTTCGACCGGCCCGCATTTGCATTACGAAACCCGCATCGATGGCGAAGCCGTCGACCCACAGAAGTTTTTGCGCGCTGGCGTGCGGCTCAGCGCGGGCTAGATCCGGCCTATACCGGTCCAACGCGCCTCAGACAGGAGCCTGGCACGCTTTCAGGAAAAATTTGAGCCCTGCCTCGATTTCCTGTTCGATCGCTCTCTCGGTGAGATCGCTGAGGCCCAGCACAATCATCAGTGGCAGTTCGCCACGAACCAGGGACAGGAACTGTTTGGCGGCTTCCGCCGGATCGTCAAATTCCAATTGCTTCTCGGCCCTGGCCTCCTCGAGGAATCCGGAGAGTCGCCGAATCGTCGCCCGGGGACCGCTTTCATAGAAGAGGCGGGCGAGTACGGGAAACCGGCCGCTCTCGTTAGCGATGATGCGGACGAAGGCGACGTCCTTTCGATGAATGAAGGTGTGGAGGTATTGTTTGGCGAACTCTCGCAGCGCTTCGGACAATCCTGCCGACAGTTTGGGCAGCGGCAAGTCGCGCTGCAGGGCCTCGCACTCCGCCACGATCAAAGATGCGAACAAGGCTTCCTTGCTCGGAAAATACGCGTAGAGCGTGGCCTTCGAGACGCTGGCAGCCTTCGCGATGGCATCCATGCTGGTTGCGGAAAAGCCCTGATCGAGAAACAGCTGCCACGCTGCACGAGTGACGATGTCCACCTTGCGGCCCGCATGTGAGCTCTCCCTCTCGTGAGCCGGACGGTCGGTTGTTTCGATCAAGGGCGCCTCCTTCGGCTCGCGACTCAACGGCATTCGGCGTCAACGCGAACAATGGCTTCGCGGTATCACCTGCCAAGAACAATGAACTGGCTCTCATCGTAATCTTCGCTGGGTAACGAAAAACTGAACAGTGCAGTACCGTTGACAACGCAAGCCATCGCAGTCAAGTACTGAACCGTTCAGTTTCCAGCGGAACCCGAATGTTGTCACGAGCGGCATACAAGTACGGTGCTTTGATACCTCTTATGCAAGCAATGCTTGCGTTGGGCGGTTGTGCCGTCGGTCCGAATTTCGAAGCTCCTGATGCTCCCGCGGTCACCGGTTACACCGCTGGCCGATTGTCCGGAGCCACAAGCGCGGATGGCCCGGGGGGCACGGCACAAAAATTCATCGACGGCGCGGACGTGCCGGCGGTCTGGTGGCAAGTGTTTCGCTCACGACAGATCGCGGCCTTTGTTCGGGAAGCGATCGACAACCATCCTGATCTTGCCGCCGCGCAAGCCGCGCTACGCCAGGCGCGCGAAGTCGCGGCAGCCGACACGAGTGCGCTGCTACCATCGATCACTGAAAGCGATAGCGTGACGCGCAATCAGGTCTCGCCGGCACAGTCCGGACAGACCGGACCGGCCTCGCTCTACACCCTCTACAACACGTCCGTCCCGATTTCGTTTACGCCCGACATTTTCGGCGGTAAGGCCCGAGGGATCGAGGCGGATCTCGCCTATGCCGACTATCAGCGCTTTCAGCTCGAAGCGACCTACCTGAGCTTGACGGCGAACGTGGTGACGACTGCGATTAGCGATGCGTCCTACGCGGCGCAGATTCGCGTCACCGAGGAGCAGATCGAAGGTCAACGCCAGCTGGTTGCGCTGCTCGAACAGCAGTTTGCGCTCGGCGCCGTCTCCAACAGTGACGTCCTGACCCAGAAAGCCCAGCTCGCACAGACAATCGCGACCCTTCCGCCACTGCAGAAGTCGCGCGCGCAAAACCGCAACCAGTTGATGGCTTATCTCGGCCGGCTGCCAGGCCAGGACAAGGGAGAGGGGGTGCCACTGGCAAACCTGCGCTTGCCGCGCGACCTGCCCGTCACTGTACCGTCGCTCCTCGTGCGCCAGCGGCCGGACATCCGGGCCGCCGAAAGCCAGGTGCATCAGGCCAGCGCCAACGTCGGCGTTGCCACCGCCAACATGCTTCCGAATGTCACGCTCTCGGCCTCGGGCGGCAGTTCCGCACTGGCGTTGTCCTCGCTGTACGGGCCCCAGACTACGGCCTGGAGCGTGGCCGCCAGCGTCACGGGGCCGATCTTCGACGCCGGCAACCTGTTCCACACCAAGGAGTCCAAGGTCGCGGCGATGGAGCAGCTCGCTGCGAAATACCGATCGACCGTGATCACCGCATTCCAGAACGTGGCCGACGCGCTCCGCGCGATCCAATCGGATGCCGCGCTGCTGAAGGCCCAGGTCGAGGCAGAAAAAACCGCAGCCGAAAGCCTGAAGATGTCTCAGGCGCAGTTCAAGGCCGGCTCCACTACGTTCATCTCCGTCATCAACGCCGAACAGACGCTGCTGACCGCCCGGCTCAACCGCGTGAAGGCGCAGGCCTCGCGCTATGCCGACACCGTCGCGCTTTACCAGGCTCTCGGCGGCGGGTGGTGGAATCGCGTCGATGAATCCCCCGCCGCCGAGGTAAGGCCCGCGGGCGTTGCCGCGATATTCGTTCCCGCCGGGGCGCTGCCGCAGGCGGCGCCGCCAGCCAACTAATGCGAAAGCCCGACGCCATGTTGAAGCGCATGATCATCATGTTGTGTGCCATCGGAGCGGTATTCGCCGCCCTCGCCTGGTTCGTCAATTTCCGCGCCGGCATGATCAGGCAGGCGATGGCCTCGCTCGCCGATCCGCCGCAGACGGTGTCGACCGCGGCCGCTCAGGTCAGCGACTGGCAATCCACCTTGACCGCGATCGGCACGTTTCGCGCGGTCAACGGCGCAGATCTCTCGCTGCAACAGCCCGGCATCGTGGACAGCATTCATTTCGAATCCGGCAAGGATGTCGCCGCCGGCGACGCGTTGCTCGATCTTCGCACGGAGGACGACGTCGCCAAGCTGCAGTCGTTGCAGGCCACCGCCGACGGCTTCGGCATCACCTTGCGGCGCGACCAGGGCCAATTGAAGATCAATGCCGTCAGCCAGGCGACGGTCGACAGTGATGCCGTGAACGAGCGCAACGCGCTGGCCCTGGTGGCCCAGCAGCGGGCGTTGCTAGACCAAAAGACGCTCCGGGCGCCGTTTGCCGGACGTCTCGGTGTGCGTCAGGTCGACGTCGGCCAGTATCTGACCGCGGGCACGACCATCGTCACCCTGCAGGCTCTCGACCGACTCTACGTCGATTTCACGCTGCCGCAGCAGGCGATCGATCAGGTCAAGGTTGGACAGGAGGTCGCAGCGCGCGTCGACGCCTTTCCGGGCCGCACCTTCAAGGGCGTCGTGCAGGCCTTCAATTCCAAGGTCGATCAAGCCAGCCGCAACGTCCAGGTCCGCGCGGTGTTCGACAATGCGGACCGCAGGCTCCTGCCCGGCATGTTCGGGCGGATCGACGTGCGCGTCGGGCACCCCACGAGCTACCTCACGCTGCCGCAGACCGCGATCGTCTACAACACGTATGGTGAGTCGGTTTTTCTCGCGGTCAAGAGCGATGCGCCAGGCAAGCAGGGATTGATGGCCCGCCAAACCTTCATCAAGACCGGCGCTACCCGGGGCGATCAGGTGGCGGTGATCTCCGGCCTCGATCCGGGCGCGACGGTCGTCACCGCGGGCCAGATCAAGCTGCGCAACGGCACCCTGCTGAAGGTCGACAACTCCGTCCCCCTGGCGAACGATCCAAATCCGTCACCCGCTGATCAGTGAGAGGGAAAACGTGTCCTTTACCGACATCTTCATTCGTCGGCCGGTGCTTGCCATAGTCGTCAGCCTGATGATCCTGGTGCTGGGTCTGAAGTCCATGACCTCGCTGCCGATCCTGCAGTATCCACGCACGCAGAACGCGATCGTCACCGTGACGACGACATATTACGGGGCGGATTCGGCGATCGTCGCAGGATTCATCACCACGCCACTGGAAAATGCCATCGCTCAGGCCAATGGCATCGACTACACGACGTCGACCAGCCAATCCAGCACCTCGACCATCACCGTCAACCTGCGGTTGAACTTCGATTCCGGCAAGGCGCTGACCGAGATCAACACAAAGGTGAACTCGGTGCTCAACCAGCTGCCGAGCGGCGTGCAGCAACCGGTGCTGACCGTCAAGGTCGGTCAGACCATTGACGCCATGTATCTCGGCTTCAGCAGCGACGTACTGGCTCCGAACCAGATCACCGACTATCTGATCCGCGTGGTACAGCCCAAGCTGCAGGCCGTGCCGGGCGTGCAAACTGCGGAACTGCTGGGCAACAAGACCTTCGCGTTGCGCGCATGGCTGGATCCGATCAAGCTCGCGGCCTACGGGCTGACCGCCTCCGATGTATCGACCGCGCTGTCCAGCAACGACTACATTGCCGGCCTCGGCACCACAAAAGGTCAGATGGTGCAGGTCAATCTGACCGCCGCCACAAACCTGAAGTCTCTGCAGGAATTTCGTGACCTCGTCGTCAAGCAGGCGGGCTCGTCCAACGTCAAGCTGTCCGATGTGGCGAACGTCACCCTCGGCTCGGAGGATTATGACTCGTCAGTAGGCTTCAATGGCAAGCGAGCCGTCTACATCGGCATCCAGGTCGCGCCAAACGCCAACCTGCTCGACGTCATCAAAGGCGTCCGCTCCGTCTATCCCGACATCAGGGCGCAGCAGCCGGAGGGAATGAATTCCGAGATCATCTACGACTCCACCGACTTCGTGAACAGCTCGATCGATGAGGTGATCCACACGCTGGTCGAAGCGCTCCTGATCGTCACCGTAGTGGTCTTCCTGTTCCTCGGCTCATGGCGTTCGGTGCTTATCCCCGTGATCGCCATACCGCTGTCGCTGGTCGGCACCTTCACACTGCTGCTGGCGCTCGGCTTCTCGATCAACCTCCTGACACTGCTGGCTTTGGTGCTGGCAATCGGCCTCGTGGTCGACGACGCCATCATCGTCGTCGAGAACGTCAACCGCCATCTGGCCGAGGGCACAAAGCCGCTGCAGGCGGCGATCATCGCCGCGCGGGAGCTATCGGGTCCGATCGTGGCCATGACCGTTGTGCTGATCGCGGTCTACGTGCCGATCGGATTCCAGGGCGGCTTGACCGGCGCGCTCTTCACCGAATTCGCCTTTACACTCGCGGGCGCAGTCGCTGTGTCGGCGATCATCGCGTTGACACTCACGCCGATGTGCTGCGCCTTCATTCTCAAGCCACCGAACACCGGCAAGCCAACGCTGAACGATCGCATCGTCGGGTTCATCGACGCCCGGATGGAGTGGTTGCAACACCGCTACCGGGGGTTGCTCGAATCGAGCATGAAGACGATCCCAGTCACGGTCGTGTTCGCAGCCCTGATCTTGAGCAGCATCTACTGGCTCTACACGAATTCCAAGAACGAACTGGCGCCGGAAGAGGATCAGGGCGCGATCCTGATGCAATCGACGCTTGCGCCGAACGCCACACTTCAGCAGAAGCTGCTGTATTCTGCCGAGGTTTACCGACGCATTTCCGCCCATCCTGAAACCGCGGCGGTGTTTCAGCTCGATCTGGTTGGAAGCTCGATCGCGGGCTGGGTGCTCAAGCCCTGGGACAAGCGAGACAAGACCGCGGCGGATCTGCAGCCGGTCGTTCAGCAGGAGATGGCAGGTGTCGCCGGTGCCAGGATCGTCGCGTTCCAACTGCCGCCACTGCCCGGGGCGAGCGGCCTTCCGATCCAGTTCGTGATCCAGACCACGGACCCGTTCGACCGGCTCGACGGCATCGCGAAGGCGTTCACCGCCGAGGCTCTGAAAAGCGGCAAGTTCATCTTCCTCGACAACGACCTGAAAGTGGACCAGCCGCAAACCACGGTGCTGATCGATCGCGAAAAGACCGCACAGCTCGGGCTTAAGCTAAGCGATATCGGCGGCGCACTCGGCAACATGCTGGGCGGCGGGTATGTCAACTATTTCGGCCTGGACGGCCGCTCCTACAAGGTCATCCCGCAGGTCGAGCAGCGTCAGCGGCTGAACGCCGATCAGGTGCTCGACTATTACATCAAGACCTCGGACGGCACGGCTGTCCCGCTGTCGACGGTGGCGTCGCTGAAAACGACCACGGTGCCGCAATCGCTGAACCATTTCCAGCAGGTCAATGCCGCCACCATTTCCGGCGTGGCCATGCCCGGTGTAATCACCGGGGAAGCGCTCGCGACGTTGAAGGAGATCGCGGACCGGACCCTGCCCAAAGGTTACACCATCGATTATGGCGGACAGTCGCGGCAGTTCATTCAGGAATCATCCGGTTTTGCCGCCACCTTCGGGTTTGCCCTGATCATTATCTTCCTGGCGCTGTCGGCGCAGTTCGAGAGTTTCCGCGATCCCCTGATCATCCTGGTTTCGGTGCCGATGTCGATCGCAGGTGCCATGATCTTCATCATGCTGGGCATCAAGGGCGCGAGCCTCAATATCTACACCGAGGTCGGCCTTGTCACGCTGATGGGGCTGATCAGCAAGCACGGCATTCTCATCGTCGAGTTCGCCAACGAGTTGCAGCATGCCGGCCGCTCCAAGCGGGATGCGGTCATCGAAGCGACCGCGATCCGGCTGCGCCCGATCCTGATGACGACAGCGGCCATGGTCATCGGCGTGATGCCGTTGATCACTGCGTCCGGTGCTGGCGCAGCTTCGCGCTTCAACATGGGGCTGGTGATTGCCTCGGGACTTTCGATTGGAACGCTGTTCACCCTCTTCGTGGTGCCGGCGTTCTACATTCTGCTGGCGGCGGACCATTCCGCGGCAACGACAGGTAATGACACGGTGATATTCGATGCCGCTGGATCCGGAACGAGCGGCGAGCCGCGCCCCGCCCATTGAGGAAAGCAGATGACGAAACAGGGATCACCACACCATGCGACCGATCCGGATTCCTTAGCGCCGTCCGCCGCCCATCCCGCCTCCGGGACCACCGAAGCCGCCACCACCCATTCCGCCACCGGGGCCCATCGGGCCGCCGGGCGAGCCCAAGCCGCCGGGGCCTGTCGGGCCAGTCGGTCCCGTGGGCGCGGAGCCGGGATTGCCACCGGGATTCGATCCAGGCGCAGCCGGTCTGCCCGGCTGGCTGCTACCCGGGTTCGGCGTGCCGCGGTCCGGATGCATGATCGAACCGCCGGGCGAACGGCCGGGATTGCCGCCGCCGGGCTGAGGTGCGCCTGACCTCGGGCCAATCGCTTGCGTCGACTCGACCTGCAGCCCGCGCGAGCGATCGAACACGCCATTGACGACCATGCGCGCTTCGCCCGCCGCCGGGCCAAAGCGTGAGCTGTCACGGGCAACGAGCCCCGAGCCGAGTTGCAGGCTGGAGCCTGCGCGCTGTACGTAGGCTTCGATCGAGAGGCGGCTCGCGCCGACGAGATCCGAGAAATCGTCGATGCGCGTGCGCGCGGCCTGCATCGCGCCCTGGCTCGCCCTGCCCTCGATCTGGACGCGCTGGCCGACCAGCAAGGGATCGACTCCGGCGAGCTTCAACCCGCCAATATGCAGCCCTTCGGGTCCGCGCTCGACCAGGCCCGTGACGCGCTCGGCGGCGGCGTGGCGGGGCTCGACGAGACTAGCGACGATCACGCCGTCGGTCCGGCGCAGGCCATAGACAGCGACGTGCGCGCCCGCGCGGAGCTTGCTGTCCTTGCTGCCCGCGACGATCTTCTGACCCAACACCGTCAGTTCATTGCCCTTCACCGATTCGATCGGCCCGGAGACCTCGCTCGCGATCGCGATGTTGCGGGTGACGAGCGTGCCGTCGACCTGCCGTGTCGCGACCACGCGCGCCAGCTGGCCGATGCGCAGCGCCTTCGGGCTCGCCGCCTCGCCGTCGATCCGTACCGGCACGTCGCTCGCATAGGTGACGCGCTCGCCATTGACGTAGATGCTGCCGAAACGCTGGATGATGCCGACGATGCCGGTGCCACCGATGCCGTGATCGTCCCCGCGCGTGATTCCGGTGCCGCCGATGCCTTGATCGGTGCCGCGCCTGACCTGCGCGCGCGCAATCGCCGTTCCGGCGAGCCAGAATCCGGTCAGCAGCAAACGGCGAGAGATCAGCGGCGGCCGGCTCATGACGAGCTGCCCTCTTTGCCGCCGACCTTACTGGCTTCCTTGGCCTCGCCCTCCTCATCGGCATCTTCGCTGTAGATGTAGATTCCGAAATTCCAGCGGGCGTCGCCCCCCCTGTCTTTGGCGAGCGCGCGATTGGCCTCGCGATTGGCGGTCTTCAGCGCGTCCATCGCGAGCTCGCGCGAGCGCGCTTCGAGCCGCTTCGCAAGCTTCGGCGAGATATTGTTGTAATGGACCGCGCGTTCGAGGAAGCGCGGCGCCGGCCCCGACACATTCTCGGCGGCGGCCGCGATATGGTCGTGCAGATTGCGGCCTAGATAATGCCATTTGCTGTCGTCCGCGCCACTTGGAACGAAGGCCGCCTCCACCAGCTCGATCTCGTCGGCCGCGTTGATGGTGACGAGCTGGCGGTCGATCCATTCGTCGAGCACCGCGCGCGGGCGCACATCCTTGGTGACGGAGGCGACGAGTTGCTCGAATGACGGCGCATCGCCCTCGGCGGTGCGCGGCAAAGCCAGCGGCTCGCCCTTCGCGTCGGTGAATTCGGGCGCGGCGAGCCAGCGCGCGATCACCGCGCTCGTCAGCGACAGCGCCGCCGGCGTCTCGTGCACGGGCGCACCGGCTCCACGCAGCCGCGCCACCTCCTTGCGGTGGATGCCGGTAAGAAGGCTGACGCGGCTGTCGGTCTGCTCTTTGCCTTCGAGCGCGAAATCATGCTCGGCGACGTTGACGAAGAGCTCGCGGAGCAGCTGCGCCAGGGCCGGAAAGGTCATGCCGCTACGGATGCAAAGCCGCACGAGCGGGCGCAGCAGCCGCGCCAGCGGCGCGTGCAGCTTCGCGGCGGCATTCGGCTCTGGAGCCGCCGCTTTGGGCCCGGACTTGGCATTCATGTCTGAATTGTACGCGGGCCACACGTGGGACACAATCCCACATTTTCCCATTTCGCGATTGACGTGGTAAATTTTCCCACGTAGACCAACCGCCACTGAGGGCGCGACGTAAAGGGACTCACACCCATGGCTTACCGCTTGGTCCGCAATTCCAGTTCACTGCGTGCGGTACCGTCTCCCGAAAGGAGCCGTGCCGTCGCGATCCAGCCGATGCTGCCGGCGCTTTTGCGCGGCGTGATCTTCATCTCGGTGCTCGCCGCACCGTTCGTCGCAGCACTGCTCGCGGGCTGACACCGTCATGCATCACACCAGCTCTCCCCCGCGCCGTCCGTCGGTGCTGCACATCTTCAAGGTCTACTATCCCGACCTGTTCGGCGGCACGCTCACGGTAATCCGTGACATCTGCGCCAGCCTGAAGGACGCCTTCGCCTCCGCCGTGCTGACCTGCTCGCAATCGGTCGAACGCGAGATCGTCGTCAACGACGTGCCGGTTGAGCGGGTTCGCTCGTTCGGCAATGTGCTGTCGCTGCCGGTGGCGCCCACCTATCCCTGGCGGCTGTGGCAGAAGATCGGCGAGCACGACCTGCTGGCGCTCCACGCGCCCTTCCCGCTCGCCGACCTCGTCTTCGCCTTCGGATTCGGCCGCAAGCGGCCGCTGGTCGTGCACTGGCACGCCGACATCGTCACCCATGCCGGCCTGCGCTGGTTCATCGAGCCCTTGATGCGGCGGACGCTGTGCCAGGCCAAGGCGATCATCGTTTCCGACCGCGTGATGGTCGACGAGACGGCGTTGCTGCGGGAATTCGAAGACAAATGCCATGTCGTGCCGTTCGGCATTGACACCAGTCTCTATGACTGGCCGAAGATCGACCCGCACCACGTCAACGATCGCGGCCGCCTCGTGCTCGCCTGCGGCCGGCTCGTGCCCTACAAGGGTTACGACGTGCTGATCCGCGCCGCCGTCGACCGCCAGTTCGAGGTCTGGATCATCGGCGAAGGTGCCGAGCGGCCCCGGCTCGAGCAGCTGATCAGCGAGTTCGGCCTCGGCGACCGCGTCCGCCTGCTCGGCTCCGTCAGCGATTGCGAACGCATCAAGCTGATGTGCCTGGCCGACGTCTTCGTGATGCCGTCCGTCACCAATGCCGAGACATTCGGCCTATCCCAGCTCGAGGCCATGGCTGCCGGCCGCCCCGTGGTGAACACCGCGCTCGACACGGCGGTGCCGCGTGTGGCCCGCCACGGCATGGAGGCGATCACCGTGCCGCCGGGCGACGCCGAGAAACTCGGTGAGGCCATCGACGCCCTGATCCGCGATCCCGAGCGCCGCCGCCGCATGGGGCTTTCGGCCCGGACCCGCGCCGTGAGCCGCTATTCCGCGACGGCCTTCAAGGAAGGCATGGAATCCGTCTACCGCGCGGCCGTCACCGCGCCCTGCGACGAGCAGGTCCCCGTGAATGAGCAACCACAGGCGACGGGCTGGCGCGACAGCGTCCAGATCGCCGCGGCGCTGGCCTGGTCCGACATGCGCCACCGCTATGTGCGCTCGCTGCTCGGTCCGTTCTGGATGTCGCTCCAGATGGCGATCGTGGTCGCGGTGCTTGGCTCGGTGATCGGCCAGATGTCGAATGCCGACATGCTGGCGCGCCTGCCGATGCTCGCACTCTCGATGACGGCCTGGACCTTCCTCAACAGCGTCGTGCTCGATGCGACCACGGCCCTCCAGAACTCCGCGAGCCTGATCCGCGACCGGGCGCTGCCGCCGGTGATCTTCCTGCTGCAATGCACGTTCCGCCAGGGCCTGTTCGCCCTGCATAACGCCTGCGTCCCGCTCATTCTCTGGCTGCTGCTCACACCGCACGATCTCTCCGGCGCGCTCGCAGCGCTCCCGGGCCTCTCGCTGTTCGTGATCTGCACCTTCGCACTTAGCCTCGTGCTCGGCGCGCTGGCGACCCGGTATCGCGACCTCAAGCCGATCATCGAGTCCACGCTGATGCTGGCCTTCCTTGCCTCGCCCGTGATCTGGTCCGCCGACATGATCAATCACCGCTCGACCGTGATGCGGCTCAACCCGTTGACCCATCTGTTCGCGGTGTGGCGCGAGCCGCTGGCCGGCGGCCATGTCGATGCGACCAGCATCATCTATGTCCTCGTCGCGCTGGCGCTGCTGCTCTGTGCGAGCGTGCTGACGCTGGTCCATTTGCGTAAAGCCGCCTTCTGGATCTGACCGATGGCCTCGATCAGCCTGCATAATGTCTGTCTCGATTATCCCCTCTACGGCGCCTACGACTTCTCGCTGAAACGGCGGCTGCTCGGCCACCTCATCCGCGAGAAGGGCGAGATGAGGATCATCCGCGCCGTCGACAATGTCAGCATCGCGGCCGAGGCCGGCGCGCGCATCGGGCTTGCCGGCCCCAACGGCTCCGGCAAATCGACGCTGCTGCGGCTGATCGCCGGGGTCTATCCGCCGAGCAGCGGTCGCGTCGCGATCAGCGGCAATGTCGTGCCCCTGCTCGGCCTCAATGCCGGCGTGAACCTCGACTTCATCGCCGAGGACAACATCGCCCTCCTGCTGCGCATCAGTGGCCGCAAGCCGACCCGTGCCGTGATCGACGAGATCTGGGCGTTCACCGAGCTCGAAGAGCGCATGCAGCGGCTGCCGTTGCGAATGTTCTCCTCGGGCATGCTGATGCGCGTGCTGTTCGCGACCGCGACCGCCTTTCCGGCCGACATCCTCCTGCTCGACGAATGGCTGAGCGTGGTCGACGAGCATTTTGCCGAGAAAGCCGAGCGCCGGCTGCAGAACCTGGTCTCGCAGGCCGCGATCGTGATCATCGCCTCGCACGACCAGCCGCTGCTGCGCCGCACCTGCACCAGCATCATCAATCTTGATCACGGCCGCATCACCTCGACCATCGCGGTCGAGCCGCCGATCACTCACGCCTTCGAGCTTCGCGAGAAACGCGCATGAAACAGAACATCCTTGTCGTGTCCGAGGCGCTCGGTGAGCCCAACCACAAGCGCGGCATCTTCCATTTCACGCGCGAGTTGATGCGCTCGCTGGCCGCCGAAGGCCATGAGCTCACCCTGCTGGTCGAGACCACGCGGCGTTACCGCAAGCTGCGCCGGCGCGAGCGGCGCACAAAACTGTTCCCGACGCAGTCGCGCAACATCGAGCTTCTGGCGCTCTATCGGTTCCTCGACGAGATCAACATGAGCGAGCCGGTGACGCGCAGCGGCTTGCGGCGCACGCTCGACTGGCTCCGCCACAAGGCCACCATGTCGGTATCGTGGGACTATGTCGCCTGCTTCCTGCGTGCAATCGGCCTGCGCGGCCTGCGCGCGCGGCTGATCGAGAACCGGACCGCGGCTCTCGAATACATCCCGCCGGATCTGCGCCACCTCGAACTGTTCCGCGACTTCCAGCTCGAGCCCGGATTCTACAGCTATCAGGACTCCTCGGCCTTTTTGATGCTGCCGCCGCCGCGGATCGAGGCGCGCGACTATGACGTCATCGTCATCGACACGCCGACACGGGTGTCGGTGAGGCGCAGGCCGGATGCCAAGGTGATCTGCGTCGTGCACGACCTGCTGCCGCTCACCGATCTCAAGCTCAGCGACGTCGCGACGCGGTTGTTCCTGTCGCGGCTGCTCACCAGCCTGCGTCAGGCCGACGAGCTCGCCTTCGTTTCAAACTATAGCATGATGCGGTTCAGGGACCTGTTACCGCAATTTGCGCACCTGCCGGCGCGGGTCGTGTATCCCCGCACCCGGTTCGACGCCCCGGATGTCCTGCACCTCCCAGCCCTGTCGGGGCGTCCGGGGCGGGCGAGCTTTGTCGTGATCGTCTCGAACGAGCCGCGCAAGAACATCGCTACCGTCGTCCGCGCCTTCCGCAACATCCCCCAGGCCGATCTCGTGGTGATCGGCTATGCCGGCCAGATCAGCCGGATGCACAATCTGCCGCCGAACGTCCGCTTCGCCGGCTATGTCGACGAGCATGAGAAGGCCGCGCTGATCGCCGGGGCGCACGGCCTGATCATGCCGAGCTTCGCCGAGGGTTTTGGCGTGCCGATCATCGAGGCGCTGGCCGCGAACACGCCGGTGCTGTGCTCAGACATCGCCGTGTTCCGCGAGGTTGCGGGCGAGCTCGCCGATTATTTCGATCCGTTCGCGACCGAGTCGATCGTCGCCTCCGTCACCCGCGTGCTGGCGCGGCGGGAGGAATATCGCGGCCGAATCCGGGCACGCCGCTCCGAGCTTGCGGAGCGTTTTGGTTACGAGACCCAGGCCCGCGACTTCCTCGGGCAGTACGCGGCCCCGGAACGCCTGGTCGCGGCGCAATAGGCCTCGTCGGCGTCGCCGGCGGCGTGGTCCTGAAGAATCAGGTCCGCCCCCAGTCCTGACTACTGGCTACGCTCGTGGCCGACTTCGCCGGTGATGACGTCGCCGAACAGCTCCCAGGCCTGCCCGTTGAACCGCATCAGCTGCATCTGCTCGATCGGGAAGTAATCGTCGGGCGACGTGTTGACCATGATGCCGGGCAGCATCAGGTCGGTGTGAAAATTCTTCAGGCTTGCGGCCTGCTTCATGACGTTGTCGCGCGTGAGCGTGTCACCGCACTGCTTCAGGACCTGCGCCATCGCCTCGGCCTGCACGTATCCGTAGACGTTGTTGGAATTGGCCTTGTCGCCGTCGGGGTAATATTTGTCCATGAACTCGCGCCATTTGACGATGGCCGGATCCTTGTCCCAGGTCGGATCGGTCGGGTCCTTCAGATAGATGGTCGAGATGATACCCTTGGAATAGTCGAGGCCGGCAGGCTTCAGGACCGAGGCGACCGAGGTTGCGGTGTTGGCCAGGAAGAATTTCGGCTTCCAGCCGAGCTCGCCGACCTTGCGGATCGCCTGTGCCGAGCCCTTCGGCGCGGCCCATGAGAAGAAGATGTCGGCACCGGAATCGTGCAAGGCGACGATCTGCGAGTCGATCGAGGGATCGCTGACCTCATAGGATTTGTCGGCGATGATCATGTTGGCCTTGTCGCCGAGGCCGTCCTTCAGCCCCTTGAACTGGTCCTTGCCGGCGTCGTCGTTCTGCCAGAACACCGCGATCTTGCCGTTCGGGAAATTGTCGCGGATGTACTTTGCGTAGATCCGCCCCTCGCTCTGGTAGTTGGGCTGAAAACCCATGGTCCACGGAAAGTTCTTCGGGTCCCCGAACTTGGTGCCGCCGGAGGCGACGAACAGCTGCGGCACCTTCTTGGCGTTCATGTATTTCATGATCGCGGAATTCGAGGGCGTGCCGAGCGGCTGGAAGATCAGCAGCACCTCGTCGCTCTCGACCAGCTTGCGCGCCTGCTCGATCGCCTTGGGCGGCGAATAGGCATCGTCATAGCTGATGAAATTGATCTTGCGGCCGTTGATGCCGCCTTGATCGTTGATCATCTTGAAGAACGCGGCCTCGGTCTTGCCGATCACGCCATAGGACGATGCCGGTCCGCTGTAGGGCATGATGTTGCCGATCTTGATTTCGCTATCGCTGACCCCGGGATCGTATTTCTTCTGCGCCAAGGTCTGTGCCAAGGCCGGTGTGGTAACGAGCACTCCGGCAGCAAGCATGGCGAGGGCAGCAAGGCTTTTGCGACGACCCGGCATCGTTCTCTCCCCTATTTTGTAGTCTTGTTTTGTGGAGAGTGTCGCAAGGTGGCCGGCGACTGGCAAGCGGCAGGATTTTCCGCAGAGTGAAACGCCGGCCAGGAACTTAACCGACGCGCTGCAGCATCCCCAGCGCCCGTCCGTCGATCACGATCAACGCGCTGCCGATGACGATCGCGCCCGCGATCTCGCGCATGGCGATCGGCTCACCCAGCACCAGCCACCCCAGGAGGATCGCGGTCACGGGAATGAGCAGCGTCACCAGCATCACGTTGGTTGCGCCAGAACGCCGTATGATCTGAAAGAAGACGATGTAGGCCAGCGCCGTCGAGAGCGCGGCGAGGCCTAGCACCGCAAGCCAGGTCGCCAGACCCGGAACGGGAAGACGCCATGGCTGCTCAACCGCACCGGCAACAATCGCCATCATCACCGTCGATGCCATCAATTGAAACGTCGCGGTGCCGAGCGGCGGCGAGTCCTTCAGCAACCTCCGCGCGGCGAGCGCCGCAAAGCCATAGCTGAATGCGCCGCCGAGACAGAGCAGAATGCCGAGCCCCTGCCCGGTCCGCGTCTCGATCCCCCATCCCCGCAGGATGATCACGCCGGCGAGGCCCAGCGCCACGCCTGCCACCCGTCGCGCCTGCAGCGCCTCTTCACCCGCCGCGGCCATCACCAGCACCGTGAACAGCGGCGTGGTCGCGTTCAGGATCGACGCCAGACCACTCGGAATGAAGGTCTGCCCGGCCACGATCAGCGAGAACGGAATGACGTTATTGAGCAGTCCGATCACGGCGAAGGCTCGCCAGCCCGCCACGCCGCTGGGAAAGCAGATCCCATGCATGCGCAGGATCGGGAGCAGAATGGCCGCACCCAGCGCAACGCGCAGGAACACCAGCGTCAGCGGCGGCAATTCCCGTAGTGCCGCGCCGTTGAAGAAGAACGACCCGCCCCAAAGGATCGAGAGCACCGCGAGCAACGACCAGTCTCGCGCGTCGATCCGGTTATCATTGAAGGGCATGCGTCTTACCTCGGCGGTCGGACCTGCCGCCTAGGCCGGCGCGACGCATCTCGCCACCCGATTTCCGACAAGACGATGCCCATGAAGATCGGCGCGAACGGGCGTCGCCCGCGATATCAGCGATCACCGCCCCGATCACCAGCGCGCCGCCAATGAGCGCATGCATGGCCGGCACCTCGCGAAAGCCGACCCAGATCCAGAACGCCATCAGCGGCGTCTCCAGCGTCGCGATCAGGGAGGCCTGTCCTGACGGCAGCAGGCGCGAGCCGAGCATGTAGAAGGTCAGGCCGAGCGCGACCTGGAGGCAGCCGAACATTGCGAGGATCGCGAGGTTATGGCCACTGACATGGGCGATGTCATGGGCGAACGGCAGGCTGACGAGGCTGCCGATGAAGTTCGACAGTGCTGCCGCCGCGACCATGGAGGTCTCCCTGTGGCGCCGAACGACAACCGTCATCGCCGAGATGGCGAGCACCATGAGGCAGCTCAGGGCTACGCCGCTGATATCGGCGCCGGCTCTGATGCCACCGACGGTGATGGCAACGCCGGCAAACGCGACGAGGCTGGCGAGCAGCGTACGCCATGTCGCGGCTTCGCCAAGCCACAGCCACGCCAGCGCCGCCGCGACGAACGGCTGGGTCGCGATCAGCACCGCGACATTCATGACATCAGTCATCTGAAGCGCGGGGATGAACGAGATCATGCCGATGGCGGACAATGACGCCACGAGCAAGCCGCCGCGTCCCGGCACCACCAATTGCCGCAGCGCGTCCGCCCCCTGCATCAGGACGAGAAGCACCGAGATCAGACTGCCGCCGAACAGACCGCGCCAGAACAGGATGGTCCAGGGATCGAACGGCAGCAGCCGCGTGAAGAACGGGGCGGTGCTCCAGGCAATTGCCGCCGCGGTAACGAGGGCAATGCCGAGACCGCGTTCCGATCGAGGCTGCCCCATATCGATACGCCCCCGCTTAAGACGGCTTCTTCGGCCGCGAGACCAGCTCGATCATCTTGCCTTCGTCGTCATCGGGCATCGCGGCCTTGGCCTGCGCGTAGGACTCGACGGCGGCGCGTGAGACCAGCGGCTTGTCGGCCAGCAGGCTCTCGGCGAGCTTCACGGCGTAGGCGGCATCCTTGTGCCGCAGCGCCGCCGTGAATGTCGCGCCGCTGAAGTCGCGGGCGACCATACGCCTGGAGTGGCGCTGCACTTGCGGGCTGGCAGCGACGCCAGCCTGGATTGACTCCAGCACCAGCTTCATGTCGAGCCCGGCCTGCTCGGCGATCGCGAGGCCCTCGGCGAGGCCGGCGATCTGGATCGCGCCCAGGAGATTGTTGATGAGCTTGTAGACCGTGCCGGAGCCAACCGCGCCGAAATGGCGGATGGTCGAGCCGATCGGTTCGAGGAACGGCCGCGCACGTTCGAGGTCGGCCGCGTCAGCACCGGCGAGCAGCGTCAGTTTTCCGGCCGCGGCCGCATCCGGCAATCCCGTCACGGGGCAATCGATATAGATCAGCCCACGCGCATTGAGCTCGCGGCCCATCTCGCGCGCATGGTCATAGGAGACGGTGGAGCACTCGATCGCGATGGTGCCGGCCTTCGCCGTCTTGGCTGCGCCGTTCGGCCCGAGCCAGACGGCGCGCGAAGCTTCGTCGTCGGCGACCATGGTCACGACGGCGTCGGCGTCGATCGCAGCATCCTCAGGCGAGGTCGCCCAATGCCCGCCGCGCGTGATCAGGTCTTCTGCTTTTGCCCTGCTGCGATTCCACAGCGTCACCGTGAAGCCGGCGTCGAGATAGCGGCCGGCCATGCCATGGCCCATCCGTCCCAATCCGATGAAAGCGACGCGGGGCATGCTAGTCCACGTCCTCGATGTCAGCGCCGGTGGTACCGAAGGCGCGCTGCGCCAGCGTTGCCGCCATGAAGTCGTCGAGCTCGCCGTTGAGCACGCCCGACGTGTCGGAGGTCTGCACGCCCGTGCGCAGATCCTTCACCATCTGATAGGGCTGCAACACATAGGAGCGGATCTGGTGGCCCCAGCCGATATCGGTCTTGGCGGCTTGGTCGGCGGCGGCCTTCTCCTCGCGCTTCTTCAGCTCGATCTCGTAAAGGCGTGCGCGCAGCATGTCCCAGGCCTGCGCCCGGTTCTTGTGCTGGGAGCGGCCGGCCTGGCAGACCACCGCAACACCGGTCGGAATATGCGTCAGCCGCACCGCGGACTCGGTCTTGTTGACGTGCTGGCCGCCGGCGCCGCCCGAGCGCATGGTGTCGGTGCGAACGTCGGCTTCCTTGATGTCGATCTTGATGCTGTCGTCGATGACGGGAAACACCTGCACGCTCGAAAACGAGGTGTGCCGTCGCGCGTTGGAATCGAACGGCGAGATCCGCACCAGGCGGTGCACGCCGGCCTCGGTCTTCAGCCAGCCATAGGCATTGTGGCCGGAGACCTGGATGGTCGCGGATTTGATGCCGGCCTCTTCGCCCTCGGACTCTTCGAGGAACTCGACCTTGAAGCCATGCGTTTCGGCCCAGCGCGTGTACATGCGCAACAGCATCTGCGCCCAGTCCTGGCTCTCGGTGCCGCCGGCGCCGGCATGGACCTCGAGATAGGAATCGAAGCGATCGGCCTCGCCCGACAGCAACGCTTCGAGCTCGCGCCGCGCCACTTCCTTCTTCAGATTCTTAAGTGCGGCTTCAGCCTCGGCCACGACGCCGGTATCGCCCTCGGCTTCGCCGAGCTCGATCATGCCGATATCGTCTTCGAGCTCCTGCTCGACCTTGCCGATGCCCGAGAGCGAATCCTCCAGCGAGGTGCGCTCCTGCATCAGCTTCTGGGCTTTCTGGGGATCGTTCCAGAGGTTGGGATCTTCTGCGAGCTTGTTCAGCTCAGCGAGGCGCGCCGTCGATTTCTCGACGTCAAAGATGCCTCCTCAGCAGCCCGACTGACTGCTTGATCTCTTCTACCAACCGTTCGATTTCGGCGCGCATGTCGTTCTCTGGTCTCGCGGAATTGCTCCGCGTTTGATTTGCAACGCGGATGTAACGGCGGCGGCGCCAAAGCGCAACCGCCCGCCTCGCCTGCATTAGGCGTTATCCGCTACCACAGCCCGCCGGTGCCCGGCCGCATGAGGAAGCCGGAATCCGGCTGCTGTTGCGAAGACGGCATGCCGCCGCGCCCGTCTGCGTCGGCGACCCCGATGACCGAGTAATTATCCGGCGGCGCCGTGCCCGGCTTGAAGGCCTCGAGGATGGTTCCACCGGTTTCACCCGGGCTGGCGCGCATGCCGGTCTTGGCGACGACGCGAACCAGCTTGATGCCGGCCGGCACCTTGAACGGGACCGCGGGCTTGTCGGCAAGCGCGAGCTTGAAGAAGTCGCGAGCGATCGGGGCAGAGAGATGGCCGCCGGTTGCGGCATTGCCTTTGCCGAGCGAGCGCGGCTTGTCGTAGCCCATATAGATGGCAACCGCGACATCGGGCGAGAAGCCGACGAACCAGGCGTCCTTGGCCTCGTTGGTGGTGCCGGTCTTGCCGGCGATCGGCTTGCCGACTTCCCTCACGACGGTCGCGGTACCGGCCTGGACCACGCCTTCCAGCAGCTCGGTGATCTGATAGGCGGTCATGGAGTCCAGCACCTGCTCGCGGCGATCGATCAGCTGCGGCTCGTTCTGGTTCTTCCAGCCGCCGGGCGCGTCGCAGCCGCGGCATTCGCGCTGGTCATGCTTGAAGATGGTGTGGCCGTAGCGGTCCTGGATACGGTCGATCAGAGTCGGCTTCACCCGGCGGCCGCCATTGGCGAGCATCGAATAGGCCGTGACCATGCGCATCGCCGTGGTCTCGCCGGCACCGAGCGCGTAGGAGAGATAATTGGGCAATTCATCATAGACGCCGAAGCGGCGCGCATATTCGCCGATCAGGGGCATGCCGATGTCTTGCGCAAGCCGTACCGTCACCGTGTTGCGCGATAGTCTCAGCGCATTGCGCAAGGTCATCGGCCCCATATACTTGCCGGCATCAAAGTTTTCAGGCCGCCAGACACCGGCGCCCTGGCCCTGATCGATCTCGATCGGGGCGTCGAGCACGACGGTCGACGGCGTGTAGCCGTTGTCGAGCGCGGCCGAATAGACGATCGGCTTGAACGACGAACCCGGCTGGCGATAGGCCTGCGTGGCGCGGTTGAACTGGCTCTGGTCGAACGAGAAGCCGCCGACCATGGCGAGCACGCGGCCGGTCCAGGGGTCCATCACCACCATCGCGCCCGACACTTCGGGGATCTGCCGCAGACGGTACTGGCCTTCGACCGGCTGTCCTTCCTTGCTGTAGAGCGGATCGGCATAGATCACGTCACCGGGCTGCAGCACTTGCGCCACCGACGTCGCGGCCCTGCCCTTCGCAGCTCCTGAAGCCGCCTTCGCCCATTTGACGCCGTCGAGCGTGATCAGGCCGGTCTCGCGCTGCTTGCTGACGGCGCCGCCGAGTTCGCGGTTCGGTTGGAAGCCGATGCGCGCCGACTGGTCGCTGGTCTCCAGCACCACCGCCATGCGCCACGGCGAGATGTCGGAGAGCGACTTGATCTCGGCGAGCTTCACGCCCCAGTCGCCCGAAATATCGAGCTTGCTCATGGCGCCGCGATAGCCCTGCTGCTCGTCATAGTTCACGAGGCCGGCGACCATCGTCTTGCGCGCCATGACCTGGATTTTCGGATCGAGCGTGGTGCGGACCGAGAGACCGCCCTCATACAGCTTCTTCTCGCCATAGCGCTCGAAGATGTCACGGCGGACTTCCTCGGCGAAATATTCGCCGGCGAAGGTGTGGGCACCATTGGAACGGTTGGTGACGGCCAGCGGCTCCTTGCGCGCCTTCTCGGCGTCGGCCTGCTTGATCCAGCCGTTCTCCTGGAGACGGTCGATCACGTAGTTGCGGCGTTCGATGGCGCGGTCGCGGTTACGCACCGGATGCAGCGTCGCCGGCATTTTCGGCAGCGCCGCGAGGTAGGAGGCTTCCGCGACGGTGAGTTCGTTCACCGACTTGTCGAAATAGACCAGCGAAGCGGCGGCGATGCCGTAGGCACCGAGGCCGAGATAGATTTCGTTCAGATACAGCTCGAGGATCTTGTCCTTCGAATAGGTCTTCTCGATGCGCATCGCGAGCAGGGCTTCCTTGATCTTGCGCGCGAACGAGACCTCGTTGGTCAGAAGGAAGTTCTTGGCGACCTGCTGGGTGATGGTCGACGCACCCTGCGGGCGGCGGTTGGAGCCGTAGTTCTGCAGATAGACCAGACCCGCGCGCGCCATACCGGTGTAGTCGATGCCGCCATGCTCGTAGAAATTCTTGTCTTCGGCGGCGAGGAACGCGTTGATCACGAGCTTCGGCACCGCCTGGATCGGCAGGTACAGCCGCCGCTCCTTGGCGTATTCGCCGAGCAGCGAGCCGTCGACCGCGTGCACGCGGGTCATCACCGGCGGTTCGTAATCCTGAAGCTGAGAGTAATCGGGCAAGTCCTTGGAGAAATGCCAGATCAGGCCTGCCACGGCACCGACACCGACGAGGAACATCACCGTTCCCGCAGCGAACAGGAAGCCCATGAACCGCACAAGCAAGCGCATTATGTGTTTATCCGTTCAATCCCAGGATCAGCTCCAGGCGTCCAAAACGGGCGCCATCCTCATGTCGCGAATTCACCGGCCTTACTCAATACTATCAATGCCGGACCGAAAGACGCTTGCCGAACGGGATTCTCGTCGATTCCGGAACCCCCTGCGCCGTTTTTATAAAGCGTCCGCTGTGGCCAAACTAGGGCTTAACATCGGAACCAGCATTCCCTGCTTTAATTGCCAGCCCCCGCCGTCGCCATCCGCTTGGCCAGGAACGTGTCGATCGCCTGGGCCATCGCGCCCACCGCGCGCGACCGCCAGCCCTCGGACACGAGGTGCTCGAGGTCGCCCTTGTTGGAGACGTAGCCGATCTCGACCAGCACCGAGGGCACGTCGGGGGCTTTCAGCACCCGAAAACCGGCCGACTTCAAGGGATGCTTGTGCATTCGCACGGTCGACTTCATTTCGCCCATCAGCAAATGGGCAAAACGGTTTGAAAAGGTACGGGTTTCCCTCTGCGTGAGGTCGATCAGGATGTCGGCGACATCAGTCGGCTCTTCCGCCAGATTGAAGCCCGCGATCGCGTCCGCGCGGTTTTCGGCATCCGCCAGGCGCTGGGCCTCGGCGTCGGACGCCTTGTCGGACAGCGTGTAGATGGTGGCGCCCTGCGCGTCGCCCTCGGCCTTCGGCAGCGCGTCGGCGTGGATTGAGACGAACAGCGCGGCGTTCAGATTGCGGGCGACTTTGGACCGGTCATTGAGCGGTATGAAGGTGTCGTCGTCCCGCGTCATCACCACCCGGTATTTGCCGGCCTTTTCCAGCCGGTCGCGCAGCGCGAGGCCGAAGGCCAGCACCAGGTTCTTCTCGCTCTCGCCGCTCGACTGGGTGCCGTTGTCGATGCCGCCATGGCCAGGATCGATCACGACGACCGGACGGCCATCGACCGGCGCCCCAGGCTTCTGCTGCGCCGAGTCAGGAGCGGCAGGAATTGTCGCCGGCGGCGCGGCAGCGATCGTCGGGCGCAGCTCAGGGCGATTCTCTGGCGCGGGCGTCTGCACGAAGGCCGCGCGATCAACCTCCTCCAGCTCGAGCACGAGCCGGGCCGGCTGGCCGTTGGCCGCCTCGAGCACGTAGGAATTGGTGATCTTGGCCGGCCCGGCCAAGTCGAACACGATTCGGGAGCCGCCGGGCATCACGAGGCCGTAGCGGAAGGCCTTGACCAGCCCTCGCCCGGCCCCGGTGCCGGGAGCCAGTTGAAAATTGACCTGGGGAACGTCGACCACGACCCGATAGGGATCGGCGAGCGTCGTGGCGCGGAAGCTGACGGTCTGGTCGAGGTCGAGAATGAAGCGAGTCTGCTTGCCATCGCCGGCCAGGCGCGCCGCCGTGGCAATCGGAAAATTCGCCGTCGCAACAGAGGGTTGCGATGGGCTCTCGGCCGCACTCAGACGCGAGGAATCGGCGCACGGCAATGCCGCGGCGCACAGAAGCGCAACCCCCAGCAAAACCCGTTGATTTGTGCGGCTCGCCACCGAATCCGTGCCTCCGAGCAGCCCTCTCTAACGCAATAGAACCACAGGGTTAATCGATCCCTAATGACGGAAACGCGAAACTTTCCGACTGTGACCGGCATGCGACGCTCCCTTGCACGTATGCCCCATTCCTCGTATGTACGGAATGCTGACGGCCGATATTTCCGGTTGTGTCGCGTTCAGCCTCCCGGTGCAGCGCCGGAACGCCCAAGGTTTGGGATTCCAGCGTTTTTCCGTTCCCCTCTAAGACCAGCGCGGTGCGCGGCAGCGAGGCGGAACGGGGCAAGCCCCGGCGGCGGACGGTTTCCGGTTACCACTGCGTTTCCGGGACGGTTCTGACAGCGACGTAACCCGTTACCCGGTCCCTTAATCCCAAGGGAGCGGTTCGTAATCCCCAAGGCGAGCGCGCTCGCGCCATGCCTGGCCAGCAGCAACTGATTGAGGGGCGGCCCCGCCGCCCAATGTTTCATACGGGCCGACGCTTGATGCGCCAGACTGTGCCGACGAATTCTGAAGGACCATTCGCGACGCTGCGGAGTGACACTCCCGCGCGCCGCTTCGGTCCTCCGGCTTCCGATTCGGCAAGGCGCGAGAGACGGCGTTTCGGCCTTCCCCTCACCCCCGAATCAGGTGGACCGTCGCGTCACCCGGCAGCGCTCTTCGCGCCCACGGTCGATCGCGCCCGCCGCCGCCAAGAGTTAAGACATGCCCAACAAGATGTTGATCGATGCTACTCACCCGGAGGAGACCCGGGTCGTCGTGGTCCGCGGCAATCGCGTCGAAGAGTTTGACTTCGAGACCGCGCAACGCAAGCAACTGCGCGGGAATATCTACCTCGCCAAGGTCACAAGGGTCGAACCCTCGCTCCAGGCCGCCTTCGTTGAATATGGCGGCAACCGCCACGGCTTCCTCGCCTTCAGCGAAATTCACCCCGACTATTATCAGATCCCGGTCGCCGACCGGCAGGCGCTGATCGAGGCCGAGGAGCAGGCCCATCGCGAAGCCGAGGAAGAGAGCGAGAACCGCTCCCACGGCCGCCGCCGCTCGCGCCACCGCAACTCCCGCCGCCGCGGTCATGGCGAGCGCGTCCGCAGCGACATCGTCGAGGGTCTCGACGCCGGCGCCGATCCGGCCGCTCAGCCGGTCGAGGGCCAGGATTTGCCGGCGCATGCCGGCGGCCCAGCGCATGAGGGCGAGCACCTGCACGCCGATGCCGAACATCACGGCGAGCACGAAGGTCACGACCATCACGATCACGATCATCATGACCATGATCGCGACGATCATGAGCACGATGATCACCATCACGCCCATGGTGACGAGCACCACGCTCACGATCATGACGACCATGATCATGGCGACCATGGTCATGACGACGAACACGATCATCACGACCACGATCATGCCGACGAGACGCCCGCGCCTGTCGCAGCCATCGGCGCCGAGCCCGTCGTCGCGGCCGAGACCGTTGCCGAGCCTCAGGAGGCTTCCGCCTTCGAAACGCACGGCGAGACCTTTGCCGAAGCGGTGACCTCCGTCACCGAACCGGCCGATGCCGTCTACGCCGCCGGCGAGACCACTGAAGCGCCGCATGGCGAGGCTGCGGACGCCGACGGTGAGGACGACGAGGACGAAGAAGACGGCGAGGAAGAGGAAGTCGTCGAATCGGTCGGCGGTGACGACGTGCTCGAGGAAGTGCCGGAGCGCACCTTCCGTCCGCGCCGTCAGTACAAGATCCAGGAAGTCATCAAGCGCCGCCAGGTGATGCTGGTTCAGGTGGTCAAGGAAGAGCGCGGCAACAAGGGCGCGGCGCTGACGACCTATCTGTCGCTCGCCGGCCGCTATGCCGTGTTGATGCCGAATACCGCGCGTGGCGGCGGCATCAGCCGCAAGATCACCAGCGCCCAGGACCGTTCGCGCCTGAAGGAAGTGGTGCAGGATCTCGACGTGCCCGAGGGCATGGGCATCATCCTGCGCACCGCAGGTGCCGCCCGCACCAAGCCCGAGATCAAGCGCGACTTCGAGTACCTGATCCGGATGTGGGAGACGGTGCGCGACCTGACGCTGAAGTCGCAGGCCCCGACGCTGGTCTACGAGGAAGGCTCACTGATCAAGCGCTCGCTGCGCGACCTCTACAACAAGGAGATCGACGAGATCTCGGTCGCCGGCGACTCCGGCTACCGCGAAGCGCGCGATTTCATGAAGATGCTGATGCCCGCCAATGTCAGCGCTGTGAAGCAGTATCGCGACGGCCAGCCGCTGTTCTCGCGCATGGGCGTCGAGAGCCAGCTTGACGCGATGTTCTCGCCGACCGTCCAGCTACGCTCCGGCGGCTATATCGTGATCAACCAGACCGAGGCGCTGGTTTCGATCGACGTCAACTCGGGACGATCGACGCGCGAGCACCACATCGAGGACACCGCGCTCAAGACCAATCTGGAAGCGGCCGAAGAGGTCGCCCGCCAGCTCCGCCTGCGCGACCTCGCCGGGCTGATCGTCATCGACTTCATCGACATGGACGAGAAGCGCAACAACCGTGCGGTCGAGCGCAAGCTGTCCGACTGCCTGCGTCAGGATCGCGCGCGCATCCAGGTCGGCCGCATCTCGCATTTCGGCTTGCTCGAGATGTCGCGCCAGCGCATCCGCGCCAGCGTGCTGGAATCCTCGACCGATCCCTGCCCGCATTGCGGCGGCACCGGCCACGTCCGCTCGGTCTCCTCGGTGGCGCTGCAGTTGCTGCGCGGCCTCGAAGAGATCCTGATGAAGGGCGCGACCCACAATCTCGTGGTCCGTACCCGCACCGACGTCGCGCTCTACGTGCTGAACCACAAGCGCGGCCATCTGCGCGATCTCGAAAACGGCTTCAAGGTCACGCTGGCGGTGATCGCTGATGCCAGCGTCAGCGGACCGCAGGCCTATGTGATCGATCGTGGCGAGCAGGTGCACACGCTGGAAGCCGCCAAGGCGCTGCTGGCCGCACAGGCAGCCGCAAGCCCGCCGCCGTTGGCCGAGGAGGCCTATGACGACGAGGAGTTCGATTCCGAACTGGAATCCGAGGTCGAGACCGAGGAGACCGAAGGTCTCACAGAAGAACAAGCCGCAGGCGATGCTTCGCCCGAGCAGGACGGCCAGCGCGGGCGCAAGCGCCGCCGTCGTCGGCGTGGCCGCGGCGGTCAGCGCGACGGCGAGGCGCGCGAGGATGGCGCTCCCGCTTCTCCTGAAGGGGCTGTAGCGGCCGCTAGCGAAGGCGAAGAGGACGCCGAGGCCGAACCGGACAGCGAGGAAGGCGAGGAACAGGCCGCCCGCGGCGAGCAGCAGGGCGCAGACGCGCGCCGGCGCCGGCGCGGTCGTCGCGGCGGACGTCGCCGGCGCGGTGGCGGCGAGGAAGGTCTCGCCGGCTCCATCGGCGACGAGCTCGGCGGCAATCCGGCGTCGGAAGCAACCGATGCGGTGGCCGATTTCGATAGCTCCGGCAGCGAGACGGCGCCGTCGATTGCGCATTCGGAGCACATCGCCCCGGTCGAAACGTCTCAGCCCGAGTTTCAGTTGCAGACACCGGTTGAAACGCCGATGCAGCCCGCGCCTTCAGCCACTGCTGCTGAAGAAGAGCCCGCATCCGACGACAAGGCGGCACGACGCCGCTCCACCGTCCGCGAGAAGGTGAGCTTCCTGTCGAGCAGCCCGAGCGAGCCGGCAACCCAGGTTGCGGCGGCGCCAGAGCCGGTTGCTCCGCCGGCGCCTGAGCCCGCGCCGGAAGCGGCAAGCGAGACGCCGGCCGCACCGCGTCGCGCCGGCTGGTGGTCGCGCCGTTTCGGTGGCGGCGAATAGAACGAAATCCAGATGAAACCGCCCGGCCAAGCCGGGCGGTTTTGATTTGGCGAGGTCAGATCCAATGCAAAGCGCAATCGTTCTCGGCGGCGGGATGGTAGGGGTGAGTGCCGCCTTGCATCTGAAGCAGCGCGGCTGGACCGTCGCGCTCGTCGACCGCAGGGAGCCGGGCCGCGAGACCAGCTACGGCAACGCCGGGATGATCCAGGCAGAGGCGGTACGGCCCTATCCGATGCCGCGCGATCTCGCCTCGCTCGTGAAGATCGCGACCGGTCGCACCAACGACGTGCGCTACAGCTTGTCCTCGCTGCATCGCCATGTCGAGCCCCTGCTCCGCTATTGGTGGCATTCGGCACCGAAGCGGCATCGCGAAGCGATCGAGGCCTGGTCGCGCCTGATCGCCTATGCGACGCCCGAGCACGACATCCTCATCCGCGAAGCCCATGCCGACAATCTGATCCGCCGGGCCGGCTATCGCGTGCTGCATCGCGACCCCGCCTCGTTCGATCTCGCGATCAAGACCGCGGAGGAAGACCGCCGCGAGTTCGGCGTGAATTTTCGCGTGCTCTCGGGCAGCGAGCTGACCAAGGCAGAGCCGATCCTGCGCGACGACCTTCCCGGTGCGATCCATTGGCTCGACACCTGGACCGTGTCCGATCCCGGCGCCCTGGTCACCGCCTACGCCGATCTGTTCGAGCGCCTCGGCGGCACCATCGCGCTCGGCGATGCGCAGTCGCTGCAGCAGACCGCGACCGGATGGTCGGTCGACACCGACAATGGCCGCATCGATGCCGCCAACGCCGTCGTGACCCTCGGGCCGTGGTCGCCGGATCTCTTGCACAAGTTCGGCTATCGGATTCCCCTGGTGCGCAAGCGCGGCTACCACATGCATTACAGCGGCGGCGCCTCGCTCGACCTTCCGCTGGTCGACAAGGGCAGCGGCTATGCCATGGGTCCGATGGCCAAGGGCATCCGTATCACCACAGGCGCGGAGCTGACGGGGCCGGATGCTTTGGCCACGCCGGTGCAACTCGCCAGTGCCGAAGCCTCGGCACGCGAGCTGATCGATCTCGGCAAGCGCGCCGAACCGGAGCCATGGTTCGGCACCCGACCGTGCACACCCGACATGGTGCCCGTGCTCGGCCGTGCCCCGCGGCATCCCGGCCTCTGGATGAATTTCGGCCACGGCCACCAGGGTTTTACGCTCGGCCCCGCCACCGGACGCCTGCTCGCAGAGATGATGAACGGCGAGACGCCGTCGATCGATCCAACGCCGTACCGGCCGGAGCGGTTCTAGCTCTCCGCTAAGCACCGCGAGCGCCGCCGTCAACGGATCATCCGTCAGTCGACTCGCGTGGCCAGAACGGCCTTGATGCACTGCGCATCCTCCGGCGTCGCGGGGTTGTAGACGACCATGCCGAGATCGGGCCGGCCGTCGACCGAGAAGGCCGAATATTCGAACGCGATCGGGCCGAGCACGGGATGGCGCAGACGCTTGACGCCCTCGCCGTAGCTTCGGACGTCGTTGTCGGCCCACAGCTTCGCGAATTCGGGACTGAGACGGCACATCTCGTCGACGAACTCGGCGACATGGGAGACCGCGCCGGCGCGCGCCGCATCCGCCCGGAACGCCGCGACCACGAAGCGGGCAACGCTGTCCCAATCATATTGCGCGGCGCGCACATTGGGCTCACTGAAGATCAGACGCAGGATGTTGCGCCGTTCCGGCGGGAATTTTGAATAGTCGGTCAGCACGAGCGTGGCCGCCCGGTTCCAGGCGACGACGTCCCAGATCGCAGTCCTGATGATGGCGGGGCTGGTCTCAAGTGCATCGAGCACGCGCTGAAGCCGCGGCGATACACCTTGGCTTGCCTGGTAACGGACCTCGGGCGGACGGCCGAGCCCGATCAGGAACAGATGCTCGCGCTCGACATCGGTCAGCATCAGCGCTCCGGCGATGCGGTCGAGCACGTCGGCCGACGGTGCGCCGCCCCGACCCTGCTCCAGCCACGTGTACCAGGTCGGGCTGATATTGGCCCGCTGCGCCACCTCTTCACGCCGCAGCCCCGGGGTGCGCCTGCGGCTGCCGCCAAAGCCGAAGGCGGCCGCGTCGAGCCGGGTACGGCGATCCTTCAAATAGATCCCGAGCAGATTTTCGCTGGTGGTCTCGCTCATCCTGTTAGCTATTATACCCTGATAATGTCACTACTTTACCCGGATAACTATGGCGCGGATGCTGCTTTCCACCAACACTGGAGAGCTGCTCATGCGTGTATTCGTCACTGGCGCCACCGGCTTCGTCGGCTCCGCCGTCGTTGCCGACCTGATCGCCGCCGGCCATAGCGTCACCGGCCTCGCTAGGTCCGACGCCGGCGCAGCCGCCCTCACCGCGATGGGCGCCGCGGTCCATCGCGGCTCGCTGGAGGACCACGCCTCCCTGCGCAGCGGCGCCGCCGGCTCCGACGGCGTACTCCACCTCGGCTTCAACCACGACTTCTCGAAATTTTTGGACAATTGCGAGCTTGACCGCCGCGCCATCCTCGCGCTCGGCGAGGAGCTCAAGGGCTCCGAGCGTCCGCTCATCGTCACTTCCGGCGTGGCACTGCTCGCGCCGGGGCGCCTCGCCACCGAGGATGACGAGTCGGCACACGGCTTCCCACGCGTGTCGGAATCGACCGCGCTCTCGCTGGCCGGCGTCCGGGCCGCCGTGGTCCGTCTGCCGCCGACGACGCATGGCGAAGGCGACCACGGTTTTGTGCCGATCCTGATCAACCTCGCGCGCGAGAGAGGCGTGGCAGCTTATATCGGCGACGGCATGAACCGCTGGCCGGCCGGGCACCGCATCGATGCCGCCCGCGTTTATCGCCTCGCGCTCGAGCAAGGCGCGACCGCGCCGTGCTATCACGCGATTGCGGAGGAAGGCATCCCGTTCAAGTCGATCGCGGAAGTGATCGGCAAAAGGCTCGGCGTACCCGTGGTCTCGAAGTCGCAGGACGAAGCGGCCGAGCATTTCGGCTGGTTCGCACAGTTCGCCGGCGTCGATGTGCCGACGTCGAGTGCAAAGACGCGCGCCTTGCTCGGCTGGACGCCAAAAGAAATCGGGCTGATCGAGGATCTCGACCAGCCCTATTACTTCAAGACCTGACGGCGGATTGCGCCGCCAGGTGGCAGATCAGTCCGTCGTGACAGCAGTTTCCATGTCCGTCGGATCGATCTGCCGGCTCAGCAGCGCATTGAGCTTGTCGCGATCGAGCTCGCCCTCCCACCAGGCGACGATCACGCAGGCCACGCCGTTGCCGCAGAGATTGGTCAGCGCGCGGCATTCGCTCATGAACTTGTCGATGCCGAGCACGATCGCCATGCCCGGCACCAGCCGCGGATCGACCACGGCCAGCGTCGCCGCCAGCGTGATGAAGCCTGCGCCGGTGATGCCGGAGGCGCCCTTCGAGGTCAGCATCGCCACGACCAGGATCGTGAGCTGCTGGCCGAAGGTGAGATCGAAGCCGAGCGCCTGCGCGATGAACAGGGTCGCCAGCGTCATGTAGATGTTGGTGCCGTCGAGGTTGAACGAATAACCCGTGGGCACCACGAGGCCGACCACCGACTTCGAGCAGCCGAGACGTTCCAGCTTCTCCATCAAGGACGGCAGCGCGCTTTCCGACGACGAAGTGCCGAGCACGATCAGCAGCTCGTCCTTGATGTAGGCGAGGAACTTGAAGATCGAGAACCCTGCAAAGCGCGCGATGGTGCCGAGCACCACGATCACGAACAGTGCCGAGGTCAGGTAGAACGTCGCGATCAGGCCCATCAAATTGAGGATCGCACCGGTGCCGAACTTGCCGATGGTGTAGGCCATCGCGCCGAACGCACCAAGCGGCGCCGCGCGCATCACGATCGAAATGACGCCGAACACCGCGTGCGCGGCGTCGTCGATGAAGCTGCGGATCACGTGGCCGCGCTCGCCGAGCCCCATGATGGCAAAGCCGAACAGCACCGAGAACAGCAGCACCTGCAGGATCTCGCCTTGCGCGAAGGCGCCGACCACGGTGTCGGGAATGATGTGCAGGATGAAGTCGACCGACTTCTGACCCTCGGCCTGCTTGGCGTAATTGGCGACCGCTTGCGCGTTGGCGGCGGCATTGCCGAAGCCTGCGCCCGGCTTGACGACGTTGCCGATGATGAGGCCGATGACGAGCGCGAAGGTGGAGACGATTTCGAAATAGACCAGCGCCTTGACGCCGATGCGTCCGACCTTCTTGGCATCCTGGATGTGGGCGATGCCGGAGACCACGGTGCAGAAGATGATCGGGGCGATCACCATCTTGATCAGCTTGATGAAGCCGTCGCCGAGCGCCTTGATCCATTCGTTGGTGGCAACCGTCGGCCAGAGCCAGCCGACGATCGCGCCGAGCACGATGGCAATCAGCACCTGGACGTAGAGAATTTTATACCACGGCTTGGCCGCGCTCGGTGCGGCCGGCGCCCCCGCCATCGTTGTCGTTGTCATTGTTTCACTCCCCCTCAAAATTTAGAGCCAGCCAAGATCAACTTGGCCGGCCCTGTCAATTGGAACTGCTCGGACTTGCGCGCTTTACCGGCGATCGATGATCCGGCGTGCCGCCGGCATCAGGGTCGCACCCAGCGCGTTCTTGACGAGAGATGCCGCTATAAACGGCGCGACGCCAACCTGCCAAGCCTTGGCGGCACCAAGGCCGAAGGCCAGCCAGCCGAACCCGCCGACGAAAATGACGACATGGCCGACGGCCATCGCCACAAACAGCAGACCCACGCTGCGATCCCAGCCGCGCTCGGCGAGCCAGCCGGTGACGAAAGCCGCGGCGACGAAGCCGAACAGATAGCCGGCGGTCGGGCCGACCAGCGGCGCAAGTCCGCCGACCGGACCGGCAAACACCGGTAGCCCCATCGCGCCTTCAGCGAGGTAGGCGATCATGGTTGCGCTGCCAAGGCGCCAACCATAGGCCGCGCCGATCATCAGCACGACCATGCTCTGCAGGGTCATGGGCACGTAGGGCAGCGGCAGATTCACCTTGGCGGATAGCGCCATCAACGCGGTGCCAAGCGCGACCAGCACGAATGCGCGCAAGCTGCCTACGGTCTCACCCGGTCGGGTCGGCCACAACAAGGCGGCGAGAGGAGAATGCCGCGCGGCGGCGGACTGTACGGTTCGGTCAGACAAGATGCACTCCGGAAGGCTGTTCGAAACTGGCGGCTATTTAAGCCAGTGAGCGATCCGGTCAACTGCCTCCCGCATCTCCGCGGCCGAGCGCGCGTAGGAAAATCGGACGAACGAGCGGCCATGGATCGGATCGAAATCAACGCCCGGCGTTGCCGCAACGTGGGCTTTCTCCAGCATCTGCTTGGCGAAGTCGAAACTGTCCGAGGTGAAGTCCGAGACGTCGGCATAGAGATAGAACGCGCCGTCCGCCGGCAAAAACTTGCTGAGGCCCGCTTTGGGCAATCCCTCGATCAGAATGCGCCGGTTTTCCTGATAGCCATGCTTGATCTCCTCCATCTCGGCCGCGCCATCGAAGGCGGCTTCGGCCGCGACTTGTGACAATGACGGCACCGAGATCGAGAGATTCTGCTGAAGCCGCTCGATCGGTCGCACGAGTATCTCGGGCACGACCATCCAGCCGACGCGCCAGCCCGTCATGCAAAAATACTTCGAGAACGAGTTGATCACGAGTGCGTGCTCAGACAGCGCCGCCGCCGTCACGGCCGGAAACGCATAGTCGAGCCCGTGATAGATCTCGTCGGAGATGAAGCGGATGCCGGCATCCTCTGAAGCTGCGATGAGGCCAGCGAGCGCCTCCCGGGACATCATCGTTCCCGTTGGATTGGCGGGGCTGCCGACCAGCACGCCCTTCAGGGGTGCCTTGCGATGGGCGGCGAGCAGCGCCTCGCCGGTCAGCGCGTGACGTGTCTCGTTGGTGGTCTCGATCAGCACCGGCTCGCAGCCGAGCGCGGTGAGGATATGACGATACGGCGGATAGCCCGGCACCGTGACAGCGACGCGATCGCCGGGCTCGAACATCGACAGGAAAGCGAGGATGAACCCGCCCGAGGAACCCGTGGTCACCACGATTCGCTCCGGGCTGACGGTGCAGCCATATGCATCGCGATAATGCCGCGCAATGCGCTCGCGCAAGGAGGGGATGCCGAGCGCCGAGGTGTAGTCGATCCGCCCCGCAGAAAGCGCGGCCTGCGCTGCCGCGATCGCAGTCTTCGGCGCGCCGGCCGCGGGCTGGCCGACCTCCATGTGAATGACATGGCCGCCGGCCGCCTCGATCCGGGCGGCCGCGGCCATCACGTCCATCACCATGAACGGGGGAACATCACTGCGGCGGGAGGGCTCGAGCCACTGCCCCACCCGGTTCCTCAATGTCGCATCGTGCATCGATTTCTGCTATTTCGCTGGCGGACCGGTCCGTTCGGCCCGGAAACAGGGCGCTTCACGCCCCAGACTAGCCGCATTATACGGCTCATAAGGGCATATCGCGTATCCGGTCCGCCGCCAATCGCCAAAACCAATCACAAAGACTGCATTCCAAATCCGCTTGCCAAATCCGCTTGCCAAGTCCGCTTGCCAAGTCCGCTTGCAAAGCCCGTTTGACCCAGACCGATTGATGTTGCTCCAGATCGCATTGCGCAAGAAGGCCTCCGCCCTTACCGCCCTCGTCACGGCGGCTGCGATCGCGCTGCTGCCAGTCCCGGCGACGCAGGCGCAGGAGGGCCGCGGACCGCCGGTCCTGCGCGACACCGAAACCGAGCAGCTGTTGCGCGAATATACGCGCCCGATCCTGCGGGTTGCCGGTCTGGAGAAGCAGAACATCCAGATGGTGATCATCAACGACAGCTCGTTCAACGCGTTCGTCGCCGATGGCCGCCGCATCTTCGTCAATTTCGGCGCGATCCTGCAGTCGGAGACGCCGAACCAGCTGATCGGCGTGCTCGCGCACGAGACCGGGCATCTGGCCGGCGGCCATCTGTCCAAGCTGCGCGAGCAGCTCGCCAATGCCCAGACCCAGATGATCATCGCCATGCTGCTCGGCGCAGGCGCGCTCGTCGCGGGTGCGAGCCGCGGCTCCAGCAGCGGCAATAACGGGCTCGCCAATGCCGGCGCGGCTGCGATCGCCGGACCGCAGGAGATGATCCGCCGCTCGCTGTTGTCCTACCAGCGCCAGCAGGAAGAGAACGCCGACCGCGCCGGCGTGAAATTTCTGACCGCGACCCAGCAGTCGCCGAAGGGCATGTACGAGACCTTCAAGCGCTTCACCAGCGAGAGCCTGTTCGCGGCACGCGGCGCTGACCCCTATCTGCAGTCGCACCCGATGCCCGCCGAGCGCGTCGCAGCACTCCAGGAATTCGCCAGTAGCAGCCCCTATTGGGACAAGAAGGACGATCCCGCGCTGCAGCTCCGCCACGACATGGTGCGCGCCAAGATCTCCGCCTTCATGGAGCGGCCGGAGCTGGTGTACCGCCGCTATCCCCTGACCAATGACAGCTTGCCGGCGCGCTATGCCCGCGCCATCAGCACCTATCTGCACGGCGATCTGCGCAGCGCCCTCACCCAGATCGACGCATTGATCGCGGTGCAGCCGAACAACCCGTACTTCTACGAGGTCCGCGGCCAGGCCCTGCTGGAGAGCGGCAAGCCCGCCGACGCGATTGCCCCCCTGCGCAAGGCGGTCGCACTCTCGAACAATGCGCCCCTCATCGAGATGTTACTTGGGCAGGCTCTGGTTGGAACCGATAATAAGGCCTACACGGACGACGCCATTCGGATCCTCCGTGCCGCCGTGGCACGCGAGCCCGAGGCCCCGCTCGGCTACATGCAACTCGCGATGGCCTACGGCCGGAAGGGAGACTATGCCGAGGCGGATCTCGCCTCAGCCCAGGCCGCTTACTTGCGCGGCGACAACAAGACCGCTCGCGAGCTCGCCACGCGCGCGAAAACCCGTTTTGCCGTCGGCACGCCCGGATGGGTCAAGGCCGACGACATCGTGGCGTCGAAACCGCCGCGCAACTAGCCTGATCACGACATCTGTTTTCGAAACCTGCTCTGGATAAGAGGATTTGCCAATGCCTTCGCTGCGCCTGCTTGCTCCCGCGCTGTTTGCGCTCGCCATCTTCGGCGCAACGGGACCGGCTTCGGCCGACAGTTTCTCGGATGCCCAGCGCACCGACATCGAGGCGATCATCAAGAACTACCTCGTCAGCCATCCCGAGGTGCTCGAAGAGGCGATGACCGAGCTCAGCAAGCGCCAGGCTGATGCCGAAACGAAGAAGCACGAGGCCAGCATCGCGCAAAACTCGGATGCGATCTTCAACTCGCCGCGCCAGGTCGTTCTCGGCAACAAGGACGGCGACGTCACCTTCGTCGAGTTCTTCGATTACAATTGCGGCTACTGCAAGCGCGCGATGGGCGACATGCTCGACCTGATGAAGGCCGATCCCAAGCTGAAGGTCGTGCTGAAGGAGTTTCCGGTGCTGAGCCAGGGCTCGGTCGAAGCCGCCCAGGTCGCGGTCGCCGTGCGCATGCAGGATCCCTCCGGCAAGAAATATCTCGACTTCCACCAGAAGCTGCTTGGCGGCCGTGGCGCCGCCGACAAGGCGCGCGCGCTTCAGGCGGCCAAGGAAGCCGGCCTCGACACCGCGAAGATCGAGAAAGACATCGCGAGCCCTGAGGTGCGCGCCACCATCGAGGAGAACTTCAAGCTCGCCGAAGCGATGGGCATGAACGGCACGCCGAGCTACGTGATCGGCAAGCAGATCGTGGTCGGCGCCGTCGGCCTCGACGGCCTCAAGGAAAAGATCGGCGTCGCCCGCTGCGGCAAAGCGACCTGCTGATCGCACGCTTTTCGATACAGAACGCTAGCGAGGCCGGCTGAAACGCCGGCCTTTTTCTTGCGTCAAACTTGGCCGTCAAACTTTGGCGCGATCCTGCAAAGTCATTCATCTGGTATTCAACAAACAAATGCTGCGGAACTGGCGAAGTTCCGGAACAACTCAAATCTCCTTTCGTTGTCGGCGCGGGCAATGACGCAAGTGAAAACACGTGAGGAGAATTCAATGTTGAACCGCTTTATGATCTCGGTTGCCGCACTCGCGCTCATCGCTGGCACCGGACTGGCGAACGCACAGGGCACGATGAAGAACGAGAGCGGCGGCGCCGGCGCTCAGCCGATGCAGCACTCGCAGTCCTCCGGCGGCGCCGCCGAACGCGGCAACTCGATGGGCAAGGAATCCACCCATGAATCCACCCATGAGAAGGGCACCGTCGGCCAGGCTGGCGGCTCCAGCAGCATGAAGTCCGGCACGTCCGCCGAGGAAAAATCCTCCGGCGCGACCAAGGACGAGCACTCCGGCCGCGAGATGAACAAGAACGCGGCTGAGGAGAAGTCCGGCGCCACCAAGGGCCAGCGCACCGACGAACACGCGCAGGGTCAGCAGGACAAGTCCAAGAGCATGAGCCAGGACACCAGCAAGTCCGGCGCCAAGGAACAGAAGGACATGAAGGCTGAGGGCACCAAGAGCGGCGCCAGCAGCACCAACAATGCCGAGAACCGGAAGGGCACCGAGACCCGCACCAACCAGAACGCTCAGGGCCAGACCGGCACCAGCACCAACCAGAACGCGCAGGGTCAGAGCAGCACCAACACGACGGTCGGCCAGGCCGGCGCCGGTGCCAAGCTGTCGACCGAGCAGCGCACGCAGATCACCTCGGTGATCCGCGAGGAGCACGTGCGGCCCGTGACCAACGTGAACTTCTCGATCTCCGTCGGCACCCGCATTCCCCGTGAGGGCATCGAACTGCATGCCCTGCCGTCGCGGGTCGTGACGATCTATCCGGAGTGGCGGACCTACAAGTACGTCCTCGTCAAGGAAGAGATCGTGATCATCAATCCGGACACCTACGAGATCGTGGCGGTCCTGAACGTCTAAGGCCGGACGACGGCAACCTCAGAGGGCGGGCAGCGATGCCCGCCCCCTTTGCGTTTGGCCGGCAGCCATGCTTCGGACTGGTTAACAAGCAATTTCCGTAGTTTCCGCACAGGTTTTTGCGCACTGGATGAGATACCTGAAGCGATCCCGGAGGCCCTTCAAGGCTTCCCCTGGGTCACTTTGTTACCTATAACCCCGCCACGCCGAAACACCTGCCGGGATAGGAATGGCCGAAGCAGCAACCGACACGATCCTCGTTCTCAACGGGCCGAACCTCAACATGCTGGGGACGCGCGAGCCCGAGAAGTATGGCCACGCGACGCTGGCCGACGTCGAGGCGCTGTGCCGGGAGACGGCCGCGACCTTCGGCCTCAAGGCTGATTGTCGGCAGTCCAACCGCGAAGGCGAGCTGATCGACTTCATCCACGAGGCCCACGCCCGCAAGATGAAGGGCATCATCATCAATGCCGGCGGCTATTCGCACACCTCGATCGCGCTGCACGACGCGCTGCTCGCGGTGCAGATCCCGACCGTCGAAGTGCACGTGACCAACATCCACGCCCGCGAGAGTTTCCGTCACCATTCCTACACCGCGCGCGCGGCCTTCGCCTCGCTCTGCGGCTTCGGCATCGAGGGCTACCGCCTCGCCATCCAGGGCCTTGCCGCCAAGGTCGGCATCAAGCCCAAAGCCTGACGCACCCTCCTCACACAGAACATTCGGATCAAAGAACATGGCGCGCCAGCCAGACGACAAAGCAGCCGCAAAGTTTTCCAGCGAGGATTCCGCGCTCGTTCGCGAGCTTGCTCTCCTGCTCGATGAGACCAGCCTCACCGAGATCGAGATCGAGCGCGCCGGCTTGCGGCTGCGCGTCGCCCGCAACATCAGCGTCGCCGCGACCATGCCGATGCCGGTGCAGCATGCGGCTCCCGCGCTCGTCGCCTCGCCTTCTGCCGCACCCGCGGCTGCCGCAGCAGACATGTCGAAGCATCCCGGCGCCGTGTCTTCGCCGATGGTCGGCACCGCCTATTGGTCGCCGGAGCCCGGCGCCAAGCCGTTCATCGAGATCGGCTCGAAGGTCTCGGTCGGCCAGACCCTGCTGATCATCGAAGCGATGAAGACCATGAACCAGATTCCCTCGCCGCGCGCCGGCACGGTGACGCAGATTCTGGTCGAAGACGGCCAGCCGGTCGAGTTCGGCGAGCCGCTGGTGATCATTGAGTGAGGGAGTGGCGAATAGCGAGTAGCGAACAGTTACTCTTCCCTATTCGCCATTCGCTATTCCCCGTTCGCCCCTGAGGCACCATGTTCGACAAGATCCTCATAGCCAATCGCGGCGAGATCGCCCTTCGCATCCTGCGAGCCTGCAAGGAGCTCGGGATCGCGACCGTCGCCGTGCATTCCACCGCCGACGCCGACGCCATGCATGTGCGCCTGTCGGACGAGAGCGTCTGCATCGGGCCGCCACCGTCGAAGGACAGCTATCTCAACGTGCCCGCGCTGCTGGCGGCCTGCGAGATCACCGGCGCGGATGCCGTGCATCCCGGCTACGGCTTCCTGTCGGAGAACGCGCGCTTCGCCGAGATCCTCGGTGAGCACAATCTGCAATTCATCGGTCCCAAGGCCGAGCACATCCGCCTGATGGGCGACAAGATCGAGGCCAAGAAGACCGCCAAGAAACTCGGGATCCCCGTGGTCCCCGGCTCCGATGGTGCGGTCGGTCCCAACGACGACGCGATAGCGATCGCCAGGAAGATCGGCTTTCCCGTGCTGGTGAAGGCGGCTGCCGGCGGCGGCGGCCGCGGCATGAAGGTTGCGCAGACCGAGGCGGACCTCCAGGTGGCGCTGTCGACGGCGGCCAACGAGGCCAAATCGGCCTTCGGCGACGCTTCGGTCTACTTGGAAAAATACCTGCAGAAGCCGCGCCACATCGAGATCCAGATCCTCGGCGACGGCCGCGGCGGCGCGATCCATCTCGGCGAGCGCGACTGCTCGCTGCAGCGTCGCCACCAGAAGGTCTGGGAGGAAGGTCCCTCGCCCGTGCTGGCCGCCGCTGCACGCGCCAAGATCGGCGAGACCTGCGCGAAGGCGATGCGCGAGATGAAATATCTCGGCGTCGGCACCATTGAGTTCCTGTTCGAGGACGGCGAGTTCTACTTCATCGAGATGAATACCCGCATCCAGGTCGAGCATCCCGTCACCGAGAGCATCACCGACATCGATCTCGTGCTGGAGCAGATCCGCATCGCCGCCGGCGGCGAACTGCCAGCCAAGCAGAGCGAGATCCAGATCATCGGCCACGCCATCGAGTGCCGCATCAATGCGGAGAACCCGCTGACCTTCCGTCCCTCGCCCGGCCGGATCTCGCAATACCACCCGCCCGGTGGGCTCGGCGTGCGGATCGATTCCGCGGTCTATCAGGGCTACCAGATCCCGCCCTACTACGATTCCCTCGTCGGCAAGCTGATCGTCCACGGCAAGACCCGCGCCGAATGCCTGATGCGGCTACGCCGGGCGTTGGACGAGATGGTGGTCGACGGCATCGAGACCACGCTGCCGCTGTTCCGCGACCTGGTGCGCCAGGACGACATCATCAACGGCGACTATCACATCCACTGGCTGGAGCAGTACCTCGCCGGTAAGACGGAACCGCCGGCGAAATAAGTCCTGTCCCGTGGAACCCTCTGGTCCCAATCGCGTTCTGGACGGTTGGAACAGTTCCAAGGGGGCATGTTGAACTCCACTACGCATAACAGGGCAAGAACGTCGTGACCGCTGGGGAACAGCGGCGGCGCGCATTCTGGCAGATCCTGCTGTTCGCAGCGGGACTTCTGGTGCTGACCGTGATCAGCGCCGGCTCCGTCTATCTCGTCAACAAGGCTCGCGACGACAGCAAATGGGTGGTTCACACCCTAGAGGTGGAAAACCAGCTCAACGCCCTGCTGCTCGAGATTCGTCGCGCCGAGAGTGGTGTGCGCGGCTACCTCTTGACCCGGAGCGAGAACTTCAAGACCGACCATGACAAGGCGGTCGCCGCGATCGTTCCAGCGCTGGACCGGGTGACGCGCCTGACCGGCGACAATCCGGCGCAACGCGAGGGCATCGAGAAGCTGAGCGCGGCGATCGAGATCCGGCTCGGCCAGTTCACCCAGGAAATGGACCTCGTCCGGCAGGGCCAGATCGACAAGGCGACATTCCTGATGAATGAAGCCGCTGCGGCCGATACCACCGCCGCAATCGGCAGTTTGGCGAGCGCGATGATCCAGGAGGAGGAACGGCTATTCCGGCTCCGCACGGCGAACGCCGACCGCAGCCAGACGTTCGCCGCTTCGATGACCGGCATCGGGTCCGGCCTCGTCGTGCTGCTCGCCCTGATCTCGATCTGGCTGGTGCGGCGCTCTGCCGGCGCCCGTGACGACGCCGAAGCACGGCTGCGCGACGGCAACCTCAATCTCGAGGCCACCGTCGATGAGCGAACGGCAGACCTGCGCGAAGCCAACGACGAGATCCAGCGCTTTGCCTATATCGTCAGCCATGACCTGCGCTCGCCGCTGGTCAACATCATGGGCTTCACCAGCGAGCTCGAAGAATTGGGCAAGGACATCTTTCGCCGGATCGGGGGGCTCACGGGCGTGCCGGCAGGCGGGCCGCCGGTCGATGTCGCTGACATCCCGCTCGACGGCCCCGACAAGCAGCTTTCTGCGGATTTTTCCGAAGCACTCGGCTTCATCAAATCCTCGATCGCCCGGATGGACCGGCTGATTTCGGCAATCCTCAACCTCACCCGCGAGGGTCGGCGCGAATTCCAGCCGGAAAAGATCGATACACGCGATTTCGTCGAGACCATCGTGTCGACGCTGGCGCACCAATCGGCCGAAGCGCAGGCCGAGATTCACGTCGAGCCATTGCCGAATATCGTCAGCGACCGCCTTGCACTGGAGCAGATCTTCTCCAATCTGATCGATAACGCGATCAAGTATCTCAGGAGCGGGGTGCCCGGCGAGATCAGAATTCGCGGGCGCACCAAGCTCGGCTACGCTATCTTCGAAATCAGCGATAACGGCCGCGGCATCGATCCGAAGGATCATCAGCGGATTTTTGACCTGTTCCGCCGTGCGGGAACCCAGGACAAGCCGGGCCAAGGCATCGGTCTTGCCCATGTGCGTGCACTTGTGCGCCGCCTCGGCGGCACGATGTCGGTATCGTCAGAACTGAATGCAGGCAGTACATTCACGATCACGCTGCCTATCGCCTGGAACGCCAGCAACCGGAACGCGGACAAATGACGTTGCCTGTCACCATCATCATGATCGAGGACGACGAGGGCCATGCGCGCTTGATCGAGCGCAACATCCGCCGCTCCGGCGTGAACAACGAGATTGTGTCGTTCGCCAACGGCACCGCCGCGATGAAGCACCTTTTCGGCGCCGACGGCACCGGGCTGGCGCAGAAAGGCAACGCGCTCCTGATCCTGCTCGACCTCAACCTGCCCGACATGAGCGGCATCGATATCCTGAAGCAGATCAAGGAAAACAAATATCTCAAGGCCTCGCCGGTGGTTGTGCTGACCACGACCGACGACAGTCAGGAGATCAAGCGCTGCTACGAGCTCGGCTGCAACGTCTACATCACCAAACCCGTCAATTACGAGAATTTCGCCAACGCCATCCGGCAACTCGGCCTGTTCTTCTCGGTCATCCAGGTCCCGCCCGCCGCCTCATGACCCAGCACACGCCAACCCTGCTCTACATTGATGACGACAGCGCGCTGGCGCGCCTGGTCGATCGCGGCCTGACGCGGCGCGGCTACAAGGTCATTCATGCCGCGAGCGGCGAGGAAGGCCTCGAGCGCATCCGCAACGCAGGCAGCCAAGGCTCCATCGAAGGCTCCATCGATGTCGTGGCGCTCGATCAATACATGCCGGGTCTCGATGGGCTCGAGACGCTGGAGCAGATCATGAAGATCCCGGACGCCCCGCCGGTGGTCTTCGTCACGGCATCGCAGGATTCCAGCATCGCCGTCACCGCGCTGAAAGCGGGCGCGGCCGACTATCTGGTCAAGGACGTCAAGGGCGACTTCATCCCGCTGCTGCATGTGGCGGCCGAAGGCGCGCTGCGCCAGGCCGAATTGCAGCGGGCACGCGAGGAGGCCGAGGCCGAGATCCACGCCTCGCGCGACCGCTATGCCGCGCTTGCCGCCGAACGCGAGCTGCTGCTGCGCGAGGTCAATCACCGCGTCGGCAATTCGCTCCAGATCATCGCTTCGCTCCTGCATCTGCAGGCGAGCTCCGCCGCCCAGGACGAGGTCAAGGTCGCATTGACCAACGCGATGGGCCGCGTCGCCGCCGTCGCCCAGGTGCACCGCCGCCTCTACACCTCGCAGGACCTGAAGAGCGTCGTGCTCAACCAGTATCTGGACTCCCTGCTCGAGGATTTGCGCCGCTCCGCCGAAGGCAACCGGATGTCGCGCCTGACGGTGAAGGCCGAGCCGATCGAGATCGACCCGGACCGTGCCGTCGCCGTCGGCATCATCGTCAACGAGCTGGTAATGAACGCGGTGAAATACGCCTATCCCGACGGTGCCGGCCCCATTCATGTCGAGCTGACATCGCAGGGCGACGATCTTCTGCTCTCGATCACCGACGACGGCGTCGGCGACAACGTCAAGGCCGATCCGCGCTCCACCGGCATGGGTCAGCGCATCGTCGCGGCCATGGCCACCAAGCTCGATGCCACCGTCGAGCGCGATCCCAACCATTCCGGAACCCGCATCATCCTGCGGTTCCGCCGTACCCCCGCCGCGCCCGGCACGGCCAACAGCGCCGCGGCGGTCTGATCCCGGCATCCGGAATTGCCCCCATCGCACGCGCATCGCGATCCTGCTATGATTGGGCACTATGACTTCGCGCGACTCCGCCTCGTCTGAAATCACGCCGGCAGTGCTGCTGCGCGCCTATGCTTGTGGCATCTTTCCGATGGCCGAGAGCGCCGACGACCCGACCCTGTTCTGGGTCGAGCCGGAAATGCGGGGCGTGATCCCGCTCGACGGCTTTCGTGTCGCCTCGCGGCTGGCCCGCACCGTGCGGACGGATGCGTTTCGCGTCACCGTCAACACCGCGTTCAAGGCGACGATCGCCGGCTGCGCCGCGCCGCAGGCCGGCCGCGAGGACACCTGGATCAACAAGCGCATCCGCGACCTCTATGGCGGCCTCTACGACCTCGGCCATTGCCACAGCGTCGAGGCCTGGCAGGGCGACGACCTCGTCGGCGGTCTCTATGGCGTCAGCCTGGGCCGTGCCTTTTTCGGCGAGAGCATGTTCCACACCGCGCGCGACGCCTCGAAGGTCGCGCTGGTGCATCTGGTGGCGCGGCTGATCCATGGCGGCTTCGAGCTGCTCGATACGCAATATGTCACCGAACATCTGAAGAGCTTTGGTGCGGCCGAGATCTCGCGGCGGCGCTACACAGCCTTGCTCGACAAGGCGCTCGCCGGCGAGCCCGGCGATTTCCTGCGACTGCCTGCGGGTGACGCGATCCCGGGCACGCGCGCGCTCGAGATCATCGCCTCGCGGCAATAGGGCCTAGCGGCAAAACCTTGGGATTTGGCCTAGCGGCCAAACCCTGGGATACCGAACAGACCCGGCCGCTGCTCCGGCGGCGGAGGCGGTGGAGCTGGTTGCGCCTGCTGCGGCGGCGGCAAAGGCTGCGGCGGACGCTGCTGCACCGCCTGCTTGGGCGCGGCCTTCTTCTGCGCCGGAGACGGTGGCGGCGGCGCAGGCTTGCTCGCCGGATCAGGCGCCGCGGTCGCGATGGTCTGCTGCGGCTCTTTGCAGTCGGTGAGCCAGATGTCGTAGATCGGGTGCTCGACGCCGTGCAGGCCGGGGCTCGCGGCATACATCCAGCCGGAAAAGATCCGCTTCACCTCGCCCTGCAAGGTGATCTCGTCGACCTCGACGAAAGCGTCGGTGTTGGCAGCTTCCGTGGCGGGCCGCGTATAGCAGGCGTCGGTCTTCACCCGCAGCGCGCCGAACTGCACGGTCTCGCCGATATCCTCGTCGAAATTGATGATGCGCCCGGTGATCTTGTCGAGGCCGGAGAAGGTCGCCTTCTTGTTCACGATCTTCTGGGCCGGCGGCTCGGTGACGACCTCGTCGCCCGGCTGGAGGCTCGCCGGGGCCTGCGGCACGGCGCCCTGCTGGGTTCCGCCCTTCTGCTGCGGCTGACGCTGACCAGGAGCTCCGGGAACAGCTGCGCCCGGCTGAGCAGGCGCGCCTGGCGGTGCGACAGCGACGGCCGGCGGCTGGTTCTGCGGCGCGATGGTGGTGCCCGGCGGCGGCGCCAGCGGCTGGGTCTCGACCGGCCCGGGCATGACGTTCCCCTGGCGGCTCGGCGGCTGCATCGGACGCGACGGCAGCACGCGGCCCTGCGGCGGCAGCTCAGGCACCTCTTCGTCGTCGTCCGGGGTGGGCTGCGGCATCGGCTGCCCGCCACGGGGGATCGTCCCCGGCGGCCGCAGCGGCGGTGGATCGGAGAAGATCGTGCCGATCTGCGCCTGCGCAGGCGTCGCCACCGTCAAAGCGGTAGCGGCCAAAAGCGCCGCAAGACCTGTCAGGGTAATGGTTCGAAACATATCTCGCGCGGCTTCAACAGCGAATCGGGCTTGTTGGACATTCTACAGGGGATACCGCCGCTCGCAGGCCATCCGGTTAACACGCCGAATACGGCGGGGAAAGGGCGGCATTCCTGCCGTACCCGACGCCGGCGTGACAGGCCGGCGTTCGAATGGGATAATTGCAGGCCTCTCCCCGGGGCCGAAGCGGGCATCGCCCCCGAAAATGACGTCCAACGATAACCAGAACCTCAAGGGCCCCGTGCCCGTCGTGCTCGATTCCGATGCCGTCGCCGTCTACAAGGCTTTTCAGGAGGCCGGCCGCCCCGCCTAGCACTGGGCTGGCATCATCATCATCATCCGAATGTCGTCTGCGCCTCGAACCATCTTCGCCCTTCCCCTCCGCGGCCTGACCTGGCTTGGCAGCCAGGGCACGCGCGCGGTCGCGGCCGTCGTGTTCATCGCGGCCGCCGTGCCGCCGCTCGGCGCGCTGCTGCGGCCCTACGTCACCGAGGCGATCCTCGTCCTGCTCTGCATCTCCTTCATGCGGGTGGATCTCGCGGCGCTGTACGGCCATCTGCGCCGACCGGCGCTGGTGGCGACCGCCACGGCCTGGACCACGATCGGCGTGCCGCTGATCGTGGGGCTGACCGCGCATGCGACCGGGCTCGCCGATCGCGCGCCCGGCCTGTCGCTCGCGCTGATGCTGCAGAGCATGGCCTCGCCGATGATGGCCGCGCCAGCGCTCGCAGCCCTGATGGGGCTCGATGCCACGCTCGTGCTGGTCACACTGGTGACAGCAACCGCGGTCGTGCCTTTCACGGCGTCGCTGTTCGCGAGCCTCTTCCTCGGTGGCATGCTGAGCATCTCGCCGCTCACGCTCGGACTAAAACTGCTCGGCATCCTCGCGGCATCGCTGCTGGCCGCGACCATGATCCGTTGGTTGTTCGGTGCCAAGGCAATTCAGCGCCACAAGCAACCGATCGACGGCTTCAACATCATCATCCTCTTGATTTTCGCGTCGGCGATCATGGGAGACGTGGCGCATGATTTCGTCGCAAATCCCCTCTTCACGGTCGGCATCGCGGCGCTCGCCTTTACCGTCTACTTCACACTGCTCGCCATCACGACGTTGCTGTTTCGCCGCATCGGCTACGAGCGGGCGCTCGCGCTTGGGCTGATGGTGTCACAGCGCAATCTCGGCCTGATGCTGGCCGCAACCGCCGGCGTGCTTCCGCCAACCACCTGGCTCTATTTCGCGCTGACGCAGTTTCCGATCCACCTTGCGCCGTACATGCTGACGCCGATCGCACGGCGGCTGACGGCGCGGGCGGGTACGCCCGGCGCGGCGGCTCCAGGCAGCGCAACTTAACGCCTGCAGCGTCATGGATTGCGCGGTCTCTTTTTCTTGCACTCAGCCAAGATCCAGTCGCGGAAGGCTTTCATCGCGTGCGAAAGCCTTTTCGACTTGAGGGACGCGAGCCAATACGATCCGAGATAGACGTGGCTGTCATAGGGACAGACCAGCCGCTTGCGCGAGAGATCGTCCGAAAATAACACGACCGGCAACAACGCGACTCCGGCGCCTTGAGCTGCTGCGTGCGCCAAAGAGACCGAGGAGTCGAATGTCGGGCCGGTCATCCGAGGTTGCCAGCATTGCACCACATCGAACCATTGCGCCCACTCGCCCACCCGATAGGACCGCAACAGCACCTCCTTATGGAGATCGGTGGGGGCCTTAAGTCGTTTCGCAACGGCTGGCGCGCACATCGGCGTGAAATGAGCCTCGACCAGACGCTCGGCGTTCGTCCCATGCCAAGCGCCGTCGCCAAATCGAATGGCATAGTCCAGTCCTTCGCCACCGAGGTCCACGCGATTGTTATTGGCGAAGATCCTGATGTCGATGTTCGGATGGCTCGCAGTGAAGCTCCTCAGACGCGGGAGAAGCCAGCCGGACGCGAATGTTCCGACCACGCCAACGGTCAGCATTTCGCGCATACGACCGTTCTCGAACCGGTCCAGCACCTGGTTGATCTGGCCAAAGGCGTCCGAGATTGCAGGCTGCAATGCCTCGCCTTCTTCCGTAAGCGCGAGCCCGCGGGTCAATCGCCTGAAGAGCTTCACGCGCAGACTATCTTCCAGAATCCGCACCTGCTGGCTCACGGCTGCCTGCGACACGCGAAGTTCCAGCCCGGCCTTGGTAAAGCTGAGATGGCGAGCGGCCGCTTCGAATGAACGGAGTGCGTTCAGCGGCAGACTGGAAATGTTGGCAGGGCGGCGGGCCACATCTGATCCAAGTTTTGCTTATGCATGGCCTTACGAACCATCGTTTGTCAATTGCCAGAGCGCGACGCAAAACCTGCCCGCAATTCACGGGGGTTCTCGATGCTTACACGACGTCAATTCAGTTCATCGGCATTTGCGGCCGCAGGAAGTCTCATTCTGCCGAACGTTTCGGGTGCTGCGCCGAGCGGAGCAGCACCGCTCATCAAAGCCATTGAACAACTGGAACTGAAGAGCGGAGGCCGGCTCGGCGTCTCCGTGCTCGACGCGACAACGGGAATTCCGATCCATCACAAGGGAGACGAACGATTTCCCATGTGTAGTACATTCAAAGTCCTGGCGTCGGCAGCCATACTCAAGAACGCAGGTAGCAAGCTGGAACTTCTTGAACGGCGCGTTCGTTTCGAGCAGGCCGACATCGTCGAGAACTCGCCGGTGACCCGCGAGCATGTCGGCGGAGAAGGTATGTCGCTCCGCGAACTTTGCGACGCAGCCATCACCATGAGTGACAACACGGCCGGCAACGCGCTTCTGAACAATATTGGTGGTCCCGCCGGGTTGACCAGCTTTGCACGTAGCCTCGGCGACAAGATGACAAGATTGGATCGGACTGAAACTGAACTGAACGAGGCCACGCCCGGCGACCCCCGCGACACGACAACCCCAAATGCGATGGCCGCAAATCTGAAACGCTTGTTGCTCGGTGATGCCCTCCTCCCGGAAGGCCGCGATCAACTCGCCAAATGGCTCATCGCGAACAAGACGGGAAACAGTCGTTTACGCGCGGGCCTGCCGCAAGGCTGGCGTGTGGGCGACAAGACGGGAGCAGGTGAACATGGCACCACCAATGATGTCGCCATCGTATGGCCGCCTGAGCGTTCACCGCTCATCGTCGCGGTCTACCTCACCGGCGCATCGCTCGACCCAAACGGACGAAATGATGTGATCGCCTCTGTCGGTCGCGAGGTCGGCAAGGCCTTTGGCTGACAGTCGTGTGCTCGCCCTAACTCGCCCGCGCTGCGCGCCGCAACGCCTGCGGGGGCTGGCCGAAGGCGCGGATGAAGGCGCGGCGCATTCTTTCAGGATCGCGGAAGCCGGTCGCCTCTGCCACGAGCTCGATCGCCTCGCGCGAGGACTGGACGCGCTCGCGGGCGACCTCGACCCGCAGCCGCTCGATCGCCTTGGACGGCGTCGTGCCGGTCTCCGCGGCAAAGGCGCGAGCGAAGTGCCGCGCGCTCATGCCGGCGCGATCGGCGAGGTTTTCCACCGTCAGCGGCGCGTCGAGATTTTCGCGCGCCCATGACAGCAGCGCACCGAAGCGGCCGTTCGGCGTCTTCAATTCCAGGAGCGAAGAGAATTGCGACTGGCCGCCGCTGCGGCGATGATAGAGCACGAGCTGGCGCGCGGTCTGTTGCGCGATCTCCTCACCATGGTCTTCCGTGACCATCGCCAGCGCGAGGTCGATGCCGGCGCTGATGCCGGCCGACGTCCAGACATTGCCGTCGCGGGTGAAAATCTGGTCAGGCTCGAACTTCACCTTCGGATAGCGCGCGACGAATTCGCGCGTCCGGCCCCAATGCGTGGTGGCGCGGCGACCGTCAAGCAGGCCGGCCTCCGCAAGCACATAGGCACCCGAGCAGACGCTGGCGATCCGCACGCTGCGCCTGGCCAGCCGTTGCACGAAGGCGAGCGTGGTCGGACAGCGCGCCGCCTCGGCCACGCCAGAGCCTCCCGCCACGACCAGCGTCGTGATCGCATTCGCCGATTTGAAATCGCGCGCCATCATCTCCACGCCGGAGGACGACCGCACGGCGCCTGCGTTCAGCGCCAGCACTCGCAGCGCAAGCGGCTTGTCACTGGCACGTGCCGCGATCTCGAATACCGAGATCGGGCCGGCTGCGTCGAGCAACTGAAAATCCGGGAAGATCAGGATGCCGATCATGCTCATGTCCGAAAGTGAGGGAAATATGCCATTTTAGACAGGAGGGCACCATGCCATTTTGTCGGCGTCAAGCACTCATTGGAGGTTCTCATGCCGGCACCGCTCCAGATCGGACTTCTGGTGTTTCCGCACGTCACCCAGCTCGACTTCACCGGTCCGTTGCAGGTGTTCTCGTCCGTCCCCGGCGCGACCGTGCACTTGATCTGGAAGACGCTGAATCCGGTGCCGAGCGATTCCGTGCTGATGCTGACGCCAACCGTGACGTTCGCCGACTGCCCGCAACTGGATGTGATCTGCGTGCCGGGCGGCTTCGGCACCGACGCTCTCCTCAATGACGAGGAGACGCTCGACTTCATCCGAAGGCGGGCTGCGAGCGCCAAATTCGTCACCTCGGTCTGCACGGGATCGCTGGTGCTTGGCGCGGCCGGGCTCCTAAAGGGCTACAACGCCGCCACCCATTGGAGCGCGATGGAGATGCTGGCCCTGTTCGGCGCGACGCCCACCAAGACACGCGTCTGCATCGATCGAAACCGCGTAACCGGCGGCGGCGTTACTGCAGGAATCGATTTCGCGCTGACGCTGGTGTCGCTGCTGGTCGATCGCACCACCGCAGAAGCCGTGCAACTTCGCCTCGAATACAATCCTACGCCGCCATTCAATGCCGGCTCACCGGATACCGCTCCGGCCGAGGTGCTCGCGCTCATGAGGGAGCGGGTCGCGCCATGGCAGGCACGCCGCCTCGACGCCGCCAAGCGCGCAGCCGAGCGGATGATGTAGTTTCGCGTATCACCACATCTCGTGTCCCGGACGCGCTGCAGCGTGCAACGCTGCGCCGCAGAGCCGGGACCCAGAAGGCGACACGGTAGGCACGGTGAGATGGGCCCCGGCGCTGCAGCGCACCGCCAAGAGGCGCTGCGCTGCGTCCGGGGCACGAGGCCCTCACTCCAACAGAAAAAGGCCGCCCGGTTTCCCAAGCGGCCTTTCCTGTCTCACGGCGGCTGCACATTTCATCGGGCGATTTCGGAGCTTCCAGACCGGGGGCCTATCTCCCGATCGAGTCCTGGTCGGCGGCCGCTGCATTTCGGGACAGTCGCGAGCTGTTGCCCGAACCGAACGCGATGGTCTCCCATCTCCGTAAGATGGGTTCATTGAGCCGCATCGCTCGTGCAGGCGCAACGCCCGCGCGAGCGGCATCCCCGCTGTTCCCGTTGTCCACAGCGATAGGAGGCGGATGCGTGTGCATCCAATCCGATGATGGAAGAGCGCTAGGGCTAGCCAGGCGTCCAGGGCTGGTAGTCGCCGGTCGCCTTCGGCCGCTTGCCGGCGGCCAAGGTCGAGCCGGAGGGCCGGTAGGCTTTCGCCGTGCCGGTGAGGTTCGCCTGGTGCGGCTTTTCCCACTCGCGCGGCTGGTAGTTCTCCTCCGTCGGCGGCACGTCGACCGTATGGTGCATCCAGCCGTGCCAGGACGGCGGAATGCGGCTCGCTTCGGCGTAGCCGTTATAGATCACCCAGCGCCGCTCGAAGCCGAGCGTCGGGTCAATCTTGCCGCCGGCCGTGCGGTAATAGCGGTTGCCCTGCTCGTCCTGGCCGACCAGCTCCCCGAACCGGCGGGTCCAGAGCTGCGTGCCAAAGGTCTGGCCGTTCCACCAGGTGAAGAGCTTCAGGAAGAATTGTTTCATGCGGCAAGGGCCCTGCTTCGTGCGGTCCTGATGCCATCCGGACAGCCAAATGTCCAGTTCGCCCAGTGCGGTCGTGCCCCAGCCCAAACGCGGTGGCACGGGCAGCCGTCGCTGCCGCAAAGAGGCTGCCGCAAATCGGTCGCGATCCATTCATGCCGGGTACAGCGTCGGCATGAAAATCTGCCGCTCATGCGCAAACCGGCGTGATCCCAGGAACTGCAGCCCTTTCAAGGGATTTGCTTCCGGGAGAAGGAGTTTGAACATGAACAGTCTGAGAATTTTGAGTGCAGCCGCAGCGCTGGCACTGATTCTTCCGATGGCGACCCCGAGCTTCGCCCAAGGCCATGGTGGCCACGGCGGTGGTGGCGGCGGCCATTTCGGCGGCGGTGGCGGCGCTCATTTCGGTGGCGGCGGGGGTGGTGCTCACTTCGGCGGCGGCGGCGCCCGCATGGGCGGCGGCGGCTTCAGCGCCGGCCCCCGGATCGGTGGCGGTGGCGGCAGTTTCGCAGCAGCTGCGCGCCCGAGCGCCGGACCCGCCTTTAGCGGCGGTGGCCGCAACTTCGCAGCGGCCGGAGGCCACTGGAATGGCGGCGGCGGCAACTGGCACGGCGGCGGCTGGCATCACCGCGGCGGCTTCTGGCCTGGCTTCGCGGCGGGCGCCGCGATCGGCGGGCTCGGCTCTTACGCCTATTACGGCGGCGACTATTACAACGATCCCTACTACGACGACAGCTACTATGACGACAGCGCGACCGTCGCCGTGGTGCCTGACAGTGGCGGCGATTCGTCCGCCTATTGTGCTCAGCGCTACCGGTCCTACGACCCGGCGTCCGGCACCTATCTCGGCTATGATGGCCTGCGCCATCCCTGCCCGTAACACGGCCTGAAGACCAACATTCATGGGCGACGCCGACAATCCGCGCCGCTCATTTGTTTTGGCCGGCTCTCGGCGAGTTTCCAGTTTCGGACACGGATTGAGCGACCATGACGGTGCGGTCGTGAAACCAGAAACCGGCGAACAAGACGGCGAGAACGATGGCATAGACCGCACATGATCGGCGCGCCCATCGGCGATACGTCCTGCGATCTTCCGCGCTCAGGTCTTGCACATCCTGTCGCGAACGCTGTCCATCAAGCCCGAGGCGAGTCATCGCAGAACCTCCGCAGATCACGGTTCTGCAGTAGTTCGACCTGCACGCACGTGTCATCATCCCGTCGGGTGACGTGCGTGCCTGCCCCGATGAAGCAGCAGCTATGGATCGCGCGGATTTGTCTCAACCTGTCATTGAAATCCGACGGAATTCACCTCCCACGCGGAACCTGCCGAGGCGCTATGCATTGCGCCGTGCATATCTACTTCGGTCCAATCCAAAATTGACCCGGCGCACGATTCGCCTATATCACCAATCTCTGTGGGGACTTCGATCTACTGGGAAAGGTCATGCCGCGTATTCTCGTGGTCGATGACGATCCGATGGTCGGCGCGACCATCGAGGTCCTCCTCCTGCGCCAGGGCTTCGATGTCACGTTGACCGACGGCGGCGAAACCGGGCTTGCTGCGCTCGAAGCGCAGACGTTTGATGTGATGCTGGTTGATATCTTCATGCCGCATATGCGCGGCTTCGAATCCATCCGCATCTTTCACGAGCGTGCGCCGGCGATCCCGTTGATTGCCATGTCGGGTTACGCCTTCGCCTCATCCGCATCGCCCTCCCCGGACTTCCTCCGCATGGCGCTGGAGCTCGGCGCATCGCGCTGCCTGCGCAAGCCGTTCACGCCCGAGACGCTGCTGACCACGATCCGGGAATGCCTCGGCGAGAGCGCGCCGCCGAAGGACCAGAAAGAGGCCCCTTGATTCCCTCGCAGCGCGTCATTCTCGGTGCTGGACTTGCCATCCTCCTGCTCATCACCGCCGCCTCGATCGGTCTCGACGTCAAGTCGCGGTCCGATACTGCCTGGGTCAACCATACCGTCGAGGTGCTGAAGAAGATCTCGGATCTGCGCGTTCTGATCCGCCATGCCGAGAGCGCCGCGCGGGGTTACGAGATCTACCGGAGTTCGGGTTTCAGCGACGAATTCCAGTCGGTGCGCGCCCAGATCGCGCCGGCCCTCGCCGACCTCAAGCGCAGCCTGCGCGACAACGCCGATCAGGTCGCGCTGATCGAGGGCACCGAGCCGCTGGTGATGCGCCGGGTCGAGATTGCCGCGGAAGCGATGCGCCTGCGCACCGCCGATGACCAGGCCGGCGTGGCCGCGCTCCAGAGCAAGGGCGAGGGTCGCGGCCTGATGGACACGGTGATGGGCAATCTCGACCGTTTGAGCGCGGAGGAGGAAGGGTTGCTCAACGCGCGCTCGCAGGATTCGCGCCGGACCGGCATCGTGCTGCTCGGCATCGATGTCGCCGGCGCACTAGTGATTCTGTTGCTGGTCGTGATGGTGATGCGCGAGAGCCACCGCGCCCAGGTCGCACTCAAGAGCACACTGCTGGAAACCACCGCGGCCAATCTGCAACTGGAGGCCGCCGTTGCCGAACGCACCGAGCATCTCGTCACCGCCCATGACGAACTGCGGCTGTCGGTCAACGTGCTGCAGAGCACGTTCCGAAGCATGGCCGAGGCGGTGCTGGTGATCGACGCCGAGAGCACTGTCCTGTTGTCCAATCCCGCCGCCGAGCGCATGCTGCTGCATCGGACCGGCATGAGCCTGCGCAATCTGCGCGCGCTGTCCGACGTCTTCCACGGCGACGGCGTCACGCCGCTCGAGTCCGACGGGCTGCCGTCCGTGCGCGTGCTGCGCGGCGACGAGTTCGAAAATTTGGAGATGATCGTCCGCCCGCACAGCGGCGGCATAGCCCGCCATCTGATGGTCAGCGGCCGGCCGATGCGCGACGGGCAAGGCGACATCTCCGGCGCGGTGCTGGTGTATCACGACGCGACCATTTCGCGCGATACCGAGCGGCAGCTGCACCAGTCGCAGAAGCTGGATGCGATCGGCAAGCTGACCGGCGGCGTCGCGCACGACTTCAACAACATGCTGACCGTCATCTCCGGCAACACCGAGACGCTGGTGGCGAGCCTGAAGCAGCAGCCGGATCTCCAGCGCGTGGCGCGCCTGATCGACGATGCCGCCGAGCGCTGCGCCGAACTGATCCAGCATCTGCTCGCCTTTGCGCGCAAGCAGCCGCTGCAGCCGCGCAACGTCGAGATCAATGGCGCCATCGCCGACATCGCCAAGCTCCTCCGCCCCACTCTCGGCGAGCAGATCCAGATCGAGACGGCCCTGCAACAGGGGCCGATGACCTCGCATATCGATCCGTCCCGCCTCACCAACGCCGTGCTCAACATGGCGATCAACGCCCGCGACGCCATGCCGAACGGCGGCAAGCTGCTGCTCGAGACCCATCGTGTCGTGCTGGACGAGGCTTATGCGCGGGCCAACCCCGACGTGCGGCCCGGACCCTACGTAATGCTCGCCGTCAGCGACACCGGCACCGGCATGCCTCAGAGCGTCCAGGAGAAGGCGTTCGAGCCGTTCTTCACCACCAAGGAGGTCGGCAAAGGATCGGGCCTCGGCCTCTCCATGGTCTACGGCTTCGTCAAGCAGTCCGGCGGACACATCAAGATCTACAGCGAGCAAGGCCACGGCACCACGATCAAGCTCTATCTGCCGCCGGGCGAAGGCACGGTCGAATCCACTGTCACCGCGACGCCCCAAGCCGAAGGCGGCGCCGAGACCATCTTCGTCGTCGAGGACGATACGCTGGTGCGCAACTTCGTCACCGCCCAGCTGCAGAGCCTCGGCTACAAGACGGTGGCCGCCGCCGACAGCAAGGCTGCGCTGCAGTTGATCGAGGCCGGCCAGACCTTCGACCTGCTCTTCACTGACATCGTGATCCCCGGCGGCATGAGCGGGCGCGAGCTCGCCGAGGAGGTCGCCAAGCGCAGGCCGGGCCTTAAGGTGCTCTACACCTCCGGCTATACCGACAACGCCATCGTCCATCACGGCAAGCTCGACGACGGCGTGATGCTGCTGACAAAACCCTATCGCCGCAACCAGCTCGCCGAGATGATCCGCAAGGCGCTGGCCGGCGGGGGGATGGTGGCAGGCTAACGCGTCGCCAGCACCACGGCCGCGAGCGTAAAGATCAGCGACGCGATCTGGCCCGGCCCCAGCGGCTCGTGCAGGGCCATCGCGGACGCCACCACGCCGATCACCGGCACGGCCATGGTCCCGATCGCGGCGACCGAGGCCGGCAGGCGCGCTAGCGCGGCGAACCAGCTGACATAGGCGATGCAGAACTGCACCACGGTCGAGTAGATCAGGAGCCACCAGCCGACCGGCGTCACCTTGTCCAGATGCGAGGTCTCGATCAGGAGGCCGACGATCGAGATCGGCAGGCAGCCGATCCCGATCTGCCAGGCGGCAGCCGTGACCGGCGGCAGATGGATCGGGTACTTCTTGGAGAATACCGTACCGACGGCAAAGCCGATCGCGCCGCACAGCGCCATGATGATACCCGGCAGCTTTTCCGCGCTGGCCGCAATGCCGTTGCCGCCCATGATCGAGGCGAGCCCGGCGAAGGCCATCACCAGCGCGATGGTGCGCAAGACCGTCGGCCGCTCGCCGAGCACGGGCCAGGCGATCAGCGAGGCCCAGACCGGCATGGTGTAGGCGATCAGCGCCGCCTCGCTCGCCGGCAGCCACAGCAGCGCTAGCCCCATCAGCACCATCCAGCCGGTGACGTTGAGGATTGCGGCGGTCGCCAGGCGCGGCCAGATCGCCGACGGAACCTTGAGGCTGTCGCCGCGGGCCAGCGCGAGCGCCGCCAGCAGCACGGCACCAAGCACGCCGGTCACGCCGCGAAGCGTCAGCGGCGGCAGCTCACCGAGCAGGAATTTCGTCACCGGCCAATTGAATCCCCAGCCGATCGAGGTGATCGCGAGGAACATCAGCCCGGCCGGGGCGATGCGCGGCGGCGCATCCCGACGAGTCGAATCAAGCATGTGGATAGTCCGGCAAAATCGAGGTCAGCTTGGCGCGGATTCGCAGGCGCGACCACCACCCCGGCGGGCATGCCTGCCCCTCCTTCCGTACCCCTACGTGAGTCCCGTTTGCGCAACCCCGTTGCCCAAAAATATACCTGCCCTGTGAACAGCGGGAGGAAGGTTCCGTATCGTCACGGGATGCAAATTTTTTCGGTTGGGAATCCCTGAGGACTCACCGATACTTGGCTCAACAACAGGTGAGGGCTTGGCCCCTGTTATCCCCCGCAATCCACCATATTTAGTATTTGATTCAGGAACTCGCACTAGTTCTTGACGGGCGCAACGGAGAGTCCTAGCTTTCGGTCCGTTCGGCGCGAGTGTGTTTGCGTCCCGCCGGCATTCCCCAAAGGGTCCGCAAAACTGCACTCCGCCAAGCCAGACGCAGGCAGCGGGAGAAGGGCTTGTCTGCCCGCGGACAGCGGACTTTTCGGGCGCCAGAACGGGCCGGCAACAGGCTCGGATGGCATCGGTAGACGTTGTGACGGTGTGGGGCGTTTGAACGCATGTCGGGCTCATCGCTTTGGGGCGGATGGGCTTGGACATGCCGGCGGATGATCGGTGCGCGCATCGAGGAGTCGCGTCGGGAGAAACTGGGCCGGATCCACCGGCTGAACTGCGGTGCCTTTGGGCCGATCGGGCCTGGATGGAAACGCGAAACGAAATGTCGACCCGGATGCCTGAACCGAGGCGGTCCGGTCAAAGAATAGGACGGGGCAAGACCATGCGGATTGAGCGGCGCCACACCACTTCGGGACAGTCACCTTACGCCGGGATCGATTTCCGGCTGACCACGTCGGAGATCAGGAATCCCGACGGCTCGGTCGTGTTTAAAATGGACGGCGTCGAGGTCCCGACCGAATGGTCGCAGGTCGCCTCCGACGTGCTCGCCCAGAAATACTTCCGCAAAGCGGGCGTCGCCGCGCGCCTGAAGAAGGTCGAGGAAGAATCCGTCCCCTCCTTCCTGTGGCGCTCCGTGCCCGACACCGAGGCGCTTGGCCTCCTGCCCGAGAAAGAGCGCTTCGTCAGCGAGCTCTCGGCAAAGCAGGTGTTCGACCGCCTCGCCGGCTGCTGGACCTATTGGGGCTGGAAGGGCAAATACTTTTCCTCCGACGAGGACGCCCAGACCTTTTATGACGAGCTCCGCTACATGCTCGCCATGCAGATGGTCGCGCCGAACTCGCCGCAATGGTTCAACACCGGCCTGCATTGGGCCTATGGCATCGACGGCCCCGGCCAGGGCCACTATTACGTCGACCCCTTCACCGGCAAGCTGACCAAGTCCAAGTCGGCCTACGAGCACCCGCAGCCGCACGCCTGCTTCATCCAGGGCGTCGGTGACGACCTCGTCAACGAGGGCGGCATCATGGACCTCTGGGTTCGCGAAGCCCGCCTGTTCAAATATGGCTCCGGCACCGGCTCCAACTTCTCGCGCCTGCGCGGCGAAGGCGAAAAGCTGTCCGGCGGCGGCCGCTCGTCCGGCCTGATGAGCTTCCTCAAGATCGGCGACCGCGCTGCGGGTGCGATCAAGTCGGGCGGCACCACGCGCCGCGCTGCCAAGATGGTCGTCGTCGACGTCGATCACCCCGATATCGAAACCTACATCGACTGGAAGGTGAAGGAGGAGCAGAAGGTCGCCGCCCTCGTCACCGGATCCAAGATCAACCAGAAGCACCTCAAGCTGGTGCTGAAGGCCTGCGTGAATTGCGAAGGTTCGGGCGACGATTGCTTCGATCCCGAGAAGAACCCAGCGCTCCGCCGCGAGATCAAGCTCGCGCGCCGCAGCCTCGTGCCTGACAATTACATCAAGCGCGTCATCCAGTTTGCCAAGCAAGGCTACAAGGACATCCAGTTCGACGTCTATGACACCGACTGGGATTCGGAAGCCTATCTCACCGTCTCCGGCCAGAACTCCAACAACTCGGTCTCGCTGAAGGACGACTTCCTGCGCGCCGTGGAAACCGATGGCGACTGGAACCTGAACGCCCGCACCTCCAAGAAGGTGACGAAGACGCTGAAGGCGCGCGACCTCTGGGAGAAAATTGGCTACGCCGCCTGGGCGTCGGCCGACCCGGGCCTGCACTTCAACACCACCATGAACGACTGGCACACCTGCAAGTCGTCGGGCGACATCCGCGCGTCCAATCCGTGCTCCGAGTACATGTTCCTGGACGACACGGCGTGCAACCTCGCCTCCGCCAATTTGCTGACGTTCTACGACACGACGACAAAACAGTTCGACGTCGCCGGCTACGAGCACCTCTGCCAGCTCTGGACCATCGTGCTCGAAATCTCCGTGATGATGGCGCAGTTCCCGTCCCGCGCGATCGCCGAGCTCTCCTACGAGTTCCGCACGCTCGGCCTCGGCTACGCCAATATCGGCGGCCTCTTGATGACCATGGGTCTCTCCTACGACTCCAAGGAAGGCCGTGCGCTCTGCGGCGCGCTGACCGCGGTGATGACCGGCATCACCTACAAGACCTCGGCGGAGATGGCGGCCGAGCTCGGCACCTTCCCCGGCTACAAGAAGAACGCCGCGCACATGCTGCGCGTCATCCGCAACCACCGCCGCGCCGCTCATGGCGAGGCCTCCGGCTACGAGGCACTCAGCGTCAACCCGGTGCCGCTCGACCACGCCTCCTGCCCGCAAGGAGACATCGTCACGCGTGCGCAGGCGGCCTGGGATGCGGCGCTCGAGCTCGGCGAGAAGCACGGCTATCGCAACGCCCAGACCACGGTGATCGCGCCGACCGGCACGATCGGCCTGGTCATGGATTGCGACACCACCGGAATCGAGCCCGACTTCGCGCTGGTGAAGTTCAAGAAGCTCGCCGGCGGCGGCTACTTCAAGATCATCAACCGCGCGGTCCCCGCCGCGCTGCGCGCGCTCGGCTATCGCGAAGCTGATATCGCGGAGATCGAGGCCTACGCCGTCGGCCATGGCTCGCTGTCCAACGCGCCGGGCATCAACGCCTCGACGCTGAAGGCCAAGGGCTTTACCGATGAAGCCATCGCCAAGGTCGAAAAGGCACTGCCGACCGCCTTCGACATCAAGTTCGCCTTCAACAAATGGACCTTTGGCGAGGATTTTATTCGCGACCAGTTGGGCATTGGCGCTGAAGCCATTGCCGCGCCGGGCTTCGATCTCCTCCAGGCGGTCGGATTTACAAAACGCGAGATCGAGGCGGCCAACGTCCACATCTGCGGCGCGATGACGGTGGAAGGTGCTCCGCATCTGAAGGCGGAACATTACTCCGTATTCGACTGCGCCAACCCCTGCGGCAAGATTGGAAAACGCTATCTGTCGGTCGAGAGCCACATCCGCATGATGGCGGCGGCCCAGCCCTTCATCTCGGGTGCGATCTCCAAGACCATCAACATGCCTAACGACGCCACTGTGGAGGACTGCAAGTCCGCCTACATGCTGTCGTGGAAGCTCGCGCTGAAGGCCAACGCGCTCTATCGCGACGGCTCGAAACTGTCGCAGCCGCTCAACTCGCAGCTCATCAGCGATGATGACGACGAGGACGATGCGGTCGAGGCGCTCTACGAGAAGCCGATGGCGGCGCGCGCCACCCAGGTCTCGGAGAAGATCGTCGAAAAGCTGGTCGAGCGCATCATCGTGATGCGCGAGCGCGAGAAGATGCCGGATCGCCGCAAGGGCTACACCCAGAAGGCGGTCGTCGGCGGCCACAAGGTCTATCTCCGCACCGGCGAATATGACGACGGCCGTCTCGGCGAGATCTTCATCGACATGCACAAGGAAGGCGCGGCGCTGCGCTCCTTCATCAACAATTTTGCGATCGCGGTGTCCCTCGGTCTGCAATACGGCGTGCCGCTCGACGAATATGTCGACGCCTTCACCTTCACCCGCTTCGAGCCGGCGGGCCCCGTGCAGGGCAACGACAGCATCAAGTACGCGACCTCGATCCTCGATTACGTCTTCCGCGAGCTCGCGGTGAGCTACATGTCGCGCTTCGATCTCGCCCATGTCGACCCAACCGAGTCGAATTTCGACGCGCTCGGCAAGGGCGTCGAGGAAGGCAAGGAGCCGGAGGAGCCGAACCACCAGGCGACCAGGCTGGTCTCGCGCGGCCTCACCCGCTCCCGCACCGACAACCTTGTGGTGATGCGCGGCGGCTCGGCCGCGATTGCCTCCGGCAGCGACAATGCGCCCGCCGGCGGCAGCCGCGTCACCTCGCTCGCCTCGCACGGCGCCACCGCCCGCGGCGCCGGCGATGCCCTGGAAGGCGCGGTCGCGCTGAAGCAGGAAGCCCAACACGACCTCTCCCCCACGGAGAAGCTCGAGGCGCTCCAGTGGAGCAAGGCCGGCAGCGCCGCAACGGTTGCGGCCCCCAGCAAGGCCGAGCGCCGCGCGGAAGCCAAGGCCAAGGGCTATGAGGGCGAGATGTGCAGCGAGTGTGGCAACTTCACGCTGGTGCGAAATGGCACCTGCATGAAGTGCGACACTTGCGGCAGCACGACGGGGTGTAGCTGATACCACTAGCGCAAGTCGTCCGGAGGCATTGATGCCAGTTGCATTGCGCCACGGCGGCTTGCGCTACTACTTCTTCTCAAACGAGGGGCGGCCGCCTGAGCCGCCCCATATTCATGTCAAGGGTGGTGGTAGCGACGCCAAGGTCTGGCTGGAACCAACCATATCAATAGCAGACAGTTATGGCTTCAATCCGCGGGAACTTTCGAATATCCTGCGCGTGGTCGAAGACAACCGCGATCTTCTCCTGAAGGCTTGGCATGACCATTTCGGCAATTAGCTCGTAGGATGGGTAGAGCTCTTGCGAAACCCATCATTCCACGACGGTTATTGATGGGTTTCGCTGCGCTCTACCCATCCTACGAACTTTCGAATATCCTGCACGTGGTCGAAGACACCCGCGATCTGCTCCTGAAGGCTTGGCATGACCATTTCGGCAACTAGCGTTCGATTTGACGAACACACGATGTGGGTCGAGTTGTCGGACGGCCGGACCCTCGGTGTCCCCCTCGCCTGGTTTCCGCGGCTGCTGCACGCAACGTCCGCCGAACGCGAACAGGTCGAACTGAGCCGGGTCGGGTTGCATTGGGAAGCGCTTGACGAAGATATCTCCATCGCTGGCCTTCTCGCCGGACGCGGCGACATCACGAGATCCACAGAACACGCTGCCTAGCCGATCTACCTGGGCACGGTCACTCGGAAGCAGGAAGCCAACAACGAGGTCTCGCCGACGGAGAAGCTCTAGGTATCGCGGTGACACCGTCACCGTGATACCTAGCTCGACGAGCGCGCTCGGTCGTGTCTCGCCGAATGAGGGCGGACACCATGCCCCTGTTCAGCCGATCCAGCGTTCTACGTGGTGCTGAATCCTCCAGTCCTCGAGCACCTGAATTTGAGTATCGGACTTCAGTACCCGGACTTTGTGCTCGAGCCGGTGGCTGGCCTTGTGCTTGCGCCGGTGGTTTGACCTGGAGCGTAATTGGACGCGCCGGCGTGGGTCTTCTTCGAGGCTTTCGCGTGGTGCATCGCGTGGTGCATCTTATGTCCGGGAGCGTAGCTGGAAGCGCCCGGCTCGCCTTTCTTGGAACCCGTTTGCTGCATCTCCTGACCCGGCGCCTTGCTCGATACGCCCTGAGCCAGCACGGCCGGTGCCGTGGCCATGGCAACAGCAGCAGAGAGCGCGATGATCGTCATTTTCATGATGTCCTCCTCCGACAAGCCCCGTCAATGCAACGAAATGATGCCGATGTCCGTTCCTCCGAACGAACGTTCATGAGCGTGGGATTCCCAGCCGGGAGCGCCGCAGGGAGGAGGACGGTTGGCCTGTGGAATGAGGCGTAGAGTAACCTGTCCGCCGCAGGCGCCAAGGTGGACCTGTCTCGCCGAAGTTCAGCAAGCGAAGGCGGAAACGAGATCCATCAATCGCTGCGGCGAGAGTGATGGGTTTCGCAAGGCTCAACCCATCCTGCGGCGTTTGGAAGGAGAGGAACCAATCGACCTCCATTGCTTTGGGATGTGCTGCCCTCCATTGCGGGTGGCAGTGGCAGGTTGAGAGGTGAAAATGTTCCTGATGGGACTTGGCGCGCTGCTCATCTTCGGCGGACTCCTCTATATGGTGCGCGCCACGATTTGGCGGGGCCCCCTTAGCGGTCGGGATTCTTCTCGACCCGTTCGCGGCACGCTTGAACCGCCTCGCCGAGGCCTGGGATTCCTTGGGATCGCATCGAACTGGCCAGGAATTGTCCTGATGGCCGCCGGTGCGGTGCTGATGGCGTCAGGCGCGAGCCTCTAGGTCCCGCTTGTCGACTCCCAGCAAGCGCAGCCCGGATGAGCGAAGCGACATCCGGGGAATGCTTGCGGTGTCCAGTGCACTAAATTATTCGCTATCGCTGCCTTCCTGACCTGCCGCTTCGGCTCACGTTTCGTGGACGGCGTCAATCAAATGGCCCCTCCCCGTAATTCGGGACCTGAAACATTTGGTGCCGCCCGCTGCGCCGTCCGACAGCGCGACTCTACTCTCGTGCCCGGCGAACCGCCTCCTCCAGTTTGATCCTCTGCTTGTTCCAGCTCGCTTCCTCCACTCCGGCGCGTTCATCCAGCGCAGCCCGCTCCGCTTCGATCTCGTCCACCCGCACCTGGCGGTCCCGCCTCGCCTTGTCCAGCGCCGCCTGGGCGGCCGCGATCGCCTTCTCCCGCCGCGCGCGCTCCCTGGCGCGGGCGGCCTCTTCCTTGCGGCGCGCGCTTTCGCGTCGCTGCTCCTCCTTCGCAAATGAAGCGGCGGCCCTGCGCGCTTCCTGATCGTCGATCTTGCGGGAGGACTTCGTTGTGGTCTTGGCCGGACGCTTCTTCGGCTTGGACCTTGAGCTTGGCTTGTCCCCGTCCTCGGCGAGATCGGTTGGCAGTTCGGCGTGCTCGGTGAACGCGCCGTCCGATCCGACCGGGCGCCTGAGCACGACACCGGGGGCGGCCATGGTCGCGGCGACGATATCGGCGTCGTCGGTCTCCTTCGCGATCCCCTGATGGAACAGGTTGGACTTGGCGCCCCAGGCGTCCAGCGCCGCCTTCATCGAGGGTGCGGCGACCGCCTGGTCGTAGAAGCCAAGCGAGGTCTGATAGGTCTTCAGTTTTCTTGACGGTTTCCCTGACAGTTTTCTTGGCATGTCGCCTCACGGCTTGGTATTGCGATCTACGGGGCCGCGGATACAGGCGCAGCCTCGAAGCGCTGAACATCATCCCGTCGGGTCATGGGTTCCGCAACGGCTCAACCCATGCTATCCGCTCCCACGAGCCCCATGCCAAGGAAAAGCAGGCGCCTGCTCCCTCGCCTTCGCAGCCTTCGGCGCGGCGCCCGGTGGGCGCAAAAAACGTTCGCGCGCGCACCGCTTATGCTCCGGATCGTGGGCGGCGTGGCGATTCTGCTTGCGGTCGCAACGCTCACGAACATCGTCTATCAAATGATCCGCAAGCCGACCGAGCTGTTCGTCTTCGTCGGCAATTCCCTCGACAAGGAGCCGGCCGAGAACTGGCGGCAATATGGGCCGCTGTTCCGCACCTACTCCACCAAGACGATCACGCCCGAATTGCTGGCAGCACTTGCGCAAGTCGAGAGTTCGGGCAATCCGGTGGCGCGCACCTACTGGCGCTGGCGATGGAGTTTTAATCCGCTCGCGATCTACAAGCCTGCCTCCTCGGCGGTCGGCCTCTACCAGATGACGGATCCGGCCTTCAGCGAGGCCGCACGGTTCTGTGTCCGCGGCAACGTGGTGACGGATACCGGCTGCGGCCTCACTGGCCTTTACAACCGCGCGATCCCGAGCCACGCCATCGAGCTCGCATCGGTATATCTGGATCGACAAGTGGCCGACGTTCTCGCCCGCGCCGGCGATGTGAAGGCAAACCGCGAGCAAAAGCAGGATCTCGCCGCCTTCATCCATCTCTGCGGCGCGGGACCTGCCACGGCCTTTGCGCGCCGCAAGTTTCAGATGATCGCCGGCGAGCGCTGCGGCGATCATCTTGTCGCAAGCTATGTCGCCAGGGTCAACGCGATGAAGCGGCAGTTTTTGCGGCTTGCGGTGGATGACGGAGGTTAGCCCACAGGCTCAACGCTCTGGCTCGGGCTCGGGGATCAGCCTCCGAATCTCGTCGAGGGCCTCCAAGGCAATTTCGCAGGCTCTGTCGATGAATTCCTCGCCCCGCGGAGTCGCGTTGATCAGGCTTCTCATGTCCGATTGATACTGGCCTTTCGCGAGATTCAACCGGTTCAGTGCGGACGACACCACATGATAAGTGATGACACATCGACCTCGTCGAACAACGCCTGCACGTACACGCGCCATTTCTGTTCGGAAATGTCACCCTTCAGACATGCCAGCAGAGTGCCTTCGTCGATGCCAGCAGGCATCGGCGTATTGATCGTCGTCACGGCCGCGGTCAGAGGTCCCATCAGACCGTCGCTTCCGGTTCTGGCACGGAACGTTTTCCCCCGTCCGATGCACCTGGCGTCCGGCTTCGGGCCGAGAAAACGTCGTGAACGAGCCCGAGCTTCCCGAGCCCCAAAATGATCAGGCCATTGATGTCGATCTCGTACCAGGCGTGCGAGATATAGGCGTCGCGCGGAAACCGGTGATGGTTGTTGTGCAGCCCTTCACCGAAGGTGAGGATCGTGGTCACCAGCTCGTTGGTCGTGCCGTCATCGAGATCGAAGCGACGGTAGCCCCAGCGGCCGTCGCTGTGGCAGACCGAGTTGGCCAGCGAGGTGGCCATGGTCATGAGGTAGCTGCGGAACAGGCCGGAGAACAACACGCAGCCGATCATGGAATGCACGCCGCCAAAGGCGTAGCCGAGGCCAGCCGGAATGATCAGCGCCGACAACGCGTACCAGTACCAGCGCGTCCCGGTGAAGAACATGGCGATCGGGTCGGCCAGAATATCCCTGGCGTAGTATTCGGCATCGGTGGTCGCGAGGTCCCACACCCAGCCGCCTTGCGCGTGCCCCATCCCCTTGGCGAAGGAGGCAATGCGGTTGCCGAAGCCGTCATAGTAGGGGCTGTGGACGTCGCCGGGCTTGTCGGAGTGAAGATGGTGCCGCCGGTGGTTGCTCACCCACTTCAGGATCGAGCCCTGCACCGCCATCGTGGCGATCGCGGCGAGGATCGTCCGCATCACCGGACCGCAGCGGTAGCTGCGGTGCACGAAGTAGCGGTGCATGAAACCGATCCCGATCGTGGTCAGCATAAACATGCCGGCGAAAACCACGATCTCCACCCGGCCGATCCCTTGCGTGAAAGCCCAGATCAGCGCGCCGATCGAACTAGCGATCATCAGGATGAACGAAATATAGGAATCGCGAAACTTGGCGTCGACCACCGGGCCCTCGACCAAAACGCCCGGCGGCAATTTTGGCGGCGTTGCCCGGTCGGAGCCTTGCTCCGGAATCACGCCCTCGATTGCAGTCATTGCAGTCATTCCATTGATGGAAAAACAACTCTTCTGCAACGCAGGGTACAGACGCGCGTTATTTTGAGCAACCCGCTGGAAGCGCGGCGCGGCCATCACCTCGTCGAAAGCTATTCCGGGGGTCAACGGGGTGGAGCGGCGGTTTCGGCGGTAAGCTCGCGTGGCCGGTAGAATTGTCGATCGCTACCACCAATACGGCCACCGCCATCCCTCATAACGAACATATGACGGCACCAGCGGCGGACCATAGGGATCGACGCGGTCGTCTTCGGGCCGATAGCGATAGCGCGGAACAACGTTGTAATCCCACGGCGTGGGCCTGAGCACGGGCGCCGTGACGATGAGCCTCTCTTGTGGTGCGCGAACGACGATAGCCTTCCGCGTCCGGGCTTCGGCACCTGACATCCCGAGGTTACACAGCACCACGGCCGTTCCGAGCGCACACGCGACAGTCATGATCTTCATGCGTTGGTCTCCTTCCCGGCAAGAGTGCTGAAGGACGCAAAACAAGGCAAGTAAATTCGCCCAGGACTTGTTGGATGACCGCTTCTTGGTTGGATGACCGCTTCTTGAATGACCGCTGTCGGCCCTGGCAATTTCGGCCGAACTAACCCTTAGGACGGGTAGAGCACTTACGACACCTATCATTCCGCGACGGCACTTGATGGGTTTCGCTTGCGCTCTACCCATCCGCAGCCCGTCTAACTGCCACTAAGCCGCGTGAGTTTGCGGGCCGGCGCTCTGAGAGACGTTGATATCCTTCAAGCACACATCGCTCTGATGGATAGCGAGAATGTTGATGCCGAGACCCATCAACTGGTAGCCGCTGTCGACGAGCCATTGCTCGAGCTGCCGGATATCCGTCTTGATCTTTTCGATCAGCAGGATGGGGCGATACTTTGTGATCGTCTCGCGCGCACCGGCAAGGGCCTCCATCTCCATGCCCTCGATGTCGATCTTGATGAAATCGACCCGCGGCAGATTGAGCTCGTCCAGCGTCATCTTCCGGATCAGGACGGTGTTCTGGGCATAGTCGATCGGCTGGCCGATGAATTCGTTGCTTGGGCGCGGGCGCAGCTCCAGGCTGCCGAAGCTGGACGGCATGAAATAGTTCGGATTTGGCATCTGCATCGTGCCGGATTCCGAGGACACGGCCGCATGCACCGCCAGCGCGTTGAAGCAGTTGTTGATGGCGATGTTGCCGGCCAGCGCATAGTAGATCCGTTCCTGCGCCTCGATCGCGATCACCGAGCCCCAGCCCGTCATCGCCGAGGCCCATTCAACGGTGTGCACGCCGATATTCGCGCCGCAGTCGATGGCGATCACGCCGTCACCGTGGTGCTTCCGCCGCAAGGCCAGCAGTTCGAGCGCGATCTTGACCTCGCCGGGATCGAACGCGGCGGCTTCGAGGATCTGATGCCCCACGCCATAGCCGCGGTCCGGCGCGACCATGCGATAATCGAAGCGGTTGACGATCATCGTTCCATGGCTGGACGAGGCCATGACAAAGGCCAGCTTTTGCCCCGCGATCGGCATTGCAGAATCTCCTCACACTTAGAGTAGAGGCCACTATTCCAGCGCCGGCTTATGCGAGGCTTGTCTCGACGTCAGTTGCAGGCGTAGCCCGGATGGAGCGTAGCGTAATCCGGGATCTTGCCCCAAGCACCGCCGGCCCTGGATTGCGCTTCGCTCCATCCGGGCTACACAGTACGCAGCGAATGTTGCGCGCCATCCAGGCCAAACAGGGATCACCTCATGACCACTCTCCTCCGTATCGCGGCCTTCTCCGACGGCAACAGAGGCGGCAATCCCGCCGGCGTCTGGATCGGCGACGCCCTGCCGGATGCCGCAGCGATGCAGGCGATCGCGGCCGAGGTCGGCTTTTCGGAGACTGCCTTTGCCGCGCCCGCGGGCGAAGCCTGGCGCGTCCGCTACTTTTCGCCGTTGATGGAGGTGCCCTTCTGCGGCCACGCCACCATCGCGCTCGGCGCAGCGCTCGCGCATCGCGACGGTGATCGCAGTTTTGAGCTGCACCTGAACGATGCGGTCATTTCGGTGTCGGGGCAACGCGACGGCAACACTATCGCAGCCGCGCTGCAGTCGCCGCCGACGCGCAGCGCGCCGCTCGATGCCTCGCTCCGGGATGAGCTGCTGGATTTGTTCGGCTACGCGAACGGCGATCTTGACCCGAGCGTACCGCCGGCAAAAATTCACGGCGGCGCCGATCATGCCCTCCTTGGCTTGCGATCCCGCGACGCGCTCGCGCGGATGGCCTATGATTTCGATCGGGGCCGCGCCCTGATGGAGAAAGCGGGCCTGGTCACCATCGCTCTCGCTCAGGTCGAGACGCCGCGTCTGTTCCATGTCCGCAATGCCTTTGCCGCCGGCGGCGTCGTCGAGGATCCCGCAACGGGCGCTGCCGCCGCCGCATTCGCAGGCTATTTGCGCGACATCGGCTGGCCGCATGGCGGCGCCATCGACATCGTCCAGGGCGAAGACATGGGCGCGCGTTCGCTGATCCGCGCGGAGATCGATGAGACCAGAGGGAGTTCGATCCGTGTCTCGGGCACGGCTTGCTTCATGGACGGGGCGTGAGCCGCCGCACCTGCCCACAATGCCATCATGCGCCTGTTTTGCCCGACGGGTCAAACATTATTCGGTATCGACGAAATTCGGAAATCCGTACTGATTTCTACTGTGCATGGGGTTGTTTTCTTGAAAATTGATCTGCATCAAGACCGGCGCCGCGTTCCCCCTCCAAGATCGAGACCAGCATGAACGAATCCACAAATTGCCCCGCCTGCCAGTCCGAGCACGCCTATCAGGATCGCGATCTCTGGATCTGCCCGGAGTGCGGCCATGAATGGAGCACCACTTCTGGCGCAGAAGCGACGGCACCAGCGGAGGCCGGCGTGCGCGATGCCCATGGCAATGCGCTCGCTGACGGCGACAGCGTCATCGTAATGAAGGACCTCAAGGTCAAGGGCTCGTCATCGGTCCTCAAGGGCGGCACCAAGGTCCGCAACATCCGTCTCCAGGACGCCACCGACGGCCACAACATCGCCTGCAAGATCGACGGCATCGGCGCGATGAACCTGAAGTCGGAGTTCGTCAAGAAGGCCTGATCCGGCGCCGTTCTCGGCCGCGGGATTTGGTGCTATGCTCCGGCGGAGCGGCCGTCCGTCTCGCGTCACAAACGTGTGCGAGGCTCAGGGCTCGGCTGACGGAGGAGCGTATGATGAAGCACCGACTTCTGCTCACCCTTGCACCTGTGCTGCTGCTGGGCGCGGTCAGCGCCGCCGACGCCGACGGCCTCTGTGGTCCCGGCTGCCACCCCACCGTGACAGGCGCCTGCGTAGTCGATGGCTGGGGCACCGGTGCGCGGGTCTGGAATGAATGCCCGGCCACGACGCGTCCGCGCCCGCCCTGCGGCGGATCGGACTACGTCTGGAGCCCGCGCAAGCACGCCTGCTTCCCAAGGGTGAAGGACTGGATCTAGAGCGCGACCAAGCGCAATCTAACTCTGCCTCTGCGCGAGGTAGAACCCACACAACACCGTGACGAGGCCGACGGCCTGCAGCGCCGTCGGCGGCTCGCCGAGCAGCAGCCAGCCGGTGAGCACCGTCAGCGCCGGCACACAGGCCGGAAACACCGCCGCGCGGGCGACACCGAGGCGCTGCACCGAGACGGCGAACAGGTAGAGCGCGGCAGGACCTGCGAGCACGCCCTGTGCCAGCGCCTGGATGGCGTTCTCGGTGATGCCGATCGCGGCGACGTGGGCGAGACCGACGGTCGCGATGTAGATCGGCAGCAGCAGCAGCGACAGCACATTGATGACGAGCGCGGCCGACACCGCCGAGACGCGCCAGTGGCGCAGCAGCGCGCCAAAACCTGCGAACATCAAGCCGGTCAGCACGAAGATCAGATCGCCCTGCACGCCGTCGACGCCGATATGGCCGATCGATTCCGCGCCGATCACGCCGAGCCCGCCAACGATGACGATCGCGCCGGCCAATCGCGAGGCGGAGATTTTCTCCTTCAGGAACACCGCGGCAAGCAGCAGGCCGCCGAGCGTCGCGCAGGACGGCTGGATCACGCTGCCATGGCCGAGCGGCACGAACAGGAACCCGGTGTAGGAGATCAGTGACATCACGGGGCCGCCGAGCACCATCAGCGCAAGGCCCCTCGCCCAGCCGATGCCGCAGAGATCGGAGATTCCGGCGCGCAGCACCAGCGGCAGGAAGGCAATGCCCGACCAGACGTAGCGATGCACCAGGAGATCGACCGGCGTGAAGCCGACCTTCAGGCCATGCCGCGTGCCGGCAAAGCCGAGCGCCCAGAACAGCGCAGCCGACAGCCCGCAGACGACGCCAAGAAGCGCCTGGCTTGTATCGTTCGTTCGATTGAGAGCGTCAGCGCCGCTCGTCCGCTGATCCATGGGCCAAGCCTTATGTCAGTGCGCAGATCGGCTCAACCCACGCGGCTGCAGGGCTGGCACGCGATGGGCCAATCATCGTGCCTCCTCGCCAAACACCATGCGCCATCCCTTGCGCGTATCCATGTATTCCCGCACCTCGCGGATGCGGTCGCCGGCCACCGCGAACACAAAGCAATAGTCGTTCTCGTATGGCTTGCCACCAGCCAGCGTCGCACGCATCCGCTCTTCCACGATCACGGTGTCGCCGTCGGCGTAGACCCCGCGAAAGGCGATATCGATCTCGGAAAACATCTTGTGCATCTCCTGCGCGATGAAGCGCGCAATCTGCTTCGCCCCGACCATGTGGTCGGTGTGATCGAGCGCGACCGCCGTGGCGTTGCCTTTCGGCGCGATCCACTCGGCATTGTCCGTGAACAGCGCCGCGATGCGATCCGCATCGCGTGACGAAAAGGTTTTCCAGGCGTCGAGTACGATGTCCTTCGGGCTGGTCACGATGCGCTCCCTCGACTTGCGTTGATGTGAGGGTTGCGTTCTAGGCCGGGACGCGTGATGCGGCTCGCCACAATCGGACTCGGTCATCCCGCGGCTCTTCCACCCGCGCCTGCATGCGCTATCATCCGTCCATGTTGAACTTCGAGACCTGCAACGCCGCGCGGCTGCGCCGCGATCCCCGTTATGACGGCCGCTTCTTCACGGCGGTGAAGACAACGGGGATCTATTGCCGTCCGGTCTGCCCTGCCAAGCACCCGCTAACGCGCAACGTCGCCTATTATCCGACGGCGGCGGCAGCCGAGGCTGCCGGGTTCCGGCCCTGTCTGCGTTGCCGGCCCGAGACCGCGCCGTTCTGCCCGGCCTGGAATGGCACGCGCTCGACGGTCGCGCGCGCGGTGAAGCTCATCAATGAGGGTGCGCTCGACGAGGACTCGGTCGTGATGCTCGCGACGCGGCTCGGCATCTCCTCGCGCCATCTGGCACGGCTGTTCGAGCGCCACGTCGGCGCGACGCCACAGCAGCTTGCCAAGACGCTTCGCGTCCAGCGCGCCAAGCGCCTGCTCGATGCCGGCGATCACACCATGACGGACATCGCTTTCCAGTCTGGCTTCGGCAGCCTGCGCCGCTTCAACGCCGCCTTCGCCGAGCTCTATGGCCGTTCGCCATCGAGCTTGCGCGCAGTGCGGAGAGCGTAATCGCTCAGAAGAAGCCGGGGCTGAGATCAAGCCCGTAAGTCAGGCTCAGCACGAACACGAACATCGCGGCGGCTGCGAACAATGCGAGATGCCGGACGATGAATTCGCGCGGCGACGTGGCGACAACAACGGCTTTCTGCGCAACAGGCATGACGGCTTCCATTATGAAAACGATTCTTGGCCGCCAATATGCGGCGCCCGCATCAAGCGCCGCGATCTGCAAAACAAGTATTAAAGAGATCACACTCGTTTTGAACGGCGGTACACAAGTCCGCGCGTTGCGAGGAATTTTTCTGCCAAAGGATTCTCAGTCAGCGCATCAATACGCCATGCGATCGATCACATCGTCTCGACAGCAGGCAAAAAGAAATGGCCGGGACAAACCCGGCCATGACGTCGTGAAGGTCTTGGCACCAGGCTCCCCGCCCGGCGCAATGTCAGTCTTAGCGGGCAGAGCCCACAGTCGCAGTCTTCAGCTTGCGCGGCGTCAGCACGGCGGTCTGGAGCGCCGTCACGCTGGTGGCGGGCGCCGTCACCTGCTGCTCGACATGCGCGGCGCCGAGCACGCGGACCTGCACGGGCGAGGCCGGAATGCCGTTGGCCTCATAGGCCGGCAACTCGGCGGCGAAGGTGGCAGTCGTGCCTGCGATGGCGAGGACAGCGGCTGCGATCGACAAAGTCTTCTTGTTCATGGTGATGCTCCAAAGAGTAGTTCAGACCCCATGTAAGCCTGATTTGCTGCATTGCGATATGCATTGCTGCAACGCAACATCGCGCGTTGCGCATAGCGATATTTTTAACGCGCCTAGCCCGTCCGCCGGATCAGCCGCGCACGAGGCACGCCCTATTTCAACGCAGTCGCCAGCGACTGCAGCTTTGCAACGAGATTGGTGCCGAGTGCATAGATCACTTCGATAATCGCGAGCGCGATGCCCGCTGCAATTAGGCCGTATTCGATCGCGGTGGCGCCGGATTCATCGGCCACGAACTCAATCAACAGGCATTTCAATTTCACAAGCATGTCCTTCCCAGATCTACCGGACGTTGCCGGCGCGGGAGCAATGCATCATCACAATCCAAGATTGAGTAAATCCGGATTATTCAATTTGATTGGCATTTGGCGCCCATTCTGCGCGATTTTCCCGCTCCACGACTGCAGGAACCGCTCGGGGAACTCACGTTGCATTCGGGCAACACTCGCGTGAAAAGCCCTTTTCAGGGAATTTGCGCCATTGCACCGCCACACCATCCTCCGAACAATTGACGCGCCGCGTGCTTGGCTGTGCAATCTGGTTCGCCTACGAACCTTGGAGGCAGGGATCATGAATGATCGGCGGTCTCTTCTTGTGGCGGTCTCGTGCCCCTCGGCCGTCATGGCCGGCTGGCTGGCGCTCTCCCTCTCCGCATACGCCCCTGCTTTGATCGAGAACAGCGGCGCCAATGCAGCCGCCGTCTCCCGCGCCAAAGATCTCACCCGTATCGAGCTAGCCGATATCCCGCGCGCGGCGACGATCGACGATGGCGTCGCGCTCACGGCCGACATCGCGGCCGCAGCAGCCGCGACGCCGAGCGTGGTAATGATCGAAGCGCCACTGCTTGAGGAACCCGCACCCGCCACCGCCGTCCAGCTCGCCTCGGCCGATCCGACTGACATTGTGGCGGTGGCTTCACCCGCACCCCAGATCGCACCTGAACCTGCTCCCGTCGCCAGCGAGGCCAAGGCTGAGGCTGAGCCCGCACCCGAGCCTACCGTCAAGCTCGCGTCCGCCGATCCCGGCGACGTCGTACCGCAGGACTCGCTGTCGCCCGCGGCGATCGCGAGCGGGTCTGCGGCCGAGAGCAAGGCGTCGCCCCCCGCCGACACCGTGGCCGTGCTCGACGAATGCTTCGCTATGGATGCCTGCATCGACCGCTATCTCTGGGCGCTGTATCAGCGCACGCCGAAGGAAGACTCGATCAAGGTCGAGGACCGCCGCGCCGTCACCATCAAGCGCAAGGGCAAGATGGTCACGGTGATGCGCAGCTTCACGAAACTCGTCGATGAGGATTTTGCCTGGAAGGATCCGAAGGCGGCCGAGCACGCCAACATGGCGCTGATGGATTACGTCATCGGCGGCATGGACAAGAGCTTCAAGCAGAAGCTGTTTCGCATGATGCTCGCGGCCGAAGCCGCTGGCCTCTCGCCGGGCATCACCAGCGCGTTCCGCGACGACTATCGACAGGAGATTGCGAGCGGCCTGAAGGCGGCCTCCAACCGCTCCTATCACGGCGGCAGCCTTCGCGGCGGCTACGGTCATGGCATGGCGGCCGACATCGTCAGCACCAAGGGTGACAACCGCGCGCAGCGCTGGGTCTCCACCGAGGTGCTGTGGAAGTGGGTCGACACCAACGGCAAGGCGCTCGGCATCGGCCGCCCCTATCTCGACCGCGATCCGCCGCATGTCGGCCCGATCGACGGTCAGGAATATATCTCGAAGCGCGGCGGCGCGACCGATCGCAAGGAAGCCGCCAACGTCAAATCGAAGAGGGCGCGCGCTGTAGTCAGGGCCAAACCGCCGAAGTCCCGGGTCGCGCGCGAGCAGAAGAGCCCTGCAAAGCCGCAGAAGTCGGCGCAAACCGCCGCGAAGCGAACGACCTGATCCAGGTCCTACGTGCCTGACGACGGCAACGGCACGAGACGCATCTCGGCCGATCCTGCTTGCTGGGTGCGAACGAGCACGGCAAAGATTGTCTCGACCGCAAGCCGCACCGCCGCTTCGATCGCCGTACTCTTGGCAAGATGCGCCGCGATCAGGCCAGTGAGGAGATCACCAGTGCCATAGGGACGGATCGGCAGGCGCGGCGTCGCTAAGCGCGACAATTGCCCGTCAGCGCACAGGATCGTCTCCACCTGCCCCGCTGCGGTGTCGGTGAGCGTGCAGCCGGTGGCAACGACGTCGATCCGCCGTTGTCCCGCGATCGCCGCCGCTGCTGCACGCAGGCCGTCCGTGTCAGCGATCTTGACGCCCGTGAGCAGCTCGAGCTCGAACTGGTTCGGCGTGATCAGGTGTGCGGCGGGCAACAAGCGGTGCCGGACCACATCCAAAATGCCGTCGGCGACATAGACGCGGCCGTCGTCGCCGATGACGGGATCGCAGAGATAGACGAGCTTCGAATTGCGCGACAGCGCCCGCTCGACAAAATCGGCGATGACGAGCGCGTTGTCGGGCGAGCCGAGATAGCCGGTGACGAGCACGGCCGCCTCATCGACAAGGTCCCGCTCCTCGACACCTCGCAGCAGATCGGCGACCAGCTCAGCGTCGAGCACCCGCCCACGCAAGGTCGGATAGCGCGGATGGTTCGACAGCAGCGTCGTCGGCACCGCAGCGACGTTCACGCCCTCCGCCTGCATCGCGTGGACCGCCGCGCTGTTGCCGACGTGGCCATGGACCACCTGGCTTTGAATCGAGATGACGAGCATGCAGAGGTCCGTAAAAGCAATTGCTCCGCAGTGCAAGCGTAGCCCGAGGATGTCAGGAATGATTTCCGCGGCCTGCAAGCTTGTCGAGATAGGCGCAAAACATGTCGGCCAGCCCGTCGGCATGACGCGCGATCTCCGCCTCGCCGCGCGGCGTTTCCGAGAACCGCTTACCGACCTCGGCCAGCGTCGTCTTGATCAGCTCCCCGGCGAGCTCGCGCGTTGCCTCCGTGGCCTTTGGCAGAGCCTCGCGCATGAAGGCCGCGACGATGCCCACGCCGGCCGCTCGTGCGTCCTGTGCCTCGGGCGCATCGCGATAGAGCGGCGCGGCATCGCTGAGCGCGCCGCGGATCGCAGCCTCCTCGCATTCGGAGCGAATGAAGGCGTGAACCAGCGCGCGCAGCCGTGCCGGGGGCGGCTTCGTCTGGTCCGCGAGAATGCCGCGCAGGAGCTCGCTCGTGCTTCGCCACTCGTCGCTCTGGAGGCGGAACAGGATTGCCGCCTTGTTCGGAAAATATTGGTAGAGCGATCCGACGCTCACCCCGGCCCGCTCCGCCACCCGCGCGGTGGTAAAACGCTGTGCCCCTTCCTTCGCCAGGACCTGAACAGCGGCATTCAGAATGGCTGCCACCAGCTCGTTGGAGCGGGCCTGTTGCGGCTGTTTTCGTGAGGAAACTGAACGACTTCGACGATCGGCCATGGTGCGCTCGGGGGAATGCGAATAGGAAACGCGACGAATTAGTCGTATTTCAGTTCGCACGCAAGCACGCGCTTTTCCGCGAACACTGGAGACACCGAATGACCGCCCCAACCATCACCTCGCTTGCGCCACTGCTGGATCGCCTGTTCGATCAGGACGAAGCCGCACGCGGCGCAACGCAAGCCGTTTTCGCCGACCTGAGCGACACCGATCGCGCCCAGATGATGCAGAGCAAGAGCGATTACCGCGACCTCTACGCACGCCTGAAGGACGCCCCGCTCGCGGTCTCGCGCGAGACCGGTCAGCTGCTCTACATGCTGGTGCGCAGCTCGCGCGCGAAGATGATCGTCGAGTTCGGCACCTCGTTCGGCATCTCGACCCTGCATTTGGCCGCAGGCTTGCGCGACAATGGCGGGGGAAGGCTCATCACCAGCGAGTTCGAGCCATCCAAGGCGGCGCGGGCACGGGAAAATCTTCGGGATGGCGGACTGATCGATCTCGTCGAAATCCGAGAAGGCGATGCGCTGAAGACGCTGAGCAAGGATCTGCCCGATCAGATCGATCTCGTGCTGCTCGATGGCGCCAAGGCGCTCTACCCGGACATCCTCGATCTGGTCGAAGACCGTCTGAAGCCGGGCGCGGTCATCGTCGCCGACAACGCCGACTTCAGCCCCGACTATCTCGCGCGCGTCCGCAAGCCCGGCAACGGCTACATGTCCACGCCCTTTGCCGAGGACGTCGAACTCACCGTGCGGATCAACTAGGGCCGCATCGAACAGCCCGCGTCACCTCGGAGCCGCCGTGCGATTCGTCGCGCGGCGGCTTCGTGTTGTCGGCGACACGTCTGGCAATCTCGCCCCCTGAGGTCGTCAGATTCCGCCTTGTCGCAGGCCCGTCACTCACACGTGATATTTGCTCCCGACAAAAGTCATGTTGCGCTGCTAAACATACCTACCGTGCGGTATCTTTCGCGCGCCACGATCGAGATCGCCATGACGTCCGCCTTCAATGCCTATGCTGCACTTGCCCTCGCCATCGTATGCGAGGTGACGGCGTCCGCCTTCCTGCAGCAGTCCGCGCAATTCACGCGGCCCTGGCCGACGCTGGCGATGGTGCTGTTCTACGTCGCCTCGTTCTACGCGCTGTCGGTCGCGATCCGCGTGATCCCCCTGAGCATCGCCTATGCGATCTGGGGCGGGGTCGGCATCATCCTCACCGCCACCGTCTCCTTCGTGCTGTTCCGCCAGATGCTCGACGCCGCAGCCTTCGTCGGTATCGGGCTGATCGTCTCCGGGGTCGTGGTCATCAACCTGTTCTCGCAGACGACGGCGCATTGATGCCGGTGAGTGCCTATACCCGCGCCAAGCAGCCCGAACAGGTGCGGCGCGCCCTGCTCGACCACGCCGCCTCTATCGCCATGGACCACGGCGTCTCCGGCGTCACGGTGCAAGCGGTGGCAGCGGCGGCAGGCGTCACCAAGGGCGGGCTGTTTCATCATTTCGGAAGCAAGCAGGCGCTGATCGAGGGCCTCTTCGCAGATCTGCTCGCCCGCGTCGATGCCGAGATCGACGCGGCCATCGAAGCGGACCCGAAGCCACGCGGTAGTTTTACACGCGCCTATGTCAATGCGGTGTTCACCGGCAAGGCGTTCGGCTTCGCCACGCCCTGGGCGGCGCTGAGCATGGTGGTCGTCACCGACCCGTCGCTGCGCAAGCTGTGGAACGACTGGATGAAGGCGCGCCTGAAACGTCACCGCGCCACCGATGCGGCGCCAGAGCTCCAGATCGTGCGCCTGGCCGCAGACGGCGCCTGGCTGTCCTTCGTCTCGACGGGACAGACCCGCATGAACGCCGATCTGCGCGCCGTGCACGACCGCCTGATCGCGCAAACCTATCGGCGCGGGTAGCCGGGCGACGACTATTGGCTCTGCGCCGGCTTTAGCGGACGCGGCTTGGACCGGGCTGACTTTGCGCCAGACTTCGCCGGAGCACCTGGGGGCGGCGTATCGACCGACACCAGATAGGCCGCGAGCGCCTTGGCGCTGTCGGAGCTGGTCGCATAATGGTCCGACAGGAACCATGACAGGGTCAGGCTCATGCGCCCCTTCGCAAGCCCCCGCGGACTGCGATGGCAGGCCGTGCAACCGTCGGCGAACAGCTTTTCGGGCGACTTGCCGGCGTCGAGATTTTGCGCGGATGCAAGCGGTGCCGTCAGCACGATCGCGGCCGCGGCAATAGTCCCAAGAATCACTGGAGGCGCGATGAGTTCGCGCCCCGGTCGAATTAACGCTGTCAATGTCGTCCCCTAGCCCGTTCTGCGATCACGCCGCCAGCAACTGATCGAACTCGGGCGGAGTATAGGCCTTGCCGTCCTGATCGGTGATGACGACCCGCCACCCTTCGCTCGCCCAAACCTTCGCCTTCGCCACGATGAGCAACCGGCTCTCGCGGGCAAAACTGCACTTCTCATTATCGCGTTCTGCGATCATTTTATAGGCCAATGCGCATCCCCTAGCGTTGCCCTGCACCCGTTCTCGTCGTGGCAGCGGGCTTTGGCGGCAATTCGCCGGGAGCGTGGCAATTTGGTGCCGTCCGCGGCAGCATTGTGCGCCGGAACCGGTTCCAGCCGAGCGACGGAGGTCAATCACCCGCCGCACCATCGATGCGATTCTGCTTGTCGGGAGCTTGTTCGCCGCCATTGCCCGCAGCCGCCAGCCGGGCGCCGGTCCATCGCCGCCGCGACGGAGCCGATCATGCTTAGCGATCCGCTCAGTGGACACGGATGACGTGTGGACGGCCGAGATCGATCAGGCCCTGCACAGCCGATAGACGGTCGTCCAGAGCAGCAATGGTGAGCAACAAATTGTTGCGGCGCTCGTCGAGCAGACCCATCTCGGCGCCGGAGAGCTTTGTGCTCGTCCGCTCCTTGTGGATGCCGTCAAGGGATTTGCGCAATCCGGCAATCAGTCCGGACAGTTGCTTGGCCTCTTTGGTCATCGATCGCTTCGCGACATTTTGGCGGCGCGACTCCGCCTGACTCTGTTTCATTTCATCCTCCCGTTGCCCCGCTGCCCCGAGTGGATGCTTACAGCTTTGAATACACATATTACGATCGATGAAATCTGCCCGCGAAGAACTTCCTTAAATTGTACGCGCACGGAACTGGCGCAACCCAAGCAAAAGCCCGGCGCGAAGGCCGGGCTTTCGTTGGCAAATGCTAATGCTTCTCGTGACCGCCGCCGGGGCCGCCGCCGTGCGGGGCCGCACTGATATGCGGAGTGCCACCGCCTCCACCGGGATGCGGCATCGCAGGTGCAGGCGCAGCCGCTCGCGGCGCCGGCATCTGCGCATGCGCATTCATCGGCGCACCATGGCTGACATTCGGCTGAGCGACATGTGGCGCTGGCCGGGCCGCCGGCGCAGCCGACACGCGCGGCGCCTCATGCGCGCGTGCCATCGGTTGCGCGCGCACCGCGGTCGGTTGCGTGCGTGCGGCGGCGCGGCTTGCCGCGTGTTCGTGCATCATGCGCGCCTGCGCATCACGGGGATTGCGACCCTGCACCGCGGTCCGCTCGTTGACGAAACGCTGGCTCCGTTCGGTCCGATTCCGATCGACGCCCACCGCAGCGTCGTGCTTGGCGATGGCCGCATCGTGCCGCGCCGTCGCGGCATCCCGGCCGGAGACCGTGACATTGCCCTTGGCATGCGCGTCGCGGCCGAGCGCAACTGCAGCGTCACGCGTCGCCGCACGACCGATCCGGGCGGCGCGCGGGTCGATGGTTAGCCGCGTCGCGAAGCGTTCATGCGAGGTCCAGTAATTATTCCAGTAGGCGTGGCGGCGATACCAGGGGCGACCCTCGTAATAGCTCGACCAGTACGAGCTCAGCACGAAGGGGACGACAGGCACGTCGACCTCGTCGGCATAGTCAGGCAGATAGACGTAGTGATTGCGGTAGAGATATTCGAGATATTGCGACGACACCCAGCCGCGATCGTCGGAGAAGCTCACGTCACACCAGGCATTGCCGCGCAGGCAACCATGGATGTTGACGCGGGCGCCCTCGGGGACGCGATCGACCAGGGGAAAGCCCGCACCCGGCCCGGCGCGCAGACCGGTCGAGACGGTGACGATGCCCGGCGCGGCCAATGCGGCCGTCGGCGCGAGCAGCAATGCGGCAACTAAAGCTGTTCTCAGTCTCATGGCGTAGTCCTCCTTTGAGAGGCGGAACGCGCGAGCGGAATGAAGCGTTCCGCGCGCAGAGGTCGCATCAGCCGAAAGATTGAGAAACACGCCGTACCGAGTTCAATATTCATCCGCCATTCATCGGCCAAAAGGCGCTGGCGGATAAACCTCATCTCACCTGCAACATGAAGCCGTCGAAATACGCAGCGAGCGCAGCAAAATCGCTGAGCGGCAGCACCTGCGCGACGTATTGATCCGGCCGCACCACGACCATGCAACCGGTCTTCCGATCGATGCCGCGCATCGAGAAAACGTCGTGGCCGCCCTTGACGTCCGGACAAAACATCTTTTCGTAGTCGTACAAGCCGTAACGGCCTTTGCCTGGGAGCAACATCGGCGGCATATCCTCGATGGCGAGATCGCGATGATCCTGCTGAAACACCGCGCGCAGATCGATCACGCCGTCGATGTCGGCTCCAACGGGCGTATATCGCCGGGTCGGTGATTTCCGGGACTCGGCGAGGAAATTGCACAAGGCACGAATGGCCGAGCTTGACGCCGCGGGATTCTCAGCGGGAGAAAACGCATAGATGCGGAAGCGGCCATCGGCCTGCGCCGCATGGCCGAGGTGCACGGGCTTGGCGTCGCCAAGTCGGATGACAGGCGCGGAATGGAAGCGCTTGCCGATCACGAAGCCTTGCGCGAGATGCTGATGCGAGGCTTCGCCGGTGAGGATCGACGGCGTGTAATGCGTCGCAGTACCGGCCGTGTAGCGGCCGTGCCTGACGAAATAGTCCTGCGTCTTCGCTGCGTCTGCGCCGCCTGCCTTGGCGGCCGAGGCCAGGATCCCTGCCCATTCACGATCGAAATCGATCAGCTCCTTCGCCACCGCCTGCCGCTCGGCCGAATAGGAATGCAGCAGGCTCGGTGCGCTCTGCTTCCGCAGCACGGCGGCGAGCTTCCAGCCGAGATTGAAGGCATCCTGCATCGAGACGTTCATGCCCTGCCCGGCCTTCGGACTGTGGGTATGGCAGGCATCGCCTGCGATGAAGATACGCGGTAGCCGCGTCGCGATCTCGGCTTCCGGCACGTCGTCGAACTTGTCGGTCAGGCGCTGGCCGATCTCGTAGACCGACCACCAGGCGATCTCCTTCACTTCGAGCTTGTGCGGCGTAAGGATCCGCTGCGCCTTGGCGATCACGTCGTCGGCCGTGATGTTGCGGTTGGCGACGCGCTCGCCGACGTCGAGCTTTGCGAGCTCGACATAGAGGCGGACCATGTAGCCGCCCTCGCGCGGAATGATGAGAAGGCTGCCGTCCTTCGCCGACTGGATCAGGGCCTTGAAGCGGATATCGGGGAAATCGGTCACCGCCAGCACGTCCATCACGCCCCAGGCGTGGTTGGCGGAGTCGCCGTGCAGTTCGCGGCCGATCGATTTGCGCACCGTGCTGCGCGCGCCATCGCAACCGACGACGTAGCGCGCCTTGATCGTCTCGACCTTGCCCGCGTTCGCCGCATCGACGCGTTCGAGCTGCACGGTCACGGCATGGTCGACCGGCCCCGCGGCCGCATCGACCTGGAGGTCGAGCAGACGCCTTCCGTAATAGGGCTCGAGCTTGGCCGGCGACTTGCGCATGACGTCGAGGAAGCCGTCATGGATGCGCGCCTGGTTGAGGATGACGTGCGGGAATTCCGACAGCCCGTCCTCGACGTCCTGCACGCGACCGCTGCGGACGATGTTCTCCGGCGCGCGCTCGTCCGGCTTCCAGAACGTCGTCTCGTTGACCCAATAGGCTTCCTTCAGCACGCGCTCGCTGAAGCCATAGGCATGGAACATCTCCATGGTGCGGCAGGCGACGCCGTCGGCCTGGCCGACCGAGAGCCGGCCCGGCTTCTGCTCGACGATGCAGGTCTTGATATCTGGGAATTGCGCGAGCTGGGCCGCGAGCGTCAGCCCCGCGGGGCCACAGCCGACGATGAGGACATCGACCTCGTCAGGCACGGCGCCGATAGCGCCCGAGGCCTGAACGCGCTCGGCGGGATCGGCGATTTCGGGGTCGCCCGGCTGGAATCCATTGAGATGGAATTGCATGAGCACCTCTCCCGTTGACGTCTTGTTCGATATTGCTCAGTATGCTGACTATCAGTATACTTGTCAACGATTGCCCACCGTCGCCGCCCTCACGGAGAATCCGTTGAAAGACAACAACGACATGCCCGGTCACCTGGCGCGGCGATTCCAGCAGATTGCGGTGGCAGTATTCCTGACCGAAGTCGGCGAAGCCGGCTTCGACCTTACCCCGGTGCAATACGCCGCACTTGCGACCATCAAGGCCAATCCGGGACTCGACCAGGTCACGCTCGCGGGATTGATCGCCTACGACCGGACCACCATCACCGGCGTGGTCGATCGCCTCGTGCAGAAGGGCCTCGCCGAGCGGCGTGCGAGCAGTCGCGACCGCCGCGCCCGCGAGCTCGAAATCACCGACGCGGGCCGCCGCACGCTGCGCAAGATCACGCCGGCCGTCGACTCCGCCCAGCAGATCATGCTACGCGGCCTCAGCGCCAAGGAGAGCGAGGAGCTGATGCGGCTGCTGCACAAGGCCATCGCCGCCTGCAACGAGCTCAGCCGCGCGCCCTTGCGCGAGGGCTAGAGCGTTTTCCAGCGAAGTGGATACCGGCTCGCGTCAAGAAAACGCGTCAACATAAAAGAGCCTACCCCCGTAGTTTTTGCCCGTATCTGTCGCAGTGTCGCGAAACCAGGAACTAACCTTCGGCTGCTACCGTCGCCCCTAATTCTGCGCTTAACGCGCGATTAACTTTGCCGGTTTGGAGCTTCGGATGTTCAGGTTCGTCATTGCCGCCGCAGTCATCGCGCTGTCCGCCGGACATGCGCTCGCGAACGGCCACGGCGGCGGCGAGGCCCCTCCTCCGCCGAAACCCGAGGCCACGACCTCGCCTGCGAAGGTGATCCTGACCAAGCAAGGTCCCAGGCTCGTCGACCTCAAGGGGATGACGCTCTACCATTACGAGCGCGACACCACCGGAAAGACGTCGACCTGCAACGGCAAGTGCGCCGAAAGCTGGGTCCCGCTCGCCGCGACCGCCGAGGCCAAGGCCATTGGCGACTTCACCGTGATCGACCGTGACGACGGCAGCAAGATGTGGGCGTATCGCTATCGCCCGCTCTACACCTCACCGGCCGACAAGGCGCCAGGCGATGCCAACGGCAACGCCACGACGCTGCAATGGCGCATCGCCCGGCCTGACAATTAAGGCGCGAACGGCGCGCGTCCGCCACCGCTTGACGCGCCCGCGAGCTTGGCGTGGGCCGCGGAATCGACCGAGGCGTAATTCACCTCCGGATTCCAATGCAGCGCCGCGTACAGCACCAGTCCGGCCAGGATCGATCCGTAGAAACCGAGCGTGGCCCAACGCCATTTGCGTACAACGCGCCGGTCGTTCTCATTCAAATGATCAATGAAATCTTGCATGATGCCTCCAATGGCAACGAGCCATTGAGACATAGCGCCAATGGCGCCAGGCGCCTGTGAAGCAGCTCACCTTTGCAGCGCCCGCCTCGTCGATCGACGCGGCCCATCATTCAAGCTTTGGTGATGCGACGACAGCAACAGGTCAGATCGGCTGCCTCACCCGCGCCAGCTCGGCCCCGTCTCGACCTGCGCGCTGTGTCCGGGCGGCAGCACCACGACGGTCGCGTTGAGCTTCACCCGATCGAACAGATCGATCACGTCCTCGTTGCGCATCCGGATGCAGCCCGAGGAGATCGCCTGCCCGATATATTCCGGCTGGTTGGTGCCGTGGATGCGGTAGAGCGTGTCCTTGTTGCCGACATAGAGATAGATGCCGCGTGCGCCCAGCGGATTGGCGGGGCCACCGGTCACGCGCGCCGGATACGGCCCGAGCCGCGCCTGGATTTCTGCCGTCGGCACCCAGTCCGGCCATTCCGCCAGACGGCCGACGCGCGCGACGCCCGAGAAGGCCATCGCCTCCTCGCCGACCGCGACGCCGTAGCGGATCGCCTTGCCATCAGGCAACACGTAGTAGAGGTAGCGCGCGTCGGTATCGACAAGGATCGTGCCCGGCTGCTCCTTGCGCGGATAATCAACGATGTGGCGGAGATATTGCTCGGGCACGCTGGCCTGGGCGTACGGCGTATGCGCGAGCAACTGGCGGTCGCGCGCGGTCATGCTCGCATCCGTCGACGGCGAAAGAGTCGTCTGCATGCAGCCGCCGAGCGGCAGCATGGCGACCACGAACAAAGCGAGTAGAGATTTTGGCACCGCCGGCCCCCCGATAGCGGATAGCAGCGCCCCCAGCGCCACAAGATGCTGCCCAAATCGTGCTGAAAACAAGGCAGCCCGGAACACGTGCCCGTGTTCGGCACACCTGGTTCCATCACCACAAACAGCAGAAGACGTCGCAGTGTCTCCATCGCCTCGCCTTGCTTTGGTCAAACCCGGCTGGACTCGTGCGACTTCGGGCTCGAGATGGGCCATTCAATCGATCGGCTCGCGCCAATGCGGACGACCAGCGCTTCATAGGAGTTGCGATGCTCGCAACGTTGAACAGCCGGCAGATCGTCGATGAGATCGTGAAGGACACGATGAAAGACAACGATCCGCACGACGCCGTGCAAATTTCGCCAGACGTGGTGCAGGCTTCGCGCCTGAGCAGCGAGGCGCCAACGCTTGCACCGGAATTCAAGAGGCTTGCACCTGAGTTCACGGCCCGTCCGGAGCCGAAGTTCATGCCGGAGCCCAAAATTCTTCCGGAGCCGAAGGTCACTCCTGTCCTGGAGCCGCAAGCGGCACCGCCCTCGGTCGACACCGCCGTGCGCGTGACGGCCAGCGACGGTCACGGCCGGCCGAAGCGATCGGCCGCCGGCAGATGGCTGCGTGGTGCGTTCGTCACGTTTCTGTTTGCGGGCGGCAGCGCCGCTGCCACTATCGCCTGGGAGAAGCACGGCGACACAGCAAACCAGCTGCTCGCCGAATGGACGCCGGCGCTTGCGTCGTTGCTGCCTTCGACGTCGCAGACAGCGCCGGTCGCAGCCGCGCAGGAGGCCCCGCCCGTAGCACAGGATCAGACCACCGACCAAACCACCGCGGCGCCAGCAGCACCGATTGTGACCGCCGCTGCCGCGCCCGCAGCGACACAACCCGATGCCACGCAAACAGTGGAGTCAATGACGCGCGACATCGCCGCGATGGCGCAGCAGATCGAGCAGCTCAAAGCCAACATCGCCGAGTTGAAGGCTGGTCAGGAGCAGATGGTCCGCGAGATGGCGAAGCCGTCCGCGTCAAAGCCGGTCGCTGAGGTGAAACCGCCGGTCGATCCGCGTGCGCGCGTGTCTGCGTTGCCGCCGCGCGCTCCGGCGCCGATGCCGCCGCCGGTTCGCAAACCGAAGCCGGTCGCATCGCACACCTACGTGCCGTCTTATTCACCGGCGCCGCTTGCACCTCCGCCGCCGCCTTCACAGGCTGCCGCGGTCCCGCCTCCGGTGGCACCACCGGTCGCGACGACGCAAGCTGTTGCCGATGATGACGGACCGATCGTGCGTCCGCCGATGCCGCTGCACTAGGTCTGCATCAAACGACAACGCAAACTGTCCGACTCGATGTGATGATGTGAGTCCGTGCAACTACGGTGATGCGTCGCTGTTCGCAAAGAGAAAAGGCCGTCGGGATCTATGCCGCCGGCCTTCTCTTGCAGCTGCCGGTTCCCGGAGCCCGGTTCTGCTGCAATTCCATACCTTATGATCAGGCCGACATATTTAATAAAATCTTAATGCGCTCGAGCGTTGCACATCATTTCTGCGCCATAAGCACAGAGATTGCGCGCTCCGTTCATCGGATAGATATCGACTCAGTGGTATGATCCAGCATGTTTTGAAGACTTCCGTTGAAGGCTTCGTTTGAGAATTTTGGATCGTCACGCACCGGGGAATTCGGATGCCTTACTATTCCTTCGATCTCGTGGTTGGTGAAGAGTTCAAGAACCAGGGCGGGATCATCCTCGAAGACATCGAGGTTGCTTCCGATCGCGCCGTTCAGCTCGCCACCGAGCTGTCGCAGGTGAAGCCTGAGTTGCAGCGGAAGGGTTGCGCCGTGCGCGTCACCGATCGCGATCACAACGAGGTCTATCGCACGCCACTCGATCCCGTGCCCGCCTGGCGCCGCTAAACACGGCGAGCACCATCGGAACGAGGTCATTGGCCTCGCCAACGGTGCGCTGAACAGGCTCCTGTCGCTCTCCGGGACCAGGGACGGCTCAAGGACGACTCAATCTAGCGCACCTCACGAAGGGGCGACAATCGGCGCCGGCGACCATTGCGGAGCGGCCCGCCCGGCGCTAGCCTCCTAAAAAATGGAGGAGATACCAAGGATGCGCACCCCTTTGCTGATGGCAGGCCTGTTGCTGATTGCGGCTCCAGCCCAAGCGGCTGACGACCATCCGCGCTCGACCTATGTGACACTGGTTTTGCAGGCCTTCGCCGCCAAGGTCCAGTGCCCGGGTACGGATGTCGCCTACCAGGATCTGGTGCAGAAGGCGCAGCAGATGCAGCTTCCCGACGGCACCACCGAGCAGGTGCGCAAGGCCATTGCCTGGATGCACACCGGCGGCAAGATGGGCGAGAAGCAGTCCGACGACATTATGGCGGAGGTCGCAGTTGCGACTCAGACGACCGACCTCGACCAGCGCCGGCTCGGCATGAGCAACTGGTGCGAAAAGCAGAAGACGAATCTCGCCGGCCTGATCCGCAGCAAGGGCGGCTAGGCACTCCCTCAGCGTTAAGCACACCGCGGCGGAACCCTCGCCGCGGCCAACAATCGTCACAATCCTCGCCAGCATGCGGCTTCTTCGAACAGGAGACCCCCATGCGAATTGCCCATCTCGTTTTCGCCGGTGCTCTCGCGGCCAGCGCCGCGCTGACCGCCTCAGCCGTCGCGAAGAATTCCGATGCCCAGAAGGGCGAGGACAAGGCGGCCTCGTCGTCCTGCAGCGCCTATCAGCAGGCTGCGGACGGATCGTGGGAGCAGCTTCCCTGCAAGGAGACCGGCGAGCGCGAACAGCCGCAGACGCGGCACAAGCCGGCTCCGCCTGGCGTCGACCAAGGCGAGCGCTAATCCGGTTCCGGCGAATCAGCTCTGATGCGGACCGCGGATGATCTTCATGGCGTCCTCGATGTGGCGCCATTCCTTGGCCTCGTCGGCCTCGCCACGGCCCTCGCAGGCCTGCGCCTGCTCTGCAGCCTTCGCGATCGCCGCGAAACCGTGCCGTTCCAGCATCTGCCGCGCGACGGTGTGGACCTGAACCTCGGACATCATGGGCGCTCTCCGGCTTGAGGATACCGCGGCGCCCAGCTCGGCGCTCCGCGGGTCCCAGACAACGATTTGCCCGCAAATCCCGTTCCGCCCGCGGCCGATTACATCGGCCGATATTGAGCACCAGCAAAAACAAAGGCGGCCCGCTATGCCCAGCGGACCGCCTTCTCACCCACCCCAAATGGGCCGTCCTCAGTCGCGTCCCCTACGCGACCGCCGCTTTCTTGCGCTCGAAATCGTTGGGCACCTCGATGTCGACCTCGAGGGTCGAGACCTCGTCGCCGCGCTCGAGCCGCACGATCACCTTGGTCGGATCCAGCATGACGTGCTTGGAAACGACGGCGAGAATTTCCTCACGCAGCACGCCGAGCAGATCGGGCTGGCCGCGCAGGCCGCGTTCGTGGGCAAGCAGGATCTGCAACCGTTCGCGAGCGACGGGTGCAGAGGCCTTGTTGCCGCGGAGAAGCCGGAGCAGACCCATGCTCATGCAGCCCTCCGTCGCAGCAGACGATCCATAAAGCCCTTGCGCTCCGTCGGCACCTGCATCGGCACGGTGTCGCCGCACAGCCGCCGCGCTGCGTCGATATAGGCCCGCGCGGGTGCACCTTCCGCGTTCGACAGCGTCACCGGCGTGCCCACATTGGAGGCGCGCAGCACGTCCTGGCTCTCCGGGATGATGCCGAGCAGCGGCGTTGCGAGGATTTCCAGGATGTCGTCGATGGTCAGCATCTCGCCGCGCGCGGCGCGCGAGGGATTATAGCGGGTGATGAGAATGTGCTTCTCGACACGCTCGCCCTTCTCGGCTCGCACGGTCTTGGAATCGAGCATGCCGATGATGCGGTCGGAATCGCGCACCGAAGAAACTTCTGGGTTGGTGACGATCACGGCCTCATCCGCAAAGCGCATCGCCATCGAGGCGCCGCGCTCGATGCCGGCCGGGCTGTCGCAGATCACCCAGTCGAAACGGCTACGCAGGTCGTCGATGACCTTGCCGACGCCCTCTTCCGTCAGCGCGTCCTTGTCGCGGGTTTGCGAAGCCGGCAGCAGCCAGAGGTTCTCCAGCCGCTTGTCCTTGATCAGCGCCTGCGGCAGCTTGGCCACGCCCTGCACCACGTTGATGAGGTCGAACACGACGCGGCGTTCAGCGCCCATCACGAGGTCGAGGTTGCGCAAGCCGACGTCGAAATCGACGACGACGACCTTGTCGCCGCGTTGCGCGAGCGCAGCGCCCAGCGCGGCGGTCGTCGTGGTCTTGCCGACCCCGCCCTTGCCTGATGTCACGACCAGTACCTTACTCATCTGAAATGTCTCCTTTGCTGGTCAGTTCAGTGCTGTAATTCGCATGGTATTCCCCTGCAGCCAGGCCTGCGCCGGCTTGCCGCGCAAGGCCGCATCGATGTCGTCGGCAGTCTGATAAAATCCATCGATCGCAAGCAGTTCGGCCTCGATCTTCTGGCAATAGATGCGCGCGCTCGTGTGACCGTTCACGCCCGCCATGGCGCGGCCGCGGAGCGCGCCATAGATGTGGATGGAACCGCCGGCGACGACTTCGGCACCGGAGCCGACCGAGCCCAGAATGGTGACGTCGCCTTCGGGGAAGATCACGGTCTGGCCGGAGCGCACGGGCGCCTCCAGCAGCAGCGAGGTCGGCTTGGTCTCGACCTTCGCCTCAGGCTTTTTGGGCGCGCTCGGCTCGATCACGCAGCTGCGCCCGCCCGAGAGCAGCGGCGGCATGGAGGGCGTCAGCCGCACTTCCTCCACGCCCTCGATCCCAAGCACGCGGATGTTGCGGTCCTGCAGGCTGGTGAGCAGATGGCCGATGCCGGACTGGCTGAGATCGACCGAGGACAGATCGACCACCACGGGGCGGCCGGCGAAGAAGCCCGGCGAGCGCGCAATGGTGGCGTCGATCTCCAGCAGCCAGTCCTGGATCGGGACCGTCGGCACGAACACGAAGGCCACGTAGGAGCGCCCGCGCAGGCGCACCATTTGGCGTTGGACTTTTGCTGCAGCCTCCATAGCGGCCGACTCGTTCCCCGTTATTGAATGGTTAACGATGCCGCCGATATGGTTAATGGCCGGTTAATATCTCCGTGGGGCTACGACGCGCTCCGAACCTGTAAGGTGGGCAAAGCAAAGCGTGCTCACCGCGACGTGGCGCCGGGGATCGTTCAGGCGTCGGCGACAAAGATCGACAGCGCCCGCTGCAACTCCTTGTAGGCGCGCGGCCCGATCTTGGCTGCGAGCGCCTTGTCGCTCTCTGCGGCCGCCGGCCTCAGCCGGCTCAGCAGCGCCGTGCCGGCCTCGGTCAAATAGAGCACGTAGTAGCGGCGGTTGATTGCCGACGCAGTCCGCCGCACCAGGCCACGGCCTTCCAGATGATCCACCAGCCTGCCGAGCCCGGCCCGCTCGATCGACAGAAGCTGTGCGACGGCGAGCTGGTTGACGCCGGGATTGGCGTCGATCACGCAGAGCACGGAAAACTGGGCAGGACTGATCTCGAAGGCCGCCAATTGCCGGCTGAACTCCCTGAAGATCCAGAGCTGCGCGCGGCGGATGCTGTAGCCCAGCAGTTGCGAGAGGTCCCCGAGGGCGAGCGGCTTAACCTTAGCCGTCTTCGTGCCGGATGCGATACGCGGCGCCGATCGCGATGGCTTTGTCACACGTGGCGCCCGCCGCGGTCGCGCGATCCGTTTCCTCACCCGTGCCTTGCCTGGCTGCATCGACGCGCATCTTTCGCAAAGCCGGCGCAGAAGCACCGGCTGTGTCCTGAGGATTCGAACGGCGAGTCTAACGCAACGCGGTCGAATCGAGAAGTCGAGTGGAATCCCGTCCTCGCGCATGCAGCTTCCACGACAGGTTGCATGGCAATATCGCGCATCGCGTCATGTTGACACAGCAACATCGCTCGCCTAAGGATCGTGAAAGCCTGCCGTACCGCGAGTGGGTTCAAGGGGAGCGAACGTCCGTGCCGTCATCAGGGGTGGACGACGATCCGCGTGCCATAGCGCAGCGCGGCTGGATGGTTTTGTGCGCAGCCGAAACCGCGTGGTGGCTCATCGCCCGCGCGCGCATGCTTCTCAACAGCGTTTCCGAAAAAGTTTCTGACCACTCGACGCCTCGCCGGCCGGCGGCGCGTCGGGCGCTTTCGTTCAATCATCAACGTTGAAACTGGGAGGGCATGACATGAAACGACTTTTCCTCGCCTCGACGATCATCGCCACATGGGCGTCTCTTGGCCCGCAGGCAACGGCCCACGGGCTGCCGCCGAGCGGCGTGGCCCCGCGCTCGTCCTGTATCGCCCTCACCGGCCTCACTTTGCCGAACACGCAGATCCTGAGCGCGACGCAGAAGTCGGGCTATTGCAACGTGATCGGCATCATCAACAAGCGCGTCTCCACGCAGGACCCCGATCACTTCACCTACGGCATCGGCTTTGCGCTCAATCTGCCGAACACCTGGCATGGCCGCTTCGAGATGATTGGCGGCGGCGGCACCGACGGCAGCCTGCAAAGCGATCCCCAGGGCGCCGCCGGCGTCGAGCTCGGCCAGGGCTGGGCGGTCGCGGCCGATGACGGCGGCCACGAGGACAGTGCGACCAATGTGGTCGGCGGCTATCAGGACGACGACGCCAATGCCGGCGGCTCGGCGCATTTCGCGATCGACGCGCAGGCACGCCGCGATTACGGCTATAACGGCATCGAAAAGACCGCGACGACCGCCAAGCAGATCATCTCCTATTTCTACGGCCTCGACACCGTCTATTCCTACATCATGGGCTGCTCGAACGGCGGCCGCGACGCGATGGTCGCGTCGCAGCGATCGCCCTGGCTGTTCGACGGCGTGATCTCGCAAAACCCGGGCTTCAACCTGCCGCAGGCGGGCCTCGCGGAAGCCTGGAATGAGCAGGTGCTCGGCACGCTTTCAACCAGCAAGGACGTCAACGGCCAGCCGTACATTCCCGACACGTTCCCGCAGCAGGACCTTCAGGTGGCATCGGCTGCGATCCTGAGCGCCTGCGACGCGCTCGATGGCCTCGTCGACGGCATCGTCGACAATTACCACGCCTGCACGGCGAAGAAGGTCTATCCGGCACTCGCGAGATACACCTGCGGCACCGGCTCGCACGGCAGCACGCCGCATGGCGGCACCTGCCTCACCAGCCCGCAGGTCGACGTGCTCAAGAAGATCTACGCCGGACCGGTCAATTCAAAAGGCGAGCGGCTCTATTCGAACTGGTTCTGGGATGCCGGCATCTGGACGCCGCCCACCGCGCCGGGCGCAGGCTGGCAATTCTGGAACGTCGTCACGGCCCCAGTGCCCGGTGTCAACACGGCGATCAATTTGACGCTCGGCGCCGGCGCGATCCCGATGATCTTCCAGACGCCGCCTGTCGTCACGCCCGTCAACGGACCGAACGGCCAGGAAGCCTTCGTGTTCAAATTCAATTTCGACACCGACGCGCCGAAAATCTTCACCAAGACGGCAGCCTATCCGGAAAGCGCGATGGACTTCATGGCGGCGGTCGCCACCGATTTGCATCCGTTCAGGTCGCGCGGCGGCAAGCTGATCATCTCGTCCTCGGTCAATGACGGCATCTTCTCGGGCGCCGCGATCGCCCGCTGGTACCGCCACATGAACCAGCGCATGGACAATCACGCGACCGATTTCGCGCGGCTGTTCATGGTGCCCAACATGGCCCATTGCGGCGGCGGCGCAGCCACGACCAGCTTCGCGACCAACGAGCTCAAGGCGATCACGGATTGGGTCGAAAACGGCATCGCGCCGGAACGCATCGTCGCGGCCAACACCAACACCACCTCGCCCTACCCGACCGGCGGCGTGTTCGATCCGCGCATTGCGCAGAACTTCCCGACCGGAGGCACACGGCCGCTCTGCGTCTATCCCAGGATTCCCGCATACAAGGGCAGCGGCCTGACCAGCGATGCGGCGAACTTTGCGTGCGTCGATCCCGGCTTCGGCCGCGGCGGCGACCACGACTTCCACGACGATGACGACGGCCACGGCGGCGACAGGCATTGAGCCGCCGCTTGCTCTCGAGCCCCGGACGTAGCGCATCCGGGGCGCGGGATTGATCAAACCAGCTCGGCCTACGCGGCCTCCTCGTACACGCTCGCGATAAAGTCGCTGAATGTCGGCGCGAGCGGCAGGACGTAGCCCCAAGTGTCGGACATCGCGTCAGCAAGCGTCCACGGCTTCTCGTATTCGGCGATCTCGTGATCGATGAACCAGATTCGGCCGAAATGCGCCTTATCGACCGTCATGCAGATCGGATTGCCGCCGTGATCGCTCATGATCCACAGGAGCTCATCGACGGTCGGCCATTGCGGCGTCTCACGCGTCCGCGCCAGCGAGCATTCGTCGCTCCGCAATCCCAGCACCTCCTGGACCGCACCGGCCCAATGCCCTTGCGGCCAGTTGAACTCGGCCGAGCCCTGGAAATAGCCACCGGCGCAGGCCAGCAGGAACTGACGATAGTCATCCGGCAGGCGGCAACCGAGGACCTTCTCGAACGATGCGAGCGCGGCTTCGGTCGGTGGGTCGCCTGCGGCGCTATCGATGCCCGCGATGAATTTGGCAATGTCCATGCTTCTCTCCTCGGCGCGCGTGCGCGCCATGGCTTCGTCGCGGCAGCCGAGAAGCCGGTTCGAGGAGAAGAATGTTTGCTTAGAGCAGCTTCGCGCTCACGAACAACGCGCGTACCGCGTTGGTCGCCTGGACTGCGAGCATGGCATTGTCGGCGGCGCCCTCCAGCGCGTGGACGGCATCGTCATGCAGCGAGCGGAATTCCATCCACTCGACCGATTTGAAGTTGGTGAGGAATTGATAGGCCTGGCCGACGGTCGCGATCGCCAGCGTGTCACCGTTCAGCTTGATCTTGAACGTGGTGCGCAGCGGGGTCTCGGAGCTTGCTGGATCACTCATGGGCTGCTTCTGGACGACAACGGCTTAACGAAGGGAAAACGGCAGCCCCCGCCGTCCGGCGAAAATCAGGAATCGGTGCTGGCGCGCTGCGAAGCGGTCGCCGATCCGCTCAGGCTCGGCACCACGACCAGGCGATTGAACTCGCCATTGTCGTAGGCCTTCATGAAGCGATCATAGTCCTTGATCGAAACGCAGCCGTTGGAATCGCCGCGCGGTCCGAGCATGTAGGTGTGGGTGAGCAGGCCGACGCGGCCGAGCGCACTCGTACCGTCCGTTGGTGTCAAGCGCAGCGCCCGAACGCCGTGGAACAGTTTCTCGCGCGGCTTGAGGTCGTAGGTCGCAGGCGGGGTCGCGCCAACCATGCGCTGGTCGACATGGTCGGGATCGTCCATCAACGCGCCCATGCCCGAATGGGCTTCCAGCGCGACGCCGCTCGGCAGATAGAGCGCCTTGGCCTTGATGTCATAGACCGCCGTCCGGGAATCGTAGCCGAGCGCGGCGAGATCCGGCGCCTTGCCGAACAGGCCGCTGTCGGGCGTCAGCGAGGCCAGCTTGATCTTGTCGGTGAACTTTTCGAAGAAGTTGCGGTTGTCGACCCGGGGACCGATGTCGGCATAGGCCTGGCTCGAGGCGATCTGCGCGGAGAGGTCCGCCTGAACCGGCCGCGAGCGCGGCATCGGGACGGCGTCGGCGCGCTGCGAGGTCCTTGTTGTCTCTTCGGTCGCCGGCTGGTCGTTGTCGGTCAGGATCGAACGCCAGTCATCGCCCTGGAGCTTTTGGGCGAGCATCGCCTTGGCATCGCGGAGCTTGAGCTGGACCGCACTCATGGCGGAGCGCTCCATCGCCCGCAGACCAAACTCCCGGGCAGGCGGGTTGCCGGACAGCGAGGCGAAACGGTCGTCGAACGACGGAGAATTGGCCGGCGGCAGCGCGGCGGTGACCAGCGGGGTGGAATCGCCGATATCCGCGACCCACGCGGCGGCGCCCAGCGCCAGCGCGATGGCAGCCATAGACAGCAGTATTGTCTCGGCTCGCCCAATTCGGCGGCGCGACAACAGCCCCTCGGCGCTTGCGCGGTCGGAAACCATCAGATCCCCAAAACGACCCCCGGGGGACCCAACCCCCACCCGGAGACTCTATACCAGCTACCACATTGGGAGCCAAAAGTTAGGCATAATCGCGGCCGACAAGTCCCCCCTTAGGTATCCAATGACCGATCCTTTCAATCTAGAGCGCTTCCTCAGGGCCCAAGACCCGGTTTTTCGCGACGTTTTGGGGGAGCTGGCCCACGGCCGGAAGCAGACTCACTGGATGTGGTTCGTCTTCCCGCAGGTCATGGGCCTCGGCTTCAGCGCCATGTCGCAGCGCTATGCCATCGGCTCGCGCGCGGAGGCCGGGGCCTACATCACCCACCCCGTTCTCGGCCCGCGCCTGATCGAATGCACCCGCCTCGTGCTTGCCGTCGAGGGACGAACCATCAACGCGATCCTCGGCGCGCCCGACGATTCCAAATTCCGCTCGTCGATGACGCTGTTCGGCGCGGTCTCCGACGAGCCCGTTTTCGACGAGGCGCTCGCCAAATATTTCGCCGGCGAGCGCGACGGCGCGACGCTGGAGATCCTCGCTTCCCTCGATCGAAAGGCCAAGTGAAGGCCAAGTGAAGACCAAGTGAAGGACAAGCGACTGCGACAACCGCGGGCCGCCAGCGTAAACCCGCAATTAATACGCTCCCCCTATTTTTCGGAGAATATCTTTCTCCCCGCGCCAATTGCCGGACGAACCATGAAAATCGGTACGCTGCTGACCACCGCCATCGTCTCACTCTCGACCGTCGGCGGCGGCCTTGCCGTCTACGTCGCGGTCACGAAATACCAGACGATGGAGCGGATCAGCGAGGCGCAAGGGCGGCTCGCGATCGTCCGCGCCGTCAGCGACATCCCGCGCTATCTCAACCCCGAGCGCGGCTTCGCCACCAACATCCTCTACGGACCCGCGACCGCCGACCCGGCGCAGCTTTCCGAGCACGACAAGCTGCGCAAGCAGACCGACGGTGCCCGCGACAAGATGAACGCGCTGCGCAAGGAGCTGCCCGGCTCCTTCGACGACGGCAACGCCATCGGCAGCCACATCGACGGCATCAATTCGAAATTCAGCGGCTTGCGCGACGCCATCGACAAGGCGATGGCAGGACCGGCGGAGGCGCGCAAGGACGCCGCCAGGAAAATCGTCACCGACAACGCCGTGCTCAACGCCGCCGTGACCGCGCTCCTCAACGAGCAGGTCCGCCGCATGGCCATCCTCAACGGTGATGCCTACCGCCAGGCCAGCTATGCCAACGTCGCGATGACGCTGCGCGACGTCGGCGGCTTCAACTCCAGCCTGCACAAGAATCTCGTCGGCGGCAAGAAACCGGCGACCGACGCGGAGAAGGCCGACATCAGCCGCTCCCAGGGCCGCAACGACCAAATCGTGATGACGCTCCAGGAATTGCGCGGCAATCCGACAACGCCGGCAAACGTCGCCGCGGCGCTGGAGAAGCTCAACTCGATCTATATCGAGGAGTTCGGCCGCGAACTCAAGCTGGTGAAGGACGGCGCGGTCAGCGGCAAATACGAACATGACATGGAGACCTATTACGCCTCGACCCAGCGCGGCCTCAGCACCATCATCGATGTCCGCGACGCCTTCTACGACAACGCCGAGCAGATCCTCTCCGGCGCGTCCGCCGCCGCGCGCACCAGCTTCACGATCGCACTCGTGGGCCTCCTCGCCGTGCTGATCGCCAGCGCCGCCCTCATCGCGATGGTCCGCCGCCGCGTCTGCGCCCCGATCATCAGCCTGACGATGCGGATGTCGCGGCTCGCCGACGGCGACGTCGCGCAAGAGATACCCGGCGCCGAGCGCTCCGACGAGATCGGGGCGATGGCCTCCGCCGTCCAGGTGTTCAAGGACAACATGATCCGGGCCGACAGGCTCGCCGCCGAGAAGCAGGCCGAGAGCGACGGCAAGATGCGCCGCGCCCAGGCGCTCGACGGGCTCACGCGTGCGTTCGAAGCCAAGGTCACCGAATTGATCGGCGGCCTGTCCCGCGCCTCCTCCACCATGGAGAGCACGGCGCAGTCGATGACCTCGACGGCGTCCCAGACCAACAGCCAGGCTGCGGTCGTAGCCGCCGCCTCCGAGCAGACCTCGACCAACGTGCAGACGGTCGCAAGCGCGACCGAAGAGCTGACCTCGTCGATCGCCGAGATCGGCCGTCAGGTCGCGCAATCGACCGAGATCGCGGCCCGCGCCGTCGACAATGCCCGCCGCACCGGCGACACTGCCCGCGCGCTCGCCGAGGGCGCGCAGAAGATCGGCGACGTCGTCACGCTGATCCAGAGCATCGCCGAGCAGACCAACCTGCTGGCGCTCAACGCCACCATCGAGGCCGCCCGTGCTGGCGATGCCGGCCGCGGCTTTGCCGTCGTCGCGTCCGAGGTAAAGTCGCTGGCCGGCCAGACCGCCAAGGCGACCACCGAAATCTCCGAGCAGATCACGGCGATCCAGTCCGCGAGCGACGAGACCGTCACCGCGATCCGCAACGTCGCCGACGTCATCGCCGAGATCGACCAGATCGGCACCGCGATTGCGGCCGCAATCGAGCAGCAGGGTTCGGCGACCAGGGAAATCTCCCGCAGCGTCCAGGAAGCTGCCCGCGGCACCCAGGAGGTCAACACCAACATATCGGGCGTGCAGCGCGCCGCCGACGACACCGGTGCGGCGGCGCAGGAGGTGCTGGGCGCGGCCGAGCAGCTCTCGACCCAGTCGCGCGACCTCGCCGGCCAGTTCGATCGCTTCCTCGGCGAAGTCAGGGCGGCTTAAAGCAACTGGCGACGCCAGGCGCCTTTGGTCACCATCCGCCTGCGCCCCAGCCCGATGAAGGGCATTTCGACGAAGCGCCACATCAGCCAGGCCGCCGGCGTCGTGATCAGCAACGCCGCCAGGAACAGGATCGCTGCGCGGATGACCGGCTGCTGGTCCAACGGCAGCAGACGGGCCGCAATCGTGAGCCCGATCAAGTGCAGAAGGTAGAAGCTGTACGAAATCCGCCCGTAGAACCTGGCGATCTCCAGGTCGAGCGGCCGCAGCACGGCAAGCTTGCCCGGGTCGAAGGCCGCAAGCCAAATGAGCGCCGACGCGCACAGCGTTTCGAACGCGATCGTGACGGCGGTCTGCTTGCGGACCGCGACAATGACCATCACGACGAAAGCGGCGGAGGCGACGAACGTCGCCCAAGGCGATTGCAATAGCGATTGCGATGGCGATGCCCTGCCGAGCGCGATCCCGCCCGATTGCAGGAGCAGGCCGACGACGAAGGCATAGAGCGGCGCGAGGTTGGTGAAACCGCCCAGCAAGTGAACATAGGGCCCCCAGAGCGAGAGCGCGACGAGAACCACGACCAGGAACCACACCGGCATCGTTCCATGACGGCTCAGGAGAGCGTGCGAGATCAGGATCACCGGAACTGCGACGCACTCCACGGTCAGGGACCACATCGCGCCGTTGATGTCGCTCTTGATGAGAAGCGCATTGAGCACAATGTTGACCGGGTCGAACGAAGGCAGGAAGCCTAGGTAGAAGCCGAAGCTTTGATAAGCCAGCGTCAGCAGCAGCACTGTCGCGATCGCGGCCGGCAGCAGCCTGAACAGGCGGTGACGCACGAACGTGACCGGATCGGGATCTCGATCCAGCGATCGGGCGAGAAGGAAGCCGCTGAGGACGAAGAAGACGATGACCGGCGCCATTCCGGTGGCAATAATCTCCCAGGACAGCATGCAGGCGTGGAAAGCGAGCACCGATACGGCCGCATACCCGCGCATAGCCTCAAGTCGCGGCAGAAATGCCGAATTCCGATAGCCATTGCGCGGAACGATTAGCTCAGCGGATCGCTGACGGCAACCGCGCCCGGTGCCGCCGCGTGCGTTCAATAGGGCGGCGCCTTGCGCGCGCGTTGCGCCTTGGCCGCCTCGATCCACCAATTGAGATCATCGGCAAAGCGCGGGAACGAGCGTTCCAGCGCCTTGCCGCCCTCGCCGATCGGCTCGCTCTCGGCTGACAGCGTCTGCGCGATCGGCCCGACGCCGAGGGTGCTCGAGATCACCACCATGCCCATTTCCGACAGCGTGCCGTGCCACGCGGTCGAGGCGCGCGCGCCGGACAGGCGGCCGGCGGAATAGCTCACGATCGCGGCCGGCCGCCAGAACCACTCTTCCAGGAAGTGGTCGGTGAGGTTCTTCAGGCCGGGCTGAATGCCCCAATTATATTCGCCGCTGACGAAGACAAAGCCGTCGGCGCCACGGATCTGGCCGGCGAGTTTCTCCAGCGCCTCGGGCGCACTGCCCTTGGGGTATTCCTTGTACATGCGGTCGAGCATCGGCAGGCCGATCGCCTTGGCGTCGATGAACTCGACCTCCTCGCCGCGACTGCGCAGGCGATCGATGACGAAATTCGCAAGGCGGATGCCCATGCGGTCGGACCGGTACGAGCCGTAGAGGACGAGGATGCGGTTGCTCATGGCCGGCAGGCTAGCACGAAACCGGCGGACGGCCCCAATCCCTTTATCGCCTGCGGCCGCGCTCCAGCGTTTCCGACGGCGTCTCGCCGAACTGGTCGCGATAGCTGCGGGAGAAATCGCTGAGATGCCAGAATCCGAACGCGAGCGCGACGGCCTTGACGCTGTCGGCGCCGGCGAGCAGCCGCTGGCGCACCAGCCACAGCCGGCGCAGCCGCAAATAACGGTGCAGGCTCATGCCGCGATAGCGGCGGACGACGTCGTGCATGGTGCGGACGGACAGCCCGAGCTTGCGCGCGATCTCCTCGCTGTAGATCGGTTGCGAGAGGTCGTCGGACAACAGCGAGCGGATATCCTGGAAGATCTTGAACTGCCGCCCGTCATTGGGCCGCACCGTCCAGCGCGCGGGAACGAGATTGGCAAAGGCGGCATCGACCGCGCCGAACAGGGTCTCCTTCATCGCCGCCCCCTTCAGCACCACCTCGGCTGGATCGATGGGCTCGGACGCAGCCGCGACCACCTCCCGCACCACCTTCCGCAACTGCTGCAGCGCCGAGACGCTCGTCTCGAATATCTTGAAGCTGGAATCCGTCCCGGGCCAGCCGCGATCCTTCACCTCGGGCCGGAACACGATCGAGGCAATTTGCCGCTGTACCTCTTCAATGGTGTTGTAGGCCGCCCCGCTGCTTCCGATGACGATGACCGCGCGGTTCCGCTGCGCGCCGTTGAATCGGATGGGCACGTCGAGGTCGTCCATTGCAAAGCCGATCGCCGTGCAATCCGCGACGAGCTGCGCATCCACCACGCGCGGAAACGCGCGCGTCAGATTTACGTCGCAGCCGGGCAATTGCAGAATGATCTGTTCGGTCGCAATCGCTCGAACGAGCGGCGTGAACTCGAAATCCAGGCCGCGGATCGCGTTGCGAAACGCGTCAACATCTGCAAAACGAAATATCTTTGGCGCCAGCGTTGGCGCATCATCATTGTTGTTCATGACAAATGAAAAACGGCGCCAGGAAACGACGCGTGTCCGGCAATACGCCGATCTGAATTCCCCCCTTTCGGCTCTCCCTTAGACCACAAGACTCATCCGAGCCTAGCTCGATCAGTTGGCGAGCGTCCGACGCAAAGGACAAGCCGGGCGTTCGCCTCCTGCCAAATTTCGATAGCGTTTCCAGAGAGCCAGGCGGTGCACTGATACCCGGAGGGCTGAAGTCTAAAATCCAAATTAACGCCTCTAGGGCGCAATGAAGGGCGTCGGATAGTCGGAATTTATTTTTGAGTACAGGCCCCTGCCATGATGGCAAATTCGCCTGCTGATATTCTTGTTGAACTGGAAAAGGCGGTCGCGGCGTGTCCATTGGACCGCTGCGCCCGTATCCTCTCCGGTATTGTGCAGTTGCTCACGTGCAGCCGTGACCGCTCTCAGGAGTTGCTCGCCGGTGTGGTCGATGGCGTCTTGCTGCGCCTGACGGAGCGGGTCGAGGCCGCCGCGCTGATCCAACTCAGCACGGCGCTAGCCGAATTGAACGTTGCGCCGCCGGAGACGCTGCGGCGTCTCGCCTCACACAACGACCCCGACGTGGCATGTCCGGCGCTGCTCAAATCACAGGCACTCTGCCCGGCCGATCTCGCGGCGATCGCGACATCGTGCGGCGAGCGGCATCAGCGCGCGATCGCCGCTCGCAACGAGATCGAGCCGGTCGTGACCGAGGCGTTGATCAAGCGCGGTGGTCCGATCTGCCTTGCGCTGATCAAGAACCCGGGAACCCAATTCTCCAGCGCAGCCTATGACGCGCTGATCGCCAGGGCCGATGAGGACGGTGAGATCGCGAAGGCGCTGGCACTGCGGCCCGGCACACCCGACCTGGTCGTGCGGAAGCTGCTCTCCGTCTCGCCGAGCCCGAAGGCACCGGCGAAGCCCAACGCATCCGCCGTTGCGCCCGCACAACAAGCCGTGCCGGCTCCGCCAAAGCGGCTTTGCTCGGCCGACTATGCGAGCGCCAGACCCGAGATCGTTGCGCTCAACCGCGTCGGCAAGCTCAACGATTCCGCGGTGAACCGCTTCGCGATCCGCGGCGAGACCGCCAATCTGTTCACTGCCTTGTCGGTGCTGTCAGGCGCGCCAGTCGAGATCGTTGAGCATGTCATGATCGACGATGATTGCGAGGGCCTGGTGATGGCCTGTCGGGCTTCGCGCCTGAACTGGGCGACCACGCTTGCGATCCTGAGCAACCGCAGCGGCGCCCGGCTCTCTTTCGCGCAGCGCGAGCGCGCGCAGCTGATTTTCGAAACGCTCCTTTTGTCGACCAGCCAATGGACAGTGCGCTGGGGGGAAATCGCAGCAAGCGCCAACACAATAGATCCGGGAAATCGCGGCGCGAAAACGGGGGTTAGCCGATGAGGTTCGACGGTCGCAAGGCGCTTCGCGTACGGATGGACCACAAGCAGGCCGTGAACCTGATGGGCTCGGACGGCACCTGGCGGCGCAGCTGCGTGCTGCTCGACGTGTCGCAGACGGGCGCCAAGATCGAGGTCGAAGGCACTCTCGACGTGCTGCAAGCCAAGGAATTCTTCATGCTGCTGTCGTCGACGGGCCTCGCCTATCGGCGCTGCGAGCTGGTCTGGATCGACGGCACCATGGCCGGCATTCACTTCATCAACGCTGACAGGAAGAAGCCGACGACCGCACAGGCGGCCGCTGCACCGAACTCCCGTCAGAGCAAATAGACTCAAGACTTCATCAAGGCTCAGTGAACTCCAGAATAGTCCAGGTCACCCCTGCAGAACGCGCGAACCATCACCTGCCCCGTCAAACGTGACGACGGCATCCGAAAGGCGCAATCGGCCCGCCCCTTTGTGCATGTGCTGGCCGATTCCTCCGACAAATTGTCGGGCATCTGCTCGGCCCTCGAACAGCAGTTCACCGTCGCGGGCGAGCGGCTCGACGCGGAAGCCAAGCTGTCGCAAGTTCCGTATGCCATCGTCATCCGCGCGGAGCTGCGTGACGTCGGCAACATCGCGGCCATCAAGAAGCGCGCGGCCAAGCTGGCGAAGGCGACCAAGCGCATCTTCCTTGTCGAGCATTCTTCGCACGTCTGCATCTCGCAAGCCTATGCGCTCGGCGCAACGCTCGTCCTTGCCGGCCCGCTCAACAAGATCAAGCTGCTGGCCGCGCTGGCTGATCCGGCCGAGCCGGCATTGGATTCGTCGGGCAGGTCGACCCAGCCGGACAACGCCGTCGAGACCGCGGCAACCGCTATCGCGTCGATGTTCACGGCCGTCACCATGGGCGAGCCGCTCGATGTCGACGGCACCAAGGACGCCGGCCGCCAGATTGCCGAACGCATCACCGAGCACGGCCTGTCCGAATGGCTCGCGACCGTGCGGCGGCACCACGAAGGAACCTACCAGCATTGTCTGCTCGTGACCGGTCTGGCGATCGACTTCGGATTGAGCCTCGGCGTCGGCCGAACCGATCTGGAGCGGCTGTATTCGGCCGCCATGTTCCATGACATCGGCAAGGCGCAGATCCCGCTTGCAATCCTGGACAAGCCCGGCCGGCTCGATGCTGACGAGCGCGCCATGATCGAGACGCACCCGGCGGCGGGTTACGACTTTCTCAAGGACCACGAAAAAATCTCGCCGGAGATCCTCGATGCCGTGCGGCACCACCACGAATATCTCGATGGCAGCGGGTATCCGGATGCGCTGGCCGGCGAAAGCATCAACGACATCGTGCGTCTTCTCACGATATCGGACATCTTCGCCGCGCTGATCGAGCACCGGCACTACAAGCCGACGATGTCACGCACCGAGGCCTATAATATTCTCTGCGGGATGACCGGAAAACTGGAGAAGGCCCTGGTCATATCCTTCAAGGAGGTCGCACTCTCACGCTGAGCGCGCGCCAAACCAGCGGGCGGACAAAGACATCAAGACATCACGGCTGCGGCCTAATGCGTCGCCCGGTATTTGATGCGGCGCGGGACCGAGCGACAAGCCAGCCCTTCGGCAAGCAGCTTCATGTCCTCGCGCCGGCCACTGCGGACCAGCCTGCCGAACTCTTCAGGAGTAAAAGGAAGACTGGGATCATCATCGATCGGACGCCGCATCCGCGGGCCGAAGAACCATCGAACCAGGCTAGCCAGCCGCCGCATGTCAATTCCCTCGCGCCAGCAACAAACCTTTGAGTCCGCATATTGTTCCTCCTGCACGGTGGAGATTGCAAGGGGACGTAACGAGTCCGCACGAAAAAATTCGTGAGGGCATAACCTCCTCCGGCCTCTCTAATTCAGTCGGCAAAGCCGACGTATCGCACGATCTCGTCGTTGCCCTCGCGCTCCGAACGAACGGCATTCGCGGCAAAGTTGTCGTCGGGATATCCCATCGCAACGCAGGTCATGATGACCTCGTCCTCGGGAATCCCGGCGACATCGCGCACGATGTCGGAGCGCATGATGCCCTGCCCGTTGATCACCGAACCGGCACCGGCCTGTTCTTGAAACCGCGCACGCTGCGGCGCGACTGGATCAGCGTTTCGAATTCCACCTCAAGGCCTCCCTGCCGGTTCGTTCGGTTGCACGGCACCTGCAACACGTCGCCGGTTGCCGATGCGGCGCGCGAAATCTATGCTAACCCGCAAGCAAGACCAAGAACCCTGCGAGGACCAAAAATGGCGGCACCGCTCGATCCCGTCATCGCCCAGATCATTCCGCTGCTGCCGCTGCGCGATCCGACCACGATGACCCGAGAATGCCGAAGGCTACTTCCTCTCGCGTGCAGTCATGGAATGGTTCGCCGGCCATTATCTCGCTGACGCCAGGTACGCCACCGACTGGCGGGTCTCGCCGCTGCGTGCCGCCTCGCTCGCAGGCCTCGCGCCCACGATCGTCACCACCGCTTGGTTCGATCCGCTGCGCGATGAAGGCGCAGCCTATGCACGGGCGCTCGAGACCGCCGGCGTACGTGTGAAGCATCACGAAGGCGCCGGCCTCATCCACGGCTATTTCGGCCTCGGGGACGCCTCCGAGGTCGCCCGTGCCGAGGCGCAGCGTGCACGCGCCGACTTCAAGGCGTTGCTGGCGCGCGGGGTCTAGAGACCTGGGCGGACAAAAATCCGTAATGTCGGTCGTGCCCCGGCCCCGATCCTGCTTGATTGCGCCATGATTCCGGGCTCCAATCCGCACGCCAATTTTTGGTTTAGGGAGACACCCATGACGAAGCGGATTTTCCTGGCGGCAATCGTTGCCACTTTTGCGGCGGGCTCGGCGCTGGCCGACGACACCTGCGAGAGCAAGGCGGTCGGCAAGGACGGCAAGGCGCTCGCCGGCGCGGCCAAGACCTCGTTCATGAAGAAGTGCAAGGAAGACGCCTGCACGCCCAAGGCCGTCGGCTCCGACGGCAAGCCGCTCGCCGGCGCCGCCAAGAACAGTTTTATGAAGAAGTGCGAGATGGGCGCCTGATCGCAGCGAATTCGCTGCTTCTTTAGCCAGCAATCAGCAAACGAACTCCGTCATGGCCGGGCAGAAGCGCGAAGCGCGTCTTCGCGCTAGATGTCCCGGCCATTCACGTTCTCTGCACTCGGAGCCAAGATCGGGGATACCCGGGACAAGCTCGGGCATGACGACATAGACGCCTCCCCCTCGCGCGCCGAGCGCCCAAACCAAATCATCTGATGACATCACAACCCTAGACAGAAAGCCTCGGCCGACGGATCATGGAGTGCTGAGCGAATTGGGGCGCACCGGCCTTCCAGGAAAGGGACGTCAAGATGTGGCAACTTCGAGTGCGTAATCAGATATTGGCAACGGTGAGCTTGCTCTTTGCGCTGCTCATCAGTCTTGAAGCCGCGAATGCAAGGGGCGCCGGTCTGCCCAACGTCATGGTACTGGCAACCGGTGGCACGATCGCCGGTACCGGGGCGAGCAGCACCACCGTGGTCGGTTACACCGCAGCCACGGTGGGCATCGAGACCCTCCTGAACGCCGTGCCCGAACTGAAGGCCGTGGCCAACGTCAAGGGCGAGCAGGTTTTCCAGATCGCCAGCGAGAACATGAACAATGACTACTGGCTGAAGCTTGCCAAGCGCGTCAACACGCTCCTCGCGCAGGACGACGTCGACGGGATCGTCATCACGCACGGAACCGATACGATCGAGGAAACCAGCTATTTCCTGGACCTGGTGGTCAAGAGCCGGAAGCCAGTCGTCATCGTCGGCGCGATGCGGCCATCGACCGCGATCAGCGCGGACGGCCCGATCAATCTCTTCAATGCCGTGATCCTCGCAGGCAGTGAAGAAGCCGTCGGCAAAGGCGTGCTCGTCGCTCTCAACGATCAGATCAACGCGGCGCGCGAGGTCACGAAGAACAACACCTCGACGGCAGACACTTTCCGTACGCCCGAACTCGGCTTTCTCGGTTACATGCAGGGCAACAAACCGTACTTCTATCGTCAATCGACGCGCCGGCATACGGCGGACTCTGAATTCGACGTGTCTAACCTCGATGCCCTGCCGCAAGTCGATATCGTTTACGGCTACGCCAACATGAACCGTGTCGCGGTCGACGCTTTTGTCGCCGCCGGGGCCAAGGGGATCGTGCATGCAGGCGTGGGTGACGGCAGCCTTGCCCGGCCCGCGGTTGAGCCGGCCCTCGACGAGGCCCACAAAAAGGGTGTCGCGATCGTTCGGAGCAGCCGTGTCGGAAACGGCATCGTCGCGCGCAATGGCGAAGCAAAGGACGACGAACATGACTTCATCGTCTCGGATACGCTCAATCCTCAAAAGGCGCGTATCTTGCTGATGCTGGCGCTGACCAAGACGACCGACAGCAAGGAAATCCAGCGGATGTTCTACACTTATTAGGGCGTCGCAGTCTCGGTGAGCGCGGAGATTGATCCCGGATCGCGCTTGCGCGCCATCCGGGCCATCGCTCATCCCTACGACCGCAACCCCGGCGCTTCCTGCCCGGTGCGCGCGACATACTCTGTGTAGCCACCGCCATACTGGTGGATTCCTTCCGGCGTCAGCTCGAGCACGCGGTTCGACAGCACGCTGAGGAAATGGCGATCATGCGAAACGAACAGCATGGTGCCCTCGAAATCCGACAGCGCCGTGATCAGCATTTCCTTGGTGGCGAGGTCGAGATGGTTGGTCGGCTCGTCCAGCACCAGGAAGTTCGGCGGATCGAACAGCATCTTGGCCATCACCAGCCGCGCCTTCTCGCCGCCCGACAGAACGCGGCAGCGCTTCTCGACGTCGTCGCCGGAGAAGCCAAAGCAGCCGGCGAGCGCGCGCAAGGAGCCCTGCCCCGCGGTCGGAAACTGATCTTCCAGCGACTGGAACACGGTGCGCTCGCCATCGAGCAGATCCATCGCGTGCTGGGCAAAGTAACCCATCTTGACGCTGCCGCCGATCGCCACGCTGCCCTCGTCCGGCTCGCTCGCGCCCGCGACGAGCTTGAGCAGCGTCGACTTGCCGGCGCCGTTGACGCCCATCACGCACCAGCGCTCCCGGCGGCGGATCATGAAATCCAGCCCGTCATAGATGCGCTTGGCTCCATAGCCCTTGAACACCTTCTTCAAGGCGACGACGTCTTCGCCGGAGCGCGGCGCCGGCAGGAAGTCGAACGCCACGGTCTGGCGGCGGCGCGGCGGCTCGACCCGCTCGATCTTGTCCAGCTTCTTCACGCGACTTTGCACTTGAGCAGCGTGAGACGCGCGCGCCTTGAAACGCTCGATGAACTTGATCTCCTTGGCGAGCATCGCCTGCTGGCGCTCGAACTGCGCCTGCTGCTGCTTCTCGTTCAGCGCGCGCTGCTGCTCGTAGAATTCGTAGTTGCCGGTATAGGTCGTCAGCGAGCCGGAATCGATCTCGACCACCTTCGAGATCACGCGGTTGATGAACTCGCGGTCATGCGAGGTCATCAGCAGCGTGCCTTCGTAATCGTGCAAGAACTTCTCGAGCCAGATCAGGCTTTCCAAATCAAGATGGTTGCTCGGCTCGTCGAGCAGCATGACATCGGGGCGCATCAAAAGAATGCGGGCCAGCGCCACGCGCATCTTCCAGCCGCCTGAGAGCTTGCCGACGTCGCCGTCCATCATCTCCTGGCTGAAGCCGAGGCCGGACAGGGCTTCGCGCGCACGGCCGTCGAGCGCGTAACCATCGAGCTCTTCGAAGGCGTGCTGCACCTCGCCGTAGCGCGCGATGATCTCGTCCATCTGGTCGGCCTTGTCGGGGTCGGCCATGGCGGCTTCGAGCTCGCGCAACTCGGCCGCGACCTCGCTGACGGGGCCTGCGCCATTCATCACCTCAGCCACGGCGCTGCGGCCGGACATCTCGCCGACGTCCTGGTTGAAATAGCCGATGGTGATGCCACGATCGGTCGAGACCTGCCCCTCGTCGGGCAGTTCCTCGCCGGCGATCATCCGGAACAGGGTGGTCTTTCCGGCGCCGTTCGGCCCGACGAGGCCGATCTTCTCGCCCTTGTTGAGGGCGGCGGAGGCTTCGATGAACAGGATCTGGTGGCCGGCTTGCTTGCTGACGTTGTCGAGGCGGATCATGGCTGTCTTTTGGGGGAATGTTGCGTTGCGGCGTAATAGGCCATGCGGGCCGCCAGGGGAAGCCCGGCCGGGCCCGGGTTTCGTCCCCCTCCTGACAAATCCTTAGCAATTTTCGGCCAGAAACGCGGGTGGCGCCGTTAGACGCACGTCCGTCGACCTGACGCCTGCTGAGAATGCTCCCGGGGGGACTACCGATGAAAACTCGCTTTGGCACGGCCATAGCTGCCGCACTGATGCTCGGCGGCAGCGCCGCAACGGCTCAGACTCTACCCGACTACATGGCGCCGATCTCCGGCAAGACCAATGCCGCGCCGGGCGATGTCGCCACCAAGGACGTGCTTGCGCTGAACACGGCCATGTTCGAGCTCTATGGCGACGCTGCAAAAGTGTTCCAGAAGAACATCCTCGACAAGCACCCCGTGATCCTGGGCCTGTTCTCCGGCGCCGGCGGACGCCTGATCCTCTACCGGCCGGGCCAGCCGCCGCTCGACGCGCCGCAGGTGCCAGTGGTCTATCAGCTGCTGAAATCGATCGGCCACAGCACCATGGCGCTGGCCGAGGTGGTCGGCCCCTATGTCGACAATCCCGACAACAAATCCTGGCGTGGCGCGATGCTGGCCTTTCGCAGCCGGATGCAATCAGCGCTGGACAGCCTCGACGCCACGCCGATGCAGGCCGACTGGCGCGACAACAACCGCACCATCCTGAAGAACAACATCGCCTTCATGGACGAATGCCTCGCCGGCGGCGTCATTCCGTTCGCCAAGTTGGAGGCTTTCGGCAAACGGCAGGCCCCATTCCTCGCCAGGAACGTCGCGTGGGCGGCCCAGACCCAGGTCGCGCACTGGATGGGCGTGCTGGCCGACTGGAAGGCCCAGCTCGGTCCCGACTGGGAGAAGACCTATGCCGCCAGCAACACCATCTACGTCGCACGGCAGAACAACGTGATCTTCAGCGTGCTCGCGCAGTTCTTCGGCGCCGACGCCATCAACACGCGCCTGCTGCTGATCGAAACGGTCTCGTTCACCACGACGCCATCAGACATGCTGGAATCGCTGACGCGGATCATCGCAGATCGCTCGGTCGGCGCGCTGTTTTTCGGCAATTATCACCTGATGGATTACGAGCTGATGGGAGGCGACGCGCGCGCCGCGATCATCGCCGAGACGGCGAAGCGCGGCATGACGCCGTTCCTGCCCCCGCTGGTCCCGTTCGGCTCCAAGCAATGGCCGACCCTGGTCACGCCAGGCCCCGGTCCCGCGACCATCGCCGACCTCAAGTGAAGGCTTGAAGTGAAAGGCTTGGGCCCGACGAAAGGCGGCCGCGTTCGCGCGCGCCGCCTTCACCTCTCGTAAACGGCCGCCCTGTTCTATTCCCGCATGGGCGAATCATGACAGCTTCGGACCAGCGTTGGCGCGTATCCAAGAGACCTTGTACAAGGATGAGATCATGCGGCCTTCGCGACGCGAGTTCGTGAAGTGGTTGTCGGCGGGCGGCATTTCGGTCAGCCTGTCGCACCTTGCTTCGGCCGCAAACGCGCCCTTCGCGGCACACGAGACGCTGCCCGGACGCGGCAATTTCAATCCCGCGACAAAGGGCGCCGGCCGCGTCGACGGCGTCGCCAAGGTCACCGGCGCAAAGCTCTACGCCTCCGACTTCCGCGCCAACGACCTGCCGGGCTGGCCGCAAACCACCTCGCACGCGATCCTGGTTCGCGCCAATGATGCCACGCATGTCTACACCGGCATGGACCTCGCCCGGCTCGCGGGACCACTCAAGCCTTCGGTCGTCGTCACGGCCAGCGATCTCGGCCGCATCGGCACGCAAGTGCCGGAATTCTATGCCGGCGATTTGTTCTGCCCCCTCGGCAAGACGCCGCTCTATCTGGGACAGCCGGTCGCGCTACTGATCTTCGAGACATTCGACGCCTTCGACCAGGCGCGGCTCGTGCTGCGCGACGGCACCTTCGTCAAATTCGGCGAAGAGACTGGCCCTGTGATCGCGCCCGATTACGGCTCCTACCGCTTCACCCGTGTTGCAGGCCCCTCGCCCGACAAGCCCGACCTCTATTCGCCGATCCAGGCTGGCTGGGTCTCGCCCAAGAAGGTGCAGAACGCAGCGTTGCCGGTGTGGTCGCCGCTCGCCAGGGAGATGCCGGCCGACTACGTCAAGGCGGCCAAGCTTGGCGATCAGATCCGCACTGAGTTGGCCGCGGACAATGCCTCTCTCCTCGTGCTCGACCGCGAGTTCGAGACGCAATCGGTCGACCCGATGTTCCTGGAGCCGGAATGCGGCCTTGCCTGGTACAGCGGCAAGGGCGGCAATCTCGAGCTGGTGCTCGGCGTGCAGTCGCCCTATGAGGCCGCGGAGTCGCTCGCGCATCTGCTCGGCAAGGCCCACGCGCCCTACAAACCCTCGCACATCAATGCGCAGTTCGCCCATGTCGGCGGCGGCTTTGGCGGCCGCGACCACACGCCATTCATTCTCTATGTCGCGCTCGCCGCGATTCTCTTCCCGGGCAAGCCGGTGCGGCTGGCGCATGATCGCTATCAGCAATTCCAGGGCGGCATCAAACGTCACCCGATCAAGATGCGCTCGCGCATCGGCATTGATCGCGCGACCGGCCTGATCAAGGCGTTCGCCGCCGATCACGTCCTCGACGGCGGCGGGCTGCAGAACTTCTCCACCAACGTCGCGGTGGTCGCCGCAACAGGCGCGATCGGTATCTACGACATCCCCAAGGTCGACGTCACCACGATCGCGCTGCATTCGCGCGGCGTCACTGCCGGCTCGATGCGCGGCTACGGCACGCTGCAGACCATGACCGCGCTCGAGGCGCTGATCGACGAAGCGGCCTCCGAGCTCAAGCTCGACCCGATCGAATTCCGCCGCCGCAATGCATTGAAGCAGAACGGCCGGACCATGACCGGCAATCCCTACATCGTCTCGGTGCGGACGCCCGAAATCCTCGACAGACTGGAAAAACATCCGATCTGGCAGCAGCGCGCGCAGCTCAGGCAGACCTCCGGCGACCGGCTGGTCGGCACCGGTGTGGCCTGCGTCACCAAGGACTACGGCTCCGGCGCGGACTGCTCGCTCGGCCGCGTCGAGCTCGGCGCCGACGGCAGAATCGCGATCTTCTGCGACCATGTCGAGATGGGCAACGGCATCGGCACGGCGCTGGCGAACCGCGTCGCGAGCCATCTCGGCGCCATCGCCGATGAGGTCTCGGTCGCCCGCGTCGACAGCTACGACGTGCTCGGCCTCGTGACCTCCGGCGATCCCTACACGATGGACCAGAGGACCCAGGACGCAGCGGAACGCAATCCACGCTGGGTGCCCTCGATCTCGTCTGCGACATCGGCCTCGATCGGCGCCCATGTCGGAACGCACTCGTCATCCGAAGCCGCCCGCGTCATCTTCCGCTTCGGCCTGTGGCCGGCGGCATTGGAGCTGTGGCGCATTCCCAAGACCGATCCGCGCGCCAGACAATGGGCGAATGCGAGCTGGCAGAACGGCCAGCTCACGATGCCTGGTCTCGCGCCGCTGGCGCTGCCGGCGCTCGCCGCAACGGCGCATGCGCGCGGCTTCGTCACCGGCGCGGTCGCGCACAGTTTTTCACGCTGGGCCTGGTCGCGCGCACGCTTTCCGATGTTCGGCGAGCAATATCGCGCCGACATCGACGCGCTTGCGATCCGCCGCGGCAACACCAGGTTTGAACGGATCAACCGCACGAGCGTCAAATTTCCGCCGACCGACAACAATCGCATCGGCACCGCCTATACCTCGATGTGCGGCACCCTGGTCCGCGTCGAGATTGACCGCGCAAGCGGCGCGCTTCGCATCGCCAAGGCCTACAGCGTGTTCGAATGCGGCACCGCGCTGGTGCCTGAGGTGGTGATGGGCCAGTCCCATGGCGGCTTCGCCATGGGCGTCGGCTACGCGCTTTTGGAAACGCTGCCGCCGTTCGAGGGCGGCCCCGGCAACGGCGAGTGGAATCTCGGCCGCTATCTGGTCGCGCGCGGCTCCGACCTGCCCTTGCGCGATCTCGAGATCGAGATGCTGAAGCCGCTGACCCCTGACGAAGCGCCAAAGGGCATGGCGGAGGTCGTCATGATCCCGATCGTGCCCGCGCTGATCAACGCCATCCATGACGCCACCGGTCATCGTTTTCGCGCCCTGCCGGTCACGGCCAATCTCCTGAAGGGAGTGCTCGCGTGACGACCCTCAGCCTCACCATCAATGGCCGTAAGCATGGTCCGATGGACGTCCGCGACGATCTCTCGATGAACGATTTTTTGCGCGAGATGCTCGGCATGACCGGCACCAAGTTCGGCTGCGGCGCCGCGCAATGCCTGAGCTGCGCCATCATCGTCGACGCGCCCGATGGCACGAGCTACACCAGCCCGACCTGTGTCGCGCCTGCTGTGAATTTCGACGGCAAGTCGATCCGCACCGTCGAGGGCCACGCCAAGGACGGCCAGCTCTCGGCCCTGCAACAGGCCTTCATCGATCACTTCGCGTTTCAATGCGGCTACTGCACCGCCGGCTTCCTCAATGAGGGCCAGGTGCTGCTCGAACGTCTCTCGCGCGCGCCGGTCGCCCGCGAGGCGCTGGAGCAGACGATTGCGGATGCGCTTGACGGACATCTCTGCCGCTGCACCGGCTACATCAGATATCACGAGGCGGTGCGCGACGTGATCCTCGCCGATTCCAGCCGTTATCTCGTCGCCACCAAATGAGTGCGGCAAGGATGATCACCGCGCGCCTCAAGATCATGGCCGTGATGGCGACGCTGACGAGCAGTCTGTGCGCCGGTTACGCCGCGTCGGACACGACGAGCCACGCCCTCGCTTCGCCCGAAAGTTTTGCTGACATCGCCGACACCGACAAGCGCTCGGCCGCGATCTTCACCGAGCTCGGACGAGTGCTGACGCATCCACGCTGCACCAACTGCCATCCGGCCGGCGACAGCCCGCGCCAGGGCGACACTCCCCGCATTCATCAGCCGCCGGTCACGCGCGGCGCCGACGGTCACGGCATGGAAGCGATGCGCTGCCACACCTGCCACCAGAATGCCAATTTCGAGCCCGGCCGCATTCCCGGCCATCCCGAATGGCACCTCGCCCCGCGCGAGATGGCCTGGGAAGGCAAGACGATCGGCGATATCTGCGAGCAGATCCGCGATCCGGTGCGCAACGGCGGCCGCAAGGTGGAAGCGCTGATCGACCACATCGGCAAGGACACCCTGGTCGGCTGGGCCTGGAAGCCCGGCTTCGGCCGCGCGCCCGCCCCGGGCACGCAGGAGCAGGCCGGTGCGCTGGTGGAGGCCTGGGTGAAGACGGGGGCGGCGTGCCCGGCGCCGTGATGAGGCGTTGGGGCGAGTGCTTAATCGACGCCGGCTTCTAAAGATAAACCGAAAGTCGCGCCATTTGATCGCCGTCGACGGCTTATGATCCAAAAGCGACTCGCCGGATGAAAGTGCTGTACGCGTTCTAACCAACGTCAGGATGCGCAATTTACAGTGAAGCTTGTCCAGCCGCATTGCCCGCCGCCAACACTAAAGTTATGGCGAACGTTCTTCTTTGGATCCCCGTTTCCCTGGCAAAAGCGTCGATTGAAAGTATCGTATGTGAGATCTGATCCACCTCCGATCGTCGCATAGTCGGCACAAGAATAGACGACCGCTCCTGGAAACAAACACGCGGCATCGCCACCATTTCCCACGCAGATATGGACTGGCCCGAGGCGCCCTAGCGTCGGCGGGATCAAGGCGTTGGTGGGGTCCTTTGCGCTTCTCAAATCGTCCTCAGCCATCTCCTTCAGTTGATCTGCTTTGAGACCGTTGAGGACGCCGGCACGGACTAGAAAAAGAAGAACAGTCGCTCGCGCTCGAATGTCAGTGCTTTTTGCTAACTCGCTTTGGATGATTGTGTAGGCGAATTGACGGTCATCCTTAGAAGCTGCTCGAGCAGCCTCTGCATTGGCTGCAGATTCCTGGAGGTCGCTCTTTAGCTGCGCTATTTGAGCCTCACGCTTGGTATCTGACTCCTTTTGGGCCTCGTTGATCACACCCTTAACTTGTTCGATTGTGACTGAATTTGCGGTCGCTTGCTTACTCTGAAAATATGAAACAACCGAGTTTGCGCCGATCGTAATCAGCCCAACGAGCGCGACAACAAGAGGAGTGTTGTGCCGCAGCTTGAGCTTTTCGAGGCTATCCGCGGCGCGCTTGTCGATCGCTTGTTGCGACGCGAGCTCTTTCCGAGCTCTTTCCTCGAATTGCCTTTCTAGAAGGATTTTTTTAAATTCAGGTTCAACCGACGGGTCCTTTAGAAAGGGAAATTCGTCAGCGATATTGTTCATGGGTGCCCCCGGGGGTTCAATACGGAGCCTCCTCAAATCTTCAGCCATATTAATTGGTTCGGGGCGACTTGCGAAGTGCCTTTCAATCGGGATGCACGGGGGAATTGTGCTTGCCGGACGCGCTGCGTCGCAACAAATTGCGCTGCTCGCTCTCAGATATCTCTTGATGCCTCCCAACCAGCATACCCTTGCCCGAGGCGGCCGTGCACACATATCGACTTCAACATCGGTTTCCATCAGCAGTATACGCTACGAACTATGCGTAGACGCCCGACGCCCTTCGCATCAGCTTGAGCGAGGCCGCCAGCCGAAGGCTGCGCCTCGCTGCGAGCGCACCGCCTTCGAGCTTGCCACTGCCGAAGTTGTGGATGCCGGAGAATACATCCGGCCCGTGAAGCAACTCGCCACTCTAGCCAATCCAATCGGAACTAGAGAAAATGACCGTCCTATAGGATGATGGATGAGACCGTGATGGATTCGCCACAAGCAGGCCCCTTTGCACCGTTCGAGTGGATGCTCTCGGCGCGCTATCTGCGGGCCCGCCGCAAGGAAGGGTTCGTCTCGGTCATCGCCGGGTTTTCGTTTCTGGGCATCATGCTCGGGGTCGCCACGCTGATCATCGTCATGGCGGTGATGAACGGCTTTCGCACAGAACTTCTCGGCAAGATGCTCGGCTTCAACGGACATATTGTGGCGCAGCCGCTGGAAAGTCCTTTGACTGATTGGAAGGATGTCGCCGACCGCATCAGTCAGGTGCAGGGCGTTCGGTTGGCGATACCGGTCGTTGACGGCCCGGCCCTGGCCTCGTCGTCGAATGCCTCCGGCGTCCTGGTGCGCGGCATTCGGGCCGTTGATCTCAATCAGCTTCCCTCGATCGCCAATAACATCAAGCACGGGTCACTCGAACATTTTGACGAAGGCCAGGGCGTCGCCATCGGCCAGGGCCTTGCCGATCAACTCTCCGTCCATGCCGGTGACGCTATCACGCTCGTTGCGCAGCGCGGCGCAGTCACGCCGATGGGCATGATGCCGCGCGTCAAGAAATATCAAGTCGCCGCCGTGTTCGAGATCGGGATGTCCGAATACGATTCGGGCGTCATCTTCATGCCGATCGCGGAGGCGCAGGCCTTTTTCAACCGCAATCTGGACGTCACCGCGATCGAGGTGTTCACTGCCGATCCCGATCGCATCGACCTGTTTCGCAAGACGGTGGCGGAAGCGGCAGGTCGACCGATCTTCCTGGTCGACTGGCGGCAGCGCAATGCGACCTTCTTTGGCGCGCTAGAGGTCGAGCGCAATGTGATGTTTCTCATCCTGAGCCTGATCATACTGGTGGCCGCACTGAACATTGTGTCCGGCCTGATCATGCTGGTGAAGGACAAGGGCAGCGACATCGCGATCCTCAGGACCATGGGAGCTTCACAGGGTGCGATCATGCGAACGTTCATGATCACCGGCGCCTCGATCGGCGTTGCGGGGACGCTGGCCGGCTTCGTCGTCGGGCTTCTCGTCTGCGTCAACATCGAATCGATCCGACAATTCATGTCCTGGCTGACCCGCACCGACTTGTTCCCGCCCAAACTCTACTTTCTGTCCAAGCTGCCAGCGGAAATCGATCTCGTCGAAACCGCTGGGGTCGTGACCATGGCCCTGACCCTATCGTTCCTCGCGACGCTCTACCCATCATGGCGCGCTGCGCGGCTCGATCCCATCGAAGCTCTGCGACAGGGAGGCTAGTTGCGGCGGTGACCTGCAGAGGCGAAATGGTGTCAAGGCTGGCGCAATGCACCGCAAGTAAAAGGCCGCCCGAGAGGCGGCCTTGCTGAACTTTCGTCGTCGTGTCATCAAACCACGCGCAGCGTGCTCTTCTTGCGGAACGCCATCAACCCTGTGCCAAAAAAGCCGAGGATCATCATGGCCCATGTCGAGGATTCGGGGACGGCTCCGATGTTGGAGCTGAAAATGAGGTTCAGCTCACCGGGGTCGAACGTCGCAGGATCGATAGCGAATGTCGGATCAACGAACGACGATATCGAGGCGCTGCTGCCAACGTAAACATTTGCCGATACGTAGGTGTACAGGGTTACCGTGTAGATTTCGTTGGTTGAGACCGTAAATGGTCTATCGGTCTCGGACCAGGTTGCCGAGGTCAGGGGCACCCCTATCGTACCCACGCTTTCATTGAGTCCCAGCTGAAGGCCGTAGCCGAAAGCCTGCGTCGCGTATCCGCGATCAATGAGCAGCATGGAAATTGCGGAGTCATCTATGATGTCCAGCATGCTGCCAGAAGCCGAGATCCGGCCCGCCGCGGTGACATCCAGGGTGAGGTGTCGGTTTTGAGAGCTCAGAACTTCGAAATAATAAGTTACAGCTCCGCTCGCAGCTCCACCCATGTAGCCACTGCCGGGAGCGTTACCGGGGCCAGCCTGCAAATGAAGGGTGGCCAGGGCTGAGGGAGAGGTGCTCGCGGTAAAAGAAGCTTGCCCAGACCCTCCGTTCGCTGACGTTGCGGAGACGGATGTCGTTCCAAATTGGCTTGAGATCGCACTCGAACCTTCGCCAATGCAACACCCGGTGATGCCGTTGGATCCTGCTCCAGCGGTGACAATCGCATCTGGCAAAAGCGTATTGGCCAAGGCCGACGTGGAGCAAAGAGCACTGATTGTGGCGAGAGCAAATTTAAGTCGCATTCCGAGCCCCTTTAAGTAGCGTTTTAAGGCCAAATTAAATTCGTTAAACCACCCAGAGATTAAGGTTCCCCGGAACTCTTGCAAGCGGTACTTGTCAATATTTCTGTCGATTCGTCCTGCGACCCAAACTGCGTGGCGCGCTCCACCCATCCTACGTACCGGATCCCCCCGGAGCGTATTTATTAATGCCCCGCTGCCACTCGGGAATTTGTCGGCGGATCTGCTAGGGCCCATTGAAGCACTCCTTGAGCCACCATTCGCGATTGTCAAAGTCCGCGCGCTTAACACAGAATTGCTCGGTACTCATACCGTTGATGTCAAGCCAACAGTCCACCAGGTTCTTCTGGATCTCGACTCCCAATGGAACGATGTTGCTCCCTTCAATCGCGTGAGGCTCGAGATCTGCTAATGCCTGACAAACCCCCGCCAAGACCAATGCGCGGGTAAGAGCAATCTCACTTTCCTCCTCCCATTCGTGCTCGCGATCGAAATTGATCGGAAAACCCCCGTTCAGAATGTTGTGCAATCCACCCGCTCTGATCGTTACATCTTCGAATGGGTTCTGGCTCTCAGTTGGGATGGCGTAGCGGAAGAGGGACTGAAATTCGACGTCCCTCGAAGAACAGCTCGCGAAGATTTGGGGCGCCGCCATCGCTTCCAGAGCGTTCCCGCAGCCTTCGAATATGTCTTTTCCCACGCAACCAAATATGACTTCGGCTTTACGTAGCAGCTGGTCCAACGAGGCCGCATTTTCGTATCGATGCGAGCGAACGTCCCGACTCTTGTCATACACGACAATATCGGCGCCATGAGCAGACATGGCGTCGGCGAGCGCCTTGCCAACGGCGCCGTATCCTACAACGCCGATTTTCCGGCGCTCCAGCTCGCTGATCCGTGCAAAGACCTTACGGGTGATGCCCTTTGCAATGATCTTCGACTCGAACCACCTCTTTGCAGCGGAGCCCGCGACATTGACCTTGAGGATGCGTCGATCGTGAAACGGTGGTCGAAACAGGCCCGAAGTGGTTTGCTGCACCGAGACCGTTTCAAATCGAGAAGCCAGCCCATAATTAAACCAGCGTTCGGTAAGCGTGCCACCATCGTCAAGCAAGACGACCCTTGGAGGCTTTCGTTCGTACTTTCCAAATTCATCCGCGATTTCACATGCCCTGTTGAGGGAAACGGCGGCGTATTCATCGTAAAGTCCACGCCGCAATTCCCCCTCCGAAAGCAACACCCGAAATCCCATCTGTCGCTTCAACTCTTGGAGTGAATTTGGGATTGTAGAATAGGCTTTTGGGATGACGATGATTTTCGACGGATCGAAGCCGACTTTCTCGATCAAAAAGGAAAGGAGCTCCACAGAAGAAGGCAGGCAATGAATGTGGGCGAAAATGACGGCTTCAGAAATTGCAGATTTTGGAGCGAAGCCGTCGCGCATCAAAAAGTCTGGACGGACCTGCCCAAGAAGCTGAGTCAGTGGAGTTCCGTTCGACCGATCGTCCGCCATTGAGCAGATCCACAGCGTCGTCGAAATGGTTGGCGAAAGGATCCGGCCACGCCTTGTCAGGCCGCGATCAAATGGTTTTGTCGATGTGCGCCGATCTCCCGTTATTTTTAGCAATTATTCTCGAGTTGGGATGTGAACGACGTCACAACTCGACGTATTTATTCTCACGCTAACAACTAATGATAGGCGCAATGGGAGCTTGGCGGCTTTGTCGGCGACCCCAAGGCCGAGCGCAGACGTGTCGACTTCAACCCACCTTTCACCAGCAGACCGGACCCTGCCCAACGCCCTTCGCATCAGCTTGAGCGATGCCGCCAGCCGCAAGGAATTACGGTGACAGTGCTGGAATCTCCGTAATCTCGGTGCCACCCTGCGGGCTGCAGCGTCCGTCAACGCTAGGCTACACCGACGGTTGAGTGCACTGTCACCGTAATCCTCGTAATCCTATGGCGGACAGCACGCACCTCGGCGTGATGTCTGCACCTCATCGGTCGATCTCACGCGGCTTGCAGTATCAACTCGCTCACACGGTCTGGTGCATCGAGCATGGCCATGTGCCCCACGTCCGGCAATTCGAATGTGGCCCAAGACTTGTCGCTCTTGCAGTCTGCAAGTGCCTTGTCAAAGAGCGACTGTGGAAATTTTGGGAGGCGGATGTATGTCTTCTTCGCCATCTTTTGGAGCGCCCCGGAAACCTTGATCTGCTGGAGATAGGTGCCGACTGGATGCGCAGTAGCTTTGGATTCGACGAATGCCCGATCGCGTTCGGCAACAATAGCGTCGGTCGAAATCTTCACTAATCCCCGAACGCCTGGCTCGCCCTTGTCAATGGCCGCTTGTATGGCTTTGCGAACCGTCTCGACTGCAAGGTCCGACACCCTTTGCCCGTCGGCCGGAATGTAGGCATCAAGCCATACAACCGATGAGACGCGATCGCCGATGCGTTCGAGCGCGCCCGAGCCTACAAAGCCTGCATAGGACCACGCCACAAGGCAGACGTTCTCGAGACTTTCCCATTCGATCAGGTTGACGACGTCGGCGATGTGGGTGTCCAGATTGACGTCCTTGCTCAGCAAATGCGAGCGCTCGCCTAAGCCCGTGAGTGACGGAGCGAACACTTTGTGGCCGCCCTGTTCGAGCCGGTCAGCGACCCGGCGCCATATCCAACCGCCGCAAAAAGCGCCGCTAACAAGGACGAAGGTCCTTCGCGCCGATTGCGCGCCGGCGGTATTGATCGCGCCGGAGCCCGCTGCTGCCACGAGACCGCCAGTTGCAGCACTGCAAAGCATGCGGCGACGTGTAATTCCACTCTTCGTCATGACAAAATTCCTATTGTCCATCGGACACTACGCCGTTACACAACCTCTAGCATTTCAGACGTTTGAGGACTGGTCATCCCCTAAACGGGTGACGAAATGCCCCACGGTGACCCAGCCCCTGCCGTCCTTGCGGACCACGGAAGTACGGTGGCAGTGCATTAAATAACTAGCTATCGCCATCCTGCGGGCTGCAGCATCGGCAGAATAATTCAGTGCCGCGAGAGATCCTTTGCCATAAGAACCAAGTCGTAGTAGCGGCCAGCTTGCTTCAGAGCGTTCTTCTCCACGCCGTACTCCAGGAAGCCCAATCTCGCGTAAAGACGCCGCGCCTGTTCATTGTCCACCACCACGCTGAGCTGGATCAGCTCAACCTGCTGACGGGCGTGATTGCATACCGCTTCGACCAACCGTCGACCGACCTTGGCATTCCTTGCGGCGGGTCGAACGTACATTCCCCAAAGCGCGCCCTTGTGAGCTTCTTTCTGGCCCTGCTGGACAGCAAAGCCGACAATGCCAACGAGCTCTGTGTCGCGGAACGCGCCGAGCACTGTAGAGCTGCCGAGCCGATCCAAGAACAAACTCAGCGGCTGAGCATCTTCAACCTCGAAGGTGCTACCGAACGCTTCCGGGTTGGCTTGGAGAGCCTCCAATCGTATGTCTCGATAGAGGGCTGCGTCCTCCCGTGCGAGGCGACGTATCTCAATGTCGTCGGTCATCCTTCGTCCTCACCAGCAGGCAGGGAATATTCCTAGTGAGTTGCACAACATAGCGACCAAGTTTGTGCGGCAGCGCCGTGTGTCGCGATGGGCCAGAAGGTGACATTGGAATGCTTTCATCCTCGAACGCGCTCTCGATAGTGTTCGAGCACCGGCGCGGCCCCTTGGGATGAGAGCGCGCCATTAAGGCCTGCGGCGGCTCCTTCGGCGGCAGGCATGGCGCGCTTCATGATCTCGGTCTCGCAGGCTGCGATCGCTTCCCAACGATCGGCCGAAGCCAAGGCGTCAGCGAGGTCGACGGCGTCCGCAAGAGCGAGATTCACGCCCTCGCCGCTGAAGGGCGACATCAAATGCGCGGCATCGCCAAGCAAGGTGACGCCCGGATGGTTGCGCCAGGCGTGCCCGATTGGCATTGCGTAAAGAGGTCTGACGCCGATGAAATCGCCGATCTCGATCATATCGATGAGTTCGGACGCCCAGCCCGCGAAGGCTTCGACCAGCATCGCCCGGATACGCTCGGGTTGTTTCGCTGCCAATGCCTGCGCCTCGGACTCTGTGATCCGCAGACCTGCGTAACCGCGGATATGGCCGCTTCCGTTACGCTGGGCGATCAATACCCGATTGTCACCCACAGCAAACATCTTACCTCTACCGACCAGCGCGTCGACATTCAGATGGCGTAGACTGTCGAAGCCCAACTCGACCAGTGTCACGCCTTCGTATCGCGGCACGTCCTCCGTGAGGAGCGGCCGCACTTGCGACCAGGCACCGTCAGCTCCGATGACAACGTCAAAACGTTGGCCTGCACCGGCAACGACCAGGTCGTACCCACCCTCCGTCCGCGGCACAACCGCTTCGACCCTGCTTCCCCATTGTACGACGCCGGTGGGCAACGACTCCAGCAGGATCCGACGCAGTTCTATCCGATCGATTTCGGGACGGCTATCGCCCGCACCATCGCGATCGAACAGCAGCGTGCCGTGCTGGTCGTACAGCCGATCACCCTGATCCTCTGGTCTCGCAGCGGCGGCAAACTCCTTCGCGAGACCGGCGAGAGACATGGCACGCAGACCCGTCTCCTCGTGGAGATCAAGCGACCCACCCTGCGGCCGCTCGCCAGAATGTTGATCGCGCTCGAACACGACCGGTTCGAATCCGCGCAGCAAAAGCAGGCGAGCCAGCATCAGTCCGCCGGGGCCGCCGCCCACGATCGCGAGCCTTGATATGGTTGTCATATGAGAAATCTCCTGCTACATAGGTGCCTATATAACATAAATATAGGCGCCTATGCAATGGCCTCTGAAGATTGGGATCCGATGGCCCATCCCGGACACTATTTCAGCCGCATCGCGCGGGGCTTGGCCCGCGTTGGAGACGCCAGGCTACGCGACTTGGGCTTTGCAACGGCTCATCTTCCGGTCCTGGCCGCGCTCAAGGACGGCGCGCGCATGTCCCAAACCGAACTTGCGCGTTGGGCGAAGGTCGAGCAGCCCACCATGGCGCAGATGCTGACCCGCATGGAGCGTGACGGGATCATCCGACGCGAGCCCGATCCGGATGATCGACGCGGCAGCCTCGTCTCACTGACCAGGCAGGCAGCGTCCCGACTGCCCGCCGGTCGCGCCGTCCTCAAGCAGGGTAACGCCGACATGACCCGAGGTCTGTCGAAACAGGAGGTCGATACCCTGACTAGTCTGCTGCGGCGCGTTCTCGGAAACGTTGAGGCGATGGAAACAGAAGCGCAAGCGCAGGCACGGGCGCAGGACGTTTCGCCCGTCCAGCGCACGTCCAAGTCCCGCCGTCCGCGTGTTTGACCTGTATGCGATGATGAACCATGTCGCTGTCAGCTACTCGCCGCTTCCAGCGGCGATCCGCCGACGAATAGGAGCCGCGATAGTAGAGGAAACGCATCGCCGCCGAGGATGCGGCTTGATCGCGGTGACATCGTCACCCTTCGGCCATCCGGCCTTATCCGCGCAGGGCCGCTTGCGGAGCCTTTTCTGCCATGATGCCAGCATGCCCCTGTTTTGCCCGACGGGTCAAGCTTATTTCGTAAAATCCGCAACGAGCCGTTTGCTTCGGCCAATCGGCTGTTTTGTCAGCCACTTGGCTACTGTGCATGGGGTTGTTTTCGAGCGTTTGGTTTGCCGGCCTGCCCAGCGCGACCTGCCTCAGGTGTCAGTGACGCTTGAAATACTGCACGTCGCGCTCGTGCTTCTCGGCCGCCGCGCGGCTCTTGAAGGTGCCGAGGTTGCGCCGCTTGCCGGTCTTGGGATTGACCTTGCGTGAATAGAGCCGGTATTCGCCGGATGCGAGTTTGCGGATCATGGTTGCGCCTCCTCTCGTGCCTTCGGGGTCAACCCGCTTCGCATGCGGTCCGTTCCGTCACGGCTTGGCCTGCGGCGCGAACTGCTGATTGGCGAACGGCTGCGGATCGGAGGGGACCTTCATCACGACGAAGCTGCGTCCCAGCGACCGGTGGCAGGCATTGCAACCCTCGGTCAGATCACCCAGGGCCTTCGCGAATTTGCGGCCGTCCTTTGCAGCGATCGCGTCGGACGTCGACTGCAGCGACGGCTCCAGTGTCGTGACATTGCTGACGGGGATGCCGGAATAGAGCACTGCGGCCTCGACCAGGCTCGCTTTGAGCTGGCGCATCTCGAAAGCCGCAAGCTCCCAGTTCTGCGCCTTGCCCGCCAGCCAGACCTTCTGATGGCGCGTCTGCGCGGCGCTCATGATATCGCCGAGCCGGGGCACGTACTGGTCCGCCGACGGCGATTTGAGGTCCTGCGCCGCCACGGCCGTAGCCGCACCCAAGCCGGCCAGCGCCAGCGTCCACGCCCGAAGCTTCATCGCAAGTCTCCATTCCTGTGAAGACGCAATGTAGGCCGACGCGGTGGCCCCCGGCCTTGCGCTCGATCAAGGCCGGCTTCGAACCCAGCGGTGCGCACGCGCGACAAAGCGGCATGGACCAGATCGAACCATCAGCCGAGGCGCAGATCGGAGCCTTCGTCGCCAGCGCGGCGAAGCAGCCGCTGCTGGATGCCGCGTTCGAACTCTGGCGCTGGCGCTACCGGCTGGATTCGATCGAGGGCCGCCCGACCGCCGAACAGGTGCGCATCAATCGCACGCTGACTCCGGAGCAGATCGGCGCGAAATATCGCCATGACCGCGACCACGCCCATGAAGGGCCGATGTTCGGTTATCTCAAGCGCGCCCATCCGCGCGCCAGCGACGATGCGATCCGACAGGCCATCATCACCGCCGTCAAATTCGAGGGCGCGGCCGAGGCGCATTTCAAGTGGGATGGCGATTTCTGGCAATGCGTCGTGCGTGCAGTGGCGCAGGCGGCTACGCAGTATCCCGACTTTCTCGAGACCACCTATCGCGACGCCCGCAACAATCTCGCTTACTACATGAAGTGAGCTGATTGCTTGCGCATGATCTTTCGGAAAACCGCTTCACACTTTTCCGGATCATGCTCTAGAAGCACAGCGTGGTGACGAGCCTGCCCTGCTTGTCCTTGATCGCGTAGGGACAGCGCAGCCGCTCCAGCGCCTTCTTGGCGTCCTCGTCACCGAGCGCGGCGGCACGCTCGTAATAGGCCTTTGCGGCATCCTTGTCCTTTGGACCGCCGCGGCCTTCCTGGGCGAAGGCCCCCATCCGCTCCAGCGCGCCCGGATGGTTTTGCGCGGCCGCTTTCTCGAACAGCGCGCGCGCCGCGACGTCGTCCTTCTCGCCGCCATTGCCGCTCGCCAGCATCAGGCCGAGCTGGTACTGGGCCTCCGCATTGGTCTCGGCGGCCTTGCCGAGCAGCGTGCGGGCCTGCGCCGGATCGGCAGGCGTCCCACCGCCGGCGCTGCCGAGCGCGGCGAGGTTGGAGACGCCGCGGGGGTTGCCGGCCTGCGCCGCCTTCTCGAACAGTTTTCGCGCTTGCGCCTCGTCCTTCGCTATCCCGGAGCCGGTGCCGTAGGCGACGCCGAGCTCGACCATGGCGGCACTGGAGCCCTTGTCGGCTGCTTTGCGCCAGGCGGCGATCGCTTCGCCCGTCTGCCGGTTGGCCGCATAGGCGCGGCCGAGCGCGAACGTTGCGCGGCGCACCGATGCTGCCGCCTGCTTGCAGAATTTGATGGCCGTCGCGACGTCGGAGGCCGCGATCTCGCTCACGCCCTTCACGTCAGTCGGCTTGTCGGGGTCGCTTGGATCAGCGGCGACACGGTCGCACAGGACGAGGTCGGCCGATTGCGCATGCGCGGCGACGGGCGCGGCGAGCGTGATGAGGATAGCAAGAAGACAAGTCCGCATGGCCATCACGTTGCGTCCGCGCGCCGGCGATTTCAAGGCGCGAGTCCTGATAGCCGCAGGACGGGCACGACCTCCGGCGATGCCAGATAGCGCAGCAACCGGTCGGCACCTTCGGCCTGCTTCGCATCCACCATGCGGCCGGCGGAGAATACGGCCGGCGTCTGCAAATCATGCGGCACCGGGCCGATCACCTCGATGCCCTCGACCTGCTTCAGCTCGCTGATCTGCTGCACGGCCAGATCAGCCTCGCCGCTGATGAGCCGCTCCGCGGTAAAACCCTGCTCGACGATGGTCGCCTTGGCGTTGCGCATCGCGCCCATCAGGCCGAGCGTCGAGAGCATGCGAACTTTTTCCATGTGCAATTCCCGTGACCGATCAGGCGCGATGCATGAGCTTCAGCGCAGCCGTCAGGCGCAGGCTGCGCTTGCCGGCCAGCGCGGTGGCTTCCAGCACCGCCTCCTCGCCGTCATAGCTGCCGGAGAAGCCGATGCCGACCTCGTGGCCGCCAAAGATCGGATCGTCCTTGGCCGGTGTGTGCTCCTGGTTGAGGATCTGCCCCTTCCAGCGGCCGTTCGCGGCGGTGTAGCTGCCGAGATAATAGAACGAGGCATCGCCGCCGAGGATGCGCCCCCGATTGAGCAGCATCACGCCGGTGAGCCCGCCATCGACGCCGTCGAGCATGCGCAGGTGAACCGAGTAGAGGCCGTTGACGATGCCAGCCTCGCTGACGCCGCCGGCAATCGGCACTTCGTCTTCCGAGATCGGCGTCATCAGCGACTGGAAGGGCACGCCGGGCAGCTCTTTCAGCTCACCCTTGAAGCGGTAGAGATCGCCGTCGGAAAAACCCTTCGCGATCAGCGTCGCATCATCGGTGCCGGCCATGGCGCGGTAGTTCGGATCGGGGTTGTGGCGGACGGTCTTGATGACGGTGTCGATGCCGTCTGCGGTCTTCTCATAGGTGCCGATATGGGCGAACGCCGAATTGCCGCCGAGCATCTTGCCGTTGCCGGCATGCATCACGCTCCGGCCGACGCTGTCGCCGAGCTGAAATCGCACCTTGTAGAATCCTTCAAACACCAGCCGTGTCCCCGGCCCCGCGCGCATCGTGCCGGCACTCTATCCCGGTTCGGGCGGCAATGGACAGGCTCCAGGCCGGCATGGCCGGCAGACCCACAACAAGGACTGTCATCGGAATGCAAAAATCCGCCGTAGCTTTTCAGCTCCGGCGGATTGAAAGCCAACCCGGGCCAGCCCCCCAGCCCGGGCCGGGAGGATCTTAGGCCGCGGCCTTCTTGTCAGCCGGGACGGACGCGATCGTCTTCAGGATCTGCGAAGCGATCTGGTATGGGTCGCCCTGCGAGTTCGGACGGCGGTCTTCCAGATAGCCCTTGTAACCGTTGTTGACGAAGGAGTGCGGAACGCGGATCGACGCACCGCGATCGGCCACGCCGTAGCTGAACTTGTTCCACGGCGCGGTCTCGTGCTTGCCGGTCAGACGCTTGTCGTTGTCCGGGCCGTAGACGGCGATGTGGTCCATCAGGTTCTTGTCAAAGGCCGCCATCAGCGCCTCGAAGTACTCCTTGCCGCCGACCGTACGCATGTACTCGGTGGAGAAGTTGGCGTGCATGCCGGAGCCGTTCCAGTCGGTGTCGCCGAGCGGCTTGCAGTGGAATTCGATGTCGACGCCGTACTTTTCGGTCAGGCGCAGCATCAGGTAGCGGGCCATCCACATTTCGTCAGCGGCCTTCTTGGAGCCCTTGCCGAAGATCTGGAATTCCCACTGGCCCTTCGCGACTTCCGCGTTGATGCCTTCATGGTTGATGCCGGCAGCCAGGCAGAGGTCGAGATGCTCTTCGACCATCTTGCGGGCGATGTCGCCGACGTTCGAGTAGCCGACGCCGGTGTAGTACGGGCCTTGCGGCGCCGGATAGCCGGAGGCGGGGAAGCCGAGCGGACGGCCGTCCTTGTAGAAGAAGTATTCCTGCTCGAAGCCGAACCACGCGCCCTCGTCGTCGAGGATGGTGGCGCGCTTGTTGGTCGAGTGCGGCGTCCTGCCATCGGGCATCATGACTTCGCACATCACCAGCACGCCGTTGGTGCGGCCGCCGTCCGGGAACACCGCGACCGGCTTCAGCACGCAATCGGAGCTGTGGCCCTCGGCCTGCTGGGTGGAGGAGCCATCGAAGCCCCAGAGCGGAAGCTGCTCGAGCGTCGGGAACGACGCGAATTCCTTGATCTGAGTTTTGCCGCGCAAGTTCGGAGTCGGCGTATATCCGTCGAGCCAGATGTACTCGAGCTTATACTTGGTCATTGAGCCTCTCTGTAGATGATGCGAAAGGTGGGGTTGAGAGCCCCGCACGTTTGTACCCGGCCATCATCGGCCAGCCCTCTATAAGCATTTTGCGTGCCAAAAAGCCGCAGCGCGGGAGGTTTTCCACCGCGACCGGAACCGGCCCGCCGACGGCAAACGTCCACGGCGGTGTGCGTCATAGACGCGCACCTTCACGTGAAGCTGCGCTGCAAAAATCCCGCGGAAAACGCCTGATTCTGCAGCACGCAGACCCCCGCCCCGGATTGCCGATGAATCGCGCATCAACGTCCGGCAATTTTCGCAAAGTGCCCGGCCCTGCCCAGCAACCTTTGGAATGGCCCAGACGTTAGCCACCAACGCAGTGCCTTAGGGGGTGCAGACAGTTGCCTGCCCAAGAATTGGGCGGAGACTGATTTCCTTTTCAGCACTTCCCAATTCGGGATGCGCGGCCGATATGGGAATTCCAGTAACCACAATCGAACGAGTCGGGCGCACCATGGAGGCCAAGGCGCTTCGACCAAGGAGCAATCGCAATGATGAACAATGGTCTGAGTCACGGATCTGCGAAGATCTACCAATTCCCCGTCGGGGGCCGCGCGGCTCTCGCCGGGCGCCGCTATGGTGAGACCCGCCTTCCTGCCGATCACGCTTCGCTTCCCGCGAACGCATCGATCTGCAGCGATAGCTGGTACCACCAGGACGCGGTCGACGAAGCAAAGCCCAAATGGGAACGCTAATGCCAGTGTCTGGTCTGAGACCGCTGCGCCCTTTCAAGCGCTCAGCGGAAGTTTGAAAAGGGGTCGAAACAACGAAGTTTCGACCCTTTTTGATTCCGGACCTGCGCTGGTTGATTCCGGACCTGCGCTGGCGGAAACCGCGCTTGTCGTAGTCATAAAACCCCACGATGAACCGGGTACCATCTGGCAGGTCCGAATGATCGCCCCCTGTAATAGACCTCAAGGACGCCCGTCGTGCGCCCAATGGAACCATAACCCAAGCTAAGCCCATGTCAGATTCCCCTGCCCGCCATCTCAGCCTGAAAGGCGCCAGCAATTTTCGCGACCTTGGCGGCTACGCCACGACTGATGGCCGCACTACGCGCTGGCGGCACATCTTCCGCTCCAACCATCTCGGCCAGCTCACCGCTGAAGACATCGAGATCGTCCGGGCGCTCGGCGTCAAAAGCGCGTTCGACTTCCGCGGCGTCGAGGAGCGTGCGGCGGGCGTCTGTGTCGTGGACGAGATCACCGTGCATTCGCTGCCGATCGAGCCGACGGTGGTGGCTTCACTGCGCGCCGAACTCGCCAGGGGCGCGCTGACTGCGCCGGTCGCGCTTGAGCTCATGCGCGAGTCCTATCGCAACTATGTCCGCCACAACACGCACAGCTTCCGCATGCTGTTCGGCCATCTGCTGGAGGACCGCGCCCCGCTCGTGATCCACTGCACCGCCGGCAAGGACCGCACCGGCTTTGCCAGTGCCTTGATTCTGCATGCGCTCGGCGTGCCCGGTGACGTCATTGCGGAGGATTATCTGCTGACCAATCGTCACTACAAGCGCGACGTGTCGAGCGTCTCCGATCTGCCCGCCGACGTCCTCGACGCCATCGGCTCGGTCCAGGCTTCCTATCTCGATGCCGCTTTCGACGCCGTCGGCCACGACTTTGGCGATGTCGAAACTTACTTGCGCGACGGTCTCAAGCTCGGAGTGGCCGAGCGGACCGCGCTGAAGGAACGCTATCTGCAAGCGTGACCGGCAATGGCCACGTCACGCTGTCGGTGTTGCCGCCTTGATGATGGTGTTCTTGAGGGCAAGCGAGACCTGCATGGTGCTCCAGTCGCTCTGGTGCAACTGATCCGGATCGGTTGTATCCACCAATTGCTCGAACGACACGTTGTTCTGGACGTGCCAATGCCGCATCAGCGCCCAGCGCTGAAACAAACTGACCTGAGCCTCCTCCGCGGCATCGCCGATCAACCGAACCATCTTGTCCGAGAGTTCGGCGCGGTCATCCCAGAGCATCTTCGTTGTATATTGCGGATCGATCAGCAGAACCTCGAAGCCGCGAGCACGCAGTTGCGCCAGCCCCTTCCTGACATTCCCGGCAACCACATCGATGTTGTATCGATCATTGTGAAAGACCGCGTTGGTCCCGACCTGCCAGATGACCAGCGTGGGATCATCCTGAAAGATGTCCGTCTCGAAGCGCTTGAGTTCGTCGTCGGCTTCCTCGTTGCCCCTGCCCCGGTTGAGGACATCGATCCGGATGTTCGGACGCGGATCTTCGTCCCTGTAGTGCCGCCGCAGATACATTTCGAGCCTATAGGGATAAGGAACGACGTCGGCTCGCCCGGCCGTCGAGGAGGATCCCATCGCCACGATCCGCACCGCGCCCTTTCCCTCCAGCGCCTGTCGGAGACGCATCAGTGGGTATTTCAGGTCGACGATCGCAGCGGGAAATTCGATGGTCGGCAAATGGTCGGGCATGAAACGACCTCCTCAACGATCTAAAGTTGCATCTATAGCCCAACCTTGACGCCGCCGCCATTGCAAGTCCAATTCGCCTCACGCAATAGTTGGCGCGAACTGAGACCACGGGGAATATCATGCAGGGAAAAATCATTGTCGTGACCGGCGCGCACGGCGCCCTTGGCAAGGTGGTTGCAGACGTCGCGCTGTCACGCGGCGCGCGGATCGCCGGCATCGATCACGCGCCCTCCCAAATGCCACCGACGACCGGGCGCATCGAGATCGGCGGCGTCGACCTGTCCGACACGGCGCAGGCTAAGATGGCGGTCGAGGCTGCCGCGAAACATTTCGGCCGGCTGGATGCCTTGATCAACATCGCCGGCGGCTTTGCCTTCGAGACCGTCGGCGACGGCGACATCAAGACATGGCACCGCATGCATGCGCTGAATGTGCTGACGGCCCTCAATACCTCGCACGCGGCGCTGCCGCATCTGGCCGCCTCGAAGGCTGGCCGCATCGTCAATATCGGCGCCATGGGCGCGCTGCAGGCCGGCGCCGGCATGGGCCCCTATGCGGCGTCAAAGGCAGGCGTGCACCGCCTCACCGAGGCGCTGGCGAACGAATGGAAGGGCAAGGTCACCGTGAACGCCGTGCTACCGTCGATCATCGACACCAAGGCCAACCGCGCCGACATGCCCAAAGCGGACTTCTCAAAATGGGTGACGCCGCAAGAGCTTGCCGAGGTGATCCTGTTCCTCGTCAGCGACGCCGCCAGTGGCGTCACCGGCGCGCTAATTCCGGTGAGCGGGCGGGTGTAGCCTTTTCGTCGAACCGGCGGATTGCTATATTAGAGCCATGACGACCGAAGATATCGAGCGAGCGATTGAGCAACTGACGCCTGAGGAACTGGCGCGATTTCGCGCGTGGTTTGCGCAGTTCGATGCTGAGCAATTTGATAAGGCCGTGGCGCAAGATGCTCAATCGGGCAAGCTCGACGCCTTCGCCGAAGAGGCGCTAAATGCTTATCGCGCTCGCCATACGCGCGACTTGTGAGACACACGGCTTCATCGAGGTTCTGGAAGGCGTATGACGCTTTGCCCGTCAACGTTCGAAACTTGGCCGACGCGAATTTCAAACTGTTGAAGAATGATCCCAATCATCCCTCGCTTCAATTCAAGCGAGTCGGACGATTCTGGTCTGCGCGTGTGGGACTGCGCTATCGAGCCCTGGCGGTCGAAACCGAAGGTGCTTACGTCTGGTTCTGGATTGGCTCTCACGCGGACTACGATCGCCTAGTGAGCTGACGTCAATCCGGCACCAGCAGCCGCAGATTGCCTTTGAAACGGATGCTCTGCTTGCCGGCGAGCGCCATGCCTTCGCCATAGGCGGTCTCGTCGGTGTAGGTGCCGCTGAAGCCGATGGTGACAACCTTGCGGCCCCACACCGGGCGCTCGTCGAACGAGGGCGAATGTTCCTCGTTGGTCAGCGCGCCCTTCCATTTGCCGTCGGCGGACGTGTAGCTGCCATGGGCAAAGAAAAAGGAATCACCGCCGCGCATGGTGCCGTCGCGCAGCACCATGACGCCCTGGTTGCCGCCCTGCACGCCGTCCAGCATCTCGATCCGGATGTGATAAAGCCCGTTCCTGATCGTCATATCCGCAAGCGCCCGCCTGTTCCCCGATCGAGGATATAGCTGGCTTGACGACGTCCGGGCAAATGCCCGTCAGCCCGAGTCGGGCTAGACTGGCGGCAACTGATTCTCCGATCGGGAACTCGCTTTGGAAACCGCGCTCTATCTCCCCGTCAAACGCTTCCTCGAAGAGCTCGGCTTCTCCGTGAAAGGCGAGATCGGCGGCTGCGATCTCGTGGGCCTCAGCGCCGGCGATCCGCCGGTGGTGGTGATTGGCGAGCTCAAGCTTGCCTTCAACCTCGAGCTGATCCTGCAGGCGGTCGATCGCGCGCCGGCGGGCGACGAGGTCTGGATCGCCGCAAAAATGTCGATCCGCGGCAAGGGGCGCGAGAGCGACGCACGCTATCGCAATCTCTGCCGTCGCCTCGGCTTCGGTATGCTCGGCGTGACCGACAACGGCCAGGTCGAGGTGCTGGTGAAGCCGCCGACGGCAGCACCCCGCCGTGAGCCGAAGACGCGCTCCCGGCTCGTCGCCGAACACCAGCGCCGCCAGGGCGATCCCGTGCTCGGCGGCAGCACCCGCGCACCGATCATGACGGCCTACCGCCAGCAGGCACTGGCCTGCGCATCACAACTTGCAGGGGGCCCGCGCCCCGTGCGCGAATTGCGCGAACGCTGTCCCGATGCCGGCAAGATCTTGCTTAACAATGTGTATGGCTGGTTCGAGCGCGCCGACCGGGGAATCTACGGGCTTACGGAGGCGGGACATGCGGCGCTGAAACGCTGGCCGCAGCAACGGGTTAAGATCGACGCCGGTGTCGCGTCACCGCCATGACACCCGACCGGTGCATAGCTGAGATGCCACACCAAATTCATATTGCAATGCAACATATACCGCATTAGGTATCGCGGCATCAAGACGAGGCCGTTATGAGCGCAGACTGGAATACCAAATATGGCACGCGGCGCGTGCGCCACGATCCGCCCACCCTGGACGAGGCAATCTTCGCAGCCGTCGGCATCACCGACGACCAGGAGCAGCAGGCCGAGATCGCCGCAGCGCTGATGGGGATGCCGTTCGACGTCGTTCAGGCCGAGGTCAAGAAGCAGGCTCGCACCAACAGCCGCATCACTGCGACGCGCGTGATCGCCGGCGAACAGGGCGCGCAGCGTTCGGTCGTGGTCGAACGCCGCGTCATCCGCCGCTTCGGCAACGACAAGCGCACTGGCACCTGAGCACTCATTCCATTGCTCCAATAAAAAAGCGGACCGGCCTGGCCGGTCCGCTTTTTGATTCGGGCCTTTGAATTTCAGGCCGCGCGATTGCCATACATGCTGGAGATCAACTTCCAGCAAGTCGAGTTGAAATTGAGAATCGCGCGGCCGGCCTTGAACGGCGCGGCTGCGAGATCAACAAGCTCGTCCTCGGGCGTCTTCGCAAGATCGATCGTGCCGGTGGATTCGCCATGGCGGAACTGCAGATACGCGCCAAACTTCCTGGCGAGCGCGCGCATGGCGTGATTCTCAGCCCCCGTAGTGATGCGCAGGCTCTTGTAGCCCTTCCAGCGCGCCTCCGCGATCAGGCGGCTGAACAGCACGGTGCCGACGTTCTGGCGGCGGGCGGAGGCTTCCACGCTGAAGGCGACCTCAGGCAACGAATCGCCCTCCGGCGGATGCAGCTCGGCCGCACCACGAACCACGCCATCGACGATATAGGCGACGATCACGGTGCCATCCTCGGCGCAGCGGGCGGCGTAACGCTCGATGAAGCTGTCGTCGAGAAAACCGTTGAAACGGTCGTGCCGGCTTGCGGCATCGAGCCTCAGCAGGTGATCGCGCAACAGCGGCAATTCTTCCAGCTGGATCAGGGTCCGCACATAGCCCGGAGCGGTGCGGACGGTGTTTTCAAGTACCACGTCAAAACTCCTCTTGGTGTCCCTCGAGGAGGCGTTCGAATCCCTAGGCCCCCAATATTGTGCAACGCAACAAACTTTTCAAGACGGGAACCTGCTCAAGTTTGAGGCAACGGGAGCGACTAATTCGTTAACAAAATCAAGGCCCCGTAGTCTTACAGGACCAGCTGCGTCTGGGTCACGACGGCGACCAGCTTGCCATCCTCGGTCTCCAGCCGGGTGGTCCAGATTTGGGTCCGGCGACCTCGATGGACCGGGGTGGCGGTGGCGATAACGGTGGTTCCCTCCTTGGCGCCGCCGATGAAATTGGTCTTGCTCTCCAGCGTCGTCGTGCCCTTGGCGTCCTCCGGCAGGTTGATCACGGTCGCCGCCGCACCAACGGAATCAGCGAACGCCATCAACGCACCGCCATGGATCGTGTGGTGCAGCGTGCAGAGATCGGGCCGCACCGTCATCCGCGCCACCACGCGATCCTTCCCAGCCTCGACGAATTCGACGCCCTTGAGCTCGGCGAACGGCATCTTCATCGCTTTAAGCTTCTCGAGCGGTGTCATCAGATCTCCTCCCCAATTCCTTGTTGTCGCAGCGTGAATGGCTTCGCGCGGCAAAGCAATGACGTCGGAGGTAATGGCTGCGCCGACGTCGCTTGCGTGTCGCGCGGCGCCCACCGTTCCTTGCCGCCGACCCGAGGCGGCGCCTGCACGCTCCTTTGCCGCGAACGCTAGCGATGCTCTTTCGTGCGCGAGCATTGATATTCGCTGGGCGACATGTCGAACCGCCTCCGGAACGAGCGATTGAAATACGAAATATCGTTAAAGCCGCAGGAGAGCGCGATCGTCGATATCGGCCGACGCGGCGCACGGGGGAGTTCGGAAGCGCACCGTTCCAGTCGTCTGTTCCGAACCAGTTCTCCGAAGGTCGTGTCCGTACTCTCGAAGAGGCGATGCAGATAACGAGGCGATATCCCAAATTTGTGGCAGACCGTCTCGACCGACAATTCTGGATCGTGAACATTCTCCTCAACGTGTTTCTGGATCGAATTCAGAAATGCACATCGCGCCGCGCCTGCAGCGACCTCCATCACCTCGCCGCTTCCGCCGAGGGACAAGGCGACCAGTTCAACAATCATGTTCGCGATTGATCGATGGGCGGCCCCCGGAATCGCGTGCGGCTGCGTGAGGACCGACTGCAAGAAATCGACCGCCAGCAGCCCCAGGGGCGTTTCTCTCGAAACACGCCTCGCCGTCAATCTGGACGCGTCCTTGAGCAAGGGATCGAACAGTCGCTTTGGGACCCTGAAAGAATAGATCTCAAGATCCGAGCGATAGTCCAGATCGTACGGCTCCGTCGAGTCCACGATGTAAAACTCGTTGGGCCGGATCAAGACCTCGCGTCCCCGCTGCTTGGCAAGAACATCGCCTTTTACCTGCATATTGACGAAATAATATTCGAGCGGCGTCTTTCTGATCTCCGGAGCACCTCTGATGACTCGATGCTCCTCCGTCAGCAGCCTCGTAACGTTGACGTCGGAAATCAGATTTGCCGTAACGCTGCCGGAAAATCCGCCGGCGCCTTTCCGGGATGGATTGAGGGTGATGAAGGCCTCGCACAGAACCTCGCGCCAGAAGCCAAATTGCTGATCGGCGGGAAAGTCCTGAGTTGTCCAGAATGGCACGTCCAACTCCGTTGCTATGGCATCAGCCTCACGAAGTCACCTGCAGAGACCCAAATGGCTAAATCCGCTTCGGTTCCGGATCAAGCTCAAAGATTAGGAGCTCCCGCCCTCGCTGCAGGCTGACCGGCTCGCTTAGGCTTGAACCTCCCGACGGGAGTGCACGATCAGACAAGTTTTTTGTCACCCTCGTCCAAGACAGATGATCGGTTGCAGTGGTGCCATTCGGTCCTGGATCAACCTGACAAGGGGATAGAAATGGCTGTCGACTTCACACTGAGCCCGGAGCAGATGGCCCTTCGGGCCGGCGCACGCGAATTCGCGAACACGGTCCTGAAGGACGTTCGCAAGACCATCCGCCAATACGGCAAGCCTGATGAGCGCTTCTACGCAACGCGGCCGTTTCACAAGAAGGCGGTCGAGGCGGGTTTTGTCAAAGGGCTGCTTCCGAAGGAGGTCGGAGGAACTGATGTCCCGGCGCTCGATTTTGCGATCGCCGCCGAAGAGCTGGCCGCCGTCGACGTCAACGTTCCCAGCACGCTGCTCGGCACCGGCCTCTGCGTCAAGCCCATCATCTTCTTCGGCAATGACGAGCAGAAGAAGCGCTTCCTGCCCGATTTCATCGAGGATGGAACGCGGCTCGGCGCGCTGGCATTTACCGAGGTGACCGGCGGCGCGAAGTTCGATGCCGCCGATCCCCGGTTCGGCGTAAAGACCTTTGCTATTCGTGAAGGCGACGAGTGGGTGATCAACGGCGAGAAGCACTACACCACCAATGGAACGGGCTGGGACGGCAAGAACTGCCACCTCTATGCGGTGGTCTGTCGAACCGATCCGAACAAGGGTGCGCAGGACTCTCTGGCGGTTATCATGGTGCCCGGCAACCTGCCCGGCATCAAGGTGACGGGACTGCTGGACACGGTCGGGCATCGCGCATCGATATCGCCGCGGATGAAGTTCGAGAATGTCCGCGTTCCCGCCGGCAACATCATCGGCAAGCCGGGTGACGGAATCAAGATCGTCTCGACCAATTTTGCCTGGACCGCCGCGCTGATCGGCGCCGCCTGCGTCGGCGTCATGCGAGCCGCGTTCGACCATGCCCTCGATTTTGCCAGGACGGATGCCCGCTCGGGACCCCATCCTATCATCGACTATCCGACTGTCGGCTACATGCTGGCCGACATCAAGATGAAGATCGAGGCCTGCCGCTACCTGACCTGGAAATCCTGCCAGCAGTACGATCTGTCCGGCGGCAAGGAGCAAGAGCTCGCGGTGATGACGAAGGTCTTCTGCTCTGAAACCTGCGTGGATGTCGTCTACGACTGTATGCGTCTGGTCGGCGTCGGCAGCTATACCGACATGCACCCGCTGGCGGAGCTCATGAACGATGCGATGTGCTTCCCGCTCTATGACGGCGGCAACATGGGCGCCCGTCGCCGGCAATTGCACAGCATCATCAGGAGCCCTTCCTACGACCCGCACTTTGCGCCTTACGGCACGTTCAGCGCGTGATCGCCTGGTTGCGCGGGACCGGCTCGCGATGCCGGTCCCGCGCCGCTCAGGTCACCGCATTCACCACCTGATATTCCGGCCGCCGCCACACCTCACCCGCGATCACTTCTTCGATGATCTCGGCCGCCCGCACGATCTCGCTCTCGCCGATATAAAGCGGCGTGATGCCGAACCGCATGATGTCAGGCGCACGGAAATCGCCGATGAGGCCGCGGGCGATCACGGCCTGCATGGCGGCGTAGCCGCCCTCGAAGGCGAACGAGATTTGCGACCCACGGCGCTCGTGCGCACGCGGCGTCACGAGCTTCAGAGATGGGCAGCGGCGTTCGACTTCCGCAATCAGGAGATCGCCGAGCGCCAGCGAGCGCGCGCGGACCTCCTTGATGTCAACGCGATCCCAGATATCGAGCGAAGCCTCCAGCGCCGCCATCGCCAGCACGGGCGGCGTCCCGACGCGCATGCGCTCGACGCCGACGGCGGCCGCATAGCCAAGCTCGAACGCGAACGGTTTTGCGTGGCCCATCCATCCGGACAGCGCAGCGCGCGCGTCATCGGAATGGCGCGGTGAGACGTAGAGGAACGCCGGCGCGCCCGGGCCGGCATTGATGTATTTGTAGGTGCAGCCGGCGGCGAAATCGACGCTACAGCCGGCGAGATCGACCGGCAGCGCGCCGGCTGAATGCGCGAGATCCCAGACTGTGACGATGCCGCGCGCATGCGCATATGCGGTCAGCTTCGCCATGTCGTGGCGGCGGCCGGTGCGGTAGTCGACCTCGGTGATGTACAGCACCGCAATCTCTTCCGACAGCGCGGCCTCGACCTCTTCGGGCGCCACCAGGCGCAATTGATGGCCGCGGCCGAGCGTCGCGATCAGGCCCTCGGCCATGTAGAGATCGGTCGGGAAATTGCCGGTGTCCGACAGGACGACCTTGCGCGATGCGTTCATGTCAAGCGCGGCGGCGAGCGCCTGATAGACCTTGAGCGACAGCGTGTCGCCGACCATCACGGAGCCGGCTTCCGCGCCAATCAGCCGCGCGATGCGGTCGCCGACGTGACGCGGCTGGGCATACCAGCCGGCCGTGTTCCAGGCGCGGATCAGCTCGTTGCCCCACTCCGCCGTGATCACGCGGTTAACCCGCTCTGCAACGCCAAGCGGCAATGCACCGAGCGAATTGCCGTCAAGATAGATTACGCCGTCAGGGAGATGAAACAGCGCCTTGGTGTCGTCGTAGACGCGAAGCCTGGCCATGCGAGTAGACATTTTGGTCATCTCTACAAAATCGTGCGCACGCGCCAGAGCTCGGGAAACAGCTCGATCTCCAGCATGCGCTTGAGATAGCTGACGCCACCGGTGCCGCCGGTGCCACGCTTGAAGCCGATGACGCGCTCGACCGTCGTGACGTGGTTGAAGCGCCAGCGCCGGAAATAATCCTCGAAATCGACCAGCTTTTCGGCGAGCTCGTAAAGCATCCAGTGCGTCTCCGGCGCCTCGTAGACGATACGCCAGGCTTGCAGCACGCCCTCGCTAAAACCGTGGGTCTCGCGGACATCACGCGCGAGCACTGCGGCCGGCATCTTCAGTCCGTTGCGATCCGCAAGCCGCAACACCTCGTCATAGAGGCTCGGCGTCGCAAGCTCCGCTTCGAGCAGCTTCGTCGTCTCCGCATCGTGTGCGTGCGGCTTCAGCATGGCGTGGTTGCGGTTACCGAGCAGATATTCGATCAACCGGTACTGGCGCGACTGGAAGCCCGAGGACTGGCCGAGCTGGGAGCGGAAGCGCGTATATTCGCTCGGCGTCATCGTGCGCAGCACGTCCCAGGCGTTGTTGAGCTGCTCGAAGATGCGTGACATCCGCGCCAGCATCTTCATGGCCGGAGCCACCTCATCCCTGGCTATGGCGCGGCGCGCGGCGCTGAGCTCGTGGATGGCAAGCCGCATCCACAGCTCGGTGGTCTGATGCTGGATGATGAATAGCATCTCGTCATGGGCTTCCGACAGCGGATGCTGTGCACCGAGGATCGCATCCAGCGCAAGATAGTCGCCATAGGACATGCGCCGGACGAAATCGGTCTCGGCGCCTTCGCTTGAGGGATCGTAATCGTTGGACGTCATGACAGGCCCTCTCGATCGATTATCCCTGCCCTCGTCAGTCGAGGCCGATCAGCCGCGCGGTGATCGGCGACGACGGATCCTTGAGCGCGTCGATTACCGTGAAATGGTTCAGCCCGGGATCGATGACGAGACGCGTCGGCACGTCAAAGCCGGTCCAGACATTGGCGAACAGGTCGGACTGGCGGATGAATTCGGGCCGCTCACTGCCGCCAACCCAGGCGGTCAGAGGCGAATGCCCGCGCGGCAGATGCAGCGCCGCGCTTTCGAGCGTGGCCTCCTCCATCGTCATGCGCAGCGTCTCGTTCATCCTGGTCTTCAGCAGCGGCCGCAGATCGTGCAGGCCGCTGATTGAAATGGTGCCGGCGATGCGATTGAAGACGGCGGCATCGAGCCGGCTGTCGTCGCAGAGCATGCGCGTGACGAGATGGCCGCCGGCGGAATGGCCGGCGAGCCGGATTGGTCCTGCGACGAGAGATGCCGACTTCGCGATGGAGGCGGTGATTTCTGCGGTGATGTCGGAAATGCGCGCGGCCGGAGTCAGCGTGTAGCTCGGCAGCGCCACCGCCCAGCCGTGGTGCCGCGCGCCTTCGGCGAGATCGGTCCAGGTCGACTTGTCGAATCGCATCCAGTAGCCGCCGTGCACGAACACGACGAGGCCCTTGCTGTCGCGGTCGGGCAGGATCAGGTCGAGACGCTGGCGCTCACCGGAGCCGTAGGCAATGTCGGGACGAAAACCCTTCAGCCCGGCGCGGTAAGCCGCCGCCCGCTCCGCCCATTGCGCCGGCATTTTGTCCGAGCCCGGGATATGGGCCGAATTGGCGTAAGCATCATCCCAATCGCGCATCGTGACTCCCGGGGACTCGTCCAGCGAACCGGACGTCAGTCTGCCACCGGCGCGGCCGGCATCCTAGTCTTTATTTTAAGCTTAAAGGAGTTGGCGGAGCCCCCTGTTTCGGGCAGCCGCCGCCGCAACCGAGCTACTGTAGAGTGGGCAAAGCGACAGCGTGCCCACCATTTCGTTGATCGAGGAAAGATGGTGGGCACGGCGCAAGTGCGCCTTTGCCCACCCTACGAAATCTCGCCCGCTACGCCTTCTCCACCCCGCACCATTCCGCGATGAACAGCGCCGTCGCCTTGGTGGTCTTCTTCAGCGAGTCCAGATCGACATATTCGTTGAAGCCGTGCATCTCACCGCCGCTGGCGCCGAAGCAGAGGCTGGGGATACCGTAGTTGAGACCATAGAAGCGGGTGTCGGTGAGCGCGGTAAAGACGAGGTCCTCGACGGCGCCGCCGTAGACGGCGTTGAAGGCCTTGCCGAACGCGGCCTCCGGCGCGACGGCGTCGGTCAGCTCGTAGCCTTCCGACAGGAAGCCCGACCATTCGACCTCCGGCGGATTGTTGGCGAGGAAGCGGTGGTTGCGCGAGGCAGCCGCAACGCACGCCAAAATCTCCTTCTGGTGATCGGCGACCGACCAGCCCGGCAGGATGGCGATACGGCAATCAACGTCGCACCAGGCCGGCACGCTGGAGGCCCAATCGCCGCCCTTGATGATGCCGGGGTTGAAGTTGATGGGATGGTTGAGCGTCTTGAAGTGACGATCGGCCTTGGCTCGCTCGTTCCACTCGATCTCGAGCTTCTGTATCGCGTGGACAAGGTGATACGCCGCCATGATCGCATTCGATCCTGAGCCGGCAAAGGCCACATGGGTCGGATGGCCCTTCACCCGCAGCCGAAACCAGATCACGCCGACTTGCGAGCGCACCATCTTGCCGGCGGTGGGCTCGGGGATGAAGCAGGCATCGGCCCGGTAGCCGCGCTGAAGCGTCGAGAGTGCGCCGACGCCGGTGCTCTCCTCTTCGATCACCGACTGAAAGTGAATCCGCGCCGTCGGCTTGAGGCCGGCCGCCTTGATCGCATCCAGCGCATAGAGCGCGCCGATGGTGCCCGACTTCATGTCGCAGGCGCCGCGGCCGAACATCTTGCCGTCCTTGATGACAGGCGAGAACGGCGGCGTGTCCCACAATTCCAGCGGCCCCGCAGGCACCACGTCGCAGTGGCCCTGGAGGATCAGCGATTTGCCGGCCTCGGTGTTTGGACGATAGGTGCCGACCACCGAGCGTGCCTTGGAGAAGTCATGCTCGATCGGGCCGAAGCCGCGCAGGTCCTTGAGATCGTCGACATTGATGTGCCAGTCGTCGACCTCGTAGCCACGCGCGCGCAGGAGGTCGCCGATCATGTCCTGGCACGGCCCCTCCGCCCCGCGGGTCGAAGGGATCGCGACGAAATCGCGGGTGGTCGCAAGCTGGGCTTCGAAGCCGGCATCGACGGCGTCAAGAATCCTCTGCTGCGTTTCGGCATTCATCAGGCAACTCCGGGCATCCAGTTGGTCAAGGGGTGCGCGCAAGCTAGCCGATTTCAGCCGTTCGGGTACTCCACAAAATAAGCATCCCGCAATGCATCTTCGAGCAGTCGGCCTTCGGAATAGCCATTCAGCGTCGCCGGCCGGCTCACGCCGTCGAGCAGCCGTGGGCACGGCTCCGGCGCGCCGAGAACGGTGCGAACCGGAATGCGCTCGGCATAGATCGGCAATTCGTAGTCGTCATCGTCGTCGGCGACACCCTTGGCGCGGACCTTTGCGGAAGCTTCCTCGATCTCCATCGCGATGAAGGAGGTCGCCTTGATCTCCTGGGTGTTGCTCGCCCGCAGGCTCGCGGTGCGATCTGGAAAGAAGCGGTCGACCATCGCGACCACGGCGCGCTCTTTCTCTTGCGCGTCGGTGACGAGGTAGGCGGTGCCGAACGCCATCACCGCACGGTAGTCGGCGGAGTGATTGAAGCCACAGCGCGCCAGCACGAGGCTGTCGAGATGGGCGACCGTCAGGCAAACGCGCTCGCCTTTGGTCTGGTTGCGCAGCATGCGGCTCGCACTCGAGCCATGCCAGTAGAGCTTGGTCCCCTCACGCCAGAAGAAGGTCGGCGTGCAATAGGGCTGGCCATCGATCATGTAGGAGACGTGGCACAGCATCGAAGAGTCGAGGATGCGATGAACAGTCTCGTGGTCGTAGAAGCCGCGGTCGTGACGGCGCTTCACCTGGTTGCGCGCTGACGTCGGATAAGAATCTTGGCTTCCATTCTGGCTCACGGCCGCTCCTGTCGGGATTGGAACAATTCCAGAGCAGTTGTAGCGGCGCATTTGGTCTGCGATAGTGCCAATTCCATGCAAAAGATTCCGACCAATTCCCCGACCAAGCCTGAGCTGCCGCTGGATCTCACCGGCCCGCACATCACCGCCGGCGCCTCTTCTGCGCACAGGCTGTACCAGGCGCTGTGCGAGGTGATCGTCTCAGGCTTGGTCAAACCGGGCGAGCCGCTGCCGCCCTCGCGCACGCTGGCAAAGCAGACCGGCTTTCGGCGCAACGCCGTCGTCACCGCCTATGAGCGCCTGATCGCCGACGGGTTTGCGGAAGCCGCCGTCGGCTCCGGCACGTTCGTCGCCGCGCGCATTCCGGCCCGGACCGCCGCACCGAAGAAGCCGAAGGTGATGGTCGAAACGCCGCGGCAAGGCGCGCTCTCGCTCGGGTGCACCCATATCGATGAGCGTGCGGTGCAGCGCTTTCGCGCGTTCATTGGCCGACGCATGCGCGCCTTTGGTAGCGAGCATCTGCATTACGGCGACCCGCGCGGCAGCCGCGAGTTGCGCGTCGCAATCGCCGATCATCTGTTGTCGGCGCGGGGGCTGCGCTGCGACCCCGACCAGATCATGCTCACGTCGGGCACGCTGCACACGCTGCGCATCGTTCTCGGCGCGATTCTGAAAGCCGACGATCAGGTCTGGTGCGAGGACCCCGGCTATCCCATCGCACGCAGGACCATCACGCAATGCGGCTATCGCACCGTGCCGATTCCCGTCGACGCGCACGGCCTGCAAATCGCCAGAGGCCGCACCGCTGCGCCGTCCGCGCGCGCTGCTTACGTGACGCCGTCGCATCAGTTTCCGCTCGGCGTGCAGATGTCGATGCCGCGGCGGCTCGAGCTACTCGACTGGGCCAGGCAGGCCGGCGCCTTCGTGTTCGAGGACGATTACGACAGCGAGTTCCGCTATGACGGCGCGCCATTGATGTCGCTCGCCGGCATCGATCACCTCCAGCGCGTGATCTACATGGGCACGTTCGCCAAGACGCTGTTTCCGGGCCTGCGCATCGGCTATTGCGCGTTGCCCGAACGCCTGATCGGCGACGTCACGGCTGCGCGCGCCGCGCTTGACCGTTTTCCCGGAACGCTGATGGAAGGCGCGGTTGCCGACATGCTCAATTCCGGGGCGTTCGCCGCAAATCTGAAGCGCGTCCGAAAACTCTATCGTGAGGCCCGCGATGCGCTGGCCGAAACGCTTGAAGCGGCATCGGATGGCACGCTTTCGGTTCCGGTGCCGTCGCAGGGCTTGCACCTCGTAGCACAGTTCAATCCGACGGTTGCGCCGGCGGTTGCGGCCGAAGCGAAGGAGGCGGCGGGCGCGGAAGGCTGGCTGCTGGCTGACACCTATGCGCGGGCGCGTCCTCTGCCCGGTTTCGTGCTGGGATTTTCAGGGCACGCGGTTCCACATCTCGTCGCCTCCGCCGAACGGCTGGCGCGGGAGGCGCGCGCTGCCTTGCGCAGCAAAGGCAAATCGGCCCGGCGCGCGTGACAAAGGTTGACTACCAGAATCGCCAGTTGCTCCTTAACATCGCGGCATCAATTCCGGGATCTCTCATCATGTCACTTGTCACTACACTGGGCCGCGCAACATTTGGCTGCGCAGCCTGCCTCGCGCTCCTGATCTCCACCGCGCTCGCTACGACGGCGCGCGCCGGCACCTTGGGACGCGAACAGGACATCGTCGACCTCAAGCTTGGCCAACGCGTGCAGGTGGATGACGGAACTTGCCCCGCCGGGCAAATCAAGGAAGTCCGCGGCGCGAAGATGACCGACAAAGGTGTCTCGCGAACAGCCACCTGCGTGGCGCGGTTCGGTCCGAAGTCGAGATAGCTGCTAGGACTTCGCCGGGTCGAACATGCACTGCAGGGTCGGCTTCGCGATCTTGGTGAAGGTGGCGCCGATTTCGCTTTGCTTTGCCGCCGGCACCCAATCGGTCTCGATCGTGGGAACGCCGGTTTCGCTGATCCCGCGCAGCAGCGCCTCGCGCAGGTCTCGATCCTCGACCACGGCCGCCGCATGATCGTGCAGACAGCCGCAGACCTCCTCCGGATGTTCCCAGCGCCCGAGCATGCGCGGAGCACATTGCCGCACGAATTCAGTGCGCGGATCCGGCAATCGGCTCGGTGCGCGCACCTGCGCCTGGACGGAACCGATCGTCAGAAGGGTCAGGAACGCTGCGGCGCAGAGACGAAGATACATGATGGCCTTTGCCGGCTGATTTTTCTTGTTGCTGATCAGATACGCGCTGCGAGAATGATCGGCTGCGGCGCCGTAGTCGTGACCGGCGAGCCGCTGTACTGGAAGGTGCCGATGCCAGGCAAATTGCCGTCCGGCGCACCGGCGAACGAGGAACCGGCGAGCACAAAGCCGAAAGCAAGGATGAAGCTGAGCGCGCGCATGGATCTGTCCCCGAATTGCGTGGCCGGCGGTTTGCCGTCGTCGTTGTGACGCTGATAACCATCCGTGGTTTCTCCCGTGATGCGCCTAAAGCCCAAAATGGTTTCGTGCCGGGTGAGAATTGTTTCGTCGCCCGCGAGTTGACGAAACAATTCCCGGAAAACATCAATCATTTCAGATGGGGCGCGCGACGGTTTGAGCCCGCATGGGACCAACCATCCACACAGGTTGAAGTGGTGCGGTCACATCCACGACGTCGGCGCTTCACATTCGTTTTACGGTTTTCTGCTGAACAGAACCGCAAACAAAGGCCGCACCCCGATGAACCCGGAGCTCGTCGGGCGCGACCGAAGCCTTCGAAAAGCGAAAGGCCCTCAACCGGGCACATCCGAGGAATGGCCATCATGATGGCGCAAGATCGCGCAACGGCGCGCGACGCGGCCGAACCGAACGACCGCGCCGATCAACGCACCGGTTCGGCCGGCGCCATGGCCCTGCAAACGGGACGCGGCTACGAGGCCACGCCGCAGGCGTTCGTGCGGCTGAGCGGCTCGCACCTTGCGAAACCGCGCGCGAGCCGCGATCACATCACTGAGTGAAGAAGTCGCCGCATTTCTGGACATTCGCGTCGACCGGTCCCCACGGCATGATCGGCACCGTCGAGGTCGAGTTCTTTGGCGATCCCTCGATCAGCTTGTCCGAATAGACCATGTAGACCAGCACATTGCGCTTGGTGTCGCAGCCGCGCACGATCTGCATCTTCTTGAAGAACAGCGAACGGCGCTTGCGGAACATGTCGTCGCCCTGCTCCATCTTGTCCTTGAACTTGATAGGACCAATCTGGCGGCAGGCGAGCGAGACGTCAGAAACCTCTTCGGCAAGACCGAGCCAGCCCTTGAAGCCGCCCTTCTCCGGCACCGTGAAATGGCAGGCCACGCCCTCGACCTCGGGGTCGTCGAGGCCGTAGGTCGCGAGCTTGTCATTCGGGCTCATCCATTTGAACACGGTGGAACGGCGGAAGATCAGATCAGGCTCATCGGCAGCCTGCGCGGACGCCGAGGGCATGGACAGAGCAACAAGAAATAAAGCGAGGCCTTTCAAACGGATGCCGGAAAGACCGGGGAAACGAGATGACATGAAGTTCTCCGGTAACAAGTCCCGGCAATGTAGGCATGGGGTGGTCGTTCAGGAAGACGATGACAGCCAGGCGGGACCGCCGTTTACCGCTCTGTGAGGCTTTTTTGCTACGTCTTGGACAAAACTAGCTGATGGCAGAACCCGTTTGCTGGTGAACGCGTATCCCCTCTGCGAGACTAATGTCTGATTTGGATTGTGGATTCGAGGAATGACTAGCGTGAACGGGTCCCGTTTTGCTGCCGCGCCGGCACGGCTGTGGCAGTTCGCCATTTTGACGGCCGCGGGTGCGATCGGTACGACCAGCCAGGCAGAAGCAGCGTTCTATTACACGCCGGATTATTCGGACGGGTCCTACTATTCGCGGCAGGTGCGGCATCCCGACGAGCCGCGACTGAAGCCGCAGAAGCGCGGCTCGGCAGCCGCCAAGAAGGGGACCGTCGTCGAGAAGGAGACCGGCGCGAAGCCGCAGGGTCCGCTCGTCATCGTGGTCTCGATCGACCGCCAGAAGGTGACGGTCTACGATTCCAACGGCGTGTTCGCGGAGTCGCCGGTATCGACCGGCATGAAGGGCCATTCGACGCCGATGGGCGTGTTCAGCGTCATCCAGAAGCACAAATTCCACCACTCCAACATCTATAGCGGCGCGCCGATGCCGTACATGCAGCGGATCACCTGGTCCGGCGTTGCCATGCATGCCGGCGTGCTGCCGGGCTATCCCGCCTCGCACGGCTGCATCCGCATGCCGATGGCGTTCGCGGTGAAGATGTGGAACTGGACCAAGATGGGCGCGCGTGTGATCGTCTCGCCCGGCCAGATGACGCCGCAAAACTTCTCCCATCCGATGCTCGCCTCGCTGCGCGTCCCGCCGCAGCCGGCCGCAAGCCTCGAGCCGGCGACGAGCGTCGGCGACAAGGCGGACAAGGACGCGCCTGAGACGAAGGTCATGGACGCCAAGCCCGTCGAGACCAAGTCGCTTGAGACCAAGACCGCCAGCGCTGACGGCGTGCTCGAGCTGCGCGCCAGCGTCGGCCACACCGTGATGTCGGATGTGACCACGGGCAATGCGCCGGTCCGCGAGGAAGCCGCCAAGGCCGAGAGCAAGACCGACACCAAATCGGCCGAGGCCTCCGAGCCGGCCAAGCAGCCCGACGCGGCGGCGAAGACGGACGAAGTTGCCAAGGCGAGCTCGGACGAGAAGCCGGCTGACAAGGTCGAAGCCGCGAAGTCCGAGCCGACTGATGCTCCGAAGGCAGACGCACCGAAGGCGGAAGCCGCTTCCGAACCGGTCAAGGCTGCTGCGGCAACGACCGAGAAGAGGCCCGACGCGGCGGTGACGACAATTGCGCCGACGCAAGCCGCTTTGCCGGTCGCGAAGAAAGACCAGGCCGGCGCCGCCGATCCCGCACCGGCCGTGAAGCCGGACCTGCCGAAGCGAACCGGTCAGATTGCGGTGTTCATCAGCCGCAAGGATTCCAAGCTCTATGTGCGGCAGAACTTTGCGGCGCTGTTCGAGGTACCCGTGACGATCGCTGCAAGCGACCGGCCGCTCGGTACTCACGTTTTCACCGCCGAGATCGATAAGACCGATTCCAATGCACTGCATTGGTCGGTGGTGTCGCTGCCCGTCGCCGTTCGTGCCGCCGCGCGCGAGGACGACGGTCACGTCACGCGCCGCCAGCGCGGCGCCGCCGTGATCCCAGTTGCCGCAAAGCCGGTGATCATGCCGGACAGCCCGGCCGAGGCGCTCGATCGCATCACGATCCCCGCCGACGCCATGGCGAAGATCAACGAGATGCTCACCACCGGCGGCTCGGTCATCGTGTCCGACCAGGGCATCAACCAGGGCGAAACCGGCGAAGGCACCGACTTTATCGTCCGCCTGTACTAAGCTTGGCACCGCGATAACGCGGTGTTGAGCGGGCCGGTCATCTCGTCGGAGTAAGCTGCGGTCCGGATTCACATCGGGGGACGCCGCCATGTTGAACCGCAGAACCGTACTCACCACAGCGCTGCTCGCAGCAGCCACATCGGCAACGCGCGCGCGGGCCGATGGCGGCATGAGCCGGATGTCCGCTTACGCATTCTCGTTCCCCGCTTTGTCCGGCGACGACATTCGCTTGGCCTCCTTCACCGGCAAGCCGATGCTGATCGTGAACACCGCTTCGCTGTGCGGTTACACCCCGCAATATGCGGGGCTGGAGGAGCTCTGGAGCGAGTTTCGCGAGCGCGGCCTCACCGTGATCGGCGTGCCCTCCAACGATTTCGGCGGCCAGGAGCCCGGCGGCACCAGCGAGATCTCGGAGACCGCGCACCACCAATACGGCGTTACCTTCCCTATAACCGCCAAGGCCGTCGTGGTCGGGGCGAAGGCGCATCCGTTCTACAAATGGGCGGCCGAGGCGCGCCCGCGCGATGTTCCGCGCTGGAACTTCCACAAATACCTGATCGGCCGCGACGGCTACATCGCCGAGGTGTTTTCGTCCGCCGTGGAACCTGTCGACACGCGCATCAAGACCGCGATTGCCCGGGCCTTGGCCGACAGCTGACCCGCCTCGCTCGAACAGGCTTCTCAAACAGGCCTGGGCACAATTGTGGCGAAGCGCCAAACAGCCGTTGCAATGGCGATGGAGCACCATCTAGGCTAGGATGATCAGGGGCAGGATAGGTTTTGCCGGAGGCGAAAAGCCGCGGCGGAACAACGGGATCAAATCTCGAGGACAACACCATGCGTGTGGCGGCAGGACTGATTTTGGCAAGCGCGATCTCTGTTGCGCTGACAGGCGCGGCATGGTCGCAGACCCCGGCTGCGAAACCCCCAGCCGCCACCCAGGCTGCCCCCGTGGCAGCACCGGCCGCTGCTCCGGCGCCTGCTGCAGCGCCCGCGCCGCAAGCCGCCGCCTTCCCGCCGCCGCCGAAACAGGCGCCGCAGCCGGCCCGCGCCGCCTGCAACAATCCGAACGCGCTGGGCGTCGCCCGCACCGTGGAGATCGACACGACAGGCGGTCCCGGCTTCGGCTTCGAGCATTTCAAGGAGCTCGACTTCCTGCGCGACAAGGAGGTCGTGCTGACCTTCGACGACGGTCCCTGGCCGCACAACACACCCGCCGTGCTGAAGGCGCTCGCCGACCAGTGCACCACCGGCATCTTCTTCTCGATCGGCAAGCACGCCACCTACGAGCCGGAGATCCTGAAGCAGGTCTACGCGGCCGGTCACATCATCGGCACCCACACATGGTCGCACGCCAACCTCAACAACAAGAAGCTGACCGAAGCGCAGCGCAAGGAAGAGATCGAGAAGGGCATCAGCGCCGTGAAATGGGCTCTTGGCGGCATCTCGCCCGCGGCGTTCTTCCGCTTCCCGGCGCTGCAACACCCGCCGGAGATGGTCACCTATCTCGGCAACCGCAACGTCGCGATCTTCTCCTGCGACATCGACTCCTTCGACTTCAAGGCCTCGAAGCCCGAGAAGGTGATCGAGACCGTGATGAAGGGGCTCGACAAGAAGGGCAAGGGCATCATCCTGATGCACGACTTCCAGAAGCACACGGCGGAAGCCCTGCCCGAGCTTCTGAACCGTCTCAAGGCCGGAGGCTACAAAGTGGTGGCGATGCGCGCCAAGGCGCCGGTCGCCTCGCTCCCCGAATACGACCAGGAGCTGATGAAGGACGTCAAGCTGCCGACGGTGAGCACGCGCCCGGTCAATTCCGTGGTGACGACCGTTTCCGAATAGCCGTCGCTTGTCTTTCCATTTCGAGGGCTACGTCATCGTCTCGGCGGACGGCATGCTGGCCGACGCCAGCCGCGTCATGCCCGACAGCCTGAAGTTCGAAGGCGACAAGCTGTTCTTCGAGCAGGCGCTCGAAGGCGCGGCGCTGATCGTGCACGGCCGCAACTCGCATGAGCAGCAGCAAAACTCGCCCAAGCGCAAGCGGCTGATCACCACCCGCAAGATCAAGGTCCTCACCGTCGATCCGGAGATGCCGAACGCGACGCTGTGGAATCCGGATCATGCAAGCTTCGAGGAGGCCTGCGCCTTTGCCGATGTCGCCTCGGGGCGAGTCGCGATCATCGGCGGCCCCGCCGTGTTCGACATGTTCATGGACCGCTACGACACGTTCTGGCTGTCGGAAGCTCCTCACGTTCGGCTGCCCGGCGGCGAAGGCTGCTTCGTCGACGTGCCCAAGCGGACGCCGCATGAGGTGCTGACGTCACACGGGATGAAGCCGGGCATGCCGTATTTGCTCGACGCGGCGCATGGCGTGACCGTGACCCCGTGGCGGCCGGCGAGAGCCTCCAACTAAAACCCGAAAACAACCCCATGCACAGTACCGGTGTTTTAATACCTGCGTACAAACGCGTGAGCTTGTCACGCATAGCGCTTACTGGCCGGTGGACCGGGGCAACGTGGATTTCTCGAGTTCAGCGCGCACGTCCTGAAGGACGCTGCTCCAATCGCCGGGCTGAATTTGCCGGAATTGCCGCAAGCCCGGATACCAGGGGCTGTCGTCGCGGTTCAGCAACCACCGCCAGCAGCGATCGAAGCGATTGAGCAGCCAGACCGGGCGGCCAAGCGCGCCTGCAAGATGCGCCACCCCTGTATCGACACTGATGACCAGATCCAGGGCCTCGATCAGCGCTGCGGTTTCACCGAAGTCGTGGAGGTCTCCCGTCCAGTCGTGCAGGGACAGACCAGACGGCGGCGTCTGGCTGGCCCCGGGTCCCTTCTGTAGAGAGACGAAACTCACTCCCGGCAGGTCCGCCAGCTCCGAAAATCGTTCGAGCGGAATCGACCTGCGCCGGTCGCCGCTCATGGTCTGATTGCCTGCCCAGACGAGGCCGACCCGCAGGCCATCGAGCTGGCCGACGCGCTCGCGCCAGGCCGCCACGAGTCGCGGATCAGCGCGGAGATAGGATGCCTCTCGCGGGATGGTTTCGAGAGTAGTGCCAAGGACCCGCGGCAGGCTCAACAGCGGACATTGCAGATCGAATGGCGGCAGCGGATCACCACGCGCGACGATGCTCTCGATTCCCGGCAGCCCCGTCAGAAGCGGCATCAGCGGCCGCTGAACCTCGAGAACGACCCGCCGCCCTGCCGCAATTGCCGGCACGAAGCGACAAAACTGGAGCGTGTCGCCCAGGCCCTGCTCCGCATGCAGCAGCAGGACCCGATCACCGATATCTCCGCCATCCCAGAGAGGCTGGCTGAAGCCGCGGAGATGCGGCCTCTTGGTTTCCTGCTTCCACCGCCACTCATATTCCCGCCAGCCTTCCTCGAACTGGCCGGCCAGCAACAGCGTGATCCCAAGGTTGAAATGCGCGTCGGCGTAATCCGGCTTTTGCGACACCGCCGTTCGCAGACTCTGAATGGATTCATCAGTCCGCCCGAGATCGTACAGCAGGGTGCCGAGATTGTTGAGCGCCTCCGGCCAGACCGGATTGCGATCGAGAGCTGCCCGATAGCAAGGCTCCGCTTCGTGGAAACGGCCGGACTCGCGAAGGGCGTTGCCGAGGATCAGTTGCGCCGGAACATAGTCCGGCTTCAGACGCAAGGCTTCCCTGCAACATGCTTCCGCCTCCTCCGGCCGCCCGCGGAGGCGCAGCAAGTCACCGAGATTGTTCAAGGCCTCGGGGAAATTTGGCCTGAGTTTGCAGGCTTCGCGAAGGTTGACCTCGGCGTCGTCGAGGCGCCCCAGTTTGACGAGAAGACCACCAAGATTGTTATGGGCCTCCGCAAATCCCGGGTTGAGGCGCAGCGCCTCGCGATAGCAACGCTCGCATTCCTCGAAGGCGGCGAGATCGAACAGCACGGCCCCCAGGTTGCAATGGGCCTCCGCAAAATCCGGCCTTTGCCGCAGCACCTGCCGAAACTCGCTGATCGCATCATCGAACTGCTTCCGTCTCACCAGCAGATTGGCAAGATGGAAATGGGCATCGACCTGAGCGCGCGCTGCACCGAGGTCGAGGCCGAGAGGATGTCGCAGCACGAGCCGGTACTGGGCCTCCTCACCGGCGAAATCCCCGCATTCACCCAGCAGGAGACCAAGCTGAATGTGCGTATCCAGGTTGTCGGGCTGATGCAGCAGCGCTTCCCGGTAGCTCGCGATGGCTTCGCCCGTGCGTCCGAGAGCGCGCAGAGCGACCGCCACGTTGCTGTGATAGACGCTGTTGCGAGGCTGAAGCTTGACGGCGCGCATGAAGAGATCGAGCGCCCCGTCGGGGTGACCCGTCTGGAGCGCAGCAACCCCCAGGAGGAAAATAGCGTCCGCATGATCCGGCTCGGATGCCAGGATCCGCCGATAGATCGCCTCCGCCTGCGGCAAGCGGCCTGCGCGATGGTGCGCAAGACCGGCCTCGAGCGATACGGAAACTGACGACGCTTCAGCAAACATTCCGATGGGCCCTATCATCGATGCGATGACTTGCTCCCGATCATTCTGCAGCAACGACCTTGCGCGAAGCTGGGCAACACGAGCGTCCACGCGTCAGGCCGTAGGGTGGGCAAAGCGAAGCGTGCCCACCACCGGCCTTGCAAGTCCTGGAAAGATGGTGGGCACTGCGCAAGAGCGCCTTTGTCCACCCTACAAGACCCTACACGTCCCCGTAGGCGGTCTCGGCCGAGCGTGTGGCGCGGCCATAGCCCATGATCATGAAGAGCGCGCCGATGATCGAGAGATTCTTCAGCGCGTCGACCAGCATCTTGGCGTTGTCAGGCGCCGGCTGATTCCAGAAGTCGTAGAAGAAGAAGGTCGAGACCGCGATGTAGATGATCAGCAGCATCGCGAAGAAGCGCGCGCCGAAGTTCAGCGCGATCATCAGGCCCGCAATGATCTCGAGCCCACCGACCGCGATCGCCAGGAGCTGCGGCATGGTCATCGCGGTCGCCGTCTCGACCTGCTTGGCATAAGGCGCGATCACATCGGGCAGCTCGACCTTGGTGGCGATGAAATCGGCGGTGGCCTGGACGGCAAAGAGCTTGGTCGCGCCCGTGTAGATGAACAGCACTGCGAACAGGATTCGCCCGAAAGTCACGAACGCTGGCATGGTCGGCCTCTTGGCAAAACGCTAAGCACGGGACGCCTGCGGATTATGAAGAGTCATTCGCCGGTTTACAAACGGGGAAATCGGAAACTGCAGCTAATTCAAAGTTGGCCGCGCCGGCGACTTCCCCTCTCCCCTTGTGGGAGGGTGGCTCGCCGCATAGCGGCGAGACGGGTGAGGGGTTCTTTCCGCGAGCCGAACTCTACCGGGTTCGCGGAGAGAACCCCTCATCCGGCGCCGTAGCCGAAGCTCCGCTTCTGCGTTCTTAAGAACGGCGGCCGAAGGCCGCCTATGCCACCTTCTTCCACAAGGAAGAAGGCTCGATGGCTATTTCTTCAACAGTATTCCCATCGTTCGCGCCATTCGCTTCACTGAACCAGCGTAGCGGCCCAATTCGGCGGCAATCTTCGATGCGCCAACTCCCTGCCGGGCCAGCCTGACCAATCGACGGACCTCCTGCTCGGCCCATTGCTTTGGCTTCGGTGTTTTCATAATGCGGCGCTCAACCTGCACCAGTTAACCAGTGCGCCTAGCTGCCATCACTTGGGAAATTTACGGGTGGTCCGCCCGCGTAAAAGAATGCTGCACGCGCGCAATCGAACGTCGGCGCGGTGCCGGACGTGCAGTCGCCCGGGTTCGATCCCGGATAGAAGCTGCCGCGCCATTGCCGCGATTCGCTCCCGATCGGATTGCCGCTGCGCAACCCGATGCTGCCGACATGGACATCGCCGTAATGGATCAGCCAACCTTTCTGGCGGGCATTGGGATCGCGGCGGCGGGTAAGCGTGGACATGGCTCGATGAAAGCGCCGGGCAATCCCGCTGGCAAGTTGTCAACGTATTGGGGATCAGCTCGCCGCGGGGCTACTGGGCCTCGTGGGTATGGACAGGTCTGCTGTTTAGGAGAAGACCGGACATCGGTCTGCACCTGCCCGACTGGTGCTTTTGACCCTGAACGGACGTTGGGTCGCAGCGTGTGCCCTCGTCAGAGTGCGACTGTTTCCTCGACAACATGATTCAGCGGCGTCCCCTCAGCGGACAGGGTCATTCGCAGTTTGAGCTCGCCACCTTTCACCGCCCCGCTACGCACCAGGTTCTCGATTTCACGCTGCGATGTAACTCCGACATGCTTCAGAAACTTACGGATAGCCATATTGAAGCGGTCTTCATCGAACTCGGCGGTCATGGCTTTTCTCCCTGATCGGCTGGGCAAAGTCTAACACGTTGGCGATCCCGTGTTTACAGCCCCCAAGTCCCGGACTAGGGATCAATGATCGGGACGTTCATCGGCGGCTTGCTTCTGGGCATCGTGCCGAGTTCAATTATGTTGCCGGGACTGGCTGCGATCTTGGTCATCTCAGGGGTCAAGGTTTGACGACACGAGTAAGCCGCCTCGCTTCGCGGCGTCGCTCGTCAGAATGAGCCTGTTGGCCCTTCGCGTCAGTTGGCAAGGTGCTGCGACATGTCCCTAGCCGGGGGTGAACCGGAAGTCTCCTGATCAGGTGCAGACGGGCGCGATTGAGACGAGGTGGTCCGTTCGAACGCCTTGCGCGGAACGGACGCATAATCTGTTCGTTACTGCCTCAAGGGCGGCGTATCCGGAAGGATGCAAGGCCATGAGAGTTCCCATTACCATCGTCGCGCTCGCGATCATCCTCGGCGGTGCCGCGATTTCGCTGGCACAACCTAATACGCGAGGCGCGGTTGAACTGAGCGACGGCACAAAGGTGCGGCAGAGCCGATCGCTGCCGAATCTCAACCTCACAAACATGCAGCGCGAGCAAATTCGCAAGGCGGTGCTGACTGAGCACAACGAGGTTGAGTTCCGGCTAAAGGCCACCAAGTCCGCAAAGGACTTTACTCCTGCTGTGGGCGCGAAACTTCCAAAAGGCGTCAAGGCCCAATCACTACCAACACCGGTTCTGTCGCAAATACCGGAACTGCGTGACTACATGTACGTGAAAATCAAGGATCAGGTGCTGATCGTGAACGGCATGACCAACAAGATTGTTGACATGTTCTCGGAGACGCAGCCGGTCTCTTGAACCACATTGGATTTGCTCGCCGGCGCGGCCAGCGTGAATGATGCGGTGAGCCAAGATCGCGTGTTGGCCCATCGCGACAAAATTCGGTCCGGCCCTTTGATGTCCGCAATTTGGGGCACAGCAGACCTGATTTGCTCATTCTGAGTTCTTCGCTGCTTGACCCAAAGCGGAAATCACCGAGCTAGGCGCTTTCACCAATTGGAGACTGCTGGCTTGCGGTGCAAAATTATAGCGCCGAAAGCTTAGATCGTGAGAACCAAATGGGCCGAACAACGTATTTGATGGCGCCTGTGAGAAGCCCACTCGGTTATCGCTCGGACCTTTCTCTGCTCGAGCGTTCCGAGTTTAAGCGCTTTTCAAACCTAAAATTGAAGACATTGCCTGCGTAGCCGAAAAGTGTAACTCCGTTTTGCCGATCTTGAACTCGCAACTTGCTATCGTCGTTGGGACTTTCTGGCGCAAGTGTCGCAGTCAGCCTTGCTAATGCACACTTGCTGAGGTCGGTGGACTGTTTTCCGCAAATCGCCCCCGATTGAAGTTTCCAATGCAGGACAGATATCGTCCAGAGCCGACCCGGCGGAGGCTGACAAGTAAACGAGATAATGTCGCCGTCCGGAGAATAATACGTACCGTGCTCACGGCAGGCGGCGTCCCCTTGTTCTTTGGATGGGGCTGCCACATCGTGAGAGAGAAAAGTATTTCCTACGAGAAACGAAATACCGCGTGATCCGGAGATTGAAATAACTCCGTCCTGGGTGTGTGCGTTTGCATCTCTTATCTCTTTGCTGGGTTTTACTCTGTCGAGTTCGATCAAGCGGCCAGCGAAGCGATCGTCGAACAGTGGTGCCCCGGCCTGATTGCCTTTGGTAATATCGTAGACCTCGTAAGGGGGCTCGCCCTGGTCGTATATCATCAGGCCCAGCTTATCGCTGTTTGAGCGCGGGGCCTTCAAAATCATCGGTGCGTCATCACATGGATCGACAGAAAAGCAAATGTCACCGTTTTCAACATCCCACGATTGAATGTCGCAGCCCGAGCCGAACGATCCTCGGCAGGTGTACCACACACGGTTGTTTGGATAATAATTGATTTGAGGCCTCTTGGTGCCAGTTTGCCCTTTACCTAGTTGATCGTCACGCTTTACGGCAGAATTGCCCACGAGAAAGTCAACCGCCTCGGCACCACGCAGTTCGACGTATCCGGCGTTCTTCAACTCTTTGATTTTATCCTCGTCGAACGACGTGCCAGCGGCCACGGCCAATGTCGTCATCGCGAGTATCGCTAATGTGAGTAAACCAAGAAACCCGCGGCCCATGTCCGACCGACTCCTTCGTTACAGCCCTAACGGTCGATCGCCGGCTGACATGTCTACGCTATATCTTTGAACAAGCGACTTTATTATACTGAATATTTGGCATTGCCACCATGTCCGCTACTGGCCCCATCGCGTCCATACCCGGCCGTCTGGTTATGGTCTGCTTCTTGGGGCCAAGCGGATTGGTCATGCCGCTGCTCGATCCTTCTTCTCCGCCCCTGCGCATCACGATCTTGAGCACATCATCAGGCAATGGCCGCTGTAACGCTTTGGCTTGATTCCACGGTGCGCGCATCCAGACATCGCGCCGTTAAGGAACTGGTTACTGGTCACTGTCACCATTTACATATTAGGTCGCCATGTGCGGCAGCGCATTTTGAGAACAGTTTAATATTCGACACGCCCGGTTGGCGGTCTCTTTCGAAAGGAGAGGCCCAATGTTTAAGGGCTTCGCGGTGGCAGTTGTGGCGCTGATTAGCACAGCGCAGGTGGATCAATACCTAACTCACGGTCGGTACACCGACGCGGCTCTGGTTATGCTGCGGCAAATCGGTAACGCGTTTGGATTTTAGATAATTCCTTTGGCGCGGAGGCGCGTGATGGACATCTCATGGGCTGATCTCGATAGCGATGAACGACGCGCCATTGCGATATTGGGAGCCGGACTTTCGATTGAACTGTGCGCCCCTCTTGCTCTCCAGACGTTGAGACGGCTCGGTCTGATCATAGGGTCCCATTTGACGGCTGCTGGACACAATCTGCGAAGAGATGCCGTGGTGAAGAGTGTCGCGCGCTAAGCGTTGCGGGTGGGTGATTAGGACTGAGGCCGGGAATGCCAAACGCACTCGAGCTTATTGTGGGCGGTTACGTTAGCCTGAATGACAGGAGGGCTCTCGACGATTTGCGCATGCAACGCCGGAAGCTGGCCGTGGACCTAAAGGCACGCACCGGTTTTGATTGCCGAACAACCATTCAGCAGATCGAGGAAGATATCAATGTGATCGAGGCGGGGCTTGCGCAGTTGGATGGCGCGGCTATGACCTAACCTCCCCACAGCCGTTCGCGTTCAAGCTGCTCGGCTTATCTGCCTCCTTCTCCACCCGGCCGTTACGCGGAATAGCGCGAGGATGGAGGGTTGGTTTGTGGTGATGCTGCAGAGAAGGCACATGGAGAAGCCGCCGACCTGCTCGACCTAGATCGTCCGCTCCTTGGTGACCCGCAAGCTGCGAACGTAGTAGCCCTGCGCCTGAACGGCTGACTTGATCTCGTCGCTGACTTTGAGAACTCTTTTTCTGCTCTTGCGCCACTTATTCGGAGAGCAAACGACGGGTATTGCAGAGCCATTGCTTAGAACAAGCAACTCGCGCTTCCCATTGCGATAGACATCAAACACTTTTTGTCCCCGCTGTTCGTATGAAGTAAACATGAAATATGTTTCGGTCGTCTCAATGGACGAGCTTAATATCTCGAATGGCTATGCGGGTTGTAAATCTGCAACGCCCGCGACTTTTGCTTCACCGCGTTCCGGATTTGGAACGAACTGATGCAACCCCTGACCTCCAAACTGACGAGCCTAGTGCAGTTACTTCAGCGATGCCGTGAACGGCGCGAGGCATCGGTTCTCCGGCTTCAGCCAGCCGAGCCGGTGCGGCGATGATGTGTTGCGGATGTTGGTGAACAGTGGGCGCGCCTGTGCGTGGCGGTGGTGGTATGCCTTAGCGCATCATCGCCAGTCCGGTGCCGGTGTCGGTGTTGCGGACCACCGGGGCCGGACAATCCGCGGCGAGAGCTCGCCCTCACGTAAACAATGTCGGCTGCTGCCGCGCCGCGCGCTCCTGCGCTTCCACCACGGCCACCGCTGTCATGTTGAGGATGCCGCGCGCGGTCACCGAGGGGGTGAGGATGTGGGCGGGCCGCGCCGGGCCGATCAGGATCGGGCCGACCGGCAGCGCGTCCGCCAGCGACTTGATCATCTGATAGGCGACGTTGGCGGTGTCCAGCGTCGGCATGATCATGATGTTGGCCTCGCCCTCCAGCTTGGAGTGCGGCAACACCATTTTGCGCGCGGCAGCGGAGAGCGCCGTGTCGCCCTGCATCTCGCCGTCGGCCTCGATCTCCGGATGCTTTTCCTTCAGCAGCTGGGTCGCCCGTCGCATCTTGCGCGAGGAGTCGGTGTCGTAGCTGCCGAAATCCGAATGCGAGACGAAGGCGATCCTGGGCTTAAGCGCAAAGCGCTGGACATGGACCGCCGCGAGCGAGGCGATCTCGGCGAGCTCTTCGGCGCTCGGATTGGGGCGAACTTGCGTGTCGGCGATGAAGAAGGCACCCTTGCTGGTGATCAGCAGCGCCAGCGCGGCATAGTCGCTGACCCCCGGCGCAAAGCCGATGATCTCGCGGACATGACGCAGATGATGCATGTAGCGGCCCTCGACGCCGCAGAGCATGGCATCCGCCTCCCCGCGTGTCACCGCGAGCGCCGCGATCACCGTGTTGTTGGTGCGCACCACCGTGCGGGCCGCATCCGGCGTCACGCCGCGGCGGCCGGCGACCTCGACATAGGACTGCACGTAGGAGCGGTAGCGCGGATCGTCTTCGGGGTTGACGAGGTCAAAATCCTTGCCGGCGCGAATCTGCAGGCCGAAGCGCTTGATGCGGGCTTCCACCACCGAGGGACGGCCGACCAGGATCGGCCGCGCCAGCTTCTCCTCGAGCACCACCTGCGTGGCACGCAGCACGCGCTCGTCCTCGCCTTCTGCGTAGATCAAACGCACCGGCTGGGTCTTGGCCTTGGCGAACATCGGCTTCATGACGAGGCCGGAGCGGAAGGCGAAGCGCTCGAGCAGCGCGGTGTATTCGTCAAAATTGGTGATGGGCCGCGTTGCGACGCCGGATTCCATCGCGGCCTTCGCCACGGCCGGTGCGATGCGGAGGATTAGCCGCGGATCAAACGGGCTCGGGATCAGCGAGCCCGGACCGAAGCCTTGCGTCTCGCCAGTGTCAAAGCCTTGCGCGACCGCATCCGACGGCGCCTCGCGCGCGAGCTGCGCGATGGCCTCGACGGCGGCATGTTTCATCTCCTCGTTGATGGCGCTGGCGCCGACATCGAGCGCGCCACGAAAGATGAAGGGAAAGCAGAGGACGTTGTTGACCTGGTTCGGATAGTCGGAGCGACCGGTGCAGATCATCGCGTCGGGGCGCACCTTGCGTGCCTCCTCCGGCATGATCTCCGGCGTGGGGTTGGCGAGCGCCATGATGAGGGGTTTGTCGCCCATCGCCTTGGCCATCTCGGGCTTGAGCACGCCCGGGGCCGACAGGCCGATGAAGATGTCGGCGCCGCCGATGACGTCGCCAAGCGTGCGCTTGTCGGTCTTCTGCGCATAGACCGCCTTCCAGCGATCCATGGTGGTGTTGCGGCCCTCATGCACAAGGCCATCGATGTCGCAGACCCAGATGTTCTTGCGCTGCGCGCCCATCGAGACCAGCAGGTTGAGCGTCGCAATCGCCGCAGCCCCTGCCCCCGACGCCACGATCTTGACGTCCGAGAGCTTCTTGCCGTTCAGGCGCAGGCCATTGGTGATGGCGGCGGCGACGATGATCGCGGTGCCATGCTGATCGTCATGGAAGACCGGAATCTTCATGCGCTCCTTCAGCTGCGCCTCGATCTCGAAACATTCCGGACCGCGGATGTCTTCCAGATTGATGCCGCCGAAGGTCGGCTCGAGCGCCGCCACGGTCTCGACCACGCGCTCGATGGTGTCGGCGGCGATCTCGATGTCGAACACGTCGATGCCGGCGAATTTCTTGAACAGAACCGCCTTGCCTTCCATCACCGGCTTGGACGCCAGCGGGCCGATATTGCCGAGGCCGAGCACCGCGGTGCCGTTCGAGACCACGGCGACCAGATTGGCGCGGGTGGTCAGGGTCGCAGCTTCCGCCGGGTTCTTGGCGATCTCGGTGCAGGCGGCCGCAACGCCCGGAGAATAGGCAAGCGCGAGGTCGCGCTGGTTGGCGAGCGGCTTGCTCGCCTGAATCTCGAGCTTTCCGGGGCGCGGCAGACGGTGATAGGCGAGCGCCGCCTGGTGAAGATCATCAGAATAAGATGACATGCAGTGTCTCGCCTCGCGTTACCGGCCTCAAAGATGCGTTGTCCCGACCGGTCTGCCGCAGTGCACACGGTATTCCGGCTCATGGAAACCGGGATGAAGCACGGCCAACGCCTCGGTGGCAACATCCGATTGCAGTCCAATTAACAGATCGCATGGTCAAATATTTGACAGAGCTAGCTTTCCCTGGACCGCACGACGTTTCCCGAATATGGCAGGTTGCGCAGTGCATAACGAGCAACTGGAGCTGGGAATGAAGCGGATCCTGATCGGCCTGATCGCAGTCGCCATGCTTGCTGCGGGCGGCTGGTTCGGCTTCAGCCTCTACGCAAAACATCGCGTCACTGCCGAGATCGAGACGGCCTTCGAGCAGATCCGCAGCAATGGCGGCAAGGCGAGCCACGGCAAGATCGGGTTCGATTTGCCGAGCCGTACCCTCACGATCGAGGACATCGCCATCGATCCCGGCCAGCAGTCACAGACGCAGATCAAGATTGCCAGGGTCAGGGCGACCGGTGTGCGCCAAGCGGACGAGGGACAGTTTTCTGCCGATACAATCGAGGTCTCGGGCATCGCGTTTGCGATCGACAGTAACGTCGGCCCCTCGCCAATGAAGGCCGGCTACAAGATCGCGCAGGCCACGATACGGGATTTCACCGGGGCGATCAGGGCTCGGGCCTTGCCGCCATCAAACGCCGTCATCGATCTCTATCGCTTCGGTCTCGAACAGTTCAGCAGCGTCTCGGCGTCCTCCATTGAAGTGCCGACCATTGCCATCACCCTCGTCACCAAGCCCGATACCGCCAAGCCCGAAGGTGGCGATTTGGCCTACTCGGGTCTGGTGATGAAAAATCTCAGGCACGGCAAGGTCGAGGCGACCAAGGCGGACCGGCTCACCTTCACGTTCAAGACCGCGCAGCCGGGCAAGCCCGGCTTGCTGACGGGAGAACTGTCGAACCTGGCGATGAGCGATTTCGATTCCACCGGCATGCTCGCCGCGCTCGATCCGCAAAAGGCGAATGACGACGGCATCCATCAGCTCTACAGGCAAATTTCGACGGGACCGTACACGGTGACGTCCGGGGACGTTCGCCTCCGGGTCGACGGCATCGCCGTCGACGATATCGGGGTGCAGCCCTCGAAATTCCGGATGGCCGAGATGCTCGCCATGCTGCCCCAGAATCCGTCGGCGCCGCCAACGCCGGCGCAGGCTCGCGACATGATGGAGAAGCTCGCCAACTTTTACGAAGGCCTCCGCGTCGGCAAGATCGAGATCGGCAAGACGTCGATTGCGACGCCGCAGGGGACGGGCAGCATCAACGCGGTCAGGTACAAGGATGGTGAATTCGCGGTCGAAGGCCTCGATACGCCGTCGCCGCAGGGCCAGTTCAAAATGGAGCGCTTCGCGCTGAGGTCGTTCAGCGCGCCGAACCTGATGCGCTGGGCAGCAGGCCTCACAACTCCCGGGCGGGCGCCCTCGCCGGATCAAATGCTCGGGCTGTTCGGTGTGCTCGCAGGCGCGGAGATCAAGGGCGTGGCTGCGCCCTTCAAGAACACCAAGAAGCTGGTCACGATCGACACGCTGAGTCTCGACTGGGGACAACTGATCGGCTCGATCCCGAGCAAGGCGCATGTGGTGGCAAAATTTGTCACGCCCACCGATCCATCCGATCCAAAGCAGCTTCAATTGGTTCTCAGCGGGGTCGACAAGCTTGCGATCGACCTCGATCTCGGCGCGGGCTGGACGGAGTCCTCCAACAGCTTCGCTCTGACACCAGCAACCCTCGACATCGGAGGAATCGCAAAAGCGCAATTGCGCATCGCGCTCAGCAACGTGCCGCGCGAGGTGTTTTCGGCCGATCCAGCCGAGTTCATGGGTCAGGCCGCCAGAATTGAGACCGGCGCGCTTGAGTTTTCACTGAGCGACAGCGGCATCGTCGATCTCGTCGTGGCGCAGTTCGCACGGATGCAGAATGTCAGCCGCGACGCCGCACGCCAGGCGCTGGTCGAGAGCATCAAGGCTAAACGCGAGCAAGTTGCTTCCGCCAATCCGGATGCGGACGCGGCCGCGGACGCGATCGCCCGCTTCGTCGAGACGCCGGGCCAGACGCTTTCCATCAAGCTCTCCCCGCGCGCCAAGGCGCCGCTGACGCAATTGATGCAGCTCTTGCAATCCGACCCACAGAGCGCGCTGGCGCAGTTCAGGATCGAGGCGTCGACGGGGCTTTAGGTCTCGTGTCCCGGACGCGCTGCGGCACGCAGTGACGCTGCGCAGAGCCGGGACCCAGAAGAGACTGCTGTTTCGCCGAGACGTGGGCCCCGGCTCTGCAGCGCACCGCTGAAGCAGCGCTGCGCTGCGTCCGGGGCACGAGCCCTTACTTTTGTGGCAGATTCACCTTCACATGCAGCTCGCGGAGCTGCTTGGTGGTGGCGTCCGAGGGCGCGCCCATCAGCAGGTCCATGGCCTGCTGGTTCATCGGGAACAGCGAGATCTCGCGTAGATTGTTGGTGCCACAGAGCAGCATGACGATGCGGTCGACACCCGCGGCCATGCCGCCATGCGGCGGGGCGCCGTACTGGAAGGCGCGGTACATGCCGCCGAAGCGATCGACCACTTCCTGCTCGCCATAACCTGCAATCTCGAACGCCTTCACCATGGCTTCCGGCACGTGGTTGCGGATGCCGCCGGAGGCGATCTCGTAGCCGTTGCAAGTGATGTCGTACTGGAACGCCTTGATGGTCAGCGGATCCTGATCTTTCAGCGCGTCAAGGCCGCCCTGCGGCATCGAGAACGGGTTGTGCGAGAAGTCGACCTTCTTGTCGTCCTCGTTGTACTCGTACATCGGGAAGTCGACGATCCAGGCGAGCTCGAACCGCTCCTTGTCGGTGAGGTTCAATTCCTCGGCGACCTTGTTGCGGGCCAGCCCCGAGAACTTCCAGAACTTGTCCGGATCGCCGGCGACGAAGAAGGCGGCATCGCCTTCCTTGACGCCGATCTGCGCGCGGATCGCAGCGGTGCGCTCCGGCCCGATGTTGTTCGCCAGGGGACCAGCGCCCTCGCCGCCCTCGCGCCACATGATGTAGCCAAGACCAGGCTGGCCTTCGCCTTGCGCCCACGAATTCATGCGGTCGCAGAACGCGCGGCTGCCGCCGCTAGGTGCCGGGATCGCCCAGACCTGGTTCTTGGGGTCTTCGAGCATGCGCGCGAACACCTTGAAGCCGGAGCCGCGGAAATGCTCGGAGACGTCCTGCATCTCGATCGGGTTGCGCAAATCCGGCTTGTCGCTGCCGTATTTGCGCAGCGCCTCGGCGAACGGAATCCGGCGCCACCCCTTCGTCACCGGCTTGCCCTTGGCGAACTCCTCGAACACGCCGGTGATGACCGGCTCCATCGCCGCGAAGACGTCGTCCTGCGTGACAAAGCTCATCTCGACGTCGAGCTGATAGAACTCGCCCGGCAAACGATCGGCGCGCGGGTCCTCGTCGCGGAAGCAGGGCGCGATCTGGAAGTAGCGGTCGAAGCCCGACATCATCAAGAGCTGCTTGTACTGCTGCGGCGCCTGCGGCAGCGCATAGAACTTGCCGGGATGGATGCGCGACGGCACCAGGAAGTCGCGCGCGCCTTCCGGCGAGGACGCGGTCAGGATTGGGGTGTTGAACTCGAAGAAGCCCTGCCCCTCCATGCGCCGACGCATCGACTTGATGATTTCGACGCGCGTCATGATGTTCTGGTGCAGTTTTTCGCGACGCAGATCCAAGAAGCGATATTTGAGCCTGATATCTTCGGGATATTCCTGGTCGCCGAACACCGGCAGCGGCAGATCGCCGGCAGGCCCCAGCACTTCGATCTCACTGACATAGATCTCGATCTTGCCGGTCGGCAGATCGTCATTGTCGGTGCCTTCGGGGCGGCGGCGGGCCTTACCGTCCATCCGCACCACGAATTCCGAACGCAGCTTCTCGGCCTGCGCGAATGCCGGCGAGTCCGGATCGACCACGCACTGGGTCAGGCCGTAATGGTCGCGCAAATCGATGAACAGCACGCCGCCATGGTCGCGGACGCGATGGACCCAGCCTGACAGGCGGACCGCCTCGCCGATGTTGCTCTCGCGGAGCGCGCCGCATGTATGTGACCGGTAGCGATGCATGGTCGTCCCAAAATGATGTCTGAGGAAGCGAATCGGACGGCCTGAAACGACCGGTCCGACGTTGCGGCAGGGTTTACCCGACGAGGCCGGGGGCGGCAACCGAGGGAACGGCCTGTTTTTGGGCCCGAAGCCCCCAATTTTGGCCTATCGAGCCGCCGGCCTTTTCCATCGGGTGTTCCAGCCCTATCTTGAGCCCATGACGGTCCATTTCCCCTTCCAGAACTCGTATTCGGCGCTGCCGGACAGCTTCTTTGCCCGCGTCGCGCCGACCCCCGTGGCCGCGCCCCGGCTGATCAAGCTGAACCGGCCCTTGGCGGTCCAGCTCGGGCTCGATCCTGATATCCTGGAGACCCCGGAGGGCGCCGAAATCCTGGCCGGAAAGACGGTTCCTGATGGAGCCGACCCAATCGCCATGGCCTATGCCGGCCACCAGTTCGGGCAGTTCGTGCCCCAGCTCGGCGACGGCCGCGCGATCCTGCTCGGCGAGGTCATCGACAACGATGGCGTCCGCCGCGATATCCAGCTCAAGGGCTCGGGACCAACGCCCTTCTCCCGCCGCGGCGACGGCCGCGCGGCGCTCGGGCCGGTGCTGCGCGAATACATCGTCAGCGAGGCGATGTTTGCGCTCGGCATCCCGACCACGCGCTCGCTTGCCGCCGTCGTCACCGGCGAGCACGTGATCCGCGAGACCGCGCTGCCCGGCGCCGTGCTGACGCGCGTCGCCGCGAGCCACATCCGGGTTGGCACCTTCCAGTTCTTCGCCGTCCGTCGCGACACCGACGCCATCCGCCGGCTCGCCGACCACGTCATCGTCAGGCACTATCCGGACCTGCTTCACGCCGAGCAGCCCTATCACGCGCTGCTCGCGAGCGTCGTCGCGCGCCAGGCCGAGCTCATCGCGCGCTGGCTGCTGGTCGGCTTCATCCACGGCGTGATGAACACCGACAACTGTTCCATCTCCGGCGAGACCATCGATTACGGCCCCTGCGCCTTCATGGACGCCTACAACCCTGCGCAGGTGTTTTCGTCGATCGACGAGATGGGCCGCTACGCCTACGCCAACCAGCCGCGCATCGCGCTGTGGAATCTGACGCGACTCGCAGAATGCCTGCTGCCGCTGTTCTCCGACGACCAGGAGAAGGCGGTCGCGGAAGCGCAGGACATTCTCGGCGCGTTCAGCGAGACATTCAGCGACGCCTATCAGGCGGGCCTGCGCAAGAAGATCGGCCTGTTCACGGAACGTGACGGCGACGAGGCCCTGATCCAGGACCTGCTGGATGCCATGGCCAAGAACCAGGCCGACTTCACCCTCACCTTCCGCAGGCTCGGCGATGCCGCAGGCGATCCCGCTGCGGACGACGCGCGTGCCCAGTTCATGGACCCCACCGCCTTTGATGAGTGGGCCAGGCGCTGGCGCGAACGCACCGCATTGGAGCCGCAGACCGCAACCGAGCGGCAAGCCGCCATGCACGCCGTCAATCCAATGTTCATCCCGCGCAACCACCGCGTCGAAGCCGTGATCCAGGCTGCCGTCAACGATGACAACTACGCGCCGTTCGAGGAATTGGTGAAGGTGCTGGCGAAGCCGTATCAGGACCAGCCGGAGTACGCCGCGTACGCCGACCCGCCGCTGCCGGATCAGCGGGTGTTGCAGACGTTTTGCGGGACGTGAGGCTGAACTTGACTCGCCACTACCTCTAATCGGCTTACTCGGTGGACTACGCCTTTGGCTGATCCACGCTACGACTTTGGCGCTGTGGACGCGTCCCGCCGCCGGTAACCGCTGTCATCAAATTGATACACATGCGCTCTAACGGCCTGTCAGGGCCGTCTTGCCGGAGGCGCCCATCCTCCAACAGTCCTGACGCGCCATGCCGTTCAAATTCATCCACATCACCGACACGCATCTCGCGAATCCGGGGCTGAAGCTCTATGGCCTCGACCCGCGCGCGCGGCTGGATGCTGCGATCGCCGACATCAACACGCACCACACCGACGCCGCCTTCGCGGTCGTGACCGGTGACCTCACCCATTGGGGCGAGCCGGAATCCTACGGCAATTTCGCGGAGGCGATGTCTGCGCTGAAAATGCCGTACATCGCCATGGTCGGCAATCACGACAAACGCGTCGCCTGCCTCGACGGGCTGAAGGCCGCGCCGCGCGATCCCAATGGCTTTGTGCAGGGCACCCGCACCACCGAGCACGGCCTGTTCGTGTTCCTCGATACGCTGGACGAGACCAGCCATGCCGGCGAGATGTGCGCCAGGCGATTTGACTGGCTGGCGAAGACGCTGGCCGCTGCGCCCGCAGACCAGCCGTTCGTCGTGTTCATGCATCATCCGCCGTTCCCGGTCGGCGTGCACGCGATGGACGAGATCGCGCTGAAGCAGAGCGCGGAGTTCGCCGAGGTGATCGCACCCTATCGTTCGCGCATCCGCCATCTCTTCTTCGGCCATGTGCACCGGCCGATCTTCGGCAGCTACGGCAAGATCCCGTTCTCGACGCTGCGCGGCACCAACCACCAGGTCTGGTTCGAGCTCGATGCCGACGCGCCGCATCTGGCGAGCCACGAGCCGCCGGCCTATGGCGTCGTGCTGATCGACGATGAGAACCTGGTCGTGCACAGCCACGACTTCCTCGACACCAGTCTGCGCTTTCCCTTCGAGCCACCTGCGGGAGTGGACGGCCGCGACTATGCGCTCAATTTCCCCGGGCGGTGACATGAGCCTCGCTGAACCCGCGGCTCTCCCGGTCGCGGCATCAGTACCGCCGCGCCTGCACATCGTGGCGCGGTTCACCACCCGCTTCAAAGCCTCGCTGCCGGCTTATCTGCTGTTGCTGCCCTCGCTCGTCTTCCTCGCGCTGTTCACCTATGGCGCGATGGGGCGCGTGCTGATCGATGCGCTCTATCAGCGCGCCACGCCGAAGGCACCGCTCCGCTTCGTCGGCCTCGACAATATCGCCGCGGTGCTGGCCGATCCCGCCTTCACCGGCGCTGTCATCAACAACCTCATCTACGCAATCGGCACCGCGATCCCGAGCATCGGCCTCGCGCTGCTGTTCGCGCTGGCGCTGGCGCGCACCAACGCCGTGACCAGCGCGCTGCGGGCTGCGCTGTTCCTGCCGGTGCTGATCCCGATGGTCGCGGCCTCCGCGCTGTTTCTCTTTATCTTCCTGCCCAATGTCGGCCTGCTCGACTATTACATCGGCCGCCTGCTGCCGGTGCTGCCGAACTGGCTCGGCGACCCCGACATCGCGCTTTATGCGATCATGATCATCACGATCTGGAAGAACGCCGGCTACTACATGCTGTTCTTCCTCACCGGCCTCCAGGCTGTGCCGGAGGACGTGATGGAAGCCGCGCATCTCGATGGCGCCGGTCCGTTGATGCGGCTGCGCTACATCATCCTGCCGGAGCTCAAGCCCACCTTCCTGTTCGTCGTCGTGATCGCGACGCTCAACGCAGTCACGCAGGTCGACCACGTCTTCGTCATGACCAAGGGCGGACCGTCGAACGCCACCAATCTCGTGCTGTTCTACATCTACCAGCAGGCGGTCGAGCACTACGACATCGGCATGGCTTCGGCAGCAACGCTGCTGACGCTCGCCGCCCTGATGGCCCTCACCGCGCTGTCGTTCCGCACCATGGCGAACCGCGAGGGCGGGGCATGAAGCTGATCGATGCGCTCTACAAGGACGCCCCGCTCGCCACCCGCAACGAGATCACGCCAAAGCTCGGCTTCTTGCTGACCGTGCTGCTCGCGCTCGCCTGGCTGATCCCGTTCCTGTGGATGGGCGTGGCGACGCTGCGTCCGGCCTCCGACGGCATCAGCCTCATGGCAGAACTGATGCCGAGCCTCAAACCCACGCTCGACAATGTCAGGGACGCCTGGGAGATCGGCGATTTCCCGCGCTACTTCCTCAACACCACCATCATCTGCACCGGCATCCTGCTGGTGCAATTCGTCACCATCACGCTCGCGGGTTTTGCGTTCGCGCGGCTCGACTTCGCCGGCAAGACGCTGCTCTTCTATTTGTTCCTGATGCAGCTGATGCTGGTGCCGGTGCTGCTGATCGTTCCCAATTTGAGGATCATCGCGCAATTCGGCCTCTATGACACGCTTGCCGGCGTGATGATGCCGTTCTTCGCGTCCGCGTTCGGCACCTTCCTGATGCGCCAGGCGTTCGAGGCCATTCCGACCGAGCTCGAGGACGCCGCCCTGATCGACGGCGCGAGCCTGATCCAGCGCATCCGTCACATCTATGTGCCGCTGTCGTTGCCGAGCTTCTCGGCGTTTGCAATCATCTCGGTCACCAGCCACTGGAACGACTTCCTGTGGCCGCTGATGGTGATCAATTCGCCGGACAAGCGACCGCTCACCGTTGGCCTCTCCGTCTTCACCACAACCGCAGAAGGCACGCAGGCCTGGGGCACCATTGCCGCAGGCACGCTGATGGTGATCGCACCACTGCTCATCACCTTCCTGATCTTCCAGAAGCGTTTCATCAGCTCTTTCGTCACCTCAGGCATCAAATAGGAGATTTGTCGATGCTGTTCTCCCGCAGGCTTATGCTCGGCCTCGCCATGGCCGGCTCCATGGCAGGCGCCCTCGCCTTCCCGGCGATGGCCGAAGGTCCGACCGAGATCGATCTGTTCTTCCCCGTGCCCGTCGACGGCAAGCTCGCCCGCGACATGGGCACCTTGATCAAGGAGTTCAACGAGGGTCACCCCGGCATCAAGGCGACCGCGGTCTACACCGGCTCCTATGACGACACGCTGATCAAGACGCGCGCCTCGATCAAGGCCGGCAAGCCGCCGTCGGCCGTGATCATGTCGGCCAACTTCCTGCTCGACATGCAGATCGAGAACGAGCTCACCAATCTCGACAGCCTGATTGCCGCCGACGGCAGCACCAAAGAAAAGTTCTTGGGCCAGTTCTTCCCGGCGCTGCAGGGCAACGCGGTGATCGACCGCTCGGTCTACGGCGTGCCCTTCCACAATTCGACGCCGCTGCTCTATATCAACGCCGACAAGGCCAAGGAAGCCGGCCTCGATCCGAACAAGCCGCCGCAGACCTGGGCCGAGCTCACAGACTGGGCCAAGAAGCTCACCAAGCGCGAAGGCGACAAGGTGACCCAATGGGGCATCGCCATCCCCTGCGCCTACGACTATTGCGGCTGGATGATGGAAACGCTCACCATGAGCAATGGCGGGCGCTACTACAACGAGGAGTTCGGCGGCGAGGTCTATTACGACACGCCCTCGATGCTCGGCGCGCTGACCTGGTGGAGCGATCTCGTCTACAAGCACAAGGTTCACACGCCTGGCGCCACGCCGGGACCTGCCGTCAGCACCTCCTTCATCTCCGGCAACGCCGCGATGATGATGCTGTCGACGGGCTCGCTGACCTATGTGCGCGAGAACGCCAAGTTCAACTACAAGGTCGCTTTCATCCCGCGCAACGTCCGCAACGCCGTGCCGATCGGCGGCGCCTCTCTGATCATTCCGGCGGGCGTGGAAGCCGAAAAGCAGAAGGCCGCCTGGACGCTGATCAAGTGGATGACCTCGCCCGAGAAGAGCGCCTGGTGGAGCCGCGCCACCGGCTATTTCGCGCCCAACATGGCCGCCTACAAGACACCCGACATGGTCGACTTCCTCAACAAGAACCCGGACGCCAAGACCGCCGTCGAGCAGCTCGACGTCGCCAAGGCGTGGTTCGCGACCTACAAGACCGTGCCGGTGCGCAAGACGCTGGAGGACGAAGTGATGCTGGTCCTCAACGGCAAGAAGCAGCCGAAGGAAGCCCTTGTCGCCGCCCAGAAGGCCGCCGACGAGACGCTGAAGCCGTTCAACGCCGAGACGTCGCTGAAGCTGCCGTAAGCGGCTTCGTAGGGTGGATTAGTCTTACTGAGTCATTCGGTCGCGGCCGCGGTGGGCGGAGAATCAAATATTTGAGGAGATTCAATATTTGGCATGCGGAGGGCCAGATGGATCTCAATCAGGGTGAAAGCAGCGGGGCACGGTTTGCGGCCTATGTAGCTGGGCTTGGAAGTGTGATCGGTCAGGCAGTGCGGATGAGGCCGCTGCGTGACTATTGCACCGGCTTGATATTGCCGGGCGAACGTAAGAGCGTCGAG
>NZ_AXAY01000053.1 GCF_000473045.1 Bradyrhizobium sp. WSM3983 | reverse complement strand
CGTCCGCGCCGGAGCCGTCCGCGCAGCCATCGGCTCGACGCTCTTACGTTCGCCCGGCAATATCAAGCCGGTGCAATAGTCACGCAGCGGCCTCATCCGCACTGCCTGACCGATCACACTTCCAAGCCCAGCTACATAGGCCGCAAACCGTGCCCCGCTGCTTTCACCCTGATTGAGATCCATCTGGCCCTCCGCATGCCAAATATTGAATCTCCTCAAATATTTGATTCTCCGCCCACCGCGGCCGCGACCGAATGACTCAGTAAGACTAACCCACCCTACGACACTTGGCTTACTGCACCCCCAGCTGCCCGGCTTCCCAGCCCAGCATCGCCTGCTTGCGGGTGATGCCCCAGTGATAGCCGGTGAGCGTACCGCTCTTGCCGAGCGCGCGGTGGCAGGGCACGACGAAGGACACCGGGTTCTTGCCGACGGCTGCGCCGACGGCGCGGGAGGCCTTCGGATTGTTGATGTTGCAGGCGATGTCGGAATAGGACACCGCGCGGCCCATCGGAATCCTGAGCAGCGTCTCCCATACCCGCACTTCGAAATCGGTGCCGATCAGCACGACACGCAACGGCTGGTCCGGCCGCCACAGTTTTGTGTCGAAGATGCGCTGCGCCAGCGGCGCGGTGCCTTCGTGATCTTCCACGTAAGTGGCGTTCGGCCAGCGCCGCGTCATGTCGGCCAGCGCGGCCTTCTCCTCGCCGGGATCGGCAAAGGCGAGACCCGAGAGGCCGCGATCGGTCGCGATCACGATCGCGGTGCCGAACGGCGAGGGATGGAAGCCGTAGCGCAAGGTCAAGCCAGCGCCGCCGTTCTTCCATTCACCCGGTGACATCGCTTCATGGGTGACGAAGAGATCGTGCAGCCGGCCCGGTCCTGAGAGCCCTGAATCGAGCGCCGCATCGAGGATGCTCGCGGAATCCCGCAAGAGTCCCTTGGCGTGGTCGAGGGTGAGCGCCTGCATAAAGGCCTTCGGCGTGATCGAGGCCCAGCGGCGGAACAGATGGTGCAGCTCATCCGGCGTGACGCCGGCCGCATCCGCCATCGCCTCGATGGTCGGCTGCGCCCGCCATTTTTCCGAGATGAAAGCGATTGCCCGGCGCACGGAATCATAGTCGCGCAGCGCGGCGTTCTGGTGGCCCGGCTTGGCCAGGCGCTGGTCATGTATGGCGAGTGTCATCATGACCGGAAATGTAGGCGCGGCGGGGGTGCGAAACCACCCGATTTCTGACTGCGCTCAGGTCACCGGATTGTAGGTCGGGCCGCGCTTGGCGGCGTTCAGGGCCTCAACCAACCCCTTGTAAAAGCTAGACTTCTCCTCCGGTCCGAGGAACCTTGCGATCTGGATCTGATGGCCGCGCGAAATCAGATAGAGATGCTCGATGCCAAGATCCTCGTCGACTTCCATGTCGAGGCGGACCCAGAGCGGATTGAAGGTCCATTCCGCGACCTGGCCGCGATGGCTGATGCGCCGCACGCGCAATTCGGAGGTCGTGACCGTGATCTCCTCGCGCGCCAGCGCGGTGCGGAAATTGGCCTTGAAAGCCCACCAGACGACGAGAACGTCGAGGCCGAAAAAGCCGAGCACCGGCCAGGCGCCCTTCATCAGGAAGACAATTCCTGTGACGAAACTGACGACGCTCAGGAACAGCATTACGGCAAGGAAGCCGGTGCGGTTCAGCGAGCGGTGCGGCGTCAGCAGCGCGGAGAAGATCTGCACTTCGGCATGACCTTCAGAACCTTGGCGCTCAATTTCATTGCCTGTGCTCATCGTCCCTCAGTATATCCCGATCATGGCGAAAATCACCCGCAAGCCGGCCCCGCGCAAAGCGGCGGTGCCGAAGAAAAAGGCAAAGGCGGCCACGGCAAAGCCCAAGCCTTCCGCTAAGAAATCGGCGCCGGCCAAGAAATCGCTCAAGGCCATAAAACCTTGGACCCCCGCTGAGATCCACGAAGTCTTCAGCCGTTTCCGCAAATCCAATCCTGAGCCGAAGGGCGAGCTCGAACACCTCAATCCCTTCACGCTGCTGGTCGCCGTGGTGCTGTCGGCACAGGCAACCGATGCCGGCGTCAACAAGGCGACGCGTGCATTGTTCGAGATCGCCGATACGCCGCAAAAGATGCTCGACCTCGGCGAAGAACGCTTGCGCGAGTACATCAAGACCATCGGTCTCTACCGCACCAAGGCCAGGAATGTGATCGCGCTGTCGGCCAAGGTGCTCAGCGATTTCGGCGGCGAGGTGCCGCGCACGCGTGCCGAGATCGAGTCGCTGCCGGGCGCGGGACGCAAGACCGCCAACGTCGTGCTCAACATGGCCTTCGGCGAGCACACCATGGCGGTCGACACCCATGTCTTCCGCGTCGGCAATCGCACCGGGCTCGCACCCGGCAAGACGCCGCTGGACGTCGAGCTTGGTCTCGAAAAGGTGATCCCGGCCGAATTCATGCTGCATGCCCATCATTGGCTGATCCTGCACGGCCGCTATACTTGCCTCGCGCGCAAGCCGCGCTGCGAGGTTTGCCTGATCAATGATCTCTGCCGGTGGCCGGAGAAGACGGTCTGAGCACGGCGTTCGGGTAAAGTGGTTTTGGGGGCCTATCGTGAGTCAGCAGGAACAAGTTTCGTCGCCCGCGCCTGCAGCCACACCGGCCCCGCCGCCCAAGCCGACGCAGCGGCCGGCGAGCTCGCTCTGGAGCCGGCTCGCGATCCCGCTATTTGCGGTGATCGTCGCCCTCGCCTTCGTTGCGCTGGCGACGCTGCGCTTCGACGAATGGGTCGGCAATGCGGTGATCCAGACCACCAATGACGCCTATGTACGAGCCGAGCTGACGCGGCTTGCGAGCCGGGTCTCCGGCGAGGTGCTGACTGTCGCGGTGACTGACTTCCAGCGCGTCAAGGCCGGCGACCTCCTGATCCGGATCGATCCAGCCGACTACGAAGCCCAGGTCGCGCAGTTCGAGGCCGCGGTTGCTGCCGCGCAAGCCGTGCTCGACAATCTGGCCAACCAGATCGAGCTGCAATATGCGACCATCGCGCAGGCCGAGGCTTCGCGTCTGTCCGCGGAGGCGCTGGAGGTCGAAGCCAAGCAGGAGCAGGAGCGCCAGCAATCGCTGTCGCAAACCGAATCCGGCACGCGGCAGCGATACGAGCAGGCGGTCGCGAGTCTCGCCAAGGCGCAGGCGGACGTGCGCGCCAGCCGCGCCGTGATCGCCGCGCAGCAGCATCAGCTCGAAGTCCTGCAAGGCACCAAGAAGCAGCGCGCCGCCGACGTCGAGGCGGCCAAGGCGACGCTGGCGAGCGTGAAGCTGAAGCTCGGCTACACCAAGATCACGGCGCCGTTCGACGGCGTCGTCGGCGAGCGCCAGGTGCAGCCGGGCGATTACGTCAACATCGGCACCAACCTCATCAACGTCGTGCCGCTGCCAAAGGTATATGTGATCGCAAACTACAAGGAGACCCAGCTGACTCACGTGCAGCCCGGTCAACCGGTCGAGATCACCGTCGACAGTTTTTCGCGCGAGAGGCTCCATGGCAGGGTGGAGCGCATCGCGCCCGCGACCGGCGCGCAGGTCGCGCTGCTGCCGCCGGACAATGCGACCGGCAATTTCACCAAGGTCGTGCAGCGCATTCCCGTGCGTATCCAGTTCGACGACAACCAGCCGCTGCTGGCGCGGCTCGTGCCGGGCATGTCGGTCGTTACCCGCATCGACACGAAGGGCGCTGATGGCGGAAAATGACGATGTCGGCCACGGGCCGATCTCGCGCGGCGGCGTCGCGGCGCAGCCGCTGTTTGCCGTGGCGGCCGTGCTGCTCGGCTCGTTCCTCGCCAATTTCGACAGCCGGCTGACGACGGTCGGCCTGCCTGACCTGCGCGGCGCGTTCGGGCTTAGCTTCGACGAGGGCGCGTGGCTCTCCACCGCCGGCATCGGCTCGCAAATCCTCATTGCGCCCGCGGTGGCGTGGCTTGCGACCGCGTTTGGGCTGCGGCGCGTGCTCGGCATTCCAAGCCTCGTCTATGCGATCGTCTCGCTGATCGTCCCTTTCGTGCATGATTTTCCGACGCTGATCGCGCTCAGTGTCGTGCACGGTCTGCTGCTCGGCACTTTCGTGCCGGCGACGCTGATGATCATATTTCGCAATCTGCCGATCCGCTGGTGGCTGCCGGCGATCGCGCTCTATTCGATTCGCGTCGGCTTCGCGCTCGATACTTCGAGTTCGCTGGTCGGCTTCTATGTCGACCATCTCGGCTGGCAATGGCTTTACTGGCAGAGTGTCGCGATCGCGCCCTTGATGGGGCTCATGGTCTATCTGGGCACGCCGAACGAGCCCGTGAATCGCGCGTTGCTGCGCGAGGCCGATTGGGGCGGCATGCTGCTGCTCGGTACCGGGGTCTCGATGATCTATGCGGGCCTCGACCAAGGCAATCGCCTGGACTGGCTTGGCTCCGGCACGGTGATGGCATTGCTCGTCGGTGGCGGGGCGCTGTTCGTGGCTTTCCTCATCAACGAGGCGCTGGTGCGACAGCCCTGGGCGCATGTAAACGTGCTGTTCTCACGGAATATCGGATTGTCGCTGGTCCTGATTCTGCTCTACACCCTGACCAGCCTGTCCAACTCGTCGCTGGTGCCGAATTTCCTCGCCGCCATCGGGCTGCTCAGGCCCGAGCAGAGCGGCCTGCTGCTGCTCACCTACGGCGCGTTGCCGATGTTCGTGCTGGTGCCGATCTCGATCTGGCTGCTGCGGCATTTCGATACGCGGACAGTGGTGGTCGTGGGATTTGCCTGCTTTGCCGCCGCCAATCTCTGGGGTACGCAGCTCAGCCACGACTGGGCGCGCGAGGACTTCATCGGCATCGTGCTGCTCCAGGCGATCGGGCAGTCGCTGACGTTGCTGCCGTTGATCATCACGCTGCTGTCCAATTCCGATCCGAGCCGCGCGACCTCCTTTGCCGCCTATATCCAGATCATGCGGCTTGGCGGCGCCGAGATCGGCGTGGCGCTGATGGGAACGTGGCTGCGCGTTCGCGAGCAGGTCCATTCTTTTTATATCGGCCAGAACCTCGAAGTCGGCGACGCCAATGTGGTGCGCGCGCTGAAGCAGCTCGCCGATCACTTCGCCGCCCATGGCGCCGGCTCGGCGTCGGCGCGCGCGGTCGGCACACTCGCGGGCTTCGTCGCGCGCGAGGCCAATGTGCTCGCTTATATCGACGGCTTCTGGTTGTGCTTCTGGCTGGCGATGGCCGCGCTCGGCTTCATCGCTTTGATCACCCGCGCGCCGCCGGGCCCGTTCACGCCGGCGCCGTTCGGCTTCGCCAAGATGCTGCTGCGCAAATGCGGAGTGCAGGTGACGTAGATCCCGCTAGTGCGGCGGTCTCACTTCACCGCATCTGCCGCGCCGGCTCGATCAGCTCAGGCCGCGAGCCCGATAGCCGCTTGTGCATGTGGACCATGAAGGCCATGCCGAAGATCGGCGTCGCCAAATTGACGATCGGAATCGAGACGAAGGCCGCAATGAACAGACCCGCGGTGAAAATCGTCGCGGCATTGTCGCGCCGCATCGCCTTGGCGTCCTCCGGCGAGCGGAAGCGCATCGCGGCGAGCTCGAAATATTCGCGGCCCAGCAGCCACGCTGCGGCGAGGAAGAAGATCAGGAAACCGGCACCGGCCAGGAACACCAGCGGCAATGCGACGAGATAGACGAGGATGGTCAGCAACGCGGTCTTGATGCCCTCGAGGATGGCCTGATTGAACGGCAGTGCGCTGCCCGGCCGCTCGGCCGGATAATATTCGCGCTCGACGATGTCGGCGACGTCGTCGACGAAGAAGCTCGCCACCAGCGAGGTGATCGCGGGCATCAGGAACACGCTGCCGAACACAACGCCGAAACCGGCCGCTATCGAGATGATCCAGGCGAGCACCTCGAGGGACGAGTGCCAGCTGGGGCCGAGCAAGCCCTCCAGCCAGACCTCGCCATAGGTTGCGAACCAACTCAGCAGCCGCTGCAAGCCGATCGCCAGCACGACGATCAGCACCAGCGCCAGCCCGATCGACCGCCACAGGATCGACCGCATCGCCGGCGACATCATTTGCGACAGCGCCTTCACGGCGGCATCCAGCATGGGAACCTCTCACGAAACCACCTGCGAGAGGTAGACACACCAGGCGGCTTCGGCAAGAGAGGCTGATCCGTTGCGGTCGCGGCGATTTGGCCTGCGCGAACGTTTTCGTCGCGGCGGGCTTGCTGGAAAAATGCACGATCGGGCTGACGATGACGTCGCCGACCTCGACTTGCCGAGAGTTGCAATCTTAGATCGAAATCATTGGCAGCGAATGGTCTGATCTATTGACCGATGTCGTGCCGCTCTGACAGAGCAGCGGATTTACGCTGATAGAAAAGACATTTCTTGAAAAAATCGATCAATCACCTGAACCAAATCGCCGCTGAGATTACACCTATAGTTGAGATGCGGCAATCCGCCTTCCAATCACAAACGGAGGAAGTTATGGCAAGCTCGACTAAGCGTGTCGCGCTGGTGAACAGCGCCCGGAAATTGCCGAAGGGAGCCAAGCTCGTCGGCGCGGCCGACCCCAAGCAGGAAATCGAGATCAGCGTTCGCCTGCGCGCCAAGCGCGCCGACGATGAGCAGGTGATGGCGCTCGGTGCGCAACCGCCGCGCGAGCGGGAATATCTTTCCCGCACCGAGTTCGCCGAGCAGATGGGTGCCGATACGGCCGACGTCGCCAAGATCGACGATTTCGCCCATCACCACGAGCTCAACGTCAAGAGCGTGCACTTGGCCTCCCGCACGGTGAAGCTGACCGGCACGGTGCAGGCGATGTCCGCGGCCTTCGGCGTCAAGCTCAACAAGGTCAAGCACGAGGGCGCGACCTATCGCATGCGCAAAGGCAATGTGCAGATCCCGGCCGAGCTCGAAGGCATCGTGGTCGGCGTGCACGGCCTGGACAACCGGCCGGTGGCGCAGCCGCATTTCCGGCGCAAGACCGCCAACAAGACAGCGAAGAAGGGCGCGACCGCGCGCGCTGGCCAGGGCGGCAGCTTCTCGGTCGAGCAAATCGCGCAGCTCTACAACTTCCCGGGCGGCGAGACCGGCGCCGGCCAGTGCATCGCCATCATCGAGCTTAACGACATCGACAACAAGGGTCATCCAACGGGGGCCGGCTACAAGACCTCGGACCTGAAAACCTTCTTCAAGAAGGCAGGCATCCAGATGCCGCGGATCGTACCCGCAAGCGTCGACGGCGGCGCCAACAAGCCCGGCCATTCCGAGGCCGACGGCGAGGTCGTGCTCGACATCGAGGTGGCCGGCGCGATCGCACCCGGCGCCAAGATCGTGGTCTATTTCGCGCCCAACACCACCAACGGCTTCATCGACGCGGTGAAGGCCGCCGTGCACGACACCGCGCGAAAACCCTCGGTGATCTCGATCAGCTGGGGCGGACCGGAAGATCCGGCCGGCTCGCAGCAATTCGTCGACGGCCTCAACGAGGCGATCCGCGATGCCGCCGCGATGGGCGTCACCGTCTGCGTCGCCTCCGGCGACAACGGCTCGGCTGACATGGGCGGGGACTGGGATGGCAAGCCGCACGCCGATTTCCCGGCCTCGAGCCCGTTTGCACTGGCCTGTGGCGGGACCAATTTGAGGGCCTCGAATGGCACGATCACCGAGGTCGTCTGGAACGGTGGCCCGCAGGACGGCGCGGGTGGGGGCGGCGTCAGCATCGTATTCCCCAGGCCGCAATACCAGGCCAACGCGCATGTGCCGAAGTCGCCGTCGCATTCGGTCGGGCGCGGCGTGCCCGACGTTTCCGGCGATGCGGATCCCGCGACCGGCTACCAGATCTTCCTCAACGGCGTCATGACCACGATCGGCGGCACCAGTGCGGTGGCGCCGTTGATGGCCGGACTGATCGCCCGCATCAACGAGGCCACGACCAAGAAATTCGGCAAGACGGTCGGCTTCATCAACCCGCTGATCTACGCCTCGCATGCGCATGGCGTGTTCCGCGACATCACGGTCGGCAACAACGACATCACCGGCTCGCTGCACGGCATGTACAAGGCCGGCCCCGGCTGGGACGCCTGCTCCGGCCTCGGCGTCCCCAACGGCGCGGCGCTGCAGGATTTGCTCGCGGCGTGAGCTAAAGCGACGCTCCTCTCCGTCATTGCGAGGAGCCCTTGCGACGAAGCAATCCAGAGTCTCTTCGCGGAGCCAAACTGGATTGCTTCGCTACGCTCGCAATGACGCGCGGAGGGAGTTGAGGGTCACACCGTATCCAACGCCTTGCCGCGCACGTTCGGGCCGAATAGCGCCATCGCGATCACCACGATCAGCATCGCCACGGTGATCAGGCCGAACACGCCGGTGACGCCGGCCTCCTTCAGCATGTAGGCGACGATGAAGCCGGAAAACGTCGCGCTCAGCCGGCTCATGGAATAGACGAGGCCGGAGGCCTGCGCGCGGATCTGCGTCGGAAACACCTCGGTCTGGTAGGCGTGATAGGCGTAGGACATCGTCGTGTTGCAGGCCGTCAGCAGCACGCCGCAGAGGATCAGCAGTCCGGGCTCGGTCAATTGCGCGAACGTCATGCCGAACACAATGATGGCAATACAGGCGCCGGCGATGATCCATCGGCGCTCGAATTTGTCGGCGAAGCTCGCGGCCAGCAGCGGCGCGATGGGATAGGCGAAGGCGACGATGAAGGAATATTGCAGGCTCTTGGTGACGGTGATGCCCTTCTCCACCAGCAGCGTCGGCACCCAATTGGCGAAGCCGTAGAAGCCGAAGGCCTGGCAGAGATTGAACACCATGAACAGGACGACGAGCGAGAGATAGGGCGGGCGGAACAGATCGGCAAAGCCGATGCGCGCGACTGTTTGTGCCACTGGCCGCGCGAGCGAGGCTGAGGGTCCCGGCGCGGTGGCCCCGCCTTTGGCTTCCAGCGTTGCGAGAATCCGGAACGCTTCCTCGGTGCGGCCGTGGCGCGCCAGCCAGAGTGGGCTCTCGGGCAGGAACAGCCTGAGCACCCAGATGATCATGCTGGCGGCGGCGCCGATCAGCACCACCCAGCGCCAGCCCTCGACGCCATAAGGCGCGCGCGGCACCAGCCACCACGCGAGGAACGCGACGACCGGCACTGCAATGAACATGATCGACTGGTTGACCGCAAAGGCACGTCCACGCATCCGGCTCGGCACCAGCTCGGTGATGTAGGCATCGATGGTGATGACCTCGACGCCGATGCCGATGCCGGCGAGAAAGCGCCAGAGCAACAGGCCTTCCGAAGAGGTCTGGCAGGCCATGATCACGGACGCCGCGGTATAGCCGAGCAGCGCGTAGGTGAAGATCACGCGCCGACCAAAACGGTCGGCGAGGAAGCCGAGGAAGAAGGTGCCGACGAACAGGCCGGCGAAAGTTGCGGCGACGAAGGCGCCGATGCCGGAGAAGCCGAAAAAGGCCGTTGTCGTCGTGCTCAACAGCCCGCTGCGGCTGAGGCCCGGCGCGATGTAGCCGGTCAGGAACAGATCGTAGATCTCGAAGCAGCCGGCCAGCGAGAGCAGGATGACGAGGCGCCAGACATAGGCCGTCCCGGGCATCGCCTCGAGCCGTCGCGAGATTTCGTCCGGTCCGGATGGTGCAGCGCCGAGCTCAAAGCCTGTGTCGATGCCGACAACGCTCATGATGTCCTCCCCGTGGCGCGCAGATCGCGCGCGGTTCCCGGCGGCTCATCTCTGAGGTTTTTCGCAAGCTCTGCCGGACCGCGCCATGTTGGCCGGCCGAGGCCAGAAATCCAGACGAACATATCGATGGAAGCGTTCGAGATTTTCGAACCCGGCGGTCTTTCTTCGCCTTCCCGCGTAAGCGTTGGGGGTAATCGCAAATGAGCGCCCCGAGAGGCGCGCCGAAGGAGTTGGTCGTCCCTCACTCCACCAGCGTCGCCTGCCAAGCCCCCGCGCGCACCTGCTCGGCGATCAGCGCCAGCATCAGCCGCCGCATCTCTTCCATCGCGTAAGTCATCGGGCGGTTGCGCAGGCGGCAGAGATAGAGCGTGCGGGTGAGCTTCGGGGCGATCACTTCGCGCGCGACCACGCGGCCGGCGGCGAGTTCCTCCCGCGCGAACAGCTTTGTCGCGATGGTGCAGCCGAGCCCCTCCACCAGCGCGCCGGTCATGCCCGTGATCGAGTTGGCATGCAGGATCGCGCTGCCCTCCAGCCGCTTGAGCAGGACCGGATCGTCCAGCAGCGCGCGCGAGGACAGGCCGAGGCCGTAGCGCAGCAGGATCAGCGGCAGCCGGCTCAGCTCCTCGAAGCGGATCGCGGTTTTGCTCTTGCCGACCAGCTTTGGAATGCCGACCAGGAACATCTCCTCCTCGAGCACCGCCTCCGTGATCAGCTCCTTCTCCGACGGCGGATTGTAGACCAGCGCCAGATCGACATTGGAGATCATCAGATGCATCAGCGTCGCCCCCGACAGGCTCTCGGTCAGCGACAGTTTCAGCTTGGGATATTTGGTCAGCACCGTGCGCATCAGCTCGACGCCGATCGCCTTGACGCCGGAGTTGGCCATGCCGATCGAGATCTCGCCGGCAATGACGCGGGCGCCCTCGCGCACCTCGGTCTCGGCTTCCGCCATCGCGCGCAGGATAATACGGGCGTGCTCGTAGAGCCGCTCGCCGGCCGCCGTCGGGTCCATGCCGCGCGACTTGCGCTCGAACAGCGGCGTTGCGAACTCGGCTTCCAGATTCGAGATATGATGGCTGAGCGCGGATTGTGCGACATTCACCTGGTCGGCCGCGCGCGACAGGTTCCGCTGCTCGTAGACGGCGATGAAATAGCGGAGCTGGCGCGAATCCATGTCGGTCTGCGTTCTATAACTGCGAAGACACCATTCGACAGATTATATTTTTAAGAAGGCTTGTGAAGACCTAGTCTTCGCAAGCCGAACGGACAGGGAGTGACGTATGGCTGAGACCGGATTGCCGCTCGAAGGCGTGCGGATCGTCGAGATGACCCACATGGTCATGGGCCCGACCTGCGGCATGATCCTCGCGCAACTCGGCGCCGAGGTGATCAAGGTCGAACCACCCGCCGGCGACAAGACGCGGAGCCTCGGCGGCATGGGCACGGCGTTCTTCCCGCTGTTCAACCGCGGCAAGCGCAGCGTGGTGCTCGATCTTGCGATCCCTGCCGACCGCGACACCATGCACCGGCTGCTGGAAACGGCCGACGTGTTCCTCGAAAACTTTCGCGACGGCCAGCTCGAGAAGCAGGGGTTAGGTGCCGAGGAACTGCGCCACCTTCATCCGCATCTGATTATCGCCGGCCACAAGGGCTTTCTGTCCGGTCCCTATGAGCACCGTCCCGCGCTCGACGAGGTCGTGCAGATGATGTCGGGCCTGGCCGCCATGACCGGCACCAAGGAGAAGCCGCAGCGGGTCGGCTCCTCCGCCAACGACATCATGGGCGGCATGTTCGGCGTGATCGCAATTCTCGCCGCGCTCTATCAGAAGCGTGGCGGCAAGCGCGATGGCGCCGATATCCGCATCGGCCTGTTCGAGAACTGCCTGTTCCTGGTCGCCCAGCACATGGTCGAATACGAGATGACCGGCAACAAGCCGCGCTCGATGCCGGAGCGCGAGCATGCCTGGCCGATCTACGATATTTTCGACGCCGCGGGCGACGACCGCATTTTCATCGGCGTCGTCACCGAGGGCCACTGGCAGGCGTTCTGCCGCGAGTTCGGCCTGACCGAGTTCCTCGATGATCCCACCTTGCGCACCACGACCGATCGTATCCTGGCGCGGCCGCGGATTCTTCCGCGCGTGGCCGAGATTATCCGGCAGCGGGACGTGGCCGAGCTGTCGCAAAGGCTCGACGCGCTCAACATCTGCTTCTCACCGATCAACCGGCCTGAGGATCTCCTGACCGACCCGCATGTCCTGCGGCCCGGTGGCCTCGTCACTAACGTCACCGCCGACGGCAAGCCGTTCCATGTGCCGACGCTGCCGCTCGAATGGAACGGCAGCCATTTTGGCGAAGGCCTGAAAGTTGCGCCGCTCGGCGCCGATACGCAGGCCCTCCGCGCCGAGATCGACAACAACAACGACATCACGTCAAAAGCCGCTGGGAGGCGCGCATGAGCCGGATCGAGACAATCTACCCCGCTGACCGCGTCAGCTTGCGCGAGGTCGGCTTGCGCGACGGGCTGCAGCTCGTGAAGAAGTTTCCGTCAACAACCGCCAAGCAGCGCTGGGTGCGCGAGGAATATGCCGCCGGCGTGCGTCATTTCGAGGTCGGCTCGTTCCTGCCGGCAAAGACCTTTCCGCAATTCGTCGATGTCCGCGATGTCATCGCAACGGTGGCGAGCCTGCGAGGGGCCCACGGCATCGCGCTGGCGCTCAACGAGCGCGGGGTGAACGAGGCGCTGGAATCCGGCGTCGGCGAGATCGCCTCGGTGGTCTCGGCGACCGAAGAGCACAGCCAGGCCAATGCGCATCGTTCGCGCGACTCCGCGATCGCCAATGTGAAGCGTCTCTGCGAGATGCGCGATGCCAGTGCCCACAAGCCGCTCGTGAATGCCGCTATCTCGATGGCGCTGGGTTGCTCGATCGCCGGTGCGGTCGATCCCAAGGAGGTGCTGCGCCTCGTTGACAAGTGCCTCGAGGCCGGCGTCGATTTCGTCGCGATCGCCGACACCGTCGGCTATGCGGGCCCGAAGCAGGTGGGTGAATTGTCGCGCGCGGCGGTCAAGCTCGCGGGCTCAAAGCCGATCTGCATCCATCTCCACGACACCCGCGGCATGGGCATCGCCAACGCCGCGGCTGCGCTCGACGAAGGCGTCCGCATCCTCGACGGCTCGCTCGGCGGCCTCGGCGGCTGCCCCTTCGCGCCCGGCGCGACCGGCAATGTCGTGTTCGAGGACCTCGTGTTCCTGTGCGAGAGCAAGGGCTTTGCGACGGGCATCGATCTCGACAGACTGATCGCGGTGCGCAAGATTTTGCGCGACGAAATGCCGAACGAGCAGCTCTACGGCGGCCTCGCGCGGGCAGGGTTGCCGGGTGGGAGGGCAGCAAAGGCGGCGTGATTTCCTGCTTACCCTCCCCTGGAGGGGCCGCAAGGGGGAGGGAACGAGAGAGTTGCATGCTTAGCCCAGATGCCGCTTCATCTCCGGCCGCGCCTTCAGCTCCGCACCTTGTTGTCATGCCCAGCGAAGGCGGGCAATGACAGCGAGCACTACACTTCAGGCGATCTCCGCCACCGCGGCAAGAATGCGCGCGATGTCTTGCGGGCGGGACAGGCGGTGATCGCCGTCCTGGATCATGGTGAGCACGACGTCGTCGGCCGGCAGGCGATGCGTCAGCGCGAAGGCGTGCTGCCACGGCACGTCGGGATCCTGGGCGCCTTGCAGAATGCGGACGGGACAGCCGAGATCGATGGCGCTACCGAGCACGAGATGGTTGCGCCCCTCCTCGATCAGGTTCCGCGTGATCGGATAGGGCGAGCCGTCGCCATATTCGGACGGCCTGAGCCAAAAACCCTTGGTCTCGATCTCTTCCTTCACCTCGGGCGAAAAGTTCTTCCACATCAGCTCTTCCGTGAAGTCGGGCGCCGGCGCGATCAGCACCAGGCCCGCCAGCGACGCCTTTCCCGAACGCTTCTTGATCTCACGCGCGAGCAACAGCGCCATCCAGCCGCCCATGGAGGAGCCGATCAGGATCTGCGGACCGGTGCAGAACCGCTCGAACACCGCCACGCTGTCCCCGAGCCAGCTTCCGATGGTTCCGTCAGCGAAATCGCCGCTGGATTCACCATGGCCGGAATAGTCGAACCGGACCGCAGCACGGCCATGCTCGCCGGCCCAGCCGTCGAGCGCCACCGCCTTGCCGCCCTGCATGTCCGACTTGAAGCCGCCGAGCCAGACCAGGCCGGGCCCCTGGCCGGCGCGGCGGCGCACTGCGATCCGGCGCGCTGACGGGCCCTCGCCCAAGTCGATGAAGTCGAGCACGGCATCGGGAATTGCTGGGGTCATGGAACGTTTACTCTCGCTGTGCGGTTTGAGGTGTTCGGGCGCGTTCAGCGTCGCAACCCTATATTGGCATTGTCCCTTTGGGACGCTTGCGGAACAGGGGCAAGGTGTCTATGTCGTGCACCGTGGCGATAGGCGTGGCCAAAATGCCTCGCATTTGAGGGTTTTTCGCTTCTCGCAGGAGCGACTTGCTTGCCGGCAAACGCTTTTCCTGCAAAATAGCCGCTTCCTTTCACAACTTTGGAGAACCACCCATTCGCCGTCCCAATAGAGCCCCGCCCGTTGCCAGCAAAGATGGGCCGCGCATCAATGATGATATTCGCAACGCGCAGATCCAGCTGATCGATCAGACCGGTGACAACAAAGGCACCGTCGAGACGATGCTTGCCATCAAGATGGCCCAGGAAGCCGGCATGGATCTCGTTGAGATTTCGCCAAATGTCAGCCCTCCCGTCTGCAAGATCATGGACTACGGGAAGTATAAGTATTCCGCCCAGAAAAAAGCCGCCGAAGCCCGCAAGCGTCAGAAGACCGTCGAGATCAAGGAGATCAAGCTCCGCCCGATGATCGACGACCACGACTATGACGTGAAGATGCGCGCGATGCTGCGGTTCTTCGAAGAGGGCGACAAGGTCAAGATCACCCTGCGCTATCGCGGCCGCGAAATGGCGCACCAGGAGATCGGCACCAAGCTGTTGGACAAGATCAAGACCGACGTCGCCGAGCTCGCCAAGGTCGAGCAGGACGCCCGGTTCGAGGGCCGTCAGGTCGTCATGGTGCTGGCGCCGCGCTGACGGCTCGCAGGACCCGAGAATTCAACGGCCCGTCCGGATGTCCGGCGGGCCGTTTCGTTTTCAGCTCCGCGTCGCCTGCCAGGTGCCGCTGCATTGGTCGCCAGAGATGATGCCCCTCCAGGAGCCTCCACCCGCCGCGCCGCCGAGCCGGCCGCCTCCGCTGGCATGAGAGGCGCCGACCGACACCTGGACCGCGACGGCACCGCGACGATTGACCGTGCCGGACACCCGGCCACCGCCGGCGGACGACACCCGGTTGCCGATCACGGTGAAGGGAACGCTGTAGCCCGAGCTGCAATTGCCGCGGGTGGTGGCGAAGGTGACGTTCCAGACGCCGTCATAGCCGCCGATGCGGGCATCGGCAGTCGAAGGCAGCGCGGCCGTGGCGAGCACCGCCAGCAGCGCCAGACGGTATGGGCGGATGATGATGGACAAAGGGGAGGACGATCGGGAGGAATGAGCCATTTTGGTCCTGCTTCGGCGATACGATTTGGACAAACATGTTAGCAATCCCGAATAGTCGGCGGCCACGTCCCGACGGTTCACCGTTGCCAATTCGCACGTCCTCTGTCATAAGGCCGACCTTCATCGCCCGGCTGATTAAGGGCTGCCGTGGCGGTGTTTCGTGCAGGTTTCGTGCTTGTTCGCAAAAACCTGAGCACAATCAACGCTCTAACGAGCATTTTAGACGGCCGGCCGCCTTCGCAGGCGGCATTCTGTTGTGGCCATAGGAGAGCAAAATGCCCAAGCTGAAGACCAAATCGGGCGCTAAAAAGCGCTTCAAGGTGACTGCCACCGGCAAAGTGATGTTCGCCCATCGCGGCAAGCGTCACGGCATGATCAAGCGGACGAAGAAGCAGATCCGTCAGCTTCGCGGCACCAGCGTGCTGTTCAAGACCGACGGCGACAACGTCAAGAAGTACTTCTTGCCGAACGCCTGATCGCGTCCACGATCATTGCCATCTGCGCCGCGCCTTTCGCGCGGCGATCCGAAAAACCAAGTCATCTCTGAAGGATTTTGTCATGTCTCGCGTCAAACGCGGTGTGACCGCCCACGCCAAGCACAAGAAAGTCTACAAGGCCGCCAAGGGCTTCTACGGCCGCCGCAAGAACACCATCCGCGCCGCCAAGCCGGCCGTGGAGAAGGCCCAGCAATACGCCTTCCGCGACCGCAAGCGCAAGAAGCGCACCTTCCGCGCGCTCTGGATCCAGCGCATCAACGCAGCCGTCCGTCCGTTCGGCCTGACCTACAGCCGATTTATCGACGGCATGGCCAAGTCCGGCATCACCGTGGACCGCAAGGTGCTGTCGGATCTCGCGATCCACGAGCCCGCGTCGTTCCAGGCGATCGCCGAAAAAGCCAAGGCCGCTCTCGCAGCCTAAGAGGGCTAGCGGGCCTTCTGGCCCGCCGCCTTCAGCGCGCGTTGCGAGTAACGCTGGGCGATCTCCGCCCGGCAGAATGCCGTGAACGAGAGATACATGGTGCCGGACTTGTTCCGGTACTTGCGGTCGCATGCGTGCATCTCGCGCTTGTAGGCTTGGTTCTGCGCGGCATTGAGGCCGGACTTGAAGTCCGCCTCGCATTTCTTTTCGACGGCGGCACCGAGCTGGACATCGCCGCTCGCGGTCAGTTCGCAATCCCTGAAGACCTTCATCGCGCTTTCGCAGCCCTTCTGGGCACTGATGGTGGCGGCGACCTCGTCCAGCGTCATGGATTTGTCCATGCAGACCATGGCGCGTGCCGGGATGGCTGCGACCGACAGAACGATGGCGAGAGCGGCCAGGCAGGATTTCGAAAGCATCGCAAAGGTCTCCTCTTAATCTTCCCTTGGTGCCCGGCCCCCGCGCGAGGTTCAACCCAGCCGTTCAGGCGTCGGAACGACCGGCTTTTCGCTTGACGTTACGGCCTTCGGGCGGCGACAACCCAGCCGAATTTGGCAGCAAGGATTTGACTGTGTCCGACCTCGCAACGCTCGAAACATCCATCCTCGACCAGATCGCCGCCACCGGCGATGAAGCCGCGCTCGAATCGGTGCGTGTCGCAGCCCTCGGCAAGAAGGGCTCGATCTCGGCGCTGCTTGCCACGCTCGGCAAGATGTCGCCCGACGAGCGCAAGACGCAAGGCGCGGCGATCAACCAGGCCAAGGACAAGGTCACCGAGGCGCTCGCCGCACGGCGCGACGTGCTGAAGTCCGCGGCGCTCGATGCACGGCTCGCGTCCGAGACCGTCGACGTCACGCTGCCGCTGCGCGATGCGCCGACTGATGCCGGCCGCATCCATCCGCTGAGCCAGGTCTGGGACGAGCTGACCACGATCTTCGCCGACATGGGATTCTCGGTCGCCGAAGGCCCTGACATCGAGACCGACGACTACAACTTCACCAAGCTCAACTTCCCGGAAGGCCATCCGGCGCGCGAGATGCACGACACGTTCTTCTTCCATCCGAAGGAGGACGGCTCGCGCATGTTGTTGCGCACCCACACCTCGCCGGTACAGGTCCGCACCATGCTGACCCAAAAGCCGCCGATCCGCGTGATCTGTCCGGGCCGCACCTACCGCATCGATTCAGACGCGACTCACACGCCGCAATTCCACCAGGTCGAAGGCCTCGTCATAGACAAGCATTCGCATCTCGGCCACCTCAAATGGATCCTGCACGAGTTCTGCAAGGCGTTCTTCGAGGTCGACCACCTCAACATGCGCTTCCGTCCCTCGTTCTTCCCGTTCACCGAGCCGTCGCTGGAAGTCGACCTGCAGTGCCGCCGCGACAAGAACGAGATCCGCTTCGGCGAGGGCGAGGACTGGATGGAGATTCTCGGCTGCGGCATGGTGCATCCGAACGTGCTGCGCGCCTGCGGCATCGATCCCGACGAGTATCAGGGCTTCGCCTGGGGCATGGGCATCGACCGCATCGCCATGCTGAAATACGGCATCGCCGATTTGCGCCAGCTGTTCGACAGCGACGTTCGCTGGCTCAACCATTACGGTTTCAAGCCGCTCGAAGTGCCGACGCTCGCGGGAGGGCTGAGCTCGTGATGCTCGCTCTCAATGAACGGCTCGCGAAAGCTCTCTCCGTTCCCTTCGTGGAGAGAACCCTCTCCCTGCCCCTCCCCCGCAAGCGGGGGAGGGAATGGATGGAGCGAGTGCGTCGCGTTGATATCATGGGTACGTATTCTCTAGCCGCCCGACAGGTCGGACTCCCTCCCCCGCATGCGGGGGAGGGTTGGGGTGAGGGTGTCTCCGCAATGGGGTTGCCAATGGTCGATCCTGAACATCCGGGCTGGAAAGTCCCCGCCAAACTGCGAACCAATGCGCGCACGCTCAGGCGCAACTCGACCGATGCAGAGCGAATCCTCTGGTTAGAACTCCGCGGCAACCGGCTGAATGGCGCGAGCTTCCGCCGCCAAGTGCCGATCGAGCGCTACATCGCCGATTTCATCTGCCATGCGGCCAAACTCGTCATCGAACTCGATGGCGGCCAACACTTCTCGGAAGATGGCGAGCGCGCCGATGCGCGTCGCTCTGCCGCAATCGAAGCGAAGGGCTTCAAGGTGCTCCGCTTCAGCAATCTCGACATCATGACCAATCGTGCCGGCGTTCTCGAAACAATCGCGACTACCGTCGCGGAGAGCGCCCCCACCCGTAGCCGATGCTCCGCATCGGCGTCCATATTAGAAGCGGCGGCCGTAGGCCGCCTTTGCCTCCCCCGCAAGCGGGAGAGGGAGCAGACCGTCTCCGTGGAGAAAAAGCAGCCATGAAATTCACCCTCTCCTGGCTGAAGGATCATCTCGACACCGACGAGCCGCTGGAAAAGCTCGCCGACAAGCTCACCATGATCGGGCTCGAGGTCGAGAACATCGAGGACAAGGCGAAGGCGCTGAAGCCGTTCACGATCGCGAAGGTGATTTCGGCCGAGCAGCATCCGAACGCGGATCGCCTGCGCGTCTGCATGGTCGACACCGGTGATGGTGGCGCGCCGGTGCAGGTCGTGTGCGGTGCGCCGAATGCGCGCGCCGGGCTCGTCAGCGTGTTCTCGCCGCCCGGCACCTACATTCCCGGCAAGGACATCACGCTCGGTGTCGGCACCATCCGCGGCGTCGAGAGCCGCGGCATGCTGTGCTCGGCGGCTGAACTTCACATCTCCAACGACCATGACGGCATCATGGAATTGCCGGCGGACGCGCCGATCGGCGCCGGCTATGCCGAATGGGCCGCGCTCGGCGATCCCGTGATCGAGATTAACCTGACGCCGAACCGGCAGGACTGCACCGGCGTGCACGGCATCGCGCGCGACCTCGCCGCCGCCGACATGGGCAAGTTCAAAGACCCCTCGATCAAGCCGATCAAGGGCGAATTCCCGTGTCCCGTGAAGGTCACGGTCGAGGACGCTGCGCTGTGTCCGGGTTTTGCGCTGCGCCTCGTGCGCGGCGTGAAGAACGGCCCGTCGCCGGAATGGCTGCAGAAGCGGCTGACCGCGATCGGTCTGCGCCCGATCAACGCGCTGGTCGACATCACCAACTTCATGACCTACGACCGCGCGCGCCCGCTGCACGTGTTCGACGCCAGGAAGGTGAAGGGCAATCTCGTGGTGCGCCGCGCCCGCGACGGCGAGGCGCTGCTCGCGCTCGACGGCCGCGCCTACAATCTCGATCCCTCGATCTGCGTGATTGCGGATGAGCATGGCGTCGAATCGCTCGCCGGCATCATGGGCGGCGAAGCCTCGGGCTGCGACGAGAACACCACCGACGTGCTGATCGAATCGGCGCTGTGGAATGAGATCAACATCGCCCAGACCGGCCGCAAGCTCGGCATCAATTCGGATGCGCGCTACCGCTTCGAACGCGGCGTCGATCCGGCTTTCATGGTGCCCGGGCTGGAGCTCGCCACCAAACTCGTGATGGAGCTGTGCGGCGGCACGCCGTCGGAGAACGTCGTGGTCGGCAAGGCCTTCGGCGACGACCGCGTGATCGACTTCCCCGTGACCGAGGTGAAGCGTCTCTCCGGCATCGAGGTGCCGCAGGTCGAGATGAAGCGCATCCTGTCCCATCTCGGCTTCATGGTGGCCGGGCCGGGCCCCGTGGTGAAAGTCGCGGTGCCGTCGTGGCGCTCCGACGTGCACGGCAAGGCCGACATCGTCGAGGAAGTCGTCCGCATCTACGGCGTCGACAAGGTGCCTATGACGCCGTTCGAGCGCGGCGAGGACGCGCGCAAATCCGTGCTGACACCGCTCCAGCTTCGTACCCGCCGCGCGCGGCGCGCGCTCGCGAGCCGCGGCATGGTCGAAGCCGTCACATGGTCGTTCATCACCAAGCCTGCGGCACAATTGTTCGGCGGCGGACAGCGTGAGCTCGAAGTGGCCAACCCGATCGCGGCAGATCTTTCCGACATGCGGCCGAGCCTGCTGCCGGGCCTGGTCGCAGCCGCGCAGGCCAATGCCGATCGCGGCTTCGGCGATGTCGTGCTGTTCGAGGTCGGCCAGATCTTCAAGGGTGATCGTCCGCAGGATCAATTCATGGCTGCAAGCGGCGTGCGCCGCGGCCTTGCATCGTCGGAAGGATCGGGACGGCATTGGTCGAGTTCGGCGCAGGCCGATGTGTTCGACGCCAAGGCCGACGCGCTCGCGGTGCTGGCCGCCGTCGGCGCGCCGATGCAGGCGCTGCAGATCGTCGCCGGCGGTCCCGGCTGGCTGCATCCGGGCCGCTCCGGCACGATCCAGATCGGGCCGCAGAACGTGCTCGGCCATTTCGGCGAGATGCACCCGCGTGCGCTGGAGGCACTCGGCGCCGATGGCCCGCTGATGGTGTTCGAGGTGACCCTCGACCGCATCCCCGAGGCCAAGAAGAAGGCGACCCGCGCCAAGCCCCTGATCGAGCTGTCGGCGTTCCAGCCGGTGTCGCGCGACTTCGCTTTCATCGTCGATCGCGCGGTGAAGGCCGGCGACATCGTGCGCGCCGCGCAAGGTGTCGACAAGAAGCTGATCACCGGCGTCAACGTGTTCGACGTCTATGAAGGCAAGGGCATCGACGACGGCAAGAAGTCGATCGGCATCGCCGTGACGATCCAGCCGCGTGAGAAGACGCTGACCGATCAGGAGATCGAGGCTGTCGCCGCGAAGATCGTGGCGGAGGTCACGAAGAAGACCGGCGGCACGTTGAGAGCATGATGCCGAAAAGTGCGATGCGGTTTTCGGAGAACATCATGCTCCAGAATCATCAAGCATGAGTTTTACGGACTTCCTTCCCAAGGACGTCAGCCTCACCATCGCGATGGCGCTTTGCGCCATCGCTTTCGTTTCGGGCACCGCGCGTGGCTTCTCCGGCTTCGGCTCGGCGCTGATCTTCATGCCGTTGGCAAGCAGCGTCGCGGCGCCGCGGCTGGTCGCGGCACTGCTCCTCGTCATCGATTTCGTTGCCGCTGCGCCGCTGCTGCCCGACGCGTGGCGAAAGGCGGACCGCAAGGCAACCGCGGTGATCGTGCTGGGCGCGCTGGTCGGCGTGCCCGTCGGCACCTATTTCCTCAGCGTGCTCGAGCCTGTCACCACGCGCTGGATCATCTCCTGCTTCGTCGCCGCGCTGCTTCTGCTGCTGCTGTCGGGCTGGCGCTATCGCGGCAAGGACCACGCCTGGCTCTCGGTCGGCATCGGCGGCCTCTCCGGCTTCTGCAGCGGGCTGGCGCAGACCGGCGGGCCGCCGATCGTCGGCTACTGGCTCGGCCGCCCCATCGCCCCGATCGTGGCGCGCGCCAACATCGTCTTGTTTTTCGGCGCGTCGGACTGCTTCTCGATGGTCAGCTATGCCACCACCGGATTGATTTCCCGCGAATCGCTCGTGCTGTCGCTGATCGTCGGCCCGGTCTATGCGATCGGCGTCGCCTTCGGCGCATCGCTGTTCGGCCGCGCCAGCGAGACGATATTCCGCGGCATCTGCTACGCTCTGATCGCGATGGCGGTGATCGCGGGACTGCCGGTGCTGGACGGGATTTTGCGTTAATGTCGTCCCGGCGAAGGCCGGGACCCATACCGCGTGATCTATCGGTGTGGCATCTAGAGGTACCGAACTCCGAGTCTTCGCCAAACCAGGTTTTGTGGTTATGGGTCCCGGCCTTCGCCGGGACGACAATCAACTCCTCACGGTCGCGGCGCGCGGCGCTTCTTCATCGACTGCGTCGGCACGTCGGCCGGCTCATCCTTCAGCGCACCGATCTTGCGGAGCGCGGCGTCCGCCGCGCGCTCGCCGCTTTCCCAGGCGCCGTCGACGGTGCCCCAGAGCGTCTCGTGCGTCGCTTCGCCGGCGAGGAACATGTTGCCGATCGGCTCGGCCAAAACTTTTCGCGACAGCTGCCCGCCGGGCGAGGCCGCCGACATTGCGCCCATGACATAGGGCGAGGCGTTCCAGCGCGTCGCAGCGGTCTTTTGCACAGTGGCTGCCGCCTCGCTGCCGAACAGCTTCGTAATCCACTCCTTCGCGAAGGCCGCCATCGCCTTCTCGCCCTGCCCCGAGAGATCGCGGCCGAACGAGCCGCCGACGTCGATCGAGCACAGCGAGGAGCCGCCGATATTGGCAAACATCAGCGCTGTGCGCGTCGAGTTGCTCTGCTCGATCAGGATGTCGTCGCGTGAAAGCCCGAGCGGATTACCCGGCAGTTGCAGCACGATGTGATCATAGCTGCCAAGACCGAGTTTAGAGGCCGCATCAAGCGTGCGCTTGGGGATATCGGGCGCGAACTTGATCGCGCCACTCGTGAGCACATTGGTCGAGACCGTGATGATGGCTGCGCGCGCGGCGATCTTGCCGGCTTGCGTCTCCACGCTGACGTCGCGATTGCTCCAGACGATCCGGCTTGCCGGCGTCGAAAGCACGAGGGGGGCCTGCTCGCCGAGCCTGGCGATCAGGGTGCCCAGACCCTGGCGGCAGGCGATCGGGGCATTGCGGTCCTGCGCACGCGCCTTGTCGATCGCCGACAGTTCCTTCAGATCCTTGCCGGCAAAACTCGCACCGAGCACGAATTCGGCGGCGCCCGCCCAATCGCCGAGATCCTTCGGCAAGACAGACGCGCAGGACGTATCGAGCTTGCCGCGCGCCGCCTCGTCGATGGCCCGGTTGGCGCGCACCAGCGCCGCGAGATACTCCTCGGTCTCACCCGCGCGCGCATTGCGGCGGCCGATGCGCATCTTCTGGCCGGACGGCGCAGGCGACACATCGAGCCCGGCGCTGCGCGCCAGCCGGATCATCGGGTTGGTGTCGGGATTGTGCATCCAGCGCGCGCCGCGATCGAACGGCACATCGAAGGTCGTACCATCCGTGATGCAGCGCCCGCCGATCTGCGAGGCCGCCTCCACGATGACGACCTTGCGATTGGCCGCCATGACTCGCCGCGCTGCGGCGACGCCGGCCGCTCCCGCACCGATCACGACAATGTCAGCCTCGCGCGGCAAGGGCGCGGCCTTTGCGCCCAGGACCGGCATTGCGGCAACGGCCGCCGACGCCGATAGGAAGCTGCGGCGCGTGATTGTCATGTCATGGTTTCCGGAGACTTGCAGCGATCGGGAACAGCAAGCGAACCTTGCCGCATCTGATGTTGCGCAGCAACCATCATGGTGAATCAATCGTACTTGACCTCACAGAGCCATGAACCGAATTGCAACAGGTTCCGACCATGATACAGATGGAAAAAAGACGGCCAGAAAGGCCCGGGGAGAGTTCATGGGGACGGTCCTAGATTCAGTCGGCAAGGTGATTGCCGCGTACCTCTCGAAGGAGGTGCCGGGCTACGAGCCGTTCACGCCGAGCGACCCCGAGCATCTGCGCGGCGTGATCCAGCCCGGCGACGTGATGCTGGTCGAGGGCAACAACCGCATCTCCGGCATCATCAAATATCTGACGCAGTCAACATGGTCGCATGCCGCGCTCTATGTCGGTCCGGTCGAGGGCGCCCAGGAGCCCGACGGCGAACCGCATGTGCTGATCGAGGCCAATATCGGCGAAGGCGTCACCTCCGCCCCGCTGTCGAAATATTTCCCCTACCACACCCGCGTCTGCCGTCCGGTCGGGCTGTCCTATGAAGACCGCACCACGGTCTGCCGCTATGCGATCAACCGCATCGGCTTCGGCTACGACACCAAGAACATCATCGATTTGATGCGCTTCCTGTTCCCGCTGCCGATACCGCAGCGCTGGCGGCGGCGCATGATCTCGATCGGTTCAGGCGATCCGACCAAGATCATCTGCTCCGCGCTGATTGCGCAGGCCTTCGACGCCGTGCGCTATCCGATCCTGCCGAAGATCACCAAGGCCGGCAGCCGCGCCGCCCGCCGCGAGATCCTGCACATCCGCGATTCCTCGCTCTACATGCCCCGCGACTTCGACATCTCGCCCTATTTCGAAGTGGTCAAACCCACCATCGTGCACGGCTTCGACTACACAGCCCTGCACTGGGCCGACAAGCAAAAGCCGCTCGAGGAGGTAGCGGGCTCATTCGGGGTGTTTCCAGAAACGGTCCGTGCGCCGCCGCTCGTTCCTGAGGCGTTTGACGAAGAAGCGCCGGCTTCGGCTGAGCAAGTGAGCGCGCAGCCTGCGGAGAAGGGTGTTGCCTTCTCCGAGCACTTGTGATGCTGAAAGAGTTCGCGACGTATCGCGCGCAAGGGCACGCGCGGGAGATGGCGGCGTAGGGCGTCACTCCCTCCACCGTCATTGCGAGGAGCGGAGCGACGAAGCAATCCAGACTGTCACCGCGGTGGGATTCTGGATTGCTTCGCTGCGCTCGCAATGACGGCCAGAGCCGACCCTACCGCTCCGCCCGTCCAATCACCGCCATCAACTCCGCGATCTTTTCGCGCTGGTCCGACTTGTCGCCACTCGCAATGGCGTGCTCGACGCAATGGGCGACGTGGTCCTTCAAGACCTCCTCCTCGACCCGGCGCAGCGCAGCGCGCACTGCCGATATCTGCGTGACGATGTCGATGCAGTAGCGGTCCTCCTCGACCATTTTCGACAGGCCGCGAACCTGGCCCTCGATCCGGCCGAGACGTTTTCCGACAGATGCCTTGATGTCCTTGCGCATGGGGCCTATATACCCCTACCGGGTATAGGTTACAAGGCCGGAGTGCTGGAATGAACGACGCGAACCACAAGCATCATCACGACGGGCACACGCATTCCGGATGCGGCTGCTCCGCGAAGACCGCGCCGCCCGCTCCCAAGCCCGAGGCCTCGTCCTGCTGCGGCGGCCATGGCGATCATGCCGGTCACGCGCATCATCATGGTCATGACCTCGGCGCAGCCGCCACAAGGGTCCTCGATCCCGTCTGTGGCATGACGGTCGATCCCGCGACCTCGAAGCATCGCTTTGACCACCACGGTGAGACCTTCCATTTCTGCTCGGCTGGCTGCCGCACCAAATTCGCTGCCGATCCCGCCAAATATCTCGCCAAGGAGAAGGCGCCCGGGCCTGAGATGCCGGCGGGCACGATCTACACCTGCCCGATGCACCCGGAGATCCGCCAGGTCGGACCCGGCAGCTGCCCGATCTGCGGCATGGCGCTGGAGCCGGAGGTTGCGAGCCTTGAGACCGGACCGAATCCGGAACTCGCCGACATGACGCGGCGATTCTGGATAGGCGGCGCGCTGGCGTTGCCGCCCGTGGTGCTGGAGATGGGCAGCCATCTCGCAGGGCCCCACAACTGGATCGACCCGACATTGTCGAACTGGATCCAGCTCGTGTTCGCCACGCCCGTGGTGGTCTGGGCCGGCTGGCCGTTCCTGGTGCGCGGCTGGCAGTCGCTCGTCACGCGCAATCTCAACATGTTCACGCTGATCGCGATGGGCACCGGCGTTGCCTATGTCTACAGCCTGATCGGCACCATCGCACCGCAGATTTTCCCCGCCACTTTCCGCGGCCATGAGGGCGCGGTCGCCGTCTATTTCGAAGCGGCCGCGGTCATCACCGTCTTGGTTTTGCTCGGCCAGGTGCTGGAGCTGCGCGCCCGCGATGCGACCTCGGGCGCGATCAAGGCGCTGTTGCAGCTCGCGCCGAAGATCGCGCGCCGCGTTGATGCCGACGGTAACGAGCATGAGGTCGAAATCGACTCGCTGCACGTTGGCGATTCCTTGCGCGTTCGCCCCGGCGAGAAAGTGCCGGTCGACGGCATCATTCTCGAGGGCCGCTCCTCGCTCGACGAATCCCTCGTGACCGGCGAATCCATGCCGGTCACCAAGGAGACCGGCGCAAAAGTCATCTCCGGCACGCTCAACCAGTCCGGCAGCTTCATCATGCGTGCCGACAAGGTCGGGCGCGAGACGCTGCTGTCGCAGATCGTGCAGATGGTCGCGGATGCGCAGCGCTCGCGCGCGCCGATCCAGCGGCTGGCGGACCAGGTTGCCGGCTGGTTCGTGCCGACCGTCATCGCTGTCGCCGTCATCGCGTTCGCTGCCTGGGCCTGGTTTGGACCGGAGCCGAGGCTGGCCTTCGGCCTCGTCGCCGCCGTCAGCGTGCTGATCATCGCCTGCCCCTGCGCGCTGGGCCTGGCAACCCCGATGTCGATCATGGTCGGCGTCGGCCGCGGCGCACACGCTGGCGTCCTGATCAAGAACGCCGAGGCACTGGAGCGGATGGAGAAGATCGATACGCTGGTCGTCGACAAAACCGGCACGCTGACCGAGGGCAAGCCGAAGGTGGTTGCGGTCGTGCCGGCGGCCGGTTTTGCCGAGGACGACATCCTGCGGCTCGCGGCCAGCGTCGAACGCGCCAGCGAGCATCCGCTAGCCGACGCCATCATGCGCGCGGCGAAGGAGAAGCAGCTTGCGCTGAGCCAGGTGGAAGCGTTCGATTCCCCGACCGGCAAGGGCGCGACCGGCAAGGTCGATGGCAAGACCATCGTGCTCGGCAATGCAAAGTATCTGACATCGATCGGCGTCGACACCGGGGCGCTCAACACTGAGGCCGAACGCCTGCGCGGCGATGGCGCGACTGTCATCAACATGGCGATCGCCGGTAAGCTCGCCGGCCTGTTTGCCATCGCCGATCCGGTCAAGGCTTCGACCCCCGAGGCGCTGAAAGCGCTCGCGGCCGAAGGCATCAAGGTCATCATGCTGACCGGCGACAACCGCACCACGGCCGAAGCAGTCGCACGCCGGCTCGGCATCGCCAATGTCGAGGCCGAGGTACTGCCCGACCAGAAGAGCGCGGTGGTCACAAAACTGCAAAAGGCCGGCCGCAGCGTCGCGATGGCGGGCGACGGCGTCAACGACGCGCCGGCGCTGGCCGCGGCCGAGGTCGGCATCGCCATGGGCACCGGCACGGACGTGGCGATGGAAAGCGCGGGCGTCACGCTGCTGAAGGGCGATCTCACCGGCATCGTGCGTGCGCGAAAGCTGTCGCAGGCGACGATGAGCAACATCCGGCAAAACCTGTTCTTCGCCTTCATCTACAACGCCGCCGGCATTCCGATCGCCGCCGGCATCCTCTATCCAGCCTTCGGCGTGCTGCTGTCGCCGATCATCGCGGCGGCGGCGATGGCGCTGTCCTCGGTGAGCGTGGTCGGCAATGCGCTGCGGCTGCGCGCGACGCGGCTGTGATGGTGACGAAATCCGTGTAGAACAGGTCCATTCGGCGCCACCCGCGGAGAGGACCTGATGCAGCGGATTACGATCACGATCGAGGACGATTTGCTGGCGGAGATCGATGCCGCAGCCGAAACGCGCGGCTACCAGAACCGCTCGGAGATCATTCGCGATCTTGCACGCGCAGGACTTCAGCAATCGAGCGAGGACACGGCGCAGAACGGCCCCTGCGTCGCCAGCCTCGTCTATGTCTACGACCACGCCGCGCGCGATCTCTCAAAACGGCTGGTGCAGGAATTCCACGGCCACCACGATCTTGCGCTGGCCACCCTGCACGTGCATCTCGACCACAACAATTGCATGGAGATGACGGCACTGCGCGGCGATGCCGCCGAGGTCAGGCACTTTGCCGATCACATCATCGCAGAGCGTGGCGTGCGTTATGGGCGCGTGGTGATGATCCCGACGGGGGAAGGGAAGCCGGCCAAGGTGCGGAAGCACGGGCATCGGCATGAGTAGATTGTGCTAGCAGCGCGGCCGATGCTTACCCTCCCTGGAGGGGCAGGGCAATCGCATATGACTCGTTGCGGCGACCTGCGCGCACGCCTCGTCCTTCGAGACGGCGCTTACGCGCCTCCTCAGGATGAGGCTAACCAGCGTCAGTGCCCCTTTGAAACTGCTGCCGCATACTCCGCCCTCATC
>NZ_AXAY01000052.1 GCF_000473045.1 Bradyrhizobium sp. WSM3983 | reverse complement strand
GCTCGGTTCACGAGAGCCCGGTGCGGCCCTGGCCGCACGCGCCAAGACCTGAGCGAACGTGATGCAGGCAATGAGACGAGAACCGCCCGGCATTTTCACAGGAGCCTCACAACTATGGAAGAGAGGCCTGTGGGCGGAGGGAAAGAAGACCACTCGCGGACGCGGCGAAAGAGGCACCCGCAGGAGGGTCAGCATAGCGCCGACGCGTAGCGGCGGGACTTGGCACCGAGTGCAGTCGCGAGACCGGTGAAGAAGGCGCACCCGACCCGAAGGGCAGTGATAGCGACGCCGGCATGCAATGACGGCGGGCCCGAGGGCTCCGGCGAGCGACTCAATGCGGATTTACGCCTCCTTGGTATCAATTTTGCTTTTGTGATATCGTCTCACTGATGCGCATGTCGATGCACGGCGTGGGCATTTTCAGTGAGTCAATTCTTTACAGAGGACGACATGGCCAAGAAAGCCAAGAAGGCAAAGAAGACCGCGAAGGCAGCCACCAAGAAGGTGGCAAAGAAGACTTCAAAGAAAAAGAAGTAGTCGTAGCGGCTACTGATCTATTGCCGCCTCCGGGTCGCAATCCGGATGAAAAGCGAGACCTTCCAAAGGATATGAAGCGTCCTTTGCAGCCGTTCGGTATCGCGGCACGCTAAGATAAGGCCGGACCTTTGTGCAGGTGGCTGCTGCATAAAGGCCCGGTTTTTCGTTTCTGCCCCGCGAGGGGCATGGTCTGCTCGTGCGCGAGGGATCGAAGCCGCATGGCCGAGACGCTCCGCGGCTCGGTTCACGAGAGCCCGGTGCGGCGACAGCCGCACGCGCAAAACGGATAAGGCGTCTGAAGTATCGGAAAACGGTTTCTTCGGTTCGTTCCTGCCCGCCTGGCACCTGGCCGGGCGAAAAATTCGGCCTTCGAAAAACCACGAGATCCCACGCCGAATCCCAGTCGTGTATTAGCGATGGGGAACGTCTGCGGGACTAAACGATTCGTCTCAGCGTGAGAGAACCTTTCAATGCTGATGACCAAGCAGAGACGGCCGGCGATCCGCACCCTGCACGGTTGGGCGATCAACGTGCTGAATGAAGCCGGCGCCATCCGCGAGTGCGAGGAGCACGGTTGGATGCAAGACCGCACCGATCCACATGCCCGAGAGCGGGCCTTCGATGTCGCTCGTCGAGACCTGCCGGAAGGCGTATCCCGTGAAGCAGCGGAGGCCGCGGTTCGCGACGTGCTGGACTCGATAGGTGATACCTGCCCAGAATGCCCTCCTGACGAGGAGGACCGGCGCTAGGCCCGACGCCGACCCGTCTCCGACTCAGCGGCCTAGCCGTTTCTCCACACGCTTGCGCGTGTTGCCGACCTTCTTGACGGCTTTTTTCACCGCGGGTGCCGACTTTCCAGTCTTCTTTGCCTCGTACTGCACTTCGTAGTCCTGCCCGCCAGCCACCCGCGCCCGGTCCTGTTTTCGTCCGCGCGCCGTCTTGCTCTTCTTCGCTACCGCCATCGGTGCCTCCTGTTGTGACATCGAAGCAAACGCGACAAGGATTCGCAGGTTCCGGAACGATTCGAACTGTGCCACTTTGAATCGGCTGTAGCGTAGAGTTCTTCAGTCGCGTTTCAGCGTAAAAGGCCGGCGGCTATCGATGTCAAGGCGCTTTTCCCCGGCTTCATCGAACCGGCCCCGGCCACCTCGAGCGATAAGGTGCCGTCCATGCATTACGCAACACGCTCTGAAGGATTGGCCCTTGAATGAGCCGGACGTCGACCCTGCCCAAACGCCTACAGCCAATGCTTGCTACGCTCACCGACGCGCCGTTCGATGACCGCGGCTGGGTTTTCGAGGATAAGTACGATGGCTTCCGGATGATCGCGGAAATCCGCCGGGGCAAGGTTTCGCTCTACAGCCGCAACGGCAAGATCATCAGCCGTAGCTATATCGAGGTCGCCAAAGCGCTGGAGGGCGTGAAGGGCGACGCCGTGATCGACGGCGAGCTCGTCGCGATCGGAAAGGACGGCGTCTCACATTTTCAGCTGCTCCAAAACGCACTGCGCCATGAAGCGAAGCTCAAGTATTGCGTCTTCGATCTCATGTTTGAGAATGCAGTGGACTTGCGCAAGCAGCCTCTCCTCGAGCGCAAGAAGCGGCTGAAGGCAATTCTGCCGCGCAACAAGCTGATCGCCTTTAGCGCTCACCGTAAAGGGAACGGCACGAAATTCTTCGCCGAGGCCGAGCGGAAGGGTCTCGAAGGCATCATGGCGAAGCGCGCCGACAGTGTGTATGCGTCCGGAAGCCGGACGGCGGATTGGCTGAAGATCAAGACAGCAAAGCGGCAGGAAGTGGTGATCGCGGGCTTCACGGCGCCCAAGCGCTCCAGGCCGTTCTTCGGCGCCCTGGTCCTCGCTGTGCGCGAAGAGGACGCTTGGCGCTACATCGGTCATGTCGGCACTGGTTTCAGCCACAAGGCCCTGGAAGACATCCATGCCAAGCTCATGAAGCTGACGGCCTCAAAGTCACCCTTCCCTGCCAAAGTGAAGGATGAGGCCGCCACGACCTGGCTCAGGCCCTCGCTGGTGGCCGAGGTCAAATTTGCGGAGTGGACGAGCAAGGGCGAACTGCGCCAGCCCGTCTACCTTGGGCTCAGGTCCGACAAGCGGGCGAAGGACGTCGTGCGCGAGCGAGAACGACCGCACAAGTAGACCTTCCGTTCGGTGAAAGCCGGCAAAAAGGATTGACGCACTCGCCTCCTCCGGTGTGAATTCCTTCCGCGGTGGCACTCAGTCGCCTCCAAGGTCGTGGATTTCCGGCCGCATGCCGTCAGGCGTGAGTTCGAGCGTCGCAAACGTGATCGGCAGCTTGAAACGCCGGGGTCCAGCGCTGCCCGGATTCAGATAGAGAACGCCACCGAGCGTGTCGATCTTCGGCACGTGGGAATGCCCGGAGACGATGACGTCGATGCCGGTCCCGAGGTCGGCCTTCAGTGTCTTCAAGTCGTGCAGAACGTAGATCGATTTTCCCGCCAGGCGCACAAGGATTGTGTCGGGGTATTCGCGGGCCCACTCGCCACAGTCCACGTTTCCACGAATGGCCGTGACGGGCGCGATGCAGCGAAGCGCATCGACGATCTCGGGGCGCCCGATGTCGCCGGCATGGATGATGTGATCGACGCCCGTCAGGCCTCGCTCCGCCTCGGGCCTCAACAGACCGTGCGTGTCCGAAATGATTCCAATCCGGAAGCTCATTTCCCGGCGCTCTCAAACGCGATTGCCAAAAGACGATCGAGAAACTCAACTTGAGCGGACAGCATCTTGGTCCGCGCGAGCTCGGTATCGAACCATTCCGCGCGGTCGACTTCGGGAAAGCTCTGCCGTCGACCGCTTCGAGGCGGCCATTCGATATCGAAGCTATTGCTGGTCAGCGCTGCCGGATCAAAGTGGCCCTCGCCGGCGAATACGATGACGCGCTTCCCTGCCCGCTGTCGGACTTCTCCAAGCGCCCGGAGTGGACCAATCGAAGCGCTCGGGCCGAGTTCTTCGGCAAATTCGCGTCGAGCGACGTTCTCCGGAGCATCCGCGGCATCGATTTCGCCCTTAGGAATGGACCAGGCGCCATCATCCTTCTTGCGCCAGAACGGACCGCCGGGGTGAACGAGCAGTACCTCGATCCCACGAACGCTCTTGCGGTATGCGAGAATACCCGCACTCAAGCGCGATCTCCTGGAAGTTTTTTTCACCGCAGCCATATCGCTCCTGCTTTGCAGAGCAATCGAGAGCCGGCGAGCCGTCGTCCCGCCATACCGGACCGCGCTCGCCGAGCGCCTGCTTAGCCTCGTCCAGGCTCCTATGCACCGTTACTTCGGCCTCGCAGGCGGCCGCCTTCCTGGCGCGCGCACCGAGCCGCCGGGCCGCCATTAGACGGCCGACGAGATGATCTCGCGTGATCTCGTCGAGACGGGATTTGCCATTCGCCAGAGCCTGCAGCGGACGACGAATAGTGGCCGTCCGGCGTCACCGGATCCTTCACGACACCTAAGCCGACTTCCGCTGCGGCTTGGCCGGCTTCTTCGCCGCGGTCTCCTTCGCCGGCTTCTTGCCTGCGATCGGCATCAGCATTTCCTTCTGCCCGGCCGCCGGCTTACGCGGCTTTTTTGCCGATTTCTTGGGTGCCTCTGTCGCGGACGCGCCCTCTCTTCCGATGCTCTTTCGCAGCGCGTCCATCAGGTCCACCACGTTCTCGCCGCGGGGACGCGCTTTCGCGGTGATTGGTTTGCCGGCACGCTTCTGGTTGATCAGATCAATGAGCGCAGTCTCGTACTGGTCCTCGAACTTGTCCGGCTCGAAATGTCCCGCCTTCTGATTGACGATGTGCTTTGCGAGATCAAGCATGTCCTTGGTGACTTTGACGTCCTGGATATCGTCGAAATACTCCTCCGCAGAACGGACTTCATAGGGATAGCGCAGGAGCGTTCCCATCAGCCCCTTGTCGAGCGGCTCCAGCGCAATGATGTGCTCGCGATTGGTCAGCACAACACGACCGATTGCGACTTTGTTCATCTCGCGGATGGTTTCCCGAATGACGGCGAAGGCATCGTGCCCGACTTTGCCGTCCGGACGCAGGTAGTAGGGCCGGATGAGATATCGCGGATCAATCTCGCTGCGGTCGACGAACTCGTCGATCTCGATGGTTCGCGTCGACTCCAGCGCGACGTTCTCAAGCTCCTCCTTGGTCACCTCGATGAAGGTATCGGTGTCGACCTTGTAGCCCTTGACGATGTCCTCGTTGTCGACCTCCTCGCCGGTGTCAGCGTCGACCTTGGCGTACTTGATCCGATGGCCGGTCTTCCGGTTCAGCTGGTTGAACGAGACCTTTTCGGATTCCGACGTGGCCGGATACAGCGCGACCGGACAGGTAACGAGGGAAAGACGCAGGAAGCCTTTCCAGTTAGCGCGGGGGGCCATGGAAACTCCGATACAGATACCGGATTCAAGACGAACGACCCGGCTTGGTTCCGACATCGCGGCCCGTCCCACAGGAGGATTTTTCTCAGCAGCCGCCCGGTCGGACTCGACATTTGTTCTTATTTTGTTCTAATTCAGGCATGACCGACCGACCCGCGAGCTGGCGCATGCCGACCCCGAAGCAAATGGAAAAGCTGGCCGCTGAAAACGCCCGTAGGCCGAGGCCTTCCACTGCGGCTCCAGAGGCGCCGCTTCCAGCCGAATACTGGGAATCGGTCCTCAGAGACCCTCGCGCCCGCACGACCGAGGCCCAAATGCGGCAGCGGCGTCTCTCCGAAATTCAACGCCACGTGCTGCGAGTCTCCTGCCACCGCTGCGAGCGGACCTTGGAAATCCAGACCGCCGATGCTGTCCGATTGTATGGCGCCAACGCGCTCTGGAAGGACGTGGCACAGCGGCTGCTCGACAACACCTGCCAACAGCGCACCGGCAGGCATGAAGAAGACGGGTGCTGGCCAGCGTTCGAGACGCCGTAGTCGCTCTGGATTTGCCGATCCGATCTCTTTGCGCCTGGATGCCCGGATGGCCCCGAAGTATCACCCTACGCCCCTGTCGGGCGGCGATCGCAAGGCTCTGGCAAAAGAGCTCGGCAAGGCACGCGCGATGGCTAACATCCTGGCTAACCAGTCGGCGGAGATGCGGGCCAAAGGCGAGGCGATGATCCAGCAAGCCGATAGGCTGCTTTGCGAAAGCTGGAACGAGCGGATGTGGAGTGACGGCGAACCGATCGATCCGTCGCCGACCATCGATCAGGCCGTGAACGGAGGCTTCCCCTGGCTGGAGATCAGGTGCGCGCGCTGCAAGACGCCGAGCGACGTGGACCTCGCGGCGATGAAGCACCCGCCGACCACCTTCGTGCACGATCTCGCCAGCCGGCTGCGCTGCCGCAAATGCGCCAAGGCGGGCCGGCGCCCATCCGCGACTCTGCTACAGTTGACGTGGCAACCGCGCCATCCTCGAAACGAATCCTGACCGATGTGCAATCTTTATTCGATCACGACAAACCAGGCCGCGATCAGCGCGCTGTTTCGCGTCGTAAACCGATACGTCGGCAATCTGGCGCCGATGCCCGGCGTGTTTCCCGACTACACGGCGCCGATCGTGCGCAACGGGGCTGAGGGCCGCGAACTCGCTACGGCGCGATGGGGAATGCCATCTTCATCAAAAGCGCTGATGGATGCCACGAAGAAGCGGGCCGAAAAGCTGCAGGCCAAGGGCAAGGCTGTGGATTTCAAGGAATTGCTGCGGATGGAGCCGGATGGCGGTACGACCAACATCCGCAATGTGAAGAGCAAGCACTGGACGAGATGGCTAGAGCCTGAAAACCGCTGCGTAGTCCCGTTCAACTCCTTCAGCGAGTTCAACAAGGCCGAGGGCGGCGATATCTGGTTCGCGCTCGATGAGACCCGTCCCCTCGCCTGCTTCGCTGGCATATGGACCAACTGGACGTCTGTCCGGAAGGTCAAGGAAGGTGAGACGACCAACGACCTCTACGCATTCCTCACGACGGAGCCGAACGCTGATGTAGGTGCCATCCACCCCAAGGCGATGCCGGTGATCCTGACGACGCCTGACGAGGTCGATACCTGGATGATAGCCTCTCCAGGCGAGGCCCTGAAGCTGCAGCGGCCCCTGCCGGACGGAATGCTCCGGGTCGTCGCCCGCGGCATTAAGGAAGACCTGCCTTCATCGGCGGTCTGAGAGGCAGATCCGGCGTTCGCCGGCCTCCGCAATCGGCAAGAAAGACTAAGCTAGCATTATCAGCTCTATCAACCGGCTCATCTGTCTCATCAATTAGGGATGAGAATTGGCGTCATCCGAACAGGCCGACGGCGTTCCGTTCGCACGAATGCAGCCGCGATAGAGCCACGGCTCGACGTAGCTGCCCTTCCAGATTCCACGGCCGGCTCGCTCGGCGTCACGCTGAGCGGCGCCATATCTGCCTTTCGAGTATCGGGGCCAATCCAAGGCAAGCCCGTTGAGCACAAGCCATTCGGCAAGGTCCGCGCCACTGGCCGAACAGGCGGCGACCGTGCGACCATATTGGTCGAGGCTGACCGGGGCGCAGTTGACGGGGCGCCGCGCAATGAAGGCGTCCAGGCCATTCGCAGCCTGCGCACCGCAACGATATTGCAGACTGTCTTCGCCGCGGCACAGCTGGCTGCTCTCGGGTGCGTCGACCCCCCATAGCCGGATCCTCGTTCCGTGAATTTCCAGCGTGTCGCCGTCAATGACGCTAGCCTGCCCGACGAAGTCATCGGCCAACACCACGCTCGGCAGAAGCGCAAGCATGAATAAACTAGAAAGCCGGCTCAAGAACACGATAAGGCTGAGGCACTGCATGGCATAGATCAGCGTGCGCACTGAGGCATCCGACACTCGCCCCAAAAATCCTGGCCACGGTTCTTTCTCGTGGTCAACGGCAAGCATAATCATTGCGGCGCTGACGTAGCTCGGGTGTACCGACGACGACAGAAACTTTCCTTTCTTCCCTTCTGAAGGTTTTATATTCTGCCCACCACTGAGCGTGTTCTTTCAGGGGCAAGGCGGCCAAGATAGCCTTTCTCGCCTTGCCTCGCTGAACATGGTTGCGCCAGAATTTTTCAGGCTCTTCCTCCTCTTGGAATTCAGCCCGCAGATCTGGCCGCACTATCAGCAAGGCCAAGACTTCCGAATATTCTGCAAGGAGCGGGCCACGATTTTTGCCGCCACATCGTGACCAAGACAAGCCTGATGGCGAATCGACAGAGCAAGCGAGCATAAGGCGGAAGCCAAATGGGCGCAGCCCCGCTAACCAGACCGGCTTCGGAACGACAATCCGCAATTACTTCCAAGGCCCCGTATGCAATACGCCGTCTGGAAATTGTCGAAACATCAGAACGAGCGTCGCTGAAGTCTCCTTCGCGAAAAAGCCACGAGCATCGACTTCTCGTCTTAGGTTCAGATCTGACGTGGGTATGAGGATGATCGAACCAAGCTCTTGGGGAAGTTTGCTCGGATCCATTTCGAGTTGCGCTGGAGAGTCTAGCGCGGGATTTGGCAAGAAATGTCCCGGCGGGATCATGGGTCGACCACCGCTTTCGATGAAACCATTAATCGTCAACGCAGGGGCCGCTTTTACAAGCTCATACTCGAATCTGAAAACTCCAGGGACACGCGCACGCGTAAACTGGACATCCATTCGGTAGGTCGGACCTGTGCGGGGAGGATGCGGCTCGACGTCGACTACCGTGCCAAGCTCATCGGCTGATACGTCAAAGCTATAGCGAACGTTGGTTTGAGGTCGAAAGCGGACAACGTCTCCGACGCGAAATCTCCGCAACCTTACTCCGGCGCCTTCTCCATTTTCCTCCACGAGGAGCACGCCGGCAGATTCGAGAGCTCGCCTCACCGCCAGCAGCGTATTGGGATCTCCCTGAAATTTTCCAGTTTCGAAGTTCGAAAGCGTGTTGCGATGGATCCCGGAAGCCGAGGCGAGATCATCCAGTGACCAATTCAGAAGTGCCCGCCCGGTCCGCGATTGTTCGGGGCGCATGCTGGCCTCCATCTTGTGAAATCATAACTTGTGACGCTATCACAATGAAAAGCAATATTAAAACAGCTGGGAAAGAAGTCATATCCACATGACTACTGGACATATCAGGATAACCTTGTCATCATTTGAATATGACCCGCGGGACGAGGCGCATCGTCCATGAGTTATGAGGAATTCCTGCGGCAACTCGGAAAGGCGGGGCTGACCGTGAGGGAGTTCGCCAAGCTCGTCCGTATGAACCGGATCTCGATCTCCAATAATGCCAAAACTGGGGAAGTGCCGTCCCACTTGGCCGTGATTGCCTCCCTTATGGGGGAGATGGCGGAAAAAGGGGTCGATTATCGGGAAGTGCTTTCCAGAATTGACATCGAGCCCAGAAAGGCGCGCGGCGTGGCGGCCACAGGGAAATTCGGAGGGGACCGCCAGGAGGATATGTTCCCGCCCAGGTCCGGAGCCTCTGCCAGCAAGCCTAGCCAGAAATAACGGAACATAGTAAGAACAAACGAAATGCGGCAGGGGAAAACGATGAGCTCGACGAAGGCGCCTGTCATCGCGTTGCGGGGGTCCAGTGGACCCAAATCCCTAGCTGGCGGTGTCACCAATCCGGCGTTCTCGGTGGTAGATCTGTTCAGTGGTGCCGGCGGCTTCTCTGAGGGTTTTCAGCAAGCGGGCTTTGAGATTCTTGCTGGTGCCGACAATGACCCGGACGCACTTGCGACCTACGCCCTAAACTTTCCGGACGCCGAGGTCATTCTCGGCAACATCTGCGCTCCCGACATAAGGAAGCGCGCGCTTTCAGCCGCCCGCTCTGCAACCGTGCTTGTGGGCGGCCCTCCCTGCCAAGCGTTCTCGCAGGTGCGCAACCATTCGCGCGTCATCGAAGATCCGCGTAATGCTCTCTACCGCGAGTTCGTTGGGACGCTCCGTGAAGCCCTTCCCCTTGCTTTTGTGATGGAGAACGTCACGGGCATGGATCAGATGGGCGTCCGCGAACAGATTCGCGCGGACCTTTCGCTCGAGGGTGAATATGAAGTCCTCGCCCAAGTAGTGGACGCCGCTGATTTCGGGGTTCCTCAGACTCGCAAACGCCTCCTGTTCGTCGGCGTTCGCCGCGGAACGGGCATGTCACCTCCAGTCCTGGTTGGATCGGGAGCCGCGGATTCCGTTGCGCTCGCGAGGTTCACCGGCTCCCGCCGGCCCCGCTATCAGCTAACAGTCCAGCAACACATCCTCAGCCTCCGGATTGGGGAGGCTTTGCAAGATGCGGAAAACCTGATCGCTGTTTCAGCAATGCAGGCAATTTCCGATCTCGCGGCGTTGCCTGTCGGAAACCGGAACGACGAGATGTCTTGGGAGGAGCTGGCTGGCCCCTCGAGCGCATACCAGCGTCTGATGCGGACCGGCGCCGGCAGTGTGCTCACCAATGTGCAAGTGCCGCGAATCAACAAGGACACGAAGCTGCGCCTCAAAGGCATCCCTCAGGGCGGGAATCACCGGGATCTGGAGGAGCGGCTGCTAGAGCGCTTCCTGACCGGACAACGCTGGGGACAAGACAACGGAACGGGCCGCCTGTCGCGGAAGCACTTCTACGCATACCGGCGCCTCCACCCTTCAATTTGGGCATGGACACTCAACACAAAAGCCGACTCGGTTTACCACTACGAAGCGGCTCGAGCTCTTTCCGTTCGTGAATTCGCCAGATTACAGTCGTTTCCCGATCGTTTTGTGTTCACGACCGACTCCCGGCGGGGGCCGATCGAAGGGCGCCACGACGGCGGCCCGGCTCACTCCCGCTACCGCCAGGTGGGCAATGCGGTACCGCCACTGCTAGCCAAAAGCGTGGCGCAACTGCTAATGGCTGAGCTTAATACCTACCGCGAACGGGAGGAGGTTCGCGCCAGAACGGGGTAAGGGAATGACTGACGAGCCGGGCCTGCTGCAGGATGCAGACGCCATAGAGCGCGCCTTCGGCGCCGAGAACAGAAACCGGCTCATTGATCTCTACTTCCAGACCCTGGATCGCGAAGAGATCAACCCTGCGACCGCATGGCGGCACGTCTACCGGCTCCTGCTGTGGTCTGACCCGACCACAGGCCTCGCGCACTGCTACGAGAGCGACAAGTCGCAGCCGGGAAAGGCTTGGTATTCGCGTTCTCTTGCCTTTCACGATTGGGCTTGCACTGAGCTCGGGACTGCGCCTGCCGGCTTGGCCCAAGAAATCGATTGGCTTTTCATCAAGGCGTGCGCAGATCTTGCATCCGCGATGCTCCGGCGGGAGGCGCGCTTAACTCAGGCCGCTGGAAAGCAGCGTGATGGATACGAAGGCCGTGGCTTCCCCGAGCCCGGCGCAGATCCAGAACTGGCTGCCATCATCCGGGGCGCGATCGCCGGCTACCTTGCCAAGGATCCTCCTGAAGAGGTTTGGCACGAAGTCACGCAGAAAGTGCGGCAATACCTAGCGGTGCAGAACAAGCGCAAAAACCTCGTGGGTGAAGGGTTTGAGGACGTTCTGGCCCAGACAGTGCGCCGCGCCTGCAAGGTGCCGCAGGACCAAGTCTTCACCCGAAGCCTTCTCTACGAAATACCAGGGTTCAACAGAGCCAGGTCTGGCGGAAAAGAAAACAAGGTTGACGTCGCCATTGTGCGGCCGTCGATGCGAACCATCGTGACTGCCAAATGGAGCGTTCGCGCCGACCGGGAGAAACAATTTCCCACCGAGTATGAGGAATATTGCAATGCTGAATCCGCGAACCAAAAGTTCCAGTATGTTTTTGTGACAAACGAATTTGATCCAGCGCGGTTGATGAGAGCGTGCGAAGTGCTCTACCGCAACAATCTAATGTTTGACCATATCGTGCACATCAATACGGATGGGATCCGGGCTGCCTATGGAGAATTGCCGGCAGATGGCGGCCGCGCAACGGGCTCGCGCAAACGAGTGATCGAGCATATCGATAGCGGCCGCCTGATTAGCCTGGAGCGGTGGCTCACCACCCTCTCCACGCAATGAGCGAGCGAAATCAGTTCTGCTAGGTTTGCATGGACAAACTGGATTCAAAGCGCCGCAGTGCCAACATGCGCGCCATCCGCGCAAAGAATACCAAGCCGGAGCTCGCCGTGCGGAGCGCTTTGCGCCAAGCTGGATTCACCGGCTACCGCCTGCATCGGCGGGATTTGCCCGGAAAGCCGGATATCGCCTTCATCGGCCGAAAGAAGGCTATTCTGGTTCACGGCTGCTTCTGGCACGGTCACGATTGCCGTGAGGGGCTACGCCGCCCAAAGGCGCGTCAGGAATATTGGTTGCCGAAGATTTCAGGCAATCAAATGCGCGATGAACGCCATCAGGCAGACTTGATCGCCCAAGGGTGGACAGTGCTCGTGGTATGGGAGTGCGAAACCTCTGATCCCGCACTCACGCAGCGTCTAGCAAATTTCTTACAGAGAGACCGTTGACGCCCAGCCGAGCAAAAGCAAAGGCAGACCGCGGCCTCCCCGACCCCGATTAGCTATCTTCGGCCTCCTTCATGAAGGTTGACAGGCACGACTTCACCGCTTGAAGCGTTCGGACATCACCCAGCCCGTCGAGATCCTCTGGGGAAATCTTGCCAGACCCGCCTAGCGTATTAGTCAGCACAGACGCTGTTGTAGCCGGCAAGAGTTCTATGATTGCCCGAGCTAACGCGTGATCACGAACGAAAGCCTTGATCGCGAGCAGAACGATCATCACTCGGCGATCAGGGTTTGCGGCCAATGACCGTGCCGTAGCAAGAATCTGAGGATTGTTGGCGCAGGCCCCGACAACGAGCGTCAGTGGAAGCGCGACTAGTGCTGTCCGAACAAGAAGCTGCTTGTCTGGAATTTCTGCGGCAAGCTCCTTGTCGACGCAGTGCTGTTCCAAGCACAATGCCTCGGCCGCTAAGCGATGGTGAGGAGGATTGCCGCTCTTCAAAGCCAAATTCAAGACTCTTTTACGCGCATCGGATGAGCCATTGCGGACGAGAGCTCGCAGCAACATCAATTTGACGTCGTGATCTTCTGTCTGAAAAAGTATCTTGCCGATTTCGGAGACATATTGATCATCGATTTGTGGTGGCTGGCATAACAGGTGAGCAGCGCCATGCGCGATACTGAAATTCCGTTCCTCTTCGTGACGCGGCTGCTGAGGCTCCCAGGTGTCGGCGGCCAATTTTAGTAGTGCATCCATATTGTCGGCGCTTGGACGCTCTTGCAAAAGGGAAAGCACTTTCTCGCGGACCCGATGCCCTTTGTCGCTTGCGAGGTTACGCAACTCGTGGGAAAGCGGGCCAGGTGATCGCTCAGCAAGCGCGACAAGAGCCGCTTCACGCACATCGGCGAACCGATGGCTCAAGGCGGCTTCGACAAGCGGCCACATCTGGCATCGGGCAGCGATAGCAACCGCATTTGCCGCAATCGCGATCGTCTCACTATCGTTCTGCGGCGCGCGGAGAATCTCGCTCAGCAAATGATCTACGTTAAGGCCCGCCTTGCTCAGCGCTTGCGCCTGCACGGACTTCAGATGGAGGCTGCCTCGGGCCTCAAGTCGTTCAAATACAAGCAGCGCGTCTTTGCTCAATCCTTCGATAGATGCGAACACGGCACTCGCGGCCTCCGCCAACGCGCTAGGCAAAGCAGCGAGAAATCGGAGGCGGAGAGTCTCGTAGTCGATTTGGTTTCTTTGAAACTTCGCATCCCGTACGTCGACAAACTCGAGCACCAGTTCAATTGTCCGCCGTATGTCGCCACTCGCAACGAGAAGTTCGAGCGCCGAGAACAATTGAGATGGCGCAGCGCACAGAGCCGTCTCCAGCGCTTCAAGCCTGACTTCCCGGACGGCACTCCCCTCAACCAGCCGTTTAGTAAGGGGCGCCAAAAACTCGTCGGGGATCGACTTCTTAATGGCCTGCCAAAATTCACGCTCTTCGGCCCTGTCCAAAGAGGCTCGTGCGACGGCACGCCATTCCTCAATTGTGACGTCAGTTGCGCGCTCGGCAGCCCGTATCCAAAAATATAATAAGCCGGGCGCATGCGCGTGATCGCGAATAGCGCCCCACCCGTCCCTCTCCCGTCTCTTTGTCACGTAGAGTTCAAGGAATTCGTACGCTGTCTGACCGTCTTCTGAGATACTCTCATAATAATGGTCGCCGTAGTCGCCGTCATATTCGCCATTGGCAAGCCTGAGCTCAAAATCGACATCGGGCTTCCCTGAGAGTTCGCCGCGATATGAGACCGCCTGTGCTACGATCTCCTCAAAACCGTTTGGGTCGGGAAGCGCGCCTTCCGCAATGAGACCGGCGTTTGGATTGTATCCATCTCGAACAATCGAAAGCGCCGCATCCACAAAGGCGGGCGTCACGTCTGCGCACAATTCCGCTACTTGTTCGGCAAATTCCGCAGGGTAGGAAGGATTGTGGCGAGGCAGTTCGCGCGTGATGAAGGCGACACAAATCGCTCGGGTCCTATAGTCGGCGGCGACCTTTTTAAACCAATCCGGCGACCGATCTGGCGCGGTCCACTTACCGAAGAACCACCAGTGGTCCTCGTCCTTCTTTTTTTGATGCGTGAGCCATCTCGAAAACTCCGCAGGAGTCGAATCCGCAGAGCCAATTGACGCAGCAAGCTTCAGGTCTTCCCTGAAATTGGGCCCCGTCCCTTCCAGTCGCGCATCGATCCAGACATTCAATTGCGATTGCCGCTTGGCGGGAAGCTCAAGTTGAACGATCGAACGCTCTCGTACAGCATAAACCAGTTGCGCCGCGCCCTCCGTTCCCCAGTCCGTCTCCGTTCTTTTATCGAGGTCGATCAGAACTTCCACCAGATAGGAGAGGACTCGAGCCGAGAGTTCTGGTTTTTCCTTGAGCGCCTCTTCAAGGCCTAGTTCGACCCGGGGGTGCTGATAGGTTAAAGTCGCTTCTGATTGCCGCAAATTCCGGCCGGCGATCAGGAAGTTCAGATAGGGCTCGAGGCCATCTTCGAGATCGCCCGCGCGTTTGGTTAGACCTGCCTGGATGCAAGGCAAGACATTGAACGTCTGACGCGCTCCTGACTTAAAGAGACCCCAAGTGATGGCCGCCCACGCCCATGTTCCACGCTGGCGAACATTATGAAGGAGCGCAGATTCTATCGATGTCTGATGGGCGTCGGACAGGCAGCGCGCGATGTATTCCCCTCTATTTTCGTTCTTCCCAAGCCCATCAGCGAGGACAGCGAAATACCGATGCATCTCAAGTGGCGTCGCGAGTCGCTCGATCGCCTCATTCCGAGACTTCAAAACGATGGGTTGAAGATCCGGCGGAAGGCTAGGCAACCGGTTCTCAAAAAGCCTCGCGCGCTCGTCCGGGCCGTAATTTTCGTCTTCGAGCCTGACAACCCATTTGTCCTTTAGCCGCAGCTTGCTTTCATGCAGCACGTCCGATCGGCTTGTGATCACGAATTTCCTGTCGGGACCGGCGGATTGCAGTATCTCGGTAATGGCGCCGTTCCAGGGCACGGACGCTGGCTCCAGCCGAAAGCGGCCCCATGGATCTTCGATTTCGTAGACGACCGGTCGAGAAGCTGAATCGTCGACTATTTTCTCGGGACCGCCGTGTACGACGACATGCTTGATGCCGGGTATCCGATCCCGCAGGTAAGCGATCAGTGCTTTGGCTGTGCGCGTTTTTCCCGTTCCAGACGCTCCAGTGATGACGACCGCGTGCTTCGTCTCAATCGCAGCTTTAAAATCGTCCCAGTTGGTCGGAGGAACGAAGCCTTCGAGGTCCGCCGACTCCCCGGAATAGCCGCCCGCGGCTTTGATGGGGCGCTCGACGTCTGCGCGGGTCCATACACCTTGCGCCGCGCCCCGCATGCGCAATAGGGCTTCGCTACGCAATGCCTCCCGGCAGCTTTGAAGATTTGAATGGGGTACGCGAAAACGCTCGCTCAGCAATCGGTCGATGCGTGCATTGATCTTTTCCTGGTCCATTGCCCCAAGAACGGCAATTCGGCCGCCGGCATCGGCGGGCAAGCTCTTCGCCATATCAGCAGGCACATCGCTGGCCGAAGGCCAAGCGCCAATCGTCTCTACTTTGAGCTGACGGGCAACACCGTGTAAGTCGGCACTCGTGACCAAGAGGTAGCGGATGCTTGGGTCGGCCAGCCGATCGCGAGCGGGCTTTCGCCGTTTACCGTGGGCAAGAAGGCGGCTTAGGTCTTCGTGCTTCCAAGGGCCAGTATTCCGAAGCTTGCATTGAAGAACCAAGCGGTAGCCGTCGAGTGCAACAGTCTCCGACAGCGCCCCCGGTTCTTCTTCGATATCGGCTTCAAGGTCTTCATCGGTCGCAGGCTCGAGCACAATCTCGTTTGCCACTTTCTTAGCAAGAACGAGGTCAAGCGCGGTGAGTAATGAGACGTCGAGCTGATAGAAGTAGCCTTCGAGGGACTGCCCGCCGCTGGAGGGCGAGAGCTCGTGTGACCCGCTCGAACCGGAAGAGGTTTCACCCATGGACGGCACCGAAGATCGCGATATATGTTTCTTTTGCCTCAGTGGGCATGGTCGCAACATGCGCAAGCTGCTTGAGCATTATGCGGATTTCAGCCGGCCATAGCGGGCGGTCCTTGCGCACGAAGGTTGCGATTGAAGCTGGTCCGACCTCGTCCGCAGGATTGGCCACCTTCTCACCGTGCAGGATCGCGAAGCCATAGATCTGCTTTACGATATCCCGCGCGTGGAGAAGCAGCTCACGTTCGAAGATGGCGCGACGCATCGCCCGCGTGCTGTGTGCCATCGGGGCGGCGGTCAGCCACTTCTCGCCAAACTCGCCGAAGCTCTTCGCCTCCTTCAGGCGATGCTTTTTGCGTTGCTTCTCGATGGCGGGAGACATGCCCCACTCGATCATTGGCCGGGCCCTAACCATTTGATTTATCGACCGAAAATATTTGTAGCACAGTTATTACTGCCTTAGAGGCCGTCAAAAATCTAGGCTTTTTGTTTCCCTCAGGAAATTTCGACGTCGTTGGCAAACCACCAATTGCCAACTATCGACGAACGAGCGGCATTTTATAGATGAATGACGCCCGACGACAAAAAAGTACCGTCAGAGCTCGTTATCAGCGACCAGTCGGAAACTTGAGCGCAATTCCATCCCCCAGATCGAGAAGGATGGATCATGACAAAGAAACCAAGCCGAGTGCGTGTTCTAGTGATGCCTTGCCAGGATGAAGACGACGGACACCGCATGCGAAATTCACTGCTGCTCAACCGCAAATTTGCTCCTAGTTCCCATTTTTGTCTGCCGAGCCTGCGATAGCCGCATGCGGACTGGGCGGTCCGAGCCGCCAGACCAATATATTTGCGGTCGAGCCGACGATTCGCCGAACGAGACCTATCCAAAACTTGCGAGGTGCTCGTATTTCCCCATAAACTTTCACAGGAGCGGCCGCTTGCGCGGCCTCGGCCGGGGGAGAGCGGGTTGTCGAACATCCATGCGAATACTCGCGCAGCTATGCCTGCGCGTAAGAGGCAAGCAGAAGAAGGCCCTTCAATTGGCTGATCCGCTGCTGCCTCAAGATATCATCGACGGAGCAGCGGTCCGTGACCGACCAAACCTGTTCGTCATCGGCTGTTTCGACCGGCGCATCACCTTTTACTCGCAGCAGGTGCGCGCATTATCGCTCGTCCATGCGTTCAAGGATCTGGGCTATCTCAACGCCAATCCGCGCATCGCGGTGATCGGCGGCGGCGCGGCTGGCGTGACCGCCGCGGCGGCAGCCGCGCTTGTCTCGAACGCCAATGTCGTTCTCTTCGAAACAGCAGGCGAGTTGCTGTCACTCCAGTCGACCACCGAACGCCGACGGCTCGATCCGCACATTTATGACTGGCCGGCGCACGACACGGTCGATCCGATCGCCAACCTCCCGATCCTCGACTGGGAGTCCGGAACATGTCGGTCGGTGCGTGAGGACGTGCTGGTCGGCTTCGAGGATATTTCGGTCCGGCTCGGTCAGCGCCTGCAACGCCGGATGCGTCATCGCGTGCTGGGCCTGGCCGTGGCTCCCGATGGCTATGACCTCCGCTTCGTCGATCTCGACGGCCCGGCACGGGCTCCTGGAGATGAGCCGACTGAGCGTTTCAACATGGTACTGTTGGCGGTGGGGTTCGGTCTCGAGCCGCGTGAGCCCGTCGAGAACATCCAGAGCGCGAGCTACTGGTCGGATGCCGGTGTGCCGGTGGCGGAGTTCGAAGGCAGGCCGACGCCACGCTTCTTCATCAGCGGCGCGGGTGACGGCGGATTGATCGACCTTGTCGCGGCCGGCGCGAAGAACTTCGACCATGCTGGCATGATCGCCATGATCTCTCAACATCCCGGCATCGGCGAACTCTCTCCCACGCTCGCCAATATCGACGTGCGTGCCCGTGCCGCCGATGCCGCCGGCAACCGGTTCGATTTTCTCGCCGCCTATGATGACGAAGTGCTCGGCCAGCTGACGGCAGTTGGTCTGGTCGCGGCGGTTGCGGCGCAGTTGCGGCCCGGCGTGCGCTTGACGCTGCAAACCCAGCACGTCGAAATGTTCGAGATCTCGACCTCCACGCTTAACCGGCTTGCTGCGTATCTCACGATCAAAGCCTGTGAGGCGGACGCCCAGCGCACATTCCGGCACCTGCAATGTAGTGCGGTCGCCCGGGTGGCGCCGCCCGTCCCCGCACCCGAGCCGGCTGCCGATTTCTGGCTCGACTGCGCCGGCGAAACGGTCGCTGCCGACGCGGTGATCGTGCGGCGTGGCCCTGGCCGCGCGCTGGTTCGCGGACCGTTCGACGATCATTTGGCAAGCTATGCGCACACGCACCGGGAATGGCTCGCTCGTCACGGCGATGCGACCCTTGTGCCGAAACTGTCCGGGCACGCGCGCACGCTCTTTCAGGAGGCGGCGCGCGATGCTCTGATCCCACTCGCGCCGCGCGTGCAGCGCCAGATAGCGCACCAATTGCCAGTTTCAGTCCAGCTCCGCCGCGACGCTAACCAGGTGCGCTGGTCCGGCGCGATCCCGGCCAATCAGCTCGTCAGAGCCTGGAGCGCAGATCAGGCGTTCGAAATCATCCTGCCCGACGGCCCGGACCTACTGGGGCCAGCAGCGGTCGCCATCCTGCGCGTCGCCTGCCACAGCCGCACGAGCCGCCTGCACGCGGCGCCCGCCCTCTGGTCCCAGCATGTCCGCGCACTGAGCATCGACTCGCTGCACGCCGAGGGCATCGCGATGCCGACGATCATCGGCGGCAACCCCGGCGGCGCGGCACAGGAGCCGGTGACGATCGCGTCGGATATTTTGGCGCGGCAGATCCATCGCGCACTCGACAGCTGGCTGCTCGAGCGGCTGCACTCGCATCTCGTCCCCTTCTTCGCCAGCAACGCCGATCCCGGGCGTTCGATCGGCCTCACGATCGCGCCCGATCTGCGCGGCGCCATGGCGGCGACCTGGGCTCAGTGGCACGCAGCCTTCGGCGATGATGCTGCACTGCTCAGCCACTTCCTGCGGTTAATGATTTGCGCGGTGGATGACGACGATAATCGTGACGCAGGGCAGGTGCTGGTCGGTCCGACCAAATGGAAAGAGATCGTCCGCGGCACTGTTGTAGCGCTCGCTATCGCCGCCGCCTGGCAGACGACATCTCCCAAGAGCGCTGGCCCCGGCAACCTCGTGCGGCTGCGCGACGGCGACAGTGACTGGGCGGGCCATGGGTGCGCAGCCGATCTGATCAACGGTAGCGACATGTCGCTGTGCGCCGCCACCTATATGTGGCAGACCCAGTTCGTAATTTTGATCGTCAAGACTACGATCGAGGTCGCGCGGAACGCCGAGCGCCCCTTCGCTCAGGTCGAGACCGATCAGCCGGCACTGAGCGAGACCGATGGATCGGGTCCGGTGATCATGTCGATCAACCGCGAGTTTTCCCAAGCGGTGGCGGCGGGACTTGCGGCGCTGCGCGCGTTGCTGGCGACAGTCGAGGCCCGGCATTTCGAAGCGTTGGACAAAGCGATCATGAAAGGAGCGGCATGACCGAAGGATCGACCCTGTCGCCCGGACTCGCGGATTTCGCGGACCGGATCCGCTCGGCAGCGCTGGCGCTTGATCTCAAGGTCGAGGACCGGCCCGAACTGGCAAGCGCGACCTTCAATGGCGGCTCGAGCAAATCGACATCGATCAGCCCAACCGACCTTCCGGCCGAGAGCCACGGCATCCGCATCGACCGGTTCAATGTCGTGCTGGGGATATTGCCCGACATCGCCACCCTCGAAGCCGTCCGCGAAACGCTGCGCCGGTGCCGCAACCAATGCGTCGTCGCGCGCTCCTATCTTGGGACGAACGAGACGCTCGACCTGCAGCTGATGCTGCTGGGGCCGCGGTCGAGTGAGCGGCAGGATGCATGGCGCGCGCTGGCCTTGCTGGTCGAGCGCGACGACCGTGTGGCGCGCAAACTCGCTTGGCTTCGGCCCGAGGACGAAAAGCGCGACGAGGAGAGTTTCACCGAATTTCTCAAGCGAACATTTCTGGCGCGTCCGTGGGTGCATGACGAAGGCAAGTTCGAGGATGCGGCGCTAGACGAACTGAGCGGCGGCGATGCGTCGACCCAGGGGTTGCCGCGCACGCTGGCCGACGAATGGGAGCGCATTGCGCTCGACGAGAAGAAAACCCCCGACGAAATCGTCAGCGCCCTGGTGAAGGCTTGGGAACGGAGAGGTCAAGCATGAGCGACATCTTCTTGTCCCGCATCGCGATCCATGATTTCCGCACCTTCGGCGATTTCGAGATCGACATTCCGGCAGCTCCCGGCCTGGTGCTGCTAACCGGGACCAACGGACTTGGCAAAAGTAGCTTCTTCGATGCCATCGAATGGGGCCTGACAAGCAAAATCCGCCGCTTCGATCCCAATCTGAAGGACAGCGGCAAGAAGAAACTCGTTGAGAAGGATTATCTCACGAGGCGCGGCGCCGAAGCGGGTGCGCACCGTGTCGCGCTGACATTTTCTGAAAACGATCCGATCGAGCGCGGCGCCGGAAAGACCACGCCGATGGCTGACATCATCGCTCAGCTGGCGCGGCCCGACCGACGTACGATCAACGATCTCGGCACCTATCTCGCCTTGACCCATTTCCTCGGTCAGGCGGCGCAGCAACGCTTCACCAGCCGTGATCCGCACGATCAGTGGCAGGCGTTGAAGGGACCGAGCGGGATCGATCGGCTCGAGCGCATACGCGCAGGTCTTCGCGGACGCCCGACGGTGATGGCCTTCAACCGGCGCATCGAAACCGAGCAGGCGTCCGTCACGGCGATCGAACGCCAGATTGCCGATTGGCAAGGATGGATGACGCGGCTCGAACGACTGCGTGCCGCTGCGCGTGCGACCGGCGTTCTGCCCGCCGCCGAAGTATCCGAGCGCATCGACCAGCTCGAGGCCGATTTGCTCGAACTGACATCCGGTCAGCCGCTCGCGATCACCGGCGAGAATGTGGCGCAGCGTCTCGCAACGATGGGCGACTGGATTGGCGAGGCGCTGCGCGCGACCGGAGACCGCAAAATCGCGATCGAGACGCTGGCGCCGCTTGCCGCACAATTCGCCATCAGCCAGGCCGAGAGCCTGCTCGAGTCCCCTGCCCTGGTCCGTCTGCGCAGCGTCGTGAGTAATGCACAGGCGCAGGTCGATCGGGTGTCGCCACTCGTCGCGACAGCGAACGATGCGATGACGGCGCAACAAGCCGCCATCGCCACCATCGATCAGAATATCGCGATACTGGAGGCCGGCCGCGCCGACCTCGCACGGCGCACGCAGCTCGCGGAGCTGATCGCGGCGGATGGGACGGATCGCGCGCAGCTGATCGAAGCGATCGCCGCGCACAGGGCGACGATTGCGGAAGCGGATCAAGCGATCGAGGCGCATGCCGAGGCGGTCGCCGAACTGGCGCGGCGGCGCAGCCTTGCCGCGACCGCCAAGGCGCAAGATGACTCGATGCGCGATTACCTCGATCTGGAATCGGATGCGGGCATGACCGCTGGCGCGCTGGCGCAAGGGCGCGAAGCCGCCGAGCGCGCGGCGGCCGAAGTAGCACCGCTCGAGACACACCTCGCCGATCTCGATACCCGCATCGCCGATGCCGAACATGAACGTGCCGAAGCCGATCGGCATGCCACTGCGATCAGCGCGGCCTTGTCTCAACTCGCCAGCCATCTGCACGAGGACGACACCGATTGTCCGGTGTGTCGCACGCCCTTCGAACCCGGTGTGCTGAAAGCGCTGGCCGATGCCGCCGCGGCAGAGAGCGACGGCCGGCTGGCCCAGGCCGATGAAGCCCTCGAGCGCCTGCGAACTTCGCGCGCCGTTCTGGCAACCAGAATCTCGGCCCTTCGGGTGCCGATCGAAGCGGTCGAGAAACTCCAACGCGAAGCCGAGGCGGCGAAACGCGCGGTCATCGATGCGCGCGCGGCGATTGCATTGGCGCTCGGCGTGCCCGACGGCAGCGACTATCTCGCTACCACTGCGGCACGGCGACGCGACGCGGAGTCGGCAGTCGCGGCCGCCGAAGCAGCCCTCGAACCGCAGGCAGCAAGCGCCGCCGCTGCGACCGAGCAGCGCACGTCGGCAGCCAGCGACCTCGACGATTTGATCGGCCGCGAAAGCCAGCTCGGCACGCGATTGTCGCAATTCCAAGCGGAGGATGTCGCTTGCGCCGACCGGATCGCCGCGCGGAACCTGTCCAATGCGACGATCAGCGATATCGAGACGCGGCTGACCAACGAACGCGGACAGGGCGAGGCGGCGCGGGCACGATTGGCGCACCTAGCCGACGCCGCTGCCGCGGCCGTGGCGGCCGTGCAGCGCGACCAGGCGGCGCTTGATACCGCGCAGCGCGATCTGGCCGCAGCAGATCTCACCCGCGCCAATGCCGAGCAGTCGGCGCGCCAGCTGCAACGGCGATGGAGCGACGCCGGCCTGCCCGACAGTCCGAGTCAGGATGGCTATCAGCGCGGCCTGGCCGCGCTAGACGCGGCGCTGACTGGACTGCGATCGCTCGCCGAACGGCAATTAGTGCTGGCCCGGGACAATGAAGATGCGCTACTGCAAGGCGAGATCGACGAGATCATGGCGTCGATGCGCGCGGCCGGTGGTGATGACGGCGCTGGCGATCCGGCTGCCCATCTCGCGACGCTCGAGGCCTCGCTTGTCGCCGCCCGCGCCACCGTCAAATTGACCACCGCCGCCCGGAATGCGGTCAAACGCTATTCGGAAGATCTTCAATCCCAGGCGGATGATTTCTCGAACCGCGTGCTCGATCCGCTCAACACAGTGATCGACGATTTCAACGAGGCGATGCTCAGCACGCCGGGCGAAAGCATCCAATTCAAGGCGGATACGCGAGTTGATGCTACCAGTTTCGGCATGGCGCTCAAATATCGCGAGCGGGTCGAGAATGCGATCGAGACGAAGAAGGACTTGCCGCCACAATTGGTGTTGAGCGAGGGTCAGCTCGCGGCCAATGGCTTCAGCATCCTGTGCGCGGCGAGCACCGCTTATCCCTGGTCGCGCTGGCGCGCGCTGCTGCTCGACGATCCGCTCCAGCATAATGATATCATTCACACCGCCGCGTTTGTCGACGTGATGCGCAACATGGTGGAGCTCAACGGCTATCAGCTGGTAATGTCAAGCCACGATCGCGGCGAGAGCGATTTCGTCGCGCGCAAGTTCGATGCAAGGGGCCTGCCCTGCTCGACAGTGCTTCTGACGGCACCTTCGGAAAAGGGCGTAGCGTGGGAGAAGCCCGAGCATAATCAAGCTGCCGCGCGCATTTTGCGCCAGCAAAGGGAGGCGTCGACCGCCAACACGGGTTAATATGGTGAGTCACCCGGCCGACACGGTCGTTCATGCTCGCCGGGCCATCGCTCTCCACTTAGCCCATAATCACGCGATGTAGGCGAAACAACTTGTCGAAGAAGTCGTGCATCACCTTTTCGGCACCGTCGCCGACTAATTCGTTCGCGCCAAATCGATAAACCTCGTAACCAGCCAGACGTAATTCGCGGTCGGCCGACACCATCTCGCTATAGACCTTCAACGATGGCTTTTCTGCCTCCGAGAAGTGATGTTTGCCATCCACCTCGATCACGATCCTCTGGCGGCCAGGAAGCAGAAGAAGAAAATCCATGCGTTGACGTGGCAAGGAAAGACGATGCCGGAGCGTTTTCACCACAGCTGGATCGTAGTGCAGATAAACTTGAGGCAGCAGTGCAGGCAGAGCGTCGCCCAGGCTGGTTCGGTAGGCCTTGAAATAGGTCGCGAAGACCTTTCTCTCAGCATCGGAGGCGAGAGACTCCTGCAGGCGCTTCCCGAGACTAGCGGCATCACCGCCTGACGCTTGTTCAGACCACCAAGTCACTAGCTCTAACCACAATAGGCCATTTGCGGCGGTGATCGGGCGGTCGTATACGAGGCAGCTTTCCTCGCCGGAGAGAATGACGATGTCGTTGTTGATGGCATCGGCAAAGCCGAGTTCCGGCTTCGGGCCACGGGAGGCGAAGATCAGGTTCTTGGGGCGCCCCTCAACGCCCCGAACGATGGGCCGGAATGCATAGATCGGATGTCCCGATTCATCTCCGTCCACCGCCAGCTCGTAACCATCCCTTGCGAGAACCTTGTTAAGCGCGGCTACGGTCTGAAGTTGAGCCTCGCCCGAACGGGCCAACGGATGGACCGCGTCCCGAAGCATGGCGGCGAATCGCGCCCGCGAACAATCGAATGCACCGATTTCCCCGAAGAGGAACTCCACCGACCAGTCGCCGGGGTTTCGTACCATGTGGCGGTCGATCTTGTCCCGGAGGCTCCTGCCGCTACCACCAAATGCTTCCTCGAAGGGATCGGAAATAACGAAATAACGGCCGACTAGCTCAAGCAGATCGGCCTCGCCAGCCAAGTCTTCGCCAAACACGCGCGCAACATCACGACGCGTGATGCGGGTCAACGGCGGCTCGTCGGCCTCGAGCACTTTGCGACCAGCCTCGTCCAAGGCGACGTCGCCTCGTTCCTGAGCGAGCTTGAGCGCTAGGCGCGCAATCTCCTTTTCGGAGAGGCCGTCCAGCACAGCATTGATTCGCTGGCTCTTCGAAAGCCCGTCCCCACGTGGAATCTCCAGTCCCGCGATGCGCATCGGCTCAATGTCGAGCGCAGCGTGCGACATCGGATGGAAAACGCCGACGATCTTGGCGCGGAGATCTGTAGCCATCGTCAGATTGCCGCCATCGCTATGCAGCAGGGATGCGGATCGCGAGCGGGTTAGCGATCGGCGTATAGGTATCGATGTTGGCGCCGGGGACGCGAACCGAGACTAACAGCGAATACCGCGCCGATCGGTCGTTCTCGTGCATCACGGCTCTCCTTTACGTGAACTCGTACGCCGATTTGTCGCGCCAGTTGATCGCTAGATAGTATTCCTTTCCCTCGATCTCAGCCGTCATCGCTTCCATTGCCCGGCTGATTGAGCATCGTCGAAGCTCGATTGATTGCTGAAGCACCCCATCTTTCCAGTAAGTCGAGTAAATCGAATAGTCGATTAGCCTACCAAGCACACGGTCTTCAAGTTCTCCCGCTCGCTCGATCTCAACGGCGTAGAGAATTTCCCAGTCTCTGGCATCCCCATGACGCTCGCTACAGATTTGACGAATCCGTTGGCCTAGATCCTTGCAGACACCAATCTTGATTAGCCGGGCCTGTAGAGAGCCAGCGATGTAGAGGTATTGCTTGAGGTTGAACCGCCCAGCGAAAGCGAGGACCTTTGTGTCGCATTGAACACAATGGCCCTTCGTGGACCTAAGCCTGTGGCCTGCCTTTCGGCATTTGCTGCCGAGCGCAATCGTCTTGCCTTCCTCTTTGATTCGCTTAAACCAAAGCCACTGAGGCATACGCCGAACGTCCATGACGTCGTCCGGGCCAAGATCCTGGCTCCTCAGAAACCTCAATTCACTTTCGGTGAGAATGTCTTGCATTCCGCCCTCGACAGGAGCGCCACAGCATACAGAAACTATTGCGTTCCGCTAGCAGGGTATGGCGTTCTAAACTTTCGGCTGCTCGATCGCGGGAGTCGTTTCGTCCACCCCGTTAGCACGTTCAAGGGCGAGTTCTCCAACGCCACACCACATATGCCGGCAAGGCCCGGTCCAGGTTTGGTGCTGAAGTCCGCTCCCGGCTCTTCGCGACATATTGCGCTGCCGCACGAACGGGCGAAGCGGACGTCCTCTTCATAGGATTACGCGGCGGCCTTGTGGCTACGCCGCCTAGTCGTGGCGGTGAGGAGCTAGATCAGCGGAGCGCCCTTATCGAGAAGAGTGTCGAGAAAATCTTCTCGAGAGGAAATCGGGCTCGATCGTGTAGCAAGAATCAACGCCTCGACCACCTGCCGGGCCAGCGATCGGGCCGACACCCGTTCTTTGGTGGAGATGGCGGACATCGCGCGACCATGGAGAAACGCGCTTCGTACGTTGAACAGCCGCTTATACTGGTCTGCGTAAAGGCGATCACCGAGGAGCCCGGCAAGACGACCTCGCATCCTCTTCGTCGCCGACATGCCCTTGTGACGATCCGGCGCAATACGAACGCTCTTGTCATAGTCAGCGCGCAGGCCCAGCGCTGCCTCAATCGTCGTAATATGCGCGAGAAGCTCGTCCACACCGTCAGCCAAGAAAGCCCGGACGAGGAAATGGACGATCGGCGTTTCAAATAAGACTGACCGCTTCGCCTGTTCAACGGTCGCCCATCGGCTCTGATCCCACACCGCCAATTCGGTCTCGACATCGTCTGCCAGGCGCAGCTCGACCGGTCGCTCCTCCTCATAGGTCTCGCCATAGCCATCATCGTAGATTCGGTCCTCCCAGCTTAGCGTGTCGGGCGACGGTGGCGAATTGGGCCGGACAAAGATGTCCCTGTCGACGGTATAGACCCACGGCACGCGGAAGCCGCGCCAGTCGACCTCTGCCATGGTCGACCAGCTCTCCCACGGCGCCAGTAGGAGGAAGAACAGCGTGTCTTCGAAAGCGATTGGAAAACGTCCCTTGTGAGGCTCGATCCGGCCCAGATCCTGGCTGAAGTCCATGAACAACACCGGGACCGCTCGGGCTTCCGGCTCCTGCTCGAGCACCACCGTCTCTTCGACGACCAGCCAGTGAAATTCAGAAAACCGCTCGGCATCGAAGTCCTGCCGTGGATAAAGCCGTTTCAGTCGGCGCTCGTCGACTATGGCGCGCAATTCATCCGCCGTCAGCCGGCTTAGCTTGGCTGGACCGAACGCCAGCGGCGGCAGGTCGGAGGCGAGATCGAGCGGCGCCAGGTGGATGCGCGTGGCGAGGGTCGCCCGCATCGCGGCATCCAAGCCCTTCGCCGCCGCCTCCACCGGCAAGGCGAGATGGGCCGTTTCCTTCTGCAGATGGCACGGCAGGCCCAAAGCCCGCAAGGCAGACGCGAGCGCGAAGCCCGGCCCCTTCTTGCCGGCGTTCGGATAGCCGTCAAGGCAGGCGTCGCGCAGTTGCACGAAGGCGGGGTGCACGAGGATATTGTCCGGCCCGGGCGGACGCAGCCGCCACAGGTCCGCCATCGCAGCGAGCATCGCAGTTCCCGGACCGGCGCTAGCCTCGCTCACCAAGATATCGGCACCGTCACCCTTCTCACGCGTCATTCCTTGCCACTCCCGCTTTTACGTCAGTGACCTCGCCACGGCTGCCGACCAGCGCCATCTCGATGCCGAACTCCCAGCGCGGCGCAAGCCGCTCGGCCAGGCGCAAGGTGTTATCCGTCAGCGGGACCACGGGGACCTGCCGCCCTTGCGATGGCGCTGCCATCTTTGCGCCAACGGCGCTGGACTGCCGCCCGGCGCCGTCTCGTGCTGGGACTTCGCTGGTGTGAGAAGGGCGGCGCTCGCGAGCGCAATTGCGCAGACGGCAATGTATCGCGATCTAGACATTGCTTCCCCGAAAGCCGACGATACCATTACCCCCGGTTGTATCGTAGTCGCAACCAACCTCGTCAAATGGAAGCCGTTGTCCCCGACTAATCGGGTTTCTTTCGGGTTCGGGTTCCTAAACGAGAATGAGAGCTGCGTCCTCTAACCCGCCCAAGATTTGATGTTTGGGGCAATTAGTGCGACGCCGGGCTAACAGCTGAACGAAGCAGGTTCAAATCACGGATAGGATTTGAACCTATGACCTTCAGTTATGAATGCTGAACGTCGAGACTTAACCGCACCAGTTTCGCACCAGAAACGTCGTGATCGAAGCGGAACGAACGAGAGCGAATCAGACAAAAGTGCAGGAAGATCAACGAAAATGATCGAAAGTCTGCCGCTCATAACGGCCTGATTGATGGTTTGAGGCCTGCCAGACATATCGGGCCCGCGCTTGATAATTGACTAGCCTCCTTGACCTTGCGGCTTTGAAGGCGCCTCGCAGGCCTGAACGCCACGTGATTGCTCGCCACTAGATGGGCTTCTTTTCTGCTCAGCCTTCCAGGTGTTCCTCTACTCAACCGCTAACTGCGGTTGCCCAGCTGAAGTCATAGTAAGCGCTCAACAACTTCATTGCGACAACAGCGACGAGAACGCAGATGATTTGCAACAACGTTCTGGTCGAGAACGCTCTATTGAAGAGCCTCATGAAGCCGCCTCTAGCGCTTGTGACCGAGCCGGATTCCAAGCTTGAGCGCCTTTTGGCGGAGTGAGCCTTCGGAGCGCTTTGTGAGCTTCGCGATCTTTGCAACCGGCGTTTTCGCTTTCGAATGAGCGCGCAGCTCTTTCACGTCAGCCTTTGTGTATTCGCGACGCACTGTTTTCTTCTTCGTAGCCGTCTTCTTTGCCTTCTTCGCCACTTTTAGCTCCTCGATCCGAGAGTGGGCGTACTAGCACACCCCCGTTGAGGCGCAACTCTCCGCCAGTTGACGCTGTATGCTGGTACGATCCGTGAACTCTCTCGTGGAGTCCGTATTTCAGGCGACTTGCCCGACCTAT
>NZ_AXAY01000051.1 GCF_000473045.1 Bradyrhizobium sp. WSM3983 | reverse complement strand
CCCCTCACCTCTTGTGGGAGCGTGACGACGTCAAGGACGTCGTCCAAGACCGCCGGCTTTAGAAAATCGATTGTCATCGAACGGACGACGAAGGCAAAGCCGGGCGCATCGTTCCGAGCTTCTTCGAGCAGCGCTTGCTGATTGGTTCCGAGNAGGCGCAAGTAATTCGTTCTGCCGCGCTCCATGAACCGCAAAAAATTTGCGTGATAAACAATTTGGCCGGAATCTGTATCTTCAAAATAGACCCGGACCTGCAAGTGATGGCGTCCGCCGCGAATTTCGCCGTCAAGAGTGGCTGTCACGGTGCGGTTCCTCTGCTGCGCTTCCGGAACCAATGTCTTGCACAGACGCGCTTTTCTGAGCAAGCGGCAAAAATCTCGAGTTTGGCTCCTGCAGTCGGAAGCTCAGCGCCGCCACATGAATGCCGGCATGCACTGCGCGCGGTATCGATGGCGTCGCTAGTCGGGCACGCTGAGGCCAACCTGCTCGTCGACTACTTTTGGCTGCGGCCGGGGCCGCTCGATCTCCACCTTCAGCGAATTGGCGAACGCCATTGTTTCAGCGACGAGCGCAACGAGTTCGCTCTTCCAGTCATGCATTGACGTCCCCCCGCACGGCTCGGCCACGCTAACCGCGGATTGCTTGCAAGACCCTAGTTCGTTCGAAGCGATATGGGATTGCCGGAATGCCGGCCACCCTGTAAACGATCCCGGCACGCTGTCCGGCCGCCTTTCAGCGATTGCCCGCGGCGGGGGCCTGTAGCTCAATGGTTAGAGCCGGCCGCTCATAACGGTCTGGTTCCTGGTTCGAATCCAGGCGGGCCCACCAGCCTCTGTTATGCCTATACGTCCACTTTAAGTACGACTCGCTTGAGCTATAAGAGCGACTCGATTCCGGGCTTTAAGAACGACTCGATTTTGTAAGTCGATGCCCAGTCATCGGAAATCAGCGGCCAGTCGGAAGCCAAACATTAACGCCGCGAAGATTTCGCCGTAGGTAGCGTAAGCGGTTTTGCGGTGATCGCAATCGATTTTTGATCGTTCTCTGGCGCCAGCAGCCGCTGGACTGTCAGCAATGCCGGTGGTCCATCGCGATGCTGGGTGCTGGTGCTGGTGCTGAGGATGATGATGACGGTGATGATGCCGCCATGATGATGGTCGGCATGCCGATGAGCAGCAGCATCATGCTGATCATCGGCATGGTGCCGCAATGACCGCCGCCGGTTATGCCGGCCTTGGTTTTTCGAGACCTACTGTTAGGCTCGGGCCGCGGTGTCTTTCTTAACGAAAAGCGGCTCCGCGCTGTCTACCACTTCTTTCGGAAGCATCCTCAGCTGTTCTGCGTCGAATGGCAGATGAGTGAGATAGTTCGCAACCAGAGCCCCGACAGCTTCCGCCTGCGCTGCGTCTCGTTGTCGCTTAAGCGGCTCCCTGTCCGCACGCCGGGACAGCCAAAGCTTATGCGCAGCCCAAACCCGCGGGTCTGGAGCGACGATGCGCACAGGTTCGCCCTTTTCGTCGATCGCGACCGCCTCGAAGGCGGGAGCATTCTGCAGCCAATCGAGTCCTTCGATTTGCACGGCGGTCAAATCTTCCGGGTCAGAGCCGATCTTGTCGGGAGCTTTCTTCCAAGGTGGGCTCTGCATTGGCTTAATCAAATCGACGAGATAGCCGTCCCTGTTTACAGCACGGAACGTCTGCTTGGCGCGTTCGAAGCTGGTGTCCACTCGCTTGAGTATCTTCAGGAGCGATGACTCGGAGACGTCGTCGTCCGCGACAAACATAAGCCCGCCGCGCGCGTCGAACAGCAGATCGATGTCTTCAGTCGTGGCCAAGCCCGGATCGAGTCTGACACCGGAAGAGGCTTCATAACCGTAGATCGCGTTCGTCCCGAGAATCCGAATGCCAGAACCTAACATTCCGAAGCTGTCGAGAGCGCGCATGATCCGGGCTCCGATCAACGGTACACGACCCAAGCCGAGCGCACGATTGACTGCGGCCTGCCGCTCCATCGTATCGCGCAAGTTCTTTACGCGGTCTTCTGCCGCAGCGCGTTTAGCTTCGAAGTCGGCCTTCATCTTTTCAGTTTCGGGTGAACGCGGGCCCAGCGAGGCTTGCTTCCGGAGCCCGGCTTTGTCGTAGTAGCTCCGGACGAGGTATTCGCGGCCCTTGGACTCCACCCAGGTCAGGGAACCGCGATGAGTATCGTACGCCTCCTTGGCATCTCGCAGGGCCTGAAAGCGCTGCTGGCTATTAACCACCTCGCGGCGCTGATCATTGTTAAGCTCTTGAAAATCCATGGTTTCAACACTTCGATCAGTTTTCGTGGCCCTGCTGTTGAAACCGTATTTATCATTAAAATTCAAGGGTTTCAACAATTCCGTCGCTTATGACGCCAAACTGTTGAAACGGGGAACTTCGTCTCCCTTCATCGGCGCTTTGCTACCCGCCTCCACCAAACCAGCGGTCCAGCGCCTGTCTATCGGTTTCCTCTTCCGCGCGCGCAACATCGCGGTCTAATTGATAGATCAGATCTGCCAAGTGCCGATCGTCCAACGAAGGCACTAGGTCGACCGCTTCGTTTTCGATCACCCGCAGGGGGACGCCTTCTTCGTAGTGCCTGAAAGCTTCTCTCAGATGTTTCGGCAGCCATCGTTCGTAGCTGGCAAGGTCGACCCGGTGAGCGCTGTCGTACCGGCCCCGGGCACAACGGCTACGGAGGAATTCCTGATAGTCCTCGGCCCGCTTAGCTCGGGCTCTGGCCAGACGCGCTTGTTTGGAGATGGCGCTCCTCAGTTCGCGGAGTGCGCGTAGCTCGGCCGTTGCCGCGCATTCCCCAAACGCGACGTATCCTCGATCAAGGGTGCGCGCCAGGTAGGCGTGTTTCTCGGTCAAGCGCCCCTTGTGGCTCTTGACGAAGCGAGCTTCCCACACGTCGATGGCGATGCGCGATGCCACGCCCCGCAATATCTCGGAGTTGACCCGCCTCAGACTGAGCGGGTGGTGCTTCGGCACCGAGTGCAGCCCTGCATCGAAGACGTTGGTTCTCCGACAAGCTCAGGACTCGGCGGCGACTATGGCGACGCCAAAACAGACCGAGAATGTAGAAGCTCGGATCCTCCAGAGTGCACGGAGAGCTCTTACGTTTCACTCAGCGGGAGAGTGAACTTTCGTCGTCTTCGTTCGCGTCCGAGCAGCATCAAGGCGATCAACGCCGATAGGCTCAGCCCGGCTGAGACGAGAACGATGCCACGCCCCAAGGGCTCGATAAGCAATCCGATCGCGAGCGGCGCCAGCGCTTGCGCGATCCGCGACGGCGCTCCGATCAGCCCGAGCCGATAGGCGTAATTCTCCGCTCCGAAAATTGCCAGGGGCAGCGTCCCGCGCGCGATGGTGAGGATGCCGTTGCCGGCGCCGTGCAGCAGGGCGAAAGCTGCTGCGGCGCTGCCGCCGAACAGACCGATAACGCAGGCGCCCAGCGGATGCGTGATACAGGCCAGACGCGTCGAGACGAGCGGGTGGAAGCGCCCCAGCACGCTGGCCTCCAAAACGCGCGCAGCGACCTGAGCGGGTCCGATCATCATTCCGGCGACGACAGCCTGAGCCGGCGTTGACCCGAAGGTCTCGACGATACGCGGCAGATGCGCCGCCATCGCCGACGTCACCGTCCAGGCGGCAGCGAACGCAAACGACAACAGCACCATCGTCCGGTCGATCCGGATGTGCGGCTTGACCCTGGGTTCCTGCGATGCCGCGGCGCGCTCGGTCCGGGGCAACATCAGATTCAGCGGCAGCCCAAGTACGATGTGCGCCGCCGCCCACGCGAAGCAGGTCTCCCTCCAGCCGATCGTCTCGAGTCCAAGCGAGCTCAACGGCCAACCGACAGTGCTGGCGAAGCCGGCGATCAGCGTGATGCCGGTGATCGATGCGCGCGCGTCGCTGCCGTAGATGCGCCCCAGCGCGCCGAAGGCCGCGTCGTAGAGGCCGAGACCCATCCCGACGCCGAGCAGCAGCCACGCCGCCGACATCGTCCACACGGACGCCGAGGCCCCAAGCAGCGCGAGCCCCGCTGCGAGAACCAGATTCGAGGCGCAGAGGACCTGGCGTCCCCCCATGCGATCGATCTGGCGCCCGACTCGGGGTCCGAGCAGTCCCGAGATGACCAGCGATCCGGAGAACGCCGCGAAGAACCAGTTGCTCGAGATCCCGAGATCGCGCGCGATCGGATCGGCGAGGATGGCCGGCAGGTAGTAGCTCGAGCCCCACGCGAGTGTTTGGGCGGTACCGAGCGCCGCAACGACGCCGAGCCGTGATCGATCCACCTGAATTCTCCCTCTATCCGCGTCCCGTTATTTGGCTGGAATCGCGCTTTTCGTCTCGCCGGCGCGGGCCCAGAGAAGAGCGAGCGGGCCCAGCGAGATTCCGACCGCGAGGACGCTAAAGACCAGCATCCATCCGACGGCGCTCTGCGGACCGCCGGCGAAATCGAGCGCCACGCCCGTTCCCCAGGCGCCGGCGGCCGAAAGCCCGAAGCCTACGGTGGAATGAAGGGCGAGCGTCGCACCGCGATGTTCGCGGGTCCCGGCGGCCGACATGCCGGCGGTCAGCGCGCCGGAGTCGGCGGGGACGGTCAGGCCGTAGGCCAGCAGCAGGAACGCGACCGCCCACGCCGGCGCGCGCACGTTCAGGCCGATGAGCACCGCGACCGCGGCTGAGGCGATCATCACCGCCGTGATGGCGCGGTGGCGGCCGAACTTCAACGCGGCCTCGTTGCCAAGGATGCTGGCGGGCATGGACAAGACGGCGAACACGAAGCTCACCGCGACCGGCGACATCCAGGACGGGGCGCCCTGGTGCGCGATCACGTAGGTCCAGAACCCCACCAGCCAGGTCCTGACGCCGTAGAGCTCGAAGCAGTGGGCGCCATAGCCGAAGATATAGCCGAGCGCCTCTCGGTTCGCGAAAACCGGTTTGAAATCAAGTAGCCGTCCGGGCTTGTGCTCCGGCCTGCGCTCTTCCATCGTCAGGCACACGACGGCCATTACGACGGGTCCGATGCCGGTGAGCACGAATGCCGCCCGCCAGCCCCAATGGTCCGCGACAAGCTGCGCGACCAGGAAGGAAAGCCCGACGCCCAGCGAGAAGCTGGACGTGTAGAGCGTAACCGCTCGGGACGTATCTCCCGCCGGCAGCCGATCCGTCAGGGCCTTCAGACCCGGCATGTAGGCGCCGGCGAAGCCGAGACCCGCGAGCGACCAGATAGCCACGCCCGACCAGAAGCCGTCTGCGAACAGACCGAACGCGATCGTCGCAAGGCCGCTGACGATCGATCCGCAGAGAAGAACGAGGCGCGCGTCGATCCGATCGGTTAGCGTCGTCAGGACGGGGACCGCCAGCATGTAGCCAGAGGCATAGCCACTTGCGAGCAGCCCGCCTTCGGCCGCACTCAGACCCCAGGCAGGCATGAGGTGCTGAGCGAGATTGGCCGACAGCGCGACGTGCGGGAGCAGATTGCCGATCTGTCCGAGGCACATCGCCGCTATCAGCGAGCGATGCTCCAGTGCGAAGGGGCGCGTGCTCATCCCTCAGCCGCGACTACGAACACCCGCAGCCGGCGGCACCGGTCTGCTTCGCCCTCTCGTCGTCCGCGCAGCAGGCGGAAACGTCCTGCTTCGCTGGACCGCCGCAGCATCCGGCCGCGGAGCCGCTCTCGACGCCGCCGCGCGTGCAGACGCCGGTCTCGGGCAATTCAAGTTCGACCCGCGCAGCGGCTTCCTTGTCGCCGGCGATGTCGGCCGCGATCGAGCGGGCCTGTTCGTAGCCGGTGATCATCAGGAAGGTCGGCGCACGGCCATAGGACTTGATGCCGGCGAGATAGAAGCCGGGGTCGTCCTGGACGAGCTCTCGCGCGCCGTGCGGTCGCACGGTGCCGCAGGAGTGCTCGTTCGGATCGATCAGCGGTGCCAGCGCGACGGGAGCCTCGATCGCGGGATCGAGGCGGAGGCGGATTTCGCCCAGGAACGAGAGGTCCGGACGGAAACCGGTCGCGACCACCAGCTCGTCGACGACGATGCTGCGCCCGCAGCACGCCGACGAGGTCGCGATCCGGAGGCGGCCATCCGCCTGCGTGATGGCGGCGACGGGAAAGCCGGCTTCGACCAGGACCTGTCCGGATCCGACCAGAGAGGCAAAGCGGGCGCCGAGCTCGCCGCGAGCCGACAGCTTGTCGTTGGCTCCGCCGCCGAAGGCTTTCGCGGGCTCCGTTCCACGCAGCAGCCAGATCGGGCGCGTACCGGGCGCCTGCTGCGCCAGAGTCGTCAGGTCGGTCAACGTGCCGATCGCGGAGTGGCCGGCGCCCAACACCGCGACGGCTTTGCCGGCGAAGCGGGCCAGCTCCTTCCCCAGGACGTCGGGCATGCCGTAGGAGATCCGCGCTACGGCCTCGCGCTCGCCGATCGCGGTCAGGCCTCCCGCGCCGGCGGGATTTGGCGAGCCCCAGGTGCCCGATGCGTCGATCACGGCGTCGGCCCGCAGCGTCTCCGGACCCTTGCCGTTCTGGTAGCGGATTTCGAACTGAGCCTGCTCGCGGCCCTTGGTTTTCGCCTTGTCGAAGCCGGCACGTCCGACCGCCGTGACGCGGCAGGAGGTCCGGATCACGTCGCGCAGCGGCGTCTTGGTCGCCAGCGGCTCGATGTAGCGTTCGAGCAGTTCGGCGCCGGTCGGATAGACCTGCGGTTCCGGAGAATTCCAGCCGGTCGTCACGAGCAGCCGCGCGGCGGCCTTGTCAACGTTGTACTCCCAGGGCGAGAAAAGCTGCACGTGCTGCCATTGCCGCACGGAGTGACCGGCCTCCGGCCCGGCCTCGAGCACGATCGGCGTCATGCCGCGCTCCAGGACGCGGGCCGCGGCCGCGAGGCCAACCGGGCCCGCCCCGACGATCGCGACGCTTTTGCTCATGACATCCCATCCTTCTAGAATTATCGAAGCCGTGGACAATAAAAATTTCACGCCGCAGATTTCGTATCCGCGCACTTTTCGTCGGCGCAGCACTCTGCGACGAGAAAATCGACCAGACCCTTCATCGTGCCGTACTCGGCATGACAGACGAGCGTCGTGGACTCCCTGACCTGAGAGATCAGGCCCACCGAGACCAGCGTTTTGATGTGATGCGAGAGCGTCGACGGCGCGACCTTCAGCTTGGCCTGCAGGCGTCCGACCGGCATGCCGGCCTGACCGGCCCGCACCAGGGCGCGATAGATCTGCAGTCTGGTCGGATTGCCGAGGGCTTCGAGGCGGGCCGCGGCGTCATCGATCTTCATGTCTCGCACCCTACCTCCGAGCAGGGAGGAGTCAACTATATTTCTAGCATATTCGAAATAGTGCCTCTCTGTCAGGAAGCCGTCACAAATCTGAAAGCACATGCGTCCATAAACATCGACTTATGGACACCCTCGACAGCGCACGCGATCCGGCTCCCCCTATGCGGGAGTGCGGCTCCTGCTCGCTCTGCTGCAAGCTCTTGGTTATCGAGCCCCTGAACAAGCCCCTCGGTGGATGGTGCAAACATTGCGCCGTCGGCACCGGATGCCGCGTGTATGAGACACGTCCCGCCGAATGCCGGGACTTCCTGTGCGGCTTTCTCACGCTGCGAGAACTCGACGAAAGCTGGCGCCCCTCCACCTCCAAGCTCGTGATTTGCTTTGACCAGGGGGATACCAAGACGATGTTCGTCCATGTCGATCCCGCCCGGGCCGATGCCTGGACGCGTGCGCCGTACTATCCAAAGCTCAAGGAATGGTCGCGGCGAGCCGTCGCCGGACGCGGTCAAGTGATCGTCAAGATCGGTCGCCGCGCGATCGTCATCCTGCCCGATAAAGACGTGGATCTTGGGCCTGTCGGCGACGATGAAATGATCGCGACACAGGAATGCCGATCTGCACACGGCATCGAGCTTAATGCCATCAAACTCAAGCGAACCGATCCCCGCGCCGCCTTGGTGATACCGCCGCAACAGCGGGAAGGCATCGCATTCGGTTAAGAGAGGCAGGTCAAGACATCTAACCGCTAAACTTGCCCGGTATATGTCCGGAACCTTGGATAGTTGCGAATGGGTCGATGAAACGATCATTGCCGAGCACGAAGGCCATCGATGGGTTCGGCGGCCTCGCCCAAGCGACCCGGCTCACGGCTATCCGGCAACTCCTGTCGGCTCATCCCGATAGCTTGACGGCGGGCGAAATCGCCCGGCGTTGCCGCGTTCCTCACAATACGATGTCGACCCACCTTCGCATTCTCATGCGTGCCGGCCTCATCGAGGTCGAGCGGGATGGCCGGACGATGAACTACCGCGCGAACGTGAAAGCCTTTGAGGAGCTTATCGGCTTCCTCACCCGCGACTGCTGCAGGGGACGGCCGGATCTGTGTGGCTTCGAATCTGTCCCAGGGTCGACAGAATCCGACGAGACGGAAAGCTCGATCAATTCGATGACGCCCGCCTTCAACGTGCTCTTCCTTTGTACACACAATTCAGCGCGTTCGATCATGGCCGAAGCCCTGCTCGAAAGGTTCGGCAACGGACGTTTTAGGGCCTATTCCGCCGGCACGGAGCCTGCGCGCGCGCCGCTGCCCGAGGTGATCAATCGGCTCGCGGTCCTTGGTCATGACACATCCCGACTCCGCTGCAAGCCGTGGAGCGAGTTCAAGGGCCCGAATGCGCCGCGGATGGATTTCGTTCTCGCGCTCTGCGACGTCGCCTGTGGACCAATCCGTCAGGAGCTCGGCAGTCAATTGGTCATGGCGGCGTGGCCCTTGCCGGATCCGGCGCAGTTCAGCGGTTCGGCTTCCGAGCGGACCACCTTGCTCAACGAGCTCTATGCGATGATCCGGCGGCGCGTCGAAGCCTTCGCCGGCCTGCCGCTTCCGTCGCTGGATCGGTCGGCGCTGAAGGTGCGACTTGACGAGATCGGCGACACCATGCGCCTTGCGCCCTGATTACGGCTTCGCGCCCCGTTTCTTTCGACCGGAGCGGCTGTCGTGACCGACGTCCGGCCCGGACGGCTTCTGTTTTGCTGCGACTTGTTTGCGAAGGAAATCCAGCTCCAGCATCTTCTCGGCCAACTGTTTCTTCAGCTCGATGTTTTCCTTCTCAAGGGCCGAAAGCTCCGCCGTCTCACATCGCCCGGTTTCGGCCGACCGCGGAACCCCGCTTCGCGCCCTGCCCTTCGGTTCGGTTCGCCGCATCCACAAAAGCTTCCCAGTGTAACGCATGTTTCTCACGCCTGAATGGACGTCCGATCCTGATCAACCGCCCGCGCTTTCCTTCCAGTAGTTCTCGATCTGCTGAACAAGATCGGCAGGCAGCGGGACGTAGTTCAGCCCCTCGGCGGTCGAATGTCCGTTTTCCAGCGACCAACGGAAGAAGTCGAGGGCCGCGCGCGCACCCTCCGGATTGTGCGGCCGCCTTTCCATCAATACGAAGGACGTTGCGGCGATCGGATAGGCATCGTCTTCTGCCGAATTCGTCATGATTAGATAGAAGTCGCGCGAACCTTTCCAGTCCGCCCGATCCGCCGCCTTCTGAAAGCTCTTGGTGGCTGGGCTTATGAAGCGACCGGCGCTGTTCCGCACCAGGCCGAACGCCAGATTGTTCTTCACGGCGTAGGCGTATTCGACGTAGCTGATGGCATTGCCGAGTTGCCCGATTAGCGCGGCCACGCCTTCATTGCCCTTCGCACCATAGCCGATCGGCCACTCGACGATGGCGCCTTCACCAATTTTCGCGCGCCACTCGGGGCTGACCTTCGAAAGATAGTCGGCAAAGTTGAAGGTCGTGCCGGAGCCGTCCGTTCGGTGGATCACCGAGATATTTGCCGCGGGCAACTTCACATCAGGATTAAGCTCGCGCAAAGCCGGATCGTTCCACTTCGTGATTTTTCCGAGAAAGATGTCGGCCAGGACCGGGCCGGTGAAGTGCAACTCGCCGGAGTTCACCCCCGACACGTTCACGACCGGTACCACGCCGCCGATCACCAGCGGAAACTGCATCAGACCGAACTTGGCAAGCTCATCCGGTGTCAGGGGCATATCGGAAGCGCCAAAGTCGACCCGCGCCTTCTTGATCTGGGCAATGCCGGCACCGGAGCCGACGGACTCATAGGCTACGCGGTTGCCGGTCTTCGCGCCGTAGTCGGCCGCCCACTTGCTAAGAATCGGGGCCACAAACGAAGAACCTGCGCCATGCGTTTCCCCCGCCACGGCGCTACTTGCGATGCAGGACGCGAGGATCGTGGTTGCCGCAATTAGCCGCTTGATCATGCGCACACCCACCGTTGCTGGACCCAGTCAAAGCCGGAGACGGCGCCAGACGTCGCAAGCCTCGGCCGATGCACCGCGAATAGACCGGCGAACACCGCGAACTTTCATCTTCGCGGTTGGACAACCTGTCCATTATTCGTTAATAGTGGAATTATGGAAACGCAAGCAGAAATTTTACGACGGCAAGGGGTAGCGATGACGCTGGAATGGACCTTCGTGAATTTGCTGATCCAGGCTCTGGCTGGATTCTTGGGAGCGCAAGGTGCTGCGATTGCAGCTCACGAACATCGGTTTGGCTTTGTCGGCCATAGCCTTGTCGGCCTCGCAGCCGGAACACTGAGCGGTTGCTTTCTCCAGATACCGGCGATGACGGCCGTGATGGGAAACGGCACGACTATGCCGGTTACAGCGCCGGAGGCCGTCATGCTGCAAGCGCTCACAGGAGCCGTTGCCGGCTGCATCGCGATGCTCCTTGTCGGCTTCATCCGGCATGAAATTTCGAAGCGGTAGCCGGTGCAAAGAGCTTCCCTTGACAGGACTTCGTGATTTCCATAACTCTGGATGTATGGAAAATGAACAGGCTGTCCTGGCGCTCGCCGCCCTCGCCCAATCCACGCGGTTGCAGGCGTTCCAAATTCTTGTGAAACACGAACCCGAGGGGCTTGCCGCCGGCGATCTCGCGCGCCTCCTCGAAGTCCCGGCCAATACGCTATCGGCTCACCTTTCGGTCCTGTCGCGCGCCGGCCTTGTGACGTCCGAGCGCTATAGCCGCTCGATCGTCTACCGCGCCAACCTGGACGCGTTTCGGGACCTCGCGGTGTTTTTGCTGCGGGACTGCTGCGGCGGACGACCGGAGGTCTGCATGCCGGTCGTCGCGAGTTTGCAGCCCTGCTGTCCGCCCAAGCGAAAGGAGCGAAGCCGTGTCTGAGCGCGTCTACAATGTCCTGTTTCTTTGCACCGGCAACTCAGCGCGGTCGGTCCTCGCGGAATCGATCCTTCGCAAGGACGGGGCCGGGCGGTTTCGCGCCTTCTCCGCCGGCAGCACGCCCAAAGGCACGGTTCACCCACTGGCTTTGCGCGTCCTCCAGCGCATGAACTACCCGACCGACGGCATGCGCTCGAAGAGCTGGATGGAGTTTGCTAGTCCCGACGCTCCGGTGATGGATTTCATTTTCACGGTCTGCGACAACGCCGCCGGCGAAGCCTGTCCCATCTGGCCCGGCCAACCGACCACCGCGCATTGGGGCATCGAAGACCCCGCCGAGGCCGAAGGCACGGAGCTTGAAAGAGAGGCTGCGTTCACCACGGCCTTCCGCTATCTCAAGAATCGGATCGGCACCTTCGTCAGCCTTCCCATGGGCAGCATCGATGTCTTCAAGGGTCCGGCGCTGGACACCATGGACAAGCACATACTCGACGCCAAGCTGAGGGAGATCGGCCAGCTTCCGGGAGCGACCGATCCAAGACCAAAGGTCGGCTGACATGGACACGTTCGACCTGCCTCGGCGCTTGGCTGCGGAAGCGCTCGGAACGGGCGTTCTCGTCGCCACGGTCGTCGGGTCCGGCATCATGGCCGAGACGCTGACCAAGGACGTCGCTCTCGCCCTCCTCTGCAACACGCTCCCGACGGGAGCGATCCTCGTCGTGCTGATCACCGTCCTGGGGCCGATCTCGGGCGCACATTTCAATCCCGCGGTTACGCTTGTCTTCACGGGCAAGCGCGAACTGCCGCCTCAGGAAGCCCTTCTCTACGTCGGCGCGCAGATCGCGGGCGGCATCGCTGGCACGATGGCGGCGCACCTCATGTTCGCTCTTCCCCTGATCGAGCTCTCGACGAAGGTCCGCACCGGCGGAGCGCAATGGTTCGCGGAAGCCGTCGCAGCGTTCGGACTGGTCGCGACGATCCTCGCCGGCATCCGCTTCCAGCGCGCGGCGGTGCCGTGGCTGGTCGGTCTCTACATCACGGCGGCGTACTGGTTCACCGCTTCGACCTCGTTCGCCAATCCGGCGGTGGCGATCGCGCGCTCGTTGACGAACACCTTTTCCGGCATTCGCCCGGTGGACCTGCCGGGCTTCATTCTCGCCGAATTGGTCGGCGCATTCGCGGGCATGCTTTTGATGACCTGGATGCTGGGGCGCCCGAAGGCGCGCGGCCCGGTACCGATCGCGGAGACACCGAGATGACCGTCACGATCTATCACAACCCCGACTGCGGCACGTCGCGCAACACCCTGGCCATGATTCGCCAAAGCGGCGAAGAGCCTACCGTGATCGAATACCTGAAGACGCCGCCCAGCCGCGAGAAGCTGGTGAAACTGATCGCGGCCATGGGGATCCCGGTGCGCGCCCTGCTGCGCGAGAAGGGCACGCCCTACAAGGAGCTCGGCCTCCAGGATTCGAAATGGACCGACGACGATCTGCTCGACTTCATGGTGAAGCATCCGATCCTGATCAACCGCCCGATCGTCGTCACGCCGAAGGGAGTGAAGCTCTGCCGACCGTCCGAGGCCGTGCTGGAGATCCTGCCCAACGGCAAAATCGGTCGATTCGTGAAGGAAGACGGTGAAGTGATTGATGCCTGAGTTGACTGACCTGCCGAACCTCTCCTCGGCCGCCGTATCGCTTCCCGATCTGAACCGCTTAAGGCCCGTACCGTCCACGCATAAACCCCGGATCCTGCTGTTGTACGGATCTCTGCGGCAGCGCTCGTTCAGCCGCTTCGCAGCCGAGGAAGCCGCGCGGCTCCTGGAGGCGTTCGGCGCGGAATGCCGGATCTTCAACCCGTCCGGTCTGCCGCTGCCGGATGATGCGCCAGCCGATCACCCGAAGGTCGCCGAATTGCGCGAATTGACGGCGTGGTCCGAAGGACAAGTCTGGAGCAGCCCGGAGCGCCACGGCAGCATCACGGGGATCATGAAGGCGCAGATCGACTGGATTCCGCTGTCGATCGGGGCCGTGCGGCCGACCCAGGGCAAGACGCTCGCCCTCATGCAGGTGAGCGGCGGCTCGCAGTCCTTCAACGCGGTCAACCAGCTTCGGCTGCTCGGTCGCTGGATGCGCATGATCACGATTCCGAACCAGTCGTCCGTGGCTAAGGCCTATGAGCAGTTCGACGAGGCGGGACGCATGAAGCCGTCGCCCTATTACGACCGTATCGTCGACGTCATGGAAGAGCTGATGAAGTTCACGCTGCTGACGCGCGACTGTTCACCGTACCTCACCGACCGGTACAGCGAACGCAAGGAAGAGGCCGCGAAGTTGCAGGAGCGGCTCGCCTTAAAGAGCGCTTTATGAGCGATGCCGGAGGCGGCCGCTAAAGCCTGAAGGCCGTATCGAAGGGGCAGTAGTCGATCGGCGAATCGGGAGCGAGGTCGTCGAGCTCGGCCGGGATGCTGGCCAGGCCGTCGGCGACGACGAGCGGCCAGAGGCGAGCCGAACCTCCGCGGCCGAGCTTTTCGAGAAGAGGCGCGCCGCAGTCCGCTACGCCGGACGCACGGACCGGCACGAACTCCCGGCGGCCGGCGCGATGGCCGAACTTCTCCATGGTCCGTCCCACGATCGTCCGCGGCCCCGGTCCCTCTCCTCCGGCGAGGCCCCGGAGCATCGGCCTGGCGAAGAGCAGCGCTCCGACGAGCGAAGCGAACGGATTTCCGGGGAGCGCGAGAATCGCCATCCTGCCGATGCTGCCGACCGCCAGAGGCTTGCCGGGTTTGAGGGCGAGCGAGAGTTTCGCGCAGGCGCCGCCTGCGTCGAGGGTCGCTGCGACGACGTGGTCCGCGTCGCTGCCCGAAACGCCCCCCGAGCAGATCAGGAGATCGTAGGAACGGGCCATCTGCGCGAGCCGTCGCGCCAAACGTCCGCAGTCGTCGCGGCAACGGCCCAGCGGCGTCAGCCGACGCGCCTGGCCATCTTCCGCCTTTTGGTGAGGCACGAACCGGTCGGGATCACCGCGGGGGTCATCGCCGACACCATCGGCGCCCCCCACAACACCCTCTCCAGCCATCTCGCCATCCTGGTGCGGGCGGGCCTCCTTCGCTCCTCACGCGAGGGCCGGACCATCATCTACCAGTCCGACGTGGAGGGCATGCGGTCAGTGATCGCGTTCTTGGTCAATGACTGCTGTGATGGCCATCCGGAGCTCTGCAACCTCGTCGCCGCCGACGCCGCGGCATGCTGCGCGCCTGGGACGGCGAAGCCGGCAAAGAAGGCGGTCAAGCGGAAGGGCTGATCCAGTGACCTGGACGCTTTGGGGACTGGCGGTCCAGACGCTCGCAGGATTCCTGGGCGGGCACGCGGCGGCGAGCGCCGCCCACGAACACCGATTCGGGTTTATCGGTCTCGCCGGTGCGCCCTCAATCGAACCGATCCGTCCTATTTGTACGCCACAGCTACCCAGCAGCCATACCTTCGTACTTAATTTCTTTCTCGCTGGATCAGCCTACGATCTTATTGCCTCAGACCGATCATGGTTCGGGACGGAGGCATGCGCGGCAAGGACGAAAAGACTCGGATTGAGGCATTTGAGTCGGCAGATTCCAGCAAAATGCCGTGCGCGGCGAAGCGCCATCGAAAGAACCGTGGCGTGCCGCCGCCCGCGACGTTCGATATCGATACGCTGCCCGGCAGCTCTAATTTGACGGCATTGGAGGCAGCTGCCGTTATCCGGCGCACGCCCGGCGCGCTGGAGCAGTGGCGGCGGGATCCGAACCACTCACTGAATGGCGCTACGTCGACGGCCGGCCGCTCTATCGTGTCGACGCGGTGCGCGACTATCTGGCCGGGTGAGATAAGACCAACTAGGACGGCTCAGCCGCATAATGCTCACGGAGACGGCCGAGGAGCTCGGCCTTGATCGGGTCAAGCGGATTTGTCCGCTGCAGGCGCACGATTTTGCCGACCCGTTTCGCGCCGATCAACTCCGCAATGTAGTCGTGAGCCGCTTCGAACGCCATCTTGCGGATGATCCACTGTTCGTCGTGATTGTAAACCTGATCGATTCCGCTTGGCTTTTGCCCAACACACAGCCGCTGGATTTCGTTGTCGTAGCCACTGCGTGACATGATGGTGCGCAAGCTGCGCCTTAAGTCATGCATGGTGAACTTGGCGACGCTCGCTTCCTTGACCAAGCGGTTGACCATCTTGGTGAAGCCGGACATCTGGCCGCCGGTCTTTGGTGACGGAAAGACATAGTCGGAGGTTGCCCGCTGGAAATGCTTCGCGGCCATGAGCACCTCGTCAACCAGGTGAGTGCGCGGCACATCGTGGTGCAGGCCCATCTTGGTCCATGCCGCATCGAAGGTAATCCGGTCGTCCATGATGTGCTTTCGCCACTCGATCATGGTCGGCTCGCTGCGGCGCGGGCCGCCGAGCAGGCACATGCGGGTCAGGAGACCGAACGTCCCGAGCTTGCCGGACGCATCCCAAACCTTGATGATTTCCTCATCGGTCAGCGCGCGGCCCTTCGTTCGGCGTCCGACCCGTTGCGCGCGGGTTTCCTTGGGCGCGCGATAGCCGGCGAGCACGTTGTGCTCGACATAGCCCTCGCCGACGCACCATTCGAGCAAGGTATGGACGTGCTTGCGCAAGTCCTTGGCTGCACCGCGCTTGCCGGTCTTGGCAATCTTGTCGACCGCAGCCATGATCTGCCGTCGCGTCAGGTCCCCCACGCCGCTCTCGGCGTGATCCTTGAGCCCGCGCCGCAGCGCCGACATTGCTGGCTTCCAGTTGACGACTTGACGTTCGGTCAAGGACGTCTGGTAGGGGCCATCTTCAACAATGAGGGTGCCCAAAAGAGAAGTCCCGGCGGAGCGGCCAGGTTAGACTAGCGTACAAAACCGTAGTTCTGGTGCTGAGGGAAATCACCGACACTATGGACTGCTGTTTGTCTCTAGTATGAGAGACGCCTCTACCTGCCGGGAGCAAGCAAGCACCGATCCGGTTCACCGCGACTTCTGGTTACGTCAGATGGAGAAATGGCTGGCGCGAGCGGAAACACCCGATACTGCCGTGACCCATAAGGTTCGGCAGAATCGGCTGGTTCCAACACCTGCAAAGGACGCGAACAAGCCCTAGCGGCCGGCCTGTGCTTTCGGACAGGGCTGCTACTGCATGCGGACGCTTCAGGCCATCTAGCAGCATGTCTGGAGTTTGGGGTAGATCGGAAGTCGCTGGCAGCGCGCCAAACCGACGCGATTGACCCCAGAGAGGACGTTGGCCTCTACCGCGGTCCAATGCTCCGGAGCCGACTTCCTGCCATGGCGCAAAACTGTCGACCACCGCGTTTGGCGATGGCGTGAAAATCCATATCGTTGCCTGCGCAAGACGGACAAGACGCAGCCGCGGCAGAGGCTCGGCACCGTGACGGCACTCGTAAACAGCGCCCCTCGCGCGTTAACTGCCCATTAACCAACGCAGCCTAGCCTGCTGTAATCGTCCAGCCATCACTAGCTCGAAATGCCTTCCCGGTTCGCTCCAGGAGCAGCGTTGATGTGCGTTGAGTTGTTGACGTATGCCGATCTCAGTGCCCGCCTCGATATCTCCCGAGAGGCCGCTCGTTCGCTGGCGAGACGCCGCCGGTTGCCGCGCTCGCGGTCGGAGGACGGCAAGGCCCTGGTGAGCGTTGATTTCTCCGAGCTCCGCTACACACCCCTGCCCACGACGCGCCCGCCGGGCAGACCCGATCGATGCTCCCTGGCAAAGATCGAGGCCGTCAAGATCGAGGCATTCAAGGCGGAGGTCGCGCGGCTCGAAGCAGTAGCAGCCGGCAACAGGGCAGATTTCGAGCGCGAGCGCGAGCGAGCCGATCGCCTCGCCGTCGAGCTGATGCAGGCGGCCGCCAAGACGGCGGCAGCCGATGCGTGGGCGGCACGATTGGAAGACGAAGTGGCGCTTCTGCGGACCGGTCGCCAGGCGGGCGGCGCGATCGCGGGACATGCCGCGCGTCGATTGGGACATCTCGCCGCTGCGATCGTGGAAGCAGACCGCGCGGCTTGCAGGTAGCGCTCGATACTCATCTTCATCCCCGGCTTGCCGGAGCAATCACGAGGGAAGCATGACTGGCATCACCGATGTCCACGAAATGAAGGCCCGCATCGTCGTGTTCGGGGTCGGCGGCGCCGGCGGCAATGCGGTCAACAACATGATCACGGCCGGGCTGCAAGGGGTCGAGTTCGTGGTCGCCAATACCGACGCGCAGGCGCTGGCCATGTCGAAGGCGAGGCGCCTGATCCAGCTCGGCACAAAGGTAACCGCAGGCCTCGGCGCCGGCTCGCAGCCGGAATTGGGACGCGCCGCAGCCGAAGAGGCGATCGATACGATCCGCGATCAATTGACCGGCGCACACATGGTGTTCGTGACGGCCGGCATGGGCGGCGGCACCGGCACCGGAGCTGCACCCATCGTCGCCAGGACCGCGCGCGAGCTCGGCATTCTCACGATCGGCGTGGTCACCAAGCCGTTCTACTTCGAGGGCCAGCGCCGCATGCGCTTTGCCGAAGCCGGCATCGAGGAGTTGCTGAAGACGGTCGACACCCTGCTGATCATCCCGAACCAGAACCTATTCCGGGTGGCCAACGAGAAGACCACATTCGCCGATGCCTTCGCCCTTGCCGACCAAGTGCTTTATTCGGGCGTGGCCTGCATCAGCGACCTCATCGTCAAGGAAGGCCTGATCAACCTCGATTTTGCCGACGTTCTCTCTGTCATGAAGGAGAAGGGCAAGGCCATGATGGGACGGGGCGAGGCTTCCGGCGAGAAGCGCGTGCTTGCCGCCGCCGTGGCCGCGATTTCCAATCCGTTGATCGAGAATCCCTCTATCAAGCGCGCCAGTGGCCTCATCATCTCCATCACCGGCGGCAAGGATCTCATGCTGTACGAGGTCGACGAAGCCGCGACCCGCATTCGCGACGAGGCTGATCCGGACGCCAACATCATCGTCGGCGCGTCGTTTGATGACAGCCTCGAAGGCATCGTCCGCGTCTCAGTCGTGGCGACCGGAATCGATAATCTCAACCCGGCACAGCAGGCGCAACCGGTGGAAACCGCACTCACGCAGCTCGCCGGCAGGCTGCGCAACGACGGCCGCCGCATCGCCGATCGAATCGAGCGCAGCGCTCCCCTTCCGCAAGTGGAAAGCCCAACGCTCCGCCCCCAGCCGCACCACCCCGTGGGGCCACCGGGAAGGCCGAGTCTGGATTATGCGCGCCACGCAGCCGACCGGCCGCTCGATCCTTACGGCCGCACCGTTGCGCACAATGCGCCCGACGAGGCCATTCTCGATATCCCGGCCTTCCTGCGCCGCGCCGCCAACTGAGCGGTGGCAGGAGCTGGAGTTACTCGTGTCCAATGCCGGACACGGACCGCGACGCGGCTCCAGAGTGCGATGAAATCAGATTTGTTCGGAGAACCACCTCTCCCCAGGGGCTCCGAACGTCAGATCTGCAGACAAGCTTCTTAAGCTTCGCAGCGCGCCGATCGCTCACGCTGCCGTGCTGCGCGGGCTCTCCGCTGTTTCCTTGTCCGCCCCCTTGTCGCGAGACAGCCACGCAGGAAAACGAAGCAGGCGTTCGTTGCTGTCTTTCGGCAGCTCGATCGCCGGTTCATCGGCCGAACTCGGGAGGTCCAGCGCGACGTGGCCTGTTCGCAGCGCATCCGCGCGCTGGTCCAGTTCGCGCAACAGGGGATCGAGCACGCTGTCGATTTCGGTCGCCACCGACACCAGGAAACTGTTGAGCTCGCGCGCCTCGGGCACGACTGCCGCAGCCGATTCGATCGCCTTGGAGAGACCATCGACGACAGGCGCAAACGCGCCGGCGGCTTGCTTGATTCGCGTCTTGATCGCTTCGATTTCAACCAAAACGCGCTCACGCTCCCGCCTTTTCTTCTCCTCCGAAAGGCGGGCTTCAATTTCAGCGATCTGGGCCATCAGGGTCGTGGCTTCGGATGCGAGTGCATCGCGTCTTCCGCGCGCGCGATCGAGATCGCGGCTGAGATTGTCCACTAAGTCGTCCTTTCCAAACATGGCTTTGCTCCGTAGGACAGCCGTTTTGGTCTGTAGGACGGCCTTGGCGCGAACCCCCAGCCTGGTAAGCGAACGGAAGGCTGGATCGGCCGAAACAGGCATCAACTTCGGTCGCGTCACATGGGCCGACATGGTGATCCCCCACTCATCAACATTAGGCGACGGCATGGTTAACAAGTGGTTAATATCAACAATTGATGCAGCAATGGGGCGCCATGCCGGGCAGCGCCGGCTCGTCTCCTCGCTGCCATCCATTTCCGCTATACTCGCTTCGGTAGCATCACCCGGTGGCGCATCCCATGGAGCACGCAGCCAAACCCGAGCCGAATAACCTTGTCATCTGTAAGCACTGACGCCTCCTTTTTCTCGGCCCTGGTCGAGAGCGACCCAAGATCTGCTCATTGGCCTTAACGAGGTCGCCATTGAGATGAGCTTGCCGTCCGACATCGATGCGGATAACGAGCTCCTTCTGCCGAGCGAACGGGCGAGACCTCACGAGATGCACAAGCATTCAGACGCGTACAATCGCGGTGATTTGGATACTATGGCCGCGACATTTGCAGAGAACGCTGTGCGGGTGACGCACAGGATCGGGACGCCATTCGCCGGAATTTCAGCGACGCTCTCAAGCTCCGACTGCATGACTATTCGGTTCAAAGAACCATCTCGCGTCCCGAAGGCACCTTCGTTTTCAAAGCCGGAACATGGCAGGCCAAGGTCGGAGATCGGTCGTTTCACGGTTATTACTCATCCATCCTTATCAGCGAAGGTGGACAGCCGAAGATAATCGAAGAAACGGTTGTAGTTGCCGCCCCCTGATTGTCTCGCGGGTGATCCCGCAGAAGCGGGCTGCAGCTTTCCGGTGGTGGCCCTGAGCCGAACAGTGGTCCGGCTGCCAGCACGTCAGCTGTCTGAGTTAGACCGGGCACGCCCCGGCGCTTGCCTCGACCGCCGGTTGCGACCCGAGGCGGTTAGCGCCGCCAGCGCAGCTTCTTCGCGCGCTTTAATGAATTAGTTACGGCTCTTTGCCAACCTTGTGGCCATTGCAAATCGTCGCGGCGGCGACACCCAATATCGAAGTTCGATTGATCAAGACCTGCTCGGTTGGCAGTCTCTTCATACGAGAGGCCGTTATGCTCAAGGGGTTCATGATTGCCGTTCTGGCAATCAATACACATCCAATGGCCAATACACCGATGCGGTCATCATGATGGCCAAGCACATTGGACACTCCTTTGATGCCTGACTGCACCTGTTGTCGACCAAGCGGGAGCATGATGAGCGAGACCAATATTCTTGACGCGCTAAACAACCATGAGTGCCCGGATCGCGGCGCGAGACAATTGCGATCCGGGCTCCGCGTCGATATCGCCGAGCATCCGACCTGCGCCGAGTGCGAAGCCCGTTTCTACATTGTGCCGCGTCGGCCACATGCCAAGGTGTTCATTCGGCAATAGCCTAGAGCCACGTCCTTTTAATGGATTTTACGGGAATTCACTTCGCTTTTCTAGGATGATTTCCCATGCATCTCGTCGCTACGCGAAAGTATGCATTTATAGCAGCTCAAACGCTTGCTGAACGTCAGGCGCGCGATAGCCTTTTTAGGTTCGCCGAGAATGAGTTCCTGCTGCATATGACTTCTGACGAAGAGCTCGGAGATGAGCGTCTGATTTGGCTCGATACGAGAGCTGCTCTGCTCTGGATCAATCAAACGACCGACGAATATGGAATGAATTGGGAGTGATCCTCAGTGCTCGAAACCCGGATTGCGCCTCGCTATCGCGTTTCGAAGCCGGCGCAGATTGAATATGGCGGCGACAAGAGCTCCTGCATTATTCGTGATCTTTCGATTACGGGCGCCGCTCTGCAGCTTTCCGATCTGAGCGCTACAATTCCCGCCGCGTTCACGTTGATCATACCTGAAGACAAACTGAAGATATCGTGCCGCGTGGTCTGGCGAAGACCATACAGGATTGGCGTAACTTTCGATTAGCGTCATCAAGAGTCCTTGCGGTCGGCCGTCGCCGTCAACAATGCGCTCGCGTCGGCGGTTGATGATCCAGCTCGGCAGCAGCGCGACCGTGCGCGGTGAAGGCCAAGGCCACGGCTTGCCATGCCGGCATCGTTGACATCACTGCTGATCCTGTAGCGGCTCTCCCACGACCGGGCACGACCGGGGGCTACTTCCGGTTCTGGGCCCTAAGCCGAACAAACGAGCGAGTCGTCGCCACGTCGGCTGCCTGAGGACCGGACCTCGCACGATTGACGTGCTGACCGCAGCTTGTGACCCATCTGCGAAATGGGCAGGTTCAGCCGACCAGCTGGCAGTGCCCGCCGATGACAGTACCGTCGCGCCTATGCGCCTTAAGCGTGCCGTCGACGCGGTTGATGAAACCTTGCCAGACAGCGGTCGGGTCGAACAGATGTAGCCAAATGTTGCCGAGCGTAAGCGCCGTCTCAAAGAACAAGTGCGTATCCGTGATGTGGACGGCCAAATTGCTTCCGAATGTCCGAGAGTGCATCGTCCCCTCGTCCAGATTAACGGTGACCTGTTCCCCGATTATGTAGACCGAGTTGCGCTCGCCACCCGTAAGGCCCCGCGCCCAGCATTTCAGATCGATCGTCTCGGCATGTGCAGCCGTTGCAGCTAGCAGCGCAGCGACGACGATGGTTGCTTTCAGCTTCACAGTTATCTCGTCGCTTTGTGACGGCCCTGTCGGGGGTTCGGACACGGCAGGACATTCGATGACTTTGCCGAAATTTCGGTGTCGCCTTCGAAGAATGTGCAGAGGACTCAGTCGTTCAGAGATGAGCACGCGGTAATAGCCATCCCATGATCTTCTGATACGCATCGCGACGACTGCGGACGAATGCGTTCTCGTTCTGCTGAGCAGCGGTCCTGGCGAACTCAGAAATGCCCTCCATAGACTGCCGTTTATCCTTCGGAAGCTTCGCCCATTGGCGAATGATCTTCCGGCGGGCTTCGCGTTGCTTTTCCCTTACGTCAGGCATCGGGACGCTCCTTGAAGAGGATTATTCCAGTCGACCTACTATTGTTTGGGCTCACTAGAAGTTCAACGTCCAATCAAGAACTCTTAGCCCCTCTGATCGTGCAGCGCTATACACGGGGCTAGTCTCATATTGGCTTTGCAGGCCCGCCGCCCTAGAATTGCGGCGATCGCAGGACGAGCGAAATGCAGTATGTTTGCGACGCGCCGAAGGGTAAGACCTGGTTTCGTATCGAGACCGAAGGTGAAGCGGCGCATGAGTCGCGCCTGATGAACCACACAGTCGAGAAATATTTCCACAACGAGCGGGAGAAGGCGGTCCAGTCCTGGCGTCCCGAGCGGCCCAACGCGATCGAGCGCGACATCGGCCTCGAGGCCCATGTACGGCGAGAGATGCCGGTTTTCCTCACGTTGCGCGACAGAGAGGGCAATGCACTGGCTACAGCGATGCTGCCACCGGGCGGCAAGGATCGCGGCAGGTTCCGGATCATCATCGTTGCCGCATCCAATGCCGATCCTTATCCCGAACAGGAGGCGGCCATCGCTGCGCTGGGAGCGCATTTCGGTCTCACACTCGATCGCCACCGCTGCTTCCCTTACGGCCGCTAAGAAGCCTGGCAAGTATCGCGCTGGATTGGAGCGACGTCGGCTCATGGCCCAGGCTGTGTGAAAAGGCTCTGTTTTCTGTGATTCGCGCGATAAGATTCCCGGTGATCTTGCGGGGCATCTGATGAAGCGCTTTGTTGAAGGATTGGATCGCGGGCAGAGCACACTGTTTCCGGCATCGCTCGACGACTATGTGACCGAGGACAACCCAGTGCGAGCGGTCGACGTGTTTGTCGACTGTCTCGATCTCGACAAGCTCGGATTTGTCGGTGTCCAGCCACTCGACACCGGCCGACCCGGCTACCATCCCGGCATGATGCTCAAGCTCTACATCTACGGCTACCTCAATCGCGTGCCGTCGAGCCGACGTCTGGAGCGGGAATGCCAGCGCAATATCGAGATGATCTGGCTGACCAGGCAACTGGCGCCGGACTTCAAGACCATCGCGGATTTCCGCAGGGACAATGGCAAGGCCATTCGTGAGGTCTGCCGCGAGTTCGTCGCGCTGTGCCGCAAGCTTGATCTGCTTGCTGCAGCGAGCGTCGCCATCGATGGATCGAAGTTCAAGGCTGTCAATGCGCGGGACAAGAACTTCACCGAGGCGAAGATGAAGCGGCGCCTCGAGCGGATCGACGAGAGCATCGCCCGCTATCTCTCGCAGCTCGAGACCGCCGATCGGCACGGCGATGCAGTGCCAGAGGCGAAGGTTGAGCGGTTGAAGGGTAAAATCGAGAAGCTCAAGGAGGAGACCGTCCGGCTCAATGCGATCAATACGGAGATGATGAAGAGCGAGGACAAGCAAATCTCGCTAACCGACGCTCGTGACCCTTCTGCGACATCCAGCGATGTTAGCATTAGCGCGACGCGGCGATGGCGGAGGATGAACGCGTTACGCCGTCACCGAGGATAATTGTTATGCGGCGTGGCATTTGAGTATCCAGCCCGGCTGCCGCGCGGAATGGTAGGTCGCTTCGAGCTGCTATTAGACGGAAGCCGGGAGCAGAGGCCGGGCGAAACTGAGTTCGTGGCCATCGGGATCAATCAGGTGGAAGTAGCGCTCACCCCATTCGGCGTCGCGGGGGACAGTAGCCGGCTGGTATCCTGCTGCAAGCGAACGGTCGTAAAGTGTGTCAACATCGGCAACATAAAAGATTATACGTCCCCACCAGGACCAGCACCGATCGGCAGGCTGGACGATGAGGTTGAGATAACTCGCTCCAACCCGAAAGCTGGTGAATGACGACTGTTCGCCGCCATGCAGGACCTCAAACCCCAAGGCGCGGTAGAATCGGACAGCCCGTGGCATTTCGTGGGTGCCGAGCGTGACCGCACTGATCCCCTCGATCATGGAAAGAACTCTCCTGCTCTATTTCCTGCGTCGTTTGTAGTTAAGACTTCTCTCCCGGTCAGAGCCCTATCACGGAAGTTTTCGAATCGACACCACAGACCAAATTGGAAATCAGCAGGATTGAATCCTCCACCAAGAGGGCGGCAATGCCGGGCAGCCGGGACCTCGTCAGAGTGCGACTGTTTCCTCGACAACATGTTTCAGCGGCGTCCCCTCAGCGGACAGGGTCATTCGCAGTTTGAGCTTGCCCCCTTTCACCGCCCCGCTTCGCACTAGGTTCTCGATTTCACGCTGCGATGTAACTCCGACATGCTTCAGAAATTTACGGATGGCCATATTGAAGCGATCTTCATCGAACTCGGCTGTCATGGCTGTTCTCCCTGATCGGGTAGGCAAAGTCTAACACGAGGTGAGCAAAGACCAAACATCGAGGCCACGCTCGCGTCGCCGCCGACTTCCTGCTTACCTGGATCGCCTACCAACCTCGACCCGGATCTGAAGACCTACACCTGGCGCTGCAATATAGGCAGTCTGAGGTGGACCGGACACGGCTGAGCGCGGTCCTCGACCGCTGCTTGTGACCCGAAGCGGCCTTGGAGGAAGCCGGCCCGCCCAGCTCTTCACCCTTGACTAACAAGCGCGCTCTATAGACACGCTCTAGGCGCACTCGTAAAGTCAGCAGCTCAGAGCAAGCGGATCCGGGCCGATGCGGCAACACGTCGAGCGGCGTCTCGCAGCAATCCTCGCGGCTGACGTCGCGGGTTACAGCAAGTTGATGGCTGCTGATGAAGAGGGCACGCTCTCGGCCTTGAAGGCGCATCGGCGCACGCTCAGCGATCCCAAAATCAAGCAGCACCACGGACGCATCTTTAAGACGATGGGAGATGGGATACTCGTCGAGTTCCCAAGCGTGGTCGATGCAGTAAAGTGCGCGCTCGAAATTCAGCGCGGGATGGCTGCGCGTAATGCGAAGATCAATCCCGACAGGCGCATCGAATTCCGGATGGGCATCAACATAGGTGACGTGATCGAGGACGGCGGCGACGTGTTCGGTGACGGTGTGAATGTCGCTGCGCGCCTTGAGGGCATTGCTACCCGCGGCGGTATCTGCGTTTCGCGCCAGGTCCTGGACCTCGTCGAGGGAAAGGTTGCTCTCTCGTGCCGTGAACTCGGCCGACAAAACCTGAAGAACATCACTCGGCCAATAGAGATTTACCGCCTTGAGCTGAACGATGGTGGATCGTTGGCGGCACAAGTTCTCGCCAAATCCGACCTCAAGCAGGAGATACGGTATTGCAGTGCGCCTGACGGCGTCCGTTTGGCGCATGCAAAGGTCGGGTCGGGGCCGCCGCTCGTGCGATCAGCCCATTGGATGGGTCATCTGGAGTACGATTGGGAGCTACCGATTTTCCGCCATAGTCTGCTCGAGCTGGCAAAATCATTTACGCTGGTTCGCTACGATGCGCGCGGCAACGGTCTCTCCGACTGGGACGTCGGCGAGATATCCTTCGATGCGTGGGTCAGCGACATGGAGACGGTGGTCGATGCCGCCGGTCTCGATCGATTTCCCTTGCTGGGATATTCGCAGGGCTGCGCAGTCTCGGTCGCCTACGCGGCAAAACACCCGGACCGCATCTCGCATTTGATCCTGTATGGAGGTTTTGCAGCCGGGATCCATAAGAGACCCAATACCACCGCCGCAGATCGCGATCGTTGGGCGGCGATGAAGACCTTGATGAAGCTTGGGTGGGGTTCGGACGACGCAACATTCCGCCAGATATTTACGTCGGCCATGATGCCGACGGCGACGCGGGAGCAGGCCGACGCATTTAACGAAATCCAGCGTCTGAGTGCGTCGCCGGAGTGCGCCGTGCGCTATCTTGAGACAGTCGGCGAGTTCGATGTTCGGCATTTGTTGCCTCAGGTACAGTCCCCTACGCTGGTGATGCACGCCCGCGGTGATCTTCGGGTGCCGATCGCCTGGGGCCGCGAAATTGCCGCTGCAATTCCAAATGCCCGTTTCGTTGCGTTGCCGGGTAAAAACCATGTCTTGCTTGAGCAGGATCCGGGGGTGGCGCAGTTCTTGGGCGAGCTGAAGAATTTCGTGAGTGGATCGGGTTGAGATCGTCGACAGCCAAGCTCGACAGTGCGACTCGTCGCGAATTTCCGCTTATGGGCCTTTGAGCTGAATAGCGGTCTGGCTGGCAGTACGTCGGCTGTCTGGCTTGGAACGGACACGCCGGGCGCTTCCCTCGACCGCCGCTCGTGACCCATCTGCGACATCATGGCCAATTTCGACCGATGACAATCCGGGCCTTCCAGCCTGGCGGTCAAGACCGATAAGATGCCTGTCTAGAGCAGCGGCGGACAATGGCAATGCCTTCAAGGACAGACGGCACGGCAAGTAACGCGAAGCGGCGCAAAGCCGCCAAGACGAAGCGCCGCATCGCCGGCTCCCTTGAGCCCACAGCGCGCGCTATCTCACCGGCGGCTTCAGCGGACTTTCGGCCCACTTGCGCGCTGCGGGATCGTGCAGCGGGTCGTCGTCGCAGGAGTTGCAAACGTATCGCTGCCGGCCCTGCGCGACGTCGTCCGGCACGGCCGTCATCGGCTTGCCGCACGCCGGGCACGGCTTCCGACTTGAGTAGAGCACTGCCATCGATATTTCCCTGCGGTGGACAGCCTAGGTCCGCACGCCGCGCTGACGCAAGCGCCTCGTAGAAGGTGCTCAGCAAAAGAGCAGACGTGCGGCTTCCCACTTGACGCACGTTCGTCGCCCTACTGAAATCCAGCTTTCAGTGATGTTGTGGGCTGACGTCATGGAAGTGTTTTACAGGGGGGTCGCCGAAATCAAATGCGACGCCTGCGACGGCTCAGGATCGTTGCCCGTCCGAGAGCCGGAGGCCGGCCGCAAGATCTATCCGGGTCGCTGCACGAAATACGGCGGCAAGGGCCGGATCCCCCAAGCCCGAGTGAGTACGAGTGGGGCGAGCGTCCGTTCGCATTCGACGCTGCATTGCGCAACGGATGTCAGTCGGAAACGCCGGTCAAGATCGCAGCGGGTAGCCAACTGAAAACTCGTGCTGGGCGGAAAAAAGGCGCCTAGGCATAGGTCAGTGGCCAAACCCGCAAGCGCCCGACGCCTATGCCGCGCCCCCCCCTGCGCTATACTCATCGCTAACTCCGCCCATGCCGCGCGAAGGGGCGCTGCCACAGCGGGAAGCGGACGCGGGATTTTCGGAGGCCGAGGTCGTCTATCGAAAGGGCCTGTACCGAGCCATACCGGCACCGGATTGCACCAACGGTCTCGCTTCAGAGCTCACTCACTCCTGGAGCACGCTGCCAGCGCGGCATGTGACGGAGCTGCTTCTCAAGCGCGGTCCCAGCCCGAGCAAAGAAAGGGAAGTGCCCCGCGAACTCAGACTTTCCATCTACACGAATGGGCGAGCTACCAGCTTGCGGCAACTTTGCTGACCCACTTTCATATTTTTCCCGAGCCGGCCTTGTGTTATTTTAGGCGACTTTTTTAGATTGCTAGAATGTAGCGATACTTCAGTGATTTGGGTGAAATAATGGCCAGGATCGCTGTTTCCCGCGAAGCATTCCGCGGTCTGTTCGCCTTGTATGCTGCCAAAGCGCACCACGATCAGAGGCACGACGGCGAGCATTGCCTCACGAAGCTGTTCAGATCCAGCGACGACATACCTGACGGTCTACTTGAGCTGTGGTCTGAGCGCGTCAACACGCTCGATCCCGAGACTGTTGGCAATGTCCTATGTCCGCGCGCGCGCGGTTGCCGATGGCCGCGTCGAATACGATCATGCCAGCGACTTCCTACATGCCTTGCTGAGAGAATTGAACGGGAAGCAGCACTGAGCGCGACGAACAAGCCCGGCCTTTGCGCCGGGCTGATCGCCAATATGGTTCGGTTCTCAGCAACCACCGATTAGAGAAGAGTGCTCGCGCTCGGTCGGTTCGGATTCCGACACTGGGACGCTTGCTTCCGAGCTGCGCATGAATGCGTTGCCTTCCGCACGCTCCTGGACACGCGCGCCATGGTGGGAAGATGCGCTTAAACGCGCAACAAGACCCTGGTAGGCAGCATTGGAAACTGCCCGCAGAGGCAGAGTACCGGGAGCATCTGGCGGCTGCGGCTTTAGCTCATTGAGCTTCGATGCGACATGTCGGCAACCTGCTAGACCGGCATGGCTAATGTTCGAACTACCCGGCGGTGAGACCGGCCGTCTATGTAGGACGGAGCGGTCGCCTCGATTGTTCGTTCGACGTTTCACCTCCAAATACAGCAACGAGGCGATCACCTTCCCAAAGCTCAACATCGTGCTCGCCATACATTTGTTCGGCTCGACGTCTCGCCGCCTGCTCGTCAATGCAGTCGAGCTTTGCGGCACAAATCACGTGCCGGCTGCTGTCCACCACGAACACTTTGTACCGCATGATGCAGTCCCATCCCAAAGGGGGGACCGTCACCGTACTCGAACGTCCGTCTAAGGCCGCGCCAAACTTCAATGCATGCGCGCGGAACTTTGTACCTGTGGCAATTCCGCTATACTAGCTCGCTAGACCTCATCGACGGCGCGACGACGGATCAGGCAAACCAGGATAGTGCGCTTCAGTGGCGCAATCTCACCGCGTGCCGAAGCGAGCGGATCGAGCTCAAAATAGAGAGCATCCCCAGCATCATCAGTAGAACGCCAAGCCAAGTTGCCGTCCGGCTCGGCGCCTCGTTACGAGCCTCTGCAGTGAGCAC
>NZ_AXAY01000050.1 GCF_000473045.1 Bradyrhizobium sp. WSM3983 | reverse complement strand
CTCTTACGTTCGCCCGGCAATATCAAGCCGGTGCAATAGTCACGCAGCGGCCTCATCCGCACTGCCTGACCGATCACACTTCCAAGCCCAGCTACATAGGCCGCAAACCGTGCCCCGCTGCTTTCACCCTGATTGAGATCCATCTGGCCCTCCGCATGCCAAATATTGAATCTCCTCAAATATTTGATTCTCCGCCCACCGCGGCCGCGACCGAATGACTCAGTAAGACTAACCCACCCTACGATTTCCTGTTTGAAATCAACCGCCGTTCTACTGTGCATGGGGTTGTTTTCGCGAAGCTGCGTTCGCAATGACGACGCAGGGATAAACGGGACGTCCACTTGCGCCAAGCCGCTGCCCTCTCGCCCGACGGAATATTTCCGCGCTTGCCAATCAGGCCACTGCGGTTCAGAAAAAAGAGCCAAGAAGAAACGCGAGCGGAGACCTCTGTTTTGACCATCAAGGGCAAGGCCTACATTGCCGGGATCTATGAACACCCGACCCGGCATGCGCCGGACAAATCAACCGCCCAGCTGCACGCCGAGGTCGCGAAGGGTGCGATCGAGGATGCCGGGCTCTCCAAGGACGACGTCGACGGCTATTTCTGCGCGGGTGACGCGCCCGGCGGTGCCTGGCCGATGGTCGACTATCTCGGCCTGAACACCAAAAAACTTCGCCACGTCGATTCCACCGAGACCGGCGGCTGCTCCTACATCATCCATCTCGGCCATGCGGCTGAGGCGATCGCGGCGGGCAAGTGCTCGATCGCGCTGATCACGCTCGCCGGCAAGCCGCGCACCGGGGCGATGCCGCCGCGCGCGGCCGGCGCCGAGGTCGATTTCGAGTCCGCTTACGGCGCGACCACGCACAATGCCTATGGCATGTGTGCCATGCGCCACATGCACGACTATGGCACCACGAGTGAGCAGCTCGCCTGGATCAAGGTCGCGGCCTCGCATCACGCGCAATACAATCCACATGCGATGCTCAAGGACGTCGTCACCGTCGAGGACGTCTTGAACTCGCCGATGATCTCCGATCCCCTGCATCGCATGGATTGCTGCGTCGTCTCCGACGGCGGCGGCGCGCTGATCGTGACGACGCCCGAGATCGCCAAGAGCCTGAAGAAGCCGCTGGTCAAGCTGATCGGCCATGGTGAGGCGATGAAGGGCCCGCGCGGTGGCAAGGATCTCGACCTCACTTATTCGGCCGGCATCTGGTCCGGTCCGCGCGCGTTCGAGGAAGCCGGCATCACGCCGAAGGACATCAAATACGCCTCGATCTATGACAGCTTCACCATCACCGTGCTGATGCAGCTTGAGGACCTCGGCTTCTGCAAGAAGGGCGAGGGCGGCAAGTTCGTCGCTGACGGCAATTTGATCTCGGGTGTCGGCAAGCTGCCGTTCAACACCGATGGCGGCGGCCTCTGCAGCAATCATCCCGTCAACCGCGGCGGCATGACCAAGATCATCGAGGCCGTCAGGCAGTTGCGCGGCGAGGCGCATCCGAAGGTGCAGGTCAGGAATTGCGATCTCGCCATCGCCCATGGCACCGGCGGCCTTTTGGGCGTTCGCCACGCCGCCTCGACGGCCATTCTGGAGCGCGTGTGATGAGTGAAGCCAAGAAATATCCGGCCCCGGTCACGAACCCCGAGACCGCAGCGTTCTGGGACGCGGCGAAGGACGGCAAGTTCATGATCAAGCGCTGCACGGCGTGCGGCGAAGCGCATTACTTCCCGCGCTCGATCTGTCCGTTCTGCTACTCCGACAAGACGGTGTGGGAAGAAGCGTCGGGGGAGGGCACGATCTACACCTGGAGCCTGATGCGGAAGTCGCCGACCGGTCCTTATGCCATCGGCTACGTCACGCTGAAGGAAGGCCCGTCGGTGCAGACCAATTTCGTCGACTGCGATCTTGAGAAGCTGAAGATCGGCCAGAAGGTGAAAGTAGTGTTCAAGCCGACTGACGGCGCACCGCTGCCGTTCTTCACGCCGGCGTAGGACAGTCCTCATCCTGAGGAGCTTGCGAAGCAAGTGTCTCGAAGGATGGCCACGACAAGAAAGCGTTTCGGGCATCCTCATGGTTCGAGACGGCGCAAGAGCGCCTCCTCACCATGAGGATGAGAGCCACCGGGAGGAAACAAACAAAATGTCCGCCAGATACGAAGAACTCAAAGGCCTGAAAAACATCGGCCAGAAATATGCCTACGGCGATCGCGAGGTGATGCTCTATGCGTATGGCATCGGCCTCGGCGCTGATCCCATGGACGAGAACGAGCTCGCTTTCGTCAACGAAGGTACGCTCACGCCGCGGCCGCTCAAGGTGGTGCCGACCTTTGCCTCCGTCGCCGCTTGGGGTTCGGGCCCGGGCGAGATGAACCTCAACCGCGTCATGGTGGTCGATGGCGAGCGCGACATCACCTTCCACCAGCCGCTGCCGGTCGCTGCGAACATCACGGCCGACTCCTCCGTGGTCGAGGCCTACGACAAGGGCAAGGACAAGGGCGTTGTGATCAGCCACCAGACGGTGCTGAAGAACGAGAAGGGCGAGAAGCTCGCGACACTCGTCGCCTCGCGCTTCGCCCGTGGCGATGGCGGCTTTGGCGGGCCGAACCTGGCTCAGCCCGATCCGCACAAGATTCCGTCGCGCACGCCCGACAAGACCATCGACATCGTCACGCGTCCGGACCAGGCGCTGGTCTATCGCCTCTGTGGCGACCGCAACCCGCTGCACAGCGATCCCGAGTTTGCGAAGAAGGCCGGCTTCCCGCGTCCGATCCTGCATGGCATGTGCACCTACGGCATCACCTGCCGCGGCGTGCTCCAAACCTATGCCGACTACGACGCCAGCGCGTTCCGCCAGCACGTCGCGCGGTTCTCCTCGCCGGTCTATCCCGGCGAGACCGTGACCATGGACCTCTGGAAGGACGGCAACACGATCTCGTTCGAAGCCAAGGTGAACTCGCGCGGCGTCACCGTGATCAAGAACGGAAAGACGGTGCTGGGTTAGGGACGGTTTCGAAACAACAAAAACAAGGGAGAAGCCACCATGGGACTACTCGACGGCAAGGTTGCGCTGATCACCGGCGCGGGCGGGGGGCTCGGTGAGGCCTACGCAAAACTGTTTGCGCGGGAAGGGGCCTCGGTCGTCGTCAACGATCTCGGCGGTCCCCGTGACGGCTCCGGCGCCGACACATCGATGGCGCAGCTTGTGGTGGACGCAATCAAGGCCGAGGGCGGCAAGGCGGTCGCCAACGGTGCCGACATCTCGACCATGGAGGGCGGTCAGTCGGTGTTCGACGACGCCATCAAGCACTTTGGCCGCGCCGACATCCTGGTCAACAATGCCGGCATCCTCCGCGACCAGACCTTCGCCAAGGCCACTGAGTCCGATTGGGACAAGGTCATCAAGGTGCATCTGAAGGGCACCTTTTGTTGCACCATGCCGGTGTTTCGCTGGATGCGGGAAAACGGTGGCGGCGTCATCGTCAACACCTCGTCGACCTCGGGCCTGATCGGCAATTTCGGCCAGACCAATTACGGCGCGGCCAAGGGCGGCATCTGGGGCCTGTCCAACGTGCTGGCGATCGAGGGCCGGAAGTACAACATCCGGATCTGGACGCTGGCCCCGGGGGCCCTGACCCGCATGACCGCAGACCTGCCCCGCTATAAGGAGAACCCCTTGGCGGCGCTGGGGCCGGACGGCATCGCGCCGGCCGTGCTATACATGGTGAGCGATCTGTCGGGCGACCAGACCGGCAAGGTGCTGGGCGTGTCCGGGCCCCGCGGCGTGCGCGAAATGCGGATGATGGAAATGGAAGGCTGGAAACCGCCCCACACGGGCTGGAACGCTCGGGACATCGCCGATCATGCCAAGGAGATCTTCTTCTCCGAGGAGCAGATCAAGATGGGCGCGCGACGGTTTTAGGCCATGGTCGTCCCGGGGCGATGCGAAGCATCGAACTATGGTACGCAATTGCGCACCTGAGAACCTCGAGATTCCGGGTTCGCGCTGCGCCCCGGAATGACGGAGAAAGAGAGAGACTGATGAAACTGACCGCCGACGCCAAGGGTACCTTCGCAATCGCGCCGACGCCGTTCCACGATGACGGAAGGATTGACGAGCGCTCGATCGACCGCCTGACCGATTTCTACGAGGAGGTCGGCTGCGACGGCGTCACGGTGCTGGGCATCCTTGGTGAGGCGCCGAAGTTAGATGCCGCCGAGGCCGAGCAGGTCGCGGTGCGCTTCGTCAAGCGCGCCAAGAAAATGCAGGTGATCGTCGGCGTTTCCGCGCCGGGCTTTGCCACCATGCGCTCGCTGGCGAAGGCCTCGATGGACGCAGGCGCGGCCGGCGTGATGATCGCGCCGCCGCCCTCGCTTCGCACCGACGACCAGATTGTCGGTTATTACAAGCAGGCTGCCGAAGCGATCGGCCCCGACGTGCCCTGGGTGCTGCAGGACTATCCGCTGACGCTCTCGGTGATCTTCACCCCGGCCGTGATCCGCAAGATCGTCATGGACAATGCGAACTGCGTGATGCTCAAGCACGAAGACTGGCCGGGCCTGGAAAAGATCTCGACGTTGCGCAACTTTCAGAGAGACGGCTCGCTCCGTCCGCTCTCGATCCTCTGCGGCAATGGCGGCATGTTCCTCGACTTCGAGATGGAGCGGGGCGCCGACGGGGCCATGACCGGTTATGCCTTCCCCGAGCTTCTGATCGACGTCGTGAACCTCTCCAAAGCTGGCAAGCGCGATGCCGCGCATGATCTGTTCGATGCGCATCTGCCGCTGATCCGCTACGAGCAGCAGCCGGGCGCGGGCCTTGCGGTGCGCAAGCACGTGCTGCAGAAGCGCGGCATCATCGCCTCCAGCGCCCAGCGCAAGCCCGGCGCGACCATCACGCCAGCGGCGAAGGCGGAGGTCGACTACCTGCTGTCGCGCGTCGCTCGCGTCGACAAGCGCGCCAATCTCGGCCCGCAATCCAGCGCCGCAGGTTAGTTGAATGCCCGAGACATCAGCATCGCGTCCCGCGTCGACGATCCTCCTGCTGCGCGACGGCGCAGCAAAGGTCGACGGCAAGGGCCGCGACGAAGTCGAAGTCTTCATGATGGTCCGCCATCATCAGATCGAATTCAACTCGGGCGCGCTGGTGTTTCCCGGCGGCAGCGTCGATGCCGGCGATCAGGAGATCGTCAAGCGGTCCGACCTGTATTCGGGCGGCGAGGGGCTTAGCGAAGCGGACCGCGGTTTTCGGATCGCCGCGATCCGCGAGACGTTTGAGGAAAGCGGCATCCTGCTGGCGCGGTCAAAGGGCTCGAATACGCCAGTTGATGCCAGGCGCGCCGGCGAGATCGCCGATGCGCATCGCGTCGCGCTCAACGAGCACAAAATCAGCTTCCTGAGCATTTTGGCCAACAACGGCCTCCAGCTCGCGCTCGACACGCTCGTGCCCTACGCGCACTGGATCACGCCGGAGGGCATGCCAAAACGCTTCGACACCTGGTTCTTCGTGGCGGCCGCACCGCCCGACCAACTCGGCGCGCACGACGGCCGCGAGTCCACTGATTCGATCTGGGTCTCGCCGCGCGAGGCGGTGGAGGGCGGCGAGAGTGGCCGCTTCAAGCTGCCGTTCCCAACCACGCGCAATCTGATCCGGCTTGCGAAGCAGCCGAATGTGAACGCCGCGCTGGAGCATGCGCGCGGCATGTCCGTCGTCACCGTCATGCCGGTCATGACAAAAACCGAAACCGGCCGCCAGCTCCGCATTCCCCGTGAAGCGGGCTATGACGGTGAGGTGTTCGAGGTCGGCGCGGTCGGCTAGGACACTTCGACATCCAGCGAAGTATTGGCGACTGCGGATGCGCTAGGTTCTGTCCATCGCGAATGGACGGGATGGATGCGATGGACGACCGGCAGGACACCAACATCGCCGTCGAGCTGGCGCTGCTGGTTGCGCTCGCAACGCTCTGGGGTGGCTCCTACACCTTCATCAAGCTCGGCGTAGCCACCATCCCGCCGGTCACGCTGATCGCGGTCCGCACGACCGTTGCGGGCGTTCTGCTGCTGGTCGTCATGCGGGCGAGGGGAATCAAGATGCCCACGGATGGGCCGACCTGGCGGCGCTTCGCCTTCCAGGCCGTGCTCAACAGCGTGATCCCCTGGACCCTGATCGCCTGGGGCGAGCGCCATGTCGATGCAGCGCTTGCCACCATCCTCAACTCGGCCGGGCCGATATTCACCTTCCTGCTCACGGCCGTCGTCACTCGCCACGAGGCGACGACTCCGCGAAAACTGTTCGGCGTGGTGGCCGGTATGGCCGGCATCCTGCTGATCGTCGGCGTCGATGCGTTCCACGACATCGGCAGCGGCCTCGTCGCGGAAGCCGCGATCGTTGCCGCCACCATCTGCTACGCCTGTGCCGCCATCTTCGGCCGGGGCTTCAAGGGCCTCGACCCGATGGCGCCGGCTGCCGGCTCGCTGCTGGCGGGCGCGGCCGTGCTGATCCCGGCCTCGCTCGTGCTCGAGCGGCCCTGGGCGCTGTCGCCCTCGCTGAGCTCGGTCCTGGCGCTGCTCGCGCTCGCGGTGTTCTCGACCGCGGTCGCGTTCGCGATCTATTTCCGCCTGATCCAGACCCTCGGCTCGGTCGGCACCACCGCCCAGGCCTATCTCCGCGTCCCCATCGGGGTCACCATCAGCGTCGCCTTCCTGGGGGAAACCTTGAGCCGGACCGCCTGGATTGGCCTGGCCTGCGTCGTCCTCGGCGTTGCCGCCATGACGATCCCGGCCCGGTGGCCGGCCGTCGCTAAACTATCATGAAAAACAGCCCATTCCGGCCGGCGGCGGCATGTTCCCCCGGAGGGGCGATACAGCGTATATTGGAAAGGTATGGAGTCCGGTTCCGCCCCAATGCCTGTCGAAACGCCATTGAATCCGCCGAAGCGATCGTTTTCGCTGTCGATCGGCCAGATGACGTTCGGCAGCTTCATTCTGGTGCTGGCGGTGATCATCGTCACCTCGACCGCCAGCGTGATCGCGATCCGGCATATCGACGCCACCTTCGCCGAACTCCAGCGGCTGCAAAGCGTCGGCGATCTCGCGGAAGATATCGACCGCCGCATGAACGATTTGCGGCTCGCCGCGCGTGACTTCGTCACCGATCCCGGCGCCGGCATCCAGTTCAAGCAGGTGGGTGAAGCCGCCTCGACCCTGAGCGACATCCTCAAGAAGACCCGTATCGATCTTGCCCCCGAGCAGCAGGATATGATCGACGGCGTCTCCGAGCGGCTTGCGACCTACCGTAGCGGGCTGGAGCGGATCTCGACCCTGATCGATCGGCGTGCGCAGTTGCTCGCCGGGCTGCCGCCGCTGCGCGACCAGTTCGATGCGGCTGTCTCCGAAAGCGGGGATCGCGATCTCGCTGCCCGCCTGTCGGAGGCGCAGAGCCGGATCGCGCTCGGGCTGCTTGGACGCAACCCGTCCGCTGCCGAACAGGCCGCGCACGGCATGCGGACGATGGAGATCGCAGATAGCCGGTTGAAGTTGGCCGTGAACAATTACGCCGATGCCCTCGTCGCGGTCGCCGTCCGCGAACGGCAGATCGCCGATATCGATCGCGAGGTGCTGGGAACCGAGGGCCGATTGATCGGCCGCGTCACCGAATTGCTCCGTGACGTCAGCGACCGCCGCGGCCATGTGCTGTCGCGCGACTTCGCCCGGACGCTCGCCGAGGCGCGCTGGCAGAGCATCGTGCTCGGCAGCATGGGTGTATTGATCGGCATCCTCGCCGCCGGTTTCGTGGTGCGTCGGACGGTGCGTCCGCTGGCCCAGATCGCGCGGTCGATCCGGGCACTCGCCGCCGGTGAGAAAAGGACCTCGATCCCGTCGGCCGATCTCGACAACGAGATTGGCGACATTGCGCGCGCCGCAGAGGTATTCCGCCGCGCGCTGGAGGAGGCCGATATGGCGCGCGAGGCGGCGGTGCGCGCGCTCACCGAGCAGCGGCTGGCCGAAGAGAGCTACCGAAAACTGTTCGAGGGTTCGGTCGACGGCATCTACGTGACGACGCCGTCCGGCGATCTCCTCAACGCCAATCCGGCGCTGGCGCGGATGATGGGCTATGACAGCCCGCAGCACCTGATCGACAGCATCAACGACATCGCCCACACCATCTACGTCGATCCCGAGGCACGCGAGGAGTACCAGCGGCTGATGCATCGCGACGGCATGGTGCGCGAGTTCGAGTATCAGGTGCGCCAGCGCAGCGGCAACATCCTTTGGCTTTCCGACAGCGCGACCGGTGTACGGGACGAGCAGGGCAGAATCGTCCGCTACGAGGGCACGCTGCGCGACATCACCGACCAGAAGCGAGCGGAAGACGCCATCGCCGAAGGCCGCCGCCTGCTCCAGCAGGTCATCGACACCGTGCCCGCCGTCATCAACGTCAAGGACCGCGACCTCCGTTACGTGCTGATGAACCGCTACATGGCCGGCATTTTCGGCATCGAGCCCGGCGACGCACTCGGCCGCACCACCGCCGACCTGATGTCGCGCTATGGCGCGGCCAAGACCGACGAGCACGACAAGCGCGTGATCAAATCCCGCAAAGGCCTCGGCTTCTACGAGGAGGAATACCAGGACGCTTCCGGCAACATGCGGCAATGGCTGGTCAACAAGCTGCCGCTGCTCGACGCTGAAGGCGAGATCGAGCGGATCGTGACGGTGGCGCTCGATATCGGTGAACGCAAGCGCGGCGAGCAGGAGATGCGGAAGGCCAAGGACTCCGCTGAGACGGCGCTGCGCAATCTGCGCGAGACGCAGGCTTCGCTGATCGAGGCGGAGAAGCTTGCGGCCCTCGGCCGCCTGGTCGCCGGCGTCGCGCACGAGGTCAACAATCCCGTCGGCATCAGCCTCACGGTGGCCTCTGCGCTGGAACGCAAGACGGCGATGTTCACCGCCGCGGTCGAGCGCGGCGAGCTGCGCCGCTCCACGCTCAACGACTACCTCAACACCAGCCGCGACGCGTCCTCGCAGCTCGTCTCCAATCTCAACCGCGCAGCCGAGCTGATCCAGTCGTTCAAGCAGGTCGCGGCCGACCGCAACTATTCGGACCAGCGCAGCTTCGACCTCGCTGATCTCACTGAGCAGGTGGTGATGAGCCTGCGTCCGGGCCTGCGCAAGCAGAACCTGACGCTCAACGTCGAGTGCCAGCCCAACCTGACCATGAACAGCTATCCCGGCCCGTACGGGCAAGTGCTGACCAATCTGTTCCTGAATTCGGTGGCGCACGCCTTCCCGGACGGACGTCCGGGGATCATCGACATCCAGGTGCGCGAGTCCGGCAAAGACAATGTCGAGATCATCGTCGCCGACAATGGTTGCGGCATGAGCCTGGACGTGCGCCGCCGGGCCTTCGACCCGTTTTTCACGACACGGCGCGACCAGGGCGGCACAGGTCTCGGGCTGCACATCGTCTACAGCATCGTCACCAACCGGCTCGGCGGGCGGCTCGACCTCGATTCAGAGCCGGGCGGTGGCACGCGGATCCAGATTATCCTGCCGCGCACCGCGCCGCTGGAGCAGGCCGCCGAATAACGCTGTGCCTAGTCGGCCTCTGCGAGCTTGTGCAGGGTGGCGCCGAAAATCAGGCTGGCCTTGCCGACCAGCGCGGTGCCCGTCATCTCCGCGCGGTTCTCGGTGTAGGTCCCGCTGACACCGATGCCGACCGGGGCAGGGCCGCCGAACAGCGGATTGTCATCGCCCCGCGGCGAGGTGTGCCGTTGCACCAGCACCTCGCCCTTGAAGGTGTGGTCGTCCTTCACCACGTAGCTGCCGGTGTAATAGAGGTAGGCATCGCCGCCAAGGATCTTGCCGTCGCGAAAAAGAATCACGCCGCTGCCCTTGCCGACGCGACCATCGAGCAGGCTCACGTGAATCGAATAGAGGCCGTTCTTCATAACGTCCCGTCGACCGGCCGCCATCGCCCAATGGCGTAGCCAGCGAAGCTTTTATGCCAAAGCGCAACCCCTCGCGCAACGCGGCAGTTTTGCCGGCGGTGGTGTTCCGTGCCGGCACGCGAGCCGTAATTGTCCCAGCTTGTGTGTGACGCGGTTATGACAGTCTCATCATGCAGCGAGGCCAGCCGTTGCGAATCAGAGTTGGCCCGCGAAATGCATAACCATTGTTGCACTGGCCGCGGGGTGCTGGAGCAAGACCAACGTGAGCAACTGGATCGATTCCGGCGGCGATGAGCCGCGTCTGTACAGTGCGCGTCCCACGAATTGTGAAACACAGCGACGGCAGGTTAACCGTCCGACACGGTGGCGAAGCGCGGCAAGTCTTGCTTGCGCGCTTGCGCTGATCGCGCTCGGTGCCTCCGGGCATGCACGTGACCGCGGCCAGTTCGTCAACACCAGCGCCGAGATGAAGGCCTGGTTCGACGGCTTGCGCAGCGGCAAGGGGCCGTGCTGCTCCGATGCCGACGGTTCGGCGATCTCGGACTCCGATTGGGAGAGCAAGGACGGGCACTATCGCGTCCGCATCCCACGCCTCGGCTACGTCATCGAGGGCAAGGAACAGGAGCTCGTTTGGGTCGACGTGCCCGAGGAGGCCGTGATCTCGGAGCCCAACCGGGTCGGACGCACCATGGTGTGGCCGATCTACGGCTACATGGGTGTCACGATCCGCTGCTTTATGCCCGGTAGCATGACTTAGCCGGGCAAGAGCTCGTCCGGCTTCTCGTCGATGTTAGATGCGGCGCCGCATCAGGTGTACTTTTTGTCGCGCTCGAGCAGCTCGATGGAGATGCCTTCGGGGCCGCGGATGAAGCAGATGCGGACGCCAGGCCGGATCGTGGTCGGCTCGCGCGTGAACGTCACGCCCTTGGCCTTGATCTCGGCGGCGACGGCGTCGATGTCTCTCACCGTGAGTCCGAAATGGTCGAGGCCCTGATGCGGGTGCGGGGGCGGCGGGCTGACGGCGTTGTCGCCCTCCAGCGGCGCGATGAAGATCCTTGCGTCGCCCAGGTTCACGTCGATCCGTCCCGGCGCGCGCACGATTTCGCCACCGAGGATGTCGCGCAGCCAGGTCGCGGTCGTTTCCGGATCGGGGCTGCGCAGATGGATGTGATCCCAGGTAACGACGACTGGCATTTCAATTCCTCCGATGGGGTCTTCGCGATGTTGCAGCGCATGTTAGCGATCCCGACCGACGATCGCCACCGTGGCTCCTATCCGAGATTCGCGGCGTTGCGGGAACCTTAGTTCGTCTCACGGATTGAGGAAGGGGCGAGTGACACTCCATGAACGCAGGGTTTGGCCGGAACGGATTGGGAAGCTTCGCTGGGAATGGCGAGGACCCGCCGCGGTCCGCGTCTGCCACAAGGATCTGGCTCAAGCGAGGCTTGCTGTGGCTGCTGGCTGCGCTTGTGGTTGGCGGTGCCGTCTGGCTACTGATGCCGGCCTCCGAAGGCAATGTCGCGCAAACCGAACCTACGAAATTGGCGCTGGCAAGCATCGCTCCCGCTCCCCCGACAACCGCCTCAGATACCTCTGCTGCGGAGGCAGCCGGGCTCGACCGGCTTAAGATCTCGTCGCAGACTTGGCGGCGCGGCGGACTCGGCTCGAAGGCGCTTGTGACCTTCACCGTGCGAAATGACAATGAGTATGCCGTAAAGGATGTCGAGGTCGTCTGCGCTTTCACTCGGCGCGACGGCAGCCATCTGACCGACCGCAGCCGCGTGCTGGCCGACATTGTCGGCATGAAAAGCCGCAAGACCTTTGCGCGGGTTCCTGTCGGCTTCGTCAATGTCAACGCAGATCAGGCGAAATGCTCGCTGGTGACAGCGCGGCGTGCGTAAAGGGCTGCGCATTCCGCTAGCGGAAAAGTTACCATCACTGCCCTGGTCAAAAAAACTTGGCGTGGCCATTTGAACCAATGGGCAGGGCGTAGGAACCAATCAAAAGATCGCCTGTTAAGGCGAGGAGCCCACGCGGGGATGCGGGGGGCGGAGCGCGGCCAATGCCCATCTTTCGGTATTTCATGTTCGTCGGTGGAGCGCTGCTTGCACTGTTGTTCGCGGCTGATTTCGTTTGGCCGACGTCGCCGGTTGCGCAGGTCGTTGCGGGTGCAAGCTACGATCAGCCGCTGATCCGGATTCGGTCCGATCGTCATCTGCCCGAACGTGTCGTGCTCGACACCAGCCAGCCGACCATTGCCGCGCCGGTGACGAAGACGGCTGCCGTTGCGGCGCCTCAGCCGCCCGCGCAGGCGGACATATTGGCTGACATGTCGGCGAAGGCGCGGGTGCGCGAGACCTTCGCCCAGTTCACGCCGAAGGGCGACACCAAGGTTCGGGTCGCAGTTCAGCCCAAGCGGAAGGTGGCCCGGGCACATCCGGCGCCACAGCGCGGCCAGCCGATGATGCTGGTGGCACAGCAGCCGCATTTCGGTCTTTTCAACACGACCTGGTAACAGCGCGCCTCTGCCCCGCCTAGATAAAGGCGGGGAGGGCTTTTTATTGTCCGATCTCTCTGCTAATTCGAACCAATCCGAACGTCGCAGGTCAGCTGGCCTACAAGCCTATGTCCGCGGCGCTTCGGTTTGCGGCCCAATACCCGGGGTCATCGGGGCGCTCGTAGCTCAGCTGGATAGAGCATCGGATTTCGATTCCGAGGGTCGGAGGTTCGAATCCTTCCGAGCGCGCCATTTGTCCAGTGTACCGAACAAAGCAGCGAACTTTGCGGATGCCGGTCGAGACTGAACAGACGCAGCGAGCATAGTTTAGATTGGCCGCCACCCGCCTGCGATGCGGCGGATGACATCGGAATCAGCCGTTTGCCATCAACCGCTTCATCCGATTAACCTATAGGTTGTAGCGTCTGCACGTGAGTTGCCGTACGGCACTTGAATGGTAACAATCCGGCAGCAGGTGCAACGTCTTAGCTTTGGCCGCCGGGGATCGTTCGAATCGTGGACAGCACAGAAGCCACCGCACTTGACCTCGGCTTGCGCGGCGCAGTTGCGGGCCTGTTCCTGATGGCAATGGTTGTCATTTTGGTGCGTGCTCGCCCGCTGGATACGATCAAATGGCTCGGCACTGCCATGGCCGCCTCGGGCGCGGTCTACGCAATTGTGACAGCGCCATTCGTGCCGAAGGCAACGGTCTGGTGGATCATGCCGGTCCTGGGCGCTAATCCGGTACTTGTATGGCTATGGGCGCGTGCAAGTTTCGACGACGATTTCGCGGTTCGGCGCTGGCATGGCGTCCTGTGGCTGGCCGTCGTGAGTATCTGGTTCTCGGTGATCTACACATGGACGACATGGCCGATGTTCGCCAAGGCGGGCGTTCAATCGATGTCGATCCTGGCGATTATCCTGTCACTCTCGGCGGCTGTGCAGACGGTCAGGACATGGAAGACCGACCTCGTCGCCGGCCGGCGCCGGCTGCGGCTTGCGGTCCTGATTCTGTCGCTGCTCATTGTGGTCTTGCTGTCCGTCCCGGAACTGACGTCGATCTCGGCCAAGAGCTTCGGCATGTCCGGCAGCTTGGCCACCGCCGCCGGCCTGCTGGCTATCGCGGCGCTGGCCGGATGGGGCCTGTTCCATCCGCCGCCGGCTATTCCGGCTGTGGTCGCGATGGCAGCGGCGACTGCGTCCGAAAATGCGGATCGCGCGGCTCCGATCAAAGCGGCCGATGGCGGTCGCGATGCCACAGCGTCGCTGCTGTTGCGTCGGCTCGACAATTTGATGACGGTCGAACGGGTCTATCGGCAGGAAGGTCTCACCATTGGCGGGCTCGCGGCCAAGCTCGACTTGCCGGAATACCGGCTCCGCCAAGCCATCAACGAGGGCCTCGGCTATCGCAACTTCAATGCCTTTCTCAATCGTTATCGCCTCGATGAGGCTAAGGCGGCGTTGTCCGACCCCGGTCAACGGGATGTCGCGGTGCTGACGATCGCCATGGACGCCGGCTTCCAGTCGATCGGGCCATTCAATCGTGCCTTCAAGGCCGAAACCGGCCTGACGCCGACCGAATTCCGTCGCGACGCGCTCGCCAGGTCGGCAGCGATTGCATTGAAAAACGACGAAAATCTCAGAATCGGCCAATCCGGCTAAGAATCGGCTAGCCGAATTCTGCATCGGGCGAGAACGAATCTGCCGCGCCCCGTAGGTTTCCTTCTTGAAGGGATGGCGGCGCCGAGCAGTCAAACGCGTGCGCACGGAAGAGAACCACGTAGTGGTTGCGCCAGCCAATGGCGCTCGTCAGGGATGTCCCGTATAATATCGACCATACTGCTGGGGAGCTTGCAGTCAGATGGATGACAGGACGCGATCGTTACGTTCACTCGTCATCGAACGGTCCCCACCGGCCGGACCTTCGTCACGGCGGCAAAAAAGATGGCTGCTGCCAGCCGTTGGGATACTGGCCTCCCTGCTTGTTCTGGGAAGCGGCGCGGCGTTTTGGCTCGGCGGTTCGTTACCGTCCGCGCAGGCGCCGGCTGCCGAGGCCCCATCCACCCAGGTCGCCGAACAGGAGCGTCCAGCCCAACCGGCCGCGCCCAGTGCGAGCGGTCTGATTGCGTCCGGCTACGTGGTGGCGCGCCGCAAGGCCACGGTCGCGGCCGAGGTCACAGGCAAGGTCACCGAACTTCTGGTCGACGAGGGTATGGTGGTGGAAGCAGGTCAGGTTCTCGCCAGGCTCGACGACGTCCTGGCGGACAAAGACTACGCGTTGGCGCAGGCGCGCGCCGAAGCTTCCGATGCGGCCGTGGCCGCGATTGCCGCCGATATGGCCGACGCCGAGCGAATCCTCAATCGAACCCAGACGCTGTCGGGGAAGAATTATGCCACAGAGGCCGATCTGACGAAATCGCAGGCGAGAGTCGGCGTGCTGCGTGCCCAGCTCCGCCAGGCGGAGGCTCAACTGGCGGCGGCTAGACTTGAGGCCCAGCGCTACGGCGAGGTGCTCGGCAAGCACAGGATCCGCGCCCCGTTCACCGGCATCGTGGTCGAGCGCAGCGCGCAACCCGGCGAGATGATCTCGCCGCTGTCGGCCGGCGGCGGCTTCACCCGTACCGGCATCTGCACCATCGTCGACATGGACTCGATCGAGATCGAGGTTGACGTCAACGAAGCCTCGATCGGCCGCCTGCATGCCGGCACCCGCGTCGAAGCCGTGCTCGATGCCTATCCGGACTGGCGCATCCCGGGCGCTGTCATCGCCATCGTGCCAACCGCCAATCGCGAGAAGGCGACCGTCAAGGTCCGTGTCGGTATGGATGTGAAGGACACGCGCATTCTGCCTGACATGGCGATCAAAGTGACCTTCCTGGAAGACGTCGCGCCTTCGGCGGCACGATCCGACTCCTCCTCACCCAGCGAGAGCAATACCCATGTCATCGCCAAATAGCCCGATGGTTAGCATCGTCGATCTGTGTAAGCGGTTCACCAAGGGAAAGGAGACGATCACCATCTTCGATGGTCTCAACCTTGCTATTCCACGCGGGGATTTCGTCGCCGTGATGGGACCGTCGGGGTCCGGCAAGACCACCCTGCTCAATCTGCTCGGTGGCATCGACCGGTCCGATACCGGCGGGATCGAGGTTGCCGGTGAACGCCTTGACCGCCTGTCCGAGAGTGAACTTTCGCGCTGGCGGGCATCTCATATCGGCTTCATCTTCCAGTTCTACAATTTGATGCCGATGCTGACCGCGGCGCAGAATGTCGAGTTGCCACTGCTGCTGACGCGACTCGGCCGCAAGGAACGGCGCCAACGGGTCGAGATCGCGCTCGGCGTGGTCGGACTCGCCGATCGGGTCAAGCACTATCCCAAGGAAATGTCGGGCGGGCAGCAGCAGCGCGTCGCCATCGCGCGCGCCATCGTCTCCGATCCGGCGTTGCTGTTGTGCGATGAGCCGACGGGAGATCTCGATCGCGCTACCGCCGACGAGATCCTGTCGATCCTGCAAGTGCTCAACCGCGATCTCGGCAAGACCATCGTGATGGTGACCCACGATCCGGCGGCGGCGCAATACGCCAAGCGATCGTTGCATCTCGACAAGGGTCACTTCATCGAGAAGGAGCTCGCGGCGTGAATGAGCTGGTCCTAATCCGCAAGAATCTGTTCCGCCGGAAATTGCGGGCAATCCTGATGATGGTCTCGATCCTGATCGCGTTTGCGATCTTCGGCGTGCTGGCGAGCTTCGAACGCGCCTTCAACGCCGGCCAGGACCGGGCCACGCCCGACCGCCTGGTGGTCACCAACAAAATCAGCTTCACCCAGCCGCTGCCGATTTCCTATTTCAATCGGGTCGCCGCCATCGACGGCGTCGCCCAGATCTCCCACTTCAGCTGGTTCGGGGGCTACTATCAGGAACCGAGGAACTTTATCGTCGCCTTTGCGGTGGATCCAGAGAACTGGATGAAGCTTCGCGACAGCGACTTCGTGTTTTCACCGGAGGCACGCGCGGCCTTTATCCGCGAGCGCACCGGCGTTCTGGTTGGGGCGCGCATGATGGAGAAATGGGGCTGGAAGGTCGGTGATCATATTCCGATCTCGAGCAACATCTGGTCCCAGAAGAACCGCTCGCACGCCTGGGACTTCATCATTGTCGGCAGCTTCACCGCCCGCATCCCGCAGGCCGACACCAACGTCATGCTGATGGGCTACGATTATTTCAACGAGACGCGCTCGTTCGGCAAGGACCTGATCAGCTGGCTGTCGCTGCGCACTACCTCTGTGGCCGCGAACGAGCGCGTGACCAACGCCATCGACGGGATGTTTGCCAATTCTCCCTACGAGACGACGACCGACAGCGAGAAGGCCTTCAACAAGGCGTTCGCCGCTCAGTTGGGCAACATCGCTCTGATCGTCGAACTGGTGGTCGGGGCGGCCTTCGTGACGATCCTGATGATCGTCGGCAACACTATGGTGATGACGGTGCGCGAGCGCACGCGCGAGATCGGCGTGCTGAAGACGCTGGGCTTTCCCGATGGCCGCATCCTGCGCATGGTGCTCGGCGAGTCGATCCTGCTGGCGCTGCTCGGTGGCCTGCCCGGCCTCGGCGTCGCGCTTCTTCTGATCACGAGAGTGCGGGACAGCCTGATGAGCTTCGTCCCGACGCTGTCGCTATACCCCGACATCGCGGCGGTGGCGGTCGGACTGATGGTCGTGTTCGGCATCATCACCGGCCTGGTGCCGGCGCTCAACGCGATGCGCCTCAATATCGTCACCGCGCTAGGCCGGAGCTGACCCGATGCACTCAATTCTCCTGCAGATGCTGGCGGTCACCACCATTAACCTCAAGAGCCTGTCGCAGCGCCTGTGGCTGTCGTTGGCGACGGTCATCGCGGTCGGCCTCGTCGTCACGGTGTTGCTGGCATTCCTCGCCATGGCCAATGGATTCCAGCGCACCATCGCGGACTCCGGCGCGGAGGATATCGCTGTTGTGTTGCGCAGCGGCTCGCTGTCGGAAATCAACAGCGTGGTCCTGCGCGACCAGGTTCGGCTGATCGAGGATGGTCCGGGGATCGCCAAGGGCGCGGACGGCAAACCGCAAATCTCGGGCGAACTCTACCTGACAGTTGATGGGATCAAGCGCAGCACCCGGACCAAGGCGAGCCTGCCGCTGCGCGGCCTCGGCCCCCAGGGCCCCGCGCTACGCCGCGGCATCGTCCTCACGGCCGGCCGCCCCTTCAATCCGGGCAGCAACGAGATCATCGTCGGCAGGGCGCTGGGCAAGGAATTCGATGGCTTCGATCTCGGTCAAACGGTCACGTTCAACAACAACCGGTTCACAGTGGTCGGCATCTTCGCCGCCGACGGCAGCGTGTTTGAGTCGGAGATCTGGGCCGATCTTCCGGTGGTGCAGAGCCTGTTCAAGCGCACCGGCGCCGTCCAGACCGTACGCGCGCGACTGACCAGCCCGGCGGCGATCGAGGCGCTGCGCGCGTACAGCGACAACGATCCACGCCTCAAGCTCGACGTGATGTCGGAGGCCGCCTATTTCGCTCAGCAGGCGTCGAATACGTCGGACCTAATCCAGAAGCTCGGCTGGCCCCTGGCGATCGCGATGGCGTTCGGCTCGTTGGCAGGTGCGCTCAACACCATGTACTCCTCGGTCGCGGCGCGGGCGACCGAGATCGCGACCCTGCGCGCGATCGGGTTCGGCGGTTTTTCGACCTTCGTCGGTACGCTGGTCGAGTCGCTGATCCTAGCTGCGGTCGGCGGCGTGATCGGGGTCGCAGCCACCTATCTGGTCTTTGACGGCTTCACCGCCTCGACCATGGGCGCAAGTTTTAGCCAGGTGGTGTTCAACTTCCAGCTCAGTCCACGCCTGATTGGCCAGGGCCTGTTGCTCGCGCTCGTCGTCGGCTTGTTTGGCGGATTGTTTCCCGCGCTCCGCGCCGCCCGCATGCCGATTGTCGCCGGACTCTACGGCTGATCGCTCTCACGACTTGACCCAGCGCGAGGAACTCTCAATAGCCAAGCGCTCTCTTTTTGGCCTCGTAGATTGTAGCCAAGCACGCCTGCCGTAACGACCAAAGCGCCGATAATCAGAAACGATGCATTGCGGCTGATGGACATTCTTTTCCCTGAATCACTTGGGCAGGCACTGCGCAGTGTAGTTGTGATCAGTTGTCCGGGAGACCGGTTTGCCGGGCCCGCGCCAGCGTGTCCGAGGGTGCTTCGTGGAAGGTCGCGCGGTACGCTGAGGCAAACTCGCCGAGGTGATGAAAGCCCTGGGCGCGCGCGCACGAGGCGACCGACGCGCCACCGCTCCTGAGGAGCTGCGTGCGGGTGGCCCACAGCCGCTTCAGGCGGATGTATTGATGCAGGCTCATGCCGCGCACCTTGGCCACCGCGCCGCCGAGGGTCCGGATCGAGACGCCAAACTCACCAGCGAGATCCGCCGTATAGATCGGGGCGGTCGGATAGGCTGCGACGTAATCGTCGATCTGCTGTACGAGCCTGACGGATCGCGCCCCTGCATTCGGCGCGCTACGCTCCGACAACGGGTCCGTTCGAAACAGGTCGTCGAAAGCGAGCAACAGTCCTTCCTGGAGATGGTTGGCGGCTTCCGTGGTCTCGAACATGTGCGGCGCGACCGATGCGGTCCTGAGGATGTCGAGCACAAGCTGCCGTGCGTAGAGATGGGCGGCGGGGTTCGCGATGCGAACCCGCAATGCGTCGGCCCGATCGAACCAGCCGCGATCCCTGAGCGCGGGCGAGAACATGATCAGCGCATGATGATTGATCTGCGGCTCGACGAAATGGCAATCATGGTTGCCGCGCAAGCCTATGAAGAAGCGCGAGTCAAGATCCACTCCGCTCGAACTGGCGCGCAGATCATCGCTCATCGGCAGGATCACCATGCCGCCCGGCGCGCGATAGGTGGTCTCCAGGATGCGCGCAAACGACCTCGCCACGATGATGCGGCACGCCGGCAGGTTCACGACCGCTCGCGCCGCGGCGAAATTGGCGACGTCGAGCGGAATACTCCGGGCGTCCTCCAGCGATTCCGCCGGTCGAAACGCGTCGACATCGGTAAACCGGGTCAACTGGAGCGCGGAGGAAGGGGCGAGAGCGTCGAAGAACATGCGTCTGGCCGGATGTTGCAATGTGATAATAAAATGAACGTCGGTACATCGCCATCAATGGCGAAACACGACGATTCAGTAAACAGGATTCCGTGCCGTAATATTGCGGACCTCATCCCACGAGGGGCGATCAGATCGATGTCCCCGTCAACGGTCCCGGCTCATCGGCTGACCGGTGGTGAGGTCAATGAAATGGAGCGTCGTGCAGGCAGGGCAGCTGAAGGATTCGAAGCTTCGCCCCTCGTGTCCCTGCCGCTTCTCGAGATGGGTTTGTACATTCATGCCCGTCTGCGGGCACCGGAAAACAATCAAATCGGCCATCTGCACAGAATGACGGCACGACGAATTTCATCTTTGATCTAGATCAGTTTTGGAATCGCTTCAGTGTAGCCGCGAGCGTGCATCGACAATCCATGACCTCGCAGAAGCGAAAGGGCCCTCAAAGGGCCCTTTCAAATCACCAGCGGCGATAGCGTGGCCCGTAGTAGCGGGGGCCATAATAGCGCGGCCCATACCCATAATATCGGGGGCCGTAATACGGTGCTGGTGCACCGTAGTATCCATAATAGTTCGGACGCCAGAAACAGCGCCCCCAGGCGTCGCAGACCATACGGACCTGCTCGACGTCCGAGACCTGCGGGGTCGCAGGTGCAGGCGCAATGGGCATGGCTGACGCCGCCGGCGATGCCGCGAGGGCACCGAACAGGGACGCGGCGACGAGGCCAATCTTTGGATTCATGAGTCTTTCTCCGCTTACGCAATACAGGATATCGAAGTTGTTCTGATCAAATTGTGGCAGAACCGAAATGTAATGCTGATGAACAAATCTTCAGATCGCCCGCCGCACGCCTGACCTCACTTTGCCGGACTAGCTCAGCTTCGAGCCCGTGGCCAATGCCGCGCTTGCGCGGGCTGCTGCGCCGATCATCGCCACCATCCTTGATCTTGCGCAAGTCGTCCGTGCGGCTTCGTCCCTAGTCTCTCGTCGTGGCCAGTCCTTCGCCGAATTCGAAGAGCAGGCTCACAAATTGTTTGGAGCGGTGCGATGAACAAGATGAGGATCGACAAGGGCGACTGGCTCGTCGTGTGCGACGGACGCAAGGCGCTCATCCTAGAAAATCTCGGCGATGAGATGTTTCCGAACCTTCACACCAGGGAGGTTCGCGAGCAGGCCAATCCGTCCACGGCCGCGCAAGGGACCGATGCGCCCGGCCGGCTGCATGCGGCGGTCGGGGGCGCTCGCAGCTCGGCCGAGCAGACCGATTGGCACGATGAGGCCGAACGCACCTTCCTGCGCAGCCTCGCCGAACGGCTCGACGCCGCGCTCGGTGCCGGTGAGACCTCGGGCCTGACCATAGTGGCCTCACCGCGCGCGCTGGGCATGATCCGTACCGATTATTCGGATGCGGTGCGCAGGGCGCTCCGCGGCGAAGTCGGCAAGGACCTCGTCAAGCTGCCGGTCCATGAGATCGAGAAGCAGGTGCTGCTGTCGGGGGCCGTCGGTTAGGCCGCCCGCCGCAGGAGGACGCCGCGGCGCCCCTCAGTAGCAGGGGTGCCGCCGGCCGTCCTGGCCGACATAAGCGGCCGCGCTCTGGTAGCAGTGATTGGTCGACGGACCGTCATAGAAGGCGAAGGTGCCGGGGGTGATACCCGGGCCGTAATTGTGCAGATAGCTGATCGGGTAGGGCAGCGGGTTGGCGTAGTAGCGATGGTACCGGTGATGACCCCGTGCCTCCGCAAGGCCAGGGGCTAGGATTACGGCCGACAGGGCAGCAACCGCGGCTATAAGCTTCAACTTGCTCATCTCGATTCTCCGGAACCCGCGCGAATAAGTCTGCCATCTATAGCCATTTCGGGCCGCCAAGGCACCCGTCAGGGGCCCGGAAATCCGGGCTGGTCCCGCAGATTCCCGGCTGGGTGTGACAGAATTGCCGGAACTGGGGTTGAAGTCTGCCCATTTTTGGCCTTTTCGGGATGCTTAACGAATTCCCCACACAAGTGTGGCCAAAGAGAATTCGGTTTAAGATTCCTCCCGCTGGCCGCCTGGGGTTTTCCTTGGGGTGCTCTTCGAGGCCGGTTCCTTCCTGCAGGGACTTCGTCGTCACAACTGCCATGCGCATCACGCTTCTCAGCCTGCTGTTGCTCCTCGTCGCCGCTGCCATGCCGGCGCGCGCCGAACTGCACATCACCCGTGACCATGGCGGCTACGTCGAGGAGTACAAGGTCAAGTACAAGCGCGTCCGCGACAAGGGCGAGCGCGTCATCATCGACGGCATCTGCAACTCGGCCTGCACGCTGGTGCTCGGCATCGTGCCGATGAACAAGATCTGCGTGACGCCGCGCGCGAGCCTCGGCTTCCACCAGGCCTATTACGACAAGGCCTTCACTTTCGGCATCAAGGTCACGAGTTCGGAGGGGACGTCCGACCTGATGTCCTACTACCCTGACACGGTGAAGGACTGGATCCGCCGCAATGGCGGGCTTACCACCGACATGAAGAAGATCAAGAACGGGGTCGATCTCTGGAAGATCATCGATCCCTGTCCGGAAGAATGGTGATCGGCTGATCTGAGCCGCCGCCTCCCTCGCAGCGCAGCATCCGAAATTCGCATTGCCGCACCGCCCCCGCTCGGGCAATGAGGACGGCAATGAATCATAATCAAGATCATTTGGCGGCGCGGGCCGCGCCGGTGCTGTTCGTGCTGCTCTGGAGCACCGGCTTCATCGGCACCAAATTCGTCATCAACAACGCCGACCCTTTGAGCTATCTCGCCATCCGAATGGCGGTGGTGGTCGGCTTGATGACGATCATCGCGGCGATTGCCCGTCCGAAATGGCCTGACCGCATCGGCATCACGCACAGCGCGGTCGCCGGCATTCTCGTCCACGGCTTCTATCTCGGCGGCACCGCGATCGCGATCGCGCATTCGATTCCGGCGGGACTCTCTGCGCTCATTCCGGGCTTGCAGCCGATCCTGACCTCGACCATCGCCAACCGCTGGCTCGGCGAGAAGGTGACACCGGTGCAATGGGCCGGGCTGTTGCTCGGGCTCGGCGGCGTGGCGCTGATCCTGCACAACCGCCCCATGACCGGCGAGGCCGGGCTCGGCTGGCTCGCCTCGGTGGTCTCGCTGATCAGCATCACGCTCGGCACGCTCTATCAGCGCCGTTACTGCAATCACATCGACTGGCGCGCCGGCAATCTCGTGCAGTATATGGCCGTCACGATCTTCTTCACGGTCGGTGCCTTCCTGTTCGAAGACCGTGTCGTGCACTGGACGCGGGAGTTCGTGCTTGCGCTCGCCTGGCTCGCGGTTGCGCTCTCGATCGGGTCGATCGGGCTGTTGTACTGGCTGATCCGCCATGCCGCGGCGACGTCGGTCGCGAGCCTGTTCTATCTTGTGCCTGCGGTGACGGCGCTGATGGCCTATCTCCTGTTCGGCGAGAAGCTCGATGCGCTGGCGATCGCCGGCATGGCGATGTGCGCGGCCGCCGTGTTCGTGGTCAACCGGCGCTTCGGCTCGTAGACCCTGTCGACCGGAATGCATCCCTGACGTGTGGGCCGCGTTCGTGCTAGGCTGACCGTATTTCAGCAGCACTTTCACACGGTGATTTCCATGAAGAAGGCGAAGCGCGCACTGCTCGGCAGGTCCCCGAAGCCGGTTCGGATTGCCTGCATCAACTACGCCAGGGAGGCGATTAACGACCGCGAGATGAGCCAGCTCACCGCGGCACTCCAGAAGTGTTACGACAAGCATTTCCTGCCGGTGTGGGGCTATCCGGTCGACCTCTATGTCACGCGCAAGCCGAAGGCCACCGACTGGCAACTGGTCTATTTCGACGATGCCTTGCACAAGAACATGCTCGGGCGCCACGAGCTGACCCATCGCGGCCAGCCGATCTCGAAGATCTTCGTCAAGGCACTGGGCGAGGAGCCGATCAGTGTGGCGGCCTCGCACGAGCTGTTTGAAATGGTGCTCGACCCCATGGCCAATCTCTGGGCCGACAAGAATCAGAACACTCAATATGCCTATGAGGTCTGCGACGCCGTGGAGGAAGACTCCTTCGACGTCGACGGCTTGCCGATGTCGAACTTCGTCTATCCGTCCTGGTTCGAGCCGTTCAAGCATCCCCGCGGCACCAAGTTCGATCACAAGGGAACGCTGAAGACGCCGTTCTCGATGACCGAGGGTGGCTACGTCATCAAAAAGGTCAACGGGAGGAGGGTGATCAAGGCGTTCGGCTCACCTGCGAAGCGACGGCGCTTCAACGCCGAAGACCGGCGCGGCCATCGCAGCGAGTTTCGCGATCCGAAGGGAAAGCACCACCCGGGCCGGCGCGCGTCGAAGCGAGGAGGGTAAGACCTGTAGAGGCGAAGTCTCCGGGCGCGCCCGCACCCGGAGACTTGCGCTCGAGCTGCGATCAGCGCTTGGCCTTCTTTTTCCTCTTGGCGGTCTTCTTCGCCGTTTTCTTAGCGGTTTTCTTAGCAGTTTTCTTGGCACCCTTTTTCACGGACTTCTTGGCTGCCTTCTTCGACGACTTCTTGGCGGCCTTTTTGGCCTTCTTCTTGGAAGCCTTCTTTGCCTTCTTCGGCGCGACTTTCTTCGCAACCTTCTTGGCGGCCTTCTTCACCTTCTTCACGGCGGTGACTGCGGCATCCTTGGTCGCTTCCACGGCGCTGGTGATCGTCTCCATCGCCTGCTCGGTGATCGGCTTATCGTCGTCCATATCGTGTCCCCCACGGTTTGCATGGAGCGATGACGATAGCGGGTTTCATAATTGTGTCAAAGCGGTGCTCAACCTTTGCGCGGGCATCGGCGACGTCGTCAAGCTGATCATCTCGATTGCCGAGCAGACCAATCTGCTGGCGCTGAACGCGACCATCGAGGCCGCGCGCGCAGGTGATGCGGGGCGTGGCTTCGCAGTGGTGGCCCAGGAGGTCAAGACGCTCGCCGGCCAGACCGCCAAGGCGACCAACGAGATCTCGACCCAGATCGCGAGCATGCAGCTTGCGACCGAGGAGTCAGTGGCTGCCATCAAGGCGATCACCGAGACCATCGAGCGCATCAGCGGCATCGCGGGCTCGATCTCGGCTGCGGTCGAGCAGCAGCGCAGCGCCACCCACAACATCGCGGCCAGCGTTCGCGCCGCGGCCGCGGGCACCGCCGATGTTGCGGTCAATGTCCGTCATGCGGCCGAGGGCGCCAGCGAGACCGGCGAGACCTCGAGCCGGATGTTTGCCTCCGCCCAGGCGCTGTCAGGCGAGAGCCTGCATCTCAAGGCCGAGGTCGACAGCTTCCTCGATCGCGTGCAAGCGGCTTGATCTCCCGTTGGCGGGCTAAAACGATCGGCCCGCCGTGAGGTAACGGACGGCAAGATCTAACTGCCCGCGAAACTCGCGGGCAGGGAGGCCGTTCGGCGCGTGACCGGATAACGGCCCTTTATTTGGGCTGCGGCACGATCCGGATGTAGGGCTTCGGTTCCTTCCAGCCCTGCGGGTAGATCGTCTTGGCCTCGTCATTGGAGACCGAGCCCGCGATGATCACGTCGTCGCCCTGCGACCAGTCGGCCGGCGTGGCGACGCGATGCTTGGCGGTGAGCTGGAGCGAGTCGATCACGCGCAGGATCTCCTGGAAGTTCCGGCCCGTGGTCATCGGATAGACCAGCACCAGCTTGATCTTCTTGTCCGGCCCGATGATGAAGACGTTGCGGACGGTCTGGTTGTCGGCCGGGGTGCGGGTAAGGGGATCGCCCGAGGTCGAGGCCGGCAGCATGCCGTAGAGTTTTGAGACGTTGAAATCGGTGTCGCCGATCATCGGATAATTGGGAGCGGCACCCTGGGTCTCCTTGATGTCCTCCGACCACTTCGAATGGCGGTCGACCGGATCGACCGAGAGGCCCATCAGCTTGACGCTGCGCTTGTCGAATTCCGGCTTCAACTTCGCGAGTGCGCCGAGCTCGGTCGTGCAAACCGGCGTGAAGTCCTTCGGGTGCGAGAACAGCAGGGCCCAGCTGTTGCCGATCCAGTCGTGGAACTTGATCTTCCCTTCGGTGGTCTCGGCTTCGAAGTCGGGGGCGGTGGTGCCGATCGGAAGTGTCATGGTTCTACCTCATCGCATTGAATTTGCTTGGGAATTACTGTTTGGCCGTCAGCATCAGTATAGGGGATCGTCGAGCCCAAGTGAACGTCAACTGAACCGCTTCAAGTAAAAATGTGAATTCCTCCTCTGAAGGGCTGATTTCTCAGCACATTTTTGTTACGGGGGCGCCTGCGGCGAAACAGCTTCACGGTCTCGATTGCCCCGATAAAGCCTTTTATGACCCGCATCACGCTCGCCCGACGCTCTCCGGAACCGAAACGGTCCTCGTAGCGACTAATCGGCAACCATTGAGAAAAGTCGCGATCCCCATATCGAATCATTAACCACCCCTTTACGCCAGCATGGAAATGCTGGTCGATCAGAAGAAATCTGGAAGTGAACTATGTCCGCCGCAGCGCCGAAGTCCGTTGAGTTGCCGTCCCTCGAACCGTCCTGCCGCGATACCGCGGCCCATGCCCTCTCCATCGTGCGCGACGGCGTGATCACGGGCGAAGGCCCGACCACCAAGGGCCGGGTGCACTTTTCCCGCTCCATCGATGCCGACGACGCCGCCTGGTGCGCCCGCATCCTGACGGCCACGGCCGTGAACGACCAGCCGGTCAGCCGCGCCGAAGCCGAAGTCCTGTTCGAGATCAATGAAGCTGCGACCGAGCGCACCGATGGCGGCCGGTTCGATGACCTCCTGGCCAAGGCCGTCGCCCATTACGCCGCGAGCGCCTCGGGCCTGAAGGTGCCGTCGCGCAGCGTCGCGCTGGCGCAGGATACCGACATCGAGAGCTGGGCGCCGTCCTATGCCTCGAAGGTGAACAGCGAGATGCTGGAGTGGATCGCCGGCCAGATGCGCGGCAAGCGCCAGAACAACCGTCGCCTGATGGCGATGGTGGCGACCTTCCTGGGCGCCACCGCGCTGCCTCTGGCGGGCCAATTGCCGAACGTGTTCGACATCGGCATGTAAGAATTAATGGGCATGTAAGAATTAGAAGAGATTGTCGCGCCCCTTGCGGGGCGCGACAGAAGCGGCGGGGTTATTGCCCCGCCGTTTTTTGTTTGCCGGCCTCCGGCTCCAGGCCCAGCGTGCGGCCCGGGAATCCAGCGGCGTCGAAATAGCGCTGGCTGCCGACGCGCTGGACGTTGAGTACGGTCTCGAGACCGTTCTCGGACTTCTTCTTCGATTTCTCCACGGCCTTGTACGCCTTCGGCACGATGCCGTTGGGCAGCGCCTCCGACATCACGCGGCCGACGAGGCCGCCGTTCTCCGAGCCGCGCAGACCAAGGAGTTGGGCGGCGGTCATGCCGACGTCGGCATTGCTGACCGGCAGCTCGTCGACGAAGCCGGCTTTGAAGTCCGGACCGATCGCAGCCATGAAGTTGTAGGTGTCGCCGCGGCTGAAGCTGCCGTGCATGCCCTGGCCCTGGCGCAGCACCGTGTCGGCCACCTGCACCGAGCAATTGGTCGGCGCCTCGCCGCACTCGCTGGCATAGGAGCGGAAATTGACGACGATCGCCGGCGTCGGTGTCGCCGCCTTGCCGCGCAGATTGATGCTCGACAGCGGCAGCGTGCCGGGGAAGCGGCCGAGGGAATCGTCGACGAACAGGCCGGAGATATAGTCCTGCTCGAGCAAGGCCTTGACCGTTTGGGCCGCCAGCTTCTTGTCCTTGTTCGGCAGATAGATCAGGTCCGAGCCACCGTTGGTGGCGACGACCAGATCGGGCTTGGTTGGATCCTTGCCGAGCACGCCGTTGCCGGCCTTCGGGTGCTTGTTGCCGTCAATCTGCGCGTTCTTGTCGTTGGGGTCGAATAGCGGCAGGTCGAGCGCTTTCGCCAGGTCGAGTGCGACAAAGCCCATCGGCAAGAAGTCCTTCGGCGTGTCGTCATAGCTGAGTTTGGCCGAGGGGCTGGTTTTGCTCTCCTTGGAGATGGTCGAGAAGCCGTGGTCAGCCTGAATCATGATGTTGGTGTTGGCGGCAAGCCCGAGCTCGTCCAGCGCCTTGCGAATTTGCGCGAGATTGTTGTCCGCGTTCTTGATGCTCGCCATCGAGCTCGGGCCGTTGATGCCCGGCATGATCTGGTTGAGACTGTCGCCCTGGTTATGCTGGGTGCCGTCAGGATCGCGCGACCAGAACACGAGCACGAAAGGCTTGTTGCGCGCCTTGAACATCGGCAGCACCACCTTGGTGGCGACGTCGGCGAAATAGGCCTGCTGCACGATATTGGCCGTGGTGGTGCCGGGCGTCTTGGCGTCGCCCGCCTTGCCGTTGTCGCCGCGGCCGGGGGCGGTGAGGGCGAGACCGGCCTTGGTCAGCGCATCCTTCATCTCGTCCGACAGCGCCACGCCAGCCTTGCTGCCGGTGGCATCGTCGATGACGATCGAGTGCTTGCCCGGCTTCTCCGGATGATCGGTGTGATCCCACTGATAGGTCGGGCCGACCTTGCCGATCGCGGCCGTGCTCAGACCCTTGTCGCGGGCCATCTTCAAGACGGTCTCTTCGTTGAGATAGTCGCCCTTGAAATGCTCGTCGATGTCGCCGAGCACGGCGTCGTTCTCGATGAAGGGGACCACGGTGTCGCCGGCGGGGACCGAGGTGTAGTTGGTCCAGATCGTGTTGGAGAACACGCCGGTGTCGCCGAGATAATGGCCCGTCGACATCGCCGAGCCATTGGCCATGGTGAAGGTCGGGAACAGCGAATGCGAGTTCTTGAAATTGACGCCCTTGTCGCGGACCTCGGCCATGGCCGGGGCGGTTTCGGGGGTGATCTTCAGCGCGCGCAGCCCGTCGGGAATGAACAGGATCAGGTTGCGGGGCGTGTTATTCTCAGCGGAGGCAAATCCGGTGGACAGTACTGTCAGCCCGGCTGACAGCAACACCAGTGAACGGCGCATAAAAATCTCCTAGCGATGAGGCGGCTTGGCCGCCGAACCGCGGCCCCCGGGGTATCGTTTAGTTTTGCTGCATGACAGTTTTGTTACAAGAGCGAATGGGCCTCCAGAAGTGACGGGAAGGTGGCCAGGCATCCACGGATTCGTCATTGCGGGGTCGAGGACAAGGGGGGACGCTCTCGTGTCCCGGACGCGCTGCAACGCGCCCCGGCGACGCGAAGCATCGTCCGGTGCGTCGCTGCGCAGAGCCGGGACCCAGAAAGCCACACGGTATGCTGACGCATGGGCCCCGGCTCTGCAGCGCACCGCTGAAGGAGCGCTGCGCTGCGTCCGGGGCACGAGAGCGTTGTTGAATGGCTGACATGAGTTCGCATCCTCGCGGCGCATTTTCGCCCGAGCTTTGCTTCGTCGCCTCACCCTCCATTGAAAGAGGGCGCAGGGAAGGCCGGGAGCCGGCTTGCTCCCATCGACCGCTATGCCATGAGTAGATTGCGCTACACTGCACAGCGGGTAACAGGGCAGCCGGAGGCATCCCGGCCTTCCCTGCGCAGTGGTTGGAACGGCTTATGTCGTGCTCTTGTGTCCGGAAAATCTGCCAGAATGTGCGAACGGGCGGTTCTGACCAACCGCCCGTCGCTGGATCTGAGCCCGTTCGTGCTCGAAGGCCTTGAGCCTGTCGGGGAGCGAGGGACAGATCCGGTGTCTTCCTCAACCCGAACAGTTGCATGGGCTTTGAGCCC
>NZ_AXAY01000049.1 GCF_000473045.1 Bradyrhizobium sp. WSM3983 | reverse complement strand
TTCCAGCTTGCCGATCGGCTCATTAAGGCGGGAAAATACTTCGACATGCTTTATGTGCCCGGTGCAGATCACGGAACACCGGGCAGCTATACGCAGCTGAAGGTCTTGGAGTTCTTCGTCCGTAACATTCTCGAGCAGACACCGCCGAACTGGAACGCCAGATCAATCGAGCCAATGAAGGGCAAATCAGGTCATGATGGCTGAAGACCCATCGTGAGTCACGCCCGAGGCCGTGAGGCTTCCACGAGCGACTTCCCGAAATTGAAGCTGTTCTCGCTATTTTCAACGATAGCGGTGCGCGGACATCGCTACATACGGCGATCGTGCTTTCATCCTGATCGGTGTGCGGCGCTCCCGTACAGCCGCGCGCCTTGATCGCGATACTGAAGTCCTGGAGCGTGTGGTTTTATGTCGGTCTCGGATCTCCTTCGACAGGCCGTGTATCGGCGCGGGGTCCCGTTGCCGATCGGCAACTACCACAGGTGACATTAGAGGGATTATACTCCGGCGCCAATTCACAGCGTTTCAGCAATTGCAAACTCACTTTGCAGTTTGGGCGGCAGGACTTGGTCGGAGCCGGGGCTAACGCAACGGGCTGCAAACCAACTTTGCAGCATCATTCGCTCTCCCGTTGATTGGAGCAATCGCGAAGTGCGAACCGTACGCGCGGGACCGAAATCGAAGAAAGAGGTAAGCCGCCCGTACTGCAGCGATACGCGATTGTTGAAATCACCCACGTATTTTGGATGCTTTCCCCCGCCGTTTAGCCATTTCGCGGTGAAAGGTCACCAGGGCAGTATGCGATACGATCGAATCGACGCCCGCATCCTTGAGATCGTGCAAAAGAAGAACCGCCTGACATCGAGCGTGATCTCCTCGAGGGTAGCCGCCCTCACCTCGCGTGACGAATTCCTTGCCGACCTGCTCGAAGCTGATCTTGATCGGGGTCATCGCGCCTCCGCCGTCTTCCCAGGATGGAAATAGTTGAACGCGTTGGTGTAGGTGTCGGAGGCCTTGATCTGACCCGGCTTGAACAGGCCATCCTTCTCTAGCCAGTCGATCCATACCTGGCTTTCTCGGTCCGAGATCATCCGCCCTTGGTCGCGACGCCCCGTCCACCGAGAAATGATTGTTCGACAACAACCGCTTCAGTTTCGGCTGCCAGAACCGCCGCCAGGAACCTCGCGGCGATCTCCCCCTCCAACAGTCGGTCACGGTTCTTGGAGAAGGGTTGAATGGTCCCACAGCCGCCCCGGCGAATGTGTCGAGCGTCATCTGGCGGGCTTTGCCGGCATCCTGCAGGTCGATGCGGATTCCGACGAAGTCGCCCGGATGTACCGACTTGAAGTCGCCCAGGGATTCCGAGACGATGTCGCCCACCTCTCCGATCTGATCTCGCCCGGGGGCGAGGCGTTCTGGCCGGTTGGTTCTCTGGCATCGGTCAAGCCGCGTGGTCAATCTAGAATCGCGGCTTGAATCTACCTTTTCTTTTGCTGCGGTTGCTGCGGGCATGTGGGCACGCTTGGCGTTGTCCAATCGAAGCGACATGTCCACAGCGCCACGGGCTCAGGCCTTTCGGGCGGATTGCCGGGTTCGGCGCAAGCTTTCGCCGAAGAGATCGAGCCGATGGGCGTTGTGGACGAGGCGATCGAGGACGGCGTCGGCATAGGTGGGGTCTCCTCATTCGATCAGGAGCACCTATGAACCACGGTTTTGCCCGACGGAGCAAGTTAAATTCGGAATATCGGTAGTTCTCTGTTCTAGATTGAGCTACCGTTCCGCGGCCCGTTGGAGGAACTTTTCCGATTTACAAAGTTATTGCGTTCGTCGTGAGCGGCGTCTCTTTTTGGGGTGAGTAATGCGCGTTTTTCGAATCCAGACTGAAGGCGAGATCCCAGAGCGGTTGCCAGGCGAGAACAGTCTCGGAGTGAAGCTGACGATTGTTCTCTTGCTCGGTACGATCTTCGTGGCGACGGGCGCGTGGTTGTACTTCCTGTATCGGGCAGCAGCTTGGCTACTCGCCTAGTCAGCAGGAGCCCTCAGGCTCCGCCGTCGACGGGCTGAAGATTTACACCGTGAACAAGCGAGTCGTGCTTTTCCACACCCACGACCGGCAGTAGTTCACGTTCATCCTCAGCCGCTAGGAATCGACAATTTGACTTTGGCCCCTGCCGCATTTCGATGGCGGCATGACCAAGGCAGAGAACCGAGCGGCCGCGAAGGCGTACCACCAAGAGCGGATGCGCAAACTCGCTGAGGAGGCGCGCGCTGCCGATATTGCCGCAGACCTGGCCGAGCTCGGCCGCTTACGCCATTACCTCATCTTCAGCAGAAAGGATTGGCGCGCTGACCGCGACAAGCTCATGACGGCCATCGACGACTATGTTGAGGAGATGACCGGAGACCGGACCGCGCTTCACGCAAAGAACCACAAGTGCGGATAGCAAGCCCTTCTACGGCAAAACCGCGAATCGTCTATAGCTCGGCAGCATTTCCGGCTGGGGGCCGATTCATGAAACTGGCCAGTGAACGTCCGTACGCGAATCCAGAGGCGGCAGCCCGCAAGCTGGTCGAGCTCGCAAAGAGTGTTGAAGCTGTCCAGGACGGGCGCATTCACATCGAGAAGATCAACGCGCCGTTTCTCCGCACCCTCAAGGCAACCGGTCCAGAGTTCGGCGCGGGCATCAAGCATGCGATCGAGAAAGGCTGGCTCGAGCTGCACGAGAGCGGCACCTATGTGCGACTGCTTACGTTGGGGGATGGCCCGCCGGCGTGACCGGCGAGAAGCTCGGCGACCGAACCAAGCTCCACCCGCCGCACCATAGCTGCGGATAAAAAATGAAAGGGGCCGCTAATTCAGTGCTGCGCGTTACCGCCCCCTTGCACAATCGCATCCGTGAGAGCTTCGACATGCTCTGAGAGCTCGCGAACGCGCCGGGCGATCCGTTCGATTTCCACTATGTCCACGGGCTTTGAGGCGGCGGCGAGGTCAATCTGCTTATCGAGAACCTTGAGCTCGACCTTGCAGCGATCGAGCTCGGCGTTCAGCGCTACGAGATCATACATCACCGGCCTCCAGCTTCACAATGCGGCCTACCTGGGAAAAATACGGGTGGTCTATTCGCCCCTGATCTTCTGCTCGATGTAGTCGTTTACGGCTTGGGCGAAATCATTCTGAGCGTCGATGACGGCGTTCCGCTGTTCCAGCACGTCCAGCTGGAGCAAGCGCAGGCCGCTCACCTGTGCCTTCTGTGGCGTCGAGTCCCAATAGACATCGACCGCCCGCTGAGCGAACGGGATGTTTTTCGCATCACCCTTGTCGATGAGGCGTCGAAGCATGCATCTGCAGTCTTCAAGATGCGGCATAGCCGAACATAGCAGATTCGAAATCAGGCCACTGCGGCTTTCGACCTAGCCCCCAGCACCAGCATAAGAACGTTCCGTCAAACGAGAACCAGGGCCGCAGCGCGAATCGGCGGAACTTTCGGCTGGCATCGAATCGCGCGCTAGGTGATAACTCTCTGAAGTCGGGGCCGCGCGAGTTGCCCTGCGATTTGGGTGGAAGGCCCGCCCGCTAGCCAGCGCCGGCGGCGCCTTTCCTCACCAGCGAATTAAATACGTTTCCAACTGTGACATAGATGACATTGCGCTGCGGTAACGTTGCAGTAGTTTGCTGCTCACCGGGGCTGGCTGCATATTTCACTTAGATCATTTTACCCGGACTTTTTGACACGGCGCGGGCCGCAGCGATTGAGTTCGCTGCGGCCTTCGCATGTGTCGATCCGTGGACCAAAGAAATTGCCGCCGACATCGTGAGCCGGCGGCGGGAGTTTGCAGAGATATAGACCGGCGGGCACCGGTCGCTTGAGGTTGACGTAGCATGAGTCCCGCCAGCGTGAACCGCTGGCCGCTTGTCACTGGCTCAGCCGATGCTGTGGCGGTCGGAGCTGCTCCAGTCCATCCTCGATCGCTCGGAGGTCCTCAAGTATAGAAACCCGAGACCGAGCCGCGTCGACTCTAGATCTGGACTGTCGCGGTTTGAGCAATTGGTGCCGGAGCTCGCGCATATTCTCCAGAGCTTGCCGGTTCTTCGAAAGTACGTAAGCGGAAACGATCGCTTCAATGCCAGTAGGCATTGGATGCTCCTAATATCCAATTCTAAAATAGGTTGTATCGTACCCTACCCGGGATAATCTGGTATGCACACTTTTGTGCTTGAGGTTAGAGAGCCGGCCAGCCAGCCCTGGTGGCGCTCCGAGAACGTTCCTAGGTTGGTGGCTGTAGACCGGCAGACTTCGCCCAATCGTCGAGGTGACAGGCGACATCTGCTCGCCGCGCCTTCTTGACGAGGGCGTCCCGCTCCGGTCCGGGCGGAAGAGCATCTGCCTGCTCTTTGACTTCCTTGGACCAAGCAGCCAGCCGATCCTGAAGAGTGAGCTGTTGTTTAAAACGCCGCCGCTTCTGCATGGCGAACTCCTTTGCGCTTGAGGAGAGCGGGATCGCAGCTAGATTTTTTTCACCGAACGTAGCCATGGTCCGCGCGCTGTTGACAAAGGGTAACGTTGGACCACTCGCTTCAACCATAACAAAAGTTAGAAATTCTGCATTCCTTCAATCGGTTAGCAACCTACTCATTTTGCACTAGCGAAGATTGACTTGCGATCTTGATGGAGTAGAGCGGGCCGTCCGCATCGCACACTTCCACATTCAGCGGCATTCGGTGGGATATGCTGAAGCCGCTCCTATCGTTTGCGCGCATAGGCGACGGCAGCGGCTATCGGCGCCTCATCAGTGGGGCTTTTCCGGTTGCTGATTTTGCGGCCTGACGGTCATGTTGCTGTCCGGCATTCTGTCTCGGCCCTGATCTCCGTTGGCGTCTTTCCCGCCAGAACTGGAAGTGCCACTTCCACTCCTAGAACTGGAGGATGCGCCAGTGGTTTGGTGCGGGTCGGTGCCGGGCGACGCTGAGCTGGCCGCGGGATCACCCGTCACCGAGCCTCGTCCACTCGGCGCGCCGGCGGGCTGCGCGGCGGCACTGGCGATCGACAAGGCGAGCGCCGCGACCGCGATCGATAGGGATCTGTTCATTGTGAGCTCCAGAGTCGGACTCCATAGGCTCCCCAATGAGTTATTCGGGAGTCCGTTCCTATCGAGCGGTCTTCCGCGCCCTCTTTGCAGCTTTCTTTTCGGCCCGCACTCCCTTGAACTTCTTGGCAGCTTTCTTGGCCTTGCCCGGCCTTCTTGACCGCCATGAACTCGCCCGACGATCTATCGCGCTTGGTCCAACCGGAAGCGCCGCCGATCGTGGTCTTCGTTTGCGAACGTTTCTTCACGGCGCCCTTGCGGGCGTTGTCGCCGGTGGGCTTGTTGACTGCCATGCTACCTCCGTTGAGTCGTTCACCGCTATAAAAAGCGCTGGCGAGACAGGCATTTCCAAACACTGGAACGAATCACGGCACGTCAACTTGAATCCCGGTTCTGTGGCGTGGAGTTACTTATGCGTCAGTCGCGTTGGACCCCTCCCTCGTCCCCAGCGACGAGCCGACCGTCTACCTGGTGGCAGATGATTTCGGCAGAGCGGGGCGCGCCTGGCGCGAAACCGATCTGGAAACGTCAGACCTCGAAACCGTCATTCAGGATCTGATGTCCGGCGAGTACCGCCGGCCGATCAGGGTGATTGCCTTCAACACGGCCGAGCGCTGGTCCGAAGACGTCTCCGAGGATGTCGCCCGCGAAATCCAGCATCGCTGCAATCTGCAACTGAGCAATGTCCCCTCGCACCTACAGGAGTTCGTCGATCGCTACGCAGGACAGGATCTGCGGCAGTTCAGCTTGCGCCTCGTGTAACCATGGCTTTCCGACGGGAAAAGTCGGAAGCGCTCGGCGTCAAGGCGCCCTTCCCCGGCTTCGTCGCCCCGGCGCTGGCAACCGCGATCGAGCGCGTCCCGTCGGGCAAGCGCTGGATTCATGAGATCAAGTTCGACGGCTATCGTGTCCAGGTCCACCTCGCCAACGAGGCCATCAAGGTCTACACGCGGCGCGGCCACGACTGGACCCGCCGCTTCAAGAATCCGATCAATGGCGTGGAGCCTGAGCGCTCCGAAGACGACATCCAGCGAGAACAGCTAGGCCCCCGTGGGGTACCGGGGAAAGAGAGCCCGGCGAAAATGACGCCTCAGCGTGAAAAGAAAACGCTGAAGACTGCAGGCAGACCTCGGCAGGGGCGACCAGGACCGCCTCGTGTACTTCGCTTTTGGCAGCGATGCCAGGGTTCATTAAACCCCAGCTCGCAACACTGAAGATGAGGGCCCCTTCGGGGTCTCAATGGATTCACGAGGTCAAGTACGACGGCTACCGCATCCAACTCCGCATCGACGGAGATGACCGCAGGGCCTACACGCGCAATGGCCATAATTGGGTGAACAAGTTCTCCGCTATGATCGTGCCGGGCGGCGGCATCTCGCCCGATGGCCAGAGCTGGGTGTCCTGCCGGCCGGGGTTCTTCCTGCCGGTGCGCGCAGGCCGCAGGCCATCGCTCATTGTGGAGGCCTGCGGCCGTTTAAACACTAGTCTAGTCGATCTCCAAGCGCGTTAGAAGTAGACGCTTGGAATATCCGGAGCCCGTGGCTTCACAAGCTTTGTCGTCAATAGTGGCGCGATCAGCATGATGAAAGCTATGGGACTTGCTGCCACTGCGGCTGACGGCGTTTTCGCAACACGGCTCGCCGCGCAGGGCTTCACCGGCCCGTCCGGCACGTTGGAATGGCTGGCGTCGAAAATGAAGCCTAGCAAGGAGGGTTTTGCCGTTGACCTTGAGCTCGCACGATATCGGCTGCCCCGGGTGGCATTCAAACGCTTTCCCATTCAGATCGAGTTGCAGGCCGTGGCAGAGGCTGGCGCGTCGCTCTCTGCAAAGATCAAGGGCCGCACACAGGATATACGGGCGATCACGGTTGAGACCTATCCCGGAATAATCGAGCGCGTTGCGGATCCTGCGAAATTCCGACCACAGACAAAGGGCACCGCCGACCATAGTCTTCCGGTCTGCCTCGCCATGGCTCTTCTCGACGGCGATGTGACGGTAGCTCAATTCGAGAAGGATCGCTGGCGGGCCCAGGACGTGATGACGCTGGTGGAAAAAATATCGGTGAAGCCCGGCGAGGCGCTCATAGCCAAACTCCCCAAGGGACGCGGCGCAAACATAGAGATTGTGTTCACGGATGGTCAGTCCTTGCGTGAGACCGTGGAGGTTACCGAAGGCGACGCGGAGCGCCCGCTGTCGAGATCGTCGCTCGAACGCAAGTTCATGAACTTCGCGGTGTCTGTCATCGGCAAGACCGGCGCTGAACGCGTCATATCAGTCGTCGATGGTCTCGAAGAGCTAAAAGATGTCCGGGAATTGACCCGAGCCCTCAAGGGGACAGGAAAACCAAATCCGACGTGAACCTGAACAACCCGGTCTCCAAAAGGGAAATGCCAATGTCGGCTGTTGGCCCAAATGCGAACTGCGTGATGTCCGCGATTTGATCGCTATCAGGGGAAAAGGCGGGCGTCGTGGACATCGCGTATTTGTAGAGGCGGAGGTCCGAGGCGGGCGCTGCTAGAGCTGGCGGGCACGGCAGAGAAGCTCGGCGACGCGATTTGCTGTGAGCGGCGCTACTTCACCCGCACACAATTAGCTGGCGCTATTACTGCGTCAGAAATCTATATGCGACAATCAGTGCCGCCATGCTCGCGAAAATCAGCAGTGCCGAAAGCGATTTTCCGATCATCGGCCTCGTCGAATGGCGCGCAACCGATAGACCGGGCCGAGGTTTAGGCCCACTCTGGAACCGCACGCCTTTGTCCCCTGTCGTTGGTGTGCGAGCCTTTAGTTCCGGCGCCGCGCCCACGCCTCCCATCTCGCTGTAATAAGCGCTGTAGACCTCGCGAACGGCCAGGGCCGTGGACTCGGCCTCGCTCATCGTCTCAAGTCGGGTTCGATAGTTTGTCAGAAAGCTTTGTGCGTTTGACGGAAGGTCATCGAAACCACCCAGCTTGGCCATCATGAGCCAAGTGGCAAAATCCGCCTCGGCCTTCGTGCGAGCTCTCTTGGCGATACTGGTGTTGGAGCTAGAGGACATGGTGATCCGATTGCCGAAACCTGATAATCCGCACCTATCTCCTCAAACTGATGAGGATTGAGTGAAACGACGGGAATTTATAGCAGTTACTGTGGCGCTGCTGGTTTGTCCACGGCATTCGCGAGCGCAGGGGACGTCTCGCTTCACGAGCGCCCCGCCGATTTGCCTACTGCCATCTTGCGATCGGCCCAGTTCTTGATATCGCCGACCGTCATCACCTTGAGGAACGGATTGGCGTTGACCAACTTTTCGCGCGTGGTCCGACCTGTCACGTCAGCGGCGGCCATGAGGGAAGCAGCATCGACAGTTTCTGCACCGGACAATAGAGCCACGGCGCCCGCCGGTCCCGCGAAATGGGCAAGATAGAGAGAACCGGGCGTAATCGGCAGACCGCGCTTGTTCAGCATCGCGGCATATTCCTCGACCAGCCGTGCGGTGATCTCTCGCACAAGCTCGGCATCTCGCCGCAAGTCCAACACTTCCTTGTCGCTGCGGCCCTGGATCAGATCGCGTCGATGCCTTCGGATGGCTTCGAGCCACGTGTCATTGAGAAACTGGGCGGCGCCAGTCGCGCTCGACCGCTTATTTCTTGCATTCGGGTCACCATTGGACTCGGCTATGATAATGCGCTCGACCAACGCCTCGGCGGCCGTCGTGTCGATCGGTTTCCTGTTCAAATGAGCGTCGCGAAACAGGACAAAACTTGCGACGAAAGCTAGGCCGATCGCCACTCCAAGAACGAGTGTGATGGATTCCGCCGACAGCCAGTCCCGCGCGGCGACAACGGACCCTCGCTCGTCCGGGCGAGGTTGCCGGATTTCGCCGCCACGGCCTGTTTCCTCCGACCTATGCGCGAGGAGTCGTGGGTTCCCGTCGGCCATTTCACCGATGCAGAGGAATCGTTGGGCTAGGTCTGGCATCCCGTAGACAGGTTCAATGCTTTGAATAGGCCATCGAAGGCACCTGACCGGCAGACCTTCGCGACCGGTTTGGCGCGGTTGGCACTCGTAGTTGCCTTGGAAGTTCCCTGCCTAGGCCGAGGCCTGGGCAGCATGACCACGGATGGTCCCCCGCTTGCACTGCGCTTGTGTTGCTCGATGATGTTCGAAGGCTCTGGCGCAGCTGTTTGATCGGCTGGAGGCATCGGTTCGCTCGAGGAAACCGGCTTCGGCGCTTCAAATTGCATGTGCGGGATTTCGAGCCGGTCTGCGGTCGTCAGCGTATCGTTTGAGGCGCGTAACCCGACGGTCACCTGAGCGGGCGGCTCGTTCACGGGCTTTGTCCTGCGCGGCGGTGTCTCGAACTCCATCACCGCGAGCGTTCCGAGGCCAACAAGGATGAGAGCAACTCTCATCTGATTCCACGCTTTCCGAACGAGAAGCCTCGCTCAAGCCTGCCGGAAATAAGCTCCCGAAAATCGGAGAAACGATTGCAAACATCCAATAAGGCGGCTTAGCGGCAGAGCTGAACCAGCCGGCGCTGGTTACGGGATAAGATCAGAGACAGGGTTAACGCAGGCATGCGAACTGGCCTGCTTGAGCAAACACCGTTGCGGCTTCTGCCTCGAACCAGCGTGTCCGGAATCACCTCCGAACCGGACGTGCGTCGGACATGCCAGAGATGACCAAAATGACCCGTGGCGGAAGTCACCGCCGGGCCACAATATTCCTTCGAAGCCCGCCGAACTTGTCTTCCATGAATCCAATTTTGACGATTACATTGTCGCACTCGTATTGCGCCACATTTTTTGCAGGGAGGGAGTTCATGACTTTGTCAAACGTCACCCGCCGCAGATTGATCGGCAGCCTCGCCGCCGGAGTAAGCGCGGTCTCGGTAACTTCATCAAGCATTAGCGCACGTGCTCAACAATCCGCGCGCAAGACTTTTGTTCTTATTGGCGGGGCCTTTTACGGAGCTTGGTGTTGGCATCGCGTCACCGAGAGGCTCGAAAAGCAAGGCCATAAGGTCTATGCGCTTACACTTACGGGATTGGCAGAACGCTCGCATCTCCTCAGCAAAGACGTAAATCTCGACACACACATCACAGACATCGCAAATCTGGTAGAATGGGAAGACCTCACAGACATTTGCCTCGTTGCCCATTCGTACGCCGGATGCCCCGCATCGGGCGCGCTTGAGCGCATCGGAAACCGTGTGTCATCTATCGTCTGGGTTGATGCAACAAAGCCCGTCGACGGTCAGTCATTCCGAGACTTGGTCTCCTTCCCGATAGAAGAGGGGGCGATCAGCCGTCCAGCTCCCAAAGCACTCCCTCCGGCGGCCTTTAGCGACCCCAAAGACGTTGCCTGGGTTCTATCGAAAGTAACCCCACAACCGATTGGCACATGGTTGCAACCGGTGAAGCTCTCCGGCGCACGCGAAAAGGTCGCGAAGAAGACCTACATCCGCTTACCCAAATTCCAGTTGGCCGCCTTGGACAAAGCGGCAGGGGAGTGCAAGTCCGATACGTCCTGGACCGTGCTCGAAAACACCACGTCTGGCCACTCAGTTATGATCGCCGAACCGGATTGGTTGACTGACGTGCTGGTGAAAGCAGCGTGAGATCGATCTGATCAGGAGCAACTTCTGGAATCGCATGATGCTGAACTGTGGCTGAGCGATCTGTCTCGCTCGGCTCTCGAGCGAACGACTTCCGCTCGCGGTCCACTAGACTAGCCGAACATCGCTCCTGCGGTCACGGCGTCGACTGTCTGGTGTGATCCGGGCATTCTCCGGCGACTTGCCTTGACCGCTGCTTTTGACCCGACTGAGAATTGGCGCGGAGCTTCTGTCTCGGGTTTTGCTTTTAAGACCACGGCGGCTCTTCGCTCGCCCCGGCTGTCTCGTGGTGGATCGTGACACTCGCCGAACGCAACCCGGCCAGCAATACGGTTCTTACAGAGGCAGGATCGAATCCAATATCCTTGGCGTTTGGTGGATGTGCTTCGCTACCCTTCAGCCGGAGCGCCAAGTGCAATTGCTCGCAAAGGTGCTGAACGACGAGATTGACCTGATCGTCAGTCATGATCTGCTTTTCCTGCTACCATTTTGCTATCCAACTAGCTAGCACACATGAAAACAGGGCGGTACGCGATTGGACCGCCCCAAGGATCAACCCCACGCGATTGCCCATGGGCAGGCTCCCAAAATCGTCCGCCTATCGAGGGCAGACCGGAAGTGACTGGTGGGCGACTAGAACGACGCTTTTCACACAGAGCGGACGATTTCGGTCTGTCGTCGAGGAACCGTCGGCCTTGGCCTCGCGGTACCACTGCGGTCGTTTATGTCTGCGTCTGAATGATCGTTATGCGATGGACTTCCATCTTTTGACCGATGCCCTTCAGGTTCTCGTAGTTGCGCGACACCGAGCGTGAATTGACGATGTCACCGACGCCCGGCGCCTCCATCACCGTTGCACTGATGCAAACTTCGTCGACGTCGGCGAGACCTTGCACGCGTGCGGCGATATTCACGTCCTGTCCGAAATAGTCGATCCGGTCGTTGAACGTCACCGCAATCGCCCGACCCTTGTGGACACCGACCTTGAGGCCCAGCGGCCGCGAAGCGGTCCGGTTGAATCGCGACAGTTCTTCGATCATCTCGATGGAGGCGCGAACGGCATCCTGTGGACGCTCGAAGCCGGCCATGACCGCGTCACCAATCGTCTTGATGATGGTGCCGGATCGTTCCCGGATGATCTTGTTCAAGATCTCGAAGTGTTGACGAACCAAAAAATACGCGTTCACGTCACCAACGCTTTCATAAAGCGGCGTCGACTGCTTCAGATCGGTGAACAGGTAAGTCATGTCTGAGACTTTGAGGGTCTCGCCCTCATCCACCAGCTGCGCCTTGTAGAGTTCGCGGAAGCTCGGGGTCAGCAACAACCGCCTGCCGGAAAGGAACGGTTCGTATTCGACCAGATGAGGCTCGAAACCGAAGGGAAACTGGACGAACCAGAAGCGACCGCGATCGCCGGTGCGGTTCTCGATTCGGATGGTGTGCTTGCCGGGGCTGAGATCGGCCGTCTGCCGGAACGAAAAGCGTCCGTCGCCGAGGACCATGTCTCTCGGTGCCGTAGGCCGGTCCGGTACCAGAAGGCGGCCCGACTCGAGCTGGACCAACGTCTCTTGCGGGTCTGCCGGCTCCCCATCCGCGAAGAAGACCAGAAGGAGTTTGTGGCTCAGGTCCAGCACCTCGAAGCGGCCAGCTGTGACCTCGAAGTCGAAGCTGCGGTGCTCATAGGCCTCAATATCGGCGAATCCCCGTGAGAGCGCAGCAACGAGCTGCTGGTGCGTCATCCCGTGCGGAGCGATGAAGCCCTTGGAAAAGTTGTAGCGCAGGTAAAAATCCTCGACAGACAGCATTTCGGGATGGCGGAATATGATGTCGCGCACGCCGCTCGAGACCGTAAAGGCGACCTGAATGTAGTCATCCAGCGCCGCATCGTTGATGGCGTTGCAGAACGCGCACTGAAAGCGTGGATGGACCTGGTCGAGCTCGCGAAAGCTGCCGGCGACCTGCGGGCAATAGGCGCAGATGAGCAGCCAGTCCATCTCGAACAGGCCCACCTTGGCCGCGTGCACGAACAGCTCTATCGCGTCCGCCTCGGGCAGGTCGACGGCGCCGCCGTATTGGATGGGATTGACGCGAAAGAGATCATAGTCGTCGGCGGTACGGATGAAGCGTTCGAGCTCCGGGAGAACGTTCGGTGCCCAGCTTCTTGCTAATCCGAGCGCGCCGAGGCGCTGGCTCAGGAGACTCTCGTTGACCGGAGACGGGACACTCATCTCATGCACCCTACCTGACGACTACGCTATCGGCCCCGGCCGAGCTACGCGGCGAACGGCACCATCGCCTCGTTCGGGTCGAGGGCCTCCAGGCTCTCGACGATCTCAAAACGGCCATTCTTCGCTTGGGCGATGTACATGTTCATGCGCACGTGGTGCTGGCCGGGAACCATTTCCGCCGGACCGCCCGGCCCCTCGGCGATCCTTGCGTGATCAAGCGCCGCGATGACGTCCTCCTGGCGCAGCGAGCCCGCCTCGTTCACGGCCGCCGCCCAGAGCTTCATCCCTCGGTAAAGGCCGGAGCAGGCGCTGCCGCCCGTGAACTGCTCCTTGCCGGGATAGCGTTTGTCGTATGCGCTGAGCAGCGTCTTGCTGAAGGGATCGCTGACGTTCTGGTAGTAGTCGAGGCAGCCGTAGAGGCCTTCCACATGCGGCGGCGGCAGCAAGCCGAGCAGGTTCTCGTCGAAATAGGTGCAGATCAGCTGGCCGCCGCGGTTCTGAAAACCGGCGTCATGGAGTTGCGCGAAGAACGGCACGACACCGGGCGGAACGATGGTATTGAACACCACCTCCGCTCCGCTGGACATGATCCTCCCAACCGTCTCGCCGTATTCCACGTGATCGAGGGGATAGTATTCCTCGCCGACGATGCTGCCGCCAGCGGCGGTGACGAGCCGGCGGACCCTCTCGTTCATCACGTGCGGCCAAACGTAGTCTGCGGACGGCAGATAGAATGTCTTGGCTCCGGTTTTGCGCATCAGCCAGGGAATGAGCGGGTCGAGCTGCTGCGCCGGCACCGGGCCGGTGCAGAAGATCAGCGGGTCGCATTCCTGCCCTTCGTATTGCTCGGGGTAGACGTAGAGCGTCCTGCCCGTCACGACGGCGGGGCCTTTGATGGCCTGCCGCGTGGAGCTGTAGATGCCGCCGAAGATCACATCAACCTTGTCTTGCGCCACAAGCTTGGCCGCCTTGGCCTCCGCGACGGCGTCGGTCGTTGCGCCGTCCTCGAGATAGAGCTCGATCTTCCGCCCCAGCAGGCCGCCGTTGGCGTTGATCTCGTCAATCACCATCCTCGCCACGTTGGCATTGGCGCGGCCCATGAACGAAAGTGCTCCTGTCTCTTCCGCGATCATGCCGACTTTGATGGACGCTTGTGTCATGGCAGATACTCGTGTGAGCTTGCGCCCGCCAGCGTTGCTTCGCCGCCCACGTCGAGACCGGGGGTGTCGGCAACCGGCATCGCCTGCACGCAGCAGCGAACTCTCGCTACTGAGCGTGGCCAAGTCGGCCGCATCGGCAAGCACAATCAGAAAGTCGGCGAGTCGAGCTGCCCGTGCGGGGCACTTAGTTCCAAGTTTCGCGACAACGCGCCCAATGTATCCGCCATTCCGCCCTTGCCGCAAGCAACCAACGCATGCGTCCGAACGATTTGGCCCGAGAAACAGTCTTGGACATTTTTCCGTTGCTGGCTCGAGGGCGACAACTGATCGACCGTCCAGGCAAGCTCGATCTTGCGCGGGAAACGCTCGTAAGCGGTAATGATCCGCAGCCTTCGGGCGTCTATCCGGCGCGAACGACATACTACCGCTAATGGCCTCAGCTGGACAACGAACGGGCCGCCGTCATGTCGGCTGTCTGAGGGAGACCGGACGTTGTATGATGGTTGCGTTGACGGGTGCTCCTGACCCGCAGCCGACGCCGCGAACTCGATAGACACCCCCGGTTCCGACGCATAGACTTGCCTCACCTACTACGCTGGGATCGGAGCGCACCATATGGCCGAGGCGCGGGTCGAACGCCGGCTTGCTGCCATCCTCGCAGCCGATGTCGCGGGCTACTCGCGCCTGATGGGCGCTGATGAGGTCGGCACGCTGGCCGCCTTGAAGGCGCACCGCCGCGAGGTCATCGATCCCGCCATCTCCCAACATCACGGGCGGATCGTCAAGACCACCGGCGACGGCATGCTCGTCGAGTTCGCAAGCGCGGTCGACGCCATAACCTGCGCGGTTGCGGTTCAGGAGAAAATGGCGGACCGAATAGCCAGTGGAGCTGGGCCATGCATCCTGTTTCGGGTCGGAATAAACGTTGGCGATATTATCATCGATAGCGACGACATTTTTGGTGACGGCGTCAACGTCGCGGCGCGGGTTGAGAACGAGTGTGAACCGGGCGGCGTGTGCCTGTCCGGCAGCGCTTTCGAGCAGGTCAGAGGCAAGACCAGCTTCGCATTCGATGATCTCGGTGAAAGATCGCTCAAAAACATAGATCGCCCGGTGCGGCTTTATGCGCTGCGTTCGGCGGTGTCGTCCACAGCTACAGGCACCAAGGCGCCCGCCCAAGCTGCCAAGCCACTCCCGCTGCCCGACAAGCCCTCCATCGCCGTCCTGCCGTTCCAAAACATGAGTGGTAGCCCCGAACAGGAATACTTTGCGGACGGCATGGTCGAGGACATCATCACGGCGCTATCTCGTTTCGGAGCGCTGTTCGTGATCGCGCGCAATTCTAGCTTCACCTACAAGGGTAAGGCCGTCGACATCAAGCAAGTGGGGCGCGAACTTGGGGTGCGCTATGTGCTGGAAGGGAGTGTTCGCAAAGCAGCAAACCGAGTGCGTATTACTGGACAGCTCATTGACGCAACCACAGGCTCGCACCTCTGGGCTGACCGTTTCGACGGTACGCTTGACGACGTCTTCGATCTTCAAGACCAGGTAACCGTCAGCGTAGTCAGCGCGATTGCGCCGAAGTTGGAGCAGGTGGAGATCGAACGCGCCAAACGCAAGCCGATCGAAAGCCTTGATGCTTACGATCTTTACCTTCGTGCTTTGTCCCAAGTCCATAGAATGACGCCGGAAACACTGACGGAGGCAATTTCGCTCGCCAAAAGGGCACTGCAACTTGATCCCTCATATGCAGCGGCAGCGGGATTAGCAGCTTGGTGCCGCGGCATACAAAGAGGTCAGGGCTGGGTTCTCCCGACCGGGCCGGAGGACGAGGACGGCATCCGCCTTGCCAAGCTAGCGATTGAGTTTGGGACCAATGATCCCGATGCTCTCTGGATGGCGGCCTATCTGTTGTGCGTCGTGGGCGATCAGACGGCCGCGCTCTCCGCGCTGGATCGTGCTCTTGCGCTCAATGTAAATTCGGCCCACGCTTGGGGCACTAAAGCCCTATGCCAGTCCCTTCGCGGCGCTGCTCATGCGATGGTTGCTGTCGAAGCTGGCAATCGCGCAATCCGGCTCAGTCCGCTCGATCCACTGTGCTACCTCTATAAGTTCTCAGTCGCGTTGGCATATCTGGGTGCTCGCCAATTCCAAGGTGCCGAGGGTTGGATCGACGACGCGCTGCGCGAGCAACCGAAATTCCATGCTTCATTTCGGGTCAAAGTCTCTCTTTGCGGGCTTCTCGGCAAGAATGAGGAGGCCCGAGACTGGTTGGGTCGGCTCCTCGATCTTCAACCCGGCCTGACGATTGCCGCATGGGCGGCTCACGCAGGAACCTTTCTCGCCCCGGAGACGAAGGCACTGATGATCGTCGGTCTGCGCCAGGCCGGTTTGCCGGAATGACCAGCCAAAGGTACTCGCCCGCGCCGACGAGGTGATCGAATAATCGGGCAAATATTGCGCTGCATGAGTCCGCTTCTGGCGGCCCGTAGCGGACCTCGGTCTTCGACGCCGTGATGTCTGCTTTCAGAGGTGGACCAGACTCGTGCCGGAATTATGAGTACAGGCCCTAGATCATTAGATCATTCTGTATATTCCTTTAAGTAACGTGGAATCGACCCTATGGGATTTTCCACACCCACGAGCCCAAGTAGCTCTTGCGGCTTCGTAGCCACTACCAATCGACAATTTGACTCTGGCCGGCGCCGCCCGTTTCGATGGCGCAATGACCAAAGCAGAGAACCGAGCAGCCTCGAAGGCTTGGCATGAGGAGCACATGCGCCAGCGTGCTGCGGAAACGCGGGCTGATGCTGTTAAGGCTGAACTCGCTGAGTTGGACCGGCTCCGCAGATATTCCTCCAAAGCAGGCTTGGCCACACGCGGCCGATGATTGACGCGATCGACGACTATGTCGGGCAAATTACCGGCGACCAGACCGCGCTGCATGCTAAGTCGTCCAGCATCGGCTCGGCCAAGCGCTGATGACCTGGTCCCGTGACTTCGACACAAAACTTGGCACAAGTGCGCCAAGCTAACGCGCTAGGGTTTTACGTTCTCCCCTCGGGGCTGGTAGGCCGCCGTCTGCGCTTCATTTAAGCGGGCGCCGTTTTTGCTTCTGGAAAATAATGCTGAACAGCAAAATTTGGCCGCTGGAATCGCCAGCGGCCACTCCGGGAGAATATTTAGGGAAAGCAATTTACCCAGCCCCGGCGCAATCGGATCATTGCGCTGAGTCTCCCCAGTGTGGAGTCCAAAATCGTGTTCCGACGTGCGGAACATGATCGGCGTTACCCGTTAAGCACAAGGGGGCCTGACATTTCTTCACCCGAGCCCCCGCTAGGTTTCAACGAGAACCGGCCCGCCGCCATACGCGCGTTAGACGACAGGCCGTTCCGGGTGGATGGCGTGAAAGTATCGCGCCACAGACCAGCTTACCTAACGTGTTCGTTGGAGTGACGTTCCTACAACTTCAGAAACCCAAAATCAGCGAATACGCGAGAACTGTAAAAAAGACACCTAATGCAACTGTAGCGATTTTGAAAACGAGGACTCAGCCAAGCTGTACCTCCGTGTTTTGCAAATCGCGTGAATCTTACGCCTTCCGATTCAAGTTGCAAGCAACCGGGTGTTGCCTCAGTTTAGCGGCGCTGGCCTTTGCGGACGCTTCGCTCACGAAGCAGAAAGTTGGTGTTCAGAAAATTGCGAAAGCATTGAGGCGGACGCCGGGAGCGACACCCGCTAAGGCGTTTGTTTTGGGCGTGTCGCTCAGCACACTATAGTCGCGCTACTGCTAATCTAGCAAGTCGTCAGGCTCGCCCTCTTTCACCCACGCGACTTTGCCTGCGTCTGCAGGCGTCATACCCATAGATCCGAGACACAAGCGCAGCAGTCCCATAGCCTGCACGCCGACGTCCTCACCAGAAGCGAGGCGAGCGCTGACCACGCTGGCGATCTCAACCAATCCGCGGTGGGGAGTAATTGAGCCAGGGCGCCTCGGTTTCGAAGGTGCACCACGCGGTGGCCTGCGTTTCGTTCATCCACTTTGGCGGGTCTTCCGAGTGGTGCAGCGGTCGGTTCGTTGCGTCGCTTGTGACGCTCCGGATGGATAAGGTGGCGGCCTTCGATAAGGGCGCGAGCTTTCGGAACCCTAGGTTTTGGCAAGTTTGTCCCAACTTCTGAATCAGAGATTCGCGTGAAAGTGTATGGACCCGGTCTTTGGCAGTCAAAGCTGCAGACATCTGATGGGGTACGGGGGGCACCGTCGAAACAATGCTCGCCCACGTCCGCCGGTCAGACTAAGCAAAGATCCAAGCGTGGAGGCCTCATGCGGCCCGTTTTCGGCCTGGCAGTGGGAAATTCGAGAGTTTCAAGATACTGGGCGGCGTCGCAAACCACGTCATGAAGCTCGCTCGGCTCACCTGTGGATCTTGCGCCGAATTCAAGCATGATGGCGGGGCTCACATAGCCGTTGCCTGTCTCCAAGGGAGCGAATCTGACGAAGATTTTGTCACCGTCGGCTTCCGCCTTTGCAGTCAGGTTGTCGTTTTCCAGACACCGATTGATAACGGCAAGCGCCTCTTGTTTCACCCAGACTGGAAGTCGCTCCCGGACCTGGTCGCTCCATTTTTTGCCTTGACTGCGCGTCCGAGGGACGGGATTGCTCTCGCTTGTTTTCACGAGATCAGGGGCTATTGCCCGAATATCGTAGGTAAGATCGACGTCTTCTGAGAAGCGGCGAATTGCGCCGTACACCTTGGAAAGGGACGTTCCGCCCTTGAAAACGAGGTGCTTTCCCAGTGGAGACGAAAAAAGTGCGTTCAAGCACCAACAACCCAGACATCTTTCTCAAAGAAGGTGCGCGGGGCGTCCGGAATTGGAGGCAGCAACTCCGAGCGCCTCTCGGCGCTCGGAGTTAGACAGATTCAAGAACTTGTCAGACACGCAGTTCGCTTACGGGCTTGGCAAGCCAAGTCGGCAACGAAGAAGCCGCGGACTTAAGTTCACTCACTTCGGTTGGAGTCAGTTTCTGACTGACGGACCGCAATGCACGTTCTGCCGTCTGGGGACCGACCCACGCAAGCGCACGCACCACCTCGCCTGCACGACGGTTGGCCAGGGTAAGCTGCCAACGCGGCGCATGCTTGAACTGGACAACTTGCTTGCCGAGGTGGAGTTCGCGCGAAGGACCGGAGGTCAGATAAACCTGACGAACAGGTACCTGCGTTGTCAAACCAAGGTGGTTGGCCGCCGCCGCGCCGCTGGAGACGATGATTTCACCGCTACGAGCCTTGGCCTCCTCAACGACCTTTTCCACCGACGGAGCTCTCACCCCGAAACGGCTTTCGACCGGACGCAGATATAGCCCTCGCCTCGCGCGCAGGAGTTTTCCTCGCTCGGCAAGACGCGAAAGGGCCTGATCCACGGCGGCACGCTTTCCAAGGTGCAAAAAGGCTTTGGCAGCAATGGGTGCGCCTTCGGGCAGTTCTTTGGTGAATTCCAAAATCCGGGTGCCTAGTGGGGGCATGGCTCTCACTCCAGTCCAGTGTCAGAAACATAGGGGAACTTCTGACACCCTACAAGCGCTGGATATTAAAAGATTTCCGAAGTAGATTCAAACACTTGCCGAATTAGGTCCGCTTCGGTGCTTTTGAGGACTTCCTTTCGAGGCTGCTCCCATACCTCGGATGCCGCTAGAGGGGTCAACGCGGGACCCGCTTTCTAGGGTCATCCGCTCGCAGCCCTTCAGCGCTTGTCGTACGCGTGCGGAGGCTCGAGCCCGACAAGCCCCTTAGGCACCCAGGATAGCCGGTCATCGCCCCTCCAAGAAGACTGCCCGTTTTCGATCCGCGAAGACTTCAAGTTCAGAACGCGAAAACAAAGCAAACGCGGTCGACGCCGTCGCTTATCTGCCCGCCCCCCATCTGACGGCCAAGACATTTGACGCGTACGTATTCTTTGGAGGCAGACGATGGAAGCCCTCTGTTATCCACCATCGACCGAGCCGATGAATACGGAGATGCAATCCTTGCTGTCGACTGCGACGGAGGCGACGTCGGTGAGCTGCCAGCCATCCTGTAGCTTCGCCCAATTGTCGACGACGCGGTACCGATGCTCGCCCGAGCCGAGAATGGCTGCCAGGTCTTCCCGTTATTGCGCGCCTGCGGCGCGTGCCCCCTCAGGCGAAGGTGCAGCCCTTGGACTCCAGCACCTTGCCGATGCCGGAGAGTTCGAGGATATCACCGCCGGCCTTGAGCGCCTTCATCACGCCGGCTTCCTTCTCCTCACGTGCCGCCGACTTGACGCAGACGTCGGCGATGTTCTCCTTCGGCACGATCACGACGCCGTCGTCATCGGCACTCACGATATCGCCGGGGCGGACGGCGATGCCGCCGATGACGATCGGCTGATTGATGGTGCCGAGCGTCTCCTTGACGGTGCCTTTCATACAGAGGCCGTAGGAGAAGACGTTGAAGCCGGTGTCGCGCACCGCAAGACCATCGCGAACGCCGGCATCAGTGACCAGCCCGACGATGCCCTTGGCGACGCAGGCCGTCGCCAGCACCTCGCCGAAGCCGCCCTGCTCGGGATGATCGCCCGCGCTCACCACGAGCACATCGCCGGGCTTGGCCAGCGAAATCGCCGTGATCAGCATCATGTTGTCGGCTGGATGGCAGCTCACCGTCAGCGCCGGTCCGCAGGCGCGCATCCCGGAATAGATCGGCTTGATGCGGGACGTCAGCGCGCCCAATCGCCCCTGCGCCTCGTGAAGGGTGGACGGAGGAAACTTCTTGATGCGCTCGACAAGCTCGGCAGAGGGCCGATCGAATGTCCTGATCACATGCACCATGATAACCTCCTTGCGGTCGCGGTCTCCGTTACACCTCCATAACCAACCGCCTTGGCGCGGCAAATTCAGATTTTGGGATTGCCGCATCGTGTTTCGTTATGGCTCGTCCTTCGGCCCATCCACGGACGACGTTGGGGCGCCCACGGCGATGGTAGCCGAGCCGGGGTAGACATCGAACGGTCCCCAGGTCTTGACGATGATCTCGAGCAATATCTTGTAGACAGCGAACGCGGCATCGGACAACGCAGCGCTATCTGAAATGCACAACGACATCTGTTGCGAGGCCGACGGCGCATTGATCCGCCGAATGCAGAGTTCGTCGACGTTCGGCAATTCCTTTGCGATCGACATGGGCAGCACTGCCGCCCCCACTCCGGCTGCAATCGCCGAAGATAGGGTCGATTGGGAATGGATCTCGGCAACGATGCGCGGGCGGAGTCCCACCTCGGCGCAGACGCGCTCGACCGTTTGTCGCAGGAAGGATTCCCGATATGGAAGAAGCAGGTCGAATTGCGCGACCTCCGTCGCCGATACTTCCTCCGGAGGCATCTGCTCCGGATACATGCCGCGGGGCGCGACAAGATAAAAGTACTCGCGCATCAGCGGCTTGTAATCGAGACCGGTCACCGGGCGTTCGCCGTAGAGGACGGCCATGTCCATGCTCCCCTTCAGCATCATCTCGCTGAGCATGACCCCCGAGCTGTCGTAGATGTGCGGCACGATGCCGGGATAGCGTTCACGCAGCTGCATCAGTAGCGGGGTCGCGAGCAATGCCGCCGAGCTGAGCGGGGCCAGGCCGATCGTGACATTGCCGGTCAATTCCGGCTTGCTGTCCAGAATGGTGCGCCTGGCCTCTTCGATCTGCCGCTGGATCGACTTGGCATAGCGGTAGAGGATTCGTCCTGCTTCGGTGGGCTTGACCCCGCGGGCACTGCGATCGAGCAGCTTGCACTTGAAGTCCGCCTCGAGGCTCGCGATATGCTGGCTCAGCGCCGGCTGCGCGACATTCAGCACCTTCGCCGCGCTCGTCATGCTGCCGAGATCCACGACCTTGATGAAGGCCTCCAAACGTTTCGTATCCAATACGGCGTCTCCGGATATCCAGCCAGGGAGCAATGCAGCAGCGATAGGCTGAAGCTATGGGATCAGAAGGAATTGTTCTTACCACCGGGAACCTGAGGGGCCTATAGCTAGTGCTGAACTCGTCCTCCGCTCGCGTTACAGCCGACGCCACCAGCGGGTCGGACGGTAGCAGAGGAGCCCTCGCGGATGGGATTTTCGGATTATCGGACGGCCTTGGTGACGGGCGCGTCCTCGGGGATTGGGGCCGCGACGGTTCGGCGTCTGACTGCGGAAGGTCTCCAGGTTCACGCCGTGGCACGCGACGCCGCTCGCTTGAGCGCCTTGGCCGCGGAGACCGGATGCCGCCCCCACGCCGCCGACATCAGCGACCTCGACGCGCTTGACGCCCTGGCGAAGTCGGCCGAGTTCGATGTCCTGGTCAACAATGCCGGCCAGTCCCGGCGCGGCAACATCCTGGATACCACGCCGGAGGATATTGACGCGCTCATCGACGTCAATCTGCGCGCGGTCCTGCACCTGACGCGGCTGGTCGTGCCGGGCATGGCAAGTCGCGACCGCGGCCATATCGTCAACATCTCTTCGATTGCCGGCCATTACGCCTTCGCCGGCGGAAATACCGTGTATCACGCCACCAAAGCCGGCATTCACTCCCTGTCGCAGCAATTGCGCGTCGATCTCTACGGAACCAGGGTCCGCGTCACCGAGATATCGCCGGCACGGGTCGAGACCGAGGTCTTCGGACGGCTGCTGGGCGATCTGGCTGAAGCCAAGCGCCGCTTCTTCGACGACTATGATGCTCTCCAGCCCGAAGACATCGCCAATTCGATCGGATTTGCGATTGGATCGCCGGCGCGCATGAACGTCGCCTTCATGGAGGTACTGCCGACCCAGCAAGTCGTCGGCGGCCTCAATTTCGCGCAGAAGAGCGGGCGGCCCGGCTGAGCAATGCGTGGCGCCCCGAACGCGATAGGCCGTCAACGCGGAGCGTGACCGTGGATTTCACCAGGATCGAACAACTCGTGGATCTGGTTGCCCGCTCGTCCATCGCGGAGCTGGACCTGACGCAAGACGGAACCCGCATCCGCATCCTCAAGCGCCCGTCTGCGGAAGCGCCGCCGGCCCCGGCTCGCCCTGCCGGCGGAAGCGATCCGCAAACTCCTTCCGCCGCTCATAAGGATGGCCCAGCGCCCGGCGCCCCCGCCGATATCGTCGTCTCCGCGCCGATGCACGGCGTGTTCTACCGGTCTGCAGCGCCGGACGAGCCACCGCTGGTCGAGGTCGGCGCGAGGATCGAGGCCGGGCAAAAGATATGCATCATCGAGGCGATGAAGACCTTCATCGACATCGCCGCCGAGACGTCCGGTGTCCTGCTTGCGGTCCTTGCCGAGAACGGTGACGAGATCGCAGCGGGGCAAGCGCTGTTCCGGATCGGTCCTGCGGGTTCATCCTGATGTTCGACAAGGTCCTGATTGCCAACCGTGGCGAGATCGCGCTCCGAATCCAGCGTGCCTGTCGGGCCATGGGTCTCAAGACCGTCGTCATCCACTCGGAAGCGGACAGCGACGCGCGCTATGTCGCGCTCGCCGATCAGGCGCTCTGCATCGGACCGGCTCCGGCGAACAGCACCTATCTCAACGTCGCGGCGATCCTGCTCGCGGCCGAGGTCAGCGGCGCTCAGGCGATCCACCCGGGTTACGGGTTTCTCTCCGAAAGCGCGGAGTTCGCCGATCGGGTCGCGCGCGCCAATCTCACCTTCATCGGCCCTCCCGCGGAGTGCATCCGGACCATGGGCGACAAGATTGCCGCCAAGCGCGCGATGCGGCTGGCGGGTGTGCCTTGCGTACCCGGGCCGGATAGCGCCCTGCCGGATGATCCGGCGGAGGTGCGCGCGATCGCGCGGAACATCGGATATCCCGTGATCATCAAGGCCGCCGGCGGTGGCGGCGGCCGCGGCATGCGGATCGTGCGCAAGGAAGACGCGCTGGACGAGGCGCTTGCGCTAACGCGCGCGGAAGCCAGCAAGGCTTTCGGGAACGCTGCGGTCTATATCGAGAAATTCCTCGAGAAGCCGCGTCATATCGAGATTCAGGTGCTGTGCGATCAGCACGACAACCACCTCTGGCTCGGTGACCGCGACTGCTCGCTCCAGCGCAGGAACCAGAAAGTCGTCGAGGAAGCTCCCGCGCCGGGCATCGATCGCGCACTGATCCAGCAGGTCGGCTCGAGCTGCGTCGAAGCCTGCCGGCGGATCGGCTATCGCGGCGCCGGCACGTTCGAGTTCCTCTACGAGAACGGGCAGTTCTTCTTCATCGAGATGAACACGCGCGTCCAGGTCGAGCATCCCGTCACCGAGATGACGACGGGTATCGACATCGTCAAGGAACAGATTCGCATTGCGCGCGGCGAGCACCTGGGGATCGCGCAAGGCGACATCGCGCCTGTCGGCCATGCCGTCGAATTCCGCATCAATGCCGAAGACCCCGCCACGTTCACGCCCTCGCCCGGCACGGTGACGCGCTGGGACGTGCCCGGCGGCATCGGCATTCGCGTCGACTCCCATATCGCGGCGGGCGCCACCGTTCCGCGCCACTATGACTCCCTGGTCGGCAAGCTGATCGCCCACGGCAGCACCCGCGAGGAGGCTCTGGCCCGCGCGCGCGTCGCCTTGTCCGAACTGCGCGCCGAAGGCATCCGGACCAACGTGCCCTTGCACCAGGCGATCCTTTCAGACCCGACGTTCTGCCGTGGCGGCTTCGATATCCACCATCTCGAACATTGGATGAATGCGAAGGTGGCCGCACAATGACGGTGCCCGACCGGCCGCGGATCAGCCTGCTCGGCACATCGGCTCTCCTGTTCGAGGCCCCCGGGGCATTCGACGTGGCGCACCAGCGGCGCATCTGGACACTGGCCGCCACGGCATCGAAATGGCCTGACATCCGCGAAGCCGTTCCCGGCATCACCAACCTGATGCTGACCTTCGAAACGCCTCCTCGCCAACTCGACGCCCTGATCTCCGCTCTCAACGACGGCTGGGATACGGCGGAAGGCCTCGCCATCGGCGGTCGCCAGATCAGGCTGCCGGTCACCTATGGCGGCGAGATCGGATCGCAGCTCCAGTCCGTCGCCGATCATTGCAGCCTGTCCATCGATGACGTTGTGGCGATCCATGCCGCGCCGCTCTACACGGTGTTCGCGCTGGGTAGCCATCCCGGCTATTGCTACCTTGGCGGCATGGATCCGCGCATCACCGTGCCGCGACGACAGACACCATTGCAACGCTCCGCGGGCGGCTCGGTTTCGATCGGCGGGTCGCAGACCGGCGTCTCCGCCTCGCCCGGCCCCAGCGGCTGGCACGCTATCGGACACACGAGCTGGACTTTCTTCGACCCATCCTGGCCAATGCCGGCCGCGCTCGCGCCGGGCGATACGGTCCGTTTCGAGATCGAGCGGGTGATCCGTTGATCGAGATCCTGTCAGTCACGGGTCCCGCAAGCATCCAGGATCTCGGGCGCTTCGACCAGTACCGCTTCGGGGTTGGCACGTCGGGTGCGATGGACGATGTCGCGCTGCGCGCCGGCAACATCCTGCTCGGCAATGACGAGAATGCCGCCGCCGTCGAAATCCCGATGATGCCGTTCAGGGTCCGCTTCGATCGGAACATCGCTTTTGCGCTCACCGGCGCCGCCGTCGCGGCCGAGATCGCAGGACGCGCCATTCCGCCGTGGTGGCGCTCGTATGCGCGCGCCGGAGATATTCTGAACATCAAGGCGATGTCTCACGGCGCACGAAGCTACCTGGCCGTCAGCGGCGGCATCGACGTGCCGATGGTGCTGGGCTCGCGCAGCACACAGTTTCGCGGCGAGTTCGGCGGCTTGCACGGACGGCCGCTGCGGGTGGGCGACATCCTGCCCTGCGCTGCGTCCACCGCTGCCATTGGCGAGCTCGGGATCGAGCCCGCCGGCATCACGCTGGCACGGCCGAACGCTGCTGCGGACGAGACCATCGTCAGGGTCATCGTTGCCGGTGAATATGACGCGTTCGACGCCACGGCGCAGGACTTGTTCTGGTCCAGCAGCTGGACAATCACGCCCCAAAGCAATCGCTACGGCTACCGCCTGCAAGGCCCCGCAGTGAAGCCGAAAGAGCCGGTCGAAAAGCGCTCGCACGGCATCGTTCCGGGTGTTATCCAGATGCCCCCCAACGGACAGCCCATCATCCAGATGCGAGATGCGCAGACATCCGGCGGCTATCCGAAGATCGCGACCGTGATCGGGGCCGACCTGTGGCGCGTCGGGCAGGCGCGGCTCGGCGGCAAGCTGCGGTTCGAGCAGACCGCCTACAGCGATGCGCTTGCAGCCGAAGACGAGATGTCGGCCTATCTCGACCGGCTAAGAGCCAACATGCGTCTTGTCGAGGAGACCCGAACATGCCGATAGAGACAACCGATATCGCGCGCCTGGCGCAGATCCTCGAAAACTCCGGTGTCGACACGATCGAGATCGAGGAGCCGGGACTGACCCTGAAGCTCGTTGTGGACACGAGGCCCCGGATCGCAGCGTCTGCATCGCCTGCGGCCGCAACCGCCCCCGCCGCAGATCATTTCGTCACGGCGAAAGCCGATGTCGCAGGACATTTCCGTGCGGCTCATCCCTGGCAGGACAAGCCGTTCGTCGCGCCCGGCCAGCGCATCGAGGCTGGCGCGATGCTCGGCCTGGTGAAGATCGGGCTATTGTATGCACCCGTCGTTGCGCCCACGGCGGGCATCGTCGATGCCGTGATCGCGGAAAACGGCGCCATGGTCGGCTACGGCACTCCGATCGTGCGCATCCTTCCGCACGCGCCAAGCAACCCGCTCAATTGAGCAGTACAGTTGCAGGCGTGACTTCGCCGCCGCCCTGTTTGATCACGCGGCGAACTGTGCGGGCGAGATTGACGGATCCAGGCGTGTCGCTGTGGATCAGGATCGAGCGGGCCTCGATCTTGATCGACTTGCCTTCGATGGTCTTCACGGTTCCGCTATCCAGGAACCGCTTGACCCGCTCAGCCACCGCTTCCTGCGAGGTGATGACGGAATTGGGAAGCTTGCGGGAGACCAGATGGGCGTTCTCGTCATACGCCCGATCGGCCAGGAACAACGTCAGGACGCGCAAGCCGACCCCGCGCGCGGCGCGCACGATCTCGGCGTCGGGCTGCGAGAACACGATGAAATCGCGGTTGATGGTCGCGATCGCGCGCGCGACGACATCAGCTATGTCGGGGTCCGCGTTGACCATATTGCCCATCGCGGCGTGGAAGCTGACATGGGTCACGCGATGGCCGGCATTGGCCGCGATCGCCTGCAAGGCGCCGATCTGATAGACCATATGCTTCTCGAGTTCGGCGGCATCCATCTGGATCGCGCGGCGGCCAAATCCAAGCAGGTCGGGCAGGCCCGGATGGGCGCCGACCTCGACTCCCTTCCGCTTTGCCAAGCGGACCATGCGATCCATGATCATGGGATCGCCGGCGTGGAAACCGCACGCCACGTTGGCGGACGAGACGATGCCCATCAGCGCCTCGTCGTCGCAGATGCGATAGTTGCCGAAGCCTTCGCCCATGTCCGAATTGATGCCGACTTTCATGTTCGCACCCTGCTCTTGTTCTCGTTGACGTTCACTCAAAGCTGGCGATAGAGATCCGCGACAGCCCGCAAGCTGGCGAGATAGTCACTGACGGGAGCCATGGCCGCGACCGCGTCCTGGTAGCTCACCTCGCTGAAGGCGATGAATGATCCTGGCGCCGCCTGGCCCAGGCGCCAGAGATCGGCCTGAATCACGGCCGCGATCTTGGGATAGCCGCCTGCCGTGTTGGCGTCGCTCATCTGGATGATCGGCTCGCCGGACGGCGGCACCTGCACGACGCCGGCCACGACGCCATGCGAGCGCATCTCGATCGGCGCATCCAATGTCAACTTGTCTCCAGTGAGACGGTATCCGCCGCGGTCGCTCCGGGCGCTGACCTTCCACGCAGTGGACCAGAGCCTCGCCTGCATCGCCTCTGAAAACAGATCATATTCACCGGCCCGCATCACGCGTATCGGCAGCACGCCGTCATCTCGCCGGCCGGCGCCTGGGATCGCGACGTCCGGCGGCGCGGCACCGAAGTCGAAACGGCGGGCGGCCTCTCGCGGCGGCCTGCCGACCGGAACGACGTCGCCCGTCTGCAAGCTTCGCCCCTCGAGCCCACCGAAGCCGGCGCGCAGATGCGTGCTGCGCGAACCCAGCACCTGCGGAACGTCGAGGCCGCCCCCGAACGTCGCGTAGACGCGCGCACCGCGGCGCGGCGTTCCGATCGCAAGAATGTCGCCAGCCCTCGCCTGCTTGCACCACCACGGACGCAAGGATAATCCGGCCAGCGTCGAGACGTGATCGGCGCCGGTGAGCGCAAATGTCGTGTCCTTCTGGAAACGCAGGCGGAACGGAAACGTCTGGATCTCGATGCCGGCCGCGTCATCCTCATTGCCGAGCAGCGCATTTCCGGCCGCGAGCGCGACGGGATCCATGGCGCCGGACGTGCTTACCCCGATGCCGCGCGCGCCATGCCGGCCGAGATCCTGGATCGTATTGAAGGCAGGGCTGGTCAGGATCTCGATCATAGCTCGATCCGATCGATCCTGAATCTGACACGGTCCCCCGGCAGCATGAGAGACGGTTGCTGGCGCTGCGGATCGAACATGGTGACAGAGGCCCAGCCGATGGCGTTCCATCCATTGGGGCTCGACAGCGCCGCGACGCCCGTCTGCAGCCCGCCGATGGTCACCGAACCCGCGCGCATGTTGAGCGAGGGCACCGATTTGCGCGGCATGTGGATGCGCGGATCGAGGCCGTGGAGATAACCAAACCCCGGCGAGCTCGCGACGGCGCAGACCGTGTAATCGCCCTCGCTATGAATTCTGATGACCTCGCGCGGCGGCAATCCGGTGTGCTTCGCGACCGCCGGCAAGTCGAAGCCGAGCTCGCCGCCATAGATCACAGGAATTTCGATGACCTTGCCGTCGGCCTTGCGGCCGGGCAAGCGATGCCACAGCTCGGCGATCGAAGCGCCGAGCATGCCGATATCAGCAGGCGGCTGCTCGAATACCAGCATCACATTGGTGACGCCGATGACGGTTTCCTGGACGTTCGGCCAGGACGACGCAGCATCCGCGAGCGCCCAGATGCGTCCCTGTTGAATCAGGTCAAAGTCACCCGGCGCCTCGACCAGCATCGCAAGCGTGCCGATCAGGCTGATCTTCGGGCTTTTCTCGATCGCGCCGACAAGGGGAGCGCTGGGCTGATTAATCGACAAAAGGGCCTCGCTGGTCCAACGCCTGCGGCGCCACCGTCTCCAGTTCTAACCAAACAGCCCAAGTCGATCCAAGACGATGTTCGTCTGCGGGTATAAGGGATGTCGATTGCCCGCACCCGCTGCGCCCGTCTCGAGCGTCAGTGACGGGCAATGATATGATTGCTTGGCGATTCCCACCGCGCGACAACCTCCTCGCCCACGGCGTATCGAAGTCCCGCCTGTTGCGACTGATTCTGCTCGAACACGATGATCTGCCCGCCACTCGGCGTCCTGAGGTAATAGTGACTGACGAAGCCGCGATAGATCGCCTGGTCGACACGCGCCATCACGCTGTTCGCCCGTTGCGCCGACGAGGCCTGACCAGCCCTCTCGACGATGATGGCCTCGGGCCTGATCGAGACCATCGCGTCGCTTGCCGAGGCGGGAAGCTGGTCGACCTGAAGGCTCAATTCGGGCGACACGCGAATGACCGCTCCACTGCCGTTGCGCTGCTCGACCGGACCTTCAAACAGGTTTGAGGCACCGATGAACTGCGCGACGAATTTCGAGGCCGGGCGCTGGTAGATTTCGGTGGCCGAGCCGACCTGCTCGAGCTTGCCATCGCGCATCACCACGATCTTGTCAGCCATGGTCAGCGCTTCGTCCTGATCGTGGGTCACCATGATGGTGGTCAGGCCAAGCCTGCGCTGCAGAGCGCGCAGCTCGACCTGCATGCTCTCGCGAAGCCCCTTGTCGAGCGCCCCGAGCGGCTCGTCGAGCAGCAGCATTGCCGGCTCGATCACCAGGGCACGCCCCAGCGCGACGCGCTGTTGCTGACCGCCGGAGAGCTGGGCCGGATAGCGCTTTCCGAAGTTCGACAGCTGGACCAGGCTGAGAGCTTCGCTCACCTTCCTCGCGGCATCCGCCTTGGACATGCCGCGCATCTCCAGGCCGAATACGATGTTCTCCTCGACAGTCAGATGAGGGAACAAGGCATAGTTCTGGAACAGCATCCCGACGTTGCGGCGATGCACCGGCACGTCGGTCATCCTCTTGTCGTTCACGAAGACGTCGCCGGATGTCGGACGGATCAGTCCCGCAATCATGCGGAGGCAGGTCGTCTTGCCGCATCCGCTCGGACCCAGTAAAGCGACCATGTGCCCCGGCTCGATCGCGAGCGACACGTTGTCGACTGCGACCGTGCGGCCGTATTCCTTGCTGAGGCGCTCAAGCCTGACTTCTGAAGATTTCATGACGGCCCCGCTCAGCTCGTGAACACTTCGTTATACTTCTCCAGCCACGGACCGCGGCGCGGGACGATGAAATTCCAGTCCGGCGTGAAGAGCCCGAGATCGGTTGCCTTCGTATCGGGATAGGCGAGGAATTTTGCCGTCTCAGGCTTGAAATCGATTCCGCTGACCGAGGGCGCGCTCAGCGTCTGCTCCGACAGCATCCTGGCGACCGCCGGGTCCAGGATGCGGTTGATGAAAGCGGCTCCGAGCTCAGGCTCCGGTGCATTCTTGACGATCGTCATGCTGTTGATGCCGGTGAATGCGCCCTCCTTCGGGAAGGTCATATCGAGCGGCAGGCCCTTCGCGGTGTGCGGATAGATCGCCTTGGAATATTCGATGCCCCCAATCGTCGCCTGTCCCTGGGCCACCTGGAGCACCTGCGCCTCGCTGTCATAGATCGTGAGGACATTCGGCTTGAGCGTCGCCAGCTTCTCCCAGCCTTGATCGACCAGATATTGCGCTTCCTTCAACGGCTTGCCCGTGACGAGCGAGGCCGCGACGATGAGCATCAGCACGCTCTGGGTATTCTTGGGCGTGTTGAGGAGGATCTGCTTGCGATATTTCGCGTCGAAGATCTCCTCATAGCTCTTGAGCGGCTTGGTCACCTGCGGATTGATGAACATCGCCGCGCTGGAGATCGAGAATCCGACGCCGTAGCCGTCCTCGAAGATATATCGCGGATAGACCTTCGCAAGATTTGGGATCTTGTCGGCGTCGAGTTTGCCGACCAGGCCCTCCTGCTTGGCCTGGGGGATGCCGACATCGTCCATCATCATAACGCTGAACCGCGGCGTATCGCGGGTTGCCCGAAGCGCGGCGATGTTGGAGAGCGTTGCGCCCTCGATCGTGAAGACCCGGCATTTGAACTCGGCTTCGAACTTGGGAATGACCTCCTTCTGGATCAGTTTGCCCAGGGCGGAGTTGTAAACGCCAACGTGCAGCTGCTTGGTGTCCTGCGACCAAGCCGGGCTGATGATCGTCGGGAAACCAACCGCGGATACACCGGCCTTGATGAGAGTCCTACGTGTCAGGCTCATGGTCCAATCTCCATCTACGAGAGTAAATCAGGCGGCCAGCGCGCGGCGAAGACCTACCAATTTTTCCAAAATCAAGACGCCGACCATTGCCATCAGAATGATGATGGTCGACATCGCCGGCACGGACGGATCGAAAACATTGACGAGCTGCCGCATCAAGACCAGCGGAACGGGTGAGTATTCGGAGTTCGCCAGCCACATCGTGACAGGGTAGTTGTCGAACGAAACCATAAAGGCAAACAGTCCGCCGGCGGCAACGCCAGATGCGATCTGCGGCAGCGTCACCCGCCAGAAGGTTCGCAGCCGGTTGGCCCCGAGCGTGCGTGCGGCATCCTCCAGATTCTCGTCGACCAATTGCAGGCTGGTGACCACCGTCCGGATCACATAGGGCGAGGTGACGACGATATGGCCGATCAGAAGATTCAGCCGCGCGTCCGTCGAGCCGAGCTTGTTGAGGACCTGGAGCAGCGCGAGGCCCGTTATCAGGGCCGGAAATATCAGCGGCGAAAGCAGGAAGCCCTTGATCGCCGCCACGCCGAAGAAATCTCCACGCACCAGCGCAAAGGCCGCCGGTACGCCGAACAGGAGCGATCCCGCCGTCGTACCGAGCGCGAGCAGGATGCTCAGCCGCATGGCTTCGAGGAAGTCGCGGTCCTGGAGGACCTTGGCATACCATTTCAGCGTGAAGCCCTGCGGCGGAAAGGTCACGAAATAGGAATCGGAGACCGACGCGGCCATGACGAGGAGCAGCGGCGCCAGGATGAACACCATCATGCCGGCCGTGATGGTGTAGAGGATGAAGGCACCGAAGCCGGAAAACCGCTCGTCCATCAGTCGGGCCTCCTGAGACGCCGGCCTTCCAGAAGCCACATCGAAACGCCATTGACCGCGAGAACGAGGCCGACGAGAACGACCGCAATTGCAGCGCCGAACGGCCAGTCGTAGACGACGAAGATCTGCTGCTCGATCAAATTGCCGAGCATCACCGCCGAGGCCCCGCCCAGGATCGCTGGAATGACGAAGGAGCCGGCGGTGAGCGAAAATACCAGGGTGAAGCCCGCCACGAAGCCAGGCATGCTCAACGGCAGCGTCACCCTAAGAAAGACCTTCCACCAGGGCGCCCCGAGCATGCGAGCCGCATCCTCCAGGTTGGGATCGATCTTGCCAAGCGCGGACGCCAGCGGCAAAACCATCATCGGGAAGAACACGTGCAGCGATCCGATCATGACGGCCGTTTCGGTGTAGAGGACCGATATCGGTGCGTCGACGACATGCAGCGTCATCAGGATCCAGTTCAACATCCCCTTCGGGCCGTTCTGGAGCACCAGCTGCCAGCCGTATCCACGAACGACCACGCTGACGATCAGGGGCGCGATCACGATCAAGGTGATGATGCGCGTGACCATCGGACGGCTTTTGACCATCACCAGCGCGACCGGATAGGCGAGCACCGTCGCGAGCGCCGAGGTGATGATGCTGATCCGCAGCGTGGTCCAAAGCACGCGCGCGTAGAGCTCGACATTAACGAGGCGTGCGTAATGCGCCAGCGTGAACGGGCGGCCGATGATGCCGCGGCTGTCCTGCGTCTGGATGCTCGAGAACAGCAGACCCAGCGCCGGATAGAAGAAGAAATAGGTCAGGAACGCCAACATCGGCGCGGCGAGAAGCCCGACGGGCAACGCAAAGCGCCAGCGCGATCTCTCCCGGGCGACCGGTGGCGCCTCAACAGTCAAAACTGCCACCGCCTCGTCGCTGGTGGTCATCGCTGGCCGTCCTCGACTGTGCGATACCAAGACTACCCCTCTTTAGAACAAAGCTTATGCGTTGGCATTCTACAGGACCAAGAACATCTTCGTTTAGGGGCATCAGGAACGATTATGACAATCGTTTCGGCATATTGCTCCGATCTTGATCTGCGAACGCCGCAGGTTACGGCTTTCGCCGACCGTCCGGGGGCCCTCCCCCTTGCATTTCGAATGGCCGGTCAGCGCAGGCCTTCGCAGAAGCTTGCGATGCGCCGGCAGCCTTCCTTGAGCGATCCGATATCGGTCGCGTAGGAAATGCGAAAATACGGGCTCATGCCGTAGGCGCCACCGTGCACCGCAGCGACATGCTGCTCCTCCAGCAAAGCCGAAATGAAGTCGGCATCGGTGTCCAGCCGCCGGCCGCCTTTCGTGGTCTTGCCGATGCAGCCGGCGATGTTCGGAAACACGTAGAAGGCCCCTTGGGGCCTGTGGCAGGTGATGCCGGGGATCTGATTCAGAAGCTTGACCACGAGATCGCGCCGATCACGATAGATGTCCGTGCGCTCCTTCAGGAAATGCTGCGGGCCGTCCAGGACCGCGACCGCCGCCGCCTGGCTCAGGGTACAGATTCCTCCGGTCGCCTGACCATGGACGTTGTTCATCGCCGTGATCAGCTCCTTGGGGCCTCCGCAATAGCCGACCCGCCAGCCCGTCATGGCGTAGGCCTTCGACGCGCCGTTGACAGTCACGACGCGATTCTTCAGCCTTGGTTCAACCTCGGCGATCGTACAGAACTCGAAACCATCATAGGTGAGATGTTCATAGATGTCGTCGGTCAGGATCCAGACCTCGGGATGCTTCAACATGACGTCGGCGATCGCGCGCATCTCCTCGCGCGTGCAGACCGCGCCGGTCGGATTGTTGGGAAAATTCAGGATCAACCACTTCGTCCGGGGCGTGATCGCCGCCTCGAGGTCCGCCGGGCGGAGCTTGAACTGGTTGTTCTCCGGGCAGGGCACGGCGACGGGCGTCGCCTCCGCAAGGAGAACGATGTCGGCATAGGTGATCCAGCCGGGAGCCGGAATGACCACCTCGTCGCCGGGATTGCAGGTCGCGAATAGCGCGTTGAAGATGATCTGCTTGCCGCCGTTGGCGATCAGGATCTCGTCAAGCGCATAGTCGAGATTGTTCTCGCGCTTGAACTTGCGCTGCACCGCGGTCCTCAGCGCGGCGGTCCCCGGCTGCGCCGGATATTTGGTATCGCCGGCAAGCGCCGCCCGATGAGCGGCCTCGATCGCATGGGGCGGCGTCGGAAAATCGGGCTCCCCGGATGACAGGCCGACGATCTTGACGCCTGCGTCGCGCAGCTCACGCGCCTTGTCCGTCATCGCCGCCGAGGCCGACACCTTCACGGTCTTGAGGCGATTTGCAAGTTCAGGCATTGTCGGCTCCGCTTCTCATGTCTCTCAATTGCGCGGTCTCGCATCGGCTGGCGAATCGCAATTCGCCGACGACCTGGAGCGTGGGGACGACCTCGATCATCGCGACGTTCATCCGCGCCGGCGACCCCACCGCGAAGGCAATGGCTTCCGCGATGTCTTCGGACTGGAGCGTCTCGAACGTGCCGACGAAGCGGGCATCCGGATTGTCGGCGGCATTCTGGTTCTGGAAGATGCGCGTCGCCACACGGCCGGGCGAGATTTCGGTGACGCGAACGCAGGTTCCGTAGAGATCGATGCGCAATTGCTGCGACAGCGAATGAATGCCTGACTTGGTCGCGTGATAGGCCAAAGATGAATTGAATGTCGTTGCATTCTCGCCGAAGGCATAATGGCCGGCGATCGACGAGACGTTGACCACGTGGCCGTGGTTGCGCCGCGCCATGCCTGGAACGATCAGCCGCATCAGATGCAGAACCGCGCGCAGATTGATGTCGACCAGCGTGTCGACATCGTCCGGTGCAGTATCCAGGATATTGCTGCGCCGCGACTGACCGGCATTGTTGACGAGGACGTCGAACTCGGCCGAGCTCCCAAGCCGCGTCAGGGCGGCGAAATCATTCAGATCGAGCGCGCATACGCGACAGCCTGTCTGACCCGAAAGCGTCGCCAACCGCCGATGGTCTCGCCCCAGCGCATGAACCTCGAGCCCCTCGGCGCAGAGCAGCCGAACCGTCGCAGCCCCGATCCCCGAGGACGCCCCCGTCACCAACGCCGTTCGATAGTCCGAAAATCCCATCTGCGGGGGCTCTTTTGCAGGCAGCCAAGCGTCGGAAAGCTACGTGCATGGGCCGATGCAGGCATACAGCAGATTTGTTCTGCCCTCATAAGGACATCCAATATCCCGGCCGGATGCGCCGGCCTGCGAGTCATAAGCACGCCGGATGCCGGCAGAGCGAATTTCTCTTACTCGCTATCGGTCGCGTCCCTTACATTTCGTGATGCACCTGGCTCACTTATAGGAGACGGACTCGGATGTTGGAGGTCGGCAATCGGATCGTCATGGTCTCGGGAGCTTCGCGCGGCATCGGACGCGCCGTCGTCGACCGGCTGCTGTCGTCGGGCTTCCGCGTATCGGCGGGGCTTCGCGATGCGAGCCGCCTTGCGGAAAGCGATCGCCTCATGACGCATCGCTACAACGCCGAAGATGCCGCGAGCCCGATCGCCTGGGTGAATGCCACGGTCGCACGATGGGGCGGCGTCGATGCCATTGTCAATGCGGCGGGGATCAACCCGAAGGTTCGCGTCTCCGACGAGGGCGAGGACGACCTCGACGACATGTGGCGCGTCAACGTCAAGGGCCCTCTGCGCCTCGTCAGGGCCACTCTGCCTCATCTGGCCGTGTGTGGTCACGGCAGGGTCGTCAATCTGGGCTCCCTCGCCGGCAAGCGCGTGGGTAGCAATGTCGGCTACGCCATGACCAAATTCGCGGTGGTCGCACTCACCCATGGCATTCGCCGGGAAGGACGTGCGGCCGGCATTCGCGCAACGGTGATTTGCCCGGGCTACGTCGCCACCGACATGACGCTGAACGACGACGAGATCCCTCGCCATGAGATGAGCCAGCCGGGCGACATCGCCCGCCTGGTGGAAACCGCACTCATGCTGCCGAACAACGCGTCGGTGTCCGAGATGCTCGTGCACTGCCAGTTCGAGCCGACGCTTTAGCGCCCTGGTCGTAAGGCGCGCCGTTTATGCCGCCGGCGAACTATGCCGAGTAGGGTCGTTTTCCCCGGATTTCTCGCCGACTGGCGTCTCAGAGGCGGGCCGCCCGGATAGCTCGCCGAGTGCTATGCCGCTTGTCTCCTCGAAGAGAGGCTCGTTCGGCACGGCGGGTGGCATTGCTCAACCGCCGGTACAGCCGGCTTCTGCCCAGGTACTCTTCAACTTCCATCTTCCTGTCGGCATGCTGCCCGATGGAGCGCGCCAAGCCCTATGTCTACAGCGGAGATCGATGCGTTGCTGACGGCAGCGCTGGCTCTGCCGCTAGCCGACGGGGTGCGCCAATCGACCTACCATACCTTGTTCGGGCTGATCGCGGTGACAGGCATGCGCATAACCGAGGCGATGGGCCCGGCGCGTGGTGACGTCGACCTCGACGCCGGAGTGCTGACGTCTTCGAGGAAGGTCGTTATCGCGGGGCCCAACGCGGTGCGCAGCATGCGCGCGCCACGCGAGAACGCTTCCGAATGGATTGAAGTGCGCACCACGATCGTCCGCCGTCGAGCGCCAATCGCGGCAAGCGATCAGCGACGAGGGTAGATAGGAAAGGCAGCGAATGGATCAGTTCAGCAAGTATTCAGCAGTCGCGGCGAGCCAGCGTAGAGGAGAGAAAAGCTACCTGGTGTGTAGAAGGCGATAACCTCGCTCGATATGACGTTATGAGCCCATCGCCAAGCCTTGCCCCGGTCCGGGCGCTGTCACTCTCCGGACTCTGCATCGACAAATCCGACCACAGCGTGGCCGCCCAGACAATGGCAGCGGCCGGGCGAGCCATCATCTTGCCCAAACAGGCAATTCCCTGTGGCCTGCCCACGTGCGCATTCTGTCAGAATACAAGCGCGCTTCATGTCTGAAACCCGCCTCCGACTGTCTTCGAAGACCACATTGCGCCAGAAAACACGCGAGCGTGCCCGTTTACAGTGCTGGCCCAAATCCTGCACCGGCTCTCCGCGCCAGAAAGTTGGGCGCCGGCAACAAGATGGGAGTCGCGCTTGGTCATCAATCTGTCAATCGACAATGTGGTTGCCGCACCCGAGGTCGACTGTCTGCACCGCGCTGGGAGAACGGAAGACGCTCTTGCTTGCCATCGGTCATGCCACCGGAAACCTGTTTTCAGAAGATGGCCGGCGTATCTTCATCTGCGCGCGGCAATCCTTCGGTGGCGGCCGATCTCTGTGGGATTCGGAGACAGACAACCATGTCCACGTCGATCGAGGCATTCGTCGGATGGTGTCGCACGCTGCCCCCGAGGTCGGGGAACGGCTTGTTGGCGATCGTTACAAGCATTGATCCACAATGCCGGCATTTCGCCAGCGGACCGTACCCCGCAGACGTTTTTGGCGGCGTCAGTCGAAAGCGGGATGCGGCTGATCCGGCTCAATCTGCTCGGCATGATCCTGCTCCCGCAAGACCTCTTTCTCGAGCTGAAGGCGACCTCGGTATCGATCGTCAACGTGACTTGATCGGCGCCTTGCCGCGCACCCGTTTTCCAGCACCGCCAATGCCTCCCGCGTCAAGGCTGACGGTTGCTTGCTCACTCTGAAGCGAGGCGTCAATACATGATCGATGAACTGGATCTGCGAACCTTCACGCCACATCCGCAACGCGACGCCGTGCTCGGCGAAGTGCACACGCGCCCTTTCACGCGCCTTGTATCGCCATTCAGCGTGATTCACTTGGGTTTTCTTGCGCAAGGCGAGGCGGCCGCAAGCGATCGCTGCCGCTTTATCGATTTCTGCCTGGAGCGCAATCTTCCGCCGCCTGCGCAATCGGCGAAACATCATCAGATCGTCATCGGTCCCGCGACGCTACGCTGGGAGCAGCATGCGGAATTTACGACATTCACCTGGTTCTGGGCTAACGCAAATCGTCCTGCCGCTCACCAATTCGACAAAGTTGATGATGCCGTCCGATCGCTGATCCGCGCGTTGCGGCAGTCCGGACAATTGCTGGTCGCGATCAGGTTAGAAGTGGAGCAGGAGGCCTCGCCGACCAAGCGGGCCGAACAGATTTTTGACAAGAATAGCCTGGCCATGGTGGCCACAAAGAGCGGTGCAGGCGTTGCCGCCTCAGACTTCCGCGTGGACGAAAAAGGCTTCACGAAAATCCTCGTCTGCGACCTCGGGTTGACGTTGCACGATCTCGGAGCGCTGGTGCAACGGCTCCTGGAAATCGAGACCTACCGTCCTTTGGCGCTGCTCGGCCTGTCGGCGGCCCTTGAGCTTGCACCGTCCGTTGATCGCATCGACCGCCGTCTTGTCGATGCGCTCGAAAAAATGCAAAGCGGTGCGGGGCTGCAATTCAACAACCAATTGCTTGCCGAGCTGACGGCGTTGGCCGCCTCCTTCGAAAGAGGCGCGACCGGCAGCCTGTTTCGCTTCGGCGCCAGCAGGGCCTATAACGAGCTGGTCCAATCGCGACTGTCAATCATTGAGGGCAACGACGTCTCGGGCTATCCGACATGGTCGTCATTTCTGGCGCGTCGCATGGCGCCTGCGATGCGAACTTGCGCGACCGTGGAGGAGCGTCAGGCGACCCTGTCGGTCAAACTCGCGCGTGCCGCCGATCTGTTGCGAACCCGTGTCGACGTCGAAATTGAACGACAGCATCGTGACCTCTTGCACGCTATCAACGAGCGCGCGAGGCAGCAACTTCGGATGCAGTGCACGGTCGAGGGATTGTCGGTCGGGGCGATCGGATATTACGTGGTCAGCCTGTTTGGCTATCTAGCCAAGGGCGCGCACGACGTCGGACTGCGTGTAGAGCCCTCGTTCCTAACCGCAGCCTTCGTGCCGATCGCGGTCGGCGTGATCTGGGTGGTGAGTTACAACATCCGGAAGCGACACCTCAAGCACGACGACGCGCCCTCGGTGGCTCCCGACTAAAGCTCCTTGAGGGAATCAGTGGGTCCGTCCTACGAACCTCGGATAGTTGTGGTGCGACGCTGCCGCAAAAGCCCCGACTGGTTAGCCTGCAATTTGTGCTAGTGGTTCATCACAGTGGTTTTGACGTTTTGATCCCGAGCCATTCGAGGATGGGCAGGTTTTCGGGTGGCAAGAGAATCTCGATGCTTCGGGGAGCGCCGGGCTGACGGCGAATGAAACCGTTCCGTCCGAGGGTAACGATCATCTGGTGGACCGATGGTGGGCTGACACGGAAATGGCGCTGGATGTCGGCTTCAGCGGGCGGTCGGCCGACAACGATCTCAGCCGTGGCGCAGGGACATGCGGTGCATTCCCTGTGTCGATCGCGAATACGTCGCTGCATTTCTACATGTAGCGATGTCCGCGCACCGCTATCGTTGAAAATAGCGACAAACAGCTTCAATTTCGGGAAGTCGCTCGTGGAAGCCTCACGGCCTCGGGCGTGCTCACGATGGGTCTTCAGCCATCATGACCTGATTTGCTCTTCGTTAGCTCGATTGATCTGGCGTTCCAATTCGGCGGTGTCTGCTCGAGAATGTTACGGACGAAGAACTCCAAGACCTTCAGCTGCGTATAGCTGCCCGGTGTTCCGTGATCTGCACCGGGCACATAAAGCATGTCGAAGTATTTTCCCGCCTTAATGAGCCGATCGGCAAGCTGGAA
>NZ_AXAY01000048.1 GCF_000473045.1 Bradyrhizobium sp. WSM3983 | reverse complement strand
GTCCAAACTGGCGGTGTGATCTGCCACGCGCCGACGAACGATCTTCGTCACCTTCGCCACGCCCTCGGTCAGGAACCAACATTTGTGGTGCCCGTCCATTCGGTAGACCCAATGCTGGCTATCGGGNGTCGAGTTGCCGGGGCGTCCCAAGCATTCCGCTTGCGGCGGAGAGGTCACCGTAGGTTGTGGGGCAGCAGTATTGAAGATATCCGCAAGAGGATTGGCGGACGCGTGCTCCGTCGAAAGAGTTTCAACAACAAGAACCAAACTGACGAAGCACAATCGCAAATAACCGGACATCGAAAACTCCCGGTGTCGCGCCCCCCGGCATGACCCTTCGTACCGACATAGGCGGCCATGCGGCTCAAATCTGGCGGCGCCATGGATTCATTGTGCTCCTGACGTGAGCCACGGGCCCGAATGCAAATCCGGTCCGTCCGCTCAAGGTTGCAAAACAGGGCCCCACCGTCATGGGGTCGAGTCCCGGCGGCCGCCGGACATCACTCCTTCGGTTTTCTGCGCGATCAACCGCTGTCATATTCGTGCTGGGGTGCATCGGTCGTTAAGGGTTGGTTTAGTTCCCGGCATGATCATTGGGGACCACAAGGGACCCGAGCATGCAATTGCACCATGCCAATACCTTGGACGTGATCGAGACGGTCGTGTGGCCCGTCACGCTCGACCGATCGGATTTCTCGACCTCCAATCGAGATGAGGTCCTGGCGCTATTGGCGCCAAGCGGTCATTCAAAACCCACTATTTGGCTCGTCGCGCTCGCATTGGCTGGAGGTTTTGGATTGGGATGGGCTGGTGCCCGGTATGCTGCTCCTGCAACCATCTCGGCTCTCAATCCAAATGCTCGGATAGAACCGGCTTCGCGCCGCATGCCGGACACAAAGTCAGGCGGTAAGGCCGAAAGCGCCCGAAAGATAGCATCAGTATCAAGCTCGCGAACACCGCCCGGTTTAGGTCAGCCGTCCACAGTCGCGAGCCTTGCTCCGAAGCTTCTGGCCAAAGCGTCGAGTGGGGTGCAATCGGCGGAAGCTTCGAACCCAGTCTCTTCGGTTATCGAGGCGGACATGTCTGTGACCGGCTCGCTCGAGCCTGCGGGGCCGCTCCTGTCCGTCCCGGAGACAAGACCAACGACTATTGGGGGGTGGGCAGTCCTTGACGTTCGCGGCGGAACGGCGGTGCTCGAAGGGCCCGATGGGATTCGAATGGCAGCACGGGGGGACGTGGTCCCCGGCATCGGGCGAATCGATTCTATCGTGCGTTGGGGCAACCGCTGGATAGTTGCAACAGCTCGTGGATGATCTCGACGCCGTAGGCGTAAACGCTTGCGACGAAGAGGCATGCCATCCATTCGTGTTGTCACTCGCCTCAGTTCGCGGGCCCACGTGCTTGCAACTCAATTTCCCCGTGCAATCTAGCCAAGTTTCGCACGAGGCAAGCGGTTTCGGCGCGAAAGCCACGCGCCTTACCTCCACCTACTCCGCTACCTAGCTACGTCAAACGACTGGACGTGCAAGGAGCCTCAGTCGCCGCCACGCGATCACGATTCCGGTGATGCTGAACGCGACTCCAAGCGTGCATAGGACGACAATCATCGCCGTGCGTAAGCTTGGGCGTGCCATCAAGGCGGGGAGATCGAATGTGTGCAGCGCGCGGTACAGCCAGCGATAGGTCCGACGCTGCGCGTCAAGCTTTTCCAGCTTGGCGCCGCTCGCACCGTCCACCTGGTACCACACGTCTCCGCAGACGGATCGATAGACCGGAGCCGATGCAACTTCAGATGCAATCAAGTAATCGTCATCTCGCTCGACAGCCCTGGTGCTCGAGCAGCCGCCGACGGCGCGGGAGATGACGGCATTGACCTGATCGGCCTGCAAGAACGATGAGGAAGGACCACCAGATGCTGGAACGACCACCGAGAGCTGCTGCGCATCGACGCCCGTTCGAATACGTTGATAGATGCGATCGCCGAAAGCGAACCACTCGATCTCGCGGGCGGCGGGTGAAACGGATTCGGGTGCTGTCGACGTCAGTTCGCCCCATGCCGGCAATCCCGCGATCCGGTCCGCTTCCGATCTGGTAAGCGCGCCGGTGGAGAAGAGGCGGCCGTGGTCCATCGATAGCCAGCCGCTGACAATCCAGGTCATCACGAAGACCGCACACGCCAGTCCAAGCCAGTGGTGCCAGGCATGCCACTTGCGGTAGGGAGACACGATACGGTCGCGCACCCTTCTGAGACGAAGAACGCCTGCGATCAGGCCCGACAGTGCGGCGATGACAGCAGCAAGCGACAGCCACCAGACCGTGACGTTCCAGGCCATCCAATTCTTGCGCAGCACAGTCGGATAAATCCAATGCGCGACGCTCCCAACATAGTTCCAGGCACGTTCATTGCGGGTCGTATCCCTGACGATTTCGCCGGTGCGTGAGGAGACGTACAGCTCCGTTCCCGCAGAATCGTTCAGAGCAACGCGGTAGAGAGGTCGGTGCGCGTCGAGGCCGTTCGGGACCGTCCATTGGTCGTAGTCCGCTAATTCCGCCAATATGGCGGCAGAGGCGTTCAGTCCGCGCAGGCGGGCATGCTCGGACGCAATTGCGAGGGCCAATTGCCCGGAATCAACGTCGGCCGCACGCAGATCGTCTGCATGCAGGGCTTTTATTCCTGAGGCTGCCGACACCAGGTACACCGGACCGTCGTTGCGCTGCCAGAGACGCACGCGCGTGACGTTTTTCAGCGTGCTCGCCGCGACGGCTTCGCCGGGACCGCGCTTCACCGTGGATGGGCCGATGGCGGGTAATCCTGCGAAACGCTCCGCTTCGGTCAACTCCGGAAACGGCACGAAGTGCATCACAATGCCGGACCCGAACCACATCGCGAACAGCAGACAGAGCGGGATGCTCAGCCAGCGATGGACAAGGACCAAGACACGCAACGGGCGAACGCCGACCATCAGAACTTGAAGGAGGTTTCGATTTCGTAGGTGCGCGCTGCGCCGAGGAATATCTGGTCGGGATAGAACGGATCGCTCCATGCCGCATATTTCTTGTCGGTGAGATTTCGGACCCGGAACGTCACCCGGGTGTTGTCGAAAGTCGGAAAAGCTTTCGACTTGGGGATGTCGACGAACGCGAAGGCGTCCGCGGTCGTATAGGCGAGCATCGTCACGGTATTGGCATCGGTGGTGTAGCGGTCGCCGACATGCCGGACCGACACGCCGAGCTCGACCGGCAGCCAGCCCGGATTGAGGAAGCGATAGGATGCGCCGCCGTTCACGATGAGCGCGGGGATGTTCGGCGGCGTGTTGCCGGAGAACGAGCCGCCGGTGAAATCGTAGTCGGCATAGCGCGCGTGGACGTAGGCGACGTTGCCCCAGAGCTTGAGCTCAGGGATCGGGCGGACGGCTGCTGCGAATTCGACACCCTGCGACCTCACTTTTCCCGCGAGATTGAGGGTCTGACCGGCCTGCGCGGAATATACGTTGTCGCGCTCGATGTCGAAGGCCGAGAAGGTCCATTCGGCGCGGCCATTCCACAGCAGATTCTTGACGCCGGTCTCGTAGCTGCGTGCTGTGGTCAAAGTCAGCCGCTGGGTCGGGTTCAGCAAGAAGATGCTGTCGGCGGACAAGTCGCTCGCCGTTGCGTATTGACTATAGAACGTCATTCCGGGAAGCGCTTCCCAGGTATAGCCGATGCGTCCCGTGACAGGGTCCCAGTTCGCCGAATAGGGAAAGCCGGCGTTGCTTGCTCCGAACTTGTCAGTCGAGGTGCGATCGAGCTCAAAGGGATTGTAACGCAGGCCACCGATCAGGGCGAACGTCGGCGTAATCTTCAGCCGGTCCTCAAGATTGATGGCCACGCTGTCGATGGTGGCGGTCTGTCGCTTCGTCGTCAGCGAGCCATAATATCCCCGATCGGGATCGACCAACGCGACGTGGTCGCTCGGGAAGTTCGCCGCCCCGGGCCGGGTGAAGTCGAGGTGATACGCCTCAACGCCCGTTGCCAGGCGGTTTTCCATGCCGAAGAAGCGCGAGTTCCAGATCACATCGGTGTTGTTGCCAACCGTGTTCTGGTTGTGATGCACGAAGAAGCGCTCGCGGTCGATCGGATCGGTAACCCGTGTGGCGTCGGTATTGAAGGCGCTCACCTCGTTGTTGTACCAGTCGCGGCTGGCATTGTACTCGTAGGTCTGGCTTCGCAGCGTAACGTCGTTCGTCAGATTCCACTCAAAACCGCCGCGCGCCCAAGTCTCCTTGATGGTCTTGTGGTTGTCGAGCACGTTGTAGTTCGTCGTCAGCGTCCGGCCGTCGATGGTCACCGCTCCGAGATTGCTGCTGTTGTAGTCCGACACTTTTGTGCCGGATACGATTCCGTTCGTCGCGTATGGACCGCTGAATGCGACCGGGGCCAGCGGCGTGCCCTCGTAGGGATGAGCCTGATAGTCCTTGTATTCGACGGCGCCGAAGACCTTGAATGATTCCGACAGGCGGTAGTCGAGTTGGCCGGAGACGTGCAGATTCCTGGCGTCGGTATCGTCGATGAAGCCATTGACGTCCGACCGGCTGATGTCGAAGCGATAATCCAGGCCCTTGATGTTGGTGCTGCCGCCGGACCCGTAGCCGGTACGGTAGCTGCCGAAGGAGTCGAAGCCGACAAATGCTTCGTTCTGGATGGGCCCCGTGTGCGGCGCCTTCGTGACATAGTTGATGGCGCCGCCGACCGCGCCCTGCCCTGACATCAGCGACGATGGACCCTTCAGGAACTCGACGCGATCGAGATTGAATGTCTCCATGGTCAGCGCCGTGAAGCCCGTGGGCCCGATGTTGATGCCGTTATAGGTCACGTTGACCTGGTTGCCCTGGAAACCGCGCATGGAGAACGACACGTCGTTCGGCGCGTCGCCAGCGGTTACGCCGGTTGCACCTTTTACCGCGTCGATCGTGGTGTGGTAGCCCTGCTCGCGGATCGTGTCGGCACCGACCACTTCGACGGTTGCGGGAATCTCCCGCGGAGTCAGTCCCAGCCGGCTCGCGCTGGTCGTCACCACGTTCGTGTTGAGCGGCGTCGCCGGGGCCTGCTGCTGGCCTTGCGACTGCGGTGATGCCTCGGCGGTGGCTGGTGGTCGCAGAGTTCTGTTTGTGAGGGAGACGCGGCGGCCTTGCCGAGAATTCGAAGGGCGAGCGGTCCTTGCAGTTGTTCGTTTTTGCGGCGCGTCCACGGTTACGGGTGGCAGCGATGCCCCTTGGTTGGCTGCTGACGAAGGCGTCTGAGCTTGCGCTTCAGCCACAAAAGGCAGGACACCTGCCGCCCCGATCAAGAGACCCGATAGAGACACTGAACAAAACAGATAACGCATACTTGCCCCCAACCCGCCGGCCGCCTAGCACCCACGTCACGGCTTCACAACGATGACCTAGTGTAATAACATTACACTCGTCAAGGCCCTCCCAAGCGCCGCGACGGCCAGTTGGAGTGTACGAGAACCATGCTCGATGCGATTGCGGTGACCAAGCAGTTTGGCGCCAAACGTGCCCTGGACAATGTTTCGCTCAACGTGCTGCCCGGCGAGATCTATTGCCTGCTCGGGGCCAACGGCGCGGGTAAGACGACACTGGTCAATCTGTTCTTGAACTTCCTCCAGCCGACATCCGGTAGCCTGCAAATCGGCATGATCGACGTCGTGCGCCATCCCTTGGAGACGAAGCGCCTGCTTGCGTACATCCCCGAACAGGTCACGCTTTACGGCGTGCTCTCGGGCCTCGAAAACCTCGCGTTCTTCTCTTCGCTCGCAATCGGTGAGCGCTTGCCGCGGCCGCGGTTGCTTGAGCTGCTCGAGGCTGCGGGCCTGCCTCGTCAAGCCGCCGATGACAGGGTCGCAACCTATTCGAAAGGCATGCGTCAGAAGGTGGGAATCGCCATCGCACTGGCCAAGAATGCCAAAGCCCTGCTGCTCGATGAGCCCACCTCCGGACTCGACCCGTCCGCAGCCAACGAATTCTCGGAGCTTCTCGTCAAAGCCAGCAACGACGGCGTGGCGGTGTTGACGACGACACACGATCTTTTCCACGCCAAGCAGACCGGAACCCGCCTCGGCATCATGAAGCACGGGCGGCTGGTGGAAGAATTGAGGAGCGAGGATGTCAGCCACGCCGATCTCGAAGCGCTCTACCTCAAGCACATGAAGAGCTGACGTGTTCGCGATCATTGCCGCCAAGGATATGCGCGAGCTGGCCCGCGACGGGCGTCTGCTCTGGGCCGGAGGGCTGATTCTCGTCCTCCTGCTGGTGGCTCTCGCTGCCGGATGGAATCGGCAGGTTCAGCTGAACAACGAACGGTCGGCAGGCCAAGCCCTCGATTATGACGCCTGGCTTCATCAAGGCTATCGGCATCCGCACGATGCGGCGGAACAGGGCATGCACGTGTTCAAGCCCGAACCGCCGCTCGGCGTCTTCGATCCGGGGATCGGGCCTTTTGTCGGCTCGACCGTCTGGCTGCAGGCGCATCGCCAGAGCGAGGTCAAGTTCAGGCCGGCCCAGGACGCAACCGGATTGCAGCGGTTCGGCGAGCTATCGCCGGCGTGGCTGCTTCAAGTCTTGGTTCCCCTGCTCATTATCGTCATCGGCTTCAATTCCATGAGCGGCGAGCGCGAACGCGGAACGTTGCGCCAGCTTCTCAGCTTGGGTGTGCCTGCGCGGAGCCTGCTTCTCGGCAAGGCAGCTGCACTGGCGAGCTGCGCTGGCGTTCTGATTGCTCCAGTCGGGGTCGGGTTCGCGGCATTCCTCGTTGCGCGTCTTCCCGCAGGCGAGCGCCTCGACGTGGTCTATCGGATTAGCTGGCTTGCAGCGGGATACGGCCTCTATCTCGGCTTATTCGTGTTTCTGACGCTGGCAGTGTCAGCCCTCGTACGTTCATCGCGGGCGGCTCTGGTCATACTGCTCGGCTTCTGGGTCGCAGCAACGCTGATCGCTCCGCGCACCGCATCCGAGGCGGTCAATCTGCTCTATCCGACCCCATCGCGGCTCGCGTTCGACGATCATCTGTCTCACGACATTGCCGGAGCCGCCAGCAAGGCCTGGGCCGCCCATTTCGGCGCGCGGACGCAATGGGATCCCTCGCTTCCGCTCAGCAAATGGGGCGCGGCACTGAAGGTCGATGACGCGGCGGGTTACGGCGCGCTCGATGAAAACTTCGGCGGGCTTTGGGACACATTCGAGCGTCAACAGCGCGCGCAAGAGTGGGTCGGCCTCGTTGCCCCGGTCGTTGCACTCCGCGGATTCTCCATGGGCCTGGCTGGAACGGACTTTTCGCAACATCGCGACTTCTCAACCGCGGCCGAAACGCAACGACGAAAGATCCAGGACATCGTCAGCGAGGACCTGATCAAACACGCCGATCCCCTTGGCAACGCGCATTTCACCTACAAGGCCGGCCCCGAGCTGTGGGCAAGTGTGCCGCCATTCAAATATCAACTTCCCTCCGTGTCATTTGCCTTGGCGCACCATTGGGGAAGCCTTGCGTTGCTCGCTGTCTTGTTCTGCCTCTCCGTCGCGCTCGCGCACTATGCCCTCTCTCGTCCGCTCATGCGCTAGACATTCGAATGACGCCAATGAAGTCTCGCTCGCTCTCCACCTTGTCGCTGATCATCCGGCACGAGGCGCGTATCCTTGTTCGCGATCGCACGCTGCCGCTGGTGTGCTGCGTCCTGGCGCTCATGGTGGGTTACGGACTGTTTGTGGGACTGGCGCAGGCAACACTCCGCGACCGCATGGTCGCCCAAGTCGCGAAACATGAACAAGAGACCCAAAGGGCGAATACCGGAACGCTCCAATCCGTTCTCGCCGGCAAGAGTGCGCTGGTTCCCTTCTCGAATCCGGCGAACCCCGCTGCCTTGGCCGGCACCTTGGCCGGGCGCTTTGCCACGATTCCCAATGCACCGCTCGCAGCCCTGGCGATCGGACAATCGGACATGATGCCCAACTACTACCGCATCAGCTACTTGAGCAAAGTCCAGTTCATGTACGACACGGAGATCGAAAACCCCTGGAATCTGCTCAGCGGGCACTTCGATCTCGCTTTCGTCATCGTATTCGTATTGCCTCTGCTGGTTACTACGCTCGGGTATAACCTGCTGTCGGCGGAGCGCGAACATGGCACCTTGCGCATGCTGTGTTCGCAACCCCTTTCCGTGCCCACGTTGCTGACCGGGAAGATCGTCGTGCGCATGCTCGCGCTGCTGGCGATCGCAATTCCCTTGCCGCTCATTGTCGTGCTTTTGATCCGTCCCGAAACCCGTGGCGTAGAGCAACTGCTGTTGATGCTGTCGTGGTCAGCGCTGATCACGGCGTATACCTTGTTCTGGTTCGCGGTCGCGGCCCTGGTTAATGCGACCGGCCTTTCCTCCTCGGCCAATGCCCTGATCATGGTGGCACTCTGGACAACTTTTGTGCTCATCTTGCCGGTCACGATGAACCTTGTTGTTGGCCTGGTCAGCCCCGCCCCTTCACGGACTGAACTGGCCAGCCGCACGCGCGTTGCAACGGCGGAATCATTGCGCGAATTCGAGAGCCTCTATAGTGCGGATTATCGCTACGCTTCGGATCCGGAAGCACTGCTGGTCAAAGGCGAGCGCATCGAAGTTCCTTCGCGGATGCGTGCATTTTTTCTGGCCAAGCAAAGGGTAGACGAGAAGATCGAACCCCTTCTGGAACGCTTTGATCGCCAGCTATTGCAACAACAGAGGCTCGTCGACCGCCTGAGCCTGCTGTCGCCCGCGATCCTCGTCAATGAAGCGCTGAACTCCATTGCCGGCACCGACTCACGCCGTTTTGTCGCCTTCAAGGATCAGACAGAGGCTTTTCACAACAAATGGCGGCAATACTTCTCTCCCCGGATTCTGGAAAGCCGCGCCATGACCGCGCAAGATCTGTCTTCTTTGCCTCAGTGGCATTGGATTGAAATACCGGCGAGCGAAACCAGCTGGAGCATCTGGTGGCGGACTGCATTGATGCTGGCGCTCGCATTCATGGTCGGTGGCGCCGCACTTGCGCGCTCATCCCGGAGCAATCGAATAGCTGTTTAGCGCGTCCCGATCAGTGGCAAGGTCAGAATCGGAATGGACGGTCGTCGTGGATGGCACATGGAAGCCAGCGGGAAGATGACAGCCTTCAATCACCGAGAGCCGTCACCAATCGTGCAATTGAACACGACCGAGTTGAAGCCGACAAAGACATCATCGCCAATCGTGCAGGGCCCATGAATGATCGAACGGTCGGCGATCGAGGTTCGTCGTCCATCGTGACCGCTCGCCTGATCTCCTGGAGAATCAACCAAAGCGTCCATTTATTCGTCTTCTTCCCAAAGCCGGTCATTGACAATGCAATGTTATAACATAACACTCAAGGGGCTCGCAAATCGCGGGACGGAGGGCCTCGCCATGGTCGATCGAGATCCTCATTCACCAACCGAATCTTCTTCCGACTCCAGGAGGGTGGAGAGAGCGCTCCAAGCGGTTGAGGCTGCTTGCCGCGACCGCGGCAAGCAGCTCACGCCCATTCGGCGTTCGGTTTTAGAAGCGCTCCTGCGTCAGGGCCAAATGGTCGGCGCCTATGAGCTCATGAATGAGCTCCAACGCGTTCTGGGCCGATCGCTGTCACCTCCCACGGTCTATCGCACGCTGGACTTTCTATTGGAGCAGGGTTTCGTCACGAAAATCGAAAGTAAAAATGCCTATGTGCCCTGCGCGCATCCAGAACACCCGCATGCCTGCGTTTTCTTCATCTGCAATCAATGTGGCGCGTCGGAAGAGATCGAGAACACGCAGCTTGAGCAGCTATTCACACGCGACGCGGCTTCTTTGGGGTTCCGGCTGAGCCGTCGCATTGTTGAATTGCAAGGCACCTGCGCGAACTGTCTCGACACGCCGCACGCCGCGCAGATGCCGGCGATGTAGGGAGTTCTGGCCTTGCCCCGTCCCTCCCTCATTCCCGTATCCTTGCTCACGGGGTTTCTCGGCAGCGGCAAGACAACCGTCCTGAATTATTTGCTTCAACAACCAGAGTTGAAGAACGCAGCCGTCATCATCAACGAATTTGGCGAAATCGGTCTCGATCATGACCTGGTCGAAAGCGTTTCGGAGAACCTCGTACTTCTTCAAAACGGATGCCTTTGCTGCACGATCCGCGATGACCTGGTGAGCACGTTTGATGACCTCTGGGAGAAACGAACGACCGGTGAAATTCCCGCGTTCGATCGCGTCATCGTCGAGACGACGGGGCTTGCGGATCCCGCTCCGATCATACACACACTGATTACAGACCAGTTCCTGGCCGAGCTCTATCGGCTGGATGGCGTCATCACAACGGTCGACGCAGCAACAGGCGCAATGACACTTGATCGACAAATCGAGTCGGTCAAGCAGGCCGCTGTCGCCGACCGCATTCTCGTCACCAAGGTCGATATCGTCAAACCAGACGAGTTGCGCGCGCTCGCGAAACGGCTTCGAGTCCTCAATCCGGCGGCTCCGATTATGCCCGTCGAAAATGGAGTGATCGATCCGATTCGGCTGCTCGATCTCGGCTTTTATAAGCCACAGACCAAGACACTGGATGTGCAGGCGTGGCTCAATGCCGAGGCCTACACCCAGCTGCAAAATGGCGATGATCACAACCGCGCTCATGAGCACCATGATCTCCATCACGCCGGCAAGGGAGGACACAAACAGGGCCATCACAAGCATCATCATGACGTGAACCGGCATGACGAGCGGATTCGGGCTGTGTGCCTGACCGTCGACGGACCGGTACCGACGGAGGCATTCAATCTCTGGCTCGATATCTTGACCCGACTGAAGGGGCCGGAGTTGCTGCGATTAAAAGCCATCGTCAGTGTCGCGGAAAGCCCCGGCCCTTTCGTGCTGCACGCCGTCCAGCATGTCTTTCACCCACCTATCCAGCTGAAGCGCTGGCCAAGCGCGGACAGGCGAACCCGCCTTGTCGTCATCGCGCGCGATCTCGGAGACGAGTTCCTGCGATCAAGCCTCACCTATCTGACGGAGGCCGCGAGGCTTTACACCGAGGACGAGCGGAAGGCCAAGCCGAGCGAACCTTTTGCCTTCGAGACGCACTCCTGATGTCGAAGCTTGCCACGGCGCTGTTTTTCATCCTCGCCGCGCTTGTGCGACGACCGGCCTGAGCCCAACCTCCGTGACGGAGAGCTCTCCATCTTTCGCGGATGATCTCGACACGTCAGCTGGAGCGTTGCGGGCCGCCACGGAGCGGCTGGATGTCGGAGAGAAGGTCGGAGTCAGCATCGAGCCAAGCGCGATCGACCGCCGCATCACCGATGTGTTCACGTCCCTCCGGTCGAAGACCCGCGAGACTCGATCATCTTCCCAGACACAACTCAGCAAACATCGAGGGACGCGCGGCCAACAGGAAACAGATTGGGGATAAAGCGCAGGCCAACAGTCGCGATGCTTGAGCGCTCGATACTCGATCAGTACGGTCAATGTAATACTATAACGTTGCAATGATGTCCGGCGCTTGGCCAGCATTGATGCAATCACCGCGCCCGCTTGTGTGCGGGACGACGTAAGGTCAGCAATGTCGAATGCCGGTGCCGCATGGACAGAGGAGCGCGTCGATCGTCTGAAGGTCCTGTGGGCTGCGGGATTGAGCGCCAGTCAGATTGCCACTGAATTGGGTGGCGTCTCGCGAAACGCCGTCATCGGAAAAGTGCATCGTCTTGGGCTGTCCGGTCGTGCGACCACCGCAGCGAAACCGCGGCCGGCGCGAGCGCCCAAAAGCCGCCTTCTGCGGTCTCCGGTTGGCAGTATCCGGCATCGCGGCTTTCTCGCACTGGCTTCACCAGACTTCCAGTTGGAGGCCAGCGAGGAGTATCTTGAGGCATCGGCAGAGGTCGTGCCGATGGCACGGTATCTCACGCTGGAACAACTCGAGCCGAGTTCATGCCGCTGGCCGATTGGTGATCCCGCATCGCCGGATTTTCGGTTCTGTGGCGCACCGGCGGTGCCTGGCCAGAGCTACTGCGCGTCGTGTGCGCGGAAGGCTTACCAAGCGCATGTGCGTCGTTCATCCATGCAGCGACGACGCGACAGCGGGCTGCGCCGCCTCACATAGTTTGGAGCAGCCGGCAATGTCGTGACTCGACTGTCAGCTGTGTGAATGGTCAGCAGACGTCGCGGCGCACCAACGTCACGTCCAAACAAGCGAACGATGCAACTGCGCACCGGCCCACGCCCCGTCCGCGACCGCCAGTGAAACGGAATGCGGAACTCGTGCGGCGTCGCCGCACGCAAACGCTCCCGGAATGGTAGTTTCCTTCGCATCATCTGTCTGGATCTGAGCGCCCAGGGGCGTCTCCGCGAGAGCGCACCCAAGTGACTCCGCGATCGGAGTTGCTGGTGCATTGCGCGGGGCTGTGAAGATGCCGGCTAATGTCAACCGGCGTCCGTCTGTCAGGACAATATCGGCATGTCCGTCGACTCGAGCAATCGGCGTTTCCTCGATGGTCACACCACGCGCCGCAAGATCACCGCGGATCGTATCATCGAGCGCCACCGCGCTATTGCTGAAGAAGGTCACTTCGCCCCACTCGGGGATTAACTGCGCCTGATGCAATGACATCGGCCCGGCCGCAATCACGCCGATGCGGCCTTTATCAAGCTCGTAGCCATGGCAATAGGGACAGTGGAATACGCTAACGCCCCAGCGTTCCCACAGTCCGTCAATCGCCGGAAGCGTATCTGACACACCGGCCGCAAACAGAACGCGGCGCCCGGCATGGCGCGCGCCGTCATGCGTGGCAATGACAAACCGGTCCTTTTGTCCTGACGCCGTCTCGGCCGTGCCCTCGATCCAGGTCAACGTCGGATATGCCTCAAGCTGCTGTCGGGCCGATTGCGCGATCTCCGCCGGACTAATGCCATCCTGTCCCAGAAAGCCGTGCGAATGGCTGGCGAAGCGATTTCGTCTCAGGCCCGCGTCAATCACCAAAACGCTCCTGCGCGCTCGCAGGAGCTGGAGAGCGGCGGCCATTCCGGAGTAACTGCCGCCAACGACCATGACATCATACTTCATTTTCAAGTCCTTCTCAAAGGTTAGCCACTCCGCGCCTCAGCGGGCGAAGGACGTAGGCAAGATCTGAGCGTAACGTGAGCAAGCCTCAAGCACCGCGGCATTGATGAAATCTCTGTCAAGCCCATTCACGAGTCTTTGCAAATCGGCATCGGCCGTGGCGGGGGCGCTGGGTGAACTCGCTCATATTGATCAAGGATGGGCTCAAGAGTTTCTCTCGGCCAGAATTTCGGAGCACCGATTTCTCTCAGGCAGGAGGCGTTCCAATATAATCCGGTGCGTGATAGTGAGCGGTTGCTCCCGACCGCATTCTTGACAGCGTCGATATCGGCTGCGCCAGGATAGATGTACAGCGTCGTCGGATCGTCCTTCGTCATCGCGAGGATTGGTCCGACGTCTGATGTCGACCAACTGGTGCAACCATTGCTGCGACCACCAGCGTATTCCACCAGCGTACCGAACGGAACGTAACCATCGGGATTTGCGTAGGGGCTGCGCAAATCTTTTCGAAGGCATACTCCCTTTAACGTGACAGCCGCATGTCCGCCGATCTCGCGTCGTCTGGCGTTTGCGGTCTCACCTTCTCCATCGAACTGCAGGAATGAACGTGTCAAGGCCGCATACTGTTTCGCTGAGACCCGGTAGGAGCCCTTGAAAGACGTTTTCGTCTCGCCCGTTACATACGGACCGCCGGCTGTGAGGTTGGAATCCATTGCGTTGCTGAAGTTCTTCGCGCACCGTCTTCCGTTGGCGAAATCCGCGATGCCTTTCAAATTGCGGCCGCCGCCGTGGCCCGACGAAATTGCGCGAAACGACTTGTCGGCTTCGCAGACAACGTAGAATCGGCGGCCTGGTTTGCCGTCGTTCAGACTGTTCGGCCGGGTCGCGTCCATGGCGAAGTAGCAGGGATTTCGTACCGCGCCTTCCTTGATCTTCTGGAAGTAGAGCGCGCGCGCCCGCTGCAGGACCGGACGCGCAATCTGTCCTTCGTCTTCGCCAACATGGGTCTGCAGCCAGGCCGGGATGCCCGATGGTTGCTCTGCCGCAAATGATCGCGCCGACGCCAACATGGCGGTGGCGAAGACACTAAGCAGATAGAGGATACTCAGAAGGATGGATCTCGACGGCACCTGCTAATCCCTTCCATCGAGGCGCCTTCCCATTGCGACAGCAATGGAACGTGAGGAAATGTCACCAAGGCGCAGCTGCGAAGAGCGCTCCGCCCATCGCCGGTTCGCCCCACAACAGATCGAGATCGTCGTTTCATTGCGAAGCTCTTGCAATGTTCCAATCGGTGCTGCAAAGTAGATGTAATGTTATAACATTACATAGGCCCATGTCCAGCAACCAGCAGATCGACGAGCGTCTTCCCGTCACCGTGCTTTCCGGCTTCCTCGGCGCCGGCAAGACTACCCTCCTCAACCACGTGCTCAACAACCGCGATGGCCGCAAGGTCGCGGTGATCGTCAACGACATGTCCGAGGTCAATATCGACGCCGACCTCGTGCGGGACGGCGGTGCCAATCTGTCGCGTACGGACGAGAAGCTCGTGGAAATGACCAACGGCTGCATCTGTTGCACCCTGCGAGACGATCTTCTTCTGGAGGTGCGACGGCTAAGCAAGGAGGGACGTTTTGATTATCTCTTGATTGAGAGTACTGGAATTTCTGAGCCTTTGCCGGTTGCCGCGACCTTCGATTTTCGCGACGAAGACGGTGATTCGCTGTCCGACGTGGCGCGCCTCGACACGATGGTCACCGTCGTTGATGCGATCAACCTCCTCACGGATTATGATTCGCGTGACTTCCTGCGTGACCGCGGTGAGATCGCGGGCGATGGAGACGAACGCACGTTGGTCGATCTCCTGGTCGAGCAGATCGAATTCGCTGACGTCGTCATCATCAACAAGGCGGGGGACGCAGGAGCAGAGCAGCTGGCCGAGGCGCGGCGTGTCGTGCGTGGACTGAACGCCGATGCGCGGATCATCGAGACGACATTCGGCAAGGCGCCACTCGACTGCATTTTCGATACCGGTCTCTACAGCGAGGAAAGAGCCCAAACTCACCCGCTATGGCACAGGGAACTCTACCAGTTCGCCGACCACAGGCCGGAAACCGAGGAATATGGTGTGCGTTCCTTTGTGTATCGCGCCCGGAGGCCGTTCCATCCCGCCAAGCTCCATGCGCTACTTGGTCAGGGTTTTAAGGGTGTGTTTCGAGCCAAGGGGCATTTCTGGCTCGCGACGCGCCCGGAGTGGCTCGCGGAACTCTCGATTGCGGGGAAAATGACGCGGACCGAGGGACTCGGGCGATGGTGGGCGGCGGTGCCGAAGGAGCGTTGGCCGAGAGACGAAGAGTCGATGTCGCATATGCGGCGGCATTGGACGCCGACTTGGGGAGATCGCCGGCAAGAACTCGTCTTCATCGGCGGCGCAGAGATGGATGAGGCTGCGATCAGGGCTTCGCTCGATGAATGCCTTTACGGGTCGGTGACGACCGGTCTTTCGAAATCTCACGCCCGGCTTGATGATCCTTTCCCATCGTGGGGTGAAGCAGCAGTCTGATTCAGGAACTGCGCCAGAACTTCCGTCAAGGTCGCGTTGTTTCCTTGAGGCAGCGCAGTCTCGAACCTAGCGAATCTCCGGAAATCATTCTGCAAAGTTATAGAATGTTTCTCAGCCAATAAGAGCAGCCACTGAGCGGACAACGCAGACCAAACATGTACGTACCGACTGATTCAGGCGTGATGCGCGACATCCAAAGTTGCAGGAATATCACATCGTTTCGTCGAACGAGCTTGGCGGCTTGGCCAAGGTTGACATCGGCTAAGTCACCCTGCGACTGTAATTTTACGGGCAGAGGAGCTCTGCCCGCGCGCGGATGCTTTTTCATGATGTGGGTTCGGTCGAACATACGGCACGGTGCCCGGCTCGCGCTTTTCGCGCTGCTGGTGCAGCTTGTGCTGACGCTAGGCCACAGCCACGGCTTCGTCGAGGCTGCCCCCCTCGTCAAGTCCTCGCAACAGCAACTGCAAGCTGACGGCCACAAGCCCAGCGAGGTCGACCGCGTGTCGGTCGACAAGCGGTCTCCGGCCAACCCCTATCGTGAGTATCCGGGGGACGACCATTGCGCGATCTGCGCCGTGGTCGCGATGGCGGGCACCGTGGTGTTCGCGACGTCGCCCTTGCTCCTGGAGCCTCAGGCCGTCGAATTCCTGTACCGCACCGCCGACGCCGAATTCATCCATTTGGAATCGGTCGGCCTGCCATTCCAGCCCCGCGCCCCTCCCGCATCCTGATCTCCATCGGTTGATCGTGCTCGCGTTTGGTACCGCTTCACGAGCGGACAAACCCGAGGCGAGAAGTCGAAGTCGAATTTCGCCGTGTATCGGCGGCTGGCAAACAAAATCGATCGACAATTCCGATCGATGCCCGCGTTGGGAATCGGGACTTTGGGAATCGGGACAATGTTATTCTGTTCAAGACGCACGCAGCATTTGGGTAGCGCGAGCCTGCTCCTGCTTTGTGCTGGGGCGACACCGGCGATGTCACAGGCATCGTCCACCGAACTGCCCGCCGTTAGCGTCACGGCGCCGAGTCCAATCGTGCGACGACGACCTGTCGTTCCATCGCATGCGGCCCCAAGCGTCGCGCGCACGGCGCCTGCACGCAATCGCCAGCCTGTGCCGGCCGCCGTACCTGCTCCGGCGGTGGCCGCCGCGCCCGCCCCCCAGCAGGGCGTGCTGCCGATCATAACGGACCAGTTCGCCACCGTCACTGTGGTGCCGAACGAAGAGATCCGCCGCGAAGGCGGTGCCCAGCTCGGTGATCTCCTGTTCTCCAAACCCGGCATCACGGGGTCGAGCTTCGCGCCTGGCGCCTCCAGCCGGCCGATCATCCGGGGTCTCGACGTCAACCGCGTCGGTATCCTCGAGAACGGCACAAACGCCGGCGGCGCATCGGATCTCGGCGAAGATCATTTCGTGCCGATCGACCCACTCGCGACCAACCAGGTCGAAGTGATCCGCGGTCCCGCGGCGCTCCGCTACGGATCGACGTCGATCGGCGGCGTCGTCAGCGCCACCAACAACCGGATTCCCGACGCGTTGCCGTCTTGTGCCGCCTCGCCGTTCCAGACCTACGGCTTGCCCGTCAAGGCACCGCTGGCGTCAGCGCAAACGTCGCCCTGCGTCACAGCCGAGACCCGCACCGCGTTCGACTCGGTCAACCGCGGCGTCGAAGGTGGCGTCCTGCTCGACGGCGGCGGCAACAATTTCGCCATCCACGCCGATGCCTACGGCCGCAACACCTCCGATTACTACATTCCGGGTTATCCCTATCGTTTCGACAACACGCGGCCGGTCGGCAGTCATCAGCCGAACTCGGCAAGCCAGTCGGACGGCGCCTCGATCGGCGGCTCGTACTTCTTCACGGGCGGTTACATCGGCGCGGCGATCACGCAGAACGACGCGCTGTACCACATTCCCGGCATCGACGGGGCGGACCACCAGACCCGTATCGACGCGCATCAGACCAAGATCACCATGAAGGGCGAGTACCGGCCTGACGCGGTGGCGATTGACGCTGTCCGCTTCTGGGCCGGCGCGACCGACTACCGGCACAACGAGATCGGGCTTGCCGACACCACCGACCCGACGACGGACGGCGTGCGGCAGACCTTTACGAACAAGGAGCAGGAGGTCCGCGTCGAAGTCCAGCTCATGCCGTTCAACGCGCGTTTTGCCGAAGTCACCACCGCATTCGGACTCCAGGCCGCGCATCAGGAATTGACCGCGCCGAGCCCGGACGATCCCGGCGCGCTCTTCAACGGGCTGTGGGACCCGAACCGCAACATGCGCGAAGCGGCTTACGTCTTCAACGAGCTCAAATTCACCGACACCACCAAGGCCCAGATTGCCGGCCGTATCGAGCATGTCGATCTGAGCGGAACGACGCCCGACTTTCCGGCCGATTTCCTGCCGAACGGCGATCCTCAGACCGGTATCGCGCGCAATCTGCATTTCACGCCGAAGAGCGGCAGCGTTGGCCTGATCCAAATCCTGCCATACGACCTCGTCGGCAGCCTCACCGCGCAGTATGTCGAACGCGCGCCGAAACCAGCCGAGTTGTTCTCCCGCGGCCCGCACGATGCGACCGCCACGTTCGATATTGGCAACCCGAACCTGACGATCGAGACCGCCAAGACGGTCGAGGTCGGCTTGCGCCGCGCGACGGGGCCGCTCCGATTCGAGGCCACGGCCTACTACACCCGCTTCGACAATTTCATCTATCGGCGGCTGACCGGCGTCATGTGCGATGGAGATTTTGCGTCTTGCGGCGCGCCCGATGCCGAACTCAACCAGGCGGTTTATTCGCAGAGGAATGCGATCTTCCGCGGCGGTGAATTCCAGAGTCAGGTTGATGTCGGGGCGCTCTACGGCGGTATCTGGGGTTTTGAGGACCAGTTCGACATCGTTCGCGCCACCTTCACCGATGGCACTAACGTCCCCCGGATTCCGCCGGCGCGCATCGGTGGCGGCTTGTTCTGGCGCGACTCCAACTGGCTGGCACGCATCAACCTGCTGCACGCCTTCCCGCAAAGCGACGTCGCGGAGATCGCCGAGACGCCCACGCCCGGCTATAACCTGCTGAAGGCGGAGGTCACCTACAAGACCAAGCTCGGCGCAAACTGGTTCGGCGCGCGGGAAATGTATGCGGGCCTGGTTGGCAACAATCTTCTCAACGAGAAGATCCGCAACTCGGTCTCCTACAACAAGGACGAGGTGCTTATGCCCGGCATCGGCGTGCGCGCGTTCGCGAATTTTAAGTTCTAGATTCTGCGACCTCTAAATTCCAGAAAGGCCTTCAGATTGAAGGCGGTCATGTCTTCAATGGAAGCAAGATCAGCAGGGGCGGGATGGGTAGTCGAAGTCATCCTCGCAGGTGAGAGCCGAAATGATAGTGTGCTGTTCGCGGTTGGCGAAGAGACCGCGACAGCAGCCGAGAGCGCGGTTCTGCGCTATCCCGGCATCTACCAAAGCGATCCCAGAATTGCACAGCGAACTCTTTCACTAGGGGAATTATCTAGCTTGCAACTGATGCCGGGAGGCGTTCGACCATTCAAGCGCCTCAGTTGGTGCCATTCGTCTGAGCAGTCCCAGTTGGTAAGTGAAGCGTCTGCCGGGGTCGGCCCTCGTGCGGATTAGCAGCTGGTTGACCAGCTCCTGCATGCATTCGCCAGTAGGACGCCAAGTTCACGCTATCGGCGACGCTATACGGGGACGCGTCAACTACGATATATTCAGTCCAAAAGGGGCGTGTCCCGCGATCTGCTACGGACAATCCGCACTTCGCTGCAAGTTGTGTCTTTTTGTCAAACGTGAAGTCATCATCTCGAACCGACGCACACCATATCAACGGCGAGACTCGGTGGCAGATACGCAAGCAGAGTCGGCACCATATTCTCGCAGCGCCTTTCGAGCATCGATCTTCGCCGCGAACGCAAAGATCATGCCGATCAACAAGACTCCAGCCACTATCGCAAAACCTTGCAATGCCGCGTGAACATTGCGCATGCGGTCAACTGATCCGGCCGACGGCTCTGAAGTGTCTGGTGCAAACATCCCGGACTCCAACTTCTCAAATCGACAATCTACTCTACAGTTCCAAGTTGACGGACCGGAGGTCCGATGCTTCCTGCCCGCAAAATGAACCTGCAAACCATCGCGTTTGTCTCGCATCCAGTCCTGGCCATCGTTGCTACGCCAGGCCTTGCGGAGGCGGCACTGGCGTCAACCGGCCCATTGCTCAGGAACGGGCGAAGTCGCAATGTTTTAGGCGACGGATCGGTTTTGCCGCTGCGCTGGTTGCGCCATATGCGTCGGCTTTCAGCGCCGTTTTCTCCAGCATCCGATTGGGCGCCTTCCCTCCACCGCCTCGCAGTCCGCCATGAGCTCTGATCGGAAGAAACAATGAGGTGGCACGAACGCCCCGGACAAAAACGGGCAAAGGATCGGAATTTACTTAGCGCTCCGTGTCGGTCATCATCATGCGCCCAGCCGCCCGGCCCGAACCTCTGCACATATTCCCGGCTGGCAAATCGATGGATCAGGGGCAAGTACGAGAAGCCCTATGTTACCTTGCACCGCAGTGTCACCGGGGGCTTCAACGAGGTCTCCTGAAGCGCCCGCCCGACGACTACTTGACGCGTTCGTCCTGTTATTCTACCTGACCGACCACCTCATACTGCTCTAAATGCTCCATCCTCCATTTCTACAGAAAAACTGCGTGCACCGCTGGATCGAGTTCCTCAAGGCAGAAAATCGGCCACCGACTATGAAGGACCCTGCCCGGGCGTGAAGCTCCTTCCAAAGCAGTAGGAGCACCACACTTGAGCCATCCTCGTGGTCTCAATCCCAGCTTAGCGCCCCGCCATTCTGATATTCGATAACCCTGGTCTCGAAGAAGTTCTTCTCCTTCTTCAGATCCATCGCCTCAGACATCCACGGGAACGGATTCTCGACCTCGGCAAACACCGGCGCGAGACCGATCTGCGCGCAACGCCGGTTGGCGATAAAGTGCATGTACTGCTCGCAGAGTGCCGCGTTGAGACCGAGGAAACCGCGCGGCATGGTGTCCCGGCCGTAGGCGGCCTCCAGCTCGGCGGCGTCGCGGATCATGCCGCGGATCTCATCCTGGAATGACGGCGTCCACAGATGGGGGTTCTCGATCTTGATCTGGTTGATTAAGTCGATGCCGAAGTTCAGATGGATGCTCTCGTCGCGCAAGATGTATTGATACTGCTCGGCGATGCCGACCATCTTGTTGCGGCGGCCGAGCGACAGGATCTGCGCAAATCCCGTGTAGAACCACATGCCCTCGAACACGACGTAGAACGCGACGAGATCGCGCAGGAAGGCGCGGTCGCTGTCCGGCGTTCCCGTCTGGAACGACGGATTGTCCAGATGCTGCGTGTGCTTGAGGGCCCAGGCCGCCTTGTCGGTGATCGACGGCACCTCGCGGTACATGTTGAACAGTTCGCCTTCGTCGAGGCCAAGGCTCTCGACGATGTACTGGAAGGTGTGAGTGTGCACCGCCTCCTCGAAGGATTGACGCAGCAGATACTGCCGGCACTCCGGATTTGTGAGGTGGCGATAAATCGCCAGCACGATGTTGTTGGCGACCAGCGATTCGGAAGCCGCGAAGAAGCCGAGATTGCGCTTGATCGCGCGCCGCTCGTCTTCGGTCAGCCCGTCCCGTGACTTCCACAACGCGATGTCGGCCTGCATCGAGACTTCGGTCGGCATCCAGTGATTGTTGCAGCCTGAGAGATATTTCTCCCAGGCCCATTTGTATTTCAGCGGCAGAAGTTGGTTGACGTCCGCGCGGCAGTTGATCATCCGCTTCTCGTCGACCGAGACGCGGCCACCAGTGCGGTCGATCGCGCCCAGGCCGGTCGGATCGACCGGCTCGAGCTTGAGCTGGGTCTGCGGAGGCAGTGCGGTTGCAAGGGTGGAGGCAGGGGCGGCCGGAGCCGCCGCCGTGGTGTCAGTGTCGGACCAATCGAGCATCGTCATTCTCCTTACTGGCACGCCTCGCAATCGGGATCGTCGATCCGGCAGGCCTTGAGGCCGTCGAGATCCGGAGCAGCCGCGGTCGGGATCCTGATCGGCGCGTTCGACATCGCGGCCGACGACGCGGACACCGCATTGAGCTTGCCGTCGGTGCCCTTGAGCGTCGACTTCTCGACATGCGTGGCGCTGCGCGAGCGCAGGTAGTAGGTCGTCTTCAGTCCGCGCCGCCAGGCGAGCCGATAGAGCGTATCAAGCTTTTTGCCGGAGGGATTGGCGATGTAGAGGTTGAGCGACTGCGACTGGTCGATCCATTTCTGCCGGCGCGCTGCCGCCTCGATCAGCCAGGCGCTGTCGATCTCGAAGGCGGTGGCATAGAGCGCCTTGAGATCATCAGGGACGCGGTCGATCTGGCCAACGCTGCCGTCGAAATATTTGAGGTCGGAGACCATCACCTCGTCCCAGAGGCCCCTCGCCTTCAGGTCACGCACGAGGAACTCGTTCACAACCGTGAAATCACCGGACATGTTCGATTTGACGAACAGGTTCTGGTAGTTCGGTTCGATCGACTGCGAGACGCCGCAGATGTTGGAGATCGTCGCGGTCGGCGCGATTGCCATGACGTTGGAGTTGCGCATGCCGCTGGAAGTCACCTTCGTGCGCAGGCGAGCCCAGTCGAGCGTCGAGGAGCGATCGACGTCGAGCCCGCCGCGGGCGTCAGCGACGAACTGGATGGAGTCGAGCGGCAAGATGCCCCTCGACCACAGCGAGCCGTCGAAGCTCGGATAGCGGCCGCGCTCGGCGGCGAGGTCCGATGACGCTTCGATAGCGTGGAACGAGATCGCCTCCATGCTGGTGTCGGCAAACGTCACGGCTGCGTCGGACGCGATCGGGATGCGCTGCACTTGAAGAGCTTCCTGAAAGCCCATCAGGCCGAGCCCGATCGGGCGATGGCGCATGTTGGAGCGTCGCGCCTCCGGGATGGTGTAGAAATTGATGTCGATGACGTTGTCGAGCATCCGCACCGCGGTGGTCACCGTCCGCTTCAGCTTGGCCTCGTCGATGCCACTGGGGCCGACATGGGCAAGCATGTTGATGGAGCCGAGATTGCAGACCGCGACCTCGTCGACCGACGTGTTGAGCGTGATCTCGGTGCAGAGGTTCGAGGAATGGATCACGCCCATGTGGCGCTGTGGCGAGCGCAAATTGCAGGGGTCCTTGAAGGTGATCCAGGGGTGGCCGGTCTCGAACAGCATGGTCAGCATGCGGCGCCAGAGATCGGTCGCGCGCACCGTCTTGAACACGCGCAGGCCGCCGGCCCTTGCCTTGGCTTCATGGGCTTCATAAGCCGTCTTGAATGCCTCGTCGTAAAGATCGTGCAGATCGGGCGTTTCGTCCGGCGAGAACAGCGTCCATTCGCCGTCGGCATCGACGCGCTGCATGAACAGATCGGGCACCCAGTTCGCGGTGTTCATGTCATGAGTGCGGCGGCGGTCGTCGCCGGTGTTCTTGCGCAGATCGAGAAATTCCTCGATGTCGACGTGCCACGTTTCGAGATAGGCGCACACCGCGCCCTTGCGCTTGCCGCCCTGGTTGACGGCGATCGCGGTGTCGTTGGCGACTTTCAGGAACGGGATGATGCCCTGGCTCTCGCCATTGGTGCCCTTGATGTGGGCGCCGAGGCCGCGAACCGGCGTCCAGTCGTTGCCGAGACCGCCGGAATATTTTGCCAGCAGTGCGTTGTCCTTGACCGACTTGAAAATACCGTCGAGGTCGTCCGAAACGGTCGTCAGAAAGCAGGACGACAATTGGGGGCGCAGCGTGCCGGAATTGAACAGCGTCGGCGTCGAGGCCATGAAGTCGAACGACGACAGCAGGTCGTAGAACCCGATCGCCTTGGCCTCGCGGTCGATCTCACGCACCGCAAGACCCATCGCCACGCGCATGAAGAAGGCCTGCGGCAATTCGATCCGATTGCCGCGCTCGTGCAGGAAGTAGCGGTCGTACAGCGTCTGGAGCCCGAGAAACTGGAAGTTCAGGTCACGCTCCGGCTTCAGCGCCGCTGCGATTCGGCCGAGGTCGAAACGCGACAGCTCGGGGTCGAGAAGTTCGGCGGCGATGCCGGTCTTCACATAGGCCGGAAAATATTCGGCGTAGCGCGTCGCCATGTCTGCTTGCGAGGCCGGTATCGGGACGCCATGGACGTAGGACAGCACCTCGCCACGCAGCTTGTCGAGCAGCAGGCGTGCGCTGACATAAGCGTAGTTCGGCTCCTGCTCGACCAGCGTGCGCGCGGCCATGATAGAGGCCAGCGCCAGCTCGTCCTGGCTGATGCCGTCGTAAAGATTGCGGGTGGTCTCGGTGAGCACGGGGGCCGCCGAAACGCCGTCGAGGCCTGCGCAGGCTTCGCCGATGATCAGCGCGAGCCGCTTGCTGTCGAGACCGACGCGTGAACCGTCGGCCAGCGTGACGTGCAGCGCCGGTGCGGCGGCGACGGGAGCCGCGTGCGCGGCGGCCTCCTCAGCACGCTGCCGGGAGCGTTCTTCGCGATAGAGCACATAGGCACGGGCAACCTTGTGGTGCTCGCTGCGCATCAGGGCGAGCTCGACCTGGTCCTGGACGTCCTCGATGTGGAAGGTGCGGCCCTCGCCGGCGCGACGGTGCAATGCTGCGACGACTTCCGCGGTCAGCTGCTCGACGCTCTCATGCACGCGACGCGAGGCGACCGCCGTATTGCCCTCCACAGCGAGGAAGGCTTTGGTCATCGCCACCGCAATCTTCGCCTGGTCGAACGGGGTAACCTTGCCGTTGCGACGGATGATCTGCATGGCGGGCTCGCTGGGAACGGCAGCAAGCGACTCAGAACGCAACTGGATGATGGGAGCGGAGACAGAATCCGCGTGGTGCAAATTTGTAGACATCAAGGGCCCCGTGATGCGCGCGTTATGTTTGAGCGGGGCAAAAGGAGGACGCTGCTGAAACCCCGGCAATGGATGCCGACGGCGCATGCAAGCGACCGCCGGGACACCCCGCCCGTGGACGTTCAGTTTGTCGCGGCAGGTCTCCTGGCTCGCAGGTCGTCGCTCGCTTCCCGTCTTCCCGGCGCGACGAAGCACCAGTGACGATTGTTCGGAAGCAGCTCGCTGCTGACAGTTGCGGGGGCAGCGCCGGAATCCCTCGCCCAAGGCGAGGTTCACCGGCTTCCCTCTTAGCCACTAAATCTCGCGATCAAGTGGAACCGTGACACCCATATGTGGTGATATTCGCGGCGTTGTGTCAATGATCGATTAACGCGTCGACCGGTTTTTGTTTGTGGAATGCGGGAATTTCACAGCCTTCCCGTCATCATGCCTGGATGGTAGCCGGGTCGGCCGGTGTCGAGTGGCTGGACACCGACAACTCTGATTTGACGATGTCGCAACAGAAACCTAGCGGGTTACTTTCATTGGGTCGCTGGAGGGCTAAAGCGTGAATGACGAGCAGACTATCTTTGCCCTTGCATTGCAAGCCGCAGCGCGATGATCGAACGGATATAACCCCTGCAGGCGTTCGTCTCGCCGGTATCCAGCGGTCATGAGTCTCGCGAACACGCGACGGCATTGGCGGCGAAAGCCGTAGATGGTAAGAAAGTCCCCGGGGAGCATTCCAGTGCCGACTCAAGTCCGGCTGCCCGCACCAGCTTGTTCAGGATCGCCATGGCGTCCCCGTCCCGTACCGTCCAGCGCATTCATTTTGAAGACTTCGGCGGAGTCGAGTTCGAACGACTTGTGTTCGCCTATCATGTGCGCGCGGGATGGAATAATCTTGCCTGGTACGGCCAAACGGGCAGCGACCAGGGCCGCGACATCGTCGGCATGGATATGTTCGATGCGTCGTCTCCCCGGCGCACAGTGATCCAATGTGTCAACCGTGGAGCGCTCACACGGACGAAAGCCGAAGCCGACATGCAGGCTGCCGTCTCCGCGCCAACAGGCCGGATCGACGCGATCAAATTCGTGGCTCGTGGCAGCATTTCCGCAAAGGCCCGCGATGCCGTGGAAGCATCGGCAAGGGCGTTAAGCATCGAACACTTGACCATCTGGAGCGCAGTCGAGTTTGAAGAGAATCTACGACTTCGCGCCGAAGATTTACTTCGCAGGTTCTGCGCAGGGGAAGTGTTTCCCGATTCTGGGGATGATATCCGCCGCTTCGCGGACGATTTTGCCGGACTGAACGACGACGAGGCCTTGCGGCTCATGGCGCCGCTCTTTGACCGGCCAGCATTCCGAACACCCTTCCACCAGGAGAGTTCGCTTCCTGCGTTCCTTCAGGCCATTGAGGACACGATTGGAGCCCTCAATACCGGCATCTGGCGGACACGTGATGGCGATGAGATACGGCGCATACCATCGCTGCATCATTTGCGCGACCCGCTCACGCAAGGCCATGTCCGCGAGGCCGCAAGGCAAGTCGATGAACTTCGGCGCGTTTTCATCGGCGGACTGCGCGATGGAAGTATCAAGCCCTGTAGTTGTGGGAAATCCTATTGCCACACATTCATGCTCAATCACGGCATCGACCGGAAGCTTGACCAGCTTCGCATGCGCGTCACTCGATGCGTTCCGATCGGCCCATCCGCGATTTGACATACGCGTCAGTTGAATTGTCAGTCACGTTCCTGGCGGAGCGACTCTATGGGGCTTAGCGAACTCTTCCTCGATCATGAACCGAAGATGCGCGACTTGTTCACCAGGCTCGCGGCAGAATATGGCCTGATTGACGATCGCGAGAGCACCCTTGAACTTGTGGATACGGATAATCGGATGCTCTTTCGCAGCATTCCGAGCACGCGCCTTATCAAAATCGAGTGGCGCGGCGTCGCCAGCTTGTGGGCCGCCTCGCAAGCCATGGGGCGCTTGGGGCCCGCCATATTTGCGGCCCGGCGCAAGAGGGCGAGCGGGTCAGTCACTCCAGACCAGTCGCAAGAGCAGCTTGGGCTTCAGTTCATTACCTATGAAGGAACGTTGTGTTCGACAGAAGTGGCGGTGGAATACGTACTTTCCAAAGCCTGACCTGAACACGGCCTCCAAGCCCGCCCAGATCGGCGAAGTATTTTTCATGTGGGCGCTTGAGTGGATTCTTCGCCACGAGCTTGCCCACATTGCACTGGGCCATCTCGATTCGCCCTGGAGCGATGACGAGAGCCGGGCCCAGGAACGGGAAGCCGACAGGCATGCAAGCCAAGCACTGCGAGGTGGCATGGTCATTGACTCAGGGCGAGCCCTGGGAGCGCAGCCTTCCGAAACCGAATTGAGCCTTGAGCGCAGGGCGCTTGCCGCAGGTATCGGCCTGATCTGGGTGGCCCTCTATGAGGGAATTGGCGAAGGCCCAGGCGCCAAGTATCCGCCGGTTGCGAACCGCCTGTGTGACAGCTTCACTATATTTTCACTGGCAGAAGACAGTGCCGCAGCCGAGATCCTTTCGGACTTTATAAAGGCTAGGGTTGACCCGGATGGCATGTGGCCTCCCCTGGCACCCGAGATGGCGACCGCTCAAGCGGCGCTTAATGAGTCTTGCTCTCGTCTGGATGCCTACCTGAAGGCGCAGCAGGCGCAGAGCTAACCATGCGACGCGTTGAGGCGGTTTGCGTCTCGGTATTCTCAAATTCCATCATCATTCCCCTCCAGTATGGATGGCGACAGATTTAGGGCATTTCGGTCAGAATTCATCACGACAGGAGGCCGACCTCGACTGGTCCCAAAACAACCCCACCGGAGCCGCCGAAGGGATCGATGAACCTCCGTTCGACCAACTAACCGGAGGGCGGAAAGATACCTTGCCCGCTTAGGTACTTTCAATTACCGCGCGTCACCGAGCCAAATCAGTGAGTATGTCGATAGCTTCCGGAACTTCAGAGGCTACCCGGCAGCTAAAATCATTTGCTAGGCTGTGATGTTTCAACCCGAGCAGCGCCTTCAACGGGCCTTCAGTAAAGAAGGCCTGGCAGTGCGCAACGGCGGCACTGGCATGATTGAAATCATAGATATCGTTTCCCACGAGCTTACGTTTCTTATCCCACCTAGCCGCCGCGTGAAGGCACGCCTCAATGTAGAGAGTAGGAAGCTTATGCCGTAGGCCCGGTTTTGCTTGGAGCCCATGAAAGACCAAATTTGCGCATATCTGCCGCGTGCGCTTCCATTCATCGCTATTTCGCACTGGCGCGGCATGGCCTTGCTTCAACGCCATCTCAACCATGACATCCGCAGCCGTATCGGCACAGAGATCGGCCACGCCGCTAAATTCATTGGTTAGGGCCTGCTGAAAGCTCTTGATCTCGTCCGCATGTTCAGCGTTTCCAGCATTCATCTTGTCCGCAACGTGATCTAACCTCGGATCAAGGGGCAACGGGGCGATGTCGAACCTCTCGATCATTTTCGTAAGATCGATGGTCCACATCTCATCGAAGAGCGCTTTCTGAATGGCGAGCAAGGTCGCCGGATCGATCGCGGCCTCCGTCGGATGCAGGAACCCAAGCACGTAGGGCAGTTTGGTCCATACAAGGTGCCGCAGGGGATGAACCTCTGCACCGTTCTGGCTCGAATAAAGGAAATGCGCCAGCTCGGTCCCAACGCGCTCGCGCTGGCTCAGCAGCGACACGCCAAGGCTGAATTCATCAATCAACTTGGCCGTCCGCAAACGCGACGACGGATCAGATTGCTTCAACAACTCCAAGAAGACGGATTCGCTAATTGGGCAGAATACTTTCCCGCTCGTCACCGCGTCCCGAAATGATCCAATAAGCTTGCCAATGGGCGTTTCGTAGTCATCGGCAAGCAACGCGTTCCTTAGCAAGAGCCAATAGCGTACATCCAGATAGATTGCGTGCCTTCCCGCAAGCGATTGCCCGAGTTCAACGACACGGCTCTTTACGTGCCGGTCAATCGATATGTCGGGGTACTGGCTGTGTTGTTCGAGATTCATCGTTGATACAGGTCAGCGAATGGATTGATCTTCGATCTTGTCAGGTAGCTTTGCCCATGGTGGTTGCTTTAGCAGGAAGCTCGCGCCACCGATGTTATACTTCCGTGTGAATGATCTCGTAACACTGCTAACGAGCAGGAGACCAGCCTTATATGAAGCCCATGCCTCTTGGGCTGATGGCGGGTTACCTAGGCCGTAGCGGTCTGCAATGACATCGGAATCACGCCGGAGTTTTTTCAGGAGATTGCGATCGGCACTGATTCCTTGACTTGCAATGTCGTCGAACAACTCAAAGAGATTGTGAATCTGCCGGAATGTCCCTGTCTTATGCTGGCTGAACGCCTTCAACGTACGTTCAACTGCCATGTGCACATTCCACAATGCTCCGGAACGGCCTGCGGCGTCATTGCGTAGGGCATTCTTCGCAGCCGCCTCGAATTCGGCAAGCACACCTTCAAGGAGCCCGCTCGCCGCCTCATCAGGCGGCTTGATACCCATGCCGTTGACGCGAATTGACCGAAGCGCGGTTGCTATTTCGCTTGTCTGGTGAGCAAGGCGCGCCCGGCTTGCATCATCCAAGGCTGATATATTCGGGGGTTCCTTCAACCAGTCGAACGGGTTTTCATCAGCCTCGACTTCCTTTGGGAACGAAAGCCAGCTTGTCTCGCCTGGCGTCTCAACACGGCTCCGCGTGAGCGGTACGACCATCTCAACCGGCAGGCCACGAATCAGAACAAAGCCGTGCGCTCGTCCCGTCTCATTGCGATTGAGAGCCTCGCCGTAATTCTCACGATACCATTCTGCCACGTCGTGGTAGATAAAGGCGAACCATGGGCTAACGGCATAGCCCGTCTTGTCTTGAATTTGATCGCCAACGCGGACATCAACGATGAGCTTTTCTACGATCTCGATCGCCGCTTGAAGTACGCGCTCCCTAAGCGACACGTCACCTTTCGCCAGAGCGGCATCGATATAGGGCAGGACCTTCCGGATTGCATCCGTTAGATTGCCCGGCTCACCGCTCTGATTTGCACGCTCTTCGGCCATTGTGATCACCGCAAGGAATCAGGTCGAAATCAATAATATCAGGAAATGGGCGCGCTCTTCGGGACAGCTCTCGTGAGCCGAGCCGCAAGGCGTCTCGGCCATCCGGCTTCGATCCTCGCGCATATATAAGGTGTCGCTCGCCGGAGGCACTTGGGCGAAGGCCCCCAAAAAAATTGCAAGGAACTTCGCTATTTCCTGCGCTTGCTACCTCCGGTCTCGCCGACGGGCAGGGGTTCAGACGAGATGAACCCTTTATGAGGGAAGTTGCGTGCGAGCCCGACGCGAATGAGCAGCAGTCTCTCTTTCGAAAATGCTATAGGAAGTTGCGGGCCAGATGGGGCCTATCCTGCGATATTGTATGGTGCCTCATGATCTGGAAAGTGCCGATCGATCTTTTGTCGCTCTATGGCCGGTTTGGCTGCGAAGCGACTCTCTCCCTCAGAGACGCAGCCTCTCAAGAAGCCTTCATTGATGCCGTGCGCGAAAGTCTTGGCACCGCAGTTGACAATGACATCCTCATGCACGGACAGCGCACGGAGAATATGTTCGCTGCGCTTGTTATTAGCCTTGGCCATTACACGTTGTTGAACCGAGAGGATAACGGCACAACGCACCCGTCAGGCGAATTCCAAGCCCCTGATTTTCGCGTCGTCCCAAAGAACGCCGGTCAATGCCTGATCGAGGTGAAGAATTTCTATGATCGCGAGCCTACGCGCCAAGTGTTTGAAATCAAACCCGACTATCTTGCCCGGCTTCAGCGTTATGCAGACGCGGTGGGGTGCCCCCTAAAGCTCGCCATCTATTGGGCGCGCTGGAGCCTTTGGGCGCTTATCAATCCCGCCGACTTGAAATCACAGGATGGCAAACTAACCATCAGCATGATCGAGGCCATGCGCGTGAACCAGATGGCAACGCTCGGCGATCGAACAATCGGTACAGCCCCACCCCTCAAGTTCTGTCTCCATGTCGACAAGACCAAACCGCGCGAAGTCAAAGCAGACGGCGAAGTCGCCTTCACGATAAACCGCGCGGCCTTTTACTCAGGTGACACGGAGATCACTGACCCCGTTGAACAGAACATCGCTTGGATTTTGGCCGATGTCGGGAGTTGGGCTTGTGAAGGGCCTCTCGCCCGGATTGAGGAAGGCCAGTTAGAAGCGCTTGAGCTTATCTGGACGCCGGTAGAGCGGTCCAACCCGAACGAGCGGTTCGAGATGATCGGAACGCTCAGCACGATGTTCTCCCGGTTCTACGCCGCAAAGACCCTGGACGAGCACGGCGTCAAACAAATCGAAGCCGAGGTGGTGCCGGGCTGGCTTTCGCCGCTCGTCGTCTCCGATTTGAAAAGCAAGGCTTTGCCGTTGTGGCGATTCATTCTTCAGCCTCATCGTCCGAAGGAGCCGATCCTTGAGGCCAGCTCCGAACCGGAGTGATCGATTGTCTAGGTGATCTGCGCTGCCTGTTATTGCCTGGGATAATGTTGAGAGGGTCAAAACCATGCGTAAGGTCGTGGATACGAATTTCTTGCAAGACGAGGACTTACGTACATACTTGGCTGCCTCGCGCAAAAACTATGTCGTCGTACCTGACTATGTGGAGATCGAGATAACTGCCGCAGGAAAGGACAACATCGTTAAGTCCACCAGCATTCTCGCGGAGTTTCCCAAGCAAGTCATCGTCGGCAAGCAAACAAACGCCCTAGCAAACTTAAGGGGACGGCGTAAGGGAGCCAAGAAGCGCTTCTCAGACGGCAAGCAGACAAGGACGTTTCGGCGCTGGATGCGCCGTGGCCGAGCGAAGCTAGCGGCAGGAGACCCATCCGAACAAGCGCATTTCGAACGCGTCAGTGCTAGTGCCGCAGCGCATCTCGAAGAGATCAAACGAGGTGCCGATACATTCGCGGCTGACCTTGAAGAAGCTGCGAAGCAATTCACTGAGGAGGAATTGCGCCGCATTCGGAACAAGGAGCCATTCGCAGACGAGATGATCGAAAAACTCCTCGCCCGTATTTTTCATTTTTCCGCTGGATTTTACAAGGCACTCAGCAAGCCACTTCCTCCTTGGGAGGAGCTAATGCACACCTACATCTTTCGCTTCTCTATCTGTGCAACCATGCACGCGTTGCGCTGGATCGCTGTGGGCGGTGCAAAGAAAGTCGGTAAGGACCGCATTCGAAATGACATCGTCGATGCAAGCATCGCGGCTCAAGCGCTTAGTTTTGATGGCTTCCTGAGCAAGGATGCCATGGCGCAAGAAATCTATGAAAATTCCCGCTTTTTGCTGGAGCAGTTCTTAGCGTTTGAGCCGCCCGTGAAATCCGACGCAACATCGGTCCGATAGGCGTGGCTTTAGGCGCGGATCAAGCCCGCGAGGTCGAGAATGCCGTCGATGAACTCTTTCACCGCTGCCTCTTGGGCATCTTTGCCGAGATCGTCCAAACCCAGCCGGGTTTCGAAGCGGTCTTGGTGAATCGGACCGTCGACAGTTTGTTCGATGCCGACATATGTATCTTTAAGGCCGACCCCGCCCAAGATGATAGTAAACGGCGGAGCGATGCCCATTCCCTCGCTATCGTCAGGTTGCTGGATGGCTAAGGCGTGAATGCGAAGTAGATTTATTTAAGCCCTTCCATAGCGAGCCGCAGGGACTTCGGGATGCGCTGCGCCTTTCCGCCTGAGATAAACGCCACGCGTACGCGCGCCATAACTAGGAGATCGTCTCCCCGCCCGCATTCCTGTAGCAACGCAACCGACGCGCCTCTTACCGCTTGCGGGACCGTGACGACATCAAGCAGGTCGTCCAAGACCGCCGGCTTCAGGAAATCGATTGTTATCGAACGGACAACGAAGGCAAATCCGGGCGCGTCGTTCTCTGCTTCTTTGAGCAGTGCTTGTTGACTGGTCCCGAGCAGGCGCAAGTAATTCGTCCTGCCGCGTTCCATGAAGCGCAAAAAATTCGCGTGATAAACAATCTGGCCAGCGTCGGTATCCTCAAAATAGACGCGGACCTGCATATGATGGCGTCCATCGCGAATTTCGCCATCAATAGAGGCTGTCACAGAGATCTCTCTTTTTAGCTTTGCCGCGAATTGTCTCGCATAGCGGCGCCTAACTCAGCAAGGGCCAATAGGTAATCTACGCGATTGAATTTGCTGGCGCGTTGCTTTGGACCTTGCATGTCAGTCGAGCTTTCAGAAGGCCGTTGCGATGGTCGACCAACCCGAAGTCAGCTATGAGCATTTCGCCCGGCTGCTAACGGCATTGCGCGCGCAGGTCGTCAAGGACAAGGACCGGATCCGGGCCGCCCGCCAGATCAACATCTGTCTGTGGGTGCTGTTCGTCTGGGCTCGCGAGATCGACAATCTCGAGGCGCCCTACCGTGCGAGCGAACTGGCGCTGCTCCACACGTGGGATCTGCTGAAGCCATTCATCGGAAAAAAAGGAGCGCAAACGGTCGCCATGGCGTCTGCCATGGACCAAATTGGTGCTGCTGCATACTATCGTCGCCGGGCTTTTCCTGGAACGAAAGATATTGCCGTTCGTCAATCGACGACACGCTCTTTCGTTCGCAGTAAATTCCGCCGAGCCGACCGACGTGAACCTCAAGATGTTCGACACACTGGGTCGCTTGGCGTTGACCGGTCACTGGATGATCTGGTTGGGGCGACGTGGCGGACGAGACCTCAATGATGAGCAGATCGCGGGATTGCGCAAGCACGTAACGAGCGGCTTCAACATGATCGCGAATAATCCGTCGCTGCTCCTGCCATTGAAGGACGATCAGGCGATCGAGCTGGCGCTTTTCCTTTCGCTTGCGACCCAGATGGGCCACGCGCGGGGAGACATTGCCGCGTGGCTATCGGAGATGGTGCACTACCTGAGGGTCGCGGTTGCAAGCCACGGCAGATATCCCGCCGCCTTGACCGACTATCCCGATCTTCTTGCGCATCCGAAAGCCCAAACCGAAGAATACAGAAAAGAAGTCACTTCCGGCAGCACCTTGATTCCCTTGTTGCTCGCCTTCGCCGCCGGACTCGGCGACTTGAAAAGCGTGGCTACGCTGGAGGAGCTCGTCGCGGGACCACTCGCCCACTGTACTCTGCAGTTCTGGCTTCCGGACGAAGAAAGCGAGAAGCATCTCTACCTGAACGAAGACCTCCATGGCGCGGCTGTGGCAGACGTGCCCGTCAGCGCCGGCGGCCAGGATCTGCTCAAAATCCTCGTGGCGGCCTGCGAGAGCGCCGACTCACTCAATTATCTATCCGCCATCCGAGTCGGCTGTTTCCCTCTAGTTTTGACTGCATGCAGGCACTACCGACTACCCGTTCCTCCGCAATACTGGATTTCACTTTTGTCGCCTCCAAAGACGGCAACCGCCTCTGCCGCCTGACGCCGAAACCAGCCCGAAGTTCGTTAAAAAAAGCGTCCATTTGCCCGACCTCGAAGACGACACGCCGTTCACGACCGATCAAGCGCCGCTTCGCCAGCGCAAGATCATCCACGTCGACATGGATGCGTTCTACGCATCCGTCGAGCAACGGGACAATCCGGAGCTTCGTGGCAAGCCTGTCGCCGTCGGTGGATCCCGCGAGCGCGGCGTCGTCGCGGCCGCGAGCTACGAAGCCAGAAAGTTCGGCGTCCGGTCGGCGATGCCGTCGGTGACCGCCAGGCGTCAGTGCCCGGACCTGATCTTCGTCAAACCGAGCCACAAGGATGTGTACCTGACGCGCGAAGAAAAGGCCAAGAACGACCAGTTCACTCCATGTTGCTCCCGCGGCTCCGGCCGGCTCGTGATCGACCTTTAGTCTTCTGCGGAAGGCGGGAGGAGCCAGCGCATTCGAACGTTTGGCTATCCGGATTGACGCGGTCCGGAAAACCAAACTCACCTATTTAGGAGGTTGCTCCCTGGATCTGAACGGACGGCTGAACCGCAACGGATCTGACGAAGATCACGCAGATATAGGATACTGCGTAGGCGAAAGCTCCGGCACCGAGAAGCAGCCACAATATCGGCTGCCAAAGCGGAACGTAGGTGAGGTTTCCGTCGTAGCGATAGGCGGTCTTGAAAACGTCCGGAAGGCCGTTCGCCGGCCAGAAGTGTGACATCAAACCGGTTTCCAGCTTGCAGTTCTCAGGGCAGCTGAAGTTGCCGTCGATCGAGAAATAGAAGTCACCTTGCAGGAAGGTCCCCTCGAGAAGGCCCAAGCCGACCAGAGGCAGCACGACGAACAGTATCAAGGACCAGATCGCGAGCGTGCGAGGTTTATCCGATATCAACCCGAGACCGGATTTGGTGACAACCCGGTCGATCCAGGTCCCATCCGCGTGTCGCCTGGCAAACGCTTTGGCCCACCACAGCGACCAGACGATGAGCGCTGCAACAACGGGAACACCGAGCAATGCGACGGCATGCGGCTTAAGCGAAGCCCAGTCCACCCCCAAGATTTCCAGAATTTTTCCCGCCCCTGACTTCGCACCGCGCGTCAGAAGAAATAGCGCTACAGTTCCCGAGAGCGTAAGGCGCGAAGCCTTTCCCCACTGTTCGCGAAGCAAGTCATCCGGATTTTTTTGATCTGCCATACGCGGTGCTCTCCATCAAAACCCAAGTCGCTTTCTCATCCAACCGTTTTTGCCTGTTATGTCATTGTTCGGGCCAGGCCCATGTACGACATCGTGCGCTATGGTTTCGCCGGCCTTTCTGAGGTCGTTGCTAGGCCCTGGACCGTGTAAGATGTCGTGGATCGCATTCGTGACTATCTTCACGAACTCGTTGTTCTTGCCGAACTCGAGGCCCCCGAAAAGAACCTTCATGTCGGGATCGACCGATGGGCACGCTGCAGCAGTCCGAGCTGCCGCCTTGACGCTGTCGGTCAACGCCTGACGTTGAGCGATGATCTCGGGCGGTAGTTCTGCCGTGTCGACCGAATCCATGTCGAGCTTGGCGGTGACCATATAGCTATTCTTAATAGCTTTCGCGTCGGTTACGTGAACCACATATTCGATCGCTTTGTGTTGCGGACTGACTGTGATGCCTCGATCATCCGGCTTCGGGCTTCTCAGCGTCGCGCGGCGAGGAAGATCGTCCATGACAAGATTTTGTTCGCCCAGTGTCTGGGGGATAGACATGGTCCAGCGAACCCCGACTTTGACCAGCTGCACGTCGGCGCCGAGCACCTTAAGGCCGCCGTCCGTGGTCACGTCGGCCGTTACCGTATCACAGGGCATCGTAGCCCCAAGCGACAGGATCGAATGGCCGCCGACATTTGCGTTTTTCAGTTCGACCGTTCCAGACACGTGCTTTCCAGCGCTTCCTTCCAATTGGAGCGCCGTCCCCATCTTCACCGGCTTTGCCTCCACTTTGATGTGAGCGTGCAAGTTCATGCGCAAATCAGTAGCCAACGCGACGCCTTTCTCGGGCGTCCACTCCGCACTCGGCTCTCCGATCGTCATCGTTGCGTTGATATCCTTTGCAGAGTCTGGCAATTCAACCAAGATGGTGTCGTTGTCTTCGAGATGTCCCGTAGCTCCGGTCGACCGGACCGTGACGGTCCGGTTCGCTTCTGGAAGCGCCTTCAATTTATCAACGAATTCGACCAAAGCTTTGCCGCTCAGGAAGAGAACGAAATCGCTTTCTTGGTCCCAGCTCTTTGTTGCCCTTGCGATGTTCTCTCGCAACGTCGTGACCTGGCTATCGAGCTCCGAAGGCTGGAGATCGGGGACGGTCGGCGGTGTCACGGGCGCCTGACCCGAAGCCGACGTCGCAGCCAAAAGCCATATGCCCGAGCGCAAGAACACCGGCGCGGAAAAAGAGAAGCGCTGCTCTATATCCTTGCCAGGCAAGCTCACATTTAGCGAAACCGTGCCGTCGTGAGCCTTGATGGTCGTGTTATTATTGAACCCAGTATTGAAACCGATACGGTCTTGAAACGGCACCGCGACGGCGAGATGACGATCGAGCGCGATCATCAGACCGGAAGAGATTGCCTCCGAGAGAAAATTACGACCGCGGATGTCGAGAAAACCCCAACTGAAGCGAGGTTCGACCTTGGATACGCCGACGGCGAATTCTGCCGTTGCAGTGGCCTTATCGCCGGATTGAGCCGCGATGCCGCGGAACGAAAGATCGCCTTCCACCCTCAAATCGATCGCCAAGTTGCGCTGCATGCTCGCGACCTTCACGTCGACGACGGCTCCTGAGACGCCAAGTCCAGGTTGAAGGTGCGCATCCTGAACCGTAACGACCAGGTCGCCGAGTTTCGATTTGACCGGACCGATCGTGGTACCGGCGAGTTGCTTGAGCGCCTTGTCGATGACCGCATTCGAAAAGTACACCGCAGCGTCGGCGTCTTGCGGCTGGTGCGTTTGGGCGATCGCTTGGTCGGTCAGCGTCAATGCCGCCCATTCGACCCCTGCTCGCTCGTGGAGAACATAGGCGTGCCGAAAGGTGCCCCAACTAGCGGCGACGCCTACTGTGACGGCGACAAGCAGGACGGCAATAAAGCCACCGGCACGCATGAACCCACTCCCCCGGAATGAACTTCGTGTCACGCTATCGAGCGATAGATGTAAACGTGGTTTGCGACACCGCAAGCATCGGCGCCGGCAAAAAGACCAATGGAGCTTGGGTCGGCCTGGCGGAACCGGACGGCACTATCCGCTAATCGCGCAGGAAAGTCTTGGAAGAGGGCTTCGGCGGCTCTTCTCCGGAAGATAGATCGTGATCGCCGTACCTTCTCCCGGACGCTCGCCGCATCTATGCTGCCGCCGAGCTCCCACGCAAAAGCCTTCCCGAAGCCAGGCCCAAGCCAGCCCCTATCTCGGTTAGTTTCGTCGTGAAATACAGGTCGAAAGCGCTGCCCATGACGGCAGGGCTCGTCCCGACACCCATGTCTGCGACGGTAATCGCGACGTGGGAGCCGACTTGAAATGGCGACTTGTCGATGAGGGTCTCACCTTATCCCGCGCGCCGGCGGACGGTCCGCATCATCTCGGGCGGAAACGGTAGGCGGAGGTGCGCTCTGGGACGGTGTCGACTGTGATGGATACGGACCAAATCCATAGCGACCTGGCGGCCGATCAACTTCCTTCGTAGTCACTCTGACCGAAAGCTCGTTAGTAGCACTGTGGAGTAGGCCCGGCTGCTATAGGGCAAAGGCGCGATCCTTGTCGTATGAAAGCGCGGGAAACTCTGGCTTGCCAATATCGCAACACAGCGCCTTGATTTCATTGGGACGTTGGAGGGCTATAGCGTAAACAAGCGTAGATTTTTCTACCCCCTTCCATGGCGAACCGCAGCGCCTTCGGGATACCGTCCACGGCAATAGAAACAACCGAACGCCCACATCAAGCTAAGCTCATGAGTCACTTTGACGAACTACCGCATCGTGACCGAAATCACGAGATCGAGGACGAGGCGATCGCAGCCTTCCAGATGCGGCTTACCGAAAGTGGCGCTTTCATTCTGCAGGCGCCGGACCGCAAGGACTACGGGACCGACTGCCAGATCGAGGTAATGGCTAATGGGCAGGCCACCAATGCCCGGGTCCACGTCCAACTTAAGGGAACTGAGAGTGCGCTGAACACCGACGGTTCGCTCAGTGTGGAGGTGCGCCGCACTAACCTCAACTACCTGCTTATGCAGCCCTACAGCGTTTACGTCGCCTATCACGCGCCGACAGGCTTCTTACGCATCCGCACGGCGGAAAGTGTTGCGCATCAGTATGAGCATGGCGGGACCAACTGGACCCACCAGCGATCGCTGACGGTCTCTTTCGTTGAAGAGCTGACGGTCGAACGCCTTGGCCGGCTCGCGGAGCTCGCCCGTGCCGGGGCAAAGTCGTCACGCGATCGGCGCGTAGACCAAGTCGGCGTGGCGGCGGCGGACCTGTCCAGTCACGTTCTGAAGTCTCCGCCAGACGTTCACGTTCCCGAGGAGCCGGCGCTGGCGCGCAAGCTGCTTGTGCAACTCTACGAGAAGAACGCAGACGAGGCGATTAGTTCTGGCTTCGCTAAGTTCGCGGCCGTTCTTGGCGCTGGCAGTGACGAGATGGGCATTTGCTACATGTCCGAGATCAACCTCGGCATGGACGGCATGAGTCGCCACCGAGAGCGGATCGAGGAGGCCATCTGCTTTTTTCGGACCAGGCTCGCCGATGATCATCCCCAGCGCGGCGACCTGCACTACACGATCGGAAACGCCTTCCACGCTCTCCGTAATGAGCAGGAAGCAAAGCGCGCCTTCGAAGCCGCGCTCGCCGACTCGGCGCTCGCTGCGTCTCCCGAACTGGCGGCTCAGATCCACAAGAACCTTGGCTCCAGTTACGCGCTGCTCGGTGACCATGAACAGGCGGTGGATCACTACCGCGAAGCTTTACGGTTGAATCCTGACCTTGCGGAGGCTCACAACGCGCTGGGCACCCACTATGTCCGCCTGGGCAAGTACGAGGACGCCTTGCGCCATCTCGACCAGGTCGTCTTCTCGGATCAAAAGCAGGGCCGGACCTCTGCGGTCACCGGTTGGCGCGCCAACGTCCTTTTCAACCTTGGCGACGGCCGTGCAGCGTTTCGCGAAATCAATGGCCTGGTCGCTCAGGCCGATCGCCACCGTTGGATTTGGCCCTGGTGTCGCCGTTTGGTCGCTGGCTTCGGGAGGGCGAGTGTGGACAACGCCCGCCAAGCTGCGCCCTTCTGGCAACGCTATGTAAGGGCGAACCCAGAGGATCCCGCCGCAAGGTGGGAGCTTCTCATGACAACGTTCTATCTGCGCGGCCGAGGGGAGAATATCGGAAAGAGCTACGGCGAGTTCCGCGAGGAATTTGATCGCCACATTGCCCACATCGACTCCGAGAACGCCGCGCTGCCTTGGGATCGTCTGGGCCACTGGGCGCAGGATGACGAGGACTGGGCAGAGGCGGAGCGCTGCTTTCGCAAGGCCTATGATTTGGCGGGCGGTGAATACGGCTATTGCCTGGCGATTGCCCTCAAATCGCTGGAGCGGTTCGATGAGAGCGTGCCGCTGCTGCTGGAGCAAGTCCAGATCGTTCAGCCGGACGCCATGAGCTGGTTTCAGCTGGCTGCGGCTTACGCCAGCCTCGGCAACTGGCGAGAGGCGATCGACGCCTACAAGAGGGCGCTTGCACTCGATCCAGACTATGCCGTAGCGATGTTCGACCTTGGCGGCGCCCACTGGAACAGCGGTGATGCGGCAACGGCAGCGGAGGTTTGGGCGGCCGCGATGGAGCGTTTCCCTGATCACGAACTCAGTGCCAAGCTAAGGTGCGATTTCTCGTTCTTGTTTCGTGATCCAGCTGCCGGCCAACCCGGTGATGGCGCTTGTTAGAAGGGGCAGTCTCGCGGTGGGACCGTTCCCAACTCATGCGCGTCACCATCGCCCGTTCACTCGCATCCAGCCTTCTTGGTGTGGGTCGACAGAAACGACGGCGTGGTCTGTCAGCCCGCGAGTCTCGGCGAAGCGCCTTGCTCGCTCGGCATCCTGCGTCGCGTGGACGAGCTCGCCTGCATCGTCGAAAACGCCGTGACACAGGAAGCCGTCCGGGATTGTTGGGATCGATCGAACCCATGATCCGCTCCGCCATGTTCCAGCCTGAGAAGAAGGTTGCCGTACCGGTCCCGCCGGCGATACCGCTGCTGACCACGCCTATGACGTTGCCGCTCTCGTTGAACACCGGGCCGCCGCTCATGCCGCCCGGCCATTCGGCGGCGAGTCTGATCACCGGCCAGGGGCGGCCGCGTGCGCCGTCCGCCGGCTCCACGTCCGTGATCTCACCGAAGGACCCATACAGGTATTGGGAGATCGGTCGTTCCTCGCGGCCCTCTTCAGCATCGAGGTCCGGGAAGCCGAGTGCGAGCACGCGCTCGCCGCGCACAGGCCGCCACCGCCGCAGATCGAGCGGCCAGTACGGAGTGCCTCGGAGGGTTGCGTTGCAGGGCGGATCCTCAACACGACCAGTTCCGTCAGATTCCGAAGACGCGGCGTCTGGAAAGGCGGGACCTCTACACCGCAGAGGGCATACGATCCAGCCAGTGGTCGCCAAGCGTCCGCGCGTAGTCCGACCAGGCCGAACCCTGTTCCCTCGATCTCGAGCGCTGCGAGCCGCGGACCCGGTCGAAGCATCGTCCCGGTACCGGCTTCGTCAACCTCGAAGATATCCTCCAGGACGTGGAATGCGGTGAGACAGCGGGACCACGGGTCGATGCGAAAGGTCGTGCCGTGGCCGACGGGGCGGTCGTTGGATCGGCTCGGATCGAAGCTGAACAGCGGCAAGACCCTAGCGCGGATCTCTGGGGCCTGCACAAGAAAGAGCCCTCGCTCATCTAGCTCGCCAGCCCCCGGCTCGACCGGGAAGCTCACGTATCGCCTCCGCGCGCATCTGAATGGCTCGGCTGCAACTGGAAACGCCAAAGCGGCAGCGCCTTACTAGCATAGCCAGTCTTGATGGGCGGCTCGAACCATTCCGGCCTGTGCGGCGCCCGAAGCAGAACGATTTGTCCGTCGCGAAGGGTCAACGAGGCTGAAGCCATTGGACGATCAATTCCTCATGTTGTTTGCCGTCCTCCCAGCTCAGGGTCACCCAATTCGTTGATGTTGGATACGAGATCAGGATTCGGCTCGGTCGATATCTTGCACCGATCAAGGAGGGATGCTTGCTCAGATCAGGCGCTTCGAGGAGCAACTCGAAGCGAAAGCCCATAATGTTAATCGCCAAAGCTTTGATTTCGTTACGCTCGTCTGTTAGCGGCTGGAACTGAAAGCGCGGCTTATTTTCCGTCACGTCGCCCGTGTTCATGGTGCAGTACAGCCCTGCCCCGTCAGGCCAATGCCGGGGGTCGTCAAGCATGTCGAGAATTGCCTCATCCCGCGAGAACGCACCCGACAGTCGTTGTCTTCCGCGTGCCAGGTTCCGCGAGACGGCCGCGGCTTTGGCGGTTTTCAAAATCCAGCGTTCGAGGTCATGCCCGGATAGAATGGCGTGTCGCGACCCGGCATCATGTTCGAGATACGATTTAAGCGACGCGAAGAAGTAATGTGCGGAGGCATCGAGCCGGCTAAGCGCGCTGTTGTGCTTGGTACAAAGGCATTTTGCCTGAGGCGGGGCCATTCGTTTCGCCCGCCTCCAGCCACGGAACGCCTGAGATCGAAAACTCACTCTCGCCCATCAATACGCGGCAGACGGAATCCGAAATGATATGCTCGGCCGAGATCGGGGGAACGCATGATCCCAGCTCCTTCATGTAGCATTTTTCGACACGTCCCGTTGCAGGCAGCGCTTTGAGTCCCAGGACAGCGGGCGGCTTGTGCCAGCCCTGCCCGTTGAAGCAACAAAGGCGTGCGGTTTTCCTCGAGCCGCACGGACACGGCCCGGTTAAGACGGCTTCCCTTTTTCGCTTCGCCTTCACCCATGGCTGCAGATTAGAGATCGAAGTGGGATTGGCGCGCTCCGGCAAAGCCAGGGTTTGATTATCGGTTTTCTGCATAGTCAGGCTTAGCAAATTTGCAAATCTATAAACTTGGCTTTGGTTTGAAATATTGCTATAATGCTCAGCATGACTGAGCCTTCTGGCGGAAAGCTAAACTTCCTTGAACATACCCTCCCGGATGGCCTCTTGGTCGATGCCGAGTGGATGACGAAGCATGGCTATTCGACAGGTCTGCGCAGCCAATATGTTTCGGCTGGTTGGCTGGTTCAGCCGACGCGAGGAACTTTCAAGCGTCCGCTTGGCACCCTGACATGGCAGAAGGCTATAATATCGCTTCAGACCCTGCTTGCGCGCCCCCTGATCGTCGGAGGGCGAACCGCGCTCGAACTGCAAGGTTTTTCGCACTACCTCCGGGCTGAAGGGCCGACCGTCGTTTATCTGTACGGTCCCGATGCTCCGCCCGGATGGCTCTTCAAGCTTCCGCTCAAAGAGCGCTTCACATTCCGCAAAAGCACAACGCTCTTCAAAGCCGATCCGGTGACGAAGGGGCTCAAGAACTTCGCCTGGAATGTCCAGAACAATACCGGCGCCGCCGCCGATGAATTCCAGGCAGGCCCATTCAAGCAGATATCGGGCGAGGGCGAATGGCCGCTGATCGTCTCATCGCCCGAGCGTGCGTTGCTTGAACTGCTCGACGAGCTGCCGAATAGCGAGAGCTTCCACCAGGCTGACATGCTTGTTGAGGGCTTGCGCAACCTCAGTCCCCGCAAGCTGCAAAAACTGCTAGACGATTGCCGAAGCGTGAAAGTCAAAAGGTTGTTCTTCTGGTTCGCTGACCGCCACAACCATTCATGGCTGAAGCAGATAGACCGCGACCAGGTCGATCTGGGGAAGGGAAAGCGCATGCTGGTGAAAGGCGGAAGGCTCGATTCGAAATATTTGATCACCGTGCCGGAGGATCTCAGTGCCCCTGTCTGAACGCTATCGGCATCAGGTCGCGCTGCTGATCGAGACCTTGCCATTCGTTGCGGCGGAACGGGATTTTGCCCTCAAAGGCGGCACCGCGATTAATCTGTTCGTGCGTGATATGCCGCGTTTGTCAGTCGATATCGACCTGACCTATCTGCCTGTCGCCGGCCGGACGGAATCACTGGCCGCGATCGATGCGGGCATGAAAAGAATGGCTGTCGCCATTGGCAAGGGAATTCCGGGCGTCAAGGTGAATGAGGTCCTGAACCGCGCGGAAGGCATCGTTACCAAGCTGACACTTCAAAGGGCTGACGCTCAGATCAAGATCGAAGTCATTCCCGTTCTTCGCGGCTGCGTCTTCGATCCCGAAATGCGATCCGTACGTCCGAACGTCGAGGAGACCTTTGGTTTTGCGGAGACACAAGTCGTCTCGTTTTCCGACCTTTACGCAGGAAAAATCGTCGCCGCCCTTGACCGCCAACATCCTCGCGATCTTTTTGACATCCGCGATCTTCTGGCGAATGAGGGCATCAGCGACGACCTGAGGCGCGCTTTTATCGTCTATCTCATCAGCCATGACCGGCCCATTTCCGAAGTTGTGGTGCCGCGGCGAAAGGATATCCGCCAGGAATTCGAGCACGGCTTCGAGGGTATGACCTCAGATCCAGTCTCGCTAAACGAGCTATTGAAGGCCCGGGAGGACTTGATCGCCGAGGTATCTGGAAAGATGCCGAAGAAGCATCGGGAATTTCTGATCGGATTCAAGCTCGGGAAGCCAGATTGGGCTCTGTTGGGCGTCGATGGAGCGGCAGAGCTTCCCGCAGTCCGATGGAAGCAGATCAATCTTGATAAGCTGCGTGCCGCAGATCGCGAAAAGCTCGTGTCTCAGTTGATCGCAGTGCTTAAGTGACTGCATCGTGGTGCATTNGGGNCGTAAGCAGACGGGCATGCAGTAGGGCTGTGGAGTAGGCTCGGTCGCTAAAGGATAAAGCGGGAGCCTTCATCGTATGGGTCGATGGACGATCAGGGCGTGAACGAGGAGCAGATTTTATCTATGCGCTTCCATAGCAAGCCGCAGCGTCTTGGGAATGCGCTGCGCTCTTCCGCCTGCGACAAAC
>NZ_AXAY01000047.1 GCF_000473045.1 Bradyrhizobium sp. WSM3983 | reverse complement strand
CACCGCCTGTATGCGCAAGCTGATCGTGATCCTCAACATCATGATAGCGCGCGGCGAAAAATGGGACGTCAGGCGGTACGAAGCGAGCGATCCCGCTCGGCTTCCGCCGAGCGCATGCCCGGCCTAAAGACCGGTGAGCGGACGACGTCAAGGCCGTAGCCGCCGGAGGCGGTGGCGCGCACGCGCCAGCCTTGAGGTCGACCGATCACTGGTCTACTTCACAGTTGCTCCTCGGGGAGCGATGCACTATTGCCCCCGTCGCCTAGCAGATGACTGACGCGCGGACCCGGTCGGGCTGCCACATCACCGCAAGACTTGACGCACAGGCTCCGGGCGTCAGGACCACACGACTTCTCCGTCCGCGGACGGCTTCGCCTGATTGCCTTGGGCTCGCGTGTGCTCACCCCGGACAGCCGACGAACCCGCTGTGACTGCACCGTGTCGTGCCGCGTCGCGGATGACTCACGGTTGCCCGCTCTGTCATCAGCAGACCCGCGCCGGCGCTACCGCGTCCACCGCAACCCGGCCCGCATCTCGTGACGATCGCGAAGCGCCCCTTTGGCAGGGCCGGGATGAGGGGACTTTGCCACAAATCCGAAATTCCGGAAAGTAGAATATTTTTGCAGGAAGGGATTGACGGGGTGTCTGCTGTTTTGCCCGACGGGTCAGCGCAATTCGACCTCCAGCCGTCATTCGCCATTGCACAACGAGGGCAGCCGATCGTGCCGGCGCCGGTAGTCTCGCCTGGAAGGTGACCCATTCCTGGAACCTTACACCAACATGACATCAGGCCCGTCGCCGAGACACGTAAATCAATGGAGATTAACTAGGGTTGTAAACGGTTGCACTGCCTGTCTTGCGGCGATCGATGATCTCAGTCACTGTTCAGCATTCATACCGACCCGAGATAGTTTATGAATAAGCAAAGCCTCGTAGGGTCTCTGTCATTCCATCTACAGCGCGCGCTGGTGGTACGCTCGGAGTTCGGACTGCGCGAACTGATGGTGCGGCTGCTCAGGCGTCTTGGTCTTGGCGGACGTGAACTGGCGGCGTGGCAAAAGCGGAAGATGGAAGCGGACGCCGAATTTGATCGGAAGTTCGGCACTGATACGGGAGGTGTGCAAAATCTCGCTGATGAGCACGGCATTGTCGGCGAGAACGCAAAGCACGGCCTTGCACACATAGCGTCCGATCCGCTCCAGTTCAGGCTGATCATGGATACTCTGAATTTGCCTGTTTCCGAGTATACCTTCGTCGACCTCGGATGTGGGAAAGGAAGAGCACTGCTGCTTGCCGCTCAATTCCCATTCAAGTCGATCATCGGAGTCGATTTCGTGCCGTCGTTCGTCGAGGCCGCACGCACCAACGTTAACATTGCTGCATCGCAAGGCATTCGCGGCGACATCGAGGTTGTGGTGGGCGACGCCACGCAGTTTATCCTCCCGTCTGGCGCGTTGCTAATCTACCTCTATAACCCGTTCGACTCGCGCGTGGTAGGGAAGGTAGCCCGTCACCTACGGGAGTCGCACCAGGAGGATCGCCGTCCGCTTGTCGTGGTCTACGCGAACCCTGTCCACCTGAGCGAATTTACAAGCTGCGGTTGGCAATTCATGACCAAAGGTAGCGGTTGGGTCGCGTTGACCCGCCAGTCCTGACACCAGATATCTCGCGCCTTTTGCGGGGTTTGAATCGTCGGATGTTTGAAGTTCTGCGTGCGGATTACGCGGTGAGGCTTTTGCACTCTCTTCTGGTTTTGTAAGGCTATGCTTTCCCATTATTTGTCGCGACTGGCCGGCGCAAAATTCGCAACGAGCTTGGCGCTCGCTTTTGCCCTGCTAAAGCACGCACATCTTCTGTTGCCATGGATCTTTGCACCGCGAGCGAGTGGTTTGGCGCGCTATCTTCGTGCTCGCCCGGAGATCATCGAGATCGTCTATGGTCGCTTCATTGCCGCCAATTGGGATGCTGCGGCGAAGACGCGTACTGCTCAAAGTCATGTCGAAACAGTGGTCGCTATCGGTGGGATCGTCGACGTTGAGCCTGAAGCAGTTGCCGATCTTATCGAGTTGCCGTTTTCACCGGAATATCGGGTCAGTCTCGATCAGCCAAGGTGGCTTCTGCGCGAAGGTCAACTCGCGCTCAGCATTTGGGAGCGAGAGGATCGAATCTTCAGCGTAAGCTTCTCCTTGCGGACCGACGAAGGAATACGGACAGCGTTTGTCGGCGGCATCCAGGGTCGGCGCCAGGTCGAAGGAGAAGAGGACGTCCTCGAACGTTACAGGCGATTCACGAAGAACGCGCACGGCGCGCGCCCGCGCGATTTCACGCTAGAAGTCTTCAAGGTCTTCTGCAAAGTCATAGGGGTCAATCGGATACTTGCCGTTTCGCAGGACAACCATCCTCTTACGGGAGCGAGCGGAGAGTTTTCTCTTGCCTATGATGAAATCTGGCAGGAACGCGGCGGTACCTATGATGGCCATGGCTTCTACGCGTTGCCGGTCGGCGTCTCGATGAAGTCGGAAGACGAGATTCCGGCAAAGAAAAGAAGTCTATACAAGAAACGAGGCGCGATGTTCGCGGACATCGAGCAGCGGCTGTCCGAATGTCTTGCGACGCGTCAGCCGGAGAAGCTGCGTTCGGCGGTTGGCGAGATTCATGTCCAGGCCGAAACAAGTGGTCTGGATACGCTGTTGCGGATGCTTGCCTATGCAAGTGCGATCTTTGTTCTGGCCGCGACCAATTTCTTCGGAGGGACCTGGATCGGGTTCGCGGTGGGATTGGCCTTTGTTCATGCCACTTACTGGATATTGAAGGGAAATATCCCAGAGCGTGCCGGCAAGCGCATTCGGGCATTGGCAAGGTTGAGGCAGAGTCCCGTAGCTGTGCGCATATTTGTTGCGATGGTTATCCTCTCCATTGGGTTCGCGTTGGATCTTCAGCTGGATGCAGGTCGATCGCTCGGTAGAATATTCAAGCTCTACTTTATCCTGGTGTTCCTGAGTTCGCTTTGTCTCGGCACGCGTGTCACGCTCATCGTGTGCGCGGTATGTCTCCTTGCGCTCAATTATCTGCACCTTGCACCGAGATTCAGTTTCGAGGTCCACGACTGGGGCGATGTGCTGGAGATGCTGGTGTTCAGTGCCATGGCCGCGATCGTCATCATCATTCCTCGACTCCTTTTGGTCTCGGTCGAGTTGTCCGCAATCCGGAGGAGGGGAGAGCCGTCGCGTAACGAGCCGCAGCCGCATGGCTCAAGATGATGGCGGCGGAGACCGAGAGGGCGCTGCGACAACCGATTTCCACACACTAGCCAGCTTCAGCGTCAGAATCCCGAGCACGCCGCTGATCAATCCCACCATCGCGTAGGACTCCGCGAAGACGCCGGTCTGGATGAAGACCTGGCACGCGATGGCGAAGCAGATTGCGGCGAGCAGCAGGCTGGCGGAGCCGGCGATGATCGCGATAAAGCGGATCGCGACGGCGACGGGCCTGACGGGGGATGCGGAATCGTTCATGCAGGACGACTACCTTCCGGGACGGCGCGTTCCGCCGTCGCGACGGATGCGCTAAAGCATCACTTGCTTGCGCAGCAATCGACGAGTAGGCGCCAGATGCGCTGGATCTCGACTGACCTCTGCATCTCAAGCACATGGTTCTCGCTGGTGTGGTGGGATGGTTCTGCGAAGTGGAATTCGCGCGGCGCGATCCAGCGTTCAGAGATCGGATCGTACCATTTGCCTGGATTGACCAAGTTCGTCTCTCCTGTTTGATCCCCCTGGTTTCTGCACCTATCCCATGCGCCGCTTGCTGGTGTTCTGGGTGAGGTTGCCGTGCGCGGCCTGTTCACGGATGTTCTGCTTCTCGTCGTCGCGATGGCCCTTGGTGGTATCGACGGGAACTGTCGGCGTGCTGCCGGCGCCCTTGTGGCTCTGGTTCTCGTCGGGAACTGGCTGCACCGTTTTTGTCAGCGGCTTCGTCATGCAGTTCAGACTCCGTCGTTGCCTTGACGAGAGGCCAACGCGCAGGTGGTTCGCCGCGTTCCAACTTTTGGCGGGAAGTGATAGGGGGCAACGCGCAGCGCTGGTGCCTGCGGGGCGTCCTGTTCGCCGGATGACGATCTATCGGTCGATGTATTTGGCGATCAACCGCTTGATGCCGTCGACGGCTTCCAGCAGAGGCGGTGTCAGGGAGAACAGCGTGCCCATCGCAATCGCGATGATCGTGTGGCGCAGCGAGACCTTTTCGTCCTCATCGCATGCGTAGGCATTTTGGCCGATCGGGACAGGCGCGAGACCGCTCGATGATCGCGGTTGATCCGATTTCCGCGGCTTGCGCGGCGGGATTGTGATCACGACGAAGAGGACGTTGATCAGGAGCCAGATGCCCAGAATGACAAGAAAGATCCGCATTCCACTCAAAACCATAGGTGATGCAATGTGCTGTCGACTTATGCAGGCATTGAACGGCCATTCGCATCCCGATGCAAGTTGTGCTTTGGTCTGACGCAAGTTTCGGGGAACAAGCGGCTATCGAAACTCGGCGAGTCTCATGGTGAGGGGGATCTCGTCCCCGCCGATGTGCTCCTGCGCCGCGATGATCCATTTCGCCGCGCGCTGCTGATCCCCAAGTTTCCGCGCAGGAACCGACGGTTCCAAAGTGCACACATAAGGGCTCACGGGAAATCGAAGAAGATTAACGTCGAACGCGGAGGAGCGTCCCGCGTTGCACTCGGGCCACGCCTCGAACTCTGTTCACGGACGGAGAACTACGGATTTCGAATTGGAGCGCGCTCTGTTCACGAGTGGACATAGGGCGGGCGCTGATTGGCTTAATGTGACCGCTGCCGAGTGCGCGCGGCGTGCGCTCTGCCCGACGGACCCGCCGCCAGGTCCGAGGGCATCGCTGAGGCAGTTATCCGAGGCGTGCTACGCGCCCGGCCGACGAGCGGACCAGCGCGGCGTGGTCCCTGTATGCGTCGATCGCCCTGTTGGCGAGCATCAGCGGCCGGCGCTCGCCGGTCTTGAGCTGCGCCTCGATCGCATCGAGAATGACGTTCGCCGACTCATCCGGCGGGCCGAGTTCTCCACTCTTCTCGAGGAAGCTCCAGGCGATGAAGAATGCGCTCTCGACTGTGCAACGAATGGACATGCGCTGCCAACGCGGTGCAGCCGCAGCCGTTCCGTGCGCCCAGCTTCGTGCGGAACCGGGCCTTGCTTGAATTCCGAGTCAATTGCGCAAACGAAAGCGGCGATGCGAACCGAGGTGCCACACCTCTCCCGAAAGGGAGAGGTCGGATCGGGTTCTAACCGGAGGTTACCTATGTCGGCGGTTGCTCAATCGCATCGACAGATGCGATCCGGGCGAGGGGTTACAGCCTCACCGATGCTGCGGCCCCCTCACTCCCCGCTGGGGAGAGGTGAACCCGAGCGAGCCGAAATCATCTGCCCTAGTTCTTCAGCACGATGCGGCCGACCACCTTGCCGGCGCGCAGTTCGTCGATCCATTTCTGGATATCGCCCATCGGCTCTTCGCGCATCGGGGTCGGCTTGATCTTGCCGGCGCGGGCGAGCGTCATCAATTCGTGCGCCTCGGCAAGCGTGCCGACCATGAAGCCCTCGATGGTGAGGCGCTTGTAGACCCATTGCACCATCGGCAGCGTGAACTGGCCGCCCATCAGGCCTGAGACCACGACCTTGCCGCCGCGCGCGGCAACCGCGACCGCAAAGGCCATCGACTTTTCGTTGCCGGCGAAATCGACGACCTCGTCGAAGCCGCCGTCGGTCTCCTTCAGGATGCGCTTGATCACGTCGGGCTCGGACGGATCGTAGGCGTTGGCCGCGCCGTTCTTCAGCGCGGTCTCGCGCGCGGCCGGAGAGAGATCGGCGACCGTGATCGGCTGCTTGAACATCGCTTGCGCAAACGACAGGCCCATCATGCCGACGCCGCCGAGGCCGATCAGCAGCAGATTGCGCTGGCGCGGACGGTCGACCAGGCGCTTGAGCGCGCCGTAAGCGGTGACGCCGGAGCACATCAAGGTAGCGGCCTGGTTGACCGGCAGCGGATCGTAATCGAGCAGATACTTCGCGTCGGGCACCAGCACATGGGTAGCGAAGCCGCCGTCGATGGAGACGCCGAGGAAGCGCTGCTTGGCGCAGAGGTTCTCGTCGCCGTTCTTGCAGTCGCGGCACTGCCCGCAGCCGATCCAGGGAAACACCGCCTTCTTGCCACCGACGAGGCTCCCCGGCGCGTCAGCCCCAACCTCGTCGACGACGCCGGCGATCTCATGGCCGAGCGTGAAGGGCAACGTCATGCCGCGCGTGGTGTCGAGCTTCTTGCCGCCGCCGAGATCGGCATAGCCGTCCTGGATGTGCAGATCGGAATGGCAGAGGCCGCAGCGTTCGATGCGCACCAGCACCTCGGCGCCTTGCGGCTTGGGCGTATCGACGATGGTCTCGCACAAGGGCGCATCGAACTTGACCAGCGACTGCCGACGCATCAACGCCATTTTCTTTCCTCCGGAATATAGATTGTCAGGCTTGGCTGCGTATATTCGCCAATTCACGCGCCATGGCAACAAAGCCGGAGATGGGAATGGTCTCGGCACGCCGCGTCGCATCGACGCCGGCGGCTGCCGCCAGTCGCGCGGGATCGACACCGAGCGATTTCAGGCTTTGGCGCAGCATTTTCCGGCGCTGGCCGAAGGCCGCGGCCGCAACCTGTTCGAGCATCTTGCGATCGCAGGGCAGAGGCTCCGCGCGGGGCACCAGGCGCACGACGGAGGAGGTAACTTTCGGCGGCGGCACGAAGGCGGATGGTGAGATGTCGAACAGGATTTTTGTCTCACAGCGCCAGTTGGCGAGCACGCCGAGCCGGCCATAGGCCTCCTCGTCTTCGCGCGCGACGATGCGCTCGCCGACCTCGCGCTGAAACATCAGCACCATCATGTCGTACCAGGGCGGCCAGGGCTCGGCGGTCAGCCAGCCGATCAGAAGCTGGGTCGCGATGTTGTAGGGCAGATTGGCGACGATCTTCGCGCGCTCGCCCGCGAGCATTGGGCGCGGATCGAAGGTCATGGCATCGCCGTGTACGATCTCGAGCCGGCCGGGATAGCGCGCGGTAATATCGTTCAGCGCCGGGATGGCACGCTCGTCATGCTCGATCGCGATGACCCGTTTGGCGCCGAGCGCGAGCAGCGCGCGTGTCAGCCCACCCGGGCCCGGGCCGATCTCAACGATCGTGCTCTCTTCGAGCGGCGCTGCCGCGCGCGCGATCCGCGCGGTGAGATTGAGATCGAGCAGAAAATTCTGGCCCAGCGATTTGCGGGCCGACAGGGCGTGCTGGCGAATGACCTCGCGAAGCGGCGGGAGGTCGTCGATCGCGCTCATCAGCTGTTTGCAGCCGCCATGCGGCTCGCAAGCTTCAACGCCGCGATCAGGCTGGCCGGATTGGCTTTGCCGGTGCCGGCGATGTCGAAGGCGGTGCCGTGATCGGGCGAGGTGCGGATGAAGGGCAGGCCGAGCGTGACGTTGACCGCGTCGTCGAAGGCCACCGTCTTGATCGGGATCAGCGCCTGGTCGTGATACATGCAGACCGCGCAGTCATAGGTGTTTCGCGCGGCCTCGTGGAACATGGTGTCGGCGGGCAGCGGTCCCCTGGCGTCGATGCCGTCATTGCGCAGAACTTTCAACGCCGGTGCGATCACGGTCTGCTCCTCATGCCCGAGCGAGCCGTCCTCGCCGGCATGCGGATTGAGGCCCGAGATCGCGATTCGCGGCCGCGCAATGCCGAAGCGGGATGTGAGCTCGGCCGCGACGATGCGCACGGTCGAGACGATGAGCTTGCTCGTGAGCTGGCTCAGCGCTTCGCGCAGCGAGACGTGGATCGTCACCGGCACGACGGCGAGCCGCGGTGACCACAGCATCATCACCGGCTGCGGAACGCTGGCATCGGTGGTCGCGAGCTCGGCGAGGAATTCGGTGTGGCCGGGATGGCGGAAGCCCGCGCGGTAGAGCACGCTCTTGGCGATCGGGTTGGTGACGACGGCGCTGGCGCGGCCTGTGCGGACATCGCCGACCGCCTGGCGGATCGAGGCGAGCGCGGCCGGTGCGCTCGATGCGTCTGGCTTGCCAGGCGCAGCGGTCGCGCGCTCGCCGGTCGCAACCACGGGCAGGGCCTCGGCAAAGGCGGTCTCGGCTTCGCCCGGGCTCACCGCGGCGATGCGGATATCAGCACCGAGTGCCTTGGCGCGCTGCGCGATCAGCGCCTCGTCGCCGAGCAAATAGAAGGCGGGAAGGCCGAGCTCGCGGCGCCGGAGCCAGGCTGCGATGGTGATGTCGGGGCCGATCCCGGCGGGCTCTCCGAGCGTCAGCGCGAGGGGTTTTGCGGGAACGGCCATCAATGGTTGCGATATTCGATCATCGCCGCTTTGCGGAGCTCGTCGAGATAGGCCTTCTGAGTCTTCTCGTACTTCTCCGTATACATCTTCTCGCGGATCTCGCGCTTCTTCGGCGTGTCGATCGTGGTAGGCTTGCGCGAGCACAGCACGACCATCTCGATGCCGGACTTGGTCACTTCAGGTGCTGTGAGGTGGCCGATCGGGGTGTCGTCGAGCACTTTGCGCAGCGCCTCCGGCAGGTCGGCCGTGGTCTTGGTGACGCTGTCGCGGATGGTGGCGTTCGGCGTTGAACGGAACAGCGAATTGGCTTCCTCGCAGCTTCCGACACGCGAGCGATATTGCTCGGCTTCCTTCATCCGCGTCTCCTGGAAAGCGGGAGACGAGCCGCGTGGCACGATCAGCACGATCGGCTGCATCTTGTATTCGGTGCCCTCGATCTGAAGCTTCTCGTCGCCGCCCTCGCGCACCTTGTCGGCGACGTCCTTCTCGCCGATCATCAGCTTCTCCTTGAAGCGGCCGCGCACGAGGCTGGTCCAGACCATCTCGGACTTCATGCGGCTCTTGAGAGTTTCAGGACGCACGCCCTTGCTCTCGAGCGACTTGGTGAGCTGATCGATCGAGATGCGCATGCGCTGCGCCATGCCCTCGTAAGACTGGTTGATGTCGGAAACGGTGGGATCGACGCCGTATTTCTTGCCTTCCTTCATCTTGATCTTGTCGTCGATCAGCGTGTTGATGACGTCCTGCCGGCTCGGGGTCTTCTGCGTCGTCAGCGTGTCGAGCTTGGAGCGCTGCTCGATGTCGAAATCGGTGATGGGATCACCGTTGACCATCACGACGATGTTCTGCGCACGCGCAGGTGCGCCGGCTAAGACCAGTACGGAGGCCAGCACGAGGAGGGGAAGACGGAAGACAGGCAATCGGATTTTCATGGTTGTCGCTCGCATGTCAGCCGCGATGAACCTGCGATCGGGAACAGGCGGCCGGCACCTTCAGACCGATCACTGGAGGCCGCCGCCGGAACTGCTGGTCGTCGACGTGGTCGCCAGCGTGCGCAGACCGATCTGGAACATGAACGCGTGGTTCAGCACGGGCGGCGTCGAGCCCGCAGAATAACTATACGAAGTTACGTAGTTCACGCCGAGCACAAAGCAATCGTCGACATAGCCCGCGCCGAGCACATATTGGTTGATCTTGTTGGCCTCGAGGTCCCAGCGCGCCGAGCCCGTCACCACCCAATTGGTCGCGACCTTGATCGAGCCTGAGGTCAGGATGCCCTCGCGGCGGGTCAGGTAGCCGAGTTCCGGCTGGGCCGCGTAATTGCCGTACAGCACGCTGACCGACCAGCGATTGAAGTTGGCGCGGCCTTCCGCCTCGAAGCGCTGCACGTTCCAGGTCTGCTCGTCCATGCGGGAGCGAACGCTGAACGTATAGGTACTGTTCGGCGAATAGGCGGCGCTCGCCACGTAATCCGAACGCGGCTTGTCGAGGCCGGAATCGAGGCCGGTATTGATGGAGTCCTGCACCGCGTAGGAGTTCATGCCGAACAGCTGGTAGGACTGGCCGAACAGCACCTTGACGGCGCCGCCCTTGTCGAACTGCGTAGTGGACTGCACGCCGACATTGGCGCGGCCGCCGCCCTCGACGCGGTCGTAGCCGGAGAACTTGTCGACGCTGAACAGGTTGGAGGCGTCGAACACCATGCTCTGTGCATCCTCGTTCGGGAGTTTGCCGGCATAGGTCTCGTTCGGGCGGATGATGATCTGCGCGATTGGCTCGATGGTGGTCGAGCCCCAAGGCTGAACGTTGATGAAGGGATAGCGGTATTCGAGGCCGACGGTCGGCATCAGGCGGAACGCCTGGGTGTTGCCGACGGGCAGGTAGTTCGATACGCCCGGCTGGTTGGAGACGTCGGAGTTGATCGCGTCGGCACGCAGGATGGCGAACGGCGTCCAGATCTCGCCGAGCGGATCGGTGAAGGACTTGCGCCACTGCGCTTCCGCCGTCAGGCGGGTGTAGGTGCCGGGAAAGCCGCGCAGCAGGCACTGCGACGGCGTGCGCGCGAGCGGATCGGCCGAGGTCGTCGTGCACAGGCCGCTGGTGTTGGCCGCCGTCGTGATCGGATCGAACGCCGCGTCGTTGCGGGTCAGGTTGACGAAATTGGTCTTGTAGGAGACCTCGCCGCCGAAGATCGGATAGTTGATCACGTTCGAGTAGTCGATCACAGGATAGACGACGGGCACCTGCTGCTGGTTGCCCGAGTAGCTCAGCCAGTACATCGTGCGCGCGTCGAAGAAGCTGCGATTGCCGACGCCGGTCAGATAGAGCTGCGAGAGCGCATCGGTCGGCAGGTACAGGAACGACCCCAGCGGATCGCGGTACTGCGACAACCGATAGTCCGAGAAGAAGTAGTAGTCGGACATGACGACACCGTCCCAGCCCCAGACCCATTTGTCGTTCAGCGCGAACTGACCCTTGGTGTCGACGGCGCCGCGGAACTGGCGGTCGCCTGGCTGGCCGGCAAGCGCGCCCGGATCGAGCTGATCGATGCCGTAGACGCGGACCTGGTAGGCGCCGTCCATCAGGCGCTGGCGGAACTCGGCCTGGAACAGCACCCCCTGCTTGGAGGTGATGCGTGGGCTGAAGGTCGCATCCATGTCAGGTGCGATCGCCCAGTAGAACGGAATTTCGACGCCGTAGCCGAACGGCGTGTTCGAGGTGAAGCCCGGCATCAGGAAGCCGGTCTTGCGCTTCACGGTCGGGTCGGGCGTCGAGAAATAGGGCATGTAGGCGATCGGCACGCCAAAGAATTCGAGCTGCGCCGTCTCGAAATACAGCATCTTCTCCTGCTGGTCGTGGATGATGCGGGCACCCTTGACCTGCCAGAGCGGCGGCTTCTTCGGATCGTCCTTACACGGCGCGCAGGCTGTGTAGACGCCGTTCTCGAACACCGTGTAGTTGCCGCTTGAGCGGTCGGCGCGGGTTGCGGCCATGCGGGTCTGGTCGGCGGTGTCCACGCGCAGCGAATCGACGAAACCGTCGCGGTAGTCGTCGGAGAGATCGAGTATCTCGGCATAGGTGATCTTGCCGTCGGCATCCGTCATGCGGATGTTGCCTTCGGCATGCAGCCGCTTGGTCTTCTGGTCGTAGATGACCCGGTCGGCCTCGACGCTGGTGCCGTTGTAGAACAGCTGGACGTTGCCGACCGCGGAGACGCGCGAATTGTTGTAATCGTAATCGACCTCGGTCGCCTGCACCAGCATCTGCCCGTCATTGGCCGCCTTCGGCGGCGTCGGGCGTGGTGGCCGCGGATTGTAGGTGTAGCTCTGGGCGGCGGCCGGCGACACCGCGGCAAGATCGATCATGCCGGCGAGCGATACAGTCGCGATCAAAGCGAGCAGGAGCCTGCGGACAGACAAGCCGTATCCGTTCGCACGCACGGGGGTGCGCAACGCCAAACCAGATACGTGTCCTCGGCGGACGGCCGTCACTATCCGTCCTCCTGATACAGCAAGGCCAAAAAGCCGGTGAGGCCGCCCACCACTGCGGGCAACCACGCCGCAGCGATCGGATGCATCAACTCAGCCTTGCTCAAGTCTTCAGTCACTTTCGACAGAACGTAGAGCAGAAAGCCTGCGCCCACGCCACTCAAAACCATCTTCTGTACGCCGCCCATCCGGAAGAAGCGCAGCGACACGGAAGCCGCGAGCATCACCATGGCGGCGAGCAAAAACGGCTGTGCCAGCAGCTTGTGATACTGGAGTCGATATCCGGCTGTCGCGAACCCCGAGCTCTCCGATGAGCGGATGTAGCTCGGTAGTTGCCAAAAGGACACAGTCTCGGGTGTGGAAAAGCTGTTGCGGACCTGCGCTTCGGTCAACGTCGTCGGAATCTCCAGGCTGGCCTGATCGACCGGCGGGGCATCGAGCGCGAAGCGACGCACGCCCTTGAACAGCCAATGGCTGGCCTCGAGCGTCGCCTCGCGCGCCTCGACCCGCTCCCTGAAATGCTGCTCTGTGTCAAACCGGAACAGCGTGAGCCCCGTCAGGCGGACGCCCTGCTGCTCGCTGCGCGCCGCATTGATGATGGTCTGGCCGTCGCTGGTCACCTGGTTGAGCCAGAAGCCCGAGGCGTCCTGGATGCCGCCGCCGGGCGCCGAGCCGAACAGCTCGGCTTCCATGCGCTTGGAGAGCTCGCGCAGATTCGCCGACATCGGATTGTAGGCGACGGTCGCGATCACGCCGATCAGGAGCGCGCTGCCGAGTGCCGGCGAGATGAACTGCCAGGCCGAGATGCCGGCGGCGCGCGCCACCACGAGCTCGAGCCGGCGGGAGAGGGCGAGATAGCAGGTCATGGCGCCGATCAGCATGCAGAACGGCGTCAGCTTCTCCAGCAATTGCGGCACCCGGAACAGCGAGGTCTCAGCCACCATGATCGCTGACGCCGACGCAAGCCCTGAGGTCTTGCGCACCATCTCGATGTAATCGACCAGCACCAGCAGCAGGAAGATGCCCGCGAACACGCCGAGTGCGGCGACCACGAAGCGGCCGGCGAAATAGCGCCCGAGCGTGTTGGTGAGCATGCTCATGCGGCGGCCGGCCGTCCGAACAGCCGCGCGATACGCGCGTTCGATCTGTTGATGGCCTCCATCAGGCCGGCCGGCGGCTCGACCACGATGCCGCCGATGATCATCCACAGCCCGATGCCGATTGCACCCAAGACCATCGCGTACTGGACCAGCGCCGGACCGGGCGACTTCACGGCCATCACCGAGCAGGCAAATCCCGCCATGCGCAGGCCGAACACGGCGAGCACCGAGCCGCCGATCGAGAAGTTGCGGCTCTGGCGAGTGGTGCGCGGCGCGCCGAGGAAAGCGAAGGTCAGCACGGCAAACGCGAAGGGATAGATCGGCGCGAGCAGGCTGTCGTGCAGGGCCGCGCGGAACTGCCCGGGAATCTGCTTGTAGACCGGATCGTCCTCGGACGGCGAGAACAGCTCCCACAGATAGCGTTCGCGGATGCCGAGGGTGACGTCGTGGCCCTGGTTGCCGAACTTCGACATGTCGAAGCCGTAGCGGCCGAACGCCACCAGCGCAGGGTCGCGCTTGCCGGCCTCGAAGCGCTGCAGATTGCCGTCCTTGAGCACCAGGAACGATCCGTTCTCGTTCTTCACGACCTCGCCGTGCTCCGCGACGATCGAGACGCGCTCGTTCGGATCGCGACGGTCGTCGATGAAGATGCCGGCGAGGATGCCACCGGGCAGACGCTCGCGAATCCGGATCGTGAGATTCTTGTCGAGCTGGGCGAAGCGGCCCGGCTGCAGGATGTTGGTGAGCACGTCGGCGGTGATCTCGGCGTCCCACTGCTTGATCCGCCTCATGCCGTCGGGAGCGAGATAGGCGGCGATGAAGGCGACCAGCAGCGCCACCACGCAGGTGGCGTAAAAGAACGGATAGAACAGCCGGAACGGCGAGAAGCCGGCGGCATTCATCACGATGATCTCGGAATCGGTCGCGAGCTTGTTCAGCGTGTGCGAGATCGCGATCATCAGCGCGATCGGCGAGATGATCAGCACCAGCGCCGGAATGACGAGGCTGGTGATGCCGAGGAAGGTCATGATGGTCTGACCCTGGCTCGTCATCAGGTCGATGCCGCGCAACGCCTGCGTTATCCAGATCACGCCGGTGAGGCTGACCAGGACGAGCGCAAACGACGCCAGCGTCGTGCGGAAAATATACCTGTCGATTGACCCCATGCGCTACCGCACGAATCCCACCAAAGCCCCAATGCGCACCGGAATTCCTTCTGTCCGACCAATCCCCTGACAGGGATCCCCAAGGTCGGCCAGTCACCTCTTCCTGCAGCTTACGTTCTCACTACCATCCCTTTGATCCGTCAACAAAATGGCTGCCCCGTGGCACCGTCAATATATGGTTAATATTTCCCTCGTTGTGGCATGACTGCCACGGGCGGTGCTTGGCATCGACCGTGCTTCTCGCCCATAGTGCGGCGAGACAAGTGAATCGCCGTTCAGATTCGGCTTCCGGCCGGGCCCATGGATCGGCAAGAGCCCCATGTTTTCGAGGAGTTACCCATGTCTGATGCCATTAAGGTCGGCTTCGTCCCGTTGGCGCCCGCCGCCCGTGGCATCCTGGTCGTGTTCTGTGACGACGCCCTGAAGCTCGGTCCGGCGACGGCGAAGGCGCTCGGCGGGGCGAGCGAACTCGTGAAGCGGGCGGCGGTTGCCGCCTCATTCAAAGGTAAAAGCGGCGCCGCCCTGGACATCCTGGCGCCCGAGGGTCTGAAGGCCGAGCGCCTGATCGTGATCGGGACCGGCAAGGCGTCAAGCCTGAAGGGCAACGACTTCCTCAAATTCGGCGGCATGGCGGCCAGCAAGCTCAAAGCGGGGTCCGCGGCCATGACCATCATGGCGGAACTGGCTGATGGCGCCATGACCAGCGAGCAGGCGGTTGCGATCGCCTCAGGCCTGCGGCTGCGCGCCTACAAGTTCGACCGCTACAAGACCAGAAAGAAGGACGACGAGGAGGGCGCCCTGCGCGCCGACATCTCGCTCGCGGTCGGCGATGCGGCCGGGGCGAAGAAGGCCTTTGCGTCGGCCGGCGCGGTCGTTGACGGCGTCAACATCGCGCGCGATCTCGTCAACGAGCCGCCGAACGTGCTGTTCCCCGAGGAGTTCGCGCGCCGTGCAGGCCTGCTGCGCAAGCTCGGCGTCAAGATCGAGGTGCTCGACGTCAAGGCGATGCAGAAGCTCGGCATGGGCGCGCTGCTCGGCGTCGGCCAGGGTTCGGCGCGGCCGAGCCGCACCGTGATCATGCGCTGGGACGGCGGCAAGAAGGGCGAGGCGCCGGTCGCCTTCGTCGGCAAGGGCGTCTGCTTCGACACCGGCGGCATTTCGATCAAGCCGGCCGGCAGCATGGAGGATATGAAGGGCGACATGGGTGGGGCTGCCTGCGTCGTCGGCCTGATGCACGCGCTCGCGGCGCGTAAAGCCAAGGCCAACGTGGTCGGCGCCATCGGCCTCGTCGAGAACATGCCCGACGGCAACGCGCAGCGGCCGGGCGACATCGTCACCTCGATGTCGGGCCAGACCATTGAGATCATCAACACCGACGCGGAAGGCCGTTTGGTGCTGGCCGACGTGCTCTGGTACGTGGCCAAGAAGACCAAGCCGAAATTCATGGTGGATCTGGCGACGCTGACCGGCGCGATCGTGGTCGCGCTCGGCACCGATCATGCCGGCATGTTCTCCAACAATGACGAACTCGCCGAGCGCCTGCTCGCGGCCGGCATCGAGAGCGGCGAGAAAGTCTGGCGCCTGCCGCTCGGCCCCGAATACGACAAGCTGATCGATTCCCAGTTCGCCGACATGAAGAACACCGGCGGCCGTCACGGCGGCTCGATCACCGCAGCGCAGTTCCTCCACCGCTTCGTCGACGGGACGCCCTGGGCGCATCTCGACATCGCCGGCACGGCGATGGGGGCGCCGAAGACCGACATCAACCAGAGCTGGGGTTCGGGCTACGGTGTCAGGCTGCTCGATCGCCTGGTGGCGGATCATTACGAGCGCAAATGACAAGATGACCGAAGTACTGTTCTACCATCTGCAAAACATGACGGTTGAGAACGTCTTGCCGCCACTTCTCGAGAAATCGCTCGAGCGCGGCTGGCGCGTCGTGGTGCAGTCGACCTCGCCGGAGCGCGCCGATGCACTTGACGCGCATCTATGGACCTATCGCGACGATTCCTTCCTGCCGCACGCGACATGGCGGGTGAACGATGTGGCCGAGCAGCCGATCGTGCTGGCGATCGAGGAGGGCAATCCGAACGGCGCCAACGTCCGCTTCCTGGTCGACAATGCCGCGTTGCCGCAGGATACGGAGGGCTATGAGCGCATGGTGCTGCTGTTCAATGGCGACGATCCGGACGCGCTTGCGGCGGCCCGCAGCATCTGGACGGATTGCAAGACGCGCGGATTTGAGGTCACCTATTGGCAGGCGGACGAACGGGGTCGGTGGCAGCGACGGAATTAGCGGCCGTTCGTAATTAATGATAATTTGGTGTTTCGTAGCCAAACTGGTTTCGGCCACCTTCGTGCCGTAAAGTGGTGTTGGAACAATCGCTTAGGGCTGCTCCTTGACGTGGGGGAATTTAGTTTATCGTGCGACATCAAAAGCTTCCAAAGTCGCTCATAGTTGCGTTGGCCGCTGTCGCGCCGCTGATCGCGGGCTGCTCGGGCGGGACCGATCTGCTGGCGTCTGCTAAAGACGCCGAATGGTTCAACAAGCCGAGTCGCCTGTTCATCAAGAACATCTCGATCGAATCGCCGCCGCTGACCCCCGACAAGCCGGTTGGCGCTGAGGATCTCGTCAGCGCCGACGGCGCTTGCCCCGGCATGGCGCCGCCGCCTGGACCTGCCGACGCCAATGCCTCGACCACGGCGCCGATGGGCGGCACGGTCGCGCTCGGCCACACAGAATGCGACGTGGTGCGCGGCATTGGCGCGCCCTCGACCGTCAATCTCTCCAGCGATGCCGCCGGCCGTCGTGTCGCTGTGGTCACCTGGACCACGGGTCCGCGCGCGGGCATCTACACCTTCACCTCCGGACGCCTGTCCGCGATCGAGGGCAATCCCGAGCCGCCGGTTGTTGCGAAGCCGGTGAAGCCGAAGGCGAAGAAGAAGGCGGCGACGTAATATATCGTCGCCTTCCGACCTGAAGCCAGTTGCGGCTGTCAACGCGATCAGCCGCGCATGTTCGTCCCGACCATCAAGCGGCCCTGCGCCCCTTGATCGCGGTGGCCGAGGCATGAACGGTGATCTCACCGGTCGCGCTCGCCGGCAGTCGCGCCTGTAATCGGCGCTTCAGCTCCGCGCTCTCCGCGTCTGACAGCTTTCCCAGCACGCCGCTCGGGCTGCTGACGACCATGGAGAGCCAGTAGTCGTCGAAGTCAGCAAATGTTCGATCGACGACCAACTCGCGGGTTTCGACGTCGCGGAGACCGAGCTCTGCCCAAAGCGCCTTCAGCGCCTCGAAACGCGAGACGTCCGCACTCGGCGGGCGCGCAGCCGGTTTGCCCATAGCGTCCATCTCTTCCCAAAGGGGCTGGGTGGGCGTGCCGCCGCGCAGGATGTCCCAGGTGTAGGATGCGACCATGCCGCCGGGCTTGGTAACGCGGACCATTTCCGAGGCGCCTTTGCGAGGGTCGGGGACGAAAAACAGCACCAGCGCCATCACCGCGACGTCGAAGCGGTTGGCGTCGTAGGGAAGCGCCATCGCATCGCCAATCGAAAGCTCGACCTGCTTTGCCGATATTTTTTGGCGCGCAGTCGCAATCTGCGCATCGGAGGGATCGATCGCGCATACGGACGAAGGGGCTGACTTCGCAAGAAGGAGCTCGGTGAACGCGCCGTTGCCCGCACCGACATCCGCCCAGGTCAGTCCAGGGCGTGGCGCCAGCCAGTCGAGGAACAGAGTCCCGGCCGATCGGCTCCAGGGTGCCATGAAGCGCTCGTAAGCTGCGCCGTCGGTGAACTTGATTGGTTCGGGTGATGACATCTGAAATCTTCCTCAAATATTGCTTGTTTAGAATCCCTTGGCCGCCGAGCATATTACCAAATGCATCAAGACCACACCGGCAATTTGGTTCAGCCGGTACGCCCGTCAGAAGCCAACCCGCCGCGCCTCGCAATGTGCGATCCATCACATCCGCCGCAAATCTGGAGGAAATCTCCAGAATAATCATGCGCGTCTCAAGCAACGCTTCAAGAATGTCATGCTGGCGGCTGCTACGCATCGAGAGGAGGGGCTAGATCGATCGAAGGATAATTTGGATGTCTATTACTTCTGTTTTTTCCCCGGTTACGGGGCAGCTCACGATTTTCGGCGACAGCGCCAATAACAGCGTCGTGATCGGTCGCGACAAGTCCGGCCGCATTCTGATCAATAACGGGCACGTGAAGCCGCTCGGCGGCGATCCCACTGTCGCCAACACCAACGAGATCGACATCTTCGGTCAGAGCGGGGACGACACGATCACCGTCGACGAATGCAACGGCCCGATGCCCGCGGTGCACATTTTTGGCGGCGACGGCAATGACAGGATCACAGGTGGCTCGGGTGCCGACTTGCTGTTCGGTCAGGCCGGCGACGATGTGATCAAGGGCGGTGGCGGCAATGATCTGCTGTTCGGCGGAACTGGTAACGACACGCTGGATGGCGGCAGCGGCGACAACCAGCTCTTCGGCGAAGCCGGCAACGACCTCATGATCTGGAACCCCGGCGGTGGCACCAACCTGTTCGAGGGCGGCGACGGCAACGACACGGCGCAAATCAACGGAAGCAATGCCTCCGAGACATTCACCATCACCGCGAATGGCACGCGCGTGCGGTTCGACGGGACGGGCGTCGCGCCATTTTCGCTCGATATCGGCACGACGGAGAATCTCGTGCTGCACGCCGGCGACGGCGATGACGTCATCACCGCGGGCAACGGTCTCGGCAGCCTGATCTCACTGACGCTCGATGGTGGCGCCGGCAACGACACGATCACCGGCGGCGACGGCAACGACACCATCATTGGAGGCTCCGGCAACGACATCGTCAATGGTGGCCGCGGCAACGACGTCGCCCAGCTTGGATCGGGTGACGACACCTTCATCTGGAATCCCGGCGACGGCAGCGACACCGTGGAAGGCGGATCGGGCAACGACAAGCTTTTGTTCAACGGTGCCAACATCAACGAGACCATCAACATCTCGGCCAATGGCGGCAGGGTGCGCTTCACCCGCGATGTCGCCAACATTACCATGGACCTCGACAGCATCGAGCAGATCGAGTTCGATGCGCGCGGCGGTGCGGACAACATCACCGTCGGCGATCTCAGCGGCACGGGCGTCAAGCAGGTTCTTGTCGATCTCGGAGCCGTTCCCGGCGGAACGCAAGGCGACGGCGCGGCCGATACGGTGACCGTCAACGCGACGGGCGGCAATCAGAAAATCCAGGTCACGGCCGAGGGCACCACGGTCACGGTGACCGGCCTGCCGGAAGTCGTGACAATCGCAAATGCGGAGGCCGCCAACGACCGGCTGGTCATCCAGGCGCTTGGCGGCAATGACGTCATCGATGCATCGGCCCTCGCTGCGGTGATCGGACTGACCATCGACGGCGGTGCAGGGAATGACACCATCACCGGCAGCCAGGGTGCCGACACCCTGATCGGCGGTGACGGCAACGACAAGGTCACCGGCGGCCGCGGCAACGACGTGGCGTTTCTCGGCGCCGGCGATGACACCTTCATCTGGAATCCCGGCGACGGCAGCGACACTGTCGAAGGCGGCACGGGAACGGATACGCTGGTGTTCAACGGCGCGAATGTGGCCGAGAACATGTCGATCTCGGCAAACGGAAGCCGTGCGCTTCTGGCCCGCGACGTCGGCGCCATCACCATGGACCTCAACGGCATCGAGCACGTCCAGATCGCTGCGGCCGGCGGCGCCGACAATATCACCGTCAACGATCTGACCGGCACCGGCGTCACGCAGGTCGCCATCGACCTCAGCGCCGGCCCGGGCAGCCAGGAGGGCGACGGCGCAGCGGACCGCGTGACGGTGAACGGCACTGCAGGTGACGACAACATCAAGGTCGTCACCTCAGGCGGATCGATCGTGGTCAACGGCTTGGCCGCGCAGGTCACGATCGCGCATGCCGACGCCGGCGATGTGCTCGCCGTCAACGGCCAAGCCGGTAACGATGTCATCGATGCATCCGCGATCAAGGCCGGCCTGCTCGTCAGCCTCAACATCAACGGCGGTGACGGCAACGACTCCATCACCGGCAGCGCCGGCAACGACGTCGTCAACGGCGGACGCGGCAACGATGTCGCCAATCTCGGCGCCGGTGACGACACCTTCGTCTGGAACCCCGGCGACGGCAGCGACACCGTCGAAGGCGGCAAGGGCACCGATACGCTGGCGTTCAACGGTGCCAACATCAACGAGAACATCAACATCTCGGCCAATGGCGGCCGGGTGCTGTTCACCCGCGACGTCGCCGCCATCGCGATGGACCTGAACGGGGTCGAGCATATCGACTTCAAGGCCCTCGGCGGCGCCGACAACATCACCGTCAATGACCTCTCCGGCACCGGCGTGAACCAGGTCAATCTTGACCTCGGCGCCAATGACGGCGCCGCTGATACCGTGACCATCAACGGCGCCGGCGGCAGCGACGTCATCACGGTGACCGAGCACGACGGCATCATCACGGTGTCCGGGCTTGGCCAGGACATCAACATCACCAATGCCGGCGCAGGCGACAGGATCGTCATCAACGGCCTCGATGGCGACGATGTCATCACGGCTTCGGGCCTGCATGGCGGCATCCAGCTCGTCGCCAACGGCGGCAACGGCGACGACGTCCTCATCGGCGGCTCCGGCAGCGATACGTTGACGGGCGGCGCAGGTGACGACGTGCTGATCGGCGGCGGTGGCCAGGATGTCCTCGATGGCGGCACCGGCAACAACGTCCTCATCCAGGATGGAGCAGCGATGGCGGCTGCGATGCTGCTCAACCAGGCCATGGCGGCGAGCTTCGCGCCCGCAGGCGACGGCCATGGCGCGATGCCGTTGGCCGATCCGCACACGGCGCAGACCCAGACGCTCGCTCCGCCGCAGCACGCCTGACACAAGCTGCTCCGGCCTGGAGAATGCTCATGACGACGAATGCGGTGTCGCCCGATACGGGGCTCGACGCGCTCCTGACCTTGCTTCACCTGCAAGGCGTGGCGGCCGACCGCGATCAGCTCAGGCACCGGACGGGAACGGCAAACTTTGGCGCAGCGGACATCATCCGCTGCGCCAGATCTCTCGGCCTGAAAGCACGAACCTATCGAACGCAGTGGAGCCGTCTGTCGGAGTGCCCGCTGCCGGCGATCGCGATGCTGCGTGACGGCAGCTTCATGGTCATCGCAAAGGCCTCTTCCGACAAGGTGCTGGTGCAGTCGCCGGTGGCGCAGCGGCCAGTGTTCATGGAGCGCGACGAGCTGTGCGCGATCTGGGACGGCGGATTGATCCTGATGACCCGGCGCGCCGGGCTATCCGACCTCGGACGCCAATTCGATATCACCTGGTTCATCGGTGCAATCGGCAAATACCGGCGCTTGTTCGGCGAAGTGCTGGCTGCCTCGTTCTTCCTCCAGCTCTTTGCGCTGGTGTCGCCGCTGTTCTTCCAGGTCGTGATCGACAAGGTGCTGGTTCACCGCTCGCTGTCGACGCTCGACGTGCTCGTGATTGGCCTCGTCGTCGTCTCGCTGTTCGACACGTTGCTCGGAATCCTGCGCAACTACCTGTTTTCGCACACAACCAACCGCATCGACGTCGAGCTGGGGGCACGCCTGTTCCATCATCTGCTGGCGCTGCCGATGGCCTGGTTTCAGGCCCGGCGCGTCGGCGATTCCGTGGCCCGGGTCCGCGAGCTCGAGAACATCCGCAATTTCATCACCAGCTCGTCGCTGACGCTTCTGATCGACCTGGTCTTCACCTCGGTGTTTTTGGCGGTGATGTTCGCCTATTCGCCGCTGATGACTTGCATCGTGCTCGGATCGTTCCCGCTCTACATCGCGATCTCGGCAGTGGCGACGCCGCTGTTTCGCCGCAGGCTGGAGGAGAAATTCCGCCGCGGCGCCGAGAACCAGGCGTTTCTGGTCGAGAGCGTCAGCGGCATCGAGACGTTGAAGGCGATGGCGGTCGAGCCGCAAATGCAACGCCGCTGGGAAGAGCAGCTCGCCGGCTATGTCTCGGCGAGCTTTGGCGTCACCAGCCTCGGCAACACCGCGAGCCAGCTGGTGCAGTTCGTCAGCAAGATCGTCACCGCCGCCATCCTCTATGTCGGCGCGCGGCTCGTGATCGGGGACGCCCTGACTGTCGGCGAGCTCGTCGCGTTCAACATCTTTGCAGGGCGCGTCTCGGCGCCAGTGCTCCGATTGGCGCAGGTCTGGCAGGATTTTCATCAGGCCCGGCTCTCGATCGCCCGGCTTGGCGACATCCTCAACAGCGCCGCAGAGCCGGCTTACTCTGCTGGCCGCGCGGGGCTGCCGTCGCTCAAGGGCAACGTCCGCTTCGAGCACGTCGCCTTCCGCTATCGGCTGGACGGGCCGGAGATTTTGCAGGACGTCTCGTTCGATATTCCGGCAGGTCAGACCGTCGGCATCGTCGGCTCGTCGGGTTCGGGCAAGAGCACCTTCGCAAAACTGGTGCAGCGGCTCTACGTGCCGCAGGGCGGCCGCGTGCTGATCGACGGCATGGATCTCGTGATGACCGACCCGGCCTGGCTGCGGCGGCAGATCGGAATCGTGCTGCAGGAGAACATGCTGTTCAACCGTTCGGTGCGCGACAACATCGCGCTCGCCGATCCGACCCTGTCGATGGACCGCGTCATGGAGGCGGCCAGGCTTGCGGGCGCGCATGATTTCATTCTGGAGCTGCCCGAGGGCTACGACACGGTGGTCGGCGAGCGTGGCTCGACGCTCTCGGGCGGGCAGCGCCAGCGGGTCGCGATCGCCCGCGCGCTCGTGACCAATCCGCGCATCCTGATCTTCGACGAAGCCACCAGCGCGCTCGACTACGAAAGCGAGCGGATCATCCATGACAACATGAAGGAGATTGCGAAGGGCCGCACGGTGCTAATCATTGCGCATCGTCTCTCCACCGTCCGCGGCGCCGATCGCATCTTCACGCTGGAACGGGGACGTCTGGTCGAGGACGGCACGCATGACGCCTTGATCAGGAACGGCGGCCGCTATGCGGCGCTGCATCGGCTTCAGGGAGGAATCTATGAGGTCGGCTAGCACCGCGCCGGCACGGAAGCCGGCGCCAACCGTCGTTCCCTTCCGGAATACGAAGAACCGGAGTGCCGAGGAAATCGCATTCCTGCCGGCGGCACTGGAGATCACGGAAAGCCCGCCGTCGCCGATCGGCCGCACCATCGCGTTTGCGCTGATGGCCCTTGTCTGCGCGGCGCTCGCATGGTCGGCATGGGGCACGATCGACATCGTGGCGTCCGCGACCGGCAAGGTGGTGTCGAGCGGCCGAAGCAAGGTGGTGCAGCCGTTCGAGACCGGCGTGGTGCGCGCCATCCATGTGCAGGACGGACAGGCGGTCAAATCGGGCGATGTGCTGATCGAGCTCGATCCGACCGTGAATGCCGCGGAGCGCGATCACCTGCAGGACGATCTCGTGGCCGAACGGCTCAATAGCGCGCGCATTCGCGCCGCGCTGGTCGCCGGCGAAAATGGCTCCGCCGATCTCGTGCCACCCGTGGACGCCGATCCCGTGCTGGTCGCGACGCAACGGCAGCTTCTGACCAGCCAGGTCGGCGAGCACCGCGCCAAGCTCGCGTCCCTTGAACGCCAGGAGGCGCAGAAGGAGGCCGAGCATCAGACCATCGCGGCGACGATCCACAAGCTGGATGCATTGCTCCCCGTGACCGAGCAGCGCGTCGATATCCGCAGGACGCTGATGGAGAAGGAAATCGGCTCGAAGCTGACCTATTACGAGACGCTCCAGCTCCAGATCGAGCAGCAGGAGGAGCTCGGTGTCCAGCGCAGCCGCCTGAAGGAAGCCGATTCGGCCGTCGCCGCGATCCGGGAGACCCGCATCCAGGCGGTGGCCGAGTACAGGAAGAGTCTCTCCGACGAGCTCGCCAAGAGCGAGCAGAAAGCCAACGGCCTCGCGCGCGATCTGATCAAGGCGCAGCAGCGGACGAGGCTTCAGCAGCTGACGTCACCGGTTGACGGCGTTGTCCAGCAGCTCGCGGTCCACACCGTCGGCGGCGTGGTCACACCGGCGCAGTCGCTGCTCGTGATCGTGCCATCAGACACACGGCTCGAGATCGAGGCGATGATCTCCAACCGCGACATCGGCTTTGTCGAGGCCGGGCAGGGCGCCGCGATCAAAATCGACACCTTCAACTTCACCCGCTACGGCCTGCTGGAAGGCCAGGTTGTGAGCGTCTCGCAGGATGCCATCATTCGCGACCGTCCGCCGGAGCGAGGCGACCGCGCGCCAGGTACGCAGCACGATAGTAGCGAGCCCAACGGGCAGGAGCTCAGCTACAGCGCACGTATCTCGCTCGATCGCACGCAAATGCAGGTCGACGACCGCCTCGTCAACCTGTCGCCGGGAATGGCGGTAACGGTGGAGATCAGGACCGGCTCGCGCACCATTTTGAGTTATCTGCTATCGCCGCTGCAGCGCTACCGGCACGACATCATGCGGGAACGCTAGGTCGCCGCCTCGTCGAACTGCGCGCTTGCCTCGAGCCACTGCTCTTCCGCGCGGGCCAGCGCGTCGGCCGCATTGGCACGCGCCTTCGACAGTTGCGCGGCCTGCTTGGGGTCGCGTGTGAAAATGTCGGGCAGGGCGAGAGCGGTGTCGATCTTGGCAATGATGTCGGTGACGCGGGCGATCTCGGATTCGGCTTCCGCGATGCGCTTCTTCAGCGAGCCGCGATTGTCCGATTTCGGGCGCTGCGGCTTCTCGCTCGCGGCGCTGCGTTCGCGCGGCGCGGGCTCGCCGTTGCGCGAGGACAGCACCAGACGGCGGTACTCGTCGAGGTCGCCGTCGTAATTGGTCACGGTGCGGTCGGCGACGATCCAGAGCTGGTCGGCGCAGGCCTCGATCAGATAGCGGTCGTGCGAGACCATGATGATCGCGCCGGGAAATTCGTTGATCGCCTCTGCCAGGGCTGCGCGGCTGTCGATGTCGAGATGGTTGGTCGGCTCGTCCAGGATGATCATGTTGGGGCCGAAGAAGGTGGCAAGCCCCAACAGCAGCCGCGCCTTCTCGCCGCCCGAGAGTTTGCCCGCCTTGGTATCGGCCGCCTTGCCGGAGAAGCCGATCGCGCCGGCGCGTGCCCGCACTTTCGCCTCGGGCGCATCGCCCATCAGCTTGCGGATATGGTCGTAGGCCGAGGCGTCCTCGTTCAGTTCGTCAAGCTGATGTTGCGCGAAATAGGCGATCGACAGCTTGTCCGCGCGCGTCACCTTGCCGGAGAACGGGGCGAGACGCGCAGCGAGCAGTTTGACGAGTGTCGACTTGCCGTTGCCGTTGGCGCCCAGCAGAGCAATGCGGTCATCATTGTCGATGCGCAGCGTCACGCGGCTGAGCACCGGCGTTGCCGGATCGTAGCCGACGGAGGCGTTGTCGACGGCGATGATCGGCGGCGACAGAATTTTTTCCGGCGCCGGGAACGTGATCTCGCGCACGTCCTCCGTCACCAGCGCCCGGATCGGCTTCAGCCGTTCCAGCATCTTGACGCGTGATTGGGCCTGCCGCGCCTTGGAGGCCTTGGCCTTGAAGCGGTCGACGAAGGCTTGCAGGTGCGCGCGTTCGGCTTCCTGGCGCTTGACCTGCTTGGCGTCGAGTAGCTCACGCGCGGCGCGCTGCTCCTCGAAGGAGGAATAGGCACCCTTGTAGAGCGTGAGCTTGCCGCGCTCCAGATGCAGGATCTGGTCCACCGAGCTTTCAAGGAGATCGCGGTCGTGGCTGATTACGATCACCGTGCGCGGATAATGCGCGAGATGGTCCTCGAGCCATAGCGTGCCTTCGAGGTCGAGATAGTTGGTTGGCTCGTCGAGGAGCAACAGATCGGGCGCCGCGAACAGCGTCGCTGCCAGCGCGACGCGCATGCGCCAGCCGCCGGAGAATTCGGCACAGGGACGCAGCTGGTCGGCGGCGGAAAAACCGAGGCCGGACAGGATCGCAGCGGCGCGGCTCGGGGCCGAATGCGCGTCGATGTCGACGAGCCGGGTCTGGATCTCGGCGATCCGGTGCGGGTCGGTGGCGCTCTCGGCTTCGTGAAGCAGCGCGTCGCGCTCGAGATCGGCCTTGAGCACGACCGAGATCAGGCTTTCGGGACCGTTCGGCGCTTCCTGCGCCAGGCTGCCAACCCGCCAGCGCGGCGGCAGCGTCACCGAGCCGTGCTCGGCCGCAAGCTCGCCGCGGATCACCTTGAACAGCGTCGATTTGCCAGTGCCATTGCGTCCGACCATGCCGACGCGCGAGCCGGGCGTGATCTGCACGGAGCTGCTGTCGATCAGAAGGCGTCCGGCGAGGCGGATGGAGAGGTCGGTGATGGAGAGCATGCGGCCTTGTCACCGCAGGCGAGATCAAACGCAACCCGATTTTTCGTTAGTGGGACTCGCGCTCGCGCTTCCTCAACTCGTCCATCAGCTGCTCGAGATGCGTCGGGAGCCGGGGTTCGGGACGAAGGCTCTGCTGAAGCCGTTCGCCCACGGCATCGCAAATCGAGCGGCAGGTGCGCCGGTCGATCTGTTCGCTGTCATTGGCAAAAGGGCCAGCCATCGCGGGGTTCCGTGTTTTTGAAGTAACGACACGGTACCAAGTCATTGGTCCCCAAAATGTTTCGTCCGGAGTTGGGGATGCCCGACATTCTAGTAAAGATTGTATGAATTCGCCGTATCTGCTCAAAGGCAAGGCCCCGGCGGGGGGGAACGCCGGGGCCTCTCTTGGAAGGTACCGCAGGGGGAACGGTACCTCTGGAAGGTTATTTAGGAAGGTGCTGCCGGGCTCAGTAGCAGCGGTTGATCAGCCGCCAGCGGGGTCCCCAAGGGGTCGGGACCAGCCGGCGCACATAGCAGCCGCCATAACCATAGGAGACGGGGGCGGCGTAGAATCGCGGTCTGCCCCAGCCCCAGCCGCCGTGATGCCAGCCGCCACCGCCGTGCCAGCCCCAGCCACCGCCATGCCAGTGAGCGGAGGCGGAGGTGGGGGCCAGCGCGGCGCCCAGCGCGACCGCGGCGACTGCAGCGAGCGAAAGTTTCCTCAACATGGTGATCTCCTCAAAACTGCCGGCGCGGGGCAATCGCGTCGATGGAAAGGCCGCCGAAACGCTCCACCTCAGGGGAAGGCTTTGGTCTCGATGGACCTGACGTTAGGCCAGCGAGGCTGAACCAAACCCTGACAGAGCCTTCAGATTGAGTTCATCTGCGTGAAATCGTTGTAATCCATGTTGGAATCCGGCTCCTGACCTGCGGCGAAGCGCCCGTGAGGCCGTTCCGGCGGTCGCTTGCCGGATCGCGAAGGCGCCGATATAAGCCCCGCAACTCCGAACCACCTTTTTCTCTTCAAGGACAAGATCATGGCCATCGAACGCACTTTCTCGATCATCAAGCCCGACGCGACCGCGCGTAACCTGACCGGCGCCGTGAACGCCGTGATCGAGAAGGCGGGCCTGCGCATCGTCGCGCAGAAGCGCATCCGCATGACCAAGGAACAGGCCGAGACGTTCTACGCCGTCCACAAGGCCCGCCCGTTCTTCGGCGAGCTCGTCGAGTTCATGACCTCCGGCCCGGTCGTGGTCCAGGTGCTGGAAGCCGAGGGCGCGATCGCCAAGTACCGCGACGCCATGGGCGCGACCGATCCGTCCAAGGCGGCCGACGGCACCATCCGCAAGCTCTACGCAAAGTCGATCGGCGAGAACTCCGCCCACGGCTCGGACGCCCCGGAGACCGCCGCGATCGAGATCGCGCAGTTCTTCTCGGGCAACGAGATCGTCGGCTGAGCTGTCAGCCGATAAGTTAAGTCGACGGGGCGAAAGGACTGATTGTGAACTGGCTCTGGCAGATCTTCGATCCCGCCACGATCGGGGCATTCTTCACCCAGTTCCGCAATGAGATGGCCGAGCCGACCTTCTGGATTGCGGTCGGCAAGATCATCTGGATCAACATCCTTTTGTCCGGCGACAACGCGCTGGTGATCGCGCTCGCCTGCCGCGGCCTCAAGCCGCGGCACCGGCTGTGGGGCATGGTGCTCGGCGCGGGCGCGGCGGTGCTGCTGCGGATCATCTTTACCGGCATCGTCGCGAGCCTGATGGCGCTGCCGTACCTCAAGCTGGTCGGCGGGCTCGCGCTGATCGTGATCGCGGCCAAGCTGCTGGTGCCGGAAAACGAGGACGAGGACGGCGTCGAGTCGGCCTCGCATCTGTGGCAGGCGGTGCAGATCGTCGTCGTCGCCGACATCGTCATGAGCCTCGACAACGTCATTGCGGTTGCCGCGGCCGCCAACGGCAGCGTGCCGCTGCTGGTGCTCGGCCTTGCCATCAGCGTGCCCCTGATCGTCGCTGGTGCGGCGCTGATCATGGCGCTGCTCTCGAAACTGCCGATCCTGGTCTGGGCCGGTGCGGCGCTGCTCGGCTGGATCGCGGGCGAGGTGATCGCGACCGATCCCGGCATCGCGCCGAAGCTGCACACGCTATCCGAAGGTCCGCTCGGCGCCTCGCTGGACAGGATGCTCGGCAGCTTGCACATCCCGCCACAATTCGCCCATGGCGGCGGAGGCGCCGAATATCTCTGCGCCGCGCTTGGTGTCGTCGTCGTGCTGCTGGTCGGCTCGATCTGGCGCCGGCGCAGCCTGAGCCAGGCCGCGCTCGAGGCCCCCGAACAGCATGCCAAGGTCTCGGCGGAATAATCTCCTGCGAGGAAGAGGTGCTTCACCTCTCCCCGCTGGGGAGAGGTGAACTAACGCCGAACGATCGAACCGGATCGCCCGATCAGGCGGGCGAGCTGCTTGAAACGGCTGCCGACGCGGTCGGCGACGAGATCGCCGAGCCTGTGCTCGAACACCAGCATCAGATTGCGCGTCTGGCTGCGGAAATGCGTGGCCGGCAGCACGCCCGGGCGCGCCGCCGAGATCAGATGCGCGACACGGAACGCCGCGCCAAGGAGGCGGGCGCGTTCGAGCTGCGCCGGCGTCAGCAGTTCCTGCACGGTCAGCGGCGGCTGGTTCTCTTGGCTCAAGCCGGCATAGCGATAGAACACCGACAGGCCGACGAAGGCGCGCTCACGATGGTCGATCGCGCCGAAATTGGCGTTGACCACGAGGCTCAGCGTCTGCTCGCCGCGATGGTCGGGGTGGACACGCCAGCCGATGTCGGAAAGCAGACAGGCGGTGTGACGGAGGCGGCGGTCTTCCTCGGTCTCGCGCAGCTTCACCACACGCGCCAGACGATCGGTCCAGGCAATCAGTTCGCGGGCGTGCTTAGCCGAGCGTGACAAGAGCTGGTTCAGCTCTTCGGCGGCGCAGATCAGCCCGTCCTTGTTGCGCTCGGAGTCGGGCAGCTTCTCGTGCAGCAGGCCCTCGCGCACGCCGAACGTCGAGAACACGATCGTCTTGGGTTTTGCGACCCGGATAATGTGCTCGAGCACCAGCGCTGCGTAGGTGAGGAGAGGGCGCCGCGCATCCGCGACGACCTCGATGTCGGCGAGCATGTCGACGGCGGCGAGGCGCCGCAGCCGGCGTGAAAAATCGAGCGCTTCAGCAGCAGAAATGGAATAACCGTGCATCACCTGGAGCGGATAGCCGCTCTGGATGATGTGGATGCGCGCGAGCGCGCGCCAGGTGCCGCCGACGGCGTAGAAGGTGCGGCCGCGACCGGCGGCAAGCTGCGGCACCTCGTCGATTGCCTCGCGTACGATGCGGTCGGCGCGCTTGAGCGATTTGTGGGCGAGGTCCTGCAGCGCGAGGCCACCAAGCGGCAGCGTCACCCCGCTGCGCACGCTGTTCCTGCGAACGTCGATCAGTTCGAGAGAACCGCCGCCGAGATCGCCGACGATGCCGTCGGGATGATGAATGCCCGAGATCACGCCGAGCGCCGACAGCTTCGCTTCGCGCGGTCCCGACAGGATCTCGATCTTCACGGCGCAGATGCGCTCGGCTTTCGCGATGAAGTCGGGGCCGTTGGAAGCGTCGCGGCAGGCGGCGGTCGCGATCGCGAACACGCGGCCGACCTGCATTACGCGGCACAACGCGCGGAAGCGCCTGAGCGAGGTCAGCGCCTTGTCGACGGCATCGGGTGCAAGCAGGCCCGTGCTCTGCACCTCGCGTCCGAGGCCGCATAGCGTCTTCTCGTTGAAGATCGGAATCAGGCTCCGTGTCAGTCCCTCGTAGACGACGAGACGAACAGAGTTGGAGCCGATGTCGATGACCGCGACGCTAGCGCCACGCTTGCGCGGCCGTTTCACGACAAAGTTCTCCGGTCAGGACTGATGGCGTTCGTTCCGGCGCGTGAGACGGCGCGGCGAGGATTCCTTGAGCGACTTTCCACGGCCAGACAGACTCGGATTTGTCATGAAGTAGTTGTGCACGTTGAAAGGCTCCTCGCCTTTCGCGGTCTTCATACGCGTTGAGGACCCGTCCGGCAACAATTGCCAGCTCTGCTCATTGTCCTTCAGGTTCGCGACCATGATCTGTTCGAGAACCTGCTGATGCACCGTGGGATTTTGCAGCGGGCACAGCACCTCGACGCGGCGGTCGAGGTTGCGCGGCATCATATCGGCGGACGAGATATACACAGCCGCTTTCGCGCTCGGCAGGCCCTGGCCCATGCCGAAGCAGTAGATTCGGCCGTGTTCCAGGAAGCGTCCGATGATCGACTTGACGCGGATGTTCTCGGACAGGCCGGGAATGCCGGGACGCAGGCAGCAGATACCGCGCACCACGAGCTCGACCTGGACACCAGCCTGTGACGCCTCATAGAGCGCGTCGATGATATCGGGGTCGACCAGCGCATTCATCTTCATCCAGACCGCGCCGGGCTTGCCGTGACGCGCGTGTTCGGTCTCGCCCTGGATGTGTTCGATGATGCGCTTGCGCAGGGTCAGCGGCGACACCGCCATCTTTTCCAGATCGCTCGGTGCGGCGTAGCCCGTGATGAAGTTGAACACGCGCGCGGCGTCGCGGCCGATGGTCGGATCCGAGGTGAAGTAGGAGAGGTCCGTATAAATACGCGCGGTGACCGGATGATAGTTGCCGGTGCCGGTATGGACGTAAGTGGTGAGACTGCCGCCCTCGCGGCGCACCACCATCGAGAGTTTCGCGTGCGTCTTCAGTTCGAGGAAGCCGTAGACGACCTGCACGCCCGCGCGTTCGAGGTCGCGTGCCCAGCGGATGTTGGCCTCCTCGTCGAAGCGCGCCTTCAATTCGATCAGCGCGGTGACGGATTTGCCGGCTTCGGCCGCTTCCGCCAGCGCACGCACGATCGGTGAGTTGTTGGAGGTGCGGTAGAGCGTCTGCTTGATCGCGACGACGTCAGGATCGCGCGCGGCCTGTTGCAGGAACTGCACCACCACGTCGAAGGATTCGTAGGGGTGATGGACGATCAGGTCCTTCTGACGAATGGCGGCGAAGATGTCGCCGCCATGCTCGCGTACGCGCTCGGGATGGCGCGGCACGTAAGGAGTGAATTCGAGGTCGGGCCGGTCGAGACGGGTGAGCTGCGACAGCTCGTTCATGGCGAGCACGCCGTCGACCAGGAACACCTCGTCGTCGGCTGCCGATAGCGCGTGCTGCACGAAGCTGCGCAGCTCCTCCGGCATCTTGGCGTCGATCTCAAGCCGGATCACCGATCCGCGGCGGCGGCGCTTCAGCGCGGTCTCGAACAGGCGGACGAGATCTTCGGCCTCTTCTTCGATTTCGAGCTCGGAGTCGCGGATGATGCGGAAGGCTCCCTGGCCGTGGAGACTGTAGCCGGGGAACAGGCGGTTGATGAACAGGCTCGTCGCCTGCTCCAGCGAGATCAGGCGGACCTTGCCCTCGGCCGGCAGGCGGATGAAGCGGTCGATCTTGCCGGGCATGCGGATCAGCGCGTTCATTGGCTTGCCGTCGGCTTCGCGCGTGAGCTGGAGTGCGATGGTGAAGCCGAGGCTCGGGATGAACGGGAAGGGGTGGGCCGGGTCGATCGCCAGCGGCGTCAGCAGCGGGAACACGTTGTTGAGGAAATAGTCCTCGAGCCAGGTCCGCTCCGCCTTGGTGACGTCCTTGCCGTCGACCAGCACGATGCCGACGCCGGCGAGCGTGCCGCGCAAACCGGCCCAGATCGCATGCTGATCGCCGGCGAGCTGCGAGACGGTGCGGTTGATCAGCGCGAGCTGCTCGGATGGCGTGAGGCCATCGGGGGCGCGCTCGGCAATGCCCTCGCGCACCTGCGCCTTGATGCCGGCGACGCGAACCATGAAGAATTCATCGAGGTTATTCGCCGAAATCGACAGGAATCGCACCCGCTCCAGCACGGGGTGGCTGGGATTGACCGATTCCTCCAGGACGCGGCGGTTGAAGTGCAGCCAGGAGAGCTCGCGATTGATGAATCGCTCCGGGCTTGTGGCGATCGCCGGCAGGCCCTCGGCTTCCGTTGCTTTCTCTTTCGTTTCAACAGCTTGCGCGGAATCCATGAGAAGTCGGTCCATCCAGTTCGCCCCAATTTGCGACTTATGCGCAAAACCGGCCGGAGCATGTGTTAGTGCGATGACGTTTCGATGACATTGATGTTCCGCCGCGGCACCGCGTCAAGCGGCGGCTGGCGGTCAGGCGTCCCGAAGCAGTTCTGCGGCGAGCACCCTGGTGACGGGGCGACCGAGCCGCAGGGCCTCGCCGTCGAGCAGTTCCACCGCGCGGCGGGCCGCGGCCGACGACCGCTCCAGCCGGGTCGCGAGGTAGCTCACCACGCTTTCGTCCACGGAGAGCTGGCGGTCGGCGCAGAACTTGATGATCAGGCCGCGGAACAGCTGGTCGTCCGGAGGCGCCAGCGAAATCACCGGAATCGTCCGGAGCCGGGAGCGGAGGTCGCGGAGCTCGACCTCGACCGCCGCCGGCGCCTCGCGTCCGGTGAACAGCACGTAGGCGCCGTCCTCGCGGGCGAGGTTCATCAGATGGAAGAGAGCGCGCTCGTCAAATTTCCTGGCCTTGAGATCCTCGACCACCAGCGCGCCTGTCGCGAGCGCTCCGGGGACGCTGGCTGCGGTCAGCGCATTGGCTGTGGTCGAGCGGGCGCCGGCCTCCTCAGCCCAGATCGCGGCGAGGTGGCTCTTGCCTGAGCCTTCGGGACCTGCGAGCCACATGACCCGGTTCGGCCATTCCGGCCAGCCGTCGATCAGAGCAAGGCCGGCGGCATTGGCGGGGCCCTCGAGAAAATTGTCCCGGCTGAGGCTCTCCGCGTGCGGAAGCGAAAACGCCAATTGTCGGGGATGAACGCGGCCTGCCACGCTTGCTTTGCTCCGTGCCGGCGCGCCGGCTTTGTCTGAAGAGATTCGACCTTATTCGATCGGAGTTGGCCTTTTGCGGGGCCGCCTCCCGGCTCATTTGGCCTCGATCGTGCTCATGTGCCGCAGCCACTCGACGAGATAGAGCGAAATGGAAGACAGCGTGAACACCGTGACGAGGCCCATCAGGATTATATCATAGGGCCCCGGTTTGAAGCCGAAGGCGAGGGCGGCCAGCACCAGTGCCGCGTACGCGACCTGGGCCGCGGTGTTGAGCTTGGATACCTTCGAGGGCCTCATCTCGACCGGCTTGTCGAACAGCCAGGACACGATCACCGCGGTGACGATCATGATGTCGCGCGACACCACCAGGATCACGATCCAGCGCGGGATGTCGCCCCAAATCCCGAGGGACAGGTAGATCGACACCAGCAGCGCCTTGTCGGCCAGCGGATCGAGCAAGGCGCCGAGTTCGCTCGTCATGTTGAAGCGCTTGGCGAGGAAACCGTCCACGGCGTCGCTGATGCCCGCGATCAGGAAGACGGCAAATGCCACCTCCATTTGGCTCGACACGATGGCCCAGACGATGATCGGGACCAGCACGATGCGGCCCAGTGTAATGATGTTCGGAATACTCACGCGGCGCTTCCCGGCACCCGGCCTGACCTCGAATCCGGCCCCTTGGAGGCTGAACCGGTTGATATCTACATAGTATAGGGCGGGGCGCCACGCTTGCCATTGCGCGTCCCCGGAATTCGACGTAACCAGCCGCAAACCCACTGGAAATCGGGCATGACCGACCGCAAAAACGGCCTCACTTACGCCGATTCAGGCGTCGATATCGACGCGGGCAACCGCCTCGTCGACCTGATCAAGCCGATGGTGCGCGCCACCGCACGGCCCGGCGCCGACGCCGAGATCGGCGGATTCGGCGGCCTGTTCGACCTCAAGGCGGCCGGTTTCAACGACCCCGTCCTGGTCGCGGCCACCGACGGCGTCGGCACCAAGGTCAAGATCGCGATCGAGACCGGCCTGCATGGCGGGATTGGCATCGACCTCGTCGCCATGAGCGTCAACGACCTCGTGGTTCAGGGCGCCGAGCCGCTGTTCTTCCTCGACTATTTCGCCTGCGGCAAGCTCGACCCCGAGGCCACCGCTTCGATCGTCGCCGGCGTTGCCGAAGGCTGCCGCGAATCCGGCTGCGCCCTGATCGGCGGCGAGACCGCCGAAATGCCCGGCCTCTACAAGGATGGCGATTATGACCTCGGCGGCTTTGCCGTCGGCGCCGCAGAGCGCGGCACGTTGTTGCCGCGCAAGGATATCGCCGCGGACGACGTCGTGATCGGCCTCGCCTCCTCGGGCGTGCACTCCAACGGCTTCTCGCTGGTGCGCAAGATCGTGGAACAGTCCGGTCTCGGCTTCGAGGCGCAGGCGCCGTTCGCGCCCGTGATGACGCTTGGCGGCGCGCTCCTGACGCCGACGCGGCTCTATGTCAAATCCTGCCTGCGCGCGATCCGCGAGACGGCTGCGGTGAAGGGCCTCGCCCACATCACCGGCGGCGGTTTCACCGACAACATTCCGCGCGTGCTGCCGAGCCATCTCGGCGTCGGCATCGATCTGGCGCGCCTGCCGGTGCTGCCGGTGTTCAAATGGCTGGCGGCGCAAGCCGGCATCGCCGAGCTCGAAATGCTCAGGACCTTCAACTGCGGCATCGGCATGATTGCGATCGTCGAGCCTGAGAAGGTTGACGAGGTCGTGCGGGTCTTCACCGATGCCGGCGAGGCCGTGGCGCAGCTCGGCACCGTGATCCCGGCCGAGGGCGAGCATCGCGTCGTCTATAACGGCCATCTCGACCTGGCGCTATGATGAAGCGCCGCGTCGCCATCCTGATCTCCGGCCGCGGCTCCAACATGTCCGCGCTGATCAAGGCAGCCGCTGTGGCGGATTTTCCGGCCGAGATCTCCCTCGTGATCTCGAACAAGGCCGACGCGCCCGGCCTCGAACGGGCCAAGGCGGCGGGCGTGAAAACGCTGGTGATCGAGAGCAGGCCGTTCGGCAAGAATCGCGCCGGCTTCGAGGCGGTGCTGCAGGCCGCGCTCGACCAGCACGGCATCGAGCTGATTTGCCTCGGCGGTTTCATGCGCCTGTTCACCGCCGAGTTCACCAAGGCGTGGTACGGGCGGATGCTCAACATCCATCCCTCGCTATTGCCGTCGTTCCCGGGCCTCGACCCGCACGGCCAGGCTTTGCGCGCCGGCGTCAAACTGTCTGGCGCGACGGTGCACTTCGTGATCCCCGAGACCGACGCGGGCCCGATCGTGATGCAGGGCGCGGTCCCCGTCAGCGATCACGACACGGCCGAGACGCTGTCGGAGCGCATCCTCGAAGTCGAGCACCGCATCTATCCTGCGGCACTGAGCCTGCTTGCGACCGGCAAGGTCCGGATCGAAGGCGATGTCTGCAAGACGGCGGGCAGCTCGGCGTCGGAGAATTTTCTGGTCGCGCCTGTGGTCATCACCTGATGTCGCCCGACCAGGCTATGGCACTTGCCGAAGCCGAAGTGATGAAAGTCGGCATTGCCTGCGGCAATGATCTTGCGCTTGTTTCCGAGCAGACGCTTGAGGTCACAGAAGGGTGGGTATTGTTCTACAATACCCGAGAATATATCGAAACCGGCAACTCTGGTTCCCGACTTGCCGGAAACGGTCCCATACTTGTCGATCGGGCCGGGTGTGTTCATCATCTTCCGACGCTACTCCCTGGGAAGACGCGCTTGCGCGATTTCGAAAGTCCTCGATCTAGACCTCGCGAACTCCTTGCAAAACAAGGCTCCCTCGAACTCTTACTGCGTTGAAAACGGATCGAGCAACGATACGCCCGTCGCTGCGATATCGACAATGTTGCGCGTCACCAATGTCAGGCGATGCACCTTGGCCGTGGCTGCGAGAAGGCTGTCAATGAGCGGCAGCGGATTGGGAATTCCAAGGAGAGCCCAGGTCTCGGCGACGGTCTCATCGATTGGGAGAACCCGATCGGCAAGCCGGATCCTCATCTGCGAAAACCATCGGTCGAGAGACTTCGCCTGGAGCGGATCGTTTCGCCTTTTCAGTTCGATGCCCCGACGAATTTCGGCTAGAACCAGGACACTGGTCCCGATGTCTTCCGCTGAGGTCTGGTTAACCCATCGAATGACATTGGCGTCGGCGCGTTCGCGCTTGCGAATTTCTGAAATGACGTTCGTATCGATCAGAAACTTCACAAGTCGACCTCTCGCCAGCTGTCGCGCGGTGGCTGATCGAACACCCCGTCGAAGGCTTCGTCCGGAAGCTCGGAACCAAAGACGTCAAACGCCGTCCTGATGCCGGGATTGAGGAGGGCGCTGGCAAGTGTCGATCGAAGTGCCGCGGCTCTCGCTGGTTTGTCGCGCAGGGTTTCGGCCAAAGCACGGATAAGGCTTGCGTCCTTCTTTGCGGCCTGGACTTCCACCCGCACAAGACCCCGCGCCGCAGCGCGGCGCCGATGGCTTCGGGTTGCCTTTCGCTGGGATTTGGTTGCCACGGCTCACCTCCATCCGAATGTCCGGCAATATAACCGGAAATTCAGAGGTTACAATGGAGAGATGGCGCACAAACAAAATCCCCCGGCAGAGCCGGGGGCAACGTCATGATCTCTCGCGCTTTGGCTTTGAGAGAAATCAGGAGACCTTGAGGTTCTCCGCGGACGCTTTGCCGCGGTTCTCCACGAGGTCGTATTCAACCACCTGGTTCTCATTCAAGGTCGAGAGTCCGGCCCGTTCGACGGCCGAGATGTGGACGAACACGTCCTTATCGCTGCCGTTCGGCTTGATGAACCCATAGCCCTTGGTCGGGTTGAACCATTTGACGGTGCCCTTTTGTGGCATCGTAGTCTCCTCCGCTAGATACAAAAAAGACGCGGCCGCTTTTCGCGTGCCACGCCACAAACGGGCTTCCGGAAGTCTGTTCGAGTCTTGAGTCTCAATGTCGCGAAACGCACAGCCGAGCGCCAATTCCGATTGTGTCCGATATTGCAACATGAAAATCGCGCGTTAGCAAGCCGTACGCGGATTTCAAGGCCGTGGCGGGTATCGCAATCCGCTATTTGCGACCTGTGGCAGCGGAACCACAACCGAGGGCAATAGCCTCCGCGATCGCCCGGCAAACGGTTGACCCGTCGTGGCAGTTCAGCACAAATCGCCCCACCTGCTCGCCGTTGGTGTTGCATTTTTGCGAGCCGCCTTTTGCTTTGGGAATTGTCGTCATGCGCTGCGCCTTGCAGCCCTTCGGGCCACGGCAGACGATCGGGCTGGACCGTGTCCGCCGGATTGTGACGGCGATCGCCGTGGTCTTTGCAGTCATCGTGATGATGCCGGCGACATCAGGCTTTGCGCAGTCTCCGACGCCGACTGCGTCTCCGACGCCCACGCCCACGCCGTCGCCGACCCCGGTGCCGGTCCCGACAGCTACCGATACAAATTACGACCAGTCGGCCGGCAACAGCACGCTCAATCTCGGCTCGGGATTTTTGTCGCGCCTCGGTAACCAGGCCTCCGGCGGCGTCAACCGGGCGTCCCGCGCCAACCCCGGCGGTGGCGGGGCCTCGGTGAGCACCGAGGATCCGCGCTACCGCACCTGGTACGAAGGCTACGGCGTTTCGGTCCGCACCGATCCGCAGGGCGATTTCGTCGGCGACAAGCGCAAGACGTTCGGCGGCGTCGCCGGCTTCGGTGCGCGGATCGCGCCGGGCGTCAATCTCGGCTTCTCCGTCGACCAGAGTCATACCGACATCGACGTCCCGCTCGCGCTGCAGTCGGCGACGCTCGACCTGACCCAGATCGGCTTCAACGGCTCCGTCGACAAGGGACCGTGGACCTGGGCCTTTGCGGTGGTGCACGGTTTCGGCAAGGTCCATTCCAGCCGGGACACCGGCTTTGGCTTTGCGACGGCGGGCTACCGCGCCACGGTCGACGGCGCGCTGACCGAGATCAGCTATTACTGGACCAAGGACCAGATGCGCATCGTGCCCAAGGGTGCGCTCGAATATGTGCGGGCCACCGGCGCAGCGTTCCAGGAGGCCGGCGGGCTAGATCCGCTCAGCGTCGGCTCGAGCGCGCTCTCTCGCGCGCGCGTCATGATCGGCGCCGAGATCGGGCGCTACTTCATCTTCGACCAGAAGATCCTGGACCTCTCGGCCTACGGCAAGTTCGTCGACAATTTCTATCAGGATTTGGGCTCGGTCCAGGTCAGCCTCGGCACCCAGAACATCATCGTCCCCGGCATCGGCGAGAGCCGTTACGGCATGGACGCCGGCGCCTCGGCGTCACTCAGCCTGACCAACACCGCGCGGCTCTACGTCAATTACGACGGCAAGTTCCGCAACGAACTGAGGTCGCACCAGGGCGCGGTCGGCTTCGAATATCGGTGGTAGGACGCGCTTACTTCGGCGTCGCTGCAACGTATCCAGACAATCCAAAGCCATCGCGTGCGGCCGTCATCATCGGCACCAGCGCGTTCGGATGGATGAACTCGTCGCGGAAGCAGGGATGGGTTTTGGGATCGAAGATCTTCTTCAGCCAGTCGACCACGATCTTGTGCCGCTCGGAGGCGCGGAACTCCTTGTGATAGGTCAGCCAGAGGTCGGCGTGGTGGCTGACGCCGAGGTCGACGGCGACGATGGGCGCACCGAGCGCGATCGACACCGTCGGCAGGAAGCCGATGCCGGCGCCGCGTTCGACCGCATAGAGCACGCCGACGGAAGAATTGGTCTTGATCCCGACGATGCCTTCCAGCGATTTCAACCCGAGCACGCGGGCATAGGCGCCGTCGTCGACCTGCGGCGCACTCTGCTTGATGATGCGGTGGCTCGGCAATTCGGCGAGCGTCGCCGGCACGCCGTAGAGGTCCGCATAGTCCCTGGAGACGAAGGGATAGATGTGCAGCCGGCCGAGCTTGGCGACGATGAGATCGGGATTGGTCGGCGGCTCGAGCTGGATCGCAATGTCCGACTCCAGCCGCGCGACGTCGGCCTGCTCCATCGCACAACGCAGGTCGACGGTGATCTTGCGATAGGTCTTCTGGAAGTCGATCAGCCGCGGCAGGATCCAGAAATTGCCGGGGCCCTCCGTCACCGCGACGCGCACCGTGCCCGACGTATCGCTGGATGATCGCGAGGCGCGGCGGAAGACGTTGAAGGCGTGACGCTCCATATGCGCGACGTCGGCAATCATCGCGGTGCCTTCGTCGCTGAGCGTGAGCCCGCTCTGGTCGCGCAGGAAAAGCTTGCAGCCGATGCTCTCTTCGAGCCGGTCGATCCGGCGCATCAATGTGGTCGAGGTGAGCCCGAGCTCTTCGGCTGCATTTCGGAAACTTTTAAATTTTGCGCACGCTAAAAAAAGTTTCAAATCGTCCCAGGACGCATTTAGCGCCTCTTCATGGTGCTGCATCATTGCAGCACCCCGGTGCAATACTTGCTGCATACTCCTGATCTCCAGCCGCTAAGCTTCTCCTCATAGCGGCGTACAAAACCCATGAACGATAGAGGGACGACATGAGTATTGAAAGGGGCTCGTTTGCCGCAAGGCATGATTTCGATGCCTTGCCGCTGAGCCCCGACGTGGATGTCCGTTGCGCGCAATTTGAGGAAATCGCAGTGCTTTCGGAAATGGCGCATCGGCTGGTGCCGGGCGTGCAGATCGGGGCGATGGAGCTTGCGAAATATTTCGCCCTCGATCCCCAGAGCATCCTGACGTTCAGTCGGAACGGCAATCTGCTCGGCGGCATGGCCTTCCTGTTTCTCAGCGATCGCGGACATGATGCATTGCTGCTCGACGATATCTGCCTGACCGCGCCCGACACGCACCATCTCGCCGCGGCGAAGGAGGATGTTTCGGCGATCTACATCTGGGCGATTGCGGCGACCGGCCGCGGCATCGCCGGTCTCGGCAAGGCCGCGGCTCATCTCCGTCAGATAAGGTTTCGCGGCGCGGACTGCTATGCGCAGCCGTCAACCGTGGCCGGACGCGAAATCATGAAGGCAACGGGCTTCGCGCCCATTGCCAGCTTCCAGCCCGATCTCTGGTGTTACGAGCGCCCCTGGCATCGGCAGCCGATGCTCATGCCGGGCGCGATCATCCAAGCAAGGAGTTTTTCAGATGCACGGCACTAGGATTCCTCTCGCCAAGCCCGACTCCCGCGCCATCACCGTTCGCCTTGCGCGCGATCCGAGCGACCTCATGCTGGTCACGGCCATTCGCTCCGCGGTCTATCTCGCCGAGCAGGATTGCCCCTTTGATGAGGAGTTCGACGGCAATGACATGGTTGCCGCACATTTCATCGGCTACATCGGCAACGAGCCGGCAGGCTGTTTGCGGGTGCGCTTCTTCGGCGACTTCGCCAAGGTTGAGCGGCTAGCCGTGCGTCACCAATATCGGCGCTCGCGCATCTCGTTCAAGCTGGTGCAGGCCAGCGTCGACTATGTGAAGCGCAAGGGGTTCCGCAAGATCTACGGCCAGGCCCAGGACCGGCTGGTGGGTTTCTGGGCTCATTTCGGCGCCAAGCCGCTCGGCCACAATCGCAAGATCACCTTCTCGGATTTCTCCTACACGGAAATGCTGCTGGAGATCGAGCCGGGGCCGGACGCCATCACGCTGGACAGCGATCCCTACGTGATCATTCGGCCCGAAGGCGATTGGGATCGTCCGGGCGTGCTCGATGCCTCGGCGGGGCGCGCGGTGACATCGCCGCTGCGGGACCTCGCGCTCGCCGACAACTGAAACTGGTGCAGCTCTGCGCAAGATGATGCCGGTCTCCGTTCACGACGATCCGCTGGTCCTGGTCTGCGCGGATCTCCAGGTCGAATATCTGACCCCTGGGCGTCGCCACCTCATTCTCGATGGCGACGCAGCGACTTTGCGCTGCCTGGAATTGCTGACACTGTGGCGCGGCAACCTCTGGCCGGTGATGCATCTGAAGCGCATCGCGCAGGCGGCGTGGTTCAATCCGTCATCCAGCCTGACCGATTGGATCGCCGAGGCGAAGCCGCGTCCGGGTGAGATGACGTTCGAGCACCCGTTGCCGTCGGCCTACAGCTCGTCGCGTTTCGTGGACTACATGTCCAGCATCCGCAATCTGCGCTGCGTGGTGACAGGTTTTTCCCTCGACGAGACCATCCTGGCCACTGTCGTCGAGGGATTTCACCGCAGCGACCGCTATCAGGTGGTCGCCGACGCGGTGGCCTGTAGGCAGCCGGGAACAGGCGAGGCGGACGCCTATAAGCAGTCGGTGGTGAATGTCATCGCCAGCTTTGCTACACTCCAGTCCAGCGCCGAACTGATCAGGACCAGCGGCGCCGTCGCAGTCTAGACAGACGCGATCGGCGGATGGATGGGTGGGACATTGTCTCGGGCGGACGAGCTCAAGGAGCTGGCGAGCGACCTGTCGCGTGCCGTCGAGGCGGCGCGCCGGATTGGTCTGTCCACGACCGTCTATCTGCTGTCGATGGCGCTGGTCGAGGTGAGGGAAGCCGCAGCCGACGACGAGGGGAATGACGATGGCGCGGCCTGAGCGCTGTCGTGTGTGCGGCTTTGTGCATCGCTGCTGAGCGCTTGCTGCCGACGAATTGGCGTTGCAAGTTCTGCGTCATCGCAATAGCCAAGTAACTTGATACAAGGAACTCGATAATCGAGCGATGCTGGCCGCGCCGGCCACGAGATGACGCAAGGGATCCCTGCAATGTCCATGCTGCCCAATTCGCAAGAAGCCCGGGATGTGGCCTACCAGCTCCACGCCTACACCAACGCGCGCGCCCATCAGCAGGCCGGTCCGCTGGTGATCGAGCGCGGCGAGGGACCCTACGTTTTCGACGCATCGGGCAAGCGCTATTTCGAGGCGATGGCGGGCCTGTGGAGCGTCGGGCTCGGCTTCAACGAGAAGCGGCTGGTCGAGGCCGCGCACAAGCAGATGCAGGCGCTGCCGTTCTATCACACCTTCTCGGCCAAATCGCACGGGCCCTCGATCGACCTCGCCGAGAAGCTGGTCGCGCTCGCACCGGTGCCGATGAGCAAGGTGTTCTTCACCAATTCCGGCTCCGAGGCGAACGACACCGTCCTCAAGCTGATCGCCTACCGCTCCAACGCGCTCGGCCAGCCGCAGCGCAAGAAGATCATCAGCCGCATGCGCGCCTATCACGGCGTCACCATCGCGTCGGCGAGCCTCACGGGCCTGCCCAACAATCACCGCTCGTTCGACCTGCCGCTGCCGAACATCCTGCACACGGGCTCGCCGCATTTCTACAAGGACGGCGCACCGGGCGAGAGCGAGGAGGCGTTCGCGACGCGCCGGGCCGAGGAGCTCGACGCGCTGATCCAGAAGGAAGGGCCTGACACGATCGCGGCGTTCTTCGGCGAGCCGGTGATGGGAGCGGGCGGCGTCGTCGTGCCGCCGGCGACCTATTGGGACAAGATCCAGAAGGTCCTGAACAAGTACGACATCCTGCTGATCGCCGACGAGGTGATCTGCGGTTTCGGCCGCACCGGCAAGATGTTCGGCTGCGAGACCTATGGTATCAAGCCGGACGCGATTGTGGTCTCCAAGCAGATCACCTCGAGCTACTTCCCGCTGTCGGCGATCATCATGAACGACCGCATGTTCGAGCCGATCGCGGACGAGAGCAACAAGATCGGCGTGCTTGGCCACGGCTTCACCGCGGGCGGCCATCCGGTCGGCTCGGCGATTGCGCTGGAAAACCTCAAGATCATCGAGGAGCGTGGCCTGGTCGCGCATGCCGCCGAGCTCGGTGGCTACATGCAGGGCAAGCTGCGCGAGCTCACCAGCCATCCGCTGGTCGGCGAGGTCCGCGGCGTCGGCATGATTGCAGCGATCGAGCTCGTGCTCGACAAGGGCCGCAAGACCGCAGCGGCGACGCCCGGCGCCGTCGGCGGCATGGCGAGCCGCATGCTGCAGGAGCGCGGCGTGATCTCGCGCAACATGCTCGACGCCATCGCCATCTGCCCGCCGCTGATCGTCACCAAGGCCCAGATCGACGAGCTGATCGCTGCGATATCAGGGGTGCTCGATGACATGAAGAGCGAAGTGGCGAAGCTGCCGCAGGCGTAGAGGTTCTCTCGCTTCGTCGGGGGCGTCAGTCTAACCCCGTCACCCTGAGGTGCTCGCCTCTTCGGCGAGCCTCGAAGGGCGACGGCCCGACTGGCCGCAGCGGGGCCGCTCATCCTTCGAGGCTCCCCGTGCGGTGCTTTGCACCGCACGCCTCGCACCTCAGGATGACGGTTTAACCGATTCCGCCCGCGTCACCCCGATCACGCGACCCTTCTCGATCGCAAGCGCCAGCTCGCCGCGCTTCAGCTTCAGCGCGTTGTCGCCGAACAGCTCGCGGCGCCAGCCGCGGAGCGCTGGCACGTCGGCCTCGTCGTCGGCCGCGATCTCCTCGAGATCGTCGACGGTGGCGATCACCTTGCTCGCCACCGCATGGCGCTCGGCGGTCATGCGTAGCAGCACCTTCAGCAGCTCGACGGTCGCGGCGCCATTGTTGTTGTTGCGCGGCTTCTCGAGCTTCGGCAGCGTCGAGTGATCCCGCGCCAGCCCGCGCGCGACGGCGGCGACGATATCCGCGCCCCATTTGGACTTCTCAAAACCCTTCGGCACCGAGCGCAGATGGGCGAGTTTCTCGATCGTATTCGGGGCGTGGGTCGCGATGTCGCTGACGGCCTCATCGCGCAGCACGCGGCCGCGCGGCACGTCACGGCTCTGCGCTTCCTGCTCACGCCAGGCCGCAACCTCCATCAGCACCGCGAGGTCCTTCGGCTTGCGCACCCGCGTCTTCAGCCGCTCCCAGGCGCGCTCGGGGTGGAAGTCGTAGGTCTTGGGCGAGGTCAGGACCTCCATCTCGATGGAGACCCATTCGCTGCGGCGGCGCTTTTTCAGATCGGCGTCGAGTGCTGCAAACACGTCGCGCAGATGCGTGACGTCGGAGACCGCGTAATGCATCTGCTCCTTCGTCAGCGGCCGACGCGACCAGTCGGTGAAGCGATGGGTCTTGTCCGGGCGATGGCCGGTGACCTTCTCGACCAGGGCGTCATAGGCGATGCTGTCGCCATAGCCGAGCACCATCGCCGCGACCTGGGTGTCGAACACCGGATGCGGAATGATGTTGGCCTGGTGCCAGATGATCTCGATGTCCTGGCGCGCGGCGTGGAAAACCTTCAGCACGCTCTCGTTGGCCATCAGCTCGAAGAACGGCTTGAGGTCGATGCCCTCGGCCAGGGTGTCGATGACGACCGCTTCCTCGGGGCTGGCCATCTGCACCACGCACAACAGCGGGTAATAGGTGGTTTCGCGCAGGAACTCGGTATCGACGGTAATGACGGGGTGCTTGGCCAGCCGGCTGCAGGCAGCCGCGAGGTCAGCGGTGGTGGTAATCAAATCCATGAACGGCCCATGACACTTGGTATCAGCCGTTCTGCCGAAAGCGCTGTGATGTCAAGGGGCTCTAAGCGAATTCGAGCCTTGCATTTGGACCGGAATCGCTTCCCTGGGCCGAAATTCCTATTCGTAACGGATCGGGTGCGAAGATTTGCGGGCGCAGGGCAGTGCCACCACGACCAGGCACATGGCAACCAGCGCCAATCCCAGGAACTCGAAAACCAACAGATCCACGGCGAAATCTCCAGAAACATTGATAGATTTGTCGGGGGTACGTTGAGGGTCTGTTAATTCCAATGGTTACCGGCGTCCGGGCGGGCCGGATGGTGGACGGGGGGTTAATGGAGCGGGGGCGACTGTCACGTCATGAGCTTCGGCAGGGCTGCCGCCAGAATATCCACGGCGGCGCGGACCTTTGGCGGCATGCGGGGTGAACGCGGCCACAGCGCGTGGCAGTCGTAGAGAAATTCGCCCTGTCCGCCGAACAGGCCGACCAGCGCTCCAGTGCTGAGGCGCTCGCGGACCAGCCAATAGGGCAGCCATGCCAGACCCATGCCCTGCGCGGCGGCGTCGGCAATGGCCTCGAGATCATCGAGTCTCAGCCTGCCTACCGGCATGACCTCGCGTGGAGGCTGGTCCGCTCGCGGAAACAGCCAAGGCCGGACGCGCCCGGAGCGGCGGTAGATGATCGCCTGGTGCGCGGCGAGATTGTCGAGCGTCTTCGGCTTGCCATTGGCGCGCAGATACGACCGTGCGCCGCACACCACCATGCGCTGGCTCGCGATGCGCCGCGTGATCAGGCCGGATTGGTCGTCGAGATCGCCGGTCCGGATCGCGAGATCATAGCCGGCCTCGATGATGTCAGCGATCGGGTCGCCGAAGGCGAGGTCGAGCTCGAGATGCGGGTACTTTCGCGCGAGCTTCATCAGCAAGGGAGCGATGCAGTGCCGTCCGAGCAGGGCTGGCATGGTCACGCGCAGCCTGCCGCGCGGCTCGGAGAGTTCGTCGGCGACGACGGCGTCGGCGGCCTCGGCTTCGCGGAGCACGGCACGACAGCGCTCGTAATAGGCTTGCCCAGCGTCAGTCAGGCTCTGGCGGCGCGTGGTGCGGTTGAGCAGGCGGACGCCAAGGCGGTCTTCGAGGAAGCGCACATGCTTGCCGACCATCGGCCCTGATATCTCGAAGGCGTCGGCTGCGGCCGCGAACGAGCCGAGATCGACGGCCCTGACGAACACGGCCATGCTGGTCAGGCGGTCCATCATTGAAACTCCTGGTTTCGACTGTTCGCTTCTTGAGGCGATTTATCCGCTTCCGCGGGCGCGGCATAGCTCCATTCAGTTCAATTGTTTTGGAGTGGATTCAATGGCCCGAATCGTTCGCTTTCATCAGCATGGCGGTCCCGAAGTGCTGCACATCGAGACCGTCGACGCCGCGCCACCCGCACAGGGCGAGGTGCAGATCAGGGTCAAGGCGCTCGGCCTCAATCGTGCCGAAGCCCTGCTGCGGACGGGGACCTATATCGAGACCGCGAGCTTTCCGTCGGGCCTTGGGCTGGAGGCGGCGGGCATCGTCGAGACTGTCGGAGAGGATGTTCCCGGCTTCGCGCCGGGTGACGCCGTCAGCATCGTGCCGCCGCTGTCGATGGTGCGATGGCCGGCCTATGCCGAGCTCGCGACGTTTCCCGCCGGGCTCGTCGTCAAGCATCCGCCCGAGCTGGATTTCGAGACGGCGGCTGCGATGTGGATGCAGTATCTCACGGCCTACGGCGCGCTGGTCGACATCGCCGGGCTCAGGCGAGGGGACGTCATCGCCATCACGGCGGCATCGAGCAGCGTCGGGCTTGCGGCCATTCAGATAGCGAACCGGATCGGCGCTATCCCGGTCGCCGTGACGCGGACATCGGCCAAGCGACGAGCGTTGTGCGATGTCGGCGCACCGCACGTCATCGCGTCGACCGAAGAGGACATCCGAGCGCGGCTGGAGGAGATCGCCGGTTCAAACAGTGTACGTGTGGTCTTCGACGCGGTGGGCGGCCCCGCGTTCGAGCCGCTGACCGCGGCGATGTCGCCGGGCGGCATTTTGATCGAATATGGCGGCCTGAGTCCCGAGCCGACGCCGTTCCCGCTGTTCAACGTGCTGACCAAGAGCCTGGTCTTGCGCGGCTATCTCGTGCACGAGATCATCCGCGATCCCGCGCGCCTTTCGAAGGCCAAGGCTTTCATCCTCGATGGGCTGGCGGACGGCACGTTGAAGCCGATCATCGCCCGAACGTTTCGGTTCGAGGACATCGTCGAGGCGCATCGTTTCCTCGAGTCGAATACGCAGTTCGGGAAAATCGTGGTGACGATTTGAAGAGCCGTAGGGTGGGTTGGCCGAAGGCGTAACCCACCACTGTCCATATCCGCGGAAGCAGAAGAGGTGGATTACGCCCGCGGACTGCGCTTTGCGCAGCCGCGGGCTAATCTTACTGCGTCATGGGCGTCGTCGTCCATTGGATGCTGCGCCGATGCCACAGCATGGACATCGCGGCAAGGTTTTAATGAGCATGCGGATCAATCGGGCGCGCATGGTTGCGATCGAGTTCGGGACGTGGCGTTCAGGCCGCGTGGGCGGAGCCTCTCGGTCGATAATCGTCGGGTAAGCGAGGTACCGGGACTGACGGGGCGGAACGTGGTCCTGAGGGGGGAATCGTCGCCTGCTCGGCGATCAGAAAGCCATAGGCTGCGA
>NZ_AXAY01000046.1 GCF_000473045.1 Bradyrhizobium sp. WSM3983 | reverse complement strand
ACCACGCAACCCTGTGCATCGCAGCCTATGGCTTTCTGATCGCCGAGCAGGCGACGATTCCCCCCTCAGGACCACGTTCCGCCCCGTCAGTCCCGGTACCTCGCTTACCCGACGATTATCGACCGAGAGGCTCCGCCCACGCGGCCTGAACGCCACGTCCCGAACTCGATCGCAACCATGCGCGCCCGATTGATCCGCATGCTCATTAAAACCTTGCCGCGATGTCCATGCTGTGGCATCGGCGCAGCATCCAATGGACGACGACGCCCATGACGCAGTAAGACTAACCCACCCTACGGGACCTACCCCGGTGACGGCACGCTGTAATTGGTGAAGTCGATCTTGAACATATTGGGATCGAGCTTCTTGCTCGTGTCCAGATTATAAACCGCAAACGTGGTGTCGTAGCCCTGAGGATCGGTCACCGTCCATTGCTTCAACTGGCCGTCCTTGGCGCCGAGCATCAGCAAGAGGCGGCTGGTGCCGACCAGCGCCTGCTTCTCCTCAATGGTGACGCTGATGAAGAGGTCGTCGGCCGTGACGCTGACGACGTTGGTGTCCTTCATCAGGTCGATGCGATCGGACAGCAGGAAGCGGAGCGGTGTCTGTGACAGCGGATAGACGTCCTGCGTCGCGAGCTTGCGATCGCGCACCACGACGGAGGATCCATCGGCAACGATGTCGATCGGGCTCGGCGGATCGTATTCGACGCGCATCTTGCCGGGCTTCTGGATGTAGAAATCGCCTTGCGTCTTACTGCCGTCGGGGCCGACCTGGACGAAATTCCCGACCAGCGTCGACAGCGAGGACAGATACGCGCTGACCTTGGCCGCCTGCGCCTTCTGATTCGCATCGAAGGTCTGGAAGATGCTGCTCGGCACGTTGCGGCGCGGATCGGGAATGATCGGATTCGGCGGCGCCTGCGTCGCGCCGGTGATCGACGGCCCCCCCGAGGGCGGAGCAGCGTCGCGGCCCTTCGGCGCGGGCTTCGGCACAGGAACGGTTTGCGCAAACGCCGCCGCAGTCACCATCGCGGCGGTGACGAGAAGCACGCCCGCCACGCGCGCGCTGCGCGCAGCGAATGAGGCGGCTAATCCAATGTCCGGATGTCTGGTCAACGCGTCGTCCTGTGTGGCTGGGCGTCGTTTTAACGTGATTTCGGGCAAAAGCAGATAACGATTTCGCGTGAAATAGGACTTTGAGGCCGCTCGCCTCACATATGGCTGTCTTCTTCCTCGACCAGAATCTCGCGTTTGCCGGCGTGATTGGCGGGTCCGACGATGCCTTCCAGTTCCATGCGCTCCATCAGCGATGCGGCGCGGTTATAGCCGATTTGCAGGCGGCGCTGGATGTAGCTGGTCGAGGCCTTGCGGTCGCGTTTGACGATGGCGACGGCCTGCTGGAACAGATCGCCGCCGCCATCCCCGCCCATGCCGGTCGCGTCGAACACGGCGCCGTCCTCGTCCTCGGTCGGCTCTTCGGCGGTGACGGCCTCGAGATATTCGGGCTGGCCCTGCGTCTTGAGGTGGCGCACCACCTTCTCGACTTCATCGTCCGAGGCGAACGGTCCGTGCACGCGGCTGATGCGGCCGCCGCCGGCCATGTAGAGCATGTCGCCCTGGCCGAGCAGCTGCTCGGCGCCCATCTCGCCGAGAATCGTGCGGCTGTCGATCTTCGAGGTGACCTGGAAGGCGATGCGGGTGGGGAAGTTCGCCTTGATGGTACCGGTGATGACGTCGACCGACGGACGCTGCGTCGCGAGGATCACATGCAGGCCGGCGGCGCGCGCCATTTGCGCGAGGCGCTGTACCGCGCCTTCGATGTCCTTGCCGGCAACCATCATCAGGTCGGCCATTTCGTCGACGATGATGACGATGTAGGGCAGTGGATCGAGCGAGAGCTTTTCTTCCTCGTAGATCGCCTTGCCGGTTTCCTTGTCGAAGCCGGTATGCACGGTACGCGTCGGCTCTTCGCCCTTGGCCTTCAATTCGCCGAGGCGCGTGTTGTAGCCGTCGATGTTGCGGACACCGAGCTTGGCCATGTTCTTGTAGCGCTCTTCCATCTCGCGCACGGCCCATTTCAGCGCGACCACCGCCTTCTTCGGATCGGTCACGACGGGGGTGAGCAGATGAGGAATGCCGTCATAGACGGAGAGTTCGAGCATCTTCGGATCGACCATGATCAGCCGGCACTGGTCCGGACGCAGCCGGTAGACCAGGCTGAGGATCATGGTGTTGATCGCAACCGACTTGCCGGAGCCGGTGGTACCGGCGATCAGCATGTGCGGTGTGCGAGCGAGGTCGATGATGACAGGATCGCCGCCGATGGTCTTGCCGAGGCAGAGTGGCAGCTTGGCGACTGAGTCGACAGTCTCCTTGGCGACCAGCAGCTCGCGCAGATAGACCTTTTCACGATGCGCATTCGGCAGCTCGATGCCGATGGCATTGCGGCCGGGCACGACAGCGACGCGCGCCGACAACGCGCTCATCGAACGGGCGATGTCGTCGGCAAGCCCGATCACGCGCGACGATTTGATGCCGGGTGCCGGCTCCAGCTCGTACAGCGTGACGACGGGACCCGGATTGGCCTTCACGATCTCGCCGCGTACGCCGAAGTCTTGCAGCACGCCTTCGAGCGCGCGCGAATTGGCCTCCAGCTCAGCCTTGCTGAGCGGCTGGCGATCGCCGGCCTTGGGCGCGGCCAGCACGGACACGGATGGAAGCTCGAACTTGTCGGAGGATTTCTTGGAAGCGGCTTTCGGTGCCGCCTTCTTGCGCGGAGCGCGCGCGGCCGGCTCCTCTTCTTCCTCCTCCTCGTCTTCCTCTTCGTCCTCGTGCTCGTCGTCCTCGTCTTCGGATTGCGGCGAGATCGAAGGCGCGGCGCGGCCGCCGAGATTGGGCTCCTGGCGGCTGAAAGCAACCGCCCTGGTCTTTGGTCCGCTCGAGACCAGTGAACGATAGGCCGTGCCGAACAGCCAGATCAGCCGTGCCTTGGTGCTCATCAGCGCGTGGAACAGCCAGCCCAGCGACACCGAACCGCGATCGCTGTCCTCGTCTTCGTCGAGCGGCTTGTCATCGTCCTCGATCTCCGCGGGCTCTTCGTCATGCTCGCGTGCGCCGAGCCCGCAGGCGATCAGGAAGGTCGCGGCCAGCGCGGCGAACAGGATGACGCCGAGCAACATGCGATAGATCGCGCCGGGTGGCCCGAAGATTACCGCAGGCGCGCGCACCAGCGCATCGCCGACCACGCCGCCAAGCCCGGTCGGTAGCGGCCAGGCGCCACCATGCGGCCAGCAGCTGACAAAGCCCGCCGCGATCACGGTGCAGAGAATCCAGGAGCCGAGCCGCAGGGCCTCGCGGTCGAACGGGCGATGGGTCATCATGCGCCAGCCCCACACCGCGACCGTCAGGATCAGCATGATCGCGCCGAGCCCGAGGATCTGCATTGCGAGGTCGGCGCCGATGGCGCCGGCATAGCCGAGAATGTTGCGGATCGGTCGCGAGGTCGCGTGGCTGAGGCTCGGGTCCTGCACCGACCAGGTCATCAGCGCGGCGGATGCGACGCCCGAGAGTGTAACCAGGCCGAGACCGGTGAGCTCGCGCACGCGGCGGCTCAGCGCCTCGCGGATCGAGGGCGGCAGATGGCCGACCAGGGGAATCACACGTTCGATTGTCGACATGCTCATGGGCCCGCCTAACCCAGAGTTTCGACCAGCCGGTGCAGCGCCTGCGCCGTGGTCTCACTATCCTGCACCAGCGCCAGGCGAATGTAGCCGGCACCGGGATTGAAGCCGTCGGGCTGACGCCGCGCCAGATAGGAACCGGGCACCACGCGCACGCCGGCTTCCTTGAAGAGCTTGAGAGTCACGGACACGTCGTCGCCGATCTCGGATGTATTGAGCCAGACGCAGAAGCCGGCGTCGGGCCGGCGATAGCCGTAACGATTGCCGATGATCTGGTCAGCGAGATCGAACTTGATCCGGTAGAGCCTGCGGTTCTCCTCGACATGCGCCTCGTCGCCATAGGCAACGGTCGCGACATGCTGGAGCGGCACCGGCACCTGCGGCGCCGCGATGTTGCGCAGCTCCAGGAACATGCCGATGAGCTTCTTGTCACCGGCGGCGAAGCCGACGCGCAGGCCCGGCAGGTTGGAGCGCTTCGACAGCGACTGGAACGCAACCACGCGGGTGAAATCGGGGCCGGCACATTCGAGCGCGCTGCCCGGCGCTTCGCGGGTGTAGATCTCGGAGTAGCACTCGTCGCTGAGGATCACGAAATTGTAGCGATCGGCGAGGCTCCTCAGGCGCGTGAAATAATCGCGCGACGCGACCGAGCCCTGCGGATTGGCGGGCGAGGCCAGATAGAACGCCACCGTGCGCGCCAGCGTCGCTTCGTCGATGGCATCGAGATCGGGCAGGAAGCCGTTTTCGACGGTGGTCGGCAGATAGACCGGCTCGCAGGCCGCCGCGCCGGCACCGGCGCCATAGACCGGATAGAACGGGTTCGGCATCAGGATGGCGGGCTTGCCGGGACGCGGGCCGACATAGCGCGCTGCTGCGATCGCGGCGAGGAACAGCCCCTCGCGGCTGCCATTGAGGACGAGAATCTCGCTCTTGGGGTCGAGCGGTCGCGGCAGCCTGAAGCGCGACGACAACCAGGCGCTGGCTGCCTGGCGGAACGGCTCGGTGCCCTGGTTCATCGGGTAACGGCCGAAATCGGCGATGTGCTTGGCCAGCACCGGGCCGACGAAATCCGGAACCGGATGCTGCGGTTCGCCGACCGCGAGCGAAATCAAGGGCTTGCCGGGCTGATGCGGCGCCAGCAGCTCGTTCAGCCGGACAAAGGGCGAGCGTTCGTTGTCGGAGCTTCCACCGGCTAGCGGCGCACGGGATGAAGCGGTCATAGCCATTCTGGGCGCCAGCACTCTTGGAACAGCCGGTCGCACCAAGGTGCCGGCGGGAAGCGGTTCAGTTCACCATAGATAGGGCGAGGTTAAGACGCGATTAACCATCGGCCGGCCGGCCCGTCCAGAGCGGGAATAGTGAGGCCGGATAACAACGGGATGCATGGGCTGTTCTTACCTCTCCCGCTTGCGGGAGAGGTCGGCGCGCTAAGAGCGCGGCGGGTGAGGGTTCTCTCCTCTTGGGGAGCCTCTCTGCGGAGGCACCCCCACCCCAGCCCTCCCCCGCAAGCGGGAGAGGGAGCGAACCAATTTCCTGGCTTGCTCTCAGTGCGCCGGCAGCTTCTCGAACGTCGTCATCCCCGCTGGGATCATGTGGAACTCCTGCTTGTCGCAGGTGTAGATCGCCAACTGCGGCTTGAATTTTTCCGGCTCGTCCAGCGTGCCGACCTTCAGGACCGCAGCCGGCAGTCCCGGAACCTTGGTCACCAGATGGGTGCCGCATTCGGCACAGAACTCCCGCGTGACGGCGCGGGCGAGGTCCTTGCGCGTGAACTGCTTGGGTTGTCCGGTGATGTAGGTGAAGCCGTTCGCCGGCATCGCGATGAAGGTGTTGGGCGCACCGCCCGAGATGTACTGGCACTCGCGGCAGTGACATTGGGCCTGCATCATCGGATCGCCCTCGGCCACGTAGCGCACCTCGCCGCAATAGCATCCGCCTTCCAAACGCATGACGACCTCCCGTGTTGTTGTTCGTTGTGGTCGTTATTTCTGCGCCGGCAATCTGGAATGGCAATCCTTTTCTTCTTTGCGCAGTCAAAAAGAATCCCGCCAAAAAGACCAAAAAGAAAGGGGCTCCAACTTGCGCTGGAGCCCCTCAACGGTCGGGGCATTGCCGGGTATGTGCCCAAACCGTAGTCGTGGACGCGATCGCCGAGGAGAGATCGCGCCCGGGAGGAGTCGTTACATGTTGTAGGCGCGCTCGGTGTGGTCGGTGATGTCGAGACCTTCACGCTCGCTCTCGACATTGGCGCGGAGGCCAACGATCACATCGACGACCTTGTAGAGGATCGCCGAACCGACACCCGACCACACCAGTGTGGTGCAGACGGCTTCGATCTGGGAGATCATCTGCGCCGCGAAGTCGTAATCGGCAACCTTGGGCGGGATCGCGGTGTAGTCGATGATGCCCGCGCCGCCGAGGGCCGGGTTGACCAGGATGCCGGTGCCGAGGGCGCCGACGATGCCACCGATGCAGTGCACGCCAAACACGTCGAGCGAGTCATCGTAGCCGAGCGCGTTCTTCACGACGGTGCAGAAGAACAGGCAGACCACGCCGACCACGAGACCGAGGACGATCGCACCCATCACGCCGGAGAAGCCGGCGGCAGGCGTGACGGCCACGAGGCCCGCGACAGCGCCGGAGATGACGCCGAGCACCGACGGATGACCCTTGATGATCCACTCCGCGAACATCCACGACAGCGCGGCGGCTGCGGTGGCGACGAAGGAGTTGGTCATGGCGAGGGCTGCGCCGCCGTTGGCCTCCAGGTTGGAGCCGGCGTTGAAGCCGAACCAGCCGACCCAGAGAAGCGAGGCGCCGATCATCGACATGGTCAGCGAGTGCGGAGCCATCAGGTCCTTGCCGTAGCCGGTGCGCTTGCCGATCAGCAGAGCGCCGACGAGCCCTGCGATGCCGGCGTTGATGTGCACCACGGTGCCGCCAGCGAAGTCAATCGCGCCCTTCTTGAAGATCCAGCCGGCGTCGGCGTTGATCTCGTCGAGCTTGGCCTGAGCCGCAGTCTTCGCCGCTCCATCAGCCGCAGCAGCCAGAGCCTTGGCCGCATCCTGGATCGCGTCCGGGCCGGGCCAGTACCAGACCATGTGCGCGATCGGGAAGTAGATCAGCGTGACCCAGAGCGGGATGAACAGGGCGATCGCCGAGAACTTCATACGCTCGGCGAAGGCGCCGACGATGAGGGCGGGCGTGATCGCCGCGAAGGTCATCTGGAAACAGACATAGACGAGCTCCGAGATGTTGGCGTCGACCGAGAAGGTCGCGGCCTTCGAGTCGGTGGTGACGCCCATCATGAAGGCCTTGGAGAAGCCGCCGATGAAGTCGGAGCCGCCGGTGAAGGCGAGGCTGTAGCCGTACACGGCCCAGATCACGGTGACGACGCAGACGGTGTAGAAGACCTGCATCAGGACCGAGAGCATGTTCTTGGAGCGGACGAGGCCGCCGTAGAACAGCGCAAGACCCGGGATCGTCATCAACAGCACGAGCACTGTCGATGTCAGCATCCAGGCGTTGTCTCCCTTGTTGACCGTTGGCTCGGCATAGGCTGCGGTTGCAGCGAACAGGCCGACTGCGAGAGCCGCCAATCCCGCGCCATAGGGACGCTTAAACGTCATTTCATTTACTCCTGATTGGATTTTGGTTGAGCGCGAAATCAAAGTGCCGCGGCGTCGGCCTCGCCGGTGCGGATGCGGACCGCATGGTCGAGGTTGATGACGAAGATCTTGCCGTCGCCGATCTGTCCGGTTTTGGCGGCGGACGTGATGGCGTCGATGGTCTTGTCGACCTGCTCGGAGGCGACGGCGACTTCGATCTTGATCTTGGGCAGGAAGCTCACGGCATATTCGGCGCCGCGGTAGATTTCCGTGTGGCCTTTCTGACGGCCATATCCCTTGACTTCCGTCACCGTGAGACCGTGAACGCCAATGGCGGTCAGGGCGTCACGGACTTCTTCCAGCTTGAATGGCTTGATAATCGCCATAACAATTTTCATGGGTCCTATCCCCGCTTGGGCCCGGTCCGGACATGGCCGGGCGTTTCTCGACTGGTTCGCCACGAGGGAGAAGTTCACTACGCGGGCACAGCCGGGACCCTTAGAATCAAATGCCGTGCCAGATCGGCCGCGTTGCCTAACGGACTATGAAAACGGGGGTTTTCGCGTTTGACGGGTATTGCGGTGCAGTGCGCTATTACGTCGCGCTCAATCCATGGTCAGGCCTGATCAAAAAGCAGGCATGACAGGCTGCCGACACATTTGCTGCTCACGCGTCGGGCAGTTGGAGGGTATCTAATTACGGAGGCGGTCTATTGACTAGCCTCGCGATCGGACGGCTGGCGCTCCGTAAAGACCCGGTCGATCAATCCCCACTCGACCCCTTGCTGCGCGGTCATGAAGTGGTCGCGGTCCAGGGTCCGTTCCACCTCAGCCGCGGAGCGCCCGCAATGTTGCGCATAGAGCCGGGTGATACGCCGCTTGGTTTCCTGCATTTCGTTGGCATGGATCAGGATGTCGGACGCCTGGCCCTGGAAGCCGCCGAGCGGCTGATGCACGTGAAGGCTCGCATTGGGCAGCGCGGCGCGGTGACCGGGTTCGCCGGCCATCAGCAGGAACGAGCCCATGGAGCGCGCGGTGCCCATACACAGCGTATGAACCGGCGCCTTGATGAACTGCATGGTGTCGTACATGGCGAGGCCACTGGTGACCACGCCGCCGTAGGAATTGATGTAGAGATTGATCGGCCTGTTCGGGTTCTCCGCCTCCAGGAACAGCAGTTGCGCGCAGACCAGTCCGGACATGGCGTCATTGACCTCGCCGTTGAGGAAGATGATGCGCTCGCGCAGGAGCCGCGAGTAGATATCGAAGGATCGTTCGCCGCGGGCAGATTGTTCGACGACCATAGGGACGAGCTGAAGCATGTCGCGCATCGGCGACCTCCATGTCTGCAGGTGATGAAGTCTTGTTTGGTGTCAGGCCGCCAGCATCAGGCAGCAATTGCTGTTGGCCGGCTGCGGCAGCTTCGCGAGGTCGTCGCAGGCTTGCTGGATGATGCGGAAGCGGGTGCCGCCGTCCTCGTTCGGCTCGATCCGGAAGATGACGTGGCTCTCGCGAAACGGCGGCTCTGAATCACGAAGCCGGTAGCGTACCTCCTCGCCCGCGATCGATGATTCCGGCTCGGCGCCCGCAAGGTCGCAATCCGGCAGCCAGCGCTCGCGCAAGGCCGGAATGGTCACGGCACGCCAGACCTTTGCCGGCGGCGCATCGAATTCATATTCGAGCACCAGTTCTGCATCGGAGGGATCGGGCTTCGCTGCGTCGCTCATTGATCCATATCCTTCAAAAGATCGGCGAGTGCGTCCATGCGCTTCGGCCAATAGGCGCGATAACGCGCAAGCCATGCCCCGATGGCGACGATTCCTTCGGGGTCGACTTCGTAATTCACAAAGCGGCCCTGCCGCTGCTCGCGCACGAGGCCTGCCGCGCGCAGCACCGCAAGATGCTGCGACATCGCCGGCTGGCTGATCTCCAAACCGTCGCGCAAAGCGCTGGCATTCAAGCTTCCGCCAGCGAGCTTCTCAAAGACCTTTCGGCGCGTCGGGTCGGCCAGCGCCTTGAAGATGTCGGCTTCGATCATGGCAATACATAAGCATGTACTTATATATTGCGCAAGCCCCGATTACTGCAGCGCTTCGCCGTGCTGCGAGATATCGAGCCCCTCGAGCTCGTGCTCGCGCGACACGCGCAGGGGCACGAACAGGCCGACCAGCTTGAGCAGAACAAAGCTCACGCCCGCCGACCAGACAAAGGTGACGGCGACACCGTAAAGCTGGATCAGCAATTGCTGCGGATGGCCCTCGAGCAGGCCGGCCGTGCCGCCGATCGCGCTGGTCGCGAACACGCCGGCGAGCAACGTGCCGGTCAGCCCGCCGATGCCGTGGACGCCGAACACGTCGAGCGAGTCGTCGTAGTTGAAGCGGTGCTTCAGCCAGGTGCAGGCCCAGTAGCAAATCCCGCCTGCGGCGATGCCGATGACGATGCCGTGCCACGGCGCGACGAAGCCCGAAGCTGGTGTGATGGTGCCGAGGCCGGCCACCGCGCCCGAGATCATGCCGAGCACGGAAGGCTTGCGCCGCGTCGACCATTCGATCGCGCCCCAGGTCAGCGCGCCGGAGCAGGCCGCAAGATGTGTGGCGATGATCGCCATCACCGCGCGCGAATTGGCAGCACCGGCCGAGCCGCCGTTGAAGCCGAACCAGCCGACCCACAACAGGCCGGTGCCCATCACGGCGAGCGACAGATCGAACGGCGAGAGATTTTCGGTGCCGTAGCCGTGACGGCGCCCCATCACCTTGGCGGCGACGAGGCCGCCGGTGCCGGCCGACAGATGCACGACGAGACCGCCGGCGAAATCGAGCACGCCCATGCTGTTGAGGAAGCCGCCGCCCCACACCCAATGCGCCAGCGGAATGTAGACGAATATGAACCAGGCGACGGAGAACAGCAGATAGGCGGAGAACCGCATCCGGTCGGCGACCGAGCCCGCGACCAGCGCCACCGTGATGATCGCAAACGTCATCTGGTACAGCATGAACAGCGCTTCCGGGATCGTCTTCGCGGCCGGGTTGACGCTGTCCATGGTCATGCCGGCGAGGAACCAGCGGTCGAGCGAACCGATCCACGGGCCGTCGCCGACGAAGCACAGCGAATAGCCGAACGCGACCCAGAGAATCGAGATGATCGTCACCGCGGCAAGGCTCTGCGCCATGGTGGCGAGCACGTTCTTCTTGCGCACCATGCCCGAGTAGAACAGCGCAAGTCCCGGGATCGTCATCATCAGCACCAGTGCGGTGGCGACGATCATCCAGGCGGTGTCGGCGGTGCTGATCTCGGAGGCTGCGGCGTGCGCGGGCGCTGCCATAAGCGACACAAATCCGATCGGCGCAGCCATTACGGCTGCGCGGCGCAACAATCCCGCCATGTCATTTCCCCCCGGCATAGTGATGGCGTCGCACGCGTGGCGTCGTTGCCGGCTGCGATCGGATAGATGTGTTTAGAGCGCGTCGCTGTCGGTTTCGCCGGTGCGGATGCGCAGCGCGTGGTCGATCGGCGTGACGAAGATCTTGCCGTCGCCGATCTGCCCGGTACGCGCCGACGCGGTGATCACGCCGACCGCCTTGTCGGCGATGTCGGAGGCGACCGCGATCTCGATCCGCAGCTTCGGCAGGAAGTTCACGACATATTCCGCGCCGCGATAGATCTCGGTGTGACCCTTCTGGCGGCCGTAGCCCTTCACCTCGGTCACGGTCATGCCGTGGACGCCGATCGCCGTCAGGGCCTGGCGGACTTCATCGAGCTTGAAGGGTTTGATGATCGCGACGACGAGTTTCATGGTCAGGCCTATTCCCCGGGGATGCGCAGCGCCGCATGTCCCCGGCGCTGCGTCAATCTGGCATCTTTCCGGGCAAATGGCACAAAAAACTTGCAGATTGAAGCGGAAAAACGTCTGGCGTTGTGAACGGCCGCCTCTGTACAGGGCAGCCGTTCATCCTTCACAATGCATTTTTGGCATGGATGCGGTGAACCCGCGCCTGCCGAGCGGTACATAAGTATTTTGGGGGACGCGTCATGGCGAGCTGGTTCTACGCATCCGAGGGCAAGCAGCAGGGGCCCTATCCGGAGGGCCAATTCCGCGACCTGATCGCCCAGGGCGTCGTGCGCGGCGATACCCTGGTGTGGTCCGAGGGCATGGCCGGCTGGCAGAAGGCCGCCGAAATTCCCGGTCTGATGTCGGGCGGCGGCGCGTCGCCGATCATTCCCGCCGGGGCCCCGCCGATGATGGGCGGCGGTGGCTACACCGGTGCAGGCAGCGCTGCCGGCGGATCGCTGTCGGTCGATTTCGGCATCGTCGACTTCACCTGGCGAACACTGGTGATGCTGATCGGCTCGTGCTTCATCATCCCGATTCCGTGGCTGTTCGTCTGGTACACGCAATGGATCGTGTCCTGCGTGAAGGTTCCGGGGCGGCCGAACCTCTCCTTCACCGGCAATGCCATGGCGATCGTGCCCTGGTTCTTCGGGTTCATCGTTCTGGCGATTGTCGTCGGCTACACCGGCATCCAGATTTTGAGCACCGCGCTCTACATCGTCCAGATCGTGCTCTACTGGATGCTGCTGAAATGGATGATCGCCAACATCGCCTCCAACGGGCAGCCGCTCGGCCTCAGCTTCACCGGCTCGGCCCTGGGCTATATCGGCTGGAACCTGCTGTTTGCGATCTCCATCATCACCATCATCGGATGGGCCTGGGTCGCCGCAGCCCAGCTGCGCTGGACCTATCGCAACATTCAGGGCACGCGGCGAGAGATCACCTTCCGGGGCAGCGGGCTCGGGATCCTCTGGCGCGGAATTGCGGCGGCGATCCTGTGCGGCTTCATCATCCCGATTCCGTGGGTGTATCGCTGGATCATGAACTGGTTCGCATCGCAGACCGAGCTCGCACCGCGCGGTTCGATGTAAGCACGACTCAAAAGGCCCTGAGTCGCGCGCTTGGGGCGATCAGGTCCTCCGCTCGCGCACGGAGCCTTCCTGCGCGACAGAGGCGACCAGGGTGCCGTCGGGCTTGAAGATCGAGCCGCGGGTCAAGCCGCGGCCGCCTTGCGCGCTCGGCGAATCCTGCGCGTAGAGCAGCCACTCGTCGGCGCGGAACGGGCGGTGAAACCACATCGCGTGGTCGAGGCTCGCCGGCATCATGCGCTTGTCGAACAGCGTTCGGCCATAGCGCGCCATGATCGCATCGAGCAGCGAGAAGTCCGAGGCATAGGCCAGCGCGCACATGTGCAGCGCCGGATCGTCCGGAAGCGTTGCCGCCGTCTTGATCCAGACATGGATGCGGCCGTCCTCGATCTTCTGGCCGAAGTAACGGCCGAGCTCGACCGGGCGCAGCTCGATCGGACGATCGGACTCGTAGTAGCGACGGATGAAGTCCGGCATCTCGCGGAACGTCGGCTGCTTCGCCATCTCCTCCGCCGTGAGCTTTTCCGGCGGCGGCACGTCAGGCATTTTTTCCTGGTGATCGAATGCGCTTTCCTCCTCGGCGTGGAACGAGACCATGATCGAGAAGATTGCATTGCCGTGCTGGATCGCGGTGACACGGCGCGTCGAATAGCTCTTGCCGTCGCGCAGGCGCTCGACCTGGTAGATGATCGGGATCTGCGGATCGCCCGGCAGGATGAAATAGCAGTGCAGCGAATGTGGCAGGCGGCCCTCGACGGTGCGGCAGGCCGCCACCATCGCCTGTCCGATCACCTGCCCGCCGAACACCCGCTGCCAGCTCGTCTTCGGGCTGTTGCCGCGGAACAAATTCACCTCGAGCTGCTCGAGGTCGAGGATCGAAATCAGGTCGATCAGGCTCTTGGACATGGAATTCAGCTTTCGCATCGTCATTCCAGGTTCGCTGCTCCGGAATGACACAATGGCGGCGCTCCGCCCTTGTTTCACCGCACTGTTTCGCCCACCTCAAGTCTGCTAGCAAGACCAAGATTTGGCCGGACAGTCTGGGCAGGAAAAGTTGAGCATGTCGGTACAGGGTAGCATTGTCATTGGCGGCGGCGCGTTTGCGGGCCTCGCGCTCGCACTTGCGCTGCGCCAGGGGCTCGGACCCGAGATCCCGGTCATCGTCGCCGATCCTGCGCTTAGCATTCGGCCGAGCCGCGATCCCCGCGCGACCGCGATCGTGGCCGCCTGCCGCCGCCTGTTCGAGGCGCTCGGCGCCTGGGACGATGTCAAGGCCGAGGCCCAGCCGATCCTCGACATGGTCGTCACCGATTCCAAGCTCGAGGACGCCACGCGTCCGGCGTTCCTGAATTTCGCCGGCGATGTCGCGCCCGGCGAACCCTTCGCGCATATGGTCGAGAACCGCCGCCTGATCGATGCGCTGGTCGTTCGCGCCGAAGCTGAAGGCATCGATCTCCGCGCGACCATCGTTGCGTCTTACGATGCGAGCGCCGGCGGCGTTGACGTGACACTCGGCGATGGCAGCAAGATTGCTGCAAGCCTTCTGATCGCGGCTGACGGCGCCAAGTCCAGGCTGCGCGAGCGCGCCGGCATCGCCACCCATGGCTGGGAATACGACCAGTCCGGCATCGTCGTCACCGTCGGCCACGAGCGCGATCACGAAGGCCGCGCCGAAGAGCACTTCTTGCCCGCGGGTCCCTTTGCGATCCTGCCGCTCACCGGCAAGCGATCGTCGCTGGTGTGGACCGAGCGCCGCAGTGAGGCCGCGCGCATCATTGCGCTGAGCGAAGAAGAGTTTCACGGCGAGCTCGAGCAGCGTTTTGGTTTGCATCTCGGCGAGGTGAAAGCGCTCGACAAGCCGCGCGCGTTCCCGCTGTCCTATTTCGTGGCGCGCTCCTTCGTCGCCGAGCGCCTCGCGCTGGTCGGCGATTCCGCCCATGTCATCCATCCCATCGCCGGACAGGGTCTCAACATGGGGCTGAAGGATGTCGCCGCATTGGCCGAAGTCGTGGTCGATGCCGCGCGGCTCGGCATGGATCTCGGCGGAGCCGACGTGCTCGAGCGCTATCAGCGCTGGCGCCGCTTCGACACCATGGCGATGGGCGTCGCCACCAATTCGCTGAACTTCCTGTTCTCCAACCAGTCGACGCTGCTGCGCTCGTTGCGCGACATCGGCCTCGGCATCGTCGACCGCACCCCGCCGCTGAAGAATCTCTTCATCCGCGAGGCGGCGGGTTTGACGGGTGAGATACCGAAGCTGTTGAAGGGCGAGGCGTTGTAAGGGAGTCTAGCTAGCGCTCCATACTCCGCCGTCGTCCCGGACAAGCGCAGCGCAGATCCGGGACCCATACGCCGCAGCAATAGTTATGCGAAGACTCGGAGTTACCAACCTCGCCCTACACCACTCCCTGTGGTTATGGATCCCGGCCTTCGCCGGGATGACACTGCGAGTGTTGCGCGGGCATCGTGCCAAACAATCAGCTGTGTTTCTCCGGGCCACTCACCTCAATCGATCTTCCGCGCCTCTTCCGGCAGCATGATCGGGATGCCGTCGCGGATCGGATAAGCGAGCTTGGCGCTGCGCGAGATCAGCTCCTGCTTGGCGGAATCGAATTCCAGCGGGCCCTTGGTCAGCGGGCAGACCAAAATCTCCAGCAGCTTGGGGTCGACGCTGGGTTCGGGGCGTTCGGTGGGCGCGTTCATCATGGTCTCCGGCGATCGGCTGCCTGTAGCATATATAATCGCGGCCGCCCATCGCGGTCCGCTAGGACGCTACCATCTTCTGGATCTCGTCGAGCAGGCCCTGCAGCCGCGCGGGCGGCACCGGCGAGCCCGACAGCGCGAAGCCGAGAAAGGTCCAGTACAGGATCTGCGCCCGCGCCTGCGCGCTTGCCGCGGCGAACCCGCGTCGTTCCAGCAGCCCCTCAATATAGTCGAGCCTGCGGCGATCGATGGCGCGGACAGCCGCTTGCGCCGCCGGATCGAACGCCGCCCAGTTGCGCACGGCGCGTTCCAGATCGAGCCGGGCGCCAAAGGTCCTCCGCAGCAGCGCTTTCAGCGGCTCGTCGCTGTCGGCCTTGACGCCGGCGATGATCTCCTCGGCGGCGATCTCGCGCCAGCGTTTCAGCACGGCCGCGTGGAACGCGCCGAGATCGGCAAAATGCCAGTAAAAACTGCCGCGGGAGACGCCCATCGTTTTTGCCATTGGATCGGCCTTCAGTGCGGTGAAGCCGTTCTTGGTGAGCGCCTTGATGCCCTGGCTGATCCAGTCGTCGGCGGAGAGCTGTTCGGTCATGTCAGGTTCCGAGATCTTGACCATACACTAGTGTATTGACAGGCGGCAGGCCAGCGCCTATCTCACCATACACATATGTATGGGCAGAGCTTCAGAGGGCTTTAACGATGCGTGATCTCCTGCTCCAGTGCGCCGGCGTCGGGGCCATCGTGGTGGCCCTCATCCATGGCATTCTCGGCGAGACCAAGGTCTTTGCCCGTGCCCGCATCGAGCCGGAACGGCTCCGCACCCTGATCCGCCTGGTCTGGCAGGCTTCGACCGTCGCCTGGATCGGTTGCGGTGTGCTGCTGGTCGCGACGCCCTGGATGGACTCAGGCGCGGCGCGCCACTGGATCGTCATCACCATGGCCTGCGTGTTCGGCTTCTCCGCCTGCGCCAACGCCTGGGCGACCCGTGGCCGGCATTTTGGCTGGATGGCGCTGAGCGCGGTCGTGGCGATGGCGGTGGCCGGGTGCTGAGGGCGGATGGAAATTGTGCGCCGTCGAATCCGTGAAGCTTAAGGCCGCAGCGCGCCGCAAAACATGCGCTGCATGCGGACCGCGCCGATGTTTTGGCTACCGTTAGAATATCTCTAAGCGCGCAGGAACCACGATTGACTTCACCCTCCCCTTTGCTTCTTTCGGACGCGCTTCGCGCACACGACAGAGGAGGAGACATTCGTGAGAGTCATTCGTGTTCTTGCCATCGCACTGACGGTCGGGATCGGCATGGGGTCGACGGCGATGGCCGACGGTTTCAAGAATTGCACCAAGCTCGACAAGGCCTCGTGGAAGCCGGCGGGCGATGCCGAAGCCAAGGCCAAGGCTGCGGGCTATGAAGTCCGCCGCTCCAAGATCGAAGGCTCGTGCTATGAGGTCTACGGCGTCAAGGAAGGCAAGCTCTATGAGCTGTTCTTCAGCCCGGAAGATCTCAGCCTGAAGCACACGATTGCGAAGTAAAGGCTAGGTTTGAACGACGAAGCGATGCGAGATACGCGCGGGGTGTCCGACCGGCCCCCCGCGGATCGGACGATTGCGGTCTGGGACCTCCCGCTGCGTCTGTGGCACTGGGCCCTCGCGGTCAGCGTCCTGGTCGCGTGGTTCACGCCCACCGTCCACGACAGCCTTCACCGCATCGTCGGCTATGCGATCATCGGGCTTTTGGTCTTCCGCCTGATCCTGGGATTTTGGGGCAGCCGCTATTCGCGCTTTCGCATGATCGGCGTCAGGCTTCGCGCTGCGCCCTTCTATCTCTGGAATCTGCGCCGCGGCATCACCGGCCACTATATCGGGCTCAATCCCGCCGGCACCTCGATGCTGATCGCGCTGCTCGTGGCCCTCGCCGTCTCAGCCATCACGGGTGCCCTGTCAGTGACCGTCACCTTCTTCGGCGTCTGGTGGATCGAGGACACCCACGCTTACGCATCGGACGCCGTGATTGTTCTCGTCGTGCTGCACATCGTCGGCGTGGTGGGGATGAGCATGCTTCAGCGCGAGAACCTGATCCGCGCCATGATCACCGGCCGCAAGCACATCAGCAATCGCCCGTAAGGTTGAGCTAGAACGATCGAGCCGCGGGCGCGGTCAACCTCGCCCGCTTGCGGGAGAGGTCGACGCGCTCGGAGAGCGCGGCGGGTGAGGGCTTTCTCCTCTGTGGGAGTCTCTCCAGCGGAGACACCCTCTCCCCGACCCTCTCCCGCTCGCGGGAGAGGGAGCGGGAGCGCACCGTCTTCGCTGAAGCTCAGCCGTGCAATCACTGCAACGGCGGATCGCCGCTGGTGCGCTTCTTGGCGAGATCCATCTCGGTGACCGCGATCAGGATCTCGGCACGGGTCTTCAGATCAGGCGCTTCCAGCATCGCCTGCTTCTCGGCCGGACCATAGGGCGACATCATCGCCAGCGCATTGACCAACGCCTCGTTGGGCGCACTCTCGACGCCTTCCCAGTCAACCTTGAGATTGTTGGCCTTCAAAAAATCCGCCAGCACCTTCAGCAGCGCTTCGCGATCGACCTCGTCCTCGCCCTTGCGCGCGGTGAAGTCGTCGACGAAGGCGAAGAAGTCCACCTTGCACTGCCGGTACGCGGTCAGCACCTCGAGCTCCTCGAGCACCCTGAAGCGCGCAACCCCGGTGAGCTCGAGGATGTAGCGGCCGTCGCCGGATTCGGCGATCTGGGTGATGCGGCCGACGCAGCCGACGCGGAACAGCGTCGGCTTGTCCGAATTCTTCGGCGAGTGCGCCGCGTCCGGCTGAATCATGCCAATCAGGCGATGGCCGTCGCGGAAGGAATCGTCGACCATCGCGAGATAGCGCGGCTCGAAGATGTTGAGCGGCATCTGGCCGCGCGGCAGCAGCAGCGCGCCCGGCAGCGGAAACACCGGAATGATCTCCGGAAGGTCGGCGGGCCCGCGATATTCGATGTTGATCGGCATCTGGTCCCCGCTGACGTCGCCGTACGTCTTCCTTACGAAAACAGGATGGTCGACAAGCGCTTTCGTCCCTCGACGGTTGCATCATCCGTGCCGCCCCAGGCCTCGAAGAACTGCACGAGCTGCTTGCGGGCGCCGTCGTCGTTCCATTTGCGGTCGCGCTTGATGATCGCGAGCAGCTGCTCGGTGGCGGCCGCCCGGTTGCCCTGCGCGTTGAGCGCGGTGGCGAGGTCGAATCGTGCCTGATGATCGAGCGGGTCTGCGGCGACTTTCTGTTCCAGCTCGGTCACCGGTCCCAGCGATTCCGCCTGCTCCGCGAGATCGATCGCGGTCTGCACCGCTTTCACCGCGGGGTCGTTGCGCTTGGATTCGGGCACCATGGCCAGCGTCTGCTTGGCCTGCTCCATCGCACCGGAGGTGGCGTAGCATTTTGCGAGCCCGGCAAGCGCTGCGATGTTGGTCGCGTCGTGCTGGAGCACTTCGGCGTAGATCTGCGCGGCCGCGGCGGCATCGCCCTCGGCGAGCACGGCCTCGGCCTCTTGCAGGATCTCGGCGATGTTGGGCTCGCCCGGCGCGGTGACGCCCTTGGTCAGCTTTTCGATGAAGGCATTGACCTGGCTCTCCGGCACCGCGCCCATGAAACCGTCGGCGGGCTGGCCGTTGACGAAGGCGATCACGGCCGGGATCGACTGGATGCCCATCTGGCCTGGAATCGCCGGATGCTGGTCGATGTTCATCTTGACCAGCTTGACCTTGCCCTTGGCCGCCTTCACCGCCTTTTCCAGCACGGGGGTCAGCTGCTTGCAGGGGCCGCACCACTCCGCCCAGAAGTCGATCAGCACCGGCTGGCGCTTCGATTCCTCGATGACGTCCTTCACGAAGGTCTGGGTGGTGGTGTCCTTGATCAGGTCGGCCGCAGCCGGGCCCGCCGCTCCGTTACCCTGGTCGATGATCGTCACGGGATCCCCTCGTCTGATGTCTGGAATGGCGGGTCTTTAGCACGTCGCCGATTCATATGCTTCGCTGTCGGCCTAAAATTGGGCCGGGCCGGCCGAATTTCAATCCATCGGCGGTGATTCGGCCGTTCTGGGGCGTTTTCGACCGATTTGGCCGTGTTCGGGGTCCATATGGGGCTCCGAAAGCGAATCTATGCCGCCGGTAGCTGTTGCATTCGCCGCCCGCTTTTGGCATACGACAGCCGTTGCCGGCGCGTCACGCGACCGACACAGGATGCGGGTGTAGCTCAGTGGTAGAGCACGACCTTGCCAAGGTCGGGGTCGAGGGTTCGAGCCCCTTCGCCCGCTCCAGTTTTTCTTCCAGGCCGGTACTGTGTAGCGCTCTCCAGCTCCGGAGAGCACCGTATGAAATCACCAAATATTCCCAATGGGAAAGCGCAAGCCACTGTTGGGCTTAGGCTGTCTCGTCCGGCGTTTTGCAGTCCGCGCCTTTTGCGGCCTCCAATAAAGCGTCCAACACCGGCCCGCTCCCAAACCTTGATTCAGATGGATGTTCTTGTTGTCCGTTTCGGCCTTCCGGAAGGCCCCGCACCAGTGGAAAGTTGGCAGAAATTTTGAAGGCTTTCAGAGGCTTACAGGCTCGTGAAGGGCCTCTAAAAAGCCCGCAACTTCATGGATTTTCAGGCCTCGGCGTACTATATTGGCGCGAGGAGAATCCATGTCCGCCCAACGTTCCGCGACCAAGCCCCATTATACCGCTGGCGTAATCCAGCGGTTGGCGACAGCGAACAACGTAGCGATGGTCGTGACCTCGAACGACGTCTTTGCTCATCACGTGACGCGGCTCTCCGGCGATGACGTGAATTTCGATCCTATTGAGAATACGATCATTGCGCTTCAGCGCGCCGGGATTTTGGATCGTGTTCAGGCAGTGCGCCTTCAGGCCCGCTATCTGCGCGAAAGCCGTCCGTGACGTTTGATCCATTCGGGGATTTCGCAGCGCGCGGCTATTTGCGCAACGTCGCAAAGGCCAAAGATTCCGAAATCGTTCAGCGTCTCCTGCACAATTCCTTCCTGACTGGCATCGATGCAGCCTTGGATTATCTCAAGGCGCGGCCTTCCTTATGCTACGCCGACGTCCTGCAAACACACAAAACGCTCTTCGAAGGGATGTTCCCGTGGGCTGGAGAGGATCGCCTTGTGAACGCGTCCCATATCTTCGTGAAGAAGGGCGCCGTGATCTTCGCCCACCCCAATGACATCCGCAAAGCTATCGATTACGCGCTGGAAAAGGGACAGGACAAGGCATTCATGGTGGAAAAGCCTGGCGAAGTGATGGGCTATCTCGCTTATGGCCACCCGTTCCTCGACGGCAATGGTCGCACCATCATGCTGATCCATGCGGAGCTTGCACGCCGGGCAAATATCGGCATCGACTGGGCCGCCACGGACAAAGACCAATATCTCGCAGCCCTGACGCAGGAACTCGAAGAACCGGGCAAGGGTAAACTTGACGCTTACCTCAAGCCATTCACTCGCAAGGGCTCGGAGATGAAAGGCATTGCGAATGCGATCAAGGCGGCGCCGGGGCTGGACGGCGGCAACGCGGACTCGGTCGCAGGCGAGACGAGCAATCCAATGCTCAAGGCGCAATACGAAGCGCAAGAAGTCAAGCGTAGGGGCGGGCAAGGCTCTTCGGATTCGGAGTAGGCATTACCTAAAATACCTCAGACGGACCGTCACCTCCGCCCCCTTGGGGCCGTTACATTTAGATCTCACATGACAATTTTGGTCACGGGCAGTGCCGGCCACCTTGGCGAGGCCATTCTCCGGACGCTCCGGCGTCGCGGATCGCCCGCGCGCGGAATCGATCTGAAGCCATCGCCCTTCACCGAAGCCGTTGGCTCGATCGTCGATCCCGGCTTCGTCCGGGCGCAGATGGACGGCGTCACCGCGATCATCCACACCGCGACGCTGCACAAGCCGCATGTGGCGACCCACAGCAAGCAAGCCTTTGTCGACACCAACGTCACTGGCACGCTCAATCTGCTCGAGGCGGCCGTCGCGGCCGGCGTGAAGAGTTTTGTCTTCACCAGCACCACGAGCGCGTTCGGCTCGCAGCTCCGCCCCGGGGCCGGGCAGGCGGCGGTGTGGGTCACCGAGGATCTGCCGGCGATCCCGAAGAACATCTACGGCACCACAAAATGGATGGCGGAAAATCTGTGCGAGCTGTTCTTTCGCGAGCGGGGCTTGCCGGTCGTGGTGTTGCGGACCTCGCGGTTCTTTCCGGAGGACGACGACGATCCTGCAATGCGGTCGGCTTACCCGCTGGACAATGCGCAGGCCAATGAGCTGCTCTATAGACGGCTGGATATAGCGGACGCGGTCAGCGCCCATCTGCTCGCGGTCGACCGCGCGCCGGAGATCGGCTTTGGCCGTTACATCGTCTCGGCGACGAGCCCGTTCGCGCAACGCCACCTCTCGGCGCTCGCGCAAGATGCTGCCGGTGTCGTGCGCGAGCTCTATCCGGATTGTGCGCAGCTCTATGCGGCGCGCGGCTGGCTGTTATTCCCCGAGATCGATCGCGTCTATGTCAACGCCCGCGCGCGGCGCGAGCTCGGCTGGCATCCGGAATTCGATTTCGCCCATGTGCTGCGCAGCCTTCGTGAAGGGCAGGATTTCCGCAGCTCCCTGGCGCGCGAGGTGGGAGCGAAATTCTATCACGACATGCTGTTTGACGATGGACCGTATCCCGTCGCCAATTAGCCGCTGCTTTTGTCAATTCGCACGATGTTTCAAGCGTGTGGCCGTTGTCGCCGCGCACCATCCGGCCTCGACCGTTCTACGGTGCATGGGGTTGTTTTCGCGGTTTTGTATTGGTCGACCATTTTGCTGCCTGCAAATGCGGCGCGCTTGATCGCGATACCGCGTTGCAGCGTGACTGCAGTCCCTGCGACGCGCTTCTCACGGCTCGCAGATGTGCTAACCTTTTTGCGTCTGCCACCTCGACAGACTCCGAACTTCGCCTACTCGAACAGCAAAACAAAATAACGCGCAGCCCTCACGGCTGCCTTAGGGGAGTGACGCGATGAAATCGATGATCCATCGATCCGTGTTGGCGCTTGCAGCCGTGGCCCTTCTTGCCGGGACCAGCGTCGTCAACGCACAACAAGACCAAGGCCGGGCGCTGAAGAAGTACGAATCCGGCACCAAGGAATTCTGGACCCATCCGCCGGATGACTGGTTCCTCGGCGACGAGACCGAGGCGCAGAAGGGCCTCGCGCCGCCGTCGGGTCCGCCGACCGGCGCCTCGGATGCCGAGCTCGCGGCGATGATGAAGAAGATCAAGCTGCCGGCGGGCTTCAAGATCGAGGTCTATGCCTCGAACGTGCTGGCCGCGCGACAGATGGCCTGGGGTGACAAGGGCACGCTGTTCGTCGGCTCGTTCGGCCTCGGCAACGTCTATGCCATCAAGGACAACAACGGAAAGAAAGAGGTCAAGACCATCCTCAAGGGGCTCAACATGCCCACGGGTCTGGCCGTCAAGGACGGTGCGCTCTACGTCATCGCGGTCGACAAGCTGATCCGTTACGACGACGTCGAAAACAAGCTCGACAATCTCGGCGAGGGCAAGGTCGTCTATGACGACATGCCGTCCTACGCCGCGCACGGCTGGAAGTACCTCGCGGCCGACAAGGACGGCTGGTTCTACATTCCGTTCGGACCGCCCTTCAATGTCGGCATCCCGCCGACCAGCGTCTCGCAGATCCGGCGCGTCGATCCCAAGACCGGCAATGCCGAAACCGTGGCGCTCGGCGTCCGCAACTCGGTCGGCGGCGACGTCGATCCGCGCACCGGCAAGTACTGGTTCACCGAGAACGCCCGCGACTGGGTCAGCGACGATCTGCCCTCCGACAAGCTGAACATGATCTCGAAGATGGGCGAGCATTTCGGCTATCCCTACTGCCACCAGGGGGACCTGCCCGATCCGAAGTTCGCGATGGGCCACAAATGCTCCGAGTTCACGCCGCCCGTGCTGAACCTCGGGGCCCACGTCGCTCCGCTCGGCATGAAGTTCTATACCGGCGACCAATTCCCCGCCGAGTACAAAAACAACATCCTGATCGCCGAGCACGGCTCCTGGAATCGTCACAAGTACCAGGGCGGCCGCATCATGCGTGTGATCGTCGGACCAGACGGCAAGAACCCCAAGCAGGAGGTGTTCGCCTCCGGATGGATCGAGGGTGACCAGGGCTATCTCGGTCGTCCCGACGACATCATCCTCGCCAAGGACGGCTCGATCCTCGTCGCCGACGACTGGGCCGGCGCGATCTACCGCATCAGCTACAGCAAGAAGTGACGCACGACGACACGAGGCTGCGGTGGCCCGCAAGGCGCCGCAGCCTCTTTCATTTCAAAGTCTCACGCTGTCGTTCCGCGCCACTTGCGCGCAAATCCGGAATTCCTACCATGCGCCGGCAGTTCATCTCGCACGCAATCAGCACGGCTGCGCTCCTCGCGCTTGGTGCCCTTTCCGCAAGCGCCGCCGATAATACTGCCGTCCAGGAGAAGGCTGCCGTTTGCTCCGGCTGTCACGGCGAGAACGGTATCTCGCAGACCGAGAACATCCCCTCGCTGGCGGGCCAGCCCGATCAATTCCTGCAATGGCAGCTCGTCTTCTTCCGCGCCGGCTCGCGCAAGAACGAGCAGATGCAGCCGATTGCCGCGGAGATCACCAACGAGGACGTCCGCAGTCTCGGCGCTTATTTCGCGGCCATGACACCGCCAAAGCCAGCGGAGGACAAGGATCCGGACCTGTCGAAAAAAGGCGCGCAAGTTGCCGTCGGCCGCCGCTGCGCCTCATGTCACACGGATAGCTTCGCCGGCACCAAGGCCGTCGCGCGGCTCGCGGGTCAGCGCGAGGAATATCTGGTCAAGGCGCTGCAAGACTACAAGAGCAGCCAGCGCGTCGGCGGCGGCGTCGCCGCGATGGCCGATGTCGCCTATCACATGAGCGATGAGGAAATCACCGCCGTCTCGCACTACCTCGCATATTTCAAGTAGCCGAAGTGTAGCTGCAAACTCCGCTGTCGTCCCGGCGAAGGCCGGGACCCATAACCACAGGGAGTGGTTTGGCGAAGACTCGTTGTTCGGTACTTCTATCGTCCGTACTCGATAGATCACGCGGTATGGGTCCCGGCCTTCGCCGGGACGACAGCGGAATGCGGGCTGCTACCTACCCCACGCGTTGCTTCTCATACGCCTTGAGATGAGTGTACGCGATGCGCAGTTTCGGCACCGGGACTTTGGCGGCATCGGCGCGCGCGATGAGGTCGCCGATCACGTGGTCGGCCTCGACCGGGAAGCCTGCCTTGATGTCGCGGAACATCGAGGCCGTCATCGGCGAGCCCTCGGTCGTAAGGTTGCCCTTCACGCGCTCGAAGAACGGACCGCCCGGCGTGTAGCCCGACGCCGTGGCGATCGAGCTGGTCTCATCGAGCATGCCGAGCAAAAAGTCGCGGCCGCCGGGCGCAGCGAGGATGTTGCCGACGGAGGTGCGCATCAGGCTGGTGCTTGCGGCGAGCGAGGACAGGAATACCCACTTCTCCCACATGTCCTGCATGATGTTCTGGCTGGCAGTGGCGCCAACGATGCCGCTCTTGAAGGCTTCGTCGATCGCCTTGACGCGATCCGACAATTTGCCGTCACGCTCGCCGTAATTGATCGACTGCATCGGCTGCAGCTGCACCACTTCGCGCTTCTCGTTCAGGGTCGCGGCAATGGCGCAGAGACCGCCGAGCACGCGCTCCTTGCCGAATTTCGCATCGAGCGTGTCGAGATGCTTCATGCCATTGAGCATCGGGATGATCGCAGTGTTCGGGCCGACCGCGGCTGCGAACGATTTGATGGCATCGTCGAGGTCGAACGCCTTGCAACTGAGCAGCACGACGTCGAATTTGTCCTCGATCGCGTCGGCCTGCACGGTCGGCGGATTCTTCAAGGTCACGTCGCCATTCGGGCTCTTGATGACGAGGCCGTCGCTCGCGAGCTCGCTGGCGCGGCGCGGCCGGACCAGGAAAGTGACGTCGCGGCCGGCCTGTAACAGCCTGCCACCAAAATAGCCGCCGATGGCGCCGGCGCCGACCACGAGGATACGCATGGGCAAGTCCTTATTGTTGCTATTGGCGGTCTATCTATAGTCGCCCTTGCGCGCGAAGCGAAGCAACCCGGAATGTCACCGCGATCACATTCTGTCGCCGGAGATGCGGGATTATTGTCCCAGCACCATCTCCTCGACCTCGCGCAGCTGTTCCTTGCCGAAAAACATCTCGTTGCCGACGAAGAAGGTCGGCGAGCCGAACGAGCCGCGGGCGACCGCCTCCTCGGTGTTCTTGATCAGCTTGCCCTTCACCTCGGGCTCCTGGGCGCGGGCGAACAGCTTTTTGGCATCGAGACCCGAGGACGCCAGCGCCTTCGCCGCGACCTCGAGGTCGTCCATCTTCTTCGGCTCGCGCCACATGTGATGGAAGGCGGCATCGACATATTTCTCGAACACGCCCTCGAGCTGCGCCGCGATCGCGGTGCGCATCAGGTTCAGTGTGTTGACGGGGAAGTTGGGATTGAAGACGTAAGGCTGGACCTTGAAGCGCTTGATGAAGCGCTCGGTCTCGACCTGCTGGAATTCGCGCTTGTTCTTGATGCCGGCGAGCATCTCGGCCGGGGACTTGTTGTTGGTCGACTTGAAGATGCCGCCGAGCAGGATCGGCACATATTCAAATTTGACGCCGATGCGCTGCTCGATCGCCGGAATTGCCAGGTGGCTGAGATAGGCGTTCGGGCTGCCGAAGTCGAACAGGAATTGCGGGGCTGTGCGGCTCAAAATCGTTCTCCCTGATCTGGCTTTTCATCCATTGTGGCGCAGGGCGCGCCACAGGTCCACCGTTTAATGACGGTCATAATATCTTGATGATCAGATCAGGCGCCGGATCGCCTTCTTGCGCCACACCAGCAAGTAATAGCCCATCTGCAAAATGAACATGGCGCAAAACACGATCGGATAGGCCGCCCATACACCTTCAAGGCCGATCGTGCGGCTCAGGATCATTGCCGACGGCAGCTCGATCGCGACAATGGCGAAGATCGACAGCAGCATCGGCGTCAGCGCCACGCCGGCGGCACGCATCGCGCCGGAAAACGTAGTCGCAAGGCCGAACGGCACCGAGCTCCACAAAGCGACAAAGAGTAAACCTTTCGCCAAATCGAGCACGGCGCCATCGGTGATGAAGATGCCGAGCACGGCGCGCGGCGCGAGATAGATCAGCGCCACGAGCCCGCCAGTCAGCACGAGATTGAACGCAAGGCCCGTGCGAACGATGCCGTCGAGCCGGCCTCTATCGCCACCGCCGATGGCTTGCGCGCCGAGGATCGAGACCGCGATCGAGATCGAGATCGCCGTGAACTGCGTGTAGCCCATCACCTGATTGACCGCGCCGTAAGCCGCCGTTGCGTTCGAGCCAAAGCCGTTGACAAGGCCGAGCAAAACCAGCTCGGCGATCGCCATCACGACCATGCCGACCGCACTGGGTAATCCAATGCCAAGGATCTGTCCGATTACGGCACGATTGAGCCGCACATGGCGCAGCAATGCGACGTCCGGCGCGAGCGCGTGCTTCTTCCGCAGCAAATAGAAGGCCAGCGCGACCAGCGTCACCGCGTTGGAGATCGCGGCCGCCCAGGCCGGGCTGGTGATGCCGAGCGCCGGCAATCCGAACGCGCCGCGGATCAGCATCGGCGTCAGGATCAGGCCGATCGCAGTCGACAATGCCAGCGCCAGCAGCGGTGTCACCGCGTCGCCGACGCCGCGGATCATTGCCGTCATCAGCAGGAAGGTGAAGCCGAGCGGCATCGTCAGCAGCATGATGCGGGCATAGCGGCTTGCCTGGTCGAGAATGTCTGCGGGCGTCGCGAGCGCCATCATCAATTGCCGGCTGAAGAGCCCGCCGATCAATCCGACAGACATCGAGAGCAGCAGGCCGACCGCGAGCGTCGTGCCGACGACGATTTTGATCCTGCCGTGCTCGCCCGCACCAAAGGCCTGGCCGATCAGCACGGTGGCGCCGGTGCTCAGACCCATGACGAAGGCGAACAGGAAGAACACCACCGGAAAGAATGTCGAGACAGCCGCCAGTGCGTCCACGCCGATCATCTGGCCGAGATAGACATTGCTGACGGTGCCGAACAGCGATTGCAGCGCGTTGCCCAGCATCAACGGTGCGAGAAAGCGCTGGAAGGTTTTCCAGAGCGGTTTTGGAGCGGACATGGATGTGCCTTTCATCAGGACGAGCAGAGCCGTTGCCGCGCGAAGCACGCGCGGCCTGGCCGTTGATGGGTTGTTGGAGATCGCGCCTAGGCGCGGTCGCTATAGGCGAGCTTGACGATGTGGTCGCGGATGTCGGCCGGCCAGTCGGCGATCAGTCCGGTGAAGCGCCGCCGGTCATCTGCAAACAGTGCGCGCGAAGCTTCCTCGAACTGCGGCAGATTGCCGGCCATGGTCGACATGAAGTGATAGGCCGCATCGCGCGCCTGCCGCTCGCGATCCTTGTCGCCGCTCGCGCGCCGCGCCTCGTCGACCAGTTTTCGCAGCGCGACCGAAGCGCCGCCGGGCTGCGCGCCGAGCCACTCCCAGTGCCGCGGCAGCAGCGTCACCTCGCGCGCGACCACGCCGAGTTTCGGCCGGCCGCGGCCGCGCGGCTCGGCCGGTGGCGCGGTCTCCGCAACCGGCGGCGGGATCAGCTTCGCCAGACGCGCCAGCACCTCGCGATCCCCGCCGCGCAGATCGAAGTCGATCGATCGGCCCGTGGTGTCCTCGAAGATGATGGTGGGCTCGTCTGGCCGTGCCGCCACCCGCTTGACGACCAGCGCGACCTCTCCTGCCGGCCCGGACACCAGACGGCGCTGTCCCTGGAAGGCGGTGAAAGTCTTTTGCATTGAAATCATTGCCGTATTTGATGACAGTGGTCAATTTAATACCCGGGTAATTTAGCAGCGTCAATATGCCCGGGTGAAAATATCCATCCGGATGGCTCGACATTGCGTTGCCGGGCTGGCACGTACGCGATCGACCGACCACGCCTAGCCTTGGGGATCTCGCGATGCTGACCGTCCACCACCTCAACAATTCGCGTTCGCAGCGGGTATTGTGGCTGCTCGAGGAGTTGGGCGTGCCCTATGAGATCGTGCGCTATCAGCGTCAGCCGGACATGCGTGCGCCGAAGGAGCTGCGCGCCATCCATCCGCTCGGCAAGTCGCCCGTCATTACCGACAACGGCAACACCGTCGCTGAGTCCGGCGCGATCATCGAATATCTCATCGCGACATACGGCAATGGCCGGCTGATTCCGCCGCCGAACACGCCGGAGCGGCTGCGCTTCACGTATTGGCTACATTATGCGGAAGGATCCGCCATGTCGCCGCTGCTGCTAAAACTGCTGTTCACGCTGATGCCGAAGCGCGCACCGGCGCTGCTTCGTCCGCTGGTGCGCAAGGTCTCGAACCAGGCGCTCACCGCGCTGGTCAATCCGCAGCTCAAGCAGCACATGGATTATTGGGAAGGCGAGCTGGGAAAAAGCGAGTGGTTCGCCGGCAGCGAGTTCACCGCGGCCGATATCCAGATGAGCTTTCCGCTTGAAGCAGCGCAAGCGCGCGGTGGGCTCGAGCAGGGCCATCCCAAGGCGATGGCCTTCCTCGAACGCATCCATGCACGGCCGGCGTACAGCCACGCGCTCGAGAAGGGCGGCCCGTACGAGGTGGGACGATAGCTATTTCGCCGCCATTGCTGGTCACGCGGACCCGTCGCAGGAAACAACACGCGGATGCAGCGGACGGGCTACTGCCCCGCTGCTTCCGCGCCGCGCGAGCGCGGATCCGGCGCGCCGAGGGGGCCGTTCGGCGTCACGAGAATCGAGTTGGCGGAGGTTTGTCCCATCGGCTCGACGATGAGGTGACCATTCGCTTTCAACTCGAACAGCACATCGTCGGGAAAGCCGCGCTCGACGCGCACTTCGTCCGGCAGCCACTGATGATGCAGCCGCGGCGCGGCCACTGCGGCCGCTACGTCCATCTTGTAGTCGAGAACGTTCACGATCACCTGGAGTACGGTCGAGATGATACGGCTGCCACCGGGCGAGCCCGTCACCAGCACCGGTTTGCCGCCCCGGAGCACGATGGTCGGCGACATCGAGGACAGTGGCCGCTTGCCGGGCCCGGGCAGATTGGGTTCGTAGCCGACGAGGCCATAGGCATTGGAGGCGCCGACGGCGGCGGTGAAATCGTCGAGCTCGTTGTTGAGCAGCACGCCGGTGCCATCGGCGACGAGGCCGACGCCGTAGCTGAAGTTCAGCGTATAGGTGTTGCTGACGGCATTGCCGCGGGCATCGACGACGGAATAGTGCGTGGTGTTGCTGCCTTCGCGCGGCGCGGGCGGTGCGGAAACGATCTCTTTCGACGGCGTCGCGCGATCGGTCGAGATGCTCGCACGCAGTTTGGTCGCATAGTTCTTCGCCGTGAGCGTTTCGATCGGCGCGTTGACGAAGGCGGGATCGCCGAGATAGCGCGCACGATCCGCATAGGCGCGCTTCATGGCTTCGATCAGCAGATGCAGCGATGCCGGCGAGCCCTGCTTCAGATCGGCGAGTTGAAAGCCTTCGAGGATGTTGAGCGATTCCACCAGCACCACCCCGCCGGATGATGGCAGCGGCATCGAGACGATGTCATAGCCGCGATAGGTGCCGCGCACTGGCGTGCGGATCACCGCCTGATAGGCCTTCAGATCGGCCGGCGTCATGATGCCGCCGGCGTCGGACACGGCCTTGGCGATCCTCTCCGCCACCGGCCCCTCGTAGAAGCCGCGCGGTCCTTGTGCTGCGACACTCGCCAGCGTGTCGGCGAGATCGCTCTGCACCAGCCTGTCGCCTTCGCCAAACGGCGTGCCATCGGGCTTTGCGAAAACTTTGGCCGAGGTTGACCAGCGAGCGAGTCGCGGATACCAGCCCGGCAGGGTATCGGCGATGTCGTCGGTGACGATAAATCCATCGCGGGCGAGGGCGATCGCAGGTTCGAGCAATTGCGCCAGCGTGAACTTGCCTGAGCCGTATTTCTCGAGCGCCAGCGCCAGGCCTGCGACCGTGCCGGGCACGCCGATGCCAAGTCCGGAATCGCGCGACTTGGCGGGATCGGGCTTGCCGTCGGCTCCAAGGAATATCTGCGCCGTGGTCGCCGCCGGCGCGGTCTCGCGATAATCGATCGCGACGTCTTCATTGCGCTCGGTGGAGTGGATCACCATGAAGCCGCCGCCGCCGATATTGCCGGCGCGCGGATAAGTCACCGCCATCGCAAAGCCTGTCGCGACGGCCGCGTCGACCGCATTGCCGCCGCGCCGCAAGATATCGGCGCCGACCTGCGCCGATATCTTCTCCTGCGCCACCACAATGCCATGCTCGGCGGGGATAGCGTGCACTGTGTCGAGCGTCGGCGGGACATAAGCCCGCCGCGCATCCTGCGCGGTTGCTGATACAAGGCCAAACGCCAGAGTGGCGATGAGTGCGAAAAAAGTCCGCCGTGTCGAAAATGACGCCATCATCAAATTTCCGCCGGGCCTTCAGGCCAATTCAAACGCGTCGCAGTAATGCTATACGGTTTGCGCTAAGAGAGGCAAAACTGTTTGTGATGAGGACTGCGTGATGACGACGATCGCCCCGGATGCGCGCATGGCCGTCGCCCCGCGGACCTATCCGCCGCGCGCCGCCGTCGTCAGCTGGATCTTCTTCGATTGGGCCGCGCAGCCCTATTTCACGCTGATCACAACCTTCGTGTTCGCGCCTTATTTCGCCACCAGCATCGCGCCGGATCCCGCCACGGGCCAGTCGCTCTGGGGTTTTGCGATGGCAGCAGCTGGCATGGCGATCGCGCTGTTGTCACCCGTGCTCGGCGCCATCGCTGATGCCTCGGGCCGCCGCAAACCCTGGATCGCCGTGTTCGGAGCACTCCTGGTGGTAGCTTCCTGCACGTTGTGGATCGGCAAGCCCGGCGATCAAGCCATCATTCCGCCGCTGCTTACCGCAGTCGCGCTGGCAAGCGTCGGCGCGGAATTCGCAACGGTCTTCAACAACGCGATGATGCCGACCCTGGTGCCGCCGGAGCGCATCGGCCGGCTCTCCGGCACCGGCTGGGCCACGGGCTACATCGGCGGCATCGTCAGCCTGATCATCGTGCTCGGCTTCCTCGCCGCCAATCCAGAGACCGGCCGCACGTTGCTGGGCTTCACGCCGCTGTTCGGGCTCGACCCTGCCACCCATGAAGGTGACCGTGCTGCCGGCCCGCTGACCGGGCTGTGGTTCATCATCTTCGTGACGCCGATGTTTTTGTTCACGCCGGATTATCCAGCGAAGCGCCCGATGCACGAAGCGCTGCACGAAGGCCTGGCCGATCTGAAGCGATCGCTGAAGGACTTGCCGCAGCAGAAATCGCTCGCGGCATTTCTGCTCGCCAACATGATCTACACCGACGGCCTGGTGTCGCTGTTCGCGTTCGGCGGCATCTATGCCGCAGGCACCTTCGGCTGGCACACGATCCAGATCGGCACGTTCGGCATCATCCTCGCCATTGCCGGCACCTTTGGTGCCTGGCTTGGCGGCAAGCTCGACGATGTCCTCGGTCCGAGGCGCGTCATCGCCGGCAGCTTGTTGATCCTGCTGCTCTCGGTGGCGGCGATCCTTCTGGTCGATAAGGACAGTGTGCTGTTCATCAAGGTCGCACCACCCCAGCCGGGCGGGCCGATGTTCGCTGCCGCTGCCGAGCGTGCCTATATCGTGCTCGGCTGCCTGATCGGCGCGGCCGGCGGACCGCTTCAGGCGGCCTCGCGCACGCTGCTGATCCGCCTCGCGCCGAAGGATCGCATCGCGCAGTATTTTGGCTTGTTCGCGCTGACGGGAAAAGTGACGTCCTTCATCGGGCCGCTGCTGATCGGCGTGATCACCGCAGCAACCGTGAGCCAGAAGGCCGGCATGGCCGTGCTGGTCGTGTTTTTCGTGACTGGCTTCGCGCTGCTGATGCGGGTGCGAGAAGAATAAAACTCCGCCGTCGTCCCGGCGGAGGCCGGGACCCATACCGCGTGATCTATCGTTGGCGGGACGAAGCTAGTACCGCGCACCAAACTACTCCCTGTGGTTATGGGTCCCGGCCTTCGCCGGGACGACAGGTTGAGAGTTCAGTGCACGATCGCTTCTAGTGCCTGAAATGCCGGGTGCCGGTGAACACCATGGCGATGCCGTGCTCGTCGGCGGCCTTGATCACCTCGTCATCGCGCATCGAGCCGCCGGGCTGCACCACGGCGGTGGCGCCGGCTTCGATGCAGGCGAGCATGCCGTCGGCGAACGGGAAGAACGCATCAGACGCCACGACCGAACCCTTGGTCAGTGGCTCGGCGAGCTTCAGCTCGTTGGCCGCATCCTGCGCCTTGCGCGCGGCGATCCGCGCCGAATCCACGCGGCTCATCTGGCCCGCGCCGATGCCGACGGTGGCGAGATCCTTGGCATAGATGATGGTGTTGGACTTGACATGCTTGGCCACGCGGAAGGCAAACTTCAGGTCGCGCATCTCGGCATCGCTGGGCGCACGCTTGGTCACGACCTTAAACGTCATATCGTCGACCACGGCATTGTCGCGGCTCTGCACCAGAAGTCCGCCAGCGACAGTCTTGGCGCTCAGGCCCGGTGCGCGCGGATCGGGCAGGCTGCCGGCAAGCAGCAGGCGCAGATTCTTGCGCGCGCCGATGATGGCGATTGCCTCTTCGCTGGCATCGGGGGCGATGATCACTTCGGTGAAAATTTTTGTGATCTCGCGTGCGGTGTCGGCGTCGAGTGCACGGTTCATCGCGATGATGCCGCCAAAGGCTGAGGTCGAGTCACAGGCGAGCGCCTTGCGATAGGCGTCGACGAGGTTCGAGCCCTCTGAGACGCCGCAGGGGTTGGCATGCTTGACGATGACGCAGGCCGCCGTGCGTTTGGTGTCGAACTCGCCAATGCACTCATAGGCCGCATCGGTGTCGTTGATGTTGTTGTAGGAGAGCTCCTTGCCCTGGAGCTGCCGTGCGGCGGAGACGCCGGGACGCTTGTCGGGCGTCGCGTAGAACGCCGCGGTCTGGTGCGGGTTCTCGCCGTAGCGCAGCGACTGGATCAATTTGCCGCCGAAGGCGCGGAAATCAGGCGCATCGATTTCGAGCTGGCGATTGAACCAGTTCGAGATCGCGGCGTCGTAAGCAGCGGTGCGCGCATAGGCCTTCGCGGCAAGCCGCCGGCGCAGCTTCAGCGTGGTCGCGCCCTTGTTGGCGGCGAGCTCGTCGAGCACGGCCTTGTAGTCGTCGGCTTCGACCACGACGGCGACATCGTCGTGGTTCTTGGCGGCGGCGCGGATCATCGCGGGGCCGCCGATGTCGATATTCTCGATGCAGTCCTCGAAGCCCGCGCCTTTGTCGACGGTCGCCTCGAACGGATAGAGGTTGACGACGAGCAGATCGATCGGCGCGATGCCGTGGGCCTTCATCGCCTCCGCGTGCTCCTTGTTGTCGCGGATTGCGAGCAGGCCGCCATGCACCTTCGGATGCAGCGTCTTGACGCGGCCGTCCATCATCTCGGGAAAGCCGGTGAGGTCGGAGACGTCTTTCACCTTCAGGCCGGCGGCGGCAATTGCTTTCGCGGTGCCGCCGGTCGAGACCAGCTCGACATCATGCGCGGCGAGCGCCTTGGCGAACTCGATCAGGCCGGTCTTGTCGGAGACGGAAAGCAGAGCGCGGGTGACGCGGCGGGGATGGTCAGTCATGAGCAAGATCCTCTGTCTTAAGGAGTGTCTATGCCCAGGCGCGCGGCTTGTATGTCTCGCGCTTCCCGATGGTGCTCCATCCAAGGTCGCCAGTCGCGCGAACGAGCGCTCGATAGCAGCTTTCCGCGTTCGCCTCAACGGCTAGATAGGGCCGGATCGCGCCTGTTTACAGCGGAAGTTCCGGCTCGCGCCGCGCATTTCTGCGGGCATTGGTGACCGCCGGCGAGGCCGTGGAACGCACAAAACTCCAGCGGATCGAGGGCGCCTGGCGGGCATCCTGGCGGATCACGATCTGGGCGGTGCGACGGGGGCCGTCATTGCCGGCCAGGAACACACTGTCCTCGAGATCGACCTTGTCGTCGAGGGCCTCAAAGGTCCAGACGTCGCGGTTCGGCAGCACCAGCATCACGCCGCGGGCATCCGACAGCCGGCTCGCCTTCACTGCCGGGTGCAGATGGAAGCGCAGCGCGAATTCGGCGTTAGCACCCTTGAGGCGCGCGCCCTGCGGCGGCGACAGCGTATCCTCGCCGTCGATCCGCGCGCCGTCATTGGCGACCATCAGGACGCGGCGATGGATCACGCCGAACTTGGCGAGATAGCCGTCATGCGAGGTCGTGAGCAGCGTGCCATCCTGCACGATTTCGCGATAGCTTTCAACCTCATGAGGTCCGCTGGTGATCGGCGCGCCGCGCAGCAGCCGCTTCATCGCTGACATCTCGACGAACTGGCAGGACGACGTCTCGTGATAGGTCAGCGTCGAATGCGCCGCGGTGCCGCGCGCGAACGGCCGCCAATTGTCGCGGCCCGTGGTCGGCATGCCGCAATTGGTCACGATCCGGCTGATGCCGGAGGACAATTCGAATGACAGGCAGCCGGCATGTGCGTCGTGGCTGACGCCAGGGGGCGGCGGCGGGCCGGTGTCGATGATCAGCGTGGTCGGGCCTGCATCGAGGCGCTGGAAGCCGGTATGCGGCATGTTCGCCATCGGCGCGCCATGGGCGTCATCATAGGCGAGCAGCGTTGCAAGCTGGTCCGACGGCGTTGCGCTCATGCCGTTGAACAACGCGAAATTGCCGTCGCCGTGCCGGAAGAAGCGCAGCATCGGCATCATGCGGTCGATCGCATTGAGCAGCGCCGGCGGCGGCGCGATGTTGCGCGCGGCAAAGGTCTGCCGCAGCGGCAACAGGTCGATCAGGAGCTCGATCAGTGCGCCGGGGTTCCGGGAGATGTGGCCGCCGTCGGGGAGAATCTGCCGCTGCAACTCGTCGGAGAGCTTTTTCGATGCGCTGCGGATATGACTGGCCCGATTGGCGAGGCAGAGCGTCGTGTAGCACAGCGCGATCAGCACCTGGAGCTTCGGCACTCCATCCGGAATATTGACCATGGTGTAGCGCAGGAAGCGGATCTCGCGTGCCAGTGCGCGCAGATAGCGGCGGTAGAACTTGTTGTCGGTGTCGTTGAGCACCAGCGGCGCCTGCGACAGCAGCGAGATCACGCGCCGCGCCAGCACGTCGGCGCGACGGGCGACGGGGCGGCGCTTGTTCGCGGGATTGCTGATCCAGTCCTCGACCAGCGCGCGCGCATTCGCCCGGGTCAGCGCAGTGTCGGCGGCGCGCAGGTGCCGCAGCCAGCCGAAGCCGAGCAGCGCGACCTCCCAATCCTCCGAAGGCGGATCGAGATCGAAGATCGAGCGGCCGTGGCAGTTGACGATCTTGCCGGCGAAGACGAAGCGCCCGGCATAGATCTCGGCGGCGCGCGTCGCATCCGCGGTACGCAGATCATGCGGCGCGATGATCAGCCGATCGGTCCGGCCGGGCCAGACCCGCGACAGCGCAACCGAACCGCCGCTCGCGCGCGCGAGCATGTTCCGCGCGAAGCGGTTCATCACCAGCGTCGAGATACGTCTGCGTTGAGCGACCGACACGCCTTGCCTTGAAGGGGAGAGGATTCCGACGAATCCTTATTAATCCCAAAATCGGCCGGCTGACACCACCTTGAATGACCTCGAATCAGTCCAGCGGTAGCAAAATCCGGTGCAAAATCAGGATTTAACGAGCCGGGCCGCGAAAAATCCGTCGAGCCCGCCGAGCTTCGGGTCGGCGTGCGGCAGGTGGCTCGGCAGCGTCCGGAGATCGCCCTCAGTGGTAATGATCTCGCTGAGCCCGGAGACCTCGCTGGCCTCGACCGACACGCGGCGAAGCGCAGGCTCCGCGGCCAGCAGCGTGGCGACGGCCTGCTCGCCTTCTTCGGGTTCCAGCGAACAGGTGCAGTAGACCAAAGTCCCGCCTGGCTTGAGCAGCGAGACGGATTTGCGCAGCAGCCGTTGTTGGAGAACGGTCATCGCGGCGACGTCGGAGTCCTGTCGCAGCCATGCAACATCCGGGTGCCGACGGATCGTCCCGGTCGAGGTGCAGGGCGCATCGATCAGGATCCCATCGAGGCCATCCGCTGGGCCCGCCCATTCCACGGCGTCGGCGACAACGGTCTCGGCCTGGAGCGACAGCCGGTTCAGGTTTTCGCGCAGACGCGCCACCCGGGCGGGCGAGCGGTCGATCGCGGTGACTTGCGCGCCAGCCTGCGCCAGCTGCGCGGTCTTGCCGCCGGGCGCGGCACAGAGATCGGCAATGGATTTGCCCGAGACATCGCCGAACAGCCGGACCGGCAGCGCGGCGGCGGCGTCCTGCACCCACCATTGTCCTTCGGTGAAGCCGGGCAGCATCGTCACCGCACCGTGCAGGACCGTGCGCACCGATCCGGTCGGCAGCACTTCGCCGTGCAGCCGGCTCGCCCATTGCGCGGCGTCGGACTTCACCGTGAGATCGAGCGACGGTTCGTGGCCGAGCGCGAGCGCCATGTCCCGTGCTGTCGCCTCGCCGTAATGCGCGCTCCAGCGCGCCAGTAGCCAGGGCGGCAGGTCCAGCGATTGTGTCGCGACCTCCTCGACCAGCGCCTGGCCCTCGCGCGCACAGCGGCGCAGCACGGCGTTGACGAGGCCGGCATAGCGCGCGGCGCGCCGATCGGATTGCACCAGACGAACGGAGAGATCGACCGCGGCGTGATCGGGCACGTCCATCCAGAGGATCTGGGCGGCGCCGATCAGGAGCGCGCTTTGCGCGCGCGGTGCGTCGGATGGGATTCCCTTGTCGAGCAGGCGCGACAGCACATGGCCGAGCGTGCCGAGGCGGCGCAGGATAGTTGCGACCAGGCGCCTCATCAGCGCGCGGTCACGGTCGGCAAGCGTCTTCAGTCCGGGATGGGCGCCGGAGCCGTCGAGCTGGTCGTCAAGCGTGCGGTGCTTGTGCAAGACGCCGTCGACGATGTCGGCAGCGATCCGCCGCGCCGCGAGACCGGGCACTTCGGATGGAGGGGCGAAACGTTGAGATGGCATGCGGAAGTAAGGTTCTGAGCGAGCGGCAGTTCCGCCAATATGGGCGCATGCCTTAAGAACACCAGCTGTGACATGCGAATATGCCAAATGTAAGAATGGCCTCTGGCGATTTCAGTCCGTCGCGGCCATTTCAGCAATGCGCAATTGGACGTCGCGCCACCTTCGATCCTGCGCTAGGACAGCCGACGATGAGTGACCAGCCTCCCGATCCCGATCGCAAGCCCCTGCCGCCGGCCGCCCAGCGCGCGCTGGCCGAAGCCGAGGCGCGCCGGCAAGCCGCCGCGGCCAATGCCAAGGACGATGCAAAGCCGGCACCGAAGGAAGTGCAGGGGCCGAAGGGACCCGAGCCCACGCGCTACGGCGATTGGGAGCGCAAAGGCATCGCCTCGGATTTTTGAGGCTCGGATTTTTCAAGCTCAGCTTTTTCAAGCTTACTTGCCGATCTGGCCGACTCAGCCATAGCGTGCGCGGATGTCGCGCTTCGACCCAGATAGCTCCTATCGGCCGTCGTACGGCGGCTCGCCATTTGGCCGGCGGTTCTCCGGACTGTTGCCGTGGATGTTCGTGGTCGGCATCGTGACGGCGGTGGTGCTCACCGTCCGGCATGGCACCACCTGGCCCGTTCTGCATCCAGCCGACGAGCGCGCGCGGGATGCCGAGATCATCCTGCAACAGACGACCAGTCCCGACGTTCGCCAGCCGGTCGACGTCATCCGCACCATCGACGGCGACACCTTTCTTGCGCGCGTGCATCAACAAGACGGGCGCGATCTTGTGGCGCGGGTTCGTCTGCGCGGCATCGATGCGCCTGAGATGAAGGCGTCCTGTCAGGACGAGTTGGACAAGGCGGAGGCAGCCACCGGGGCGCTGCGCAATCTGCTCGGCCAGGGCGGCGTCATCATCTACAATCTCGGCTCGGAGAAATACGGGCGCGTTCTCGCCGACGTCGCAACCAAACGGACCGCCAACGTTTCGGCGGCGATGCTCGCGGGCGGCTACGCGCGCAGCTACAATGGCGGCCACCGCGACCGCTGGTGCGCGCGGGGCTGGCGCTTCTGGTAACAAGAAAGCCGCGTCGAAGCGCGGCTTTCGCCGTTCATCCCTGATCCTTCGATCAGCGCGCCACGACCACCGTCGTGCCGACGGAGACGCGGCTGTAGAGATCGGTGATGTCGTCGTTGAGCATGCGGATGCAGCCATAGGAGACGAAGCCGCCGACCGAGCCCGGCACGTTGGTGCCATGGATGGCATATTCACCGCCGGCCAGCGTCATCGCCGCAACGCCCATCGGGTTGCGCGGCGAGCCGCCCGGGATCACGTCAGGAAGCTGCGGCTTGTCGCGCTTCACCTCGGCGGGCGGTGACCAGGCCGGATTGCGGTACTTGCCGTCGATGCGGGTGGTACCGGCCCATTGTTTGCCGGATTTGCCGACGCCGACCGGATAGCGGACGGCGTGGCCGTCATCGAGAATGAGATAGAGCCGCCGCTCGCTGGTTCTGACCACGATGGTGCCAGGCGAGTAGTTGGCGACGTGCGTCCCCACCATTTCCGGCCGGGCCTCGGCCGCCGTCGACATCAAGACCCCGATGGTGGCGGCCAGCGCCAGTGCAATCTTCATCGACATCAATTTTCCCCTCAGCCCCAAAACGGATCGTCCAAATTCACGCGGAACCGGCAATCGCCGCCTCGCCCAGACATTCTTAACCGCGCCTGTTAACCGGATGGTTTCCACGCGTGGCCGCAGAGGGTCAGTCAGCAGGGGGAACAAAGGAAATGTTCGAAATAAAGTAAATGACTTGAAAACAACACTCGGGGGAAAGATGCAGCCGCGCGCCCTGACAAGTGCGTGAGGTTGTGAACGGGGGGTGTTGTGGGGATGTGGTGCAGGCGGAGGGCGTCTCGTGTCCCGGACGCGGTGCAGCGCACCGCTAAGTGCGCTGCGCTGCGTCCGGGCACGAGCGCGGGCTCTACGCCGACTTCTTGTTCTGCCGGTTCTTCACGAGATCGTCGACCACGGCGGGGTCGGCCAAGGTCGAGGTGTCGCCCAGGCTGCCCGGTTCGTCCTCGGCGATCTTGCGCAGGATGCGGCGCATGATCTTGCCGGAGCGGGTCTTGGGCAGGCTGGGTGCGAACTGGATCTGGTCGGGCGAGGCGATTGGACCGATCTCCTTGCGCACCCAGGTGACGAGCTCCTTCCGCAGATCGTCGGTCGGCTCGACGCCGGCCATCAGGGTGACATAGGCGTAGATGCCCTGGCCCTTGATGTCGTGCGGGAAGCCGACCACGGCGGCTTCCGACACCTTCTCATGCGCGACCAGCGCGCTCTCGACTTCCGCGGTGCCCATGCGATGGCCGGAGACGTTGATGACGTCGTCGACGCGGCCGGTGATCCAGTAATAACCGTCGGCGTCGCGCCGGCAGCCGTCGCCGGTGAAGTATTTGCCCTTGTAGGTCGAGAAATAGGTCTGCTCGAAGCGTGCGTGATCGCCATAGACGGTGCGCATCTGGCCCGGCCATGAACGGGTCAGGCAGAGGTTGCCGGTGGTCTCACCCTCCAGCACCTTGCCGTCGGCATCGACAATTTCAGGTACCACGCCGAAGAACGGCTGCGTCGCCGAGCCCGGCTTGAGCTTGGTCGCGCCCGGCAGCGGCGTGATCAGAATGCCGCCGGTCTCGGTCTGCCACCAGGTGTCGACGATCGGGCAGCGGTCATCGCCGACGACGCGGTGATACCACTCCCAGGCTTCCGGATTGATGGGCTCGCCGACCGAGCCGAGCAGGCGGAGCGAGGCGCGCGAGGTCTTCTTCACGGGCTCGTCGCCCGACTGCATCAGTGCGCGGATCGCGGTCGGCGCGGTGTAGAAGATGTTGACCTTGTGCTTGTCGATGACGTTCCAGAACCGCGAATTATCCGGGTAATTCGGCACACCCTCGAACATCAGCGTGGTCGCGCCGTTGGCGAGCGGCCCGTAGAGAATGTAGCTGTGGCCGGTGACCCAGCCGACGTCGGCGGTGCACCAGTAGATGTCACCGTCGTGATAGTCAAAGACGTATTGATGCGTCATCGACGCAAACACGAGATAGCCGCCCGAGGTGTGCAGCACGCCCTTGGGCTGGCCGGTCGAGCCAGAGGTATAGAGGATGAACAGCGGATCCTCGGCGTGCATGTGCTCGGCCGGGCATTCGGTCGTCACCATCGCCGCTGCCTCGTGGTACCAGAGGTCGCGCGTCGGGTTCATGTCGATCTTGCCGCCGGTGCGCTTGACGACGACGACCCAGTCGACGCCATCGGCCTTGGCGAGCGCTGCGTCGACATTGGCCTTCAGCGGCACCTTCTTGCCGCCGCGCAGGCCCTCGTCCGCGGTGATGATGACCTTGGACTGGCAGTCGTTGATGCGCTGCGCGAGCGAGTCCGGCGAGAAGCCCGCGAACACCACCGAGTGGATCGCGCCGATCCGCGCGCAGGCCAGCATCGCATAGGCCGCTTCCGGAATCATCGGCAGGTAGATGGTGACGCGGTCGCCCTTCTTGACGTTACGGGTGCGCAGGATGTTGGCCATCCGGCAGACCTCGTCATGCAGCTCCTTGTAGGTGATGTGCCTGGACTGCGTGGGATCGTCGCCCTCCCAGATGATCGCGGTCTGGTTGGCGCGCTTGTGAAGATGCCGGTCGATGCAGTTGTGGGCGACGTTGAGGATGCCGTCCTCGAACCATTTGATCGAGATGTTGCCGGGCGCGAACGAGACGTTCTCGATCTTGGTCGGCGCGTGCATCCAGTCGATGCGCTTGGCCTGCTCGGCCCAGAACGCGTTCGGGTCCCCGATCGAGCGGGCGTACATGTCCTTGTACTTGGCCTGGTCGACCCAGGCACGCTTGGCCCATTCCGCGGGGACGTCGTAAATTTTCTCGGACATGTTTCCCTCCACATACGGCAAGCCAACGCTGGCGACGCGCAAGCCGACTTGATCGTTGAACCGATTATGCGTCGGGCTAACCGGGCCCGACAAGGTGCACAAGCTGGACCTTCGGTGAGCAGCCGGCCATGCGAAGAATCAAGCTGCGCGGGCCGGCTGTCGCAAATCTGAAACAGGCCGGAAGGCGGCATTCGGCTCTTTACCCAAATCTCCGGAATAGGCCCATGCAGGACGCCCATGCGTCGCAGGAGGTATCCAGAAACCGCTTTCACTCATTCGGGACTCGCAATGCGGTTCGGAACACCCTAAATGGCCAACCCGGGTCCATAGAGACCCCTTGGAACAAAAATCAGAACAGCGGCATTGACCGGCAACAGACAGGGCTAAGGCTTAAACCTATGATGGATCAGCAGAATTTCGGGACGATGCGGCCCGCTTCGGCCGATCCTGCTGCCATTGCGCTGGCCAAAGCCCTCGGACAATGGCCGAAACCGGCCGGTTCCAACGGTCCCAGCCCGAAAAAGATGTTCGATTCGGCGCCGGCGGCGACGGTCGAGGCCCTTGCCAAGGAGCTTGGCCTGCGGCTCGGCGACCAAAACGAGCTCACCATCCGCCGCATCCGCCGGGGCAAGGGCTATTCCTTCGTCCGCCCGAACGGCGCCCATATCCGTGACGCCCGCACCATTCGCCGGCTCCACGCCATGGCGGTGCCGCCGGCCTATCGCGAGGTGCGCTATTCGGCCGATCCGAGCACGCATCTCCAGGCAGTGGGTCGCGATGCCGCGGGCCGGCTGCAATATCGCTATCACGCCGACTGGGAGAAGGTCCGCGAGCACCGTAAGGCGCATCGCCTGGAAAAGCTCGTCAGGGCGCTGCCCAAAATCCGGCGCAAGGTCTCGGCGTTCCTGTCGGGTGACGAGCCGACGCGCGAATTCGCACTCTCGGCGGTGATCGAGCTGATCGCGCGCACCGCGATCCGTCCCGGAAACGAATCCTATGCCCGCCTCAACGGCACCCGCGGCGCGACCACGCTGCTCAAGTCCAACGTCACGCTGGAAGACGACTGCTTCGTGCTGACCTTCAAGGCGAAGGGCGGCAAGGCCGTGCGCAAGGTGTGCGATGCCGCCAAGCTGGTGCGCGCCATCGGCATTTTGCAGGGCGTTCCCGGCAAGCGCATGTTCCAGTATCGCGATGCCTACGGCATCGTGCGCGCGGTCAGCACCACGCAGGTGAACGCGTTCCTGCGCGAGATCGCCGGCATCAAGATTTCGCTGAAGGATTTTCGCACGCTGATGGCCTCGGCCGTCGTCGTCGAATCCTTGTCGCGGATTACGCCGGCAACCAGCCAGCGCGGCCGCAAGAAGCAGGTGCTGGACGCGATCCGCGCCGCCGCCGACAAACTCTCGAACACGCCGGCAATCTGCCGCAAGAGCTATGTCCACGACACCATCGTCACCGCCTTCGAGGACGGCATCCTCGAACGCTTCGCCGCGACCATGAAGGGCCAGCGATCGCAGGCCCGGCGCGAGCAGCTTCTGCAGCAAGTCGTCGCGACCGCGGCGGTGTAACCCGCCGCATTGCTACATTTTGTCTGAAACGCCGTTGTCGGGACCGGGATCGCTACCTCCGGCAGCGACCGTGAGCCGGCCCAGATAATGCGCCCAACCCTTGCTATGCGCAGCGACCTGCTCTTCGTTCGGCAGCCCGCTATGGGTCATGCGCAGCAACGTGCCGCCGTCGCGCTCGATCAGGTCGATCTCGATCAGGCTCGATCCAGGCGGCACTTCCTGGCCGCCGTCCCAGCCGAACGTGTAGGCCAGGCGATGCACCGGCACGACCTCGCGAAAGGCGCCGCGGGCCACGGCGCCCCGCGGGCCGATGCCCTTCAGCAAATAGAGCCCGCCGGGATGCGGCTCGGTGGTTGCATCCGAGCCCATCCAGCTCAGGATCTTCTCGGGATCGGTCAAATAGGCGAAGACGGTGGCGCGCGGGGCTGCGATCTGGGTTTCGCGTCGCAATACGAACGGCTCGGTCATCGGCGATCATCCCTGGGCGTGAGCCCCGTTCCGACGGAGTCGGAACGACGCTCTAGCTTCTTGTTTTGACGCGTTTTCCTTACGCGAACCGGTATCCACTTCGCTTGAAAACGCTCTGATACTGGCACATGGCGGCGCCAAAGCAGCCCGTCAAGGATTGCCCGTGACAAAGGCGGCCCTCTTTCGCCATCATAAGATCATGCAACTCTCTCCGACCCTCGCTTGGCTTGTCGACGCCGCCTCGGCCAGTCCCAGCGCCGATCGCCTGCTCGCGGACCTCGGTGCCCATCTGCTCGCCGATGGCGTGCCGCTTGCGGCAGGTAGCCTGACGCTTGAGGTGCCGCATCCGCTGATCGCGGAGCGGACATGGCTGTGGCGCGCGGAGAATGGCCGGGTGATCGAGGCGCTCGGCTTCGCACCCGGCGGACTGGCACCGGATCTGCCGACCGATGCCGGGCGCCGCTGGCTGCGCGACATCGCAGGCGGCGAGGTGCACGAAGACATCGTCGGCAGGCCCGGCGGCCCGCTCCTCGGCTGGATCGGACCGCGTCAGTTCACCGCCGACGAAATCGAGCAATTGCGCCAGGCCGCGCGATTTGGCGCAACGCCCCTTGCCGTACTGGCCGCGCGCGCCACATTGCGGGCGACCCTGGAGGCCTATCTCGGCAAGCGTAGCGCCGAGCGTGTGCTGGCGGCGCCGTTGCGGCGAGACCTCGGCGAGACCATTCAGGCCGCACTGCTCTATGCCGATCTGCGCGGCTTCACCACCTTGTCGGAGACAAGTCCGCCGGCCGATGTCATCGCCGCGCTCGATGCCTGGTTCGATCGAATCGCCGGTGCCGTTCACGCCTTCGGCGGCGAGGTGTTGAAGTTCATCGGCGATGGCGTGCTCGCGATCTTTCCGGTGGTGGAGGCATCACCGCGCCGCGCGTGCGATGCTGCTCTGCGTGCCGCAAGCGCAGCCGAAGCCGGGATGGCGTATCTCAACGCGGAGCGCGGCGCGCAAGGACTGCCGCTGCTCGCATTCGGTGCCGCGCTTCATCTCGGCGAGATGCTCTGGGGAAATATCGGCGCCGCCAATCGACTGGATTTCACGGCGATCGGCCCCGCCGTCAACCTCGCCAGCCGGCTCGAGGGATTGTGCAAGCCGCTCGGCAGGACCGTGCTGGTGTCGGGCGCGCTCGCCGCCGAGACGGACATGCCTCTGATCGCGCTCGGACTGCACAAGCTGCGCGGCATTGCATCGCCTTGCGAGGTCCTCGCGTTGCCGGAGATACAGGGGCGGACATCGTAGCCGGGACGGAGCAGCTTTTCGGCAGGTCGTCGCGACCGCGGCGGTCTAGAAATCAGGTCGGCGGCAGCTCGCCGGGATTGCTCTTCGCAGGATCATTGTCTTTCACCTGCCCGCGCAGCCGGTCGCGTTCCGACCTTGCGAAATCGTTGTCGGGCGCCAGCGTGACCGCGCTTTCCAGTGCCGCCAGGGCGTCACGCGGCTTGCCCGTGGTTTCGAAGATCACGGCCCGCGCCAGCAGGCCGCGCGGATCTTTCGGGGCGCGCTTGCCGAATTCGTCGAAATCGCGCAAGGCGGCGTCATAGTTCTCCTGAGCCTGCTGGGCCTCGCCGCGCGCCAGGTAGTAGTCGGCATTGTTGGCCTGCCGCCTGATTGCTTCGTTCAAATCGGAGAGCGCCTTCGCGTACTCCTTCTGCCGCAGGTAAGCGAAGCCGCGATAATAGTATGCGACGGCCGCTTGCAGCCAAGGTGTGGTCGGACTGGCCGATTTGTTCAAGTCCAGAAGCGCCGCGTCGTAATCTCCGCGGTTCATGTAGATCCAGGCGCGGTCGTTCAGGGCTGGGGCATAATCAGGCTGAATCTTCAGTGCGGCATTGAAGTCGGATATCGCGCTGTCCGGCTGCTTGTCGCGTCGCATGAAGCCCCGCTGCGTATAGACCGATGCCAGCCTCGAGCCGGATATCTTGCCGTCATCGATCACCTTCGTGCAGGCGCTCTCCGAAGATTCGCCACGATTGGCAAAGCAGCTCATCACTTCGAGGTCAACCGGATTGACGGTCGTCGTCTTGATGGGCGTTGCGGGGGCTGTTGTCGTAGCCCTCTGCGCGATCGGCTTGGCCCAGGCTCCGGCGTTGCCCCAGGCGCCGGTGTTGACCGGCTTGCTGATCAGGATCCAGCCCGTGATCAGCACGGCCATCGCGGTGGGCCATGCATACCACGACCACCGATACCAGGGATCGATGCTCCACAATGCGCCGTGCAACGCAACGATACGGGCTGCAGGCTTCATGGTCAGCTGTCCCGGATCGCTGATTGAATGTCGCCGAGCTCGAACTCGGCGACGCTCGCATTGGGATCTCGCGACGTGCGCAGGGCATGCGCCTCACGGGTCTTTTCGAGCAGCGTTCGCATCGAGCGTGCGTTGCCCCACTGCGGATCGTCGCGTTGTGCGTCGACCCATGGCGCGAGCGCCGCTTCGAAGCCGATCGGCAGCAGGTATTGCTGCTCGGACGCCATGGTACGGAAGATTTCGCAGAGCTCGATACCGTCGTAGGGCGGGAAGTCGATCGTCTTGGTGAAGCGGCTGGCAAGCCCGGGGTTGCTGGCGATGAACCGGTGCATCTCGGCGGGATAGCCGGCGACGATCACGACCAAGCGATCGCGGTGATCTTCCATGTATTTCAGCAGCGCCTCGATGGCCTCGCGGCCGAAATCACCCTTCCATTCCGCCGCGCTGAGGCTGTAGGCCTCGTCGATGAACAGGACACCGTCGAGCGCGGAGCGGCAGACGTCGAGCGTCTTCGGCGCGGTCTGGCCGACATAGCTTGCGACGAGCTGGCTGCGGTCGGCTTCGATCAGGTGTCCTTTGCGCAGCACGCCGAGCGAGCGATAGATGTCGCCGATGGCGCGCGCGACCACGGTCTTGCCGACGCCGGGAGGTCCGGTGAACACCATATGCCGGCTCGTGGCGAACACCGGCAGGCCCTGCTCGCGCCGCCGGCGCTCGACCTCCAGGCTCGCGAGCAGCTTGTTGATCTCGGTCTTGACCGAGACGAGCCCGACCATCATGTCGAGGTCGTCAAGTGCATCGTCCGCGGTGCGTGTCACCATCCGGGTCTCGCCGGTCGCGGAATCGGTCGTCAGCCTGCGGCCGTAGGTGTAGCCGCTTCCGATCGGGACGAAGCCCGATGCCGTGGGGTCGGCTCCGAGGCGGGAGGCGATATAGCCGACGCCGGTCGCAGAGATGATCGTCAGCGCGACGCCGACGAAGCGCAGCGCGGTCATCTCGGAGAGCAGCGAGCCGATCCAGCCGAAAAAGCCGACCTGCGGATTGAACAGCAGCGCGCTGACCCCTGCCGTCACCACGCCGATCAGGATGAAGGCGAGGATGAAGCGCGCGTTCAGAAAATTCTGCATTCAAGACTCACTTGCAAATCTCACCTGCTCTCACCTGCGCGTAAATCTCACTTGCACGGCGGGCGCGCAGGCCATCGCACCGTGACGGTGCTGGAGCCGCTTAGCGGCTCCATCCGTGCCGTCGGATAAAGGGATACGAGCAAACCCTTGGCGTCGCCGTCCGCGGTCAGCGGGTCGAGCCCGCCGCTGTCAGGCAGCGGGTTTGGCAGGGCAATCCTCTGCGGCTGGTCGGTGACGCGGAACGAAGGCGATCGGTATTTGCTAGTGCGGAACGTGACGGTGCCGCCGGCAGGATTGCCCGGCGTCGACACCGTGATGAATGCGACGGGGTAGCGGCATTGCCGGTTGTCGGATTGCGCGATCCGTTGGCCATCCGGTGTCAGGGTCGGAATGGCATCGGCCACCTGCTCCTGCGGCACCAGCGCGATGACGGGTGCGTCGGGCTCCGCGCGCGTGGTCAAGAACCATCCCATGATGGCCCCGATCATCGCCGCGCCGGCCAGCAGCATCGCCAGCATCGATGAAACATCTTTTCGGGGACGGAATGGAAAGGCCCCTGTGGAGCCGTCTGTGGACCCTGGCGATTGCTCGCCGCCGTCCCTTTCCTGCATCGCCATGACGCGAGAAGACCTGTTGAACGTCCATTCCTGCGCCAAATTTAGGAATTCTGTCGGCGGATATCAATGGTTGTGACGAGCCTGACGCGCTATCACAAAGCCGTCACAAGTCGGCCTTGGCGCTCTTACAGCCCGCCCATCTTGCAGACGAGCTTCCACTCCTCCGCCGTCACCGGCTGCACCGACAGGCGCGAATATTTCACCAGCGCCATGTCGGCGAATTTTTTTTCGGCCTTGATCGCCGCCATCGTCACCGGTGTCTTCAAGGGCTTGTCAGCCTTGATGTCGACGCAGACGAACTTTTCGGTCTTGTCGGTCGGATCGGGATAGGCCTCCTTGATGACTTCCGCGATGCCGACGATCTCCTTGCCCTCGTTGGAATGATAGAAGAACGCCTTGTCGCCCTTCTTCATGTTCACGAGATTGATGCGTGCTGTGTAATTGCGCACGCCGGTCCAGGCCTCGCCCTTGGCGCCCTTCGCGACCTGCTGGTCCCAGGACCACACCGATGGTTCGGATTTCACCAGCCAGTACGCCATGTTTATTCCTCTGCCTTGAAGGGGCGCGTCATCAGCCCCGAGATCGCGGCGTCGATCGTGCTCTTCCCGCTCAGAATCGACGCGACTGCTTCTGATACCGGCATCTCGATGTTCTGCGAAGCTGCGAGCTCGATCAGCACTGGCGCCGTGAATTCGCCTTCGGCCAGTTTGCCCATGGGCGGCTGTTCGCCGCGTCCGAGCGCCAGCCCCAACGCGTAATTACGCGACTGCGGGCTCGAACAGGTCAGGATCAAATCGCCAAGGCCGGACAAGCCCGTGAGCGTCTCACCGCGTGCGCCGAGCGCGCGACCCAAACGTGCCAGTTCGGCAAAGCCGCGGGTCGTGAGCGCCGCCTGGGCGGAAGCGCCGAGCTTGCGTCCGACTGCGATTCCGACTGCAATCGCGAGCACGTTCTTGGCCGCGCCGCCGATCTCGACGCCGCGGACATCCGTGGTGTGATAGGGCCGGAAGGTCGCCGAGCCCAATGCCTGCACCAGGCTGCTGGCCAGGGCTTCGTCCTTCGCCGCCAGCGTCACCGCCGTCGGCAGGCCGCGCGCGACGTCGTCGGCAAAGCTCGGACCCGACAGGATTGCGGGCTGCGCATGCGGCGCGGCTTCCGCGATCACATCGGTCATGAACTTGTGGGTGCCGTGCTCGATGCCCTTGGCGCAGGCGATCACCGGCAAAGGCCCTGTGACGTGCGAGGCCAGCATGTTGACCGCGCCGCGCAGATGCTGCGCCGGGGTTGCGATCAGCAGCATGTCGGCACGCGCGGCGAGCGACAGCTCGCTTGTCACGACGATCTCCGGCGCGAGCCGCACGCCGGGCAGTCGCGGATTGTCACGGGTCGCGGCGATCCGTGTGGCATGCTCCGCATTACGCGCCCACAGCGTCACGTTCCGTCCGGCGCGTGCGGCCACCGTCGCCAGCGCCGTACCCCAGGCACCCGCGCCGATCACCGCGACGGAGTGGAACGCGGTCATGGTGCGCTCCCTCCACTCCCTCTCCCCGCTTGCGGCAGGGCAATCGCATATGAAAACTTGTCCCTGCGGCCATCCTTCGAGACGCCCGCTTTGGGCGGGCTCCTCAGGATGAGGGCGGAGTATGCGGCAGCAGTTTCAAAGGGGCACTGACGCTGGTTAGCCTCATCCTGAGGAGGCGCGTAAGCGCCGTCTCGAAGGACGAGGCGTGCGCGCAGGTCGCCGCAACGAGTCATATGCGATT
>NZ_AXAY01000045.1 GCF_000473045.1 Bradyrhizobium sp. WSM3983 | reverse complement strand
CCTATGGCTTTCTGATCGCCGAGCAGGCGACGATTCCCCCCTCAGGACCACGTTCCGCCCCGTCAGTCCCGGTACCTCGCTTACCCGACGATTATCGACCGAGAGGCTCCGCCCACGCGGCCTGAACGCCACGTCCCGAACTCGATCGCAACCATGCGCGCCCGATTGATCCGCATGCTCATTAAAACCTTGCCGCGATGTCCATGCTGTGGCATCGGCGCAGCATCCAATGGACGACGACGCCCATGACGCAGTAAGACTATCCTGAACAACAGCCCGTGGTTGAAACCCCGCCCAACGCCCGGAGATGAATCTTGGGATACAACACGTCCTGGATTTTGGTCGACGAGATCACCGAACAAGCTCTGTACGATTGTCTTGATCTCGCTCCAACCGGAGAAACGCCCGATCGATATGATCTAGGAACCAGCTATGTGCCGCTGGCAGGAGCTATCCTCAAGTCGGGATGGTGCGGTGTGTTCGCTAAGTATGCGCTGGTTATGGACGCGACCGTTGGCAAAAGTCCGATACGGCTCACCAGGCTTCCGGCGAAATCCCGATGTATCACCTGCGTCGTTCTCGAGCATGCGATGGTCTCATACGCAAGCCTTTGGCAAGATGGCCACCCAGCCTGGGAAATTCGGCACGACAGCAGCCACGGACGTTCACATCTAGAGGCGCGCGGAGATCTGCCTGCCGTGTTCAAGGAGTTGTGCGACACCGCGATGAAGAAGCAACGCGCAGAGGATGCGCACGACAAACCCAGTGATTGGGGCGTAGACTATGTTTTCGATGTCCCGATTAACACAGCCGCTTCGATCGCCGGGTACCGCCACGATCGCGTAGTCGAGGAGAACTTCTTCAAAGCTCTGCGCACTCTCGCACCGGCTAACGGGAATGTCCTCACAAAGCTCAACGAGCCGCCTGGATGGTGGCAGACCGTAGGTTCCATAAATTACGAATAGCGAGACGCAAATCGGCTCCCGAATCGGAGCTTACGGCTCCAGCCTCGAGCGATCTCCCGTCAGCAGCCGCTTGGCTATTTCCCCCGCTCCTTGCGCAGCTTGGCCCAGTAATCCAGCCGCTTCCTGATCTCGCGCTCGAAACCGCGCTCGGGCGGGTCGTAGAAGGTTTGGCGGCCCAGGGCTTCCGGAAAGTAGTCTTGCCCCGAGAAGGCGTCGGGGGTGTCGTGGTCGTATTCGTAAGCTGCGCCGTAGCCCTCCGACTTCATCAGCTTGGTCGGCGAATTCAGGATGTGCTTTGGCGGCAGCAGCGAGCCGGCCTGTTTTGCGACCTGCATCGCCGTGCCGAACGCCGTATAGACCGCGTTCGATTTCGGCGCGGTGGCGAGATAGACCACGGCCTGCGCGATCGCGAGCTCGCCCTCGGGATGACCGAGGAAGTCGAAGGCATCCTTCGCCGCATTGGCAATGACGAGCGCCTGCGGATCGGCAAGGCCGATGTCCTCGACCGCCATACGCACGACGCGACGCGCCAGGAACAGCGGATCCTCGCCGGCATCGAGCATGCGTGCGAGATAATACAGCGCGGCATCGGGGTCGGAGCCACGCACCGATTTATGCAGCGCCGAGATCAGATTGTAGTGGCCGTCGGCCGACTTGTCGTAGATCGGCGCGCGGCGTTGCAGGATGTCTTGCAACTGCGCGGCATTGAAAATCTCGTCCGCCCGCGCCGAACGCCAGACCTCTTCGGCAAGCGTTAACGCCGCGCGGCCATCACCATCGGCCATCCGTACCAGCACGGCGCGCGCCTCTTCATCGAGCGGCAGCTTGCGGCCCTCGACCTCCTCGGCATGCGCGAACAGTTTTTCGATCGCGGCGGCATCAAGCGAGCGAAACACCAGGACGCGCGCGCGGGACAGAAGCGCCGCGTTGAGCTCGAAAGACGGATTTTCGGTCGTGGCGCCGACCATGACGACGGTGCCGTCCTCCATCACCGGGAGAAACGAATCCTGCTGGGCGCGGTTGAAGCGATGCACCTCGTCGACAAACAGCAGCGTGCCCTTGCCCATCTCGCGGCGGGCCCGCGCGGCATCAAATGCCTTCTTCAGATCGGCAACGCCGGAGAACACCGCCGAGATCTGCTCGAAATGCAGATCGGTCGCATCCGCCAGCAGCCGCGCCACCGTGGTCTTGCCGGTGCCCGGCGGCCCCCAAAACACCAGCGAACCGAGCGTGCGCGTCTCCAGCATGCGGGTCAGCGCGCCGTCCGGGCCGAGGATGTGATCCTGGCCGACGACCTCCGACAGCGCACGCGGCCGCAACCGGTCCGGCAGCGGATGCGGGGCCTCGTGATCGAGCCCCGCCGCGGCAAAGAGAGTTGGCGTCTCCTGTGGTCGCTTCGGACTCATCCGCCCAGCGTAACGTTGATCTGCTGACCGCCGCGCACCAGCGTGATGCGCCAGAGCCGCGGGCGCTCGCCCGCCGCCTTCTCGAGGTCGGCGGTCTTGCCGATCTTCTGGTTGTTGACCGCCAGAATGATGTCGCCCTTCTGGAAGCCGACGCTCGCCGCCGCGCTGTCGCTGCCGAGATCGGTGATCACGACGCCTTCGGTGTCGGCGTCGAGATGCAGTTCGTCGGCAAGCGCCGGCGTGATGGTCGAGACCTTCGCGCCCTGGAACGGCGAGCGCGCGTTGAGGACGAGCTCATTGCGGCCGGTATCCGGCGCAGTCTCGAGCGCGATCGCCAGCTTGAGTGGCTTGCCGCCGCGCTGCACGTCGATCTGCGCACTGCCGCCGAGCGGACGGGTGGCGAAGCGGTAGTCGAACGCGTTGGGATCGTCCACGGCCTGGCCGTCGATGCCGGTGATGAGATCGGATGATTTCAACCCGGCCTTTGCCGCAGGACTGTTGGGAACGACGCTCGCGACCAACGCGCCGGTCGGCGAGCGCAAGCCGAGGCTCTCGGCGATCTCCGGCGTCACCGCCTGCAGCTTGGCACCGAGCCATGGCCGCTTCACCGCCGTGCCGCCGCTCTTGGCGGAGGCAACGACGACGCGCACCATATTGGCGGGGATCGCAAAGCCGATGCCTTGCGAGCCGCCGGAGCGCGAGTAGATCGCGGTGTTGATGCCGGCGAGCCGGCCGTTCATGTCGACCAGCGCACCGCCGGAATTGCCGGGATTGATCGCAGCGTCAGTCTGGATGAAGAACTGGTAGTCGGTGATGCCGACTTGCGTGCGCGCGAGCGCCGAGATGATGCCGTGGGTCACGGTCTGGCCGACGCCGAAGGGGTTGCCGATCGCCATGACGACGTCGCCAACCATCAGTTCATCCGAATTGGTGAAGTCGAGCGCCGGAAACTTCTCCCTGGTGTCCTTCAGGCGAAGCACAGCGAGATCGGTGCGGGAGTCCTTCAGCACGATCTCGGCCTCGAACTCGCGCTTGTCCGACAGCGACACCCTCACCTGGTCGGCGCCTTCGATGACGTGGACGTTGGTGACGACGAGCCCGGAGGAATCGACGATCACGCCCGAGCCCAGCGACCGTTGCACCTGCTCCTGCTGCTGGCCCGGCACGCCGAAGAAGCGGCGGAAGATCGGGTCGTCCAGCAGCGGATTGCGGTTCTGCACCACCTTGGCGGCGTAGACGTTGACGACCGCCGGCTGCACCCGCTGCACGATTGGCGCATATGAGAGCCGCAATTCCGCCGGCGACGACGGGACGCGACGGTCCTGCGCGGCAGTCGGATTGAAGTCGGCCGAAAAGGCTATGCACGATGCCGTGACGGCGGCAGTCAAGATCGATCGAAACATTCCTACCTCTTGGAAAAGACGACGGAATATAGGCGCCTTCGCCCCTCAATAGAAGGGCACCAGCGGCAATATTCGGTCCCTCCCCTGGTGTGGCCGGCGCGCAAGCGCTGCGTGCAAAACGACAATTTGAGAGGCGCCGCTCATTGGCATGACGCACGTCATCCTGCATGCTGGGCGGTGACGGATTCGGCTGCGGCGAAATTACATCAGTAGGAACCATCGCAGCCGTGGCGCGCTGTCGCGGGACGGTCATGGATCATTCTTAGGCTCTCTCGTGGCGACTTGGGGAAGTTGGTCAGCAACGGAGTGGACGACGTGACCAGGAAAACATTCATGGCTGCAACGCTGGGTATCGCCGGCGCGTTTGCGGCATCAGGGGTGCACGCACAATCGGCAAGCAACAGCGACCAGGAGATCGCTCTCCTCAAGCAGCAGCTGAAGATGCTGGAACAGAAGCTCGACAAGCTCCAGAATCAGACTGCCGCGAACACCGTCGCCACGGCGAAAGCCAAGGCCGAAGCGAAAGCCGAAGCCCGCTCCGAGGCGAAAGCGGTCGTCGCCAACGCCAACGCAGCGTATCCAGTCAAAGGCGCGCCGCCGATATCCGGCGTTATCGTGACGATGCCGAACAACCGGCCGACGATCTGCACCGCGGATCAGGCCAACTGCGTCGCCATCACCAGCCGCGTGCATTGGGATGTCGGCGGCTACGACTATCGCCCCAACTCGGCCTCTACCGTCCCGCAGAAGCTCGACAGCGGCGAAAACGTCCGGCGCGCGCGCATCGGCGTCGTCGGCAAATTCTTCAACGACTGGAATTTCGCGCTGGTCTACGATTTCGGCGGCTCCTCCGATGGGTTCGGTGGCGCGGCGGCTGGATCGGATCCGGGCGGCGGCGTCTCCGGGATCGAGAACGCCTATCTGAGCTACACCGGCCTGAAGCCATTCGGCGGCAAGATGGCGATCGAAGCCGGCATCATGGACCTGCCCTACACCCTCGACGAGGCCACGAGCTCCAACGACATCATGTTCATGGAGCGCGCCTCGTCGGGCGTCATCGCGACCAACATCGCAGCCGGCGACTTCCGCTCCGCGGTCGGCGCGCGCTGGTACAACGACGTGTTCTGGGCCGGCGCCTATGCCACCGGTCCGACCACGGGCGCGATCCACTCGGCAAACGCCGCCGTGGTGCCGGCCGCCACCGAGCAATACGGCGCCGTCGCCCGCGTCGCGGGCCAGATCGTCAGCGGCCAGGACTACTCGGTTCATCTCGGCGCCGATGCGCAATGGCTGATCCAGCCGTCGCGTAACCTCGTGACGAATGCGCAGACGGTCACGCTCAGCGACCGGCCCGAGCTGCGGATCGACCCGACCGTGCTGGCGACGACCAGCGCGATCGCCAACGCCGCCGGTGTTCAGGTCTACAGCGCCGAAGCGGCGGCGACCTACGGACCGCTGATCCTCCAGGGCGAATATTTCTGGTACAATGTCGATCGCAGTGCGAACACCGGCCTGCCGCCGATCGGGGCGCCGAGCGTGCAATTCCAAGGCGGCTACGCCCAAGCCGGCTACGTGCTGACGGGTGAAACCCACACCTACAATGCAGCCAACGCCGCCTATAACGGCGTCAAGCCGGCGCATCCGTTCTCGCTGGACGGCGGCGGTTGGGGTGCCTGGGAGATCGCGGGCCGGTTCTCCACGGTCGATCTCAACGACAAGCTTACGAGTGCCACTGGCATCGCTGGCGGACGGCAGACGGTCTACACGCTGGCGCTCAACTGGTACGTCAACGGCAACGTGCGCTTCATGCTCGACTACCTGCATGGCACGGTCTCCAAACAGACGCTGCCGCCGACGGCATTCGCGAATACGGGCTCGAACTTCGACGCCGTCGCGATGCGCACGCAGTTCGCGTTCTGAGGCGATCTCATCCGGGAGCGGCACGAGCTGCTCCCGGATACTCACGCCGCGCGCTTCGGCTTCCTGACCGACTCGGCTTCAGGCGCCGGCGCGCAGGATAGCCGCTGCTGATGGCCCTCGCCCCAGGCTTTCAGAATGTCGATCACCGGACGCAAGCTCTCGCCGAGTTCGGAGAGCGTGTATTCCACCCGCGGCGGCACTTCGGCATAGACCTTGCGGATGACAAGCTTGTCCTCCTCGAGCGCGCGGAGCTGCTTGGTCAGCATGCGCTGGGTGATGCCGGGCATCCGACGCCGCAACTCACCGAAGCGCTGGGTACCAGCCTGCAAATGGAACAGGATCACGCCCTTCCATTTGCCGTCGATCAGGTCCAGTGTCGCCTCGACCGAGCAGCCGGGACGACGGGCAAAATTGCGCCGTTTCATGCGTGTTTTCCCAATAGTATCCAAACAGGGACTATATCCCCGAATTTACAGTACTTGCCAAATGGGAGCCAGGGCGACAGTTAGAGCGGCAGGCGAGCACGCCATCTGATGGAGACAAGCCATGAAGGCCGTCGGCTACAGGAAGTCGCTTCCGATCGAGGATCAGGACGCGCTGATCGATTTCGAGACCGCCAAGCCAGATCCCAAAGGACGCGACATCCGCGTCGCTGTGAAGGCGATCTCGGCCAACCCGGTCGACTACAAGGTGCGCAAGCGCGCCGCCCCGCCCGACGGCGAGACGAAAATTCTGGGCTATGACGCGGCGGGCGTGGTCGATGCAGTCGGCACCGAGGTCACGCTGTTCAAGCCGGGCGACGAGGTGTTTTACGCGGGCTCGATCCTGCGCCAGGGCACCAATTCCGAATTCCATCTGGTCGACGAGCGCATCGTCGGCAACAAGCCGAAGAGCCTGTCGTTCGCGCAAGGAGCCGCCCTGCCCCTCACCTCCATCACCGCCTGGGAATTGCTGTTCGACCGTCTCGGCGCAGTCCCCGGCAAGAGCGTCGATCCGCGTACGCTTCTCATCACCGGCGGCGCCGGCGGTGTCGGCTCGATCCTGATCCAGCTCGCGCGCCGCCTCACCGGCCTCACCGTGGTTGCGACCGCGACGCGGCCGGAATCGCAAAAATGGTGCCTCGATCTCGGTGCGCATGCGGTGATCGATCACGGCAAGCCGATGAAGGAGCAGATCGAGAAGCTGAAGCTGCCGCCGGTCGCGCTGGTGGCGAGCCTCACCTTCACCGATCAGCACTACAAATCGATCGCCGAGTTCATGGCGCCGCAGGGCCGGTTCGGCCTGATCGACGATCCCCCGGAATTCACCATGAGCACGTTCAAGGGCAAGGCGATCTCGGTGCATTGGGAATCGATGTTCACGCGCTCCTCGTTCCAGACGCACGACATGATCGCGCAGCATCATCTGCTCAACGACGTCGCCGACCTCATCGACAAGGGCGTGCTGCGCACCACGCTCGACCAGACCTTCGGTACGATCAACGCAGCCAACCTCAAGCGCGCGCATGCGCTGCTCGAGAGCGGCAAGTCGCGCGGCAAGATCGTGCTGGAGGGGTGGTAGGCAAGGACTTCGTAGGGTGGGCAAAGGTGCACTTGCACCGTGCCCACCTCTCTCGAGCTTCCGCGGTCGCTATCTCTATCTCACTATCCCGGACAAGGCCGACAACAGCCGGTCGATCTGGTCATCCGTCCCGACGGTGATCCGCAGATAATCCGAGATACGAGCCGCGAAAAAGTGGCGGACGATCACCGCCTGCTCCCGCAGCGCCGCCGCAAGCGCGGCCCCCTCGTGCGCGGGATGGCGCGCGAAGACGAAGTTGGCCAGCGACGGCAGCACCTCGAAGCCAGCTTTCTTCAGTCCGCGGGTCAGCAGTTCCCTGCCCTCGATCACGCGAAGGCGGCTCTGCTGGAAATAGGCGTCGTCCTGCAGGGAGGCGATCGCACCGGCCTGGGCGGGCCGGCCGAGCGGATATGAGTTGAAGCTGTCCTTGACGCGCGTCAGCGCATCGATCAGATCGGCATCGCCGATCGCATATCCGACCCGAAGCCCGGCCAGCGCGCGCGACTTGGACATGGTCTGCACGACCAGGAGATTCCGATGGGACGCAACCAGCGGAATCGCGGTCTCGGCGCCGAAATCGACATAGGCCTCGTCGACGACCACGGGCACATCCGGATGCTCTTCCAGCAGCATCATGATCTCGGCGCGAGACAACGCGATCCCCGTCGGCGCGTTCGGATTTGGGACGATGATCGCGCCGGCCGGCCGGCGATAATCGGCGACGCGGATTTGCATGGCCTGATCGAGCGGCACGGTCTCGTAGGCGATACCGAACAGACGGCAATAGACCGGATAGAAGCTGTAGGTGATATCGGGAAACAGCAGCGGTGCATCATGCTTCAGCAGGGCGACGAAGGCATGCGCCAGCACCTCGTCCGAGCCATTGCCGACGAACACCTGCTCGGGTCTGACGCCGTGATGGGTGGCCAGCGCGGCCCGTAGCGCGGTCGCCTGCGGGTCCGGGTAAAGACGCAGCGCATCGGCTGCCGCGTCGCGGATCGCTTCCAGCGCACGCGGCGACGGGCCGAGTGGGTTCTCGTTGGTGTTCAGCTTGACCAGGTCCGCCATGCGGGGCTGCTCCCCCGGCACGTAGGGCTTCAAATCATGCGTCAAGTTGCTCCAGAAACGGCTCATTTCCCTGCCCGGATTTCCGCAATCTAAGTCGTCGCCGCTGCGCCCTCAACGAACAGCAGCCGCCGCTCCAGCGCGCCGGCGCGGATCCTCAATGCCTCGGCATATTCCGGCGAAGCGTACCATTCTTTCAGCCTCGCCATCGACGGAAATTCGACGATGACGATGGCCTTCGGCGGAAGATTGCCTTCTGCGAGCTCAGCCTTGCCGCCGCGGACGAGATAGCGGCCGCCATACTGCGCGATCGTCTTTGCGGCGAGCGCGCGATAGGCTTCAAAGCCTTCGGGATCGCGCATCTCGACTTCGGAGATCACATAAGCCGCCATGCGTTGCTCCTATGCAATGGTATTGATGATGCCGCCTTCCGCGCGCAGCGCCGCACCATTGGTTGCGGACGCCTCCTTTGAGGCGACGTAGACCACCATGTTGGCGATCTCGTCGACACTGGCAACGCGCTGGATCAGCGAGCTCGGGCGATGCTGCTTGACGAAATTGGCGGCGGCTTCATCGACCGACTGGCCGTTCTGCTTGGCGAGATCCTTTACAAAAGTCGCGACGCCCTCGGACATGGTCGGGCCGGGCAGCACCGAGTTCACCGTGACGCCGGTGCCGCGGGTAAGCTGCGCCAGCCCGCGCGCGACCGCGAGCTGGGCCGTCTTGGTCATGCCGTAGTGGATCATCTCGACGGGAATGTTGAGCCCGGACTCCGATGAGATGAAGACGATGCGGCCCCAGTTTCGCTTGAGCATGTCTTTCATATAGGCGCGCGACAACCGCACGCCGCTCATCACGTTGACCTCGAAGAGGCGGCTCCAGTCCTCGTCCGGAATCTCGAAAAAATCCTTCGGCTCGAAGATGCCGGCATTGTTGATGAGGATGTCGATTTCGGGCAGCGCCGCCACCAGCGCGTTGCAGCCTGCAGCGGTCGAGACGTCGGCGGCGATGCCGCGCACCTTGGCGCCCGTCCCTTCCAGCTTGCGCACGGCCGCACCGACCTTGTCCTGGCCGCGCCCGTTGATCACGACGCTCGCGCCCGAGCCCGCAAGGCCCCTGGCGATGGCATGGCCGATCCCGGCGGTCGAGCCGGTCACGAGGGCGGTCTTTCCGGAAAGGTCGATCTTCATGCGCTGTCTCCATGGATATTGATGGAGATAATAGGCGCCGCAGCAGGAGCTGCAATCGGCGCTCACTGACGCGTGAGCGAACACTCTCAATGGCGTCGTCCCGGCGAAGGCCGGGACCCATACCGCGTGATCGCTCCGTGATGCGCAGTAGTCGTACCGGCGAAGAGATCACTGCTAGTCTTCGCCAAACTTCTCCCTGTGGTTATGGGTCCCGGCCTTCGCCGGGACGACACCTTTTGGGGTGGGACACTGCGTCGACGACGGCAACAAAAAAGCGGCGCCCAAGGGCGCCGCTTTCTCGTAACTCTATACCGGCCGGCTTACGCCGCCTCGGCTTCCTTCGCCTGCACCGGACCGGAGTCCTGGCCCTTGGCATCGACGTCGCGGTCGACGAACTCGATCACGGCCATCGCCGCGTTGTCGCCATAGCGGAAGCCCGCCTTGATGATGCGGGTGTAGCCGCCCTGGCGGTCCTTGTAGCGGGGCGCCAGCACATCGAACAGCTTCCTGACCTGGTCCTTGTCGCGCATCTCGGAGATCGCCTGGCGGCGCATGGACAGCCCGCCCTTCTTGCCGAGGGTCACGAGCTTCTCGACGATCGGACGAAGCTCCTTGGCCTTGGGCAGCGTGGTGACGATCTGCTCGTGCTTGATCAGCGCGGCCGCCATGTTGGCGAACATCGCGCGGCGGTGCTCCGCCGTGCGGTTGAGCTTCCGATGAACCTTGCCGTGACGCATGTGTGTAGTCCTTACTTCAAAACTGCCGCGACGGTTCGTCGGACATGTTGCTCAGGTGGGCTGCCTGCGTTCGCCCAGATGGCGAGTAGCGAATGGCGAGTAGCGAGTTGTTATTCGCTATTCGCCACTCCCCATTCGCCTAACTCAGTAGTGATCCTCGAAGCGCTTGGCGAGCTCGTCGATATTCTCCGGCGGCCAGCCCGGCACTTCCATGCCGAGGTGCAGACCCATCTGGGCCAGCACTTCCTTGATCTCGTTCAGCGACTTGCGGCCGAAGTTCGGGGTGCGGAGCATTTCCGCTTCCGACTTCTGCACGAGGTCGCCGATGTAGACGATGTTGTCGTTCTTCAAGCAGTTGGCCGAACGCACCGACAGCTCGAGCTCGTCCACCTTCTTGAGGAAGGCCGGGTTGAAGGCGAGGTCCGGGATGATCTCCTGGGCGACTTCCTTGCGCGGCTCTTCGAAGTTGACGAACACGTTGAGCTGATCCTGCAGGATGCGGGCGGCGTAAGCCACCGAGTCATCCGGCGTCAGCGCGCCGTTGGTCTCAATCGTCATGGTCAGCTTGTCGTAGTCGAGGATCTGACCCTCACGGGTGTTCTCGACCTTGTAGGAGACCTTGCGGACCGGCGAGTACAGGCTGTCGACCGGGATCAGACCGATCGGCGCATCCTCGGGACGGTTGCGCTCGGCGGGCACGTAGCCCTTGCCGGTGGCGACCGTGAATTCCATGCGGATCTCGGCGCCCTCGTCGAGCGTGCAGATCTGCAAGTCGGGATTGAGCACCACGACGTCGCCGACCGTCTGGATGTCACCGGCGGTGACAGCGCCCGGGCCCTGCTTCTTCACGACCATGCGCTTGGGGCCTTCGCCCTGCATCTTGATCGCGATGTCCTTGATGTTCAGCACGATGTCGGTGACGTCCTCACGGACGCCAGCGATCGAGGAGAACTCGTGCAGCACGCCGTCGATGTGCACCGACTGCACCGCCGCGCCCTGGAGCGAGGAGAGCAGGATGCGGCGCAGCGCGTTGCCGAGCGTCTGGCCGAAGCCACGCTCGAGCGGCTCGGCGACGATCGTCGCAAAGCGGGTCGAATCGCTGCCGGGCTGAATCTGGAGCTTGTTCGGCCGAATCAGTTCTTGCCAATTTTTCTGGATCGTCACTGTTTCACCCATACAGGCCAGTCGATTTGAAAATTCAAATACTGGCGTTGGAGAAAGGCCGCAGATCAAACCCGCGGCTTCTAAGAAAAGCATCGCGGGCGATAAAGCGCCCGCAACTTCGTATCAGACGCGCCGACGCTTGCGCGGACGGCAGCCGTTGTGCGGGATCGTGGTCACGTCGCGGATCGAGGTGACGGTGAAGCCCGCGGCCTGCAGCGCGCGGAGCGCCGACTCACGGCCCGAACCGGGACCGGCGACTTCGACTTCCAGCGTACGCATGCCGTGTTCCTGCGCCTTCTTGGACACGTCTTCGGCTGCGACCTGCGCGGCATACGGGGTCGATTTGCGCGAGCCCTTGAAGCCCATCGTGCCGGCGGAGGACCAGGCAATGGTGTTGCCCTGCGCGTCGGTGATGGTGATGGTCGTGTTGTTGAACGACGAGTTCACGTGCGCGACGCCCGAGGCGATGTTCTTGCGCTCACGACGACGAACGCGGGTGGCTTCCTTGCCCATAGACTACCTTTCCTGAAGATCTCAAACGCCGCCGTAATGCCAGCGGCTACACCTGTGAAAATGCGAGTGGCGAATGGCGAGTAGCGAATGCATCCATTCGCCACTCCCTATTCGCCATTCGCGCCGAATTACTTCTTCTTGCCGGCGATGGCCTTGGCCGGGCCCTTGCGCGTACGCGCATTGGTGTGGGTACGCTGACCGCGCACCGGCAGACCGCGACGATGACGCAGGCCGCGATAGCAGCCGAGGTCCATCAGACGCTTGATGTTGATGCCGACTTCACGACGCAGATCGCCCTCGACGAGATAGTCGCGGTCGATCACTTCGCGGATCTGGAGCACCTCAGCGTCGCTGAGCTGATTGACGCGACGATCCTCGGGGATCTTCACCTTTTCGAGGATCTCACCAGCGATCTTCTGGCCGATGCCATGGATGTACTGGAGCGCGATAAGCACGCGCTTGTTGGTCGGAATGTTCACGCCGGCAATACGGGCCACGGCCTTCTCCTGTTGCCGACCCCTCGTCAGGAATCGGTCTTTAAGTGCTTGTGTTTCTCGGGCAGGTGTTCACAAACGCGAACACGACGCCCACCCCTGGTCTTCCTGGGGCCCGGCATCGTTTGAAACTATCCGACTTGGATGCGGGGCTTATTAAGGGATTCAGGGGGCTTTCGTCAACCGCTGCTAGCGCTTGGCTCGCTTTTTCGTGACCTTTTTTGGACCCTTCTTCGAACCTTTTTTGACGGCCTTCTTGGCGGTCTTTTTGACCATTTTCTTGGCGATCTTCCTGGCCGCTTTTTTGGCGCCCTTTACGGCCTTTTTGGCGGATTTAGCCGATTTAGCAGACTTTTTGGCCATTTTCGCTGGCCTTTTGGCCGCTTTCTTGGCTGCCTTGGTCTTCTTGGCCCCGGTCTTGGCGGGCACCGCCTTGGCTGCGCTGCGGGCATGGGACTTGCCATGGGTCTTGGCATGGGTCTTGGGCTCGACCGCGCCCAGCGCCAGCAACTGGCGGTGGATGGCGCGAGTGACCTCGTCGATGGCCATCATGCCGTCGATGGTCGAGAGCTTCCGGCGCTCGGAATAGTAGTGAATCAGCGGTTCCGTTTGGCTGCGGTAGCTGGCTAACCGCTTGGTCAGGACCTCCGGGGTGTCATCGACCCGGACCTCCTCCCCGCGCTCCCGCATCTGGGCGACGCGGGCCTCGACGCGGTTCAGCAGCGCGCTCTCGTTGACGCGGAGCTCGATCACGGCGTCGAGCTTGAGATGCTTGTGCCGGAGCAGGTCATCCAGCGCCTCTGCCTGCGGCACGGTGCGCGGGAAGCCATCAAGGATGAAACCGTTACGGGCGTCCGGCTGGTCGATGCGATCAGAGATGATCCCCACCACAACCTCGTCGGGTACGAGTCCGCCGCTGGCCATGATCTCCTTGGCCTTCAGCCCGACCGGCGTTCCCGCCGCGACCGCTGCACGCAACATCTCCCCGGTCGAGAGCTGGACGATGCCATAGCGCTGCACCAGCAGCTGCGCCTGGGTCCCCTTGCCCGATCCTGGCGGTCCCAGAAGTATAATTCTCATTGGCGTACGCCCCCCGATTGGTGAGCGATACGTCGCGCACCTGTGTTTGAAACTTCAGTAACAGTGCAAATCATAATCAGCGCCGCACCGCCACCCATATCATAGGGGAGCAAATAGCCGGTCGCCAAGAAGGCCTTTGAAATCAGTGATTGCGCTGCAGTGAGAGCAGCTCTGCCGATGCGACCGAATGACTGGCTGATCGCCTTCCGCGGGCGCCGCGCGTTGCTCGCGCGACGAATCGGCGGCGCAGGCGGCGCCGCCTCGAGAGGACGCCGCGTCTTAGCGGCGGCGGCCTCGCAGCTTCGACTTGCGGATCAGGCCTTCATACTGATGGGCGAGCAGATAGCCCTGCACCTGCGCCACCGTGTCCATGGTGACGCTGACCACGATCAGCAGCGAGGTGCCGCCGAAGTAGAACGGCACCGAGGCGTAGGAGATCAGGATTTCCGGGATCAAGCAGACGATCGCCAGATAGATCGCGCCGAGCACGGTGATGCGCGACAGCACGTAGTCGATGTACTCCGCGGTGCGCTCGCCCGGACGGATGCCCGGGACGAAGCCGCCATGCTTCTTCAGATTGTCCGCGGTCTCGGTCGGGTTGAACACGATCGCGGTGTAGAAGAAGGCGAAGAACACGATCAGCGCGAGATAGAGCACCAGGAACAGCGGACGTCCGTGGCCGAGCTGGGTCGTGATCCACTGGAACCATTCCGGCCCACGGCCCGCGTTGAAATTCGCCACCGTGGTCGGCAAGAGCAGCAGCGAGGACGCGAAGATCGGCGGAATCACGCCGGAGGTGTTGAGCTTGAGCGGCAGATGCGAGGACTGGCCCTCGAACATCTTGTTGCCGACCTGGCGCTTCGGATACTGGATGAGGAGCCGGCGCTGGGCGCGCTCCACGAACACGATGAAGGCGATCACGGCGACCGCCATCACGATCACGACCAGGATCAAGCCGGTCGACATCGCACCCTGACGGCCGAGCTCGAGCATGTTGGCGAGCGCTGCGGGCAGCTCGGCGACTATGCCGGAGAGAATGATCAGCGAGATGCCGTTGCCGATGCCGCGCGAGGTGATCTGCTCACCCAGCCACATCAGGAACATGGTGCCGCCGGTCAGCGTGATCGCGGTGGAAAGACGGAAGAACATGCCGGGGTCGCTGACGACATTGCCGGCGCCTTCGAGGCCGACCGCGATGCCGTAGGACTGGAACGCGGCCAGGATCACCGTGAGGTAGCGGGTGTACTGGTTCAGCGTCTTGCGGCCCGCCTCGCCTTCCTTCTTCAGCGCCTCGAGCTGCGGCGAGACGGTGGTGAGGAGCTGGATAATGATCGAGGCCGAAATGTACGGCATGATGTTCAGCGCGAAGATCGCCATGCGGTGGATGCCGCCGCCGGCGAACATGTTGAACATGCCGAGGATGCCGCCTGCCTGCGACTTGAACACCTGCTCCCAGATGTTGGGATCGATGCCGGGCAGCGGGATGTAGGTTCCGAGTCGATAAACGAGCAGCGCACCCAGGGTGAACCAGATGCGTTTCTTCAGTTCGTCGGCCTTGGCAAACGCGCCGAAATTGAGGTTGGCTGCCAGTTGTTCCGCTGCTGAGGCCATATTGGACTTTCTCCCGCCGCCTTTTGCGCCGTCATACCCGCGGCCGGGCTATTGGGCGGACGCCGGACATTATCTGGTGCTCGGCTTCGATAAGTCCATCGTCCCGCATGCGTAAAGGCCCGCGAGGCGCGGGCCAATGACGCAGTTGTTACGCCGCCTCGCCTTCTTCCTTGACAGGGGCGAGGATCTTCACCGAACCGCCGGCCTTCTCGACCGCTTCGATCGCGGACTTCGTGGCGCCGTGCACTTCGATGTTCAGCTTGGCCTTGAGCTCACCGCGGCCGAGCAGCCGCAGGCCGGCCTTGGCGCGGCGCAGCACGCCGGCCTTCACCAGGGCCTCGACGTTCACGACGCTGCCGGCCTCGAGCTTCTTGGCATCGATCGCATCCTGGAGCCGGTCGAGATTGATCTCGGCGTACTCGACGCGGAAGATGTTGTTGAAGCCGCGCTTGGGCAGACGGCGATGCATCGGCATCTGGCCGCCTTCGAACCCCTTGATGCGCACGCCCGAACGCGCGGTCTGGCCCTTGCCGCCGCGGCCGGACTGCTTGCCCTTGCCCGAACCAATGCCACGACCGACGCGCATACGCTTCTTGCGCGAGCCGGCGTTGTCGGCGATATCGCTGAGCTTCATCGCCCTGCTCCTTGTTTCTTGCGGATGATCTCGGCCGAAAACCGGTACCCGGTTTGCGGGATCACGCGCCGTTTCTTACTTCTCGTCGACGATGCGGACGAGATGGTGAACTTTCTCGATCATGCCGCGCACCGCCGGGGTGTCCGGCAGTTCGCTGGTGCGGCCGATCTTGTTGAGCTTGAGCCCGATCAGCGTCGAACGTTGCGAGTGATGGCGGCGGATCGCGCTGCCGGTCTGCTCGAGCTTGATCGTCTTTGCGGACATTGCGGCGTCCTTGGCCATCGTGGTCTACTCCGAAAAGCGTTCGTTAGTCCGCAGCCGCCTCGGCATCGCCGCCGACGCGACGACCCTGAAGGGTGGACACCTTGATGTTGCGGCGCGCCGCGACCGAACGCGGGCTGTCCTGATGCTTCAGCGCATCGAAGGTCGCACGAACCATGTTGTAGGGGTTCGACGAGCCGATCGACTTCGCCACCACGTCCTGGACGCCGAGCGTCTCGAACACGGCGCGCATAGGGCCGCCGGCGATGATGCCGGTACCGGCGGGAGCTGCACGCAGATAGACACGGCCCGCGCCATGACGGCCAGCGATGTCGTGATGGAGCGTGCGGCCCTCGCGCAGCGACACGCGGGTCAGGTTGCGCTTGGCGGATTCGGTGGCCTTGCGGATCGCCTCAGGCACTTCGCGCGCCTTGCCGTGACCGAAGCCGGCGCGGCCCTTCTGATCGCCGATCACGACCAGAGCTGCGAATCCGAAGCGCTTGCCGCCCTTGACGACCTTGGCCACGCGGTTGATGTGGACGAGCTTGTCGACGAACTCACTGTCGCGCTCCTCGCGCTGCTGGCGGTCACGTCCGCCGCCGCGTTGATCGCGTCCACCACGTTGTTCGCGTTCTGCCATTTTTCCAATCCTTCAGAGGCTTACGCCTCAATCCTCAAATTCTGTTAGAAGCTCAGCCCGCTCTCGCGCGCAGCGTCGGCAAGAGCCTTGACGCGCCCGTGGTAGAGGTAGCTGCCGCGATCAAACACGACTTCCTTGACGCCCTTCTCGGCGGCGCGCTCGGCCAGCAACTTGCCGACCGCCTTCGCCGCATCGATGTCGGCGCCGGTCTTGCCGCCGTCGCGCATCGACTTCTCGAGCGACGAGGCAGAGGCCAGCGTCTCGCCCTTCAGGTCGTCGATGACCTGGGCGTAGATGTGCTTGGACGAGCGGAACACCGACAGACGCGGGCGGCCAGCACCGGAGCGGCGCAGCTTCAGCCGCACACTCCGCTTGCGCCGGGCATTTGTAACCTTGGCTTTGGACATGACCGGCTCCGTTACTTCTTCTTGCCTTCCTTGCGGAAGATGAATTCGCCAACATACTTCACGCCCTTGCCCTTGTAGGGCTCCGGCGGGCGGTAAGAGCGGATCTCAGCGGCGACCTGGCCGACGCGTTGGATGTCGCTGCCCGTCACCGTGATCTCGGTCGGCTTCGGCACGGTGATCGTGATCCCTTCCGGGATCGTGTAGACCACGTCGTGGCTGTAACCGAGCGCGAGCTGCAGGTTCTTGCCCTGCATCGCGGCGCGGTAACCGACGCCGGTAATTTCGAGCTTCTTCTCGAAGCCCTTGGTGACGCCTTCGACCAGATTCGCGACCTGGGCGCGAGCGGTGCCATACAGCGCCCGCGCGCGATTGGTCTCGACCCGCGGGTTCACCTTGACCTGGCCGTTCTCGAGCTTCACCTCGACGTCGTCATGGACGACGAACTGAAGCTGGCCCTTCGGCCCCTTCATCTTGACGGTCTGTCCGTCAACGGTCGCGGTCACACCGGACGGCACCGCAACAGGCCTTTTGCCAACACGTGACATGGATCAAAAATCCTTCTCAGAACACCGTGAAGAGGACTTCACCGCCCACGTTCGCTTCACGCGCACTGTGGTCAGCCATGATCCCCTTCGGCGTCGACAACACCGAAATACCGAGTCCGTTATTGACCCGCGGCAGGTTCTTCACCGAGGCGTACACGCGACGCCCGGGCTTGGAGACACGTTCGATCTCGCGGATGACGGGCTCGCCATCGAAATACTTCAGCTCGATCTCGATCTCGCTGCGGCCCGAGGAATGCTCGAGCGTGGCGTAACCGCGGATGTAGCCCTCGCTCTTGAGCACTTCGAGGACGTTCTCGCGCATCTTCGAGCCAGGCGTGGAGACCTTGCTCTTGGCGCGCATCTGCGCGTTGCGGATACGGGTGATCAGATCGCTGATTGGATCGTGCGTAGACATCTAAACGACCCTCCTTACCAGCTCGACTTCACGAGGCCCGGGACCATGCCCTTGGAGCCAAGGTCGCGCAGCGCGATACGGGACAGTTTGTTCTTGCGGTAGTTCGAGCGCGGGCGACCCGACAGCTCGCAACGCAGACGGATGCGGGTGGCCGACGAATTACGCGGCATTTCGGCGAGCTTCAGGGTGGCGGCGAACCGCTCCTCCATCGGCAGCGTCTTGTCGGCGATGATCGCCTTCAACCGCTCGCGCTTCGGGGCGGCGTTCTTCACCATCCGCTTGCGCCGGTTGTTCTTCTCGATTGAACTCTTCTTTGCCATGCTTGGCTCCTGGGTATCCGCGTTTGAGAGGCTTTAGGTCAGCGTCTCACTGCCGGAACGGGAAATTGAAAGCGGTCAACAAGGCCCTCGCCTCTTCGTCGGTCTTGGCCGTGGTGCAGACGGTGATGTCCATACCGCGGGCTTCCGTGACCTTGTCGAAGTCGATCTCGGGGAAAATGATGTGCTCCTTGATGCCGAGCGAGTAGTTGCCGCGGCCGTCAAAGCTCTTCGGGTTCAGGCCGCGGAAGTCGCGGACGCGCGGCAGCGCGACCGTCACGAGGCGATCGATGAACTCGTACATGCGGGCCTTGCGCAGCGTGACCTTGCAGCCGATCGGCTGGTTTTCACGCAGCTTGAAGGTCGCGATCGCGATGCGCGAATAGGTCACGATCGCCTTCTGGCCGGCGATCTGGGTCAGCTCGGCGGCGGCGGTCTCGGCCTTCTTGCGGTCATTGACGCTGTCGCCAACGCCCATGTTCAGCACGATCTTGTCCAGACGCGGAACCTGCATGACGTTCTCATAACCGAACTTCTCGGTCATGGCCGTGCGGATATTCGCATCGTATTCCGCGCGCAGGCGCGGCGTGTAAGCGGCCTCAGCCATCGATCTCAGCTCCCGAGCGCTTGGCAATGCGGACTTTCTTGCCGTCCGCCAGAATCTTGAATCCGACGCGGGTCGGCTTTCCGTCCTTGCCGACATACGCGATGTTGGACAGTTGGACCGGCGCCTCTTTCGAGATGATGCCGCCCTCCTGGGCCTGCGTCTGCTTCTGGTGACGCTTGACCATGTTGATGCCGCGCACCAGCGCGGTACCGGCGTCGGGACGCACTTCGAACACTTCGCCGGTGCGGCCCTTGTCGCGGCCGGTCAGCATGACGACCTTGTCGCCCTTGCGGATCTTCGCAGCCATCACAGCACCTCCGGCGCGAGCGAGATGATCTTCATGTGGTTCTTGCCACGCAGTTCGCGCGGCACGGGCCCGAAGATACGGGTGCCGATCGGCTCGGACTGGTTGTTGATCAGAACGGCGGCGTTGCGATCGAAGCGAATGACCGAACCGTCGGCGCGGCGGATGTCCTTGCGGACACGGACCACGACGGCCTTCATCACGTCGCCCTTCTTCACCTTGCCACGCGGAATCGCTTCCTTGATCGAGACGACAATGATGTCGCCGATCGTGGCGTAGCGGCGCTTGGAGCCCCCGAGCACCTTGATACACATGACACGGCGTGCGCCAGAATTATCGGCCACGTCGAGGTTGGTCTGCATCTGAATCATTGATGCACCTCGTCCTCTTCTCTTTGCGCCAGCCTAGCCGGCGCTCAACATTTTCCTGAAGTCAGTCGGCCAAAGCCAACAGATCAGGCGCTTTTCTTGTGTTCGCCCCGGATCACGATCCAGGACTTCAACTTCGAAATCGGCTTCGATTCCTCGATCCACACCATGTCGCCCGGCTTGAACTCGTTGTTCTCGTCGTGCGCGTGGTAGTTCTTCGAACGGCGGATCGTCTTCTTGTAGATCGGGTGCGTGAAGCGACGGTCAACGCGAACCACGACGGTCTTGGCAGTCTTGTCGCTGACGACCACGCCTTGCAAAGTACGTTTCGGCATATCCGTTAGCCCCTTACTTCTTCTTCGCGCGCGCTTGGGCGGCGACGGTCTTGATCCGGGCGATGTCACGGCGAGCCTCGCGCAGGCGCGAGGTGTTCTCGAGCTGCCCGGTGGCGCGCTGGAAGCGCAGGTTGAAGCGCTCCTTCTTCAGGTTCAGGACAGCGTCGTCCTGCTGGTCGGGGCTCATCGCGCGGATGTCTTCGATCTTCATCTGGGCCATGGCCATTACTCCGCAATGCGCTCGACGAAGCGCGTCTTGATCGGCAGCTTGGCGGCCGCCAGGGTCAGCGCCTCACGCGCCGTCTGGGTGTTGACGCCGTCGATCTCGAACAACACCCGGCCCGGCTTGACGCGGGCGACCCACAATTCCGGCGAACCCTTGCCGGAGCCCATGCGGACTTCGGCCGGCTTCTTCGACACCGGAACGTCGGGGAACACGCGGATCCAGACGCGGCCGGCGCGCTTCATGTGGCGGGTCAGCGCGCGGCGGGCGGCTTCGATCTGGCGCGCGGTGACGCGCTCAGGCTCGGTCGCCTTCAGGCCGAACTGGCCGAACGCCAACGTCGCGCCCGAAGTCGCAACGCCGTGAATGCGGCCCTTATGCGCCTTCCGGAACTTCGTTTTCTTAGGTTGCATCATGGCTTTAAGCCCTCAAATTCTCTGTGCTGGCTCAGGCCGCGTCACGGCGCTGTCGGCCGCCGCGATCACCACCGCCACCCGTTTCGCCCTCGGCCATTCTCTTGTCCTGGGCCATCGGATCGTGCTCAAGGATCTCGCCCTTGAAGATCCAGACCTTGACGCCGCAGGTGCCGAAGGTCGTGAACGCGGTCGCAACGCCGTAGTCGATGTCGGCGCGCAGCGTGTGCAGCGGCACGCGACCTTCGCGGTACCACTCCATGCGCGCGATTTCCGCGCCGCCCAGACGACCCGAGCAGTTGATGCGGATGCCTTCCGCGCCGAGACGCATCGCCGACTGAACGGCGCGCTTCATGGCGCGGCGGAACGCAACGCGGCGCTCGAGCTGCTGCGCGATCGACTCGGCCACCAGCGTCGCATCGAGCTCCGGCTTGCGGATTTCGACGATGTTGATGACGACGTCGGACGACGTGATGTCCGCGACCTTCTTGCGAAGCTTGTCGATGTCGGCGCCCTTCTTGCCGATCACCACGCCCGGACGGGCCGAGTGGATGGTGACGCGGCACTTCTTGTGCGGACGCTCGATCACGATGCGGGCGACGGCGGCCTGCTTGAGCTCCTTGTGCAGGATCTCACGGATCTTGACGTCCTCATGCAGCAGCTTGCCGTATTCCTGCTTGCCGGCGAACCAGCGGGAATCCCAGGTCCGGTTGATGCCGAGGCGCAGACCGATCGGATTGATCTTTTGACCCATCGTGTTCTCCTGCGACCCTTAAGCCGCTGCTTCGGCTTCGACCTGACGAACGATAATCGTCAGCTGCGAAAATGGTTTGTAGACACGGCCCGAGCGGCCACGGCCGCGGGCGGCAAAGCGCTTCATCACGAGACCGTTGCCGACGAAGGCCTGCGCCACGACGAGATCGTCGACGTCGAGGTCGTGGTTGTTCTCGGCATTGGCGATAGCCGATTCCAGGCACTTCTTCACGTCGACCGCGATCCGCTTGCGCGAAAACTGCAGATCAGCGAGCGCAGAAGACGCCTTCCGGCCGCGAATGAGCTGGGCGACCAGGTTGAGCTTCTGCGGACTCACCCGAAGCATCCGGGCGACCGCCTTGGCCTCGTTCTCGGCGAGGCTCCGTTCGCGCTTAGGTTTGCTCATCGTTTAATCCTCAAGCCTTCTTGGCTTTCTTGTCGCCGGAGTGGCCATGGAAGGTCCGGGTTGGCGAGAACTCGCCGAACTTGTGACCGACCATTTCCTCGTTGACGGCCACCGGCACGTGCTTCTGACCGTTGTAGACGCCGAAGGTCAGGCCGACGAACTGCGGCAGGATCGTCGAGCGACGGCTCCAGATCTTGATGACGTCGTGACGGCCGGACGAGCGCGCGGCATCTGCCTTCTTGAGCAGAGAACCCTCGACGAACGGGCCTTTCCAGACTGAACGAACCATGTCCGGCGTTCCTTACTTCTTCCGCTTGTGGCGGCTTAGGAGAATGAATTTGTTGGTCGACTTGTTGGTGCGGGTCTTCTTGCCCTTGGTCGGCTTGCCCCACGGAGTAACCGGGTGGCGACCGCCCGAGGTACGACCTTCACCACCGCCATGCGGATGGTCGATCGGGTTCATCGTGACACCGCGGTTGTGGGGGCGACGGCCCATCCAACGCTTGCGACCGGCCTTGCCGATCGAGGTGTTCATGTGGTCCGGGTTGGAGACCGCGCCGATCGTGCCGCGGCAACGGCCGTGCACCAGGCGCTGCTCGCCCGAGTTCAGGCGGATGATGACATAATCCTGGTCGCGACCGACGAGCTGGGCGTAGGTGCCGGCGGAACGGGCGAGCTGGCCGCCCTTCCCGATCTTGACCTCGATGTTGTGGATGATCGTGCCGACTGGCATGTTGCCGAGCGGCATGACGTTGCCCGGCTTCACGTCGACGTAGTTGCCGGCGACGATGGTGTCACCCACGGCCAGGCGCTGCGGCGCCAGGATGTAGGCCTGCTCGCCGTCCTGATACTTGATCAGTGCGATGAAGCCGGTGCGGTTCGGATCGTATTCCAGCCGCTCGACAGTCGCGGGAACGTCGATCTTCTCACGCTTGAAGTCGACGGTACGCAGCGTCCTCTTGTGACCGCCGCCGCGGAAGCGCACGGTGATGCGGCCGGTGTTGTTGCGGCCGCCGGAGGAATGCTTGCCTTCGGTGAGCGCCTTGACCGGCTTGCCCTTGTACAGCGCCGAACGATCGACCATGACCAACTGGCGCTGGCCCGGCGTCGTGGGATTGAATGTCTTCAGTGCCATCGTCGTACGACCTTACAGACCGGTGGTGACGTCGATCCGGTGGCCCTCTTCGAGGGTCACGATCGCGCGCTTGGTGTTCGACTGCGAGCCGAGATTGCCGCGGAAGACCTTGGTCTTGCCCTTGCGGACCAGCGTGTTGACGCTCTTGACCTTGACGTCAAAAAGCTTCTCGATCGCTTCCTTGATCTGCGGCTTGGTCGCCTTCGCGGCCACCTTGAACAGAACCTTGTTGTGCTCGGACGCCAGCGTCGCCTTTTCGGTGACGACCGGGGCGACGATCACGTCGTAATGGCGGGCCTCGATGTTCTTCGTCATTTGAAGCGCGCCTCCAGCGCATCGATGGCGGCCTTGGTCAGAACGAGCTTCTGACGGCGCAGGATGTCATAGACGTTGATGCCCTGGATCGGCAGCACATCCATGTTCGGGATGTTGCGGGCCGCGGCAGCAAAGCCGTTGTTGAGCTCGGCGCCGTCAATGATCAGCGCGTTGGTGAGCCCCAGGCCCGAGAAGTGACCCAGCAGCGCCTTGGTCTTGGCGGCTTCCAGCGCAGCCTTGTCGATCACCAGCAGGTCGCCGTCCTTGGCCTTCGCCGACAGCGCATGCTTGAGAGCAAGCGCGCGCACCTTCTTCGGCAGATCGGTGGCGTGCGAACGCACCACCGGGCCGAAGGCACGGCCACCGCCGCGGAACTGCGGCACGCGGGCCGAGCCGTGACGAGCACCGCCGGTGCCCTTCTGCTTGTACATCTTCTTGCCGGTGCGCCAGATCTCGGCGCGGCCCTTGGCCTTGTGGGTACCGGCCTGGCGCTTGTTAAGCTGCCACTGCACGCAACGCGCAATGATGTCCTGGCGCGGCTCGAGGCCGAAAATGGTATCGGAAAGCTGGACTGAGCCGGCTTCCTTACCTTCGAGGGTCGTGACCTTCAGTTCCATCTCACGCTCCCTCTTGCTGGGCCGCAGCCTCGGCTTCGCTGCCCGCAACCTTGAACTTGCCGGGCTTCGGAGCGTCCTTCGGCAGCGGCTTCTTGACGGCATCGCGCACGCGGATCCAGCCGCCCTTGGAGCCCGGAACGGCGCCTTCGACGAGGATCAGGCCACGCTCGACGTCGAGCTGAACGACGCGCAGGTTGAGCGTGGTGATGCGGTCAACACCCATGTGGCCGGGCATCTTCTTGTTCTTCCAGGTCTTGCCGGGGTCCTGACGGCCACCGGTCGAACCGATCGAACGATGCGAGACCGACACGCCGTGCGTGGCGCGCAGACCGCCGAAGTTCCAGCGCTTCATACCGCCGGCAAAGCCTTTACCGACCGAGGTGCCGGTAACGTCGACGAACTGGCCGACGACGAAATGATCGGCAAGAATCTCGGCGCCGACGGGGATCATCGCGTCTTGGGAGACGCGGAATTCCTCGACCTGCCGCTTCGGCTCGACCTTGGCGACCGCGAACTGGCCGCGCTCCGCCTTGGGCATGTAGACGGTCTTGCGGCTGCCAGAACCAAGCTGGAGCGCGACGTAACCGTTCTTCTCTTCAGTGCGGTGGCCTACGACCTGGCAATTGCCGAGCTTCAGCACGGTCACGGGGATATGTTCGCCGGCCTCTGTAAAGACCCGCGTCATCCCGACCTTTTGTGCGATCACTCCGGAGCGCATCGGCGTGCTTCCTGTTCTTTCTGTCCGCAAGGTGCGAACGTGATCCAAAAATCTTAGAGCTTGATCTCGACGTCGACACCGGCGGCCAGGTCGAGCTTCATCAAAGCATCGACGGTCTGCGGGGTCGGATCGACGATGTCGAGCAGGCGCTTGTGAGTGCGCATCTCGAACTGCTCGCGGCTCTTCTTGTCCACGTGCGGCGAACGGTTGACGGTGAACTTCTCGATGCGGGTGGGCAGCGGAATGGGTCCGCGGACCTGCGCACCGGTGCGCTTCGCCGTGTTCACGATCTCGCGGGTCGACGTATCGAGGATACGATGGTCGAACGCCTTGAGACGGATACGAATATTTTGGCCGTTCATTGCCGTACTTTCTCTAGTGAGTGGCGAGTAGCGAGTAGCGAATAGATTTCCCTATTCGCCACCCACCATTCCCTATTTGCTTCGTTACTCGATGATCGAGGCGACGACGCCGGCGCCGACGGTACGGCCGCCTTCGCGGATCGCGAAGCGGAGCTTCTCTTCCATCGCGATCGGCACGATCAGGTGCACTTCCATCGCGATGTTGTCGCCCGGCATCACCATCTCGGTACCTTCCGGCAGATGCACGACACCAGTCACGTCGGTGGTGCGGAAATAGAACTGCGGACGGTAGTTGGTGAAGAACGGGGTGTGGCGACCGCCCTCTTCCTTGGTGAGGATGTAAGCCTCAGCCTTGAACTTGGTGTGGGGCTTGACCGAACCCGGCTTGCACAGCACCTGGCCGCGCTCGACGTCTTCACGCTTGGTGCCGCGGAGCAGCGCACCGATGTTGTCGCCGGCCTGGCCCTGATCGAGCAGCTTGCGGAACATTTCGACGCCGGTGACGGTGGTCTTCTGGGTGGCACGGAGACCGACGATCTCGATTTCCTCGCCGACCTTGACGATGCCGCGCTCGACACGGCCGGTCACGACGGTGCCGCGGCCCGAGATCGAGAACACGTCTTCAACCGGCATCAGGAACGGCTGGTCGATCGGACGCTCCGGCTGCGGGATGTACTCGTCGACATTCTGCATCAGCTCGAGGATGGCGTCGTGGCCGAGCTTCTTGTCGGAATCTTCGAGAGCGGCGAGCGCCGAACCCTTGATGATCGGAATCTTGTCGCCCGGGAAGTCGTACTTCGAGAGCAGCTCGCGGACTTCGAGCTCGACGAGCTCGAGCAGTTCCGGATCGTCGACCATGTCGCACTTGTTGAGGAACACGACGAGCGCGGGCACGCCGACCTGGCGGGCGAGCAGGATGTGCTCGCGGGTCTGCGGCATCGGGCCGTCAGCGGCCGACACGACCAGGATCGCACCGTCCATCTGGGCGGCGCCGGTGATCATGTTCTTCACGTAGTCGGCGTGGCCGGGGCAATCGACGTGGGCGTAGTGGCGGTTCTTGGTTTCGTACTCGACGTGCGCGGTCGAGATGGTGATGCCGCGCGCCTTCTCTTCCGGCGCCTTGTCGATCTGGTCGTACGCGGTGAACGTCGCACCGCCGGCTTCGGCGAGAACCTTGGTGATCGCCGCGGTCAGCGACGTCTTGCCATGGTCGACGTGACCGATGGTACCGATGTTGCAGTGCGGCTTGTTACGTTCAAACTTAGCTTTGGCCATTTGACTCTCCGTTCAATCGTCAGTTCGTGACCGACGACAATCAGGCAAACTTCTTCTGGACTTCTGCCGACACGTTGGCCGGCGCTTCTGCGTAGTGATCGAACTGCATGGTGAAGGTTGCGCGCCCCTGGCTCATCGAGCGCAGGTTATTCACGTAACCGAACATGTTCATGAGCGGCACCATCGCGTTGATGACGTTGGCGTTGCCGCGCATGTCCTGCCCCTGGATCTGACCGCGCCGGGAATTCAGGTCGCCGATGACCGAACCGGTATAATCTTCCGGGGTCACCACTTCGACCTTCATGATCGGCTCGAGCAGGACGGACTTGCCCTTCTGCAAGGCTTCGCGGAATGCAGCGCGCGATGCGATTTCGAAGGCGAGCGCCGACGAGTCGACATCGTGATACTTGCCGTCGACAAGCTGCACCTTGACGTCGACCACGGGGAAGCCCGCGACCACGCCAGCGCCCATCACGCTGTTCAGGCCCTTTTCGACGCCGGGGATGTATTCCTTCGGCACCGCACCGCCCACGATCTTCGACTCGAACTCGTAGCCCTTGCCGGGCTCGTTCGGCTCGACGACGATCGACACTTCGGCGAACTGACCGGTACCGCCGGTCTGCTTCTTGTGGGTGTACTTGACTTCGGCCTTCTTGGTGACGCGCTCACGGAACGCAACCTGCGGCGCGCCGATGTTGGCGTCGACCTTGTAGGTGCGGCGGAGAATGTCGACCTTGATGTCGAGATGGAGTTCGCCCATGCCCTTGAGGATGGTCTGGCCGGACTCCTGGTCCGTCGACACGCGGAAGGACGGATCCTCAGCGGCGAGCTTCGCCAGCGCCACGCCCAGCTTTTCCTGGTCGGCCTTGGACTTCGGCTCGATCGCGATCTCGATGACCGGCTCGGGGAACTCCATCTTTTCCAGGATCACCTGCTTGTCGGGATCGCACAGCGTGTCACCGGTGCGCGCTTCCTTCAGGCCCGCCAGCGCGACGATGTCGCCGGCATAGGCTTCCTTGATGTCTTCGCGGTTGTTCGCATGCATCAAGAGCATGCGCCCGATGCGCTCCTTCTTCTCGCGGGTCGAGTTCACGACGCCGGTGCCGCTCTGCAGAACGCCGGAGTAGATGCGGCAGAAGGTGATGGTGCCGACGAACGGGTCGTCCATGATCTTGAATGCGAGCAGCGCGAGCGGCTCCTTGTCGTCCGCCTTGCGCACGACCTCGTTGCCGCGATCGTCGGTGCCCTTGATCGCGGGCACATCGATCGGCGACGGCAGATAGTCGACGACGGCGTCGAGCAGCGGCTGAACGCCCTTGTTCTTGAAGGCCGAGCCGCACAGCACGGGGTAGAACGCGCCGGTCAGCACCGCCTTGCGGATCAGCCGCTTCAGCGTGTCTTCGTCCGGCTCCTTGCCGTCGAGATAGGCGGCCATGGCGTCGTCATCGAGCTCGACGGCGGCTTCCACCATCTTCTCGCGGTATTCCTTGGCCTGCACGACCAGATCTTCCGGGATATCGACATAGTCGAACTTCGCGCCGAGCGATTCATCGTTCCAGATGATGCCCTGCATCTTCACGAGGTCGACGAGACCCTTGAAGTTGTTCTCGGCACCGATCGGAAGCTGGATCGCGATCGGCTTGGCGCCGAGGCGGTCGACGATGTCGGCCAGGCACTTGAAGAAGTCGGCGCCGGTCTTGTCCATCTTGTTGGCGAAGACGATGCGCGGAACCTTGTACTTGTCGCCCTGACGCCAGACGGTCTCGGTCTGGGGCTCGACACCCTGGTTCGAGTCGAGCACGCAGACGGCGCCGTCGAGCACGCGCAGCGAACGCTCGACTTCAATGGTGAAGTCGACGTGGCCGGGGGTGTCGATGATGTTCAGGCGCTTGCCGGCCCAGAACGCAGTGGTCGCAGCCGAGGTGATCGTGATGCCACGCTCCTGCTCCTGCTCCATCCAGTCCATCGTCGCGGCACCTTCGTGCACTTCGCCGATCTTGTGGCTCTTGCCGGTGTAATAGAGGATGCGCTCGGTGGTCGTGGTCTTGCCGGCATCGATATGCGCCATGATACCGAAGTTGCGGTAATTCTCTATGGCATGAACGCGAGGCATGGGCTGTTCCTTAGATTCCGTGTGTCGCCGTTACCAGCGATAGTGCGAGAAGGCGCGGTTGGCTTCCGCCATCCGGTGCACGTCTTCGCGCTTCTTGACGGCGTTGCCGCGATTGTTCGATGCATCCAGCAACTCAGCCGAGAGCCGCTCGGTCATCGTCTTCTCGTTACGATCGCGCGCAGCCGAGATCAGCCAGCGAATACCCAGCGCCTGACGGCGCACCGAACGAACTTCGACCGGGACCTGGTAGGTCGCGCCACCGACGCGGCGGGAGCGCACCTCGATCGTCGGCATGACGTTCTCGAGTGCCTGCTCGAACACGCCGAGCGGGTTCTGCTTGGTCTTGCTTTCGATGAGACCGAACGCACCGTAGACGATGCCTTCGGCGACCGACTTCTTGCCGGCGTACATCACCGAATTCATGAACTTCGTGACGATGATATTCCCGAACTTCGGATCGGGAAGAACTTCGCGCTTTTCCGCTGAGTGGCGACGAGACATTGAGCTGGTTCCCGCTTACTTCGGACGCTTCGCGCCGTACTTCGAACGACGCTGCTTACGGTTCTTGACGCCCTGGGTATCCAGAACGCCGCGGAGGATGTGGTAGCGCACGCCGGGCAAGTCCTTGACGCGGCCACCGCGGATCATGACCACCGAGTGCTCCTGAAGGTTATGACCCTCACCCGGGATGTAGCCGATCACCTCGAAGCCGTTGGTCAGGCGCACCTTGGCGACCTTACGAAGCGCCGAGTTCGGCTTCTTCGGGGTCGTGGTGTACACGCGGGTGCAAACACCACGCTTCTGCGGCGACTGCTGCAGCGCCGGCACCTTCTTGCGCGACTTCTGCACTTCACGCGGTTGAGCGATCAGCTGGTTGATCGTCGGCATCCTGGCCTTACCCTTTGTTATCGCAGCCCCTTGCGAGCCCGCTGTCTTGCCGCGGCCCGTTGCCGGGACCGCAAATTCTTTCGAGCTACCCGCCCGACGGGGCCCGCCTCACACGGAACAATCCGCACAAAGCGAAATCGCGCCAACCGCTCATCGCTGAGTGGAAAGCGCTTCGACGCCACAGAGGACCGCAGTAGTCAGGCCGGTCAGCATAAAGCCGCGGCCCGCGCACTGAGGTCATGCATCCGAATTCGGTCTCGGGAGAACGTGCTCCAGAGGCCTAAAATCGCACTGGCATTGCCTAGCTATAATCGACAGCGTTTGAGCGGCATTCGTCGAGGTTGGTGCCCGCCTCTGCGACCCTAAAAGGATCAAAGCGGGTGGCCCGTTCCGACGTTGGCGATGCTCACCGCCTGTCGTTAAGTGAGGCGCTTTCTATAAGTGAGAATCGTTCAAGTCAAGGTGAAATGACTGTCAGAAAGCGCTTATCGCGCCTGAAGAAAAAGCCTGCTCGCTCTCTTACCGCGCCTTCTCGATATGGGATCGAAGCGCCGGTTCCGCTAGCCCGAAGGCTAATTATATCCGGGAGAAATATACTTTTATAACCCGCACTAAGGGTTTTTTTCCTCTTGATGCGTCAATCTGCCCTCTTCGGCAGAGATTGGCGCCATGCGGTACAGCGATATTGCCATCATCGGCGGGGGACTTGCCGGCTCGACCGTCGCCGCGATGCTCGGGCGCGCCGGCATTTCGGCGGTGCTGATCGACCCGCATGAGACCTATCCGGCCGATTTTCGCGTCGAAAAACTCAGCGGTCAGGGGCAAGTCGAGCGATTCCAACGGACGGGAATCGCCGACTCAGTGCTGCGCCGCACGACTTACACCGGCGAAAACTGGATCGCACGCTTCGGGCATCTCCTCGACAGGGCACCGAGTCGGCAGTTCAACATCCTTTACGATTCCCTGGTTAACGCCATCCGCGACGAGATTCCCGACACCGTCGAGCGGATCTGGACCAAGGCGGTGTCGGTCGAGACCAGCCCGGAGCGGCAGCGAATCGGGCTCGCCAATGACGAGACGATCTCGGCCCGCCTGGTCGTGCTCGCCAACGGCCTGAATGTCGGCCTGCGCCACCAGCTCGGCATCACGCGAAACATCATCAGCGCCTGCCATTCGATCTCGATCGGATTCGACGTGGTCCCGGCCGGGCGGAATTCGTTCGACTTCCCGGCCCTGACCTATTTCTCGGAGCGGCCGAGCGACCGCATCCCCTACATCTCGCTGTTTCCGATCGGCACGCGGATGCGCGCCAATCTGTTCGTGTATCGCGGCTTCGACGATCCCTGGCTGCACGAACTGCGCCGCGCGCCGGCCGCAACCTTGGACGCCACCCTGCCGCGGCTGAAGCGCATCACCGGCGCCTTCGACATTCCCGGCGAGTTGAAGATCCGCCCGGTCGATCTCTATGTGAACGACGCCAGCCACCAGCCCGGCGTGGTGCTGGCGGGCGATGCCTTCGCCACCTCCTGCCCGGTCGCCGGCACCGGCTGCGACAAGGTCTTCACCGACGTCGAGCGGCTCTGCAACGTCCATATCCCGCAATGGCTGGCGTCCGACGGGATGGATGCGGACAAGATCGCCGCCTTCTACGCCGACCCGGTCAAGCGGGCCTGCGATGAATGGTCGGCGGCGAAAGCCTTCGACTTCCGCTCGGTGTCGATTGCGACGAGCCCGTACTGGACCGCGCAGCGCTGGGCGCGCTTCTTGGCGTGGTCGAGCCAGGGCTTATTGCGGCGACTGGGAGCGGCGTTCCATCTGGAGCCGAATTTCCTCGGTCACTCCTCCTCGTCGTCCTCGTCCTCATCATCCTCGTCGAGGTCGTCGTCATCATCGCTGTCATCATCGGCCTGAGCTGCCGCGCCGTGCGGCTGGTGGATCTGGTCGTTCCACAGCTTGCGATAGGTGCCGTTCTTGGCGAGCAGCTCGGCATGCGAGCCGCGCTCGATCGCCCTGCCCCCTGAAATCACGATGATCTCGTCCATCTCGACCACCGAGGTCAGACGGTGGGTCGACCAGATCATGGTGCGGCCCTTGGCGACCTTCAGCAACGTGCGGTTGATCGCAGCCTCCGTGGTCTGATCGAGCGCCGAGGTGGCTTCGTCGAGCAGCAGCACGGACGGATTGCGGATGATCGCGCGCGCGATTGCGATGCGCTGGCGCTGGCCGCCCGAGAGCGTATCGCCGCGCTCGCCGACCGGCGTGTCGTAGCGCTGCCGCAGGCTCATGATGTAGCGGTGGATCTCGGCCTTCTTGGCGGCCTCCTCCACCTCCTCGTCGGTCGCGCCTTCCTTGCCGAGCCGGATGTTCTCGCGGATCGACATGTTGAACAGCATGTTCTCCTGGAACACCACGGCCATGCTCCGGCGCAGCGAATCCAGCGTCACCTTGCGCACGTCGACACCGTCGATGGTGACACGGCCCTCGTCCGGCACATAGAGCCGCAGAATCAAATTGAGCAGCGTGCTCTTGCCGGAGCCCGAAGGACCGACGATGGCGATGCGCTTGCCGACATTGAGCTTGAGGCTGAGATTGTCCAGCACCGGCGTCTGGCCGCCCTCGTACTGGAACGTGACGTGGTCGAAGGTGATGTTGTTGGTGATGCGCGGCAAATCGGGCGCTCCGGGGCGATCGGCGCCCCGGGTGGGCTCGTCCAGCAACTCCTGGATGTGGCGGATCGCGGCGGCCGAGGAGATCGACACCGGGATGAAGTGCATCACGTGGGCGATGTTGTAGGAGACCTCCCAGAACGCGCTCTCGAAGGTGACGAAGGTGCCGATCGTGATCTGGCCCTTGGTTGCGAGATAAGCACCGATCGCGAGCACGGCGAGGTGCAACAGCAACACCGAGATGGTGACGGTCCGCTCCACCATAGTCGAAAGGAACCCAGCCGCGGCGATCCTGTTGCGGGTCTCGTCGTTGCGGAAATTGAAGAAGCCGAACATCTTGCGTTGCAGGCTGAACGCCTTGATCACGGCCTGCGCCGCCACGTTCTCCTGCACCATGCCGAGCAGCGCGCTTTCGTTGAGCTTCTGCTCGTAATTGGCCTGCACCGCCTTCGGCGTCAGGATGCGCGGGCCGATCAGCGTGATCGGAAACACCAGCAGCGCAACCAGCGCGAGCTGCCAGTTCAGAAAAAACATCAGGATGATGCCTGCGACCAACTCCAGGAACGGCAGCATGGCGCTGTTGGCAAAGGTCTTGACCGAGCCTTCGAAGGCCGAGAGATCGACCGAGAAGCGCGACAGGATCTCGCCGCGTTTGGTGCGGCCGAAATAGGCCGTCGGCAGGCCCTGGACGTGCTCGAACAGGCGCTTGCGGACGTCGGAGATGATGCAGGCGGCCAGCCGGGCGTCCCAGCGCTCGTACCAGACCGCGACGATCGAAGTGAAGATGCCGGCGGCCGCGAGCACGCCGAGGATCTTGTACAGCGCCTGGAAATCCTCCTCGCCGAGCGCGTCGTCGATCAGGAACTTCAGACTGAGCGGCATGATGACGTTGAACAGCGTCTCGACCGTAACGCCGAACGCCACATAGCCCAGGATGCGCTTGTAGTTGGACAGGAACGGCTTGACGAAGCCCAGGATGGTCGCGAGCGCGCCGGCGGCTTCGCGGGCGGTAAAGACGACGAGGTCCTCGTCATCATCGTCGTCGAGCTCAAGCTCGTCGTCGTCCTCATCTTCGTCGTCCTCGATGTCTTCGAGGTCCGGCTTGGCGCCGGAGGCGAGCTTGTCGTCGAACTCGGCCGCGTCTTCCGCGGCGAGCTTCTGTTTGTCGGGAGAGAGAGGCTTGGACGCCATGAAACCAACCGATGCTGACGGCCGGCATGACCGCAGAGAAAGCAGGGACACAGCGGAATGCCGCTACTTCCCCCGATTCTATGCGATCAGGATGAATTCGGCAAAACAATTGGCGAATTCATCCGTCCTGTGATGCTAGTCGTCGTTGTCCTCGACCTTGTCGAAGAAGGAATAGCGCAGGCTGTCGGCGTCCGCATACCACTGGCCCGGGCCCTTGTTGGCGGCGAGCGTCGCCGTCCAGAGCGCATCGGTGCAGTCCTTGCGGTGCATCGACAGATCGAAGCCGTTACCGAAGAACAGTTCGGACCATTCCCACCAGGTGCCGAGCTTCCTGACCCCGCGCAGCAGGTCATAGCGGTCGATCACGACTGATGCCATGTCCGAGGTGATCGAGCCGAACACGAGGCCGGCCTTGACCACGCGGTTCAACTCGCGGATCGCACGGACCACCTGCTTCGGGGCAACGTGGCAGAGACTGGTCTCGAACACGTAGTCGAACGCACCGTCCTTGAACGGCATGTCGGTGATCGAGCCAAGCTTGTTGTACTTCTTCAGCGCCTTCGGCGTCCTGGCGTGGATCGCGCGATTGTTCTCGATGCCCCAGGCATCGATGCCGCGAGCGCGCAGCGCGCCGACCAACTCGCCGCTTGCGGAGCCCGCGACCAGGAGCTTGGCGCCCCTCGCCTTGCCCCAGACGATGCCGATCAGCTTCGTCAGATAATCGGGATCAGTGAAGTGGCTCCACGCCTCGCTGTAGGGACCGAGGCCGCGATAGTTCTCGAAATAGTCGCTGTCGATCTTGTCGGAGATCGGTTCGCCATCCTCCTGCGCACGCTCGCGGCGCAGCCGCATCATCTCGGTCAGGATGATGTCGGTCGCGGCGTCCGAGGAATCGAGCAGGCCGTTCAGCGTGGAGTCGAACAGATAGTCGCCGACAACGACGATGCCGGGATGTTCCTTCGGCTCGGGCCGGTGATTGGTCATGACGTCGCGCACGGGCAAGCCGCCCGGAATCGCGTTCACCGACGACAGCCAGCGGTGGGTCTTGCCTTCCATGAAATGCGCTCGCGCATCGCCGAGCGAGGCCGGGAGCGATTTCAGCGCGGCGTCGATCAGCTCCTGGTCCGACAGATTGGCGAAGGCCAGCGCATCGGAGCCGGGAATCAGCCAGTTCAGGACACCGTGCTTGCCGACGTCGTGGCGCGCGCCCTCATTGTAGACGCAGCAACCGCCGAACGCTTCCGACATGAACCAGGCACCGGAAATCTTGTCGCCCCAGAACGGGGAATCGAACAGGATCGAGACGCGCAAATAGTGCGCCGGACGGTCGAAATACGAGACGTGCTTGACCATCGACTTGCGCAGCTGCTCGCCTTCCCAGCCGACAGTAGAGAGCCATGAGTGTGGCAGGCACATCAGCACGAGATCAAAGTCGCGCGTCTCCGGTCCCTTGCCGTTCATCATCTTGAGCTGATAGCGGCCGGTCGGCGCCTTGCCGACGGTGAGCACGCGGTGATTGAGCTGGATGTCGGCGCTGACCTCCGACTGGAGGCATTCGATCAGCTGCTCGTTGCCGTTCTGGATGGAGTAGAGCCCGATGTAGCCGTCGACATCCATCAGGTAGTTCTTGAGCGCGTTGAGGCCGTTGGTGTTGTGGCTTTCGGTCGCGAGATCCGAGCGCGCCATCACCTTGAAGAAGCGCTTTGCGGTCTCGTCCTCGACCTCCTCGTCGAGCACCTGCTCGGCCGTCTTGTAGGCCCAGGGGTTCTCGTTGTCGTGGGCGCCGACGCCCTCGTAATATTCGATCGGCGACATTTCGTCGGCGCAGCGCTTGCGGAACGACTCGATCGCAGCCGCAGTCTTGGCGCCGTATTTGCGGCGCATGCCGGCGACGTCATCGAGCAGCTCGCCGCCGAACTGCACCTGCTCGGCGTCCATCGGAATCGTCTGCAAGCCGAAATGCTGGATCAGCTCGCGCAGCGGATCGGGACCGGTCATCGAGTAATCGTAGATCTCGGCGACGCCGGCCTCGTACATCGCCGGCGCGGAATCGAATTTGCGCGTGACGATCTTGCCGCCGAGCCGATCGGAGGCTTCGTAGATGGTGATGCGGCAGAGGTCGCCGAGCTTACGCTTCAGGTACCAGGCGCTCATCAGCCCGCCGGGGCCGCCGCCTACGATTGCGAGATCAAGCATGTAAGGTCCGTGGTCTCCGGCCCTGCCCCCGTCACGGGACCACCGGTCTAAGTTGCCTTAGCAGAAGCGCTTTTCTGACTGAAGGAAAGATGAACAAAGGTTGATCCCGCATCGCAACAGCCAAACAAAGCAGCAAAAAGGCCGGCTTTCGCCGGCCTTTTCATTGTCCTCGGTATTCCTACGGATGAACCATCATTCCGCGGGCGGGAGCGCAGGAAGCTCCGCTTCCGGTGCGGGCGACACGACGGCCGCCTGCTTCTCGCGCTCGTCGAGGATCATCTTGTCGCGCTTCACAGCGACTTCGCGGATCTTGGCCATGGAGGCGCCGGTGCCCGCCGGGATCAGCCGGCCGACGATAACGTTCTCCTTGAGGCCTTCGAGCGGATCGACCTTGCCGTTGACCGCCGCTTCCGTGAGGACGCGGGTGGTCTCCTGGAACGAGGCCGCCGAGAAGAAGGAGCGGGTCTGGAGGCTCGCCTTGGTGATGCCGAGCAGAACCGGCGTACCCGTGGCGATCTTCTTGCCCTCTTCCTTGGCCTTCTCGTTCAGCGCGTCGAACTCGATCTTGTCGACCTGCTCGCCGGAGATCATGTCCGTGTCGCCCTGGTCGGTGACTTCCACCTTCTGGAGCATCTGACGGACAATCACCTCGATGTGCTTGTCGTTGATGAGCACGCCCTGGAGCCGGTAGACCTCCTGGATTTCGTTGACCAGGTAGGCCGCGAGCTCTTCGATGCCCTTGACCGCAAGGATGTCGTGCGGCGCCGGGTTGCCTTCCACGATGAAGTCGCCCTTTTCGACGACGTCGCCGTCCTGAAGGTGGATGTGCTTGCCCTTCGGGATCAGGTACTCGCGCGCCTCGTCGGTCTTGTCCATCGGCTCGATCGAGATGCGACGCTTGTTCTTGTAGTCGCGTCCGAACCGGATGGTGCCCGAGATTTCGGCGATGATCGCCGCATCCTTCGGACGCCGTGCCTCGAACAGTTCCGCCACCCGCGGCAGACCGCCGGTGATGTCACGCGTCTTGGCGCTTTCGGTCGAGACACGGGCGAGGATGTCGCCCGGATTGACCTTGGCTCCGACGTCGACCGACAGAATGCCGTCGACCGACAGCATGTAGCGGGCATCGCCGCCACGGGCGAGCTTGAGCACCTTGCCATCCTTGCCCTTGACCACGATGGCCGGACGCAGGTCCGCGCCACCGCGGGTCGAACGCCAGTCGATGACCACGCGCTTGGCGATACCGGTGGCCTCGTCCAGCGTTTCCGAGATCGACTGCCCTTCGACCAGATCCTCGAAGCCGATGGTGCCTTCCACTTCGGTGAGAAGCGGACGGGTGTACGGATCCCACTCGACGATGCGCTGGCCGCGCTTGACGGTGTCGCCCTCGTCCACGTGCAGACGCGCGCCGTACTGAATACGGTGCGTCGCACGCTCGGTGCCGTCGGCATCGACGATCGCGATCACCATGTTGCGGACCATCGCGACCAGGTGACCTTCGCTGTTGCGGGCGATGGCCTTGTTCCGGATCACGATCTTGCCGTCGAAATTGGCTTCGACGAAAGACTGCTCGTTGAGCTGCGCCGCACCACCGATGTGGAAGGTGCGCATGGTGAGCTGGGTGCCCGGCTCGCCGATGGACTGCGCCGCGATGACGCCGACCGCTTCGCCGTGGTTGACCGGCGTGCCGCGGGCGAGGTCGCGGCCGTAGCACATGCCGCAGATGCCGTTGACGAGTTCGCAGGTCAGCGCCGAACGGATCTTCACCTCCTGCACACCACCCTGCTGGATGGCGTCCAGATGGCTTTCTTCCATCAGCGTATCGCGCTTGATGATCACCTTGCCCGAGCTGTCACGGATGTCTTCGCAGGCCGTGCGTCCGAGGATGCGCGAGCCGAGCGAAGCGACCACGGTGCCGGCATCGACGATGGCGCGCATCTTGATGCCGAGCTTGGTGCCGCAATCGGACTGCGTGATGATGCAGTCCTGCGCGACGTCGACCAGACGACGGGTCAGGTAACCGGAGTTCGCGGTCTTCAACGCGGTGTCCGCGAGGCCCTTGCGGGCGCCGTGGGTCGAGTTGAAGTATTCGAGAACCGAGAGGCCCTCCTTGAAGTTCGAGATGATCGGCGTCTCGATGATCTCACCCGACGGCTTGGCCATCAGGCCGCGCATGCCGGCAAGCTGGCGCATCTGGGCCGGCGAACCGCGGGCACCAGAGTGAGCCATCATGTAGATCGAGTTGATGTCGGCATCGGCTCCGCCCGCCGTCTTCTTGGTGGAGGAGATCTCCTTCATCATCGCCTTGGCGATTTCTTCCGTGGCCTTCGACCAGGCGTCGACGACCTTGTTGTACTTCTCGCCATGGGTGATCAGACCGTCGTTGTACTGCTGCTCGAAATCCTTCGCCAGCGTACGGGTCGTATCGACGATCTTCCACTTGGAGTGCGGCACGACCATGTCGTCCTTGCCGAACGAGATGCCGGCCTTGAACGCATTGTAGAAGCCGAGCGCCATGATGCGGTCGCAGAAGATCACCGTCTCCTTCTGACCGCAGTGACGGTAGACCTGGTCGATGACGCCCGAGATCTCGCGCTTGGTCATCAGCTTGTTGATGATCTCGTACGAAATCCGCGGGTTCCGCGGCAGCAGGTTGCCGAGCATGACGCGGCCGGCAGTGGTCTCGATCCAGCGCTTGGAGATCTTGCCGGTCTCGTCCATGCCTTCCCACCGGTACTTGATCTTGGTGTGGAGGTGGATGACCTTCGCGTGCAGGGCGTGCTCGAGCTCGGCCATGTCGCCGAACAGCTTGCCCTCGCCAGGCAGGCCTTCGCGCATGATCGAGACGTAGTAGAGACCGAGCACGATGTCCTGCGACGGCACGATGATCGGCTGGCCGTTCGCCGGATGCAGGATGTTGTTGGTCGACATCATCAGCACACGCGCTTCCAGCTGCGCTTCGAGCGACAGCGGAACGTGCACGGCCATCTGGTCGCCGTCGAAGTCGGCGTTGAACGCGGAGCAGACCAGCGGGTGAAGCTGGATCGCCTTGCCCTCGATCAGCACCGGCTCGAACGCCTGGATGCCCAGGCGATGCAGCGTCGGCGCGCGGTTGAGCAGCACCGGATGCTCGCGGATCACCTCATCCAGGATGTCCCAGACCTCGGGCCGCTCCTTCTCGACCAGCTTCTTCGCCTGCTTGACGGTGGTGGACAGGCCCTTGGCGTCAAGCCGCGAATAGATGAACGGCTTGAACAGCTCGAGCGCCATCTTCTTCGGCAGGCCGCACTGATGCAGGCGCAGCTCGGGACCGACCACGATCACCGAACGGCCCGAATAGTCGACGCGCTTGCCGAGCAGGTTCTGGCGGAAACGGCCCTGCTTGCCCTTCAGCATGTCGGCGAGCGACTTCAGCGGGCGCTTGTTGGCACCCGTGATGACGCGGCCGCGGCGGCCGTTGTCGAACAGCGCATCGACCGCTTCCTGAAGCATGCGCTTCTCGTTGCGGATGATGATGTCAGGCGCGCGCAGCTCCATCAGCCGCTTCAAGCGGTTGTTGCGGTTGATGACGCGGCGGTAGAGGTCGTTGAGGTCCGAGGTCGCGAACCGGCCGCCGTCCAGCGGCACCAGCGGACGCAAGTCCGGCGGGATCACGGGAACGACAGTCAGGATCATCCATTCCGGCTTGTTGCCGGAGTGGCGGAACGCTTCCACGATCTTCAGGCGCTTGGCGAGCTTCTTGTGCTTGATGTCGGAGTCGGTCTCCTGCATCTCGGCGCGCAAGGTCACCTCGAGCTTCTCGAGGTCCATGCCCTTGAGCAGCTCACGGATCGCTTCGGCGCCGATCATGGCGGTGAAGGAATCCTGGCCGTACTCGTCCTGCGCCTTCAGATACTCGTCTTCCGACAGCAGCTGACGGTCCTTCAGCGCGGTGAGGCCGGGCTCCAGCACGACGTAATATTCGAAGTAGAGGATCCGCTCGAGATCCTTCAGCGTCATGTCCAGCAGCAGGCCGATGCGCGACGGCAGCGACTTCAGAAACCAGATGTGGGCGACGGGAGCCGCGAGCTCGATATGGCCCATGCGCTCGCGCCGGACGCGCGACAGCGTGACCTCGACCGAGCACTTCTCGCAGATGATGCCCTTGTACTTCATGCGCTTGTACTTGCCGCACAAGCACTCGTAGTCCTTGATCGGCCCGAAGATGCGCGCGCAGAACAGGCCGTCGCGCTCGGGCTTGAAGGTACGGTAGTTGATGGTCTCCGGCTTCTTGATCTCGCCGTAGGACCAGGACAGAATCTTCTCCGGGGACGCGATCGAGATGCGGATCTGGTCGAAGACCTGAGCCGGCGTCGTCGGGTTAAAGAGATTCATAATTTCTTGGTTCATCGTCTTCTCCTCGCGTGCCGGTCGCCTCCGGCCGCAAATTCGAAAATCACTCAAGCGGGGCGCCCTGCCCTCAAGGCATCGGGAGGGGCGCCAATGCCCGGCCGCGAAGGCCGGGCATGAAAGGTCGAATTACTCGGCCGCTTCCGACGTCGGCGCCGGTCCCACCTTGGAATTGTGCAGATCGACGTTGAGGCCGAGCGAGCGCATTTCCTTGACCAGCACGTTGAACGATTCCGGGATACCGGCCTCGAAGGTGTCGTCGCCACGCACGATCGCCTCGTACACCTTGGTACGGCCGGCGACGTCGTCCGACTTCACGGTCAGCATTTCCTGGAGCGTGTAGGCCGCGCCGTAAGCTTCGAGCGCCCACACCTCCATTTCGCCGAAACGCTGGCCGCCGAACTGCGCCTTGCCGCCCAGCGGCTGCTGGGTGACGAGCGAGTACGGACCGATCGAACGCGCATGGATCTTGTCGTCGACGAGATGGTGCAGCTTGAGCATGTAGATGTAGCCCACCGTCACCTTGCGGTCGAAGGCATCGCCGGTGCGGCCGTCATAGACGGTCGACTGACCCGAAGCGTCGAGACCCGCAAGCTTCAGCATCTCCTCGATATCGGCTTCCTTGGCGCCGTCGAACACCGGCGTCGCGATCGGCACGCCGCGGCTCAGATTGTGGCCGAGTTCAAGCAGCTCGTTGTCGTTGAGCGTCTTGATCGTCTCGTCCTCGCCGTAGACCTTCTTCAAGGTTTCCTTCAGCGGCTTGATGTCCTGCTTCGACAGGTAGGCATCGACCGTCTGGCCGATACGCTTGCCGAGGCCGGCGCAGGCCCAGCCGAGATGGGTCTCGAGGATCTGTCCGACGTTCATGCGCGAAGGCACGCCGAGCGGATTGAGCACGATGTCGGCATGCGTACCGTCTTCGAGGAACGGCATGTCCTCGATCGGCACGATCTTCGACACCACGCCCTTGTTGCCGTGGCGGCCGGCCATCTTGTCGCCGGGCTGGATCTTGCGCTTCACCGCGACGAAGACCTTGACCATCTTCATCACGCCGGGCGGCAATTCGTCACCGCGCTGAAGCTTCTCGACCTTGTCGAGGAAGCGCTGTTCAAGCCCCTTCTTCGACTCGTCGTACTGCTTCCGCATGGCCTCGATCTCGGCCATCAGCTTGTCGTTCGGCGAAGCGAACAGCCACCACTGCGACTTCGGATACTCCTCGAGCACCGCACGGGTGATCTTGGTGTCCTTCTTGAAGCCCTTCGGGCCCGCAATGCCCTGCCGTCCCTCGAGGAGCTCGGCAAGACGGTTGTAGACGTTGCGGTCCAGGATCGCCTGCTCGTCGTCGCGGTCCTTGGCCAGACGCTCGATCTCTTCCCGCTCGATCGCCAGCGCACGCTCGTCCTTGTCGACGCCGTGACGGTTGAACACGCGGACTTCCACGATCGTGCCCTGCACGCCCGGGGGAACGCGCAGCGAGGTGTCGCGAACGTCGGAGGCCTTCTCGCCGAAGATGGCGCGCAGAAGCTTTTCTTCCGGCGTCATCGGGCTTTCGCCCTTCGGGGTGATCTTGCCGACCAGGATGTCGCCGGCGCGCACTTCCGCACCGATGTAGACAATACCGGCTTCGTCGAGGTTCTTCAGCGCTTCTTCCGAAACGTTCGGAATGTCGCGGGTGATTTCCTCAGGCCCGAGCTTGGTGTCGCGGGCCATCACTTCGAACTCCTCGATGTGGATCGAGGTGAAGACGTCTTCCTTCACGATCCGCTCGGAGAGCAGGATCGAGTCTTCGAAGTTGTAGCCGTTCCACGGCATGAACGCGACGAGCACGTTGCGGCCGAGCGCAAGTTCGCCGAGATCGGTCGACGGACCGTCAGCGATGATGTCGCCCTTCTTGACGATGTCGCCGACCTTCACCAGCGGACGCTGATTGATGCAGGTCGACTGGTTCGAGCGCTGGTACTTCATCAGCCGGTAGATATCGACGCCCGACTTGGTCGGATCGAGATCTTCGGTGGCGCGGATCACGACGCGGGTCGCGTCGATCTGGTCGATCACGCCCGAACGGCGCGCCGCGATCGCAGCACCCGAGTCACGCGCAACCACGCCTTCCATGCCGGTGCCGACGAATGGCGCCTCGGCGCGAACCAGCGGCACCGCCTGGCGTTGCATGTTCGAGCCCATCAGCGCGCGGTTGGCGTCGTCGTTCTCGAGGAACGGGATCAGCGCCGCGGCGACCGAAACGAGCTGCTTCGGCGACACGTCCATGTAGTCGACCTTGTCCGGCGTCACCGGCAAGACTTCGCCGGCGTGACGGCAGACCACGAGGTCTTCGGTGAAGCGGCCCTTCGGGTCGAGCGGCACGTTGGCCTGCGCGACCGTGTAGCGACCCTCTTCCATCGCCGAGAGGTACACGACCTCGTCGGTGACGCGGCCGTCCTTCACCTTGCGATAAGGCGTCTCGACGAAGCCGTACTTGTTCACGCGCGCGAAGGTGGCGAGCGAGTTGATCAGACCGATGTTCGGACCTTCCGGCGTCTCGATCGGGCAGATCCGGCCGTAATGCGTCGGATGCACGTCGCGCACCTCGAAGCCGGCGCGCTCGCGGGTCAGACCGCCCGGTCCAAGTGCCGACAGGCGCCGCTTGTGGGTGATCTCGGACAGCGGGTTGGTCTGGTCCATGAACTGCGAGAGCTGCGAGGAGCCGAAGAATTCTCGCACGGCAGCTGCGGCCGGTTTTGCGTTGATCAGGTCCTGCGGCATGACCGTGTCGATGTCGACCGAGGACATGCGCTCCTTGATCGCGCGCTCCATGCGCAGGAGGCCGATGCGGTACTGGTTCTCCATGAGCTCGCCGACCGAGCGCACACGGCGGTTGCCGAGATGGTCGATGTCGTCGATCTCGCCCTTGCCGTCGCGCAAATCCACCAGCGTCTTGATGACGGAGAGGATGTCTTCCTTGCGCAGCGTACGCTGGGTGTCGGGCGCATCGAGGTCGAGGCGCATGTTCATCTTGACGCGGCCGACCGCCGAGAGGTCGTAACGCTCGGCGTCGAAGAACAGCGACTGGAACATCGCCTGCGCCGAATCCAGCGTCGGCGGCTCGCCCGGGCGCATCACGCGGTAGATGTCGAACAGCGCGTCTTCACGCGTCATGTTCTTGTCGGCCGAGAGCGTGTTGCGGATGTAGGCGCCGACATTGACGTGGTCGATGTCGAGCAGCGGCAGTTCCTTGTAGCCGTGCTCGTTGAGGGCCTTCATCGACTTGTCAGTGATTTCCTCGCCGGCTTCGGCGTGGATCTCACCCGTCTTCGGGTTGACGAGGTCCTCGGCGAGATAGTTGCCGACGAGTTCCTCATCCGACAGGCGCAGAGCCTTGAGGCCCTTCTCCTGCATCTGACGCGCACCGCGCACGGTGAGCTTTTTGCCGGCCTCGAGCACGACCTTGCCGGTGTCGGCATCGATCAGGTCGTTGATGGTCGAGTAACCGCGGAAACGATTGGCGTCGAACGGAACGCGCCAGCCTTCCTTGGTCCGCTTGTAGAGGATCTTCTTGTAGAACGTGGACAGGATCGCCTCGCCGTCGAGGCCGAGGGCGAACATCAGCGAGGTCACCGGAATCTTGCGGCGACGGTCGATACGCGCATAGACGATGTCCTTGGCGTCGAACTCGATGTCGAGCCAGGAGCCGCGATACGGGATCACGCGTGCGGCGAACAGCAGCTTGCCCGAGGAATGGGTCTTGCCCTTGTCGTGGTCGAAGAACACGCCCGGCGAACGGTGCATCTGCGAGACGATGACGCGCTCGGTGCCGTTCACGATGAAGGTGCCGTTCATCGTCATGAGCGGAATGTCGCCCATGTAGACGTCCTGCTCCTTGATGTCCTTGACCGACTTCGCACCGGTTTCCTCGTCGATATCGAACACGATGAGGCGCAGCGTCACCTTGAGGGGAGCCGCGAAGGTCATGCCGCGCTGGCGGCACTCGTCGACGTCGTACTTCGGCTGCTCGAACTCGTAGCGCACGAATTCCAGCATCGAGGTGCCCGAAAAGTCCGAGATCGGGAACACCGAACGGAACACGGCCTGCAGGCCCTCGTCGAGGCGTCCGCCCGCGGGTTCGTCGACCATCAGGAACTGGTCGTAGGACGCCTTCTGAACCTCGATGAGGTTCGGCATCTCGGCGACTTCCTTGATGTGTCCGAAGAATTTGCGAACGCGTTTGCGACCGGTGAATGTCTGCTGCGCCATCGTGGCCTCTCATTTCGTCGCCCGCTCTGGGCGCGCCGTCCAGGACGCGGCTGCCGCCGCTCCCCGGGTTGAATTTTTCGAACCCGTTTTGGGGAACCGAAAATCCAGTTTCAGGCCGTCATGTCCTGAATCTGTTCTTCAGACCTTCAAAACGCAAAACGACGCGCGGGGCGCATAGGCACGCCCGCCCGTCACAACGATCGTCTTCACGGACTGCAAAAGCCCGAAATAGCCTGCTCTCCCAACGGCTTACAGGGAAATCCCGCATCCCTGCCCACCGCGCTTTCGTGCTGCCGACCCGATATGGGGCGACAATAGTGGAGATTCGAGGGGTATACCCTCAAATCCCCACACATTTTCGTGTTCGGCCTGCGTCGGGACGATCCGTCGCACGCCTTTTGCATCCGGCCCACCCTTTTGAAGGATGGACCAAGGCCCCGAGCTCGGCCCGGGACCCCGCCAGTAAGCGTTGCTTACTTGAGCTCGACCTTCGCGCCAGCCTTCTCGAGCTGGACCTTGATCTTCTCGGCTTCGTCCTTGTTCACGCCTTCCTTGACAGGCTTCGGCGCGCCCTCGACGAGGTCCTTTGCTTCCTTCAGGCCCAGGCCGGTGATGGCGCGGACTTCCTTGATGACCTCGATCTTCTTTTCGCCGGCGGCGGCCAGAACGACCGTGAACTCGGTCTTCTCTTCCGCCGGAGCGGCAGCAGCGCCACCACCAGCCGGGCCGGCCACGGCGACAGCCGCGGCAGCCGAAACGCCCCACTTCTCTTCGAGGAGCTTTGCGAGTTCGGCAGCTTCGAGCACGGTGAGGCTCGAGAGGTCGTCAACGATCTTCTGCAAGTCAGCCATTGTTCAGTTTCCTTAGGTGTAAGTCTGGTTCGGGTTTGAGTTTTGCGAAGGGCGTCAGGCCGCTTCGCCCTTTGAGGCATGAGCCTGGATGACGCGCGCGAGCTTGCCCGCGGGCGCGTTGGCGAGCTGAGCGAGCTTGGTCGCCGGGGCCACAAGCAGGCCGACGATCTTGGCGCGCAGTTCGTCAAGCGACGGCAGCGAGGCAAGGGCCTTCACGCCGTCGACATTCAGGACGGTCGTTCCCATCGAACCGCCAACGATGACGAACTTTTCGTTCACCTTGGCGAATTCGACGGCGACCTTTGGCGCCGCTACCGGATCGTTCGAAGTGGCGATCACGGTCGGTCCCTTCAGCATGGGGCCGATGGCAACGACGTCAGTGCCTTCAAGAGCAATTTTGGCGAGACGGTTCTTCGAGACCTTCACCGAGGCACCAGCCTGCTTCATCTGCATGCGCAGCTTCTGCATCTGGGCAACGGTCAGGCCGGAATATTGGGCAACGACCGCGACGCTCGTGGTCTTGAAGACCCCATTGAGCTGTTCGACCGCTTCCTTTTTTGCCGCTCGTTCCACAGCAAGCTCTTTCCGGTTGGCGGTCATCGCAAAAGCGGGACCGCCGGGTTGCACCCACCGTCCCACCCAAAACCTGAACCTCAGGGTCAAAACCCATCGGACACGCGCCGGGCGAGACGACAATTCAAAGCCTGCCCTCCGGGAGCTCGTTGGAGCCCACGGCGTGTCGAGGTCCGAACCAAACTCCTTCGCGACCACCCTAAAGTGAGAAGCGAAGTGAAATCCGGTCTTCACCCGTCTATGCAGGCCATGCGATTAAGCCGTTGAGAAATCGAAATTTCCCGCAGGCGCCTGCAGTCTTGGACAGGACAAGGCCAGCCGGCGAACCGCCTGACCTCTGCCCGCATCCCACCAACCGATGGATTTTCCTTCCTTTTCGGGCAAATCCTTACGGACGTCCTGAAAAGGAATGATCTCCTGCGTGTCGGGTTTTCGGAATGCGTGCACGGACGCGCCAGCCAAGGCCGGCACGTCCGGAAGCGGTTCTTTAACCGCTCTCTGCCTGCTTGCCAAGAGCAAAATTCACACCAGTTCCAATCCGTTGCCTTCAGGGCTTGAGGCGGCCTGACAAGGGCCGATTCAGGCCGATTTGACCCCATAGGGCAGCGGCTTGCCCTCGAAGAACGCGCTCAGGTTGGCCAGCACGCAGTTCTGCATGGCGACGTGCGATTCGAGGGTGTGGCCGCCGATATGGGGGGCGAACACGACGTTCGGGAGCGCGGTCAGGGCGTCGGGAGCGTGCGGTTCCTTCTCGAAGACGTCGAGGCCGGCGCCGGCGATGGTCTGGTCAGTCAAGGCCGCGACCAGGGCCTTCTCGTCGACGACCGAGCCGCGGGAGATGTTGACGACATACCCGTTCGCGCCGAGGCGCTTGAGGATGTCGGCGTTGACCACATGCTGGGTCCCGGCCCCTGCCCGGACCGCGATCATCAGCACGCTGCTCCAGTCGGCCAACGCCTCCAGGGTCGGGAAATATTGATAGGGCAAATCGTATTTGCTGCGGCTGAAATAGCCGACCTCGCTCTCGAACGCGGCGCAGCGCGCGGCGATCTTGCGGCCGATCTCGCCCATGCCGTAGACGCCGATGCGGCGGCCGGGCATGCCGGCCTGCGGCCGCATCATCGGCGACTGCTTCGAGGCCGCCCAATCGCCGCTGCGGACATATTGGTCGGCGACCGGGATCCGCCGCGTGGTCGCCAACATCAGGGTCATCGCGATGTCGGCGACCGAGGCCGCGTTGGCGCCGGGGCTGTGGCCGACCGCGATCTTGCGCGCAGCGGCAGCCTTTAGGTCGACGCCGTCATAGCCGGTGCCGTAGCAGACGATCGCGCCGAGCTTTGGAAACAGGTCCATCGCCTCGGCGCCGAGCGGCGAGCCGCCGGCGGTCAGCATGGTTCGGATGCCGCCGAGCTCGGCGGCCGAAAACACCTCGTGCGCGGGCTTGCCACCGGTGTCGAGCAGCTCGAACCGCTCGGCGAAGCGCGCCATCATCGTCTTGGGAAAGCGCGAATAGATCAGGACCTTGTCAGCCATTGTTCTTGTTTCCGGTCAGTGACGCCACAAACGACGAGGGGCGGAATCGGTTGCCCAATTCCGCCCATCGCCTCATGCAATTTCCAAACCTCTAGCCGAGGCAGACCTTAGCCAAGAATGGTGCCCGGTTCGACCTTCACGCCGGGGCCCATCGTCGAGGACACCGCAACGCGCTGGATGTACGTACCCTTGGAGCCAGCCGGCTTCGCCTTCGAGACAGCATCGGCGAGCGCCTTGATGTTCTCGACCAGCTTCTCCTCGGAGAACGAGGCCTTGCCGACGCCGGCCTGCAGGATGCCGGCCTTCTCGACACGGAACTCGACCGAGCCGCCCTTGGCACCCTTCACCGCACCGGTGACGTCCATGGTCACGGTGCCGATCTTCGGGTTCGGCATCAGGCCGCGCGGGCCGAGCACCTTACCGAGACGACCGACCAGCGGCATCATGTCGGGAGTGGCGATGCAGCGGTCGAAATCGATCGAGCCGTTCTGCACCTTCTCGACCAGGTCTTCGGCGCCGACGACGTCGGCACCTGCGGCCTTGGCTTCGTCAGCCTTGGCGCCGCGGGCGAACACGCCGACGCGGAGCGTACGGCCGGTGCCGTTCGGCAGGGTCACGACGCCGCGAACCATCTGGTCGGCGTGACGCGGATCGACGCCGAGATTGATCGCGACCTCGATGGTCTCGTCGAACTTCGCTTTCGCGCGTTCCTTGACCATTTTGATGGCGTCCGCGAGCGGGTAAAGCTTTTCGCGGTCAACACCTTCGCGGGCTTTGTTCAAACGCTTTCCGATTGTCATGAGCCCTTACCCCGCCACTTCCAGACCCATCGAACGGGCAGAGCCCTCGACCATCTTCATGGCCGATTCGATGGTGTCGCAATTGAGATCCTTCATCTTCTTCTCGGCGATCTCACGCACTTGCGCCTTGGTCACCTTGCCGGCCTTGTCACGGCCCGGCGCCTTCGAGCCAGACTGGATCTTGGCAGCCCGCTTGAGGAAGAAGGACATCGGGGGGGTCTTCATCTCGAACGTGAACGAACGATCGGCGTAGATCGTGATCACGACGGGAATCGGGGTGTTCTTCTCTTCCTTCTGGGTCTGGGCGTTGAACGCCTTGCAGAACTCCATGATGTTGAGACCGCGCTGACCGAGCGCGGGACCGATCGGGGGCGAGGGATTCGCCGCACCGGCCGGGACCTGAAGCTTCAGGTATCCGGTCACTTTCTTTGCCATGTATCACTCCTGTTGTGCCGGCCTGGACCGGCGGTTTCAGGTTCGTGGTCTGGGTCGGATGCGGCTGGCAACCGCCCTCTCCCTCCCACGGCCTCTCTTTGCGCGAAGCCTGATCGGCTTCCCGCGTGACCCGATCAGACCTTCTCGACCTGACCGAATTCCAGTTCGACCGGCGTGGCGCGGCCGAAGATCGACACCGCGACCTTCACGCGCGAGCGCGCCTCGTCGATTTCCTCGACAACACCCGAGAACGAGGCGAAGGGGCCATCGGCCACGCGCACGTTCTCGCCGATCTCGAACGACACCGACGCCTTCGGCCGTTCCACGCCCTCCTGCACCTGGTGCAGGATGCGCATCGCCTCGTTCTCCGAGATCGGCATCGGCTTGTTCTCGGCGCCGAGGAAGCCCGTGACCTTCGGCGTGTTCTTGATCAGATGAAACGCCTCGTCGGTCAGCTTCATCTTCACCAGCACGTAGCCGGGGAAGAACTTGCGCTCGGCGTCGATCTTGCGGCCGCGGCGCACTTCCGTGACCTTCTCGGTCGGAACCAGCACCAGCTCGAACAGCTCCTCGAGCCCGCGCTGCTTGGCCTGCTCGCGGATCGATTCGGCGACCTTCTTCTCAAAGTTCGAATAGGCGTGGACGATGTACCAGCGCTTGTCGGTCGATTGGGTTGCAGCGGCTGCTGTTGCCATCAGTGAATGCCCAAAAGGAAGGTGATGAGGTAACGGATGATCTGGTCGGCGGCGAAGAAGAAGATCGAGGCCACGGCGACCATCACGAACACCATGATGGTGGTGATCGTGGTCTCACGACGGGTCGGCCAGGTGACCTTGGCGGTCTCCGAGCGCACTTCCTGCAAGAACTTGAACGGGCTGACTGCCATCGTTTGAGGTCCAACGTCCGTTGCCAGACGCGATTAAAGATTTCAGGGATCCGAACAGCCGCCTGTGGCCCAGCCCTCTGTCTCGAAGGATGAGCCGGAAAACCGGGCTCGATTGTTCGGGGATTTCAAAGCCGCGCCGGATATCCGCATCTCAACGGGCCGGCTGCGAGTGCCGGGTATCTACTGCGGATAGGGCCAAAGGTCAAGGTGTGGGCGAGGCGGAATGCCCGCGGGCCCGGCTCGCGGACGCGATGCGGATCAAGGGCTTATGGACCCCGCATGATCCACGGTCCGAGCTCTTCGGCCCGCCGCCGTCCTGCCCTGTCGATCCTGATTGTCGGGATGGGTTGGCAGGAGTGGCAGGGCTCGAACCTGCGACCCCCGGTTTTGGAGACCGGTGCTCTACCAATTGAGCTACACTCCTACGGACCCTCGCGTCGCCGCACGGATCAGGGCCGCTTTCAAGCACAGGGGACGGCTCGATTGCAAGGACGGATTGCAAGGGTGAAGCGCGCTGGCTTCGCTTGTTTGTACCGCGACTTCTGGGCCAGAGTTCGTTCCCGATAATCAAGAACAACCGGGAGTGCCCATGACCGCGACAGCCGCCCCTCACGCCGCGACCGCGCCAAAAACCCCGCCTTTGCCCGAGGCCAAGCCGGAGACGGTCGGCCTGTCGCGCCTCCGCCTCCAGGCGATGTCGGACGCGTTCAAGCGCGAGATCGACAAGGGAACCGTGCCCGGCGCGACTGTGCTGGTAGCCCGGCGCGGCCAGGTCGGCTGGTTCGAGGCGCTCGGCAAGCAGAGCCCAACCGGGTCCGCGCCCATGGCGCTTGATTCGATCTTCCGGATCTTCTCGATGACCAAGCCGATCGTGTCGGTCGGCATCATGGCGCTGGTTGAGGACGGCCACCTCCTGCTCGGCGATCCCGTCGCAAAATTCATTCCGGAGTTCGCCGACCAGAAGGTCGGCGTGGTCAGCGGCGGCAAGCTGGAACTGGTTCCACCGAAGCGGCCGATGACGGTGCAGGACCTGCTTCGCCACACCTCGGGCCTCACCTACGAGCACCAGGGCGACGGCCCCGTGCACAAGCTCTACCAGGAGTCTCGGGTCCGCAGCCGCAAGATCACCAATGCCGAGCACGCTGCGCTGGTGGCGAGCTTCCCGCTCGTCTGCCACCCCGGCGAGGAGTTCAACTACAGCCGCTCCACCGACATTCTCGGCCGCATCATCGAAATTGTCAGCGGCAAATCGCTCGGAACGTTCCTGACCGAACGCATCCTCGCGCCGCTGCAGATGACCGAGACCGGCTTCTCCACCAGCGAAGCCAATGCCGGCCGCCTCGCCCAGCCGTTCGCAGCCGATCCCTGGACCGGCGACAAGGTCGCGCTGTTCAACATGCTGGAGCAGCCGGTCATGGAGTCCGGCGGCGGCGGTCTGGTCTCGACCACGATGGATTACGCCCGCTTCGCGCTGATGCTGCGCAATGGCGGCACGCTCGACGGCAACAGGATCATCGGCCGCAAGACGCTGGAGCTGATGGCGTCCGATCACCTCGGGCCTGATGTCGTGACCAACGGCACGCTGCTGTCGCCCGGCCACGGTTTCGGCCTCGGCTTCGCCGTGCGCCGCGAGGCCGGCATCGCGCCCTTCCCGGGCAGCGTCGGCCAGTATTTCTGGAGCGGCATTGCGGGGACGTTCTTCTGGATCGACCCGAAGGAGGACCTGTTCGCGGTGTTCATGAGCCAGGGCCCGGGCCAGCGCGATTTTACGCGGACGCTGGTGCGGGATCTGGTTTACGCGGCGGTGGATTAAGGGCAGACCCGCTTCCACATTCTCGCTGTCATGCCCCGCGAAGGCGGGGCATCCAGTACGCCGCGGCAGATGTGGTGAGAGCGAACTCCCTAACGCTGGCCTCTGGGATACTGGATCGCCCGCCTTCGCGGGCGATGACACCTGTGTGTGGGTGAGCTGCGCGCCACTCCTGCGCAATCGCCTCAGCTAATCGTCGCGCCGCCGTCGATCACCATGGTCTGGCCAGTCATGAAGTCGCCGGCCGCGGATCCCAGGAACACCGCGGCGCCCGCGATCTCGTCGGGAATGCCGATGCGGAGCAGCGGCGAGCGCGCGGTCGAGGCTTTCAGGTTCTCCGGATTGTCCCACAGCGCTTTCGCAAAGTCGGTCTTGATCAGACCCGGCGCGATGCAGTTCACGCGGATGTTGTGCTTGCCGTATTCGCAAGCCAGGTTGCGCGCGAGCTGCATGTCGGCAGCCTTCGAGATCGCGTAGGCGCCCAGGATGGTCGAGCCCTTGAGGCCGCCGATCGAGGATACGATGATGACCGAGCCGTCCTTGCGCTCGATCATCTGCGGCACCACCATCGAGATCAGCCAGTTGTTGGCGACGATGTTGTTGTCGAGAATCTTGCGGAACTGATCGTCGGAGATTCCGGCGAGCGGGCCGTAATACGGGTTCGATGCGGCGTTGCAGACCAGCACGTCGATCTTGCCGAAGGCGCGGTTGCTCTCGTCGACGAGATTTTGCAGATTCTCCTTGGACGAGATGTTCGCCGCGATCGCGACCGCGGTGCCCTTGCCAAATTTGTCGTTGATGCCCTTGGCAACCTCGTCGCAGACATCGGCCTTGCGCGAGGAGATCACGACCTTGGCGCCGTGCTCGGCCATGCGCTCGGCGATCGCAAGCCCGATGCCGCGCGTCGAGCCGGTGATGACGGCAACTTTGCCCTTCATGTCGAACAAGGTCATGTTTCTCTCCCGGAGTGTGATTTGATTGGTGTGAAGCTTACGCCGTGTCCCCGCGAACGGACAATGGCTTTAGGCGAGCTTGGGCCTCAGGCGAGCTTCTTCACTTCCGGTCCCGCCGGCTGATGCATTTCCGCATGCGCATCATCGGCAATCCACGGCTGCTGGTTCACCATCGGCAGCCGCCAGACCGAACGCTCGGGGCTTGCGAAACAATCGAGCCGCGTGATCGAGACATTGTCGATGTCGAACGACAGCGCCCGCTCCACCTGGCCGTCGAGCGCGAGCCCGATCGCCGCCTTGATGGTGCCGCCATGCGCGACCGCGATCACGTCCTGCCCGGCCGCCTCATTGTTGATCCGCTCGACGGTGCGGCGGGTGCGGTTGTAGAGATCCATAAAACTTTCGCCGCCCGGCGCGGGCTCGTTGATGTCGGCAAACCAGCTCGAACCGACGGGACGGCTTGCGACGAAAGCGGCGCGGTTCATGCCCTGCCATGTCCCGAGATTTTGCTCGGCGAGATCCGCCTCCCATTTCATTGACGCGGGCTTCGGGTAGCCCGCCGCCCAGATCGCTTCCGCGGTCTGGTGGGTGCGCATCAGATTGCTCGAATACCAGACCGCCTTGCGTGGCAGCACCTTGGCAACCGCATTGAACACGTAGGTGTCGCTGGTGTCGCAGGCGAGATCGCCCTGTCCGTAGATATTGCCGCCGTCATTGCGCACCGGCGCATGACGAACCCACCACCAGCGTGTCGTGACCACATTCGGCTTGTCTGCGGTTGCCATCGAAGCTCTTCCATCCCGTGTGATGTCGCTGTACGTCAGTAGCGAACGTGTCTCAAGACACTTTACCGTTTGAAATTCTGTTTGAAATTCCGTCGCGCGGCAAGCGTCGCGCGATTACCAAAGGGAGAAACGCATGGGCCGTCTGCAAGGCAAATCCGTCATCATCACCGGCGCCGGCAGCGGCATCGGCCGCGCGGCTGCGCTGCTGTTCACCAGGGAAGGCGCCAAGCTGATCGCGGTCGATCGCACCGAGGCGGTGAAGGAGACCGTCGATGAGGTGAAGAAGGCCGGCGGCGTTGCGGAAGCGATGATCGCCGATGCCGGCTCCGAGACGGACGTCATCGCCGTCATCGACATGGCTGTGAAGACGCACGGCCGGCTCGACGTGATCTGGGCCAATGCCGGCGTCTCCGGCGGGCTCGTTCCGCTCGGCGAGCAGACCGTGGAACAATGGCAGGAAGTGCTACGCATCAATCTGATCGGTCCGTTCCTCGCGGTGAAGCATGCGATGCCGCACATGGTGAAACAGCAATCCGGCGCAATCGTGCTCACCGCGTCCGTCGCAGGCCTCAAGGCCGGCGCGAGTGGTCATCCCTACGCCGCGAGCAAGGCGGGCGTGATCTCCCTGGTGCAAACCACCGCCTATTCGCTCACCGGCACCGGCGTGCGCATCAACGCGGTGTGCCCGGGCCTGATCGAAACAGGCATGACCAAGCCGATCTTCGACCGCGCCAAGGAACGCGGTACCGCCGACAAGATCGGCCAGCTCAACCCCTTGAAGCGCCCCGGCCAGCCGCACGAGCTCGCAGCGATGGGATTGTTCCTGGCCAGCGACGAGGCGTCGTATGTGAACGGCCAGGCGTTCCCGGTGGATGGCGGTTTGACGGCATCGATGCCGTATACGGGGAAGCCGGTTTGACTGGCTGGTCTCCAGCTTCGGTTTGCGAGGTGCCGCCACACTCTCGGTGTCGTCCCGGCGAAGGCCGGGACCCATACCGCGAGGTCTATCGGCTTGCGCATGGTGCCGATCCCGAACGACATATCTTCGCAAAACTCCACCCTGGGGTTATGGGTCCCGGCCTTCGCCGGGACGACGGTGGGGAAGTAGTGTGCGCGCAACGGCATCAACACCGTCATTGCAGACACACCTTCGCATCCTCGCGGCTTGTTTCGCCCGAGCTTTGCTTGGTCGCCTCACCCTCATTTGAAAGAGGGCGCAGGGAAGGCCGGGAGCCGGCTGGCTCCCATTGACCGCTATGCCATGAGTAGATTGCGCTACACTGCACAGCGGGTAACAGGGCAGCCGGAGGCATCCCGGCCTTCCCTGCGCAGTGGTTGGAACGGCTTATGGCGTGCTCTTGTGTCCGGAAAATCTGCCAGAATGTGCGAACGGGCGGTTCTGACCAACCGCCCGTCGCTGGATCTGAGCCCGTTCGTGCTCGAAGGCCTTGAGCCTGTCGGGGAGCGAGGGACAGATCCGGTGTCTTCCTCAACCCGAACAGTTGCATGGGCTTTGAGCCCGAACCGAGCAAGGAAGGGAGTGGATGATGG
>NZ_AXAY01000044.1 GCF_000473045.1 Bradyrhizobium sp. WSM3983 | reverse complement strand
CCGTATTGCCGCATCAGCAACTGTTACCCTGATGGCACGGATGCGAGGTCGACTGATCGGCCGCGCCAGGTAGCTTTCCCGGCTTGCTCGACGAGAGGGGCTGTGGGCGGGTCGGGCCCTACATAGCCCGAGCCGTCCACAACCCCGGGCGATGGAGCGGCGGTCGGGGCATCCGCAAGCGGCCGCTCCGCGACCAACTGCTCGGCCGTCTTTTGTCTAAGCGCCCTTAGCAGGCGCTGCACGATCGAATGCTGTCTCGCCCCGAACTCCTCGGGGTGAGTCTCGCTCAGCCGACCGACGATTGCGAGCGCCGTCAGTTGCGGCTGCTCCGCGAGCCAGCCCTCGACAGCAGCAATATGCGGGTCGAGCTTGGACGGCATGCGAACCCTGGTTTTATAGGGCCGACGAGTCCGCCGGTGCGTGGCACGCGGCTCGCCGGCGGTCACCCTCTTGCCGAGCGTCTTCGCGAACGTCGCCGCGGTCACCGGCGCGTTGCTCGTGTGAACGGATTGCAGGCCACGCGCCTGTCCGGCACGACGATCGACGCGATTGCCGAGTTCGTCCTGGGTTGCGCGAATCTCGGCCAACAGCGCGACCGGATCGAGCGAGCGATACTGATCGCGCAGCCGTTTCTTCACGGCGGCGGTCACCTTGGGATGCGCTAATGCACGCTCGTAGGGCGTCGATGGGGGATGATAGCGCTTGATCACTTTAGCCCCTTCGCGACGCTTCTCCTTCAGCTTGAACGACGGCTGGAAAAAGTTGACGTAGAGCCGCGCGGCCGCATAGAGGCGGCCCATCACGCGCGCCGTCTCGACGCCATCGAAGCGGCCATAGCCCATGAGGCGGCGGACGACGGCACCATTCTTCTGCTCGACGAATGCTTGATCGTTCTTCTTGTACGCGCGCGAGCGCGTCACTTCGAGCTTCTGTTCGCGACACCATGGCACGACGACATCGTTCATGAAGGCGCTGTCGTTGTCGAAGTCAACGCCGCGCAACAACCAGGGGAACAGGCTCTGTGCGCGGTTGATCGCCTCGACGACCAGCGAACCCTCCCGCGTCAGCAACGGCAGGCACTCCGTCCAGCCAGTGGCGATATCGACCATCGTCAGGGTCTGGATGAACGAGCCGGCCACCGACGTGCCGCCATGGGCGACCATGTCGACCTCGCAGAAGCCGGGCACCGGGCTGTTCCAGTCATTGAACGTGCGGATCGGGACCTCGCGCCGGATTGCCGAATAGAATCCGGCACGGCGCCGCCTGCCGCCGCTCGCCGCAATCTTCACATCGACGAGCAGGCGATCAATGGTGGCGGCGCTGATGGCCAGAACACGATCACGGTCCGCCTGGCCAAGCCGCAATCGGCCATGTTGCTCGAGCGCCGGCAGCAAGGTCGGGACCATCACCTTGAGCCGCTTGCCGCACACCCGATCCGACGCCTCCCACAGCGCCGTCATCGCGTCCTTGATCGTCGTACCATATCTACGTTTACGCTCTTGCGGTTTCTCGGCCTCGCTGGGCCCAACCGTCGTGCGCCGCCGGAGTATGCGCACCGCATGCTTACGATGCCAGCCCGTCGTCGCGCACAGCGCGTCGAGGATCCGTCCCTTTTCCGCCCGCTTGGCCGACTGGTATTGCTCCGTCACCGCTGACACCACTTCGCGCCGCGCGCCCATGCTGATCTTTCCCGCCATAGTGGCCACCGAACCAATTCGGTGGCACCGACCCAATCATGGGCGAGAAGTTTTCCAGTAACATTTTGAATGAGGCAATGCGCCCCAGCGTGCAGAGGCTTTTTCGACGGCTATCCAAATACTTGAGTGATAAGCAACGGGGTCAAGCTTGGAAGCCGATCGCAGGTCAAACGGCGGCCTAATCACAAGGCGATCCAGCGAAGCTTTATGATCGTGCGACGAATGCCCATTTTCGGCCGGATAAGCTCAGTGGTGCGACTGCTAAGTCATTGACTATTCTCAACCCGTCGCTGACTCTTAATCAGCGGGTCCCAGGTTCGAGCCCTGGTGCGCCCACCATAGGAAAATCCTTATTTTTCAAGATCTTCGCGACATGGCGGCCGAGAACTGACCGGGTCTCGTGCAACGTTTTTTGTGGCCCGACGTCACCCGGATTACTGTGCGACTTTTCGTTTGCTTCCGTATTTTCGCCCCGTTCGATAGCGCGCGCAGATGCGATGGTACAGATCGATTACGTGCTCGTCGTAGAATAGGATATTGGCGCGAATAAATTGACCAATCTGTTCTGCCCGTCGCCGGGTACTGGTTGCAGCAGAACCAGAGCCGGATGCTCGAGTCAGGGGTTATTTACTCCCCGCTACCAACCGAACGATTTTCTTAGCCAGGCTACAATCGTTTGTGATTTTGCGCTCCGCACGGGAACGGCAGTCCGCCGGCGCGAACCCGGTTCCTTGCACAAGGTGGGAAAGGTTCGTTTGCAGCGGCGTCGCGCCAAAATGCTGCTCGAATTTTCCCTGGTCATTGGTTTCACCCGTACCTTTACAATCGCGTGAGCGCTCCGGCCTCGCTTATGCTCCGGGCTTGACACGTTACCAATGAGACTGCATATAAATAAACTATACGGTATAGTATAATTAAACAGGAGATCCCCTTGATGTACTCAGCCGCTGGTGCGCTCGCGCTGGATGAGCGCCCCACTTGTGACGATCGGATCAAGAACGATCCCGCATCAGTCGCCGACCTCGCCTCTTTCCCGGGTGCGTGAGATGACAATGAAAGGTTTGATCGGCGCGGCGATGATATCGATGATGTCGATTGTCCCAGCTACAGCTCAAATGCCGCCGGAGATGCCGCCGGATGGACCCATGCTGGAGATGGTGGCGGGCATGGTCATTCAAAAATACAAATCGTCCAGCTGCGACGATCTGAAGGCAAAAAAGGACGAGCCGCCGGCGGAGATCGTCGCAGCAGCGGTTGGCTTCCTGAGGAGCAATCCTTCCCTGCGGGTCAAGTTCATCAACAAGGTTGCGGCCCCGGTCGCCAACAAGATGTTCGACTGCGGGGTGATCCCCTGAACGGTCCCGCCGGTTTCCTTCTCCGCCGGGGTTGCCTCCGCAACCCCGGCGCAGTGGCGAGCTGCTCGCCATACGGCTTACGGGACGAAAACCAGGAACAAAAACACGGTAAAGACCATCATGTGAACCAGTCCGAACAGGATGTTGGTTCGTCCGGTGCCGAAGGTCAGTGCGCTCAGCGCAAAAGTCAGCACCAGCTCTACGATGTTCTGCTGCGGCAGTCCGAGGACAAGCTGCTTGTCGAGCACGCAGGCCGCGATCGCCACCGCAGGAACGGTCAGTCCGATGGTTGCGAGTGAAGAGCCGAGCGCGAGATTGATGCTCTTCTGCAGATTGTCCCTGCGGGCTGCCGAAATCGCGGAGACGCTTTCCGGAAGCAGAATCAGCATTGCGACGACCACGCCGGCGAAGGCGGGCGGGGCGCCGATTGCGGCGCTGGTGGCCTCGACTACAAGTGAGAATTTCTTTGACAGCAGCACGACGGCGAGGAGGGACACCAGCAGGAGCAGGCCGCTCAACGCCAGCCTCCCGCTCGAAATCGTTGCGCCGTTACCGCCCTGATCAGCCCTGTTCACAAAATAGTCCCGATGCCGGACGGTCTGAATGTAGACGAAGACGCCGTACAGCAGCAGGGTGACCACGCTTGCGAATTCCAGCTGAGCCTCTGAAAAGACCGGACCCGGCGCGGTCAGGGTGTAATTCGGCAGAATGAGCGTGATCGTCGCGATCGTGAACAGCACGCTGAGATAGAGACTGGCGCCGGAGACCTGGACGTCCTGTTCCTTATAATGCAGGCCGCCAATGAAGATGCAGAGGCCGACCAGACCGTTGCAAACGATCATCACGACGGCAAACACGGTATCGCGCGCCAGCGTCGGCACTTCACGGTGGCCCAGCATCATGGTTGCGATCAGCGCCACCTCGATGATGGTCACCGCCAGCGTGAGCAGGAGCGTGCCGAATGGTTCGCCAATCCGGTGCGCGATCACTTCCGCGTGGTGCACGGCGGCGAACACAGTGCCGAACAGGACGACCAGGAGCACCAGCGCGAACAGGACGGCGATCGAGGATGCCGCAAATTCATAATGTGTGGCGACGATCCCTGCGTAGAGCAGGGCAGCAAGAGCGGGAAATATCCACGTCGATCTCGGAATTGATCCGTGCGCGCTCATGAACTGGCAAACCTGCTGAAACATGCGTCCGCCTGAGCAAACATCCACGCACCCTCAAATCATTCACCACGAGAATCCATTGAGCGAGCGTACGAAGCAATAGCTGCAGCGAAGAGTGTACTAAGCGTTGGCTTAGTGCGGCGCGTCGGCGGTAGAATTTGCTTCGCAGGCAGCTCCGCTACAGTCCCGCAAGCGCTGATGCGCGCAATCGACAGCAATTGATGACCGCAGGAGCAGTCAGGATGCAGACGAGCGAGGATCACGAGCGCGATGTGAGTGCGGCCATGCCGCGTCGTCAGGCACTCAGGCTGTTGACCGGCCTGGCGCTGTGTCCGCTGTGTGCCACCACCGGGTTCGCGGCGGAAAGTAGTTGGAGCTACGAAGAAGCAGCAGGCCCTGAGAAATGGGGCGGCCTCGACCCGGCATCTGCGGTGTGCTCGGCTGGCGACCAGCAGTCTCCCATTGATATTACCGCTCCGGTCATAAGCCGAAAAGAATCATTGAAGATCAGCTGGAGCAAGCGCCCGTCGCGATCGTCAACAACGGCCACACCATTCAGCTCAACTACACCGCAGGCGACACGCTTCACCTGGGCGACGACGAATACGTGCTGAAGCAGCTCCACTTTCATCATCCAAGCGAGCATCTTGTCGACGGCAAGCGGTTTGCCATGGAAGCACATTTCGTTCATGCCGGTAGCGACGGGCTCGCCGTGATCGGGGTGCTCCTGGTTGCTGGTAAGGCAAACGATACTTTCACGAAAATCGTCGCGACGATGCCGCCGGAAAAAGGTTCCCCAATCGCAATTGATCCTGCGATTGATCCCCTACGCCTAATGCCGGCCCGGCGTGCGTTTTATCATTACAAGGGATCGCTAACGACGCCGCCGTGCAGTGAGACAGTGGACTGGATCGTGCTCGCGCGCCCGGTCGAAGTCGACGAACGCGACATCGCGCGCTTCGCCAAACTGTACCCGATGAACGCACGTCCGGTGCAGAGTCGGGATCGCCGGTTCATCCTCTCATCCGAGTGAGGCTGAACGGACATGCCGCGCCCGGAGGTCACGAGCTGTTTATTCCCGATGTCACTGCTAACGAATTTGAAGCTGAGGCTTGAATCGCAAACAAAGGGCCTGTGGTCACGATCAAAATCATTGCCGTGCTGTGCAATCTGGCCTCTCCGGCAAACTGCCACGAGCAGATCGTCACCACCTCCGACTTCGCCGATATCTCGATGCAGTCCTGCCTGATGGGAGCACCCCAGCTCGCCGAATGGATGAAACAACATCCGGCCGAACGCCTCGCGGCATGGCGCTGCGTGCTCGGCAGCCAGGACAAAAGGGGAGCCTAGGCCGTAGGGAAGGAGCCAGACCGCGGCGGCCGGCGCTCAAGCAGCGGTATGTGCATGGAGCGTTGACGTCGCGCGAAGAGCGGGTTACTTCGACTTCGCCTGCTTCCGGCTGCGCGGCGGGCAACCCATGTCGAGCGCGGAGTAGAACTCGCGCGGCTCCTGCAGCCGGGCGTCAAGCGGCAACACATCCTCGTTGAACGTGTCCTCGCACCGGCGCAGAGCGTCGGCCAGGTTTTCATCTCCGCCGAGATCGAGCGGCTTTGCCGTAGCATCGCGCGGTGCGTGGCCGTGCTCGCCAAAGCCGGTGCTCCTGGTTTTGTCGGAAGAAGTTTCGATAAATGACATGGTATGCAATCCGCGTGTGAGCCCCTGCCGTGATTCCGCCTTCCGGCCTGGGAAAGACCTGAGATCGACCGCGGCCTAGGTTGCCGTCCAGCCTCCGTCGATCGGGAGATTGGCACCGGTGATCTGTGCGGCGTCGTTGCTGCACAGGAACAGTGCGAGCGCGGCCGCCTGCTCCGAGGTGACGAACTCCTTGGTGGGCTGGGCCGCGAGCAGGACCTCGCTGATGACCTCATCCCGCCTCATGTGTCGCGCTGCCATCGTATTCGGGATCTGCTTCTCCACCAGCGGCGTCCAGACGTAGCCCGGGCTGATGCAGTTGCAGGTGATCTTCGATCTGGCGAATTCCAGCGCCACGGTTTTGGTGAGACCGGCGATGCCGTGCTTGGCCGCGACATAGGCCGACTTGAACGGGGAGGCGACCAGCGAATGCGCCGAGGCCGTCGTGATGATGCGTCCCCAGCCGCGTCGCTTCATGCCGGGCGCGGCCGCACGAATGGCATGGAAGGCGGAGGAGAGGTTGATCGCGATGATCGCATCCCATTTCTCGACCGGGAATTCCTCGATTGGCGACACGTGCTGGATGCCGGCGTTGTTGACGAGGACGTCGACGCTGCCGAAGGTCTTCTCCCCGAGCGCGATGAGCTCGGAAATTTCCTTGGGCTTGGCCATATCGGCGGGCGAGTAGACGGCCTTCACCCCGAAATTGCTCTCGATCGCAGCGCGCTCGCTTTCGACTTCCGCCGGCGCACCCATTCCGTTGAGCACGATGTTGGCGCCTGCGCCTGCAAACGCACGCGCACACGCCAAGCCTATGCCGCTGGTCGAGCCGGTCACGACGGCCGTCTTACCGTTCAAAATACCCATCATATTCACCTGTTTGGTTTCTGACGCACGAGATCGATCACGTCACCAGGATTCTCTCGGTGGCCCTGAGCGAACGCCGGAGCGGCTGTTGCAGATAGTCGTGGACCACCCGGCCGAGACCGAGCGTCAGGTCTGTCCGGATATGGATCGCGGAGACGATCTCCAGAACCGGCAGCTCGGCGACGGGCGCCAAGGCGTGGGGCGTCAAGGACAGTGCCGCGGGCCCGCTCCAGGCGCCCTTCAGCACGATGTCCTCGAGGCGGTATTCGACCAGCTCGCAGATCCGCGGACTGCCATCGACGTGCGGAATGATCTTGAGCAGGAAGTTCGGTTCCTTGAGAGCGGCCTCGACCTCTCCGAGGTCGGCCTCGCGATGCTTGTAGCCCATCGTGCCCGTTGCAACCCGCAGCGGGCCGTAGTCGAGGGTGCCGATGAGCGTGTCGATCTCGGTCCGCAATGCCGGCTGACCGAACTTTTTCGGGAAGCCCCAAAGCTCGCGTCCCCCCGCAATGGGCCCGTCGTCGTTGAGGAACATGCAGTGATTGTAGCCGCCCTTGCGCCCGTGGAAGGTCACCGGGATGACCTGGCCGCTCTCGGTGTAGTCGCCAAAGCCACTGGAGTCCGGCATGCGAATGAATTCATACTTCACGAATGCCTCGCGCTCGTCGATCTCCAGCGGTTCAGGCACCACGGCGCGCAGCCTTGCCGGATCGGTGCGATACGTGATGATCAGGTATTCGCGGTTCACGAACCGATACGGTCCCGGCGGATAGGCCGGGCTGGTAAGCGGCATTGCAAACGCCTGCTTGACGACCTCACTCTCACGCATTCGCCTTCTCCATGCGGTCCACAATCATGTGCCTGGTCACTCGCGGCCATCCTGTTCAAGATCGAACGTGAAGACGCCGTCCGGCGTGGTGGGGCGAGCGAGCACCTCGGGATGGCGCAGCGTGCGTAGCGCATCGTGATAGCCGGCGCGCCAATGGTCTTGCATCGAAGGACGCGAAAATTCGTAGTCCTTGGAGGGACCTTCGTGGCTGCGCGCGCGATAGATCAACTGAACGATGTTATAGACGCTGTGAGAAGCAGCCGTGCTGAGCAGCTTTACATCCTCGTGCTGGCTGAGGTCCTCAGGGAGGCGGTTGAGCAAAGCGGCAAGCGCGTGGCGCAGACGCTGCACGTGCTTGAACTGATCGGTATTTGCCCGCGTGCGGCTCGAGAATTGAATCTCCTTGTGGCGCGTAGCGACCTCGGCAATGTTGCGCGGAAGCTGACCGCGCGCGTTCCAGAGATCGACCTGAAACGCAAGCATGTCCTTGGGAGCGCTCCCCTCGAGCACCCACTGGAGCGGCGTATTGGACACCAGGCCACCGTCCCAGTAGTGCTCGCCGTCGATCTCCACGGCGGCAAAGCCCGGCGGCAGCGCGCCGCTCGCCATGACATGCTCCGGCTGGATCCTGTGCGTAGTATTGTCAAAATAGACGAAATTGCCGGTTCTGACGTTGACCGCACCCGCGCTGAAGCGCGTCATGCCGGCGTTAAGGCGATCGAAATCGACCAGACGCTCCAGGGTGCTCTTCAGCGCGCGGGTGTCGTAGAAGCTGGTGGCCTCGATCTTCCCGCCGGCTTGCAGCCAGGGCAGCGTCGGGCGTGCCGAAAAAAATCCGGTTGCGCCGCAGGCCAGCGCAAAGCTCGCGCTGATCTGGTTGAGCAGATTGCGAGTCTCATCGCCTTGAAACGAATCCAACAGGGAGGCGCCGGGCCAATGCCAGGGCCCGTGCGAGGTCACCTCGTTCCAAAAATCACGCAGCCGGTCGACGCGCGCCTCGGGCGGATTGCCTGCGATGATGGCCGCGTTGATCGCGCCGATCGAGATGCCGGCGACCCAATCCGGATGAATGTCGGCCTCGGAGAGAGCCTGGTAGACGCCGGCCTGGTAAGCGCCCAGAGCGCCGCCGCCCTGCAGGAGCAAGGCGATGCAATCAAATGGTAGCCGGCGTTGCGCGGTAGTGAGGTTTGCTCTGGGCTGGAAGTTCATGAGTTGGCCTGCTGTTGGTTTTTTGTGGTGACCTGAGGCGGATGTTCTAGGCTGATCGGCGCGTAGAGAGTGGATGGCCCGACGAGCCGAGCGAGAGCGGGCGGTGCCCGTCGGCCAGACTGGTGCGGGTCACTGCATGCGGGACCGCGCTCCGGGGCTGCTTTTTGCCGGCTGCGGCCTCCGCTGCTCTGCTGTGGTGCTGCGGCTGCCGAACGACTGAGCTGCAACCAAGATTGCCATGATGCGTGTGGCGAGTGGTGAGGCCGTGCAGCGCATGGCCGTGGCTCGTGCCCGGAAGCAAGCTCGCGCCCGCGAGCACAGCCGCCAGCAGGAAGGTGATGCAAGCGATGCGTGGCTCGGGTCTAAGTTTACGTCGACGGGTCAGCATCGTTCAGCCTTAAAGAAACTATACGGTGTATTTTTTATCTAGTGAAGTCCGCCGCATCAGGCAATTCACAAGATCGTGCCTGAGCCCCCGACCATGAGGCCGCTACTGATGGATCGCCCCCTCAGTGGCGAGTTTGGGCGGCTCGAGCATGACCTCTTTCAAGCGGTCGCCGTTGGCGATGACGACCACGAAATTGAGTTTGCCATCCTGCTTCATCAGACCGCCGGCAAGCGCGCTTCCGGCCGCGGCCTTCTCGGCAACGCGCACCGCATCAGACAACCGTTGCTTGATCCATTTCAGGGCGATGATATTGGCCAGATCGCCTCGATCGAGCTCCTTCAGCGACGATGTCGTTTCCTTCTGAAGCACGCGCCCGGTGTTCGCATCGATGACGTTTTCCCAAATTCGTTCATTCTTCACCGTCCGCACGCGATAGACGGGCGGACCCGATATTTCGAAGCTGATGTCCGCGGTCCGCGAACCGTCGTGTAAACGCTCCGCGGTAGCCATCGCCTCGGTCAGCGATATCTGTATGGCGCGAAATTGCTCGAGCATGCGGCGAAGCGCTGCATCCTCGGCATCGTGCTGATCGGCTGCACCTAGACTTGCGGCGTCCAAAGGTGGCGGCGTGGCAGCAGCGACGTCGGCGGCGGCAAGCGTGGCGGAGCAAAGCATGATGGCAAATAGCCGCTTCTTCGTCATCGGGTATCCTGCGCTTCTGTGAAGGGGGGCTTCGTTCGCCGGGGCTGCATAAACGCGTATCGGCAAGAGCCGTGCTGATGGCCCGGGGAATCGCACGACCCAAGATCAGTATCGAGAGCTGGATGCCGAGCAGGTTGCCGGCTCCATCTCCGGTCCTGGGCAAACCTGCGCTGCGGTTCCGATTTGACGACGCGGTGCCTTTTGCCCGGACCAGCCTCATCGCGAACGGCCGGTTCAAGCTGCGCCAAGCTCTCGCGAGCAGGGGAGTGGGTTTGGGGCAATGTTACGGGGCTACCCTCAGCCTCGTCGAGTTGCTCAGAGACTGACGGAGGCGGCTGCTGTGCTGCGTTTGCTAACTCGGAGCTCGGCAACTGCCAGCTGCTCGAGGCGATCTCGTCCGGGGGCACCGGGGTCGGGGCGGCCCTGTTGGTATCGATGACAACCATTTCCGGCGGCTTCATCTCGGAGAGGATCCGGATCTGCGGGCGCACAGAATGCGATTCATCAGATCGGATCGGCGCGGGCGCGGGCAGCACCCAGTCGGCGGCGAGCAGCAGCAACAGCAACGCTCCTCCAACCGACAGGAAATAGCCGCGCAGGGGAATTGCGGATTCGGCCGAGCTGCTCGCGCGCATTTGATAGAGCAAATTTCCTGCTCACGGCACTCGGCTCCTGAGGATAAAATCAGTTCGTCTCATGGTCAGATGCCCCAGGCGCGCTGATGCGCGCGCGAGTTCGCTGTCGAGATAGCCGCGCTCGTCGAGCCATTCGCTTGGGCAATACGCCGTCCGCTCCGGATCGATCTCGAACCCGTCACGCTTGAGGGCCGATCGCGTGCCCGTGAGACCGGTCCACACAACGTGTCCGGCGGGCGGATCCAGACGCATCACGTCGAATACTTCGACAAGGGGCAGAACTTCAGGAGATCTGGTCATGACGTGATGCTGTCCCGAGCAAGGTGAAACGAGTTGCGGTCATCGGGCGGCGCTCCGCCCGGCTCGAGACGCGATCGGCACGATCTGCCTATCGAAATGAGCATGGATCCAGGCTAGCAACGAAACGGTAATGCCGAGCGCCAATGCGATGCCCATCAGAGACAAGGCGACGACGAGATTGAGTGAGGCGAGCGCAAGCGCCGGCCAGGGGTTTTCCTTTGCGAGCGTCAGCAAGAACGTTGACATTGTCAGTTTCCGAAATATACTACACCGTATAGTTCATATACAGCGCACATCGACGCCCTTGTCAAGCAGGGAGATCATGCTTGTAGTTGCGCTCCGGATGCGGAGTTCAGAGGGCTAGGACCGGGACATGTCCGCCATGCATCACCGCAATCGGTCGCAGCCAAGTGTGCTTTTCACCAGGGCCGGCTCCTCCGGAATCTCCGGGGGCTGACAGTTCTTGCAAAAAGGGGAGCGACTGCCTCCCTAAGAAACGCCTCGTTGGACTGATGTCACTTCGGCGTAGTGCCGTTCACCACGGCAACACGGCTCCGACCGGGACCTGCTCTGCAGCAGCAAAACCATCCCAAGGATCGTCGTGCGGAACAGGGTTGCGTTGACACGCTCAATCCTCTACTATATATACTATACCGTATAGTTTAAGCCATCTATCAGCGCAATGAGTGGGGTCATCACGTGAGCACAATGTACGTTCCCGCCCTGGCAGCGTTCGGAGGTTCGGCTTTCGGCGCGGTCTCGAGCATCGTGAGCGGATGGGCCGCCCAGCGCCGCAAGAAGCGCGAGCGTCATCACCTCCGCTCCTTCTCCAGCCGCGAAAGCCTCTACCGAAGCTTCGTCGAGGAAGCATCCCGGCTCTACGCCGACGCGCTGGTCAGGAACGAATCCGAGATTTCCGAACTGGTCAGGTTGCATGCGCTGATTGGGCGAATGAGGATCGTTTCGAGCAACGACGTGGTCGCCGCCGCCGAGAGGACCGGGCGCCTGATCATCGAGACCTACTTGGCGCCCAACCCGACATTTGCCGAACTGGCCGCGTCCCTGGACAAGGAAATAGACCCTTTGCGCGACTTCGGCGAAGCCTGTCGCCGGGAATTGCTGAGCCTTCCGTCGCGCTGACGAGATCTCGCGGCCGACAACATTGCTTTGATATTGCTTTGGAAGCTGCCGGGTGGCGCTTTAAGCGCCACCCGAACGAGTACCGAGGCCGCTAGTGCGGCCAGTCCGCCTCGCAGGCCGCCAGGAAGAAGCCGACCCGTTCCCGCATGAAGGTCGGCAACTCCTTTTTCAGATCCTTCGGCGTCTCCCCGAGCAGGGATCGAAACAGCATCGGCAGCAGGATCAGATCCAGGAAGATCTGAGCGGTTGCCAGGCTCCGCTTGTCGCCAAACGGTCCCTTGGGCGTGCGCGCGAGCTTCTGGGTCGCCTCACTCAAAAGCCGGGAAACGGCCTTCACTGAACGATCGCGCCCTGCATCCCCGACATTTCGGCTCAACTCCGGAAATCGGTCCGCCTCGGCAATCGTGGCGCGCACCATGCCCAGGGACTCCTCGATGAAGTTCTCGACGATTGTCGCCCCAAGGCTCATCAGCTTGTCCTGGATCGTGCGGCCCTCGGGCGTGAACCCTTCGAACCGCGTCAATCCGTTGATCTTGCGCGATACCACGGCGGCGAACAACGCCTCCTTGCCGGGGAAGTGGGCATAGATGGTGGGCTTGCTTGCCGGCGCCATCTCAGAAATCTCGTCGATGCTTGCGCTCCGGTAGCCGTTCTGAAGAAACAGGTGCTCGGCGGCATCGAGGATCCGCGTCTGGACATCTCCGGCCAGATCCTTGGGCGGTCTGCCCCGTTTCGGGCTCTTCTTCTTCATCATCGTCGACCTCCGATCACGAGTCTGTGCGTGTCCAATTCCTGCTTGACACGGCTCTCCAGGAAAGGCAAGAAAAAGAAAATATACGTTATAGTGTAATTCATCGAGCGATGATGAGCAAAGGTGTACTCGACCGTCGCCCGGCAGACGTCTACCCGCAGGGCCAGAGGCGCGAGGGGCCGCGATCGACGGCCGAAACCAGGCGGAGGCCGGCCCGGCTATCCGCACCGATTCAGGAGGTTGTCGTGACGATGCTCAGCCCGGATTCGCCGCCAATCGAGGAAGGCGTGCTGCTGCGCGAACTGCATCACAGGGTCAACAACGGCGTCGCGGCGGCGATCGACCTGGTCTCGGCTGCGGCCGTTCGGGCGGAGGGGACGGAAGCCAAGGCGGCCCTGAGCGACGTGGTCGAGCTGCTGCAAGGACATGCCGAGCTGCATCGGGCGCTGGCAATGCCGGAGGGCAAGGCCCTCATCGACGCCGCAAACTACCTCCGCAAATTGGGCTCCGGGATGCGCCGTTCATGGCTGGATCGAATGAACATCCGGCTGGCATTCGCCACGGAATCAATCCCCCTTCAGTCGCAGCGCTGCTGGCGGCTCGGCTTGATCGCCCACGAACTCGTCACCAACGCCGCCAAGCACGCCTGCTTCGATACGCGGGCGGGCGCGATCAGGATCAAGCTGTCGCGCATCGGCGCGCTTGTGAACTGCGTCGTGTTGGATAACGGTTCGCGCGCGGCAAGGGACGTCTCGGCGCGCGAGCTGCGCATCAGCAATGATCTCGCCAAGGCGCTCGGCGGCCGGGTCGAGCACGGTTTTGGCGCCGAGTTCACCTCCGTCGTGCTGTCGTTTCCGCTGACCGAACGCGAACGGCAGGCGAACCGGGCGATGGCGACGCGCCGGCTGCGGTCGCCGCGCCGGCCAACAGTCCGGGCCCTGCACGAAGCCGAATTGCCCTCCCGCTACCAGGGCGGCGCGGATGCGCTGGGCGACCTGTTGTCCCCCTCCCACCGCATGGACGCGCAATGAAACCTTCTTTGAACCCGGTTCGAACCAAGCGGCCGCGCAACGCTCTCGGCGGCATCGCGGCTTTGCTTGCCGCGGCTGCGCTCGGCGGATGCAACGATCACACCGCCGCCCCAGCAGCGCGCGCCGCTTTCGTGCGCACGGAGGTCGTCCAACCGCGGGATCGACAAGCCTCCGTGACGTTGACCGGAGAGGTCCAGGCCCGCTTCAGCGCCAATCTTTCGTTTCGTGTCGCCGGTCGCGTAATCGCGCGCAAGGTGGAAGTCGGCGATCACGTCAATGCCGGCGACGTCCTGGCGCTGCTCGATCCTGCCGAACAACTGGCCGACCTCGATGCTGGAACCGCAGCAGTCGCTTCCGCGGAAGCTCAGCTGCGCGTGGCACAGGCAACCTACGATCGGCAGAAGTCGCTGATGACGAGCGGCTTCACCACCCGCTCGGTTTATGACCAAGCCCAGGAAGGGCTGCGAACTGCTGAAGGTGCGCTGGAAGCAGCAAGGGCTCAGCTCGGAACTGCGAAAGATGCCCTTGGCTACACCAAGCTACGTGCCGAGGCGGCGGGCGTCATCACTGCGCGCAACGTCGAAGCCGGGCAGGTCGTGCAGGCTGCGCAGTCCGTGTTCACGCTCGCCCAGGATGGCGAACGCGACGCCGTCTTCTACGTCTACGAGTCCATCTTCTTTGGCAACACAGATCCTGGCCGCGTCTCGCTGATGCTGGTCTCCGACCCCCGCATGACGGCGATCGGACGTGTCAGGGAAGTGTCGCCGGTGGTCGACCCGAAGAGCTCGACCATCCGGGTGAAAGTGGCGATCGAGAATCCGCCGCCTGCAATGACGCTTGGCAGCGCCGTCTCGGGAACGGTGAAAGGGAAGGAGCAGGAGCAGATCGCCGTGCCCTGGGGCGCCTTGATGGCGGCTGGCAACAAGCCGGCGGTCTGGACTGTTGATCCGGCGACCAGGACCGTCTCGCTGACGCCGATCACGGTTTCCGCCTACGAGGCCCGAGAGGTGCTGGTCAAGGCAGGCCTTCAGCCCGGCGAACGCGTCGTGATCGACGGCGGCAAGCTCCTCAGCATCGGGCAGCACGTCACCTTTGAGGGAGACCGGTCATGACCAAACGCGCTTTGCTCGCAGCTGGCACGCTTGCCGCGGCGCTTATTCTCGCTGGCTGTGAGAAGGAGGCGAAGGCGCCGGAGCCTGTCAGGCCCGTGCTGTCGATGGTGCTCGCACCGAACCAATCGAACGGTGGCCTCATGGTCGGCGTTGTCGAGCCCCGTTACAAGACCGATCTTTCCTTCCGCGTCCTCGGACGCCTGACCTCGCGTCCGTTCTATGTCGGCGACCTCGTCAGTGCAGGGCAGACCGTCGCCACGATCGATGCCACAGCGCTCGAGCTGGCCGTGCGCGCCTCCAAGGCGAGCCTCGCGCAGGCCGAAGCGCAGCTTGCCACGACGCTATCGACCGAGGAGCGGCAGCGAAAGCTCATTGTCACCGATGCCACCACAAAGCAGACCGTGGACAATGCCGAGCAGGCCCGTGCCGGGGCGGAGGCCTCGGTTGCGAGCGCGCAGGCAAACCTGACCAAAGCCAAGGAGCAACTGAGCTACGCCCAGCTCAAGACCGATTTCGCCGGCGTGGTCACGGCGGTGAGCGCCGACGTCGGACAGGTGGTCTCGCCTGGCCAGAACGTCCTGACGATCGCAAGGCCGGATATCAGGGAGGCAGTCGTTGATATCGGCGAGGATTTTCCGGCTCCGCTGCAGGTCGGCATGCCATTTACGGTCGCCTCGCAACTGCTTCCTTCCGTTCAGGTCGAGGGCAAGATACGCGAGATCGCACCTCAAGCCGACGCGGTCACCCGGTTGCGGCGAGTCCGCATCGCGCTCACGAACCCGCCTGAAGGCTTTCGCCTTGGCTCGACCGTCACGGTGAAGCCCGGCAGTGCGCTCGCCTCCAATCTGCGGGTACCTGCCTCGGCGGTGCTCGCCCAGGACGGCGCGAACTTTCTGTGGGTCGTCGATCAGCCTGCCGACACCGTGTCGCTGCACAAGGTCGATCTCGCCGTCGATCCGGCTGGCGCACGCATTACCGGCGGAGTCGATGCCGGTGCGCGCATCGTCACCGCCGGCGTCCACAGCCTCAAGCAGGGCCAAAAGGTCCGCACCGAACAGGATCAGCAGCCATGAAGTCGTTCAATCTTTCCGACTGGGCGCTCCACCATCGCTCCCTCGTCTGGTATTTCATGATCGCCTTCATGGCGGCAGGCCTTTTTTCCTACCTTCAGCTCGGCCGCCAGGAAGATCCCGACTTCACCATCAAGACGATGGTGATCGCGGCGCAATGGCCGGGCGCCTCGCCGGAGGAGATGACGCGCCAAGTCACGGACCGGATCGAGAAGAAGCTCGAGGAGCTGGAATCGCTCGACTACACCAAGAGCGTGACGGTCGCGGGCCAGACCACCGTCTATGTCTATCTGCGCGACAGCACGAAGGCCGCTGACGTGAAGCCGACCTGGATTCGCGTCCGCAACATGATCGCGGATATCAAGGGCGATTTCCCGCAAGGCGTGCTCGGGCCGGTCTTCAACGATCGCTTCGGCGACGTCTTCGGCAACATCTATGCCTTCACCAGCGACGGCTTGAGCCAGCGGCAGTTGCGCGACGAGGTCGAGGACATCCGCGCCAGGGTGTTGACCGTTCCGGGCGCCGGCAAGGTCGACATTCTCGGCGCGCAGGACGAGGTGATCTATCTCGAATTCTCCACCCGCAAGATCGCTGCCCTCGGCCTCGACGTTCATGCGATCATGAACTCCCTGCAAGCGCAGAACGCAGTTGCGGCTTCCGGCGTATTCCAGGAGGGCCCGGAGCGGATCAGTGTCCGCGTCAGTGGCCAGTTCACGTCGGAGGCGAGCCTCAAGGCGGTCAATCTTCGCATCAACGACCGCTTCTTCCCGCTGACCGACGTCGCCACCATCACGCGTGGTTACGTCGACCCGCCGCAATCGCTGTTCAGGTATAACGGCCAGCCCGCGATCGCGCTCGCCATCGGCATGAAGTCGGGCGCAAACCTGCTGCACTTCGGCGAGGCGCTCCAGGAGGAGATGAGAAAGATCACGGCCGATCTGCCGATCGGCGTGGGCGTCCACAAGGTCGCCGATCAGCCGGTCGTCGTCGAGGAAGCGGTCCATGGCTTCACCAAGGCGTTGTTCGAAGCCGTGGTGATCGTTCTCGCCATCAGCTTTATCAGCCTGGGTGTGCGCGCGGGGCTCGTGGTGGCGATCGCTATCCCACTCGTGCTGGCCATCACCTTCGTCGTGATGGAATATGCCGGGATTTCGCTGCAGCGCATCTCGCTTGGCGCCTTGATTATCGCGCTCGGCCTGTTGGTCGACGACGCCATGATCGCTGTCGAGATGATGGTGGCGCGGCTCGAAGCCGGCGATCCGCTGGAGAAGGCGGCAACCTACGTCTATACCTCGACCGCCTTCCCGATGCTCACCGGCACGCTGGTCACGGTTGCCGGCTTCATCCCGATCGGGCTCAACAGCAGCAGCGCCGGTGAGTTCACCTTCACGCTCTTCGTGGTGATCGCGGTCTCATTGATCGTATCGTGGATCGTGGCCGTGCTGTTCACGCCGCTGCTCGGCGTCACCATGCTGCCTGCGAAGGTGAAGGGGCATCATGAGCAGAAGGGGCGCATCGGGCAGATGTTTGCGCGCCTGCTCCTGTTCTGCATGAACCACCGCTGGAGCACGATTGCGGTCACGGTTGCGGCGTTCCTGCTGGCGGTGTTCGGCATGCAATTCGTACAGCAGCAGTTCTTCCCGTCATCTGACCGCGCCGAGCTGGTGGTCGACTGGAGCCTACCGCAGAACGCATCGATTGCCGATACCAATGCGCAGATGGCGCGCTTCGAGCGCGAACAGCTCCAGGGCAATGATTCGGTCGAGCATTGGTCGAGCTATGTCGGGACGGCGGCGCCGCGCTTCGTGCTGTCATTCGACGTGCAGCCCTCAAATGCTTGGTTCGGTCAGCAGGTGATCGTGACCAAGGGCGGCATTGCGGCGCGCGACAAGGTCAAGGCACAATTTGAGGACTATCTGAAGAAGACGTTCCCCGGAACGGACACTTACGTCAAGCTGCTGGAGGTCGGGCCGCCGGTCGGCCGTCCCGTGCAGTATCGCCTGAGCGGCCCGGACCTCGCCAAGGTCAGGGAGCTCTCCCAGAAGCTCGCCGGCGTCGTTCGAAGCAGCCCCGATCTCGGCAACGTCGTGTTCGACTGGATGGAGCCCGCACGTGTCGTCAAGGTCGATGTGCTCCAGGACAAGGCGCGCCAGCTCGGCGTGACGTCGGAAGACATCGCCAGCGCCTTGAATTCGGTGCTCGCCGGCTCCTCGATCACCCAGATCCGTGACAGCATCTATCTCGTCAACGTCATGGCGCGCGCCACGGCGGCCGAACGTGCCTCGATCGATACGCTGCGCGATCTCCAACTGCCCGGAGCCAGCGGCCAGTCTGTGCCGCTCGGCGCCGTAGCCAATCTCCGCTACGAGCTCGAGCAGCCGACGATCTGGCGGCGCGCACGGATTCCTACTGTTACGCTCAAGGCAGGCGTCACCACCAACGCCCAGCCGAAGACGATCGTTGATTCACTCGCGCCGAAAGTGGCTGAGTTCACCAAGGAGCTGCCTGCGGGATACACGCTGAAGATCGGCGGCTCCGTGGAGGAGAGTGCCAAGAGCCAGGCGCCGATCGTGGCCGTCGTTCCGCTGATGCTGTTCGTCATGGCGACGGTGCTGATGCTCCAGCTGCAGAGCTTCTCCAAGTTGTTCCTGGTGTTTGCGGTCGCTCCGCTCGCCGTGATCGGCGTGGTCATGGCGATGCTGCCGAGCGGCGCGCCGTTGGGCTTCGTCGCCATCCTCGGCGTGCTGGCACTGATCGGCATCCTGGTCCGCAACTCGGTGATCCTCATCGTGCAGATCGAGGAATTGGAGCGGGAGGGACGGCCGGCCTGGGAGGCCGTGGTCGAGGCGACTGAACACCGCATGCGGCCGATCCTGCTGACCGCGGCTGCCGCCAGCCTCGCGTTGATCCCGATCGCGCGCGAGATCTTCTGGGGCCCGATGGCCTACGCAATGATGGGCGGCATCATCGTCGGCACGCTGCTGACGCTGCTGTTCCTGCCGGCGCTCTATGTGGCCTGGTTCCGAATCTATCCTGCTCCGAGCAATCAGCCGCCCGCGCACGGGACGGCGGCTCCCGTGGCCGACGATCTTCCGCCGGCACTGAGCCCGGCGCCGGTCCCCGAACCGCAATTCTAGCAAAGGAAAACACGATGTCCCGGAAAACCCTTTTGGCGCTATCCGCCAGCGTCACGCTCGCAACACTTTCATTGCTGCCAGGTGCTGCGTTCGCGCAATTTCCGCCTCCTCCGATGGGCGGGCCTCCTCCGATGGGCGCGGGCGGCCCTCCGCCCATGGCCGGCGGAGGTCCTCCGGCGTTCGCAGGTCGTCCTCCCATGGGACCCGGTGGCGGGCCTCGTGCCGGCCTTGGCGGCCCGGGTCCTCGCCTGGGCGCGGGCGGCCCCCGCGGCAATCCCGGCGCGTATGCTGGTGCGCGTGGCGGTGGCCGCGGCCCGGCAGTTGCAAGCTCAGCTCGTTCGGCGTCGGTCAGCTACAGCCGCTCCGGAAGCTATGGCTACGGCGGCTCGCGATACGGCCGTGCGGCCTACGCTGCCGGTGCCTATGCTGCCGGAGCCTACACCGGCTACGCGTATGGCAGCTCGCGCTATGGATATTACTCCGATAGCGACTGCTACTATGTCTATAGGCGCAACAGGCGCGTTCTGGTGTGCAATTAGCCATCGTCACCCCGCGTCTGGCTGACTTCCTGCGTGCGCTACTAGCTCCCAGTCCATCTCATCGCCGAACACAAGCAGGAAAGTATTGTGAACAAAATCACCGTCCTCGCCACCATTACCGCTGCCGCATTGGTCGGTGCAGTCTTCCTGAGTGATGCCGGTCCGGCCGCGGCCAAGGACTACGAATTCTGTCAGCAGGATTATTCGTCGGCCATGCGGTCATGCGGCTTCGAAACGATGGAGCAGTGCGTCGCCATGATCTCCGGCCGTGGCGGAAGCTGCATGCGCAATCCCCTTCTGGCAGAGACGAGCAGATCCTATGCTTCCGCTCCGAAAAGCCGTGCCCGCCACCATCGATAGTGAATGGAGTTGTGGCTGTTGAGGGCAACTTCTGCGCGTCCCGCGGCCCCGTTAGTTGGTTGAAGGTATCCAGCGGGGTGAGGGGCCGCCCTTACCATCAGGCTTGGCTACTAGAACTGTCACCCTCGGCTGCGAATTCTGCTGGAGAGAGACCATGAAAAAACACCTGATCGCGAGCGCCCTTTGTTGCGGTTGCCTCGCGTTGGCGACGGCAGCCGAAGCCCGAACCTCTTACGACGGACCCTGGAGCCTTGTGTTTGTCACACAGCGCGGAAACTGCGACCCGACTTACACTTTTTCAGTCAACGTAACCAACGGAGTTGTCAGCCATCCCAATCTGGTGAAATTCAGGGGATATGTCGCGAGATCGGGCGCGGTTCGAGCGTCGGTGACCGTGCACGAAAAATATGCGTCGGGTGTGGGGAGGCTGAGCAAAGATACAGGCCGCGGAACGTGGACTGGCCACGCGGGAGCCGAGCGGTGTTCCGGATATTGGACGGCACAGCGAAGCCAATAACAGGCCTGCAGCAACACGCACTGCTAGTGAGTCGACGAGAGGCGAAAAGCCCTGTCGAGCAGCAGCGGCAACAGCAACACGCGGCCTGAAGGCCGCATCTCAGCTTCCGCGCAATCTGGACCTAAATCAATAAAGGTAAGCCCCCGGAGCCAGTAGGTCTCCGGGGGCTTTTTGAATCGTCGAGATCAGGTACATCCGCCGATCGCTCAACGATCCGAGGCTCGCAATCAAACCAGATCGATACGAGGAACGTTCAAGCGCTCGCTTGCAACTCTTCTTCTTCCTCTCTCGCCAAGATGCGAAGCATTTCGATGCCTATCTCGCCTTCCTGGGGTGAGGTTATGTACCTGAGCTCTTCGCCTCTCCCTTGGAGAGCGCCAATCGTCATGAGGGCCTCAAGAGCGGTCTTGGCATAGATTCCTGAAATGTCGTCCACGTTGCTCGCGCTGAAAACAATTGTGTATGGCATGATCGTTTCCCTGCTTTCCAAGCATCATGTTATCAGCTTAAGGCAGGAATAGGACAGGTTTAGCCGATGGCTTCGATATCCACGATGCTGGGGTTCGAAAATCCCTTCCTCATACGTCTGCCTTGCATCTTCGCTCTGGACGGTCTAGTCAATTTGAGCCAATGAACAGTTGAGCCTCGAATCGCAAGCGCATGGCCAACATCGATCCGATCCGTCGCGCCGAAATTGGGCGCGAGAAGCGGGCCAAGACCCGTGCTCAGCTCATTGCAGCCGCGAATGCGCTATTCGCTCGGCAGACGGTTGACTCTCTCACAGTCGACGACGTGGTGCGGGAAGCAGAAGTCGCCAAAGGAACGTTCTACGTCCACTTCAAGGACCTGCGTGAATTGACAGCTGCCGTGGCAAGCGAGTTGGTGAAGGCCATCGACGATCTGCTGCAACCGATCCGGCTCTCGATCGATGATCCAGCGCTCCGTGTTGCCTATGGCTGCAGTTGCTTCATCGATCGGGCACTTGCAGATCCCAGTTGGGCTGGTGTGGTGGTGCGGATGGCCGCAGCTGAGGCGACGGTCGGGAAGGTCGCGCGTCGGCGTCTGCTTGAAGACCTGAGGCGGTACGTCAAGGAGCTGCCGCCAAGCAGCGCGATCAGCACCGAGCTCGCGCTGGAGATCGTGGTCGGCATTCTTCTCCAGGTGCTGACCGCTATTGCCGACGGCCGGCTGTCGTCGAGGCATCGAGAGGGCGCCCTTGCCGCGATCCTGCGGGCGATCGGCCTGGAGGCACTGCAAGTCAAGTCGGTGCTGGCGCGGCTGCCGAAGTCGGCGAACGTGGCACCCGCCGAGCTGCGCGGAAAACCGGCCAAGCTCCGCCACGCAGCTGGCGGTTAAACGCTCAGCCTCTCACGAACCGACGATGTCGGTAGCCTGTTCGCCAAGGTCGATTGCGCCGTCGCGGCTGCGGATCCGTGCACTGACCCGGTCGCCCGGCTTCAGATATTGCGGCCGACGCCCCTGTCCATTGAGAAACAGCTTCCAGAGCACGCGCTCCGGCAGTACCTGGAGCAGCCGACGCACCGGTGGCGGCGGTACCCGCAGCGCACAGCCGCTCGGCGTGCCGGTCAACAGCACGTCGCCGGGGGCGATGTTGGCGAATGTGGAGAGCTCGGAGATCGTCTCGGCGGGTTTGAACACCAGGTTGGCAGTGGTGTCGCGCTGCCGTGCCGCGCCGTTGACGTCGAGTTCGAGCATGAGGTCATCGATGCGGGGAAATTCGTCGCGCTCCAGCACCGTGAGCCAGGGCCCGATCGGGCAGAACCCGCGGTAGCTCTTACCCTTGAAGAACTGAGTCTGCGGCAGCTGCACGTCACGGGCGCTCAGATCATTGGCCATGGTGATCGCGAACACGTAATCGGGCAGCGTTTCGGCTGTCACAGCGACGGCCGACGAGATCGGGCGCCGAAACACCAGCGCTAGTTCGATCTCGTAGTCCAGGAGCTTGACGTGAGCGGGACGAGTCACCGCCTCGCGGCCTGAGCAGACCGAGGCGTCGGCCTTGGTGAAGAACATGTTGAACAGCTTGGCGTCCGGATTCATGCCGGACTCGATCATGTGCTGCCGGTAATTGGCACCCTGGCAATAGAGCCGGCATGGTGCCGTCACAGGCGACAGGATTTTCACCAATGCGGTGGCGATGCGCTCGCCGCGGGCGGGTGCCTCACGCCAATCGGCCTCGCCCTGTTCGATCAGCGCTGCCGTGGTCGGGTAGTCGCCGCTGAGCGGGGCGATCTCCGAACCCATCGCTACACCCCAACGGGGTCCGTTACCCGTTTCGAATCGCACCAGATTGACGGCCACTGCGTCCTCCCAAAATTCTCGTATTGACGATTTAGTCGTTTTGACTATCATGTTCAAAAATAATTGTCGACCCAGTCGACCTGAAGCGAGGAAGCTCACATGGCAGTGGAAAGCGTCGCAGCGCGAGCGCCGCTACGCGAAGTCGAGGTCACGGTCGTCGGAGCCGGACCGGTGGGACTGATGCTGGCGAACCTGCTCGGCATCGCCGGAATCAAGGTCGCGGTGCTCGAGGCCAACGAGGGTCTGCTCGGATTGCCGCGGGCGATTGCCTACGATGCGGAAACGCTCCGCCTCTTCTCACAGATCGGGCTGCTCGACGACATTAAGCCCGGACTGATCCAGAACCCCCATGTCCGCCATCTCAATGCGCGCGGTCGCGCGCTGATGCAGGTGGACCTGCCGCCTTGCGGCCCGTATGGCCATTCGTCGCTGGGCACTTTCTATCAGCCGGACTTTGAGCGCGTTTTGCTCAGTGGCCTGAGCCGGTTCGACAATGTCAGGGTGCTGTTCGGGCACACCGTTACCAATCTGGTGCAGAGTCACGAGGATGCCGCGGTATCGATTGCAACCGGCCAGGGCGCAAGCACGTTGCGGTCGAAATTCGTGGTCGGCTGCGACGGCGGTACAAGCCGGATTCGTGACCTGCTCGGCACCAAGCTGATCGGCTCGACCTACACCCAGCGCTGGCTGGTCGTCGATGCGATCCTCAGGGGACACGACGTCAACCAGATCAGCTTCTACTGCGACCCCAATCGTCCGCGTGTGGAATTGCCGGCGATAGGCGATCGTGTGCGCTGGGAGTTCATGCAGCTTCCGGGGGAAACCGAGGAGGAGTTGAAGAACGACGGGCGGATCAAGTCGTTGATCGCCGAGACCACGCGCTATCGCGAGGTCCAGATCGAGCGCAAGGCGGTCTACACCTTCCATGCCCGAGTCGTCGACCGCTGGCGTAATGGCCGCGGATTTCTCGCCGGCGACGCCGCGCACCTGATGCCGCCATTCGCCGGCCAGGGCATGAACGGCGGCATGAAGGACGCGATCAATCTGGCCTGGAAGCTTTCGGCCGTGCTCAAGGGACTTGCCGAAGAGACAATCCTCGACAGCTACGAGGCGGAACGCGCGCCGATAGTGCGCAAGATGGTCGAGGTGTCGCGCCGTCTCGGTGCCGTCATCATGCCGACCAACCGCGGCGCCGCCGCGCTACGCGACGCGATCTTCGCCTGCCTGAATATGTCGCGTGCCTTCCGCGACTTCATCGGCCGCGGTGGCGTGGTGCCGTCGCCGGCGATTGGCCGCAGTGCGCTGACGGGAGTTGGGAGCGATGCCCTGATCGGCCAGATGCTGCCGCAACCCAGCGTCAAGACGCCGGACGGCTCGTTCCCGCTGGACACGTTTCAGGCGTGCCATCAGTGGATGGTGCTCGCCATCGGCACCGATCCGGCGACGATGCTCTCGGGGCGCGACCTCGGCATTCTCGATGCGCTCGACGTGCGTTTCGTCTGCATCAACGGCCGCAGCGAAAGGCCGCAGACGCTCGAATTGCGGTGCGAGGACGCCGTGTTCAACAGTTGGGCGAAGCATCACGCCCTTCGCGCAGTGCTCGTGCGCCCAGACCGCTTCATCGCCGACCGGCTCGATTCGCGCGGACGCGATCTGCCGGTTCTCACACAATTCGCCAGGATGCGCGGCGTCACCGCGCCGCCGATCGCGGCTTGAACTAGAGGAGGTCCATATGTCTGCCAACCTGGTGGTTCGGAACGGTCCCGGCAGCACCGAACTGCGGCGCAGCGCCTCGCCCTTCGTGAAGGCGAACCAGCTCCTGTACGCACACTTCGGGCGCCCCGATCTGGAAACGGCGGAGCGATACCTCATCGACTTTGGCCTCTTGCGCGTCGCGCGAACCGAGAATGAGCTGTTCATGCGGGGCACCGGGTCCGTGCCATACGTGTACCGCGTGACGCGGGGCCGCTATCCCGGTTTCCTCGGCATCGGCCTCTCCGTGCCAAAGCCCGAGGATCTCGAAACGCTGGCCCAGAAGCTCGGCAGCCGGGTCGAGCGCGCCGATGGGCCGGGCGGCGGCTCGGTGGTGCACCTGCGCGATCCGGAAGGGGTCGCGGTCCACGTTCATCACGGCTTCACCCCGAGAGAGCCGCTGCCGGTCCGCCCGCAGATCCTGCACAACGCACCAAGTCAGACCGTGCGCGTCAACGACACCCAACGACCGAAGCTCGAGCCGCCTCAGGTCACCAAGCTCGGCCATCTCGTGTTGGAGACGCCCGATTTCAACCGCAGTATGCGCTGGTACATGGACACGTTCGGCGTCATCCCGTCGGACGTGCTGTGCCTCGCCGACGGCACACCGGTTGGCTCATTCACGCGGCTCGACCGCGGCAGCGAGCCGACCGACCATCATACGATCTTCATCGCCATGGGAATGGAGTCGAAGGTTGACCATGTGGCGTTCGAGGTCGTCGATCTGGACGCTGTGGAGATGGGTCAACAGGTGCTGATGGCTAAGCGCTATCGCCACGCCTGGGGGGTCGGCCGTCACCTCCTTGGCAGCCAGATCTTCGATTATTGGCGCGATCCCTGGGGCCAAAAGCATGAGCACTACGCCGACGGCGACCTGTTCGATGCCGCCCAGCCGGCGGGCTATCACCTGATGGATCGCGGTGGCCTTTACCAGTGGGGGCCCGACCTGCCCGACGATTTCATCGACACCCGCATGACGCCGGCGCGGCTCTGGCGGGTGCTGAAACTCGCAATCAAGGACAAGTCGCGCGTGAAGTTGTTGGTCGAACTCAAGAACAGCATGGCGAGCCCGGGCCGCAAGTGGCAGCGGTAACGTTGGACGGCGAAAGGATCGAGCAGCTCAACGGTAAAGCTTCGCGTGGCCGCGCTGTCGGCGGCGCGTGCTGCCAGGGGGACCGTAAATGAAGAAATTCGCTCTTGGCGCGCTCGTTCTCGTATCGGCACTGTCCGCGTCGATCTGGTTGGCGTCGGACAGAATTCTGCAGCATGTCATGAAATCGTCGCTGCTCACGATCGCAACGCGCTTCCAGACGGGGCTGCTCAACGACGACGCGCTCCACGTTTGGTTCTGCGGAACCGGTTCGCCGCAGGTCGAGCGTGATCGCGCCCAGTCATGCACCGCCATTCTCGCCGGTGGCTCGTTTTTCGTGTTCGACACCGGCGCCGGCTCGGGATTGAAGGCGGACCTGGGCAATCTCCCGCTGGCGAATCTGGACGCAGTGTTCTTCACACACCTGCATTCCGATCACATCAGTGATTTGCCGGTCTTTATGAACAACAGCTGGCGCTACGGGCGCCAGCAGCCCCTGAATGTGTTCGGCCCCGCCGGCACGGCGGAGGTCGTCGCGGGCTTCAATCAGGCGCTCGGCCCGGACGTCGCCTTTCGGTCGCAGAATGAGGTGGCGCAATCGGCTGCTGTCGATGTGGGGCAGAGCCAGGCGGCGACGATTGCGAATTCGGCGCCTTCCAGCGACGGCCGTTCCTTGCGAACCTATGGAAACGTGGCTTTTGCGGTCGGCCATGACGTGGCGGTGGAGGGAGCGGAGCGGACGCTGGTCTACGAGAGCCGTGGCGGCGTCAAGGTCTTAGCATTTCTGGTTCACCACGAGCCGGTGAAGCCGGCGCTCGGCTATCGCATTGAATACAAGGGCCGCATCGTCGTCATCAGCGGCGATACGCGCAAGACCGAGAATGTCGCGCGCCATGCCGAGGGCGCGGACATGCTGATCCACGAGGCCTACAACAAGGACATCGTCAACCGGACCCTAAGCTTCCAGAACGAGATTCCGGATTCCGCATACACCCGGCAGGTGCTCCGGATCGCGCATCTGACGCAGCACTATCACACGACGCCGGTTGAGGCTGCGGAATCGGCCGAGAAGGCCGGCGTGCGGACGCTCGTGCTCACGCACATCATTCCGCCACTCGGAACCGGACCACAGAATTTCTTCCTGCGCCGCCTTTTCCTGAAAGGTGTGGATCAGGCCTTCCACGGCAAGGTCCTTATCGCCGAGGACGGCCTGCACTTGACCCTGCCGGTCGGCTCAGACGCGGCGCCGTAGGCTTTTCCAGTTTTTCAATCAACGAAGGAAACACGTCATGGCGGTACGCGGCCTCTCGGACATCGAAGCGATCGAAGCGCTGCCGCTGCGCGATCGTGGCTTACCACGGACGACGTATGACGTGTTCGTCGGCGGTGCCAAGCGCTGGCGCGACCGCAAAGCGCTCTCCTTCTTCCTGACGGCGGATGCCTATCAGCGCGCGCAGACATGGACCTACGCCGAACTGCTGGCGGAGATCACGCGAGCCGCGAACGCCCTTCACACCTTCGGCGTCAGCGCCGACCATCCCGTCGCCTACGTCCTGCCGAACCTGCCGGAAACTCATTTCACGATCTGGGGCGGCGAGGCGGCCGGTGTGGTGCTTGCAGTCAATCCGCTGCTCGAGCCGGATCTGATCGTCGAGATTCTTCGCGCGGCCAAGGTGCGGGTGCTGGCGACGCTCGCGCCATTCCCCGGTGTCGATCTGTGGGCGAAGCTTGGACCGCATCTTTCCGCGCTCTCCGAGCTGCGTGTGGTCGCGCTGGTCGATATGATGACCTATACCGGAGGAGCCGGGGAAGGATCGGCGGCTGCGGCGTCGAGCTTGCCGGATGCGAAGTTCGACATCGTAGATTTCCGTGCGGCGATGCTGGCCCAGCCGGCCGATCGCCTGGTTGCACCGCGCGCGATCACGGAACATTCGGTCTCGTCTTACTTCTGCACCGGGGGCACGACCGGCGCACCAAAGATCGCGGTGCGTACGCATGGCAACGAGATCTTCGATGCCTGGGCCGCGGCGCAAGTGTTCGGCGACCGCGAGGAGCCGCGGACCTATTTCTGCGGCCTGCCGCTGTTTCACGTCAACGCGCAGCTCGCCACCGGCCTGTTGCCCTGGATGCACGGCCATCACGTGCTGCTGGCGACACCCGAGGGATACCGCGGCAAGAACCTGATCGCGCGTTTCTGGGAGATCGCCGCCCATTATCGCATTGCGACATTCTCCGGCGTGCCAACCATCTACGCCGCGCTGCTCGAGGTGCCAATCGGCGACAACGACGCATCTAGCCTCGAACACGCGATTTGCGGCGCCGCGCCCATGCCGGCTACCTTGATCGCGGCGTTCGAGGCCAAGACCGGCGTCAAGATCGTCGAGGGTTACGGCCTGACCGAGGGCACGTGCGTCTCATGCCTCAATCCCCCGGAGGGGCAACGCCGACCCGGTTCGATCGGTCTGCGCCTGCCCTACCAAAAGATGCGTGTCGTCATTCTCGACGATGCCGGACGTTTGTTGCGAATGGCGGATGTGGACGAGATCGGGACGATCGCCCTCCACGGGCCGAACGTGTTCGCCGGCTATCTCGATCCGCAGCAGAACACGGATTTGTGGATCGAGATCGAGGGTTCGCGGTGGCTCAACACTGGCGATCTCGGAAGACAAGATGCGCAGGGCTATTTCTGGCTTGCCGGCCGCCGCAAGGAACTGATCATCAGGGGAGGGCACAACATCGACCCCAAGCTGATCGAGGATGTTCTGCACAGGCATCCGTCGGTCGCGATCGCCGCCGCTGTCGGCAGCCCCGACGCCTACGTCGGCGAGGTGCCCGTCGCTTATGTCCAGGCCAAGCCTGGCGTCTCCGTCAATGATCAGGAGCTGATGAAGTTTGCTGAGACGCACATTCCCGAGCGTGCAGCGATTCCCAAGCGCGTGGAGATATTGCCTTCGTTGCCGATGACCGGGGTCGGCAAGATCTTCAAGCCGGCACTGCAGCAACGCGAGATTGAAAGCACGATTCGAAGCGAGGCGGCAAAGGCTGGCGTACCCGTCGGCAAAATCTGGTTCGAACACGATCCTCGGCTTGGCCAGGTCGTGGGCATTCGCGTTAGCGCGGGGACTGCGCTGTTGAGGACTGCGCTCGAGCGCTATGCCTTTAAGTTCAAAGTGGTCGAATAGCTGATGGTCATGGCAATGAACATTATGAATGCTGGCGCGGAAGCGACGTTGACGTCTCGCACGGTCCTGATGTGCCTCGGGCCATCATCCCAAGGTCGCCTGGAGGTTCGGCCAGCTCCTCGCCAGAAGCCGCGGCCTGATGAGCTCGAGGTCGCGGTGACGGCCGCGGCGGTCAATCCCATCGATGTGCGACGTGCGCATGGATATGGTCGGCGGCTGCTGTCCCTGCTCCGTGCCGCCAAGTTTCCCGCGGTTCTCGGCAACGATGTGGCTGGCGTCGTCTCGGCCACGGGGGCCGCCGTCAGCGCGTTCAAGATCGGCGATCGCGTCTATGGAGTGAAGCCGCCTTCGATCGACGGCACGTATGCCAGCCATGTGGTGCTCAAAGCCGCACACGTGCTGCCGGCCCCGCCGGAACAGGGCCTTGAGGCTCTGGCGGCGCTTCCTTACAGCTTCGTCACCATGTGGCTTGCAGTGCGCGGCGCCGGACTGACCCGGCACAACGCCGCCGGAAAGAACGTGCTCGTCCATGGCGCCGCCGGCGGCCTCGGAACGCTAGCGCTGCAGATGCTGTCCGCGTGGGGGGCAGCGGTCGCGGCAATCGCGCGGCCGGAGGATTTCACGGCTTGCCGTGCGGCCGGTGCTGTCGCGGTGGTCGACAGCACCGATGGGCCTTTCACGTCGGTCTCAGGAATTTTCGACGCGACGCTCAATTTCGCGTCCTGGGAACACGATCGCTCGCTGCTCGGCTGCCTTCGCGACGGTGCGCTGGGTCATGCCACTACCGTGCATCCGCTACTCGGCAATTTCGACGAACTCGGCTGGATGCGCGGCGCGCTGAAGACAGCGTCCGACAAGCGGCACCATCGCGCCGCCCTCCCGCCCAATGTGAACAACTACGCATGGACCACCTTTCGTCCCGAGGCAGCCGCACTTTTCGATCTGCGGCAATTCGTCGAGCTGCAGTGCGTCCGCCTTCCCATCGCGATGCGAGCGCCGCTAGCCAATGCAGCTGAGGCTTTCGATCACGCGAGGAATGGAGGGCGCGGCCGCGCATTAATCCTGCCGGGCAGAAGCGCCTAAAGGGACGCAAAATCCTATAGCCTTTTGATGCTGGCGTATCTAGCCGTCAGATAAGCTGAATTCGGAAGTGTCCTAATTTGTCGCGGGAACGAATGTTCACTTTGTAACTTATGTCCCTCGTGGCCCGAGGGACTGCAGTACAAGGCCTTGAGCGCGGCGTCTCGCGTCCAGGCCCTAGCGGTATGGTCCGTCGTCACCTTCGTGATGGAGGCGTTGGTCTTCGTACTGGTGGGGTTGGCTCTTCGCGGCGTTCTGCACCGGTTCGGCGCGGATTGGGCGACCGTCCTTTCGCTCATGCCCGCGGCCGCGACGATCTTTGCAGTACTCGTGCTCGCCCGGTGCGCGTGGATTTTCCCGACGGCTTTTATTCCGAGGGCGCTGATCCCGTCTCTCCGCGCGCGAGATCCATTTCCACCGCTTGCCGTTCCGCTGGTGATCAGTTGGGCCGGAATGCGCGGCGTCGTCAGTCTCGCGGCCGCACCGTCGTTGCCCGAGCATTTTCCGGGCCGCGATATCATCCTGTTCGTGACCTTCTGCGTCGTTGCCGCAACCATCGTCGCGCTCGGACTGACGCTGGGTCTGGGTGGCGAAGACGCTGGCCGGGAAAGAGTTCTTGCTCCGCGGAGAGGGGACCCTGTCCGAAGAGGCTGTCTGGGCCGAAATCGCGCGCGCCGAGTTTGATGCCATCTGCGCGCATTCTCTCGGAGCGGAGGGCAAGCATTTCCACCCGCGGCTCGTCGAACATTACGGGCATCGCCCGCGGTGGCCGAAGACCATGTCCTCGCCAAGGGCTCCCATGAGGAACGAAGACTTCAGCACTACCGCGCCATATTGATCGCGGTGGAAGCCGGCAACAGGCTCCTGGAGCTCTTCAATTCCGGGCGCATTCACGACACCGTCATGCACAGGCTCGAAAGTGAACTGGACCAAGAGGACCTTTTTGCGGCGCGGGTGGTCGAAGTGATGGACGTCGATTGAGTCTTGCAAAATCTGAGTCTTGGAAAATCCCAGCAGGGTCGGTCCAAACGATCGTGCCCAAACGCAAGCCTGAAGTCCGGTAACGATCTGCCCTGATCTCATCGCTCGGCGCCAAGTGTCGCCGCAGTGCTGGAGCCGATCTGGGAGACTGCCGCCACCTCGGAGCCGGCCCACTCGGATAAGCGCAGTGCAACTAAGCACCATCATCGTGCGACGAATGCCCATCTTCGGGCGGATAAGCCCAGCGGCGCGACCAGCAAGTCATTGATTGTTCTGAACCCGCAGCTGTCTCTTAATCAGCGGGTCCCAGGTTCGAGCCCTGGTGTGCCCACCAATAAAATCAAGCACTTAGCATCAATCGGGAGGCGGTAAGTGGCCTCATTTTACAGGTCATTTTACAGTTTTGTTCGCGCTTCGAGCTTCAGCACTGCAGCTTCAGCAAGCTGAATATCGCGACGAAGGTAGTGCGGGTCGAGAATGGCCTCAACGTCCTTTAGCGAGTGGCGAAGGACAATCGGAAGATCTGTTCGTCAAGAACATCGAGAACCTGCAGGGCGATGAGCGCGACGTTATTCTCGTTAGTGTTGGCTATGGCCCCGTTATCGCCGGCAGAAGCTTGAACAGCATGTCGTTCGGTCCGGTTAACGGCGAAGGCGGCGAACGACGACTCAATGTGTTGTTCACCCGTGCTCGGATACGCTGCGAGGTGTTTGCATCGTTCGATCCCGGTGACATTGATTTGAACCGCACCTCGAGAGAAGGTCCGCGAATCCTCAAGCGCTTTCTTGATTTTGCAAAGAATGGTCGTCTGGAAGTAGACTCGCCGACGGGCCTCGATGCAGATTCGCCTTTCGAGGAAGATGTTGCTGACGTGATCCGGGGGGACGGCTTCCTCGCAGACGCGCAAGTCGGATCTGTTGGTTTCCGAATCGATCTGGGTATTCGTCATCCTGACAGGCCGGGCAGCTACATCCTCGCCGTCGAGTGTGATGGCGCGACATACCATAGCGCTCTTTGGGCCAGAGAACGAGACCGCTTACGTCAGGACGTGCTTGAACACCTGGGTTGGCGGTTTCATCGTATTTGGATTACCGACTGGTTCTATAATCGCCACTTTGAGATAGAGCGACTGCGCACGGCGCTTTCGGAAGCGCGGGATAGGTCTGACCAGAGGCCGCGAGTCGAGGGAGCAAATCAGGCACGATTGATCGGACCAGCCGAAGTGGAAGCTGCGCCGATTTTAGTTCCCGAGGTCGTTGTTCGGCAGATGCCTCCATATCAGCGGGCGGCCTTTCGCGTCAGCACTTCGAACGAGCCGCATGAGGCGCCCGTTTCCATGCTTGCGAATCTGGCTCGAAGGATCGTGGATGCCGAAGGACCGATCCATGTGGAAGAAATCGCTCAGCGCTCAATTCTGGAAATACAAGCCGCGTTCAGGATAGCCCGTGAAGATAACGCCAGGGGTGAAGACGAGGAGCTTGTCAGAACAGTGGCTCGCCTACTTGGTTTCAAGCGGGTGGGAGCGGATATGCAGGCGCGACTAGCCGAGGGCTTAACTTGAGCGGGTCATCATAGTGTGCCGAGCGACGCGACCGGTCACCGCGCTGGGATACCTTAGCGGTTGCCGTTGCTCCTGATAGGGAGATCGCGAGTACTTCGTCCGCGCGGATGGAAATGACAGGAGAGCCAGCGATTCGAATCTCTTCGCCCCCTCCAAGACTCGAAGAAAATCCTAATCGTCAAATTGTGATAGATGTCACACATCTTCCTGCAATCCCATGCTACGCTTGGCGACTAAGGGGCGCGGTTGTTTCTGAATGTATCAATTTCCCGCCAAGGTCGGTTCGGCAAAGTCTCAAATTTTCTGCAAACTCCAAAGTTCTGCAAATTGAATGAGGGCCTCTGCCGGCACGCTTGCGCAAACGGCATCTCCGGGTCAGATTGGTCGCCGGAATCGGTGTCGTGCAGGCATGCGCGCTTGAGTAGCAGTCGCACGGGCACGAGGGGGGCACATGCCGCGATCTGGATCTCGGTCGAGCTGGGCGGTCGTCGCCAGAGCCGCCACGGCGCTAGCGCTGAAACTTGCACTATTACCTGCGCTCCTATCTGGGACGGCAGTCGCGGCGGACGCGCCCGATCCGTTCGCCTCCAATTTCGGCGTCTACCCGCCAGCGGACTCCAACCCGCCGCCGTTCGAAGGGCCTTACAAATTCCGCAAACTGAGCCACGACTATCCTGCTCAGCCGCCGGAGCGGTCGTGGCGCGACGTCAAGCCGAAGGGCCGCATCACCGTCGCCAACGCCGCCGACTACATGGCGCGGCTGAAGGACTATGTCGCGCCGTCGCTGCGCAAGATGATCGAGGCGCCCGCGCAATGGGATCCGGCGTCGAGCGGCTGGTACGACATGCCCTGGATGGGGCCGGCGGACGCGCCCGGCAACTACGACAGCGGACGCGATCCGATCCTTGGTGCATTCACCGGGCAGATCATCATCGGAGCGAGCGAGACCAACAGCGGGCTCAAGGGCGATACCGAAAACCATACCATCGTCTATTACGACCGCATGGCGGCGACGATGTTGGACAAGATCTGGAAGGACGTGCGCAATCCCCTCGTCGATGCCGCGAGCTTTCCCGAGGGCGGGCTCGTGGTGAAGGCCGGAGGCGTGGCGGCGACGCCGGCCGAGTGGCCGGTGGTCGATGGCGCCGCGATCTGGCGCGTGTATCGGCCGCCGCTCAAGGAAATCCTCGACCATCGCCTGCACGGCTCGAAGGCGCCCTACACGCTGCAGATGACGGACCTGCGCGTGATGCAGTTCGACATCATCGTCAAGGACACCGACGCGGCGCCCGAGACGGGTTGGGTGTTCACGACCTTCGTCTATGACAAGGATGCGCCCAAGGGAACGGGCGCCTGGGATCAGCTCGTGCCGCTCGGCGCCGTCTGGGGCAACGATCCGCAATTTGATCATTATCCGGAAGGCCATCCGCCCGGTATGGCGCTGACGCAGTTCTGGCACAATCCGACGGCGCCCGCCTACACCGAGGCCACCCTCGGATGGGGCGGCCGCATGTCGGGTCCGATCGATATCGCCCAGCGCCACGGCGTGATCCTGGTTGAGGGCGTGCAGCGCGGCCAGCTCAAGACCGACGCCGATTGCGACTCACCGAATGTCAAGCATACCGATGTTTCCGGCGGCTTCCATGCGTCCGCCTGTCTGAGCTGCCATGGCACCGCCCAAAGCCTGGTCCCGGCGCGGATGTATCCCTCGCCAGTCATCGCGGACCTGCCGCCGGACGGAACGCCATTCTGTCTCTACACGCCAGGCGGCCCGCAATGGGCCCAGTGGTATCAGAACCGCCCGGGCGACCAGCCCCAGCTTCTGTTGCCGGCGCTGCTGCTGCCCGCGGCCGTCTCCACCGCGAGCATGACGGCACTGCCGTTCGTGCGCCTCGCACCCAACCCTACGACGCCGGTTGATCCGCAGGCGATCCACCGCGCCCTGACGAAGGTGCCGCGGGGCCTCGACTATGACATGCTCCTGATGTTCGCCATCGGCAACGCGCAGACGAGCAGCCAGGGTTTTACCCTGCTGCCGAAGCGGACACCGGTCCATTGACCGGCTTCTGCACCGAGTGCGGCACGCCGCTCGGCGAGGGCGTCAAGTTCTGCGGCGCCTGCGGCACGCGGGTTCCGGAGGCGAAGCCGGTGACGGTTCGGCTTGCGCTCGGCGAGCGCCGCAGCATGACCGTGCTTTTCGCCGATCTCGTCGGCTCGACCCAGATGATGGACGGACGCGACCCTGAAGAGCTCCTCGACGGCCTCGCCGCCTATCGCATGGCAATCCGCGAGACCATCGACAGCTGCGGCGGTTTCATCCTGCATCATCTCGGCGACGGCGTGGTGGTCTGCTTCGGCTACCCGATCGCCAATGAGGATGCTGCCGAGCGCGCGGTCCGCGCCGGTCTCGCCATCGTCGACAAGGTCGCTCGGCTTGCGCCTGCGGTCGCCGGCACGCCGCTTCAGGTTCGTGTCGGCATCGCCACCGGTGTGATCGTCGGGGAGGGCAATGCGGCCACCGCGCGCATGGAGGACAATTTCACCGGCGCTGCTCTCAACATTGCCGCACGGCTGCAGTCGCTGGCTGCGCCAGGCGAGGTCATCATGGCGCAGTCGACCGCGCGTTTGGTCGAGGGTGTGTTCGAGACGCGCGCGCTCGGGCCGCAGACGCTGAAGGGTTTCGCCGAGCCGATCGCGGCGTTCGTGCCCACCGGCATCCGTGCCGGCCGCAGCCGTTTCGAGCGCCGGCTCGATATCGCCCGCGCTCCGCTCATCAATCGCCATGTCGAGCGCGATGCGCTCAGGCGCCTGTTCGACGTGGCGTGCGGGGGATCGGCGCAGTTCATCAATCTCGTGGGCGAAGCCGGCATCGGCAAGTCCCGCCTTGCGCACGTGCTCAACGAAACCGCGCCGGACGCCGCGTTCCAGACCGTCAACCTGCAATGCAACGCGGCGCTCACCAACACCGTGCTGCATCCCCATATCGATCTGCTGCAACGGCAGTGCGGTATCGCGGCCCATGACGAAGACGCCTTGCGGCTCCAGAAGCTGCGCGTGTTTCTCGACGACGGACCGGCGACCGATCCCGATGCGCCGGCGTTGCTTGCGAGCCTGCTCGGCATCGCCGGCGAGGATGTGCCGCCGGTCCGCATGAGCCCGCCGGAGCAGCGCGCGCGCACGCTCGCGATCCTGCAGGAGCTCATGGTTGCGCAGGCGCGGGAGAACCCGCTGGTTGTCGTCTATGAGGATCTGCACTGGGCCGATCCCACCTCGCTCGATTTCCTCTCCGGCTTCGTCGAGGCAAGCCCCGCGGCGCCCTTGATGATGATCGCGACCACGCGGCCCGGATCGCGGCTCGAATGGGCCGCGCGCGAGAGCGTGACCACGCTCGCGGTCGACCGGTTGACGGCGGACGATTCCTCCCGTTTTGCCGAAGCGATCGGGCGCGACATCGGGCTGTCGCCCGCCGACGTGTCGCGCATCGTCGCCAAGACCGATGGCGTGCCGCTGTTCGTCGAAGAGATGACGCGCATGATGCTGGAGTCGCCGGATCGCATCCGCCGCGGCGATCTGCCCGAAACCCTCTCCGACTTGTTGACCGAGCGGCTCGACCGGCTCGGTCCGGCCCGGCGCGTGATCCAGGTCTGCGCCGTGATCGGGCGCGAGTTCGCGCCTGCGCTGCTCGCCGCGGTGACGGAACAGTCTCTCCAAGAGCTCGACGAGCCCTTGCAGGCGATCCTTGCCTCCGGCCTGGTTGGCCAGGGTCCGGGCGAGAACCTTAGCTTCAAGCACGCGCTGATCCAGGATGCCGCTTACGCCTCGCTGCTCGCGCGGCCGCGGCGTGAGCTGCACGAGCGTGTCGCGCTGCGGCTGATCTCGGACTTCGCGGAGATCGCCGAGCGCGAGCCGGAGATCGTCGCCCGCCATTTTACCCTCGGCGGCAAGCCGCATGCGGCCGCGGGATGGTGGCTGCGCGCGGGCGCCGCCGCGATCGGGCGCGGCAGCGCGCAGGAGGCGGCGGCGCTGTTGCAGGCGGGTCTCGATGCGCTCGCCGACCAGCCCGACGACGAGGCGCGCCGCCGCGAGGAACTCGGCCTGCTCGCTGTGCTCGGCCCGGCTCAAATGGTGATGAGGGGCCCCGGCAGTCCTGACTTCGGCGCCGTGCAGCGGCGCGCCTACGACACCTGCCGCGCGCTGCCCGACACGCCGTCGTTGTTCCGGATCACCTACGGCCTTGCGCTGTATCACTGGGGCAAGGCGGAATTTGCCACCGCGCTCCCGCTTGCCGCAGCGCTCGATGCGATGAAGGCCGACGATCCCAGCGAAGAGCACACGCTCGCTGCCGGCAACATGAACGGCATGATCCGCCTGCATCTCGGCGACGCGATGGAGGCGCGCAACCGGCTGAGCGAGACGGTCGGGCTCTACCGGCCGGAGCGCCACGCGCCGCTCTATCCGCACTACATGATGGATTTTGGTGTGTTCGGCCGTTTCTATCTCGGCATTGCTTGCCTGTTGACGGGCGCGGGCGATGTCGGCGCGACCCATGCGCGAGATGCGGTTCGGCTTGCGGAGACGCTCGGGCAGCCGCATTCGCGCGGTTTTTCCATGCTCGCTAATTTCATTATCGCGATGCTGCGCGCCGACGTCGTGACCGCCCGCGAGTGGGCGAAGCACTGCCGCCCGTTCTGCGTCGAGATGGGTTTCCCGGAATTCGTCGCCTTCGCCGACGTCGCGTCCGGCTGGGCCGACATCCAGGATGGCGCGGTGGAGAGTGGCCTTGCGCGCCTCGACGAGGGCATTGCCGCTTGGAAGGCCACGGGCTTCGAGACCTGGCAGACCTGGTTTGGTGCGCTCCGGGCGGAGGCGCTGGTCAAGCTCGGCCGCCAGGACGAGGCCCGCACCGAAATCGCCGAACAGGAGCGTCGCGCGGCGCAGAACGGCGAGCGCCTCTTTGCGCGGCATTTAGCGGACGCTGTGCCGTCGCCTTGAATAGCCGAGGCGCACCACCAGTCTCCCTCATCGCTTCATGCGGCAGGTACCACAGCCCCGGTTTGGTGCCGTGCTGCCGTGCGCGCCCCTTCGAGAATGCCTGCTGCGAAGACGACAAAACTGGTGCCATAAAGTTTGAGCTTACGTACGCTTTGGCGTCATGCCGGAGACGCCGCTGAGCCCATGTGTGCACATCGCAATACTCAATTGCGGGTGGCACGTACGACCTTTTAGTCCCCTGCAGGCGTCCCGAACGCTTCGACCCTTTTGGCTCCGGCGGTCTCGACAAAGGACCTCTTCTCTGCCGATCTTGAGGAGGGCTAGGGGCTCTGCGCAGGCCTCACCGGCACGTGGGGTGCCGAGCTTACCGCCCTCGGAGCACCGTCAGTGCAGGTCGGCTGGCCCTTAAGCAACATCTCCAGCACCAGGAAGAATTTCTCGGCCAGCATTCGTCGAACTCCATTGTCCAACCCGTTATCGTGGAAGCCTAGCGTTGCTGCCGCTTTTGTAGGTGCTCCTGAAATGGATTCCTTCGCGGCCTTGTTCAACTCGAACTTCTTGAGCAGCGAATCGCGGTCCTGGCCCCAGCACAACCTTTGCCCAAGCCCAAGCTGTGAATGATTATACCAAGAAGAAGCTCGAACGCGAATACCCTTCAACATTGCTACTGTGTTTCAATCAATGCTGTGTCGTCTGTGCACAACGCGAGGCGGTGTCCGCATAAACCCGGTTGCGTGGCGCAACGAAATGGATGTCCGTTTTGCGCCTAAAGCGACGCACTTGCCGCGCAGCCGCGAAATGATCGGCTTGCAGGTACATAGCCTGGGCATGAGATGTCGTCGGCCGTCATCGGGCGCGCCCAACGGCGCGATCTTTGCGAACTCCGTGGCCGCCCGCGCAGAAGGCAGGAGATCATCCAGTGGCGCCCAAAAGAGCTTCCGTTGTGTTCGCTGCATTTCGTCAATGCAGGCTTAGACCATTCGCGGGCCGCTGCAGTTCTGGAGGCTGGGATCGCTCAGCCGTGGAGCGTCGCGGACAGCCCGCTGCGAATTGGGAGCAGATAGTCCTCTCGGCTAATCCTACGCGGTTGGTCTTGCTAACATCTGTAACCGCACGTTGCCGGATAGTGGCGCCTCCGACGAATCCCGCTGATCAAACTCCAGATAGCTCGCGTGTATTGTAGCCGGGCCGCGAGCCCCCTCGAACAACACCCGGACCTGTGATGCTGTGGCTCCATACCTGACGAACTTACAGTAGATCACCCCCTTGCGCGGGTTTCGACTTCGCCCCAGTTCATTGAGCTGCAATCGGTCACCAACTGTGAAATCGCACATCGGACTGTCCATCGCTTCCGCTTCTCGAGACCCAATGCAGTCGGTAAATGCGCACTCTGTCGGATTGGCGACTTGCGTGTGAGAAATCGTTGAAAATTGCAAACGAAGTTTCTTTCGCTCTTCCGTCGCTACCTTAGCGCACTGCATGCGGTGAGGATCCCTTCGGGGAGCGCTAGCGACGACCTGGGAATCGATGTCGCGCTGGTGCCAAAATGAAGGCTACTACGAAAGAGCAACCGATGGACGACTCGCTTTGCGGTGCCGGTCACCGTGACGGGCATCACCTCGACGGTCGACAAGCTGCTGCTGAAATCGCTGATCTCCGCGACGCTCGATCTCGGCTCGGCGAAGACGCGGAGCTGCGCGGCCGTGGGCTCGCCGAGCGCGCGCGCCGCATGATCGCCATCGCGGCGCCGGAACACCGCGACGCGTTGTCGGCGCAGCTACGCGGCTCCGCCAGGTCACCGCCTCAGTTCATCATCGCGAACGTCGGTCGCTGGCTTTCGCAGGCTTCGATGACGCCGGGCAGGTCAGTGGCCTCGCCGGCGATCAGGCCCGACATCCGCCAGAACAGATGGGCGAGCCGCGAAAACACCATCCGCTCGCGCTCGGTTATGCCCGTTCCGTCGGGAACGGTCACGGTTTCCAGGCCGACCACCTTCCTGAAATCAGGCCAGATCGTCATCGATTGCGCGATCGCCGAGAAACAGCACACATCGTCCTCGGTCTCGTCGGGGGCGGGTAGCAGGCCCGGATATTGCGATGGAGCGAGATAGAACCTATAGGCGCCACAGCCGAGCTGAAGCAGGAACTTTTCCGGGACGGCGATGTCGTTCGCAAACGACACCAGGCGCGCATCGCGCAACACGTCCGCGTCAATGGCGGCGAGGTCCTCGGCTCTCAGCGCGGAGCAGAACGACAGCTCGCGATTGTGTCCCCGCAGCAGGTTGGCCAGCGGCGGCTGTTGTTGGACAGTGTTGGTGAGCAGGATGATGGTCTTCAGCATCGTGTTTTGTCCGTCAGGGGAAAAGGGTGCGAGCAGTCATGACCGGATCGTCCGCGGCCCCGAGCGATGCCTGGATGGCGAAGAAATCATTGGCGATCCGCTGGCCCGGTGCGATCTCCAGGATGCGGTAGCAGGCCAGCATTGCGGCGTCGCGGGCGGCGCCAATGTCCTCCTGCGAGGCACAGAGCGACAATTCGAGCCGACCGTATCCACCGCAATCGGCGGCATAGACGCCGGTCACGGCCTCCACGGTAGCGGCGACTGCGCTTGCGTCGTTCTGCGCGATGTCGCGCAGGATCACGGCGATGCCGTTACCCGCTGCGGCTTTCGAAGTCATGACCATGAAGGCATCGCGCGCCCCGGTGCGGCCGGCGCGGCGGGCCGCGCGAACGAGACTTGCGAAGCCGGGATCGGGCCCGAGCTCCATCGTCGTCGTCGGCCGATCATGCAAAATCACGGCACGCGCCGCGGCGAGGTCGCCCGTCAGCGCGTGATAGGACCGCGGCAGCCACACCGTGTCGAGCGGCAACTGAGAGGAGGTCAAGCTCCAGGCCTGGTCGAGCAGATAGCCCTCCCAGATGGCAGGGTACAACGCGGCGAGATGCTGCCAGGTTCGCAGCAGCATCTCCGCAGCCTTGGTGCGGCCGAGATAGAGCGTCCGCGCCGACATCTCCCAGCGATTCCACTTGTGGAGTGCGACGTCGCAGCCGAGGAAGGATGGCAGCAGCGGTGCCTCGCGGAGCGCGGCGCCGGCTTCGACGAACAGCAGCGGCTCGCGATATTTGTTCCACATCCGCAGCATGAACTCCGTCTTTTCGAAGCAGAGCAGGCGCTCGCTGAACTGGGTGTCGATCGGTTCGATATGGCAGGGGAGATCAAATCGTTCGAGCGAGTGCCGGAGCGCGAAGGCGGCGGTCGCGTCGCCGCCGCGCGGGTAACAGGAGACGATCCGCGGGCGGGCGGTCGATGCATCGGCGGCGACGAGGAATTTCGACCAGCCGATGCCGCCCCACCACATCTCATGCGGGCCGTCGGCGCCGCAGGGGCCGACCGTGCCGAACTCGGTCAGCTTGGACTTGAGGAAGTCGAAGCCGGGATTCTCGCTGGTCGGAATGACCACGGCACAGCCGGGATTGAGCGATCGGTAGAACAGCTCGGCCGCCGCGCCGCTCGGCGGCTTCTTGATCATGATGACGCCGCTGCGCCCGTTGCCAGCGAGATCGCCCAGCGTCGGCAGGCCATATTGGCCGGTCAGCCAGCCCAGACGATCGCGCTGGGCCCGGCCGAGCCGGATGCCGCCGGATTGCAGGAAATGATCAAGGTTTGCGTGCGTCCCGTCCGTCAATTCCGTGCCCCTCGCGTCGCCGGTCAGCCCTTGGAATTGAACGGCCGGGGCGGCGCGATCAGGCGCATTATTTGGGGCTGGAATGGAGCGAAGTGATCGCGACCGAATAGACTGCGAAGTCATTCGCCATTGGGGCGACGGGGATCAGCAGGCAGGCGTCGTCGTTCTCGGTGCGATAATGGGCACCGTTGTGCCGCACGCCGGCGTAGACCAAGCTTTCGGCGGCGATCCCTATCACGTCCTGGCTCTCGGCGGCGTCGCGAATGTCGTCGGCGGATTGGATGGTCACGCTATGAAGGAGACCTTCTGCGGCGAGTTTCGGCAACGGCAGTGCGATCATGGCGAGGGCCATCGTGCGCGAAATCGGGATATGCAGGCGTAGCTCGCCGAGGCCAGTGCGGTAGAGGGTTGCGGTCTCCAGCGTCGCTTCGGCGTTGGCGCGGAACAGCCCGATCTGGACCTGGCCGCAAGGGCTCTCTTCGAAGACGTCGGCGGGCAGGCGGTTGGCCCCGAACAGCGTGTAGAGATAAGCGTTCGACGGCGACAGCCGGGCAAAGCTGCCGGCGAGCCACATCGGCGGGGCGGCTGACGCGCAGGCGGCGGACAAACCGCGGGCCGTGATCTGCCGGCGGATGAAGTCGCTGTCGATCATCGGCGCCAGCGCATGCGTGCCGAGATTGACGTCGTGCTTCAATCCGCCGAGCAGCGCCAGTTCGTCCTCATCCGGCAGCAGCAGGAACCGCGCCAGTGTCGCCGTGCACCAGCGCGCAGCGACATCCGGCGCGGCATAAGGACTGAGACAGAAGTCGAGCGCGACATCCTCGGCGCTCTCTGCAAACGCCACCGTACCGGCCTGAATCTCCGCAGCAAGCGCGATCTGGCCCGCCGGACGCGGATTGATCTCGCGCAGCACCTGGTCGCCGTCATAATCCCGGACCGAGCCGTCGGCGGAACAGCAGATCTGCTCCAGCAGCGCAATGTTGCGGATCAGCATGCGCTTGACATGCGGCGTCACCACGAGGTCCGAGATGAAGCCCGCCGCGCTGTCGTGTTCGGCGAGATCGTCGAAGGCATCGTCGAGCGAGATCAGATAGGCGCCATGGAGACGGATCTTGATGCCTTCCATGTCGAAGACCCGGCGCAGCGCCTTCTGCACGCTCCCGGAATAGCCGAGATCGGCGAGCACGAGGTCGGTACACTCGTCGAACCCGGGGATCGTGTGGCGCAGATAGGCAAGCAATCGCGCGCGCAGGGCTGCTGCAAGCTCGATGATCTCGCTGGCATCCATCAGCTCTGGCAGAGCTTTGGCGAGGTCTTCGCCCGGAGCAACTCCGTCAGGATAAGCCGCGAAGAATGCGGCGACCTCTGGCGGCAGGATCTTGATCATGTCGCCGAAGGTCGGCGCGTCGATCTTCAACACCTTGCTGAGGAGATCGACCAGCGGCTGCATGGTGTCGGCAGAGGCGATCAGGCTGACGCGCCGGTTGATCTCGAGATAGGCCGATGTGGTGCCGTGCAAGCCCTGCCAGATCCGGTGTGGCAAGAAGCCGTCGCGGCCGAGGAAGGCAAGGGCGACCTTTCGACCGGGGCTTGCAATCTCCGCACAGAGCCGGGCGATGAAGGCATCGAATGCCGTCATCACCGGGCCGAGTACGGTCATGCCGAGATGATGGGCCGGAGACTTCTCGGCGTTGCGCGCGGCGACCATGCGCCGCAGGGTCCGCGCGCCACGATCGAGCCTGGACGGCGCGCCGGCGCACAGCAGCTCGAGCAGCGCCGTCTCGCGCTGGAATTTTGAGGCCAATTGCAGCGTCGCCTGCGGATAATAGCGCGGCCGAATGCCGTGACGCTTCGCGCCCCTGATGTCGGCCTTATCGTTGTCGCCGACGTGAAAGGAGGCGCTCGGGTCGATATCCTGCTCGGACAAATACTTTGCGAAAAGCGCCTCGCTCTTGCCGCTGCCATGGTCGCAGGAGGCGTAGAGGAAGTCCCATGTCAACCCGGGGCGGCATGCGCGCAGCAGCCGCGCCAGCGAAGCGGAATCCCAGTAGGTGTCGGAGATGAATCCAACGCGATGGCCGGCACGCTTCATGTCCATATATTGCCGAAGCATGTCCGGATTGGCGCGACAGAGCTCGAGCTCGGCCGTGAACTCTGATTCGACGAGATCGTTCAGGTGATGGCGCGCGAGACCGAACAGCTTGAATGGAAAACAGGAATAGATTTCATCGATGCGAACTTCGCTGCCGCCGCGCTTCTCCCTCGCGGTCCTCCGCGCACGTGCTTCGGCCTGGATACGATGCTGAACGAAACTCGCAGAAACATTCGGACAAGTCCGCGAAATACCGGAAAGCTCGTAAGTCCTTTCAAATACGCCATCCGGCGTCGTGCAGGCGCGCAGCAGAAATGTATCGAAAACGTCGAACGACCAAGCAGAAACAATTTTCGCGCGGCGCTCGATGTCGGCTGTTGCGATCATCATGTGCAGATTCCCCGCCAATCAGATCAATTAACGTGCACGTTCACCATGTCAGGCGCCACAAGCGCGAAAATAATTCACGCGCGATTCAAAAACGCATTCGTCACGACTGACAGATTCAAAAAAATCGCTAGGTTCGAAAAGGTGATTCGGAAAAAATTGCCGGGTGCGGAGGTTGTCTCGCGTTCATTCACACTCGGAAACAATCTCGTTTTGATGCGCTCTGCGCGCGTCGCGTTTGATCGCCCAGTGCCGCGTAATGTCAGCGTTTTCTCTCAACCACATCTGTTCAGGATGGATGATCCGCCATGGCGCGAGACGATGTGATGATAGGCGCAAAGGGCTCGCGCGCTCGGCAATTATTGCCCGACACTCGGCAAAAGATACCGACTAACGTCTTGAAAAATAACAAAAATTCTTCGCCTGGATTGTTTCGGTCGCGCGTTCAACGCCTGGAAGCCGTGTGGCATGTGCGCTGCCGGCATTGCGGGTTGGAGATTGCGGGATGAGTTACGCTGCTGATGTCTGGGCTCCCGCCGAGGCCGAGATCACGACGACGCTGCCGGCTGAAGAGATCGTGCCTGTGATGCCGTCGGTGCCACTGGCGCCGGACAGCACGCCCGTCGCTGCCGAAATCGTCTTCGATGAGGACAGCGAACTTCTCGACAAGCTTGCCACCGGCGATGAGGCTGCGTTCCGCATGCTGGTCGAGCGTCACATCGATCGCGCCTATGCGATCGCGCTGCGTATCGTCGGCAACGCCGCGGATGCCGAAGACGTGGTGCAGGATACCATGCTCAAGATCTGGAGCCATCGCGGGCGCTGGCAGCACGGCCGCGCCAAGTTCTCGACCTGGCTCTACCGCGTCATCTCCAATCGTTGCATCGATCTGCGCCGCAAGCCGCGCAACGAGAATGTCGAGACCGTGCCGGAGGTCGCCGACGGTCAGCCTGGCGCCGTCGAGATCATCGAGCGCAACGAGCTGAACGGCATGCTGGAGCTCGCGATGCAGCGCCTACCCGAGCAGCAGCGTATCGCAGTGATCTTCTCGTACCACGAGAACATGAGCAACGGCGAGATCGCCCAGGTGATGGACACCACGGTGGCTGCGGTGGAGTCCCTGCTCAAGCGCGGACGCCAGCAGCTGCGCCAATTGCTGCGCAAGCACGAGCGCGATATCCGCACCGCGTTTACCGATTGCTAACCATAAAATTCGGCCAGCGGAAATTTTCGCGCCTGATCTCCTTGCGCTCCCCCGTTTGAGCGAACGGACGGGGCTGCGGTCTGCGTCGTCAATCGTCTTCAACGATGCGGCACGCCATGCCCATCAGCACAGGAGTTTTCAATGCCCGCAATTTCCACCAACACTGCCGCGAACGCTGCGGTCCGCTACCTCAACATCAATTCCGCGCAGGAAAGCAGCGCGCTCTCGAAACTGTCGAGCGGTTCGCGCATCACCTCGGCCTCCGACGACGCCGCGGGCCTCGCGATCTCCACCCGCATCTCCTCCGACGTGACCACGCTCCAGCAGGCCGCGACCAACGCCTCGCAGGCCACTGCGATCCTCCAGACCGCGGACGGCGGCGCCTCGAATATCTCCGACATTCTTGCCCGCATGAAGTCGCTGGCTTCCGAATCGTCCTCGGGCACCACGACCGACTCCAGCCGCGCCTACATCAACTCGGAATTCTCGCAGCTCACGAGCGAAATCGATTCGATCGCGAGCGGCACGCGCTATTCCAGCCAGAGCCTGCTCGACGGCTCCAGCGTATTCTCGTCCGGCGTGTCCGTTCTGGTCGGCTCGTCCAGTTCCGACACCATCACCATCACGCTGTCGAGCCTCACGGCATCGTCGCTCGGCGTCTCCTCGCTCGATGTCAGCACCCAGTCTGGCGCGACCTCGGCGCTCGACACCCTGGACACCGCGATCGACACGGTTTCTGCGGCGCGCGCCAGCATCGGCGCCCAGGAATCGCGCTTTAACTTCTCCTCCGACTCGATCTCGACCCAGACCCAGAACCTGCAATCGGCGAACTCGGCGATCAAGGACGTGGACATTGCGTCCGAGCAGGCCACGCTGTCCTCGGCCGAGGTGAAGACGCAGGCCGCCGTTTCGGCGGAATCCGCCGCGAACCAGATGCCGCAGTATCTGCTCAAGCTCCTCGGCTAGTGACCGTCAAGCCGGGCCGGCATGAGGCCGGCCCGGCTCACCTCGCGATGAAACGGGCACCGAAGTGACCAGCGTCAGCTCGAGCACCAGCAGCACGTCGAGTTCCTCCACCTCTGTGACGACGACCGGCACGACCACGTCGACCAGCATCGACTGGAGCGCACTGATCACGTCGGCCGTGAATGCCAAGCTTACCCGGGCGACCACGATCTCGACCACGATCACCAACAACGAGGCGAAGGTTTCGGCCTACCAGACCCTTCAGACCGACCTGAAAACGCTTTCTTCCGGGTTGGCTTCGCTTGCAACGTCCGTGGTCAATTCGCTGGCGACCAACGTCTTCGCCACGCGAGCGGCGACAATCAGCTCGACCGGCGACGTCAGCGCCTCGTCGGCACTGTCGATGAGCGTGAGCAATGGTGCCGCGACCGGCGACCACACGCTGACCATCAGCCAGATCGCGACCGCGCAGAAGGTGGCCGGGACCGCGCAGTCGAGCCAGACCTCGGCGCTCGGCTATTCCGGAACGTTTTCGCTCGGGCTTGGCAGCGGCAGCACGGCCGACATCACGGTCACCAGCTCGATGTCGCTCCAGGACGTCGTCGACACCATTAACGCCCAGAGCTCGACCACCAACGTCGAGGCCTCGATCGTCCAGGTCTCCAGCGGGTCTTACGAGATGGTGCTGACGGGGACCGAGGATGCTGCCGACATCGCCTATTCCAGTTCCTCCGGCGACGACATCCTGAACAAGCTCGGGGTGACCGACAGTTCGGGAGGCTTCAGCGACGTGCTGCAGACCTCGCAGGCGGCCAAATTCGCTCTGGACGGCATCTCGATGACCCGGGATACCAACGACATCACCGATGTGCTCACGGGCGTGACGTTCAACCTGCTCCAGGCGACGCCGAGCGGAACGTCGCTCAGCATCAGCATCGAGCCCGACACCAGCCAGATCGAAACGGCGGTCGAAAGCCTCGTCACCAACTACAACACGTTTCGTGATGCCGTGATCGCGCAGCAGGCGACCGCCTCGGACGGTACAGCGGATTCAAGCGCGGTGCTGTTCGGCGACGGCACCATGCGCGACATCATGGACCAGCTCCAGAATGCCCTAAATAGCACGGTGGGCGGCCTCACCATGGCCGACCTCGGCCTGTCCTTCAACGAGAAGAACGAGCTCGAACTCGACACCTCGACGCTGTCCAATGTTCTCAGCACAAATCTGAGCGGCGTCACCACGCTGCTGTCGGCACAGACCAAGACCTCGTCGAGCCAGCTCAGCGTGGTCAACACCGGAACGTCGCCGCAATCCTTCATCCTCGACCTGACGGTGGATTCGTCCGGGAATCTCAGCTCTGCCTCGGTCGGCGGCGATTCCTCGCTGTTCACGGTAAGCGGCACGACGATCATCGGCGCGGCCGGGACGGCCTATGCCGGCATGGCCTTCACTTATACAGGATCGACGACGCAATCCATCACGGTGACCTCGACCTCCGGCATCGCCACCCAGCTCTATCAGCTGTCCAAGACCTCTTCGTCGACCTCGGGCTCGTTGCAGACGCTGATCACCAGCCTGACCGATCGCGACACCGAGCTTCAGCAGAAGGTCGACGACATCGACAGCGCCGCGTCGGCCTACCAGACCCAGCTCCAGACCCAATACGCGAATTACCAGGCCGCGATTACGAGCGCCAACAACACGCTCACCTATCTCAAGGCTTTGCTTAACTCCAGCTCGAGTAGTTGATGATGCATAATCCGATGGCGTACATGGCCAATCAGGCCTACCGGGGCGCGGCCACCAGCGTGCCGCCGCTGAAGGCGATCTCGATGCTGCTTGGCGGCGCGATCACCTCCTTCCAGAAGTCGCTGGCCGCGCAGGAAGCGCGGCGTTTCGAGGAAGGGCACGAATATTTGCTGAAGGCGACCGCGATCCTGCGCGGGCTCAGCCACAATCTCGACTTCACCAAGGGTGGGGCGGTGGCGGAGCGCCTGTTCCAGACCTACAATAGCCTGATCGTGGCGAGCCACAAGGCGTTCGGCCGGCCGCATGCCCCGACGAGTTTTCGGCGGATCATCGCGGCCGTGTCCGAGTTGCGGGACGCCTGGGAGCAGGTCGACGCGACGGTGCGGCGCGGCAAGGTCGGGCCGGCCGATTCGACGCAGACAGACTGAAACCACGAGCGGCCGGACCGCGGAAGCGTTCCGGCGATCGCCCGTCCCGCAGTTTGGGCCGGTCTCCGTAGTGCTCCGGGCGATTTTGGCGCGTGAAGCTGCCGGAAACCGGTTTCCGCCACACCTGCAATGCTTTATGACGGGCCTGACCGAGGCGGGATCGGCGGGCGATGGACGTCACCGAGTTTGAGGAACTGATCGACCGGCTGGGCGAGGATCTCTCCCTCTGGCCCGACGACCGTCGCTTGCCTGCCGAAGAGCTGCTGAAGCGTTCCTCCTCTGCCCAGGCCTTGCTGGAAGAGATGCGCGCCCTGCGCCAGGCGCTCGCGGCACCCCCAGTGCGGGCGCCTGCAGGCCTCGCCGACCGTATCGCCACCGCGGCTGCGAAAGTGAAGAGCGACACGGCCGAGCCGCGCACCGAAGGCGAGACCGCAGGGAGTTGAACTGCTCTTTTCCCTGACATTCCGATCCGCATGATTTTTGCGCTCGCGCTGACACGAGCGAGCGGCTGCGCTTTTTCTTAAGCGCGCTTTCAGCATTCCCGGACACTGCGCACACGGCAGATTTTGCCGTGTCGAAAGCGATTTTCGCAACGGTGAATCCGCGCCTGAATCCGCGCGGCCACGCGTTTCATCAGCACACAGATTTCAAGCGCGCTGACCGACATCCCTGTCGCCGGCTGCGCGGGAAAGCCGGAGTCTCTGATGACCGTTTCCGCAACGAGTTCTGCAACGACAGCGACGACGACGACGTCGTCGTCGTCGAGCACGTCGTCCAGCTCGACGCTGACCTCGAGCGATTTCCTGAGCCTGCTCGTCAGTGAGCTTCAGAACCAGGACCCGCTGAACGCGACCTCGACCACCGACTTCATCAATCAGCTCACCTCCTACGCAAATTTCAGCCAGCAGCAGTCGATCAACTCCAACCTGTCTTCGCTATCGAGCTCGTTCTCGAGTCTCGTGACGCTCAACTCGGTCAACTATATCGGCCACACCGTCGAAGCGAAGACCGACACGTCGACCTTGAGCAATGGCTCGGCGACGTTCGGCTACTCGCTGTCCTCGGCCGCGTCCGACGTAGCGATCACGATCAAGGACTCCTCCGGTAACACGGTCTACACCGGCACCGGGACCGGCAATTCCGGATCCAACACCTTCACCTGGGACGGCAAGAACTCCAGCGGCACCCAGCTCACGGACGGTGGCCAGTACACCATCTCGGTGACCGCGACGGATTCCGCCGGCAACTCGGTGCTCAACTACACGACCGTCACCGGCACGGTGACCGGCATCGACACCTCGACCTCCACGCCGTCGCTGACCGTAAACGGCGTCTCCGTCAGCGCTGCCGACATCATCGGCGTGACGTCCTGATCCTGCGACCCGATTTCCCTGGAGCTTCATCATGAGTCTCACCGGTGCCCTTTCTTCGGCGATCTCCGCGCTCAGCGCGCAGAGCCAATCGCTGTCGATGATCAGCGACAACATCGCCAATACCAGCACGACGGGCTACAAGACGACGTCGGCGATGTTCGACGACCTCGTCACCGCGTCGAGCAACGCGACCTCCTATGCCTCAGGCGGCGTCACCGTCTCGGGCCGGGCCAACATCACCCAGCAGGGCCTGCTCGCCGCGACCTCCAACGCGACCGACGTCGCGATCCAGGGCTCGGGTTTCTTCGTCGTGACCAGTGCCACGTCGGGCGGCACCGTCTCCTACACCCGCAACGGCGCCTTCACGACCGACAATGCCGGTTATCTCGAGAACAGCGGCAGTTACCTCGAGGGTTGGCGTACCGACTCGGACGGCAACGTCGTCGGCAACGAGTCGGCGAGCAATCTCGAGGCCATCAACACCCAGGTCGCCTCGACCAGCGGCAGCGCCACCACCAAGACCACGATCGCGGCGAACTTGCCCTCGGATGCCGCGACCGGTGACACCTACACCAGCTCCATGACCGTCTACGATTCGCTTGGTGCAGCGAACTCGATGCAGGTCGCCTGGACCAAGACCGGGACCAACACGTGGAGCGCAAACTTCGCCAATCCGACGTCGACGTCGGACACCACGACTGCGACCGGCACGGCCTCGGGCACGATCGACATCACCTTCAACAGCGACGGCTCGCTGGCGAGCACCAGCCCGAGCCCGGCGACCGTCGCGGTCACGGGCTGGACCGACGGCGCGGCCGATAGCACCATCACGATGAATCTCGGCACGGCCGGAGGCACCGACGGCCTGACGCAATACGCCTCCGGCGAGACCACGCCGACCGTCAACGTTACCAGCATCACTCCGGACGGCCTGTCCTACGGCAAGCTGTCCAGCATCTCGATCGGAAAGAACGGCATCGTCGACGCCACCTATTCCAACGGCCAGACCATCGCGATCTACAAGATCGCGGTTGCGACCTTCGCCGATCCAACCGGGCTTTCCGCCGCCAGCGATGGGCTCTATTCCGCGACCGTGACGTCGGGGAATGCCGCGCTGCAGGCGTCCGGCGAGAACGGCGCCGGGACGATCTACGGCAGCGAGCTGGAGTCCTCGACCACCGACACCTCCAGCCAGTTCTCCAGCATGATCTCGGCGCAGCAGGCCTATTCGGCTGCCTCCCAGGTCATCTCCACCGTCAACAAGATGTACGACACCCTGATCTCGGCGATGAGGTGAGCGATGCGCAGCGAGGAGGCCAAAGCCGCCGGAGAAGCGCTGCTGCGCCGGCTGCGACGGCTGGTGGCACGGGCCGCAACCGTGAAGGACAGTGACCGCAAGCAGCTGCTTGCTTTGCTCGACGATCTCGAGACGACCCGCCGCGGCCTGTTGAAGGAATGCGCCGAAGTTGAGGGCGAGATGAGACAGACGACCGTCAGGACGACTGCGATTGGCGCATACTTGCGCAATTCGCAAGTCCTTCGCGGCAAACGGCATGATTAGAAGAAGGCGATGACCATGAGTGTAGCCCAAGCCAATAGCCAAGCCACGCGGATCAACGCCGCAAGCGGCGACGCCCGGATCAAGTCGCTGATCGGACTGATCGACGTCCTGACCGCGCTGGTGGCGGAAGAGAACGCCGAGCTCGCCAAGGGCCTGCCGGCCTCGCGCCTGAAGCAGGTCGACGAGAAAAATCGCCTGGCGGAGATCTTCGAGCGGACGGTTGCCGAGTGCGCGGCCGGTACAACCACCCTGAACGTGCGCGACCGGATCCTGCGCGAGCAGCTGCTGGATCGGATCCTGAAGCTGCGCGCGGCGATGGACGAGAATCTGGTGCGCCTGCGCGCGGCGATCGAGGCCAGCAACCGCCGGATCGAAGCGGTCATGCAGGCGATCCGCGAGCAAATCGCTGCGGTGTCGCCCTATGGCGCCTCCGGCCGCGTCGCCGCGCGCGCTGTCTCCAGCGGCACCAGCCGCAGCGCCTGACGAGCAGGGGAGCCCGCCGTGTCGCTCGATATCGCACGATCGATCGCCTTCAGCGGCCTGTCGTCCACGTCGGTGCAGATCAGCGTGACGTCGTCGAATATTTCGAACGCCGACACGACGGGCTATACCAGGAAGACCGCAAACCAGGCGAGCAACGTCACCAACGGCGTCGGTACCGGCGTCACGGTGACGGGCATCACCTCGACGGTCGACAAGCTGCTGTTGAAGTCGCTGGTCAGCGCGGACTCCGATCTCGGTTCGGCCGACACGACGAACACCTATCTGACCTCGCTGGAAAAGCTCTACGGCTCGACCAGCAGCGCCGACAGCTCGTCGACCGGAACCTCACTCGCCAACAGCATCGCCTCCCTAGAATCGGCACTGTCGTCGCTGGCGAGTACACCGAGCAGCGCCTCGCTGCAATCCAATGTCGTCAGCGCACTCGACGGTGTCACAAGCCAATTGCGGGAGACCTCGAGCGGCATCCAGAATCTCCGCTCCAATGCCGACCAGGACATCTCGTCCTCGATCGACGATGTCAACACGGACTTGCAGACCATCGCGGATCTGAACGCGGAGATCAAGCAGACCGCCGCGGCCGGCCAGTCGACCGCGGACCTGGAGGATCAGCGCAACACCGCGCTGCAGGACGTCGCCTCCAAGATGAACGTCAGTTACTATACGGCGTCGAACGGCGATCTCCAGGTCTACACCACGACAGGGCAGGCGCTGGTCGACAGCTCCGCGCACAAGATAAACTATGCAGCCGCGGCCAATGTGTCGTCGTCGACGACCTACACCGCCGGCTCATCGTCAAGCGGTTTCAGTGCAATCACGGTGAACGGCGTCGACATCACCTCCCATATATCAGGCGGCGACATCGGCGCGCTCATTACGCTCCGCGACAAGACCCTGCCAGCAGCGCAGTCCCAGCTCGACCAGCTCGCAACGCAACTTGCCTCCGCGGTCAACACCGTCTCGAACAACGCCTCCTCGGTGCCGGCGCCGACGAGCCTGACCGGAACGACCAGCATCACCAGCAGCACGGCGCTGTCCGCCACTGGTACGGTGCGCCTTGCCGTGACCGACCAGAGCGGCAATCTGGTCTCTTATAGCGATCTCGATTTGTCGTCCTATTCCACGGTCGGCGATCTCGTCACCGCCATCAACGGCATTTCCGGGATGTCCGCGTCGGTCGATGCGAACGGTCATCTCTCGATCGCGGCCACCGGCACGGGCAACGGCGTCGCCATCAACGAGATGACCAGTTCGGTCGGCAGCTCAAGCGAGGGATTTTCCGACTATTTCGGTCTCAATGATCTCGTGACCGGCGCGAGCGCATCGGATATCGCGGTCAATAGCAGCATCCTGTCCGGTACCAACGAGCTGCAGCTCGCGACCCTGGACACCTCGTCGAGCCTCACGGCCGGCAGCAGTGTGCTGACACCAGGGTCGGCGACCGTGGTCAATGCGTTCTACAGCGCGTTGACGGCGTCCCGGGCGTTTTCCTCCACCGGAGGGCTCGCTGCCACCACCGGTTCCTTTGCCGACTATGCTTCGACAATCGTGGCCGACGTCGCCAGCAAGGCCTCGCAGGCCTCCACCAACTACACCGCCAAGGAGACCGCACAGTCGACCTATGCGAGCTCGCTGTCGTCGCAGTCGGGTGTCAATCTCGACGAGGAATCTGCCAATCTGAGCACGCTCCAGAACCAATATTCGGCGGCTTCCGCGCTGATCTCGGCTATCAATACGATGTTCTCGGCGCTTATGACCGCCGTGCAGTCGTCTTAAAGCGCAGGGAGCAAGCCCATGGTCGCGATGCGGATCGCCACCTTCGCCCAGTCGAGCAAGATGATTGCCGATGCAATGCGGGTCGAGTCGGTCATGGCCAACGAGCAGGTCCAGGAATCCTCGGGCGTCGTCTCGACCGATTTCGGCGGATACGGCTCGAATGCGCAGCATGTCGTCAATCTCCAGGTTTCGGTGACGCGCGCGCAGTCCTATATCGATGCAGCCACGCTCGCCGACAGCAAGGTCCAGGTGATGTATTCGGCCGTCGGTTCGATGACCGACATCATCACGCAGCTCCGCTCCCAGCTCAGCGCTGCTTCGACCGGGAGCTCGAGCGAGACCACCTCGGTGATCTCTTCCGCGCAGCAGATGCTGGCACAGATGGGTTCGCTGATGAACACGCAGTATGACGGGCAGTATGTCTTTGCCGGCGGCAAGACGGACACGGCGCCTGTCGACCTCACCAGCTTTTCGTCGGGGACAGGTTCCACCACCACGGCGGATACCAGCTACTACAACGGCGATGACGAGATTGCCTCGGTACGCGTCGCCACCGACAACACGGTGTCATATGGGGTCACCGCCGACAATTCGGCGTTCGAGGAAGTCATGCGCGTGTTGAAGTTCGTGGCCAACAGCACCACGCTCTCGTCCGCGGACATTTCCAGCGCGCTCGATCTCGTCAGCACGGCGCTCGACGACACCGCGGCGGTGCAGGCAAAACTCTCCAGTTCGGCGTCCTCGATCGAGACAGCCAGCACGCAACAGACCGACTACAAGAGCTACGCCGAGAGCCTGTCGAACGACCTCACCGGCGTCGATGTCGCCGCCATCACCGCGCAGCTCTCGACCTATCAGGCGCAGCTCACCGCGTCCTATTCGGCGCTCGCCAAGATATTGAGCATGAGTCTTGCGAGCTACCTGAAATAGCACAGCAGATAAGACTCTACTGAACGCAATCCCCGGCCCGACCGCCGATCGCTTCAGGAGGACGGAGTCATGCTGTCGGTGCCGATTGGCGCGCGCTTTCAGGTCGAAGCTCAGCAGGGAAGGGGTGGAAACTGAACATGCGCGCTGGGAAGGCTAGCCTGTGTTCCTGGCGCGGCGCGATGCGGCAGCCAGTTCATACTCCGGGGCCACGTGCTCTGCTGGATGGCCGGCGCCGGGCGTGAAGCTTTTGCCCAAATAGTAACGACACCATCCAAAGCATCTGTCTTCCGGAAGGCAAACTCTCGCTGCATGAGGAGTTCGCCGCCGAGGTCGCGGACGTCGTCGCGCCATTTCTTACGGCGGCTCATAGTGCCTCCGCCGGTCGGATCGGAGCCGACCGGCGGTCGATTGGCTGCCGATGAATGCTCTTTTCTGCCTATTTGAGCGCTTAGCCCTTCGCCGCATCGACAGTCTCCTATAGTACAAGAGGCCAACGGATCCTCCGACCTCAGTGCTGACCATGTTCGTCTCGTTTTTCCCCCGACCCAAACTGTTTTTTCTCTCGGCTATCGTCTGGACCGCGCTGGCGATGCTGGTCTGGTATGGCTTCGCGAGCAATCTGTTCGAAGCGCCGCAAAGGCCGGTCGGGTTGGCGACGTTCTCGTCGGCGCCGGCTCTCTGGTTCGACCTCTATTTCGCTGTGTGCGCCGTGGTTTTCGCGGCTGCCTGGATGTTGCTCGCGCCGCATCCGTGGGCGAACTGGTCCATTCTCGGCTCCGCGCTGATCCTGTTCACCTCGTACTTTCAGGTGCAGGTCAGCGTCGCCATCAACAGCTGGTATGGGCCGTTCTACGACCTTATCCAGGCTGCACTTTCAAAATCGGCACCGGTCACCGTCGAACGGTTCTATGCCGAATTATCGACCTTTGCCGGAATTGCCCTTGTCGCGGTCGTGGTCGGCGTGCTGACGCGGTTCTTCGTCAGCCACTACATCTTCCGCTGGCGGACGGCGATGAACGACTTCTACGTCGCAAACTGGCCGCGCCTGCGCACCATCGAAGGCGCCTCGCAGCGCGTCCAGGAAGACACCATGCGCTTTGCAAGCACCATGGAAGGTCTCGGCGTCAATCTGATCAGTGCCGTGCTTACGCTGTTGGCTTTCCTGCCCGTTCTCGTGAAGCTTTCGAGCAGCGTCACGGAGCTACCCGTGATCGGCTCAATCCCGTATCCGTTGGTGTTTGCTGCGGTGATCTGGTCGGTATTTGGCACCGGCATTCTGGCTCTGATCGGTATTCGCCTGCCTGCGATCGAGTTTTTCAACCAGCGGGTCGAAGCCGCCTATCGCAAGGAACTGGTGCTCGGTGAGGATGATCCGGCCCGCGCCGATCCACCGACCCTGAGCGTGCTGTTCGGCGATATTCGCAGGAACTATTTTCGCCTCTATTTGAACTTCATGTATTTCAACATTGGCCGCATTGTCTACCTGCAGACCGACGTCATCTTTCCCTACGTCCTGCTCGCACCGACGATCATTGCCGGCAAGATCACGCTGGGAGCGATGAACCAGATTTTGAACGCGTTCACGCAGGTCCGAACCTCGTTTCAGTATCTCGTCAACGCCTGGAGCACGATCGTCGAGCTGATCTCGATCTATCAACGGCTTCGGAGTTTCGAGGCCAAGCTCCATGGCGAGCCGCTGCCTTCAATTGAGACAGAGACGGAGCCATTGTCGTTGGGATGATGCGAAATCCCAGCCCAGCTCTAACGAACTGGNACAGGTCTCTCATCTTGCCGGCTTCCGCGCCCAAGCGCAGAACACCAATTCCCACAGACAGGTGGCATTGTTTTGCTTGCGCTCAGCCAGAAGGCGCTCGTCGAGCGTATCGACGTCGGCGTCCGTCTCCGTCACGATGCCGTGCTTGAGCAGACGCGGGAGCACCGCGCGTATGATCGAAGCCACCGGATATTCTGCCGTCGGC
>NZ_AXAY01000005.1:162500-358711 GCF_000473045.1 Bradyrhizobium sp. WSM3983 | reverse complement strand
CGCATACTCCGCCCTCATCCTGAGGAGCCCGCCCAAAGCGGGCGTCTCGAAGGATGGCCGCAGGGACAAGTTTTCATATGCGATTGCCCTGCCGCGTGCAGGGAGAGGGAGATATTCGTTACCTCATCCCCGCGCGTCGAAATCCCTCCAGATAATGCGCGCGGTCTTCTTCCCGCTGCATCGGCAATTCCCGCGTGATCCAGGCGAGCGAGATGCCGGGCTGGGTTCGGCGCAACCCTTCCAGGGCGGCAGCGGCAAGTGCGGGATCACCGGACATGCCGGCGGCCGCCGTCAGCACGCGATGCGCGCCGACAAAATCGGCCCGCTGCCGCATCGATTCCCGTGCCATCTGCATGGCGTCCTCGTAATTGCGGCCGATGAACTGGGCGTAGCCCGCGACGCCGCAATAGATCGCGGCAAGGGGATCGCGCGGGCTGAGCTGCAGCGCGCGACGTGCCGCGGCATCGCCGTCCTGCCATCGTCCGGCGTAGCACAGCGTGACGCCGTAGAAGGCGTGCGCCATTGCAAAATTCGGATTGAGCGTCAGCGCCAGCTCGAATTCCGCCAGCGCGTCGTCGAAGCGGCGGCGGAACAGATAGGTATAGGCGAGCCCGTGATGGGCCCAGGCATCGTCGCGATCGGCCTCCACCGCGGCAAGTGCTGCGCGTTCGGCGACCGGGACAATCGCGGCCATATCAGCCCAGCCCATATGAGCGCCGAAGATGTGGCTGGTCGCGAGCAGGCCGAGCGCCTTGCCGTAGGCGGGATCGATCGCAATCGCCTGCTCGAGCAGCGCCTGCGCCGACGCATTGTCCTCGCGCGTGATGCGCCAGTAATGCGACAGCGCGCGCATCACGAAGTCCCAGGCATCGAGGCTGCCCGGCGGCTTCTGCTGCGCGCGAAAACTCTCGGCGGCGTAGAGCTGCGGCTCGATCGCGGCGACGATGGCTTCGGTGATCTCGTCCTGCACGGCAAAGATGTCGGCGAGCTCGCGGTCGTAGCGCTCGGCCCAGAGATGGCCGCCGGTCGAGACGTCGTTGAGCTGGGCGGAGATGCGCACGCGGTCGCCGCTTCGCCGCATGCTGCCCTCAAGCACATAGCGGACGCCGAGCTCGCGCGCGATCTCCTGGAGATGAACGGCGCGGCCCTTGTAAACGAAGGAGGAGTTGCGTGCGACGACGAAGAACCAGCGCAGTTTTGACAATGCGGTGATGATGTCTTCGCTGATGCCGTCGGAGAAATAGTCCTGCTCGCGGTCGCCGCTCATATTGGTGAAGGACAGCACGGCGATCGCGGGGCGGTCGGGCAGCGCAGGCGAGGGGTGCTGCGCTGTGACGCTGCGGGGCGGTTCCACCGTTGCCGCCCCGGATTTGGTCTCGACGCTGCCGACGAAGCGAAAGCCCTTGCGCGCGATGGTGCGGATCAGCGCCTGGTTCGCGCCGCTGTCGCCGATCGCCTTGCGCGCCGCATTGATCCGGCTGGTCAAGGTCGATTCTGAGACGCTGCGGCCGTGCCAGATCTTGTTGATCAGCTCGTCCTTGCTGACGACCCGGTCGCGGTTTTCCATGAGATGGACGACGAGGTCGAAGACCTGCGGTTCCACGGAAACGGGAACCTGCTCGCGGCTCAGCTCGCGCAAGTCGGTGTCCAGAAGGTGGTCCCGGAAAAGAAACTGCACGTCGAAACTCGGGCCTCACAACGACTTCAGACAATGATGAAATCAAAATGGATTTCGCCCTGAAGTTTGTGAGTCCGCCGAAAGGTCTGCCCGGTTCACTGCAATCGCCGGATGGCTGCTATGCCATTTGCGGGGAGGAATACAACCTGAAGCTGGAATGCGACGGTTTTGGCCGGATCTCGCGCCGCAGGCAAGTGATGATGCAATCGGAGGAGCGCGCTGAATTGAAGTTTGGACAGATGCTGGCGAGTGCCGCAGTCATTCCGAGCTGCGAACTACATCGTCATCTGAAGTGCCGGAGCTTAGCGGAGGCCTCGAACAATAGACGGCCCGGCTATCTCGGCCGTGCATCCTTCGAGGCTCTCCACGCGATGCGTTGCGTCACATGGTTCGCACCTCGGATGACGGAGCTCGCGGGTGTGAAGCGTGGTGTGAGGTCGTCGCATGTCATTGAATGTGTATCGAACAGTGAATGTTCATTGCCGAACGCCGCAACCTGCGTAAGCTACCCCCACACCAAACAACAGCCGCAAAGAAACGCCCATGCCCGCCTTTCCCGCCTCGACCACCGTGCTCGACTCCATGCTGTTTCGCGATGCATTCGGCACGCCCGCGATGCGCGCGGTGTTCTCCGACGTCGCGCTGCTTGCGCGCTATGCCGAGGTCGAGGTGGCGCTGGCGAAGGCGGAGGCGCGATGCGGCGTGATCCCGCGAGAGGCCGCCGAGCAGATCGCGGCGCGGACCGATGTCACCGCACTCGACTTCAATCTGCTGCGGCAGGAGACCGACATCGTCGGCTATCCGATCCTCCCCTTGGTGCATCAGATGGTGAAACAATGCGGCGAAGCCGGCCGCTACGTGCATTGGGGCGCGACCACGCAGGACATCATGGACACCGCCGTGGTGCTGCAACTGCGCGCGGGGCTTGAGATCATCGAACGCGATATCGCCGAGCTGCGAAAAATCCTCGCCGATCTTTCGCAGCGTCATCGTGACACGCCGATGGCCGGCCGCACCCATCTCCAGCAGGCGCTGCCGGTGACCTTCGGCTACAAGACCGCGATCTGGCTTGCGATGTTCGATCGCCACGCCGAGCGTCTGGCGCAATTGAAACCGCGCGTTCTCGTCGGGCAGTTCGCCGGCGCGGCCGGCACGCTGGCCTCGCTCGGCGACAAGGGATTCGAGGTGCAGGAGGCACTCTGCGCCGAGCTGAAGCTCGGTGTTCCCGCCTCGACCTGGCACGTCGCGCGCGACGGCTTTGCGGAAGCCGTGAATTTTCTCGCGCTCGTCACCGGCTCGCTCGGCAAGATTGCGCTCGACATCATGATCATGGCCTCGACCGAATTCGCGGAGGTTTACGAGCCCTTCGTCAAGGGCCGCGGCGCTTCCTCGACCATGCCGCAGAAGCGCAACCCGATCTCCTCGGAGCTGATGCTGGCCGCGTCCAAAGCCGTGCGCCAGCAGGCGGGCCTGATGCTCGATGCCATGGTGCAGGATTTCGAGCGCGCCACCGGTCCGTGGCACGCCGAATGGATGGCGATCCCCGAGAGTTTCGTGCTGACCGCAGGCGCCCTGCACCAGGCGAAGTTCGCGCTCGCGGGCCTGATCGTGGACGAGAACAAGATGAACGACAACCTCGCCCTTAGTCGCGGCCTGATAGTGGCCGAAGCGGTCATGATGGGGCTCGCGCCGCAGATCGGCCGGCAGGATGCGCACGACGTGGTCTACGACGCCTGCCGGCTCGCCAACGAGAAGGGCATCAGCCTTGCCGACGCACTATCGGCCGATCCGCGCGTCGCGGCCCAAATCGATCGCGCCGGCATCGAGGCCCTCACTTCACCGAAAAATTACCTCGGTCTTGCGCCGGCCATGGTCGACCGGGTGCTGAAATCGGCAACGCGTTGAAAACCAAACTGCGCGAAACTCCGTATCTTCACAGGCAGCAAGACGCTCGCGCACTTGTGTCTCGTGATGCTAGACTTAGATTGAGCGAGAGATTTCGACAGAGGACCCGGCATGACCGATCAAGGCAATTTCGCCACTTCCATCGATCCTGTGAAGCTCGACCGGCTGGCCGAGGTGGCGGTGAAGGTGGGACTGGGCTTGCGGCCGGGACAGGACCTTCTGTTGACGGCACCTGCGATCGCGTTGCCGCTGGTGCGCCGGATTGCCGCGCACGCCTACCAGGCCGGCGCCGGCATCGTGACGCCGATCCTCTCCGACGAGGAGATGACGCTGGCGCGCTACCGCCACGGCCACGACAACAGCTTTGATCGCGCCGCCAACTGGCTCTACGAGGGCATGGCGAAGGCGTTCTCGAACAACACCGCGCGTCTTGCGATCGTCGGCGACAATCCGATGCTGCTGTCGGGCGAAGATGCTTCCAAGGTCGCGCGCGCCAGCAAGGCCAATTCCATCGCTTATCAACCTGCGCTGGAAAAGATCGTCAATTTCGACACCAACTGGAACATCATTGCCTATCCGAGTCCGTCCTGGGCGAAGCAGGTCTTCCCGAACGATTCTGAAGAGGTCGCAGTCGGCAAGCTCGCGGACGCGATCTTCGCAGCGTCCCGCGTCGATCGCGAGGACGCGCCGGCCAATTGGGCAAGCCACAATGCGGTGCTGCGCGAGCGCACCAACTGGCTCAACGGCCAGCGTTTCCGCGCGCTGCAATATTCGGGTCCCGGTACTGATCTCACCATCGGGCTCGCCGACGGCCATGAATGGGAGGGCGGTGCCTCGCTCTCCAAGAACGGCATCAGCTGCAACGCCAATATTCCGACCGAAGAGGTCTTCACCACGCCGCATTGCCGGCGGGTCTATGGCCATGTCGTGAGCTCGAAGCCGCTGTCCTACCAGGGTACGCTGATCGACAACATCGCGGTGCGCTTCGAGGATGGCAGGATCGTCGACGCCAAGGCCGCGCGCGGCGCGGAGGTGTTGAACAAGGTGCTCGACACCGACGAAGGCGCGCGCCGTCTCGGCGAAGTGGCGCTGGTGCCGCATTCCTCGCCGATCTCGCAGAGCGGGCTGTTGTTCTACAACACGCTGTTCGACGAGAACGCGGCGTCCCACATCGCGCTCGGCCAGTGCTACTCGAAGTGTTTCATCAACGGCGCGCAGCTCACGCCGCAGCAGATCGCCGCGCAAGGCGGCAACCAGAGCCTGATCCATATCGACTGGATGATCGGCTCGGCCGAGACCGACATCGACGGCATTTTGGCCGACGGCAGCAAGGTCCCGGTGTTCCGCAAGGGCGAGTGGGCGAAGTAGTTTGCTCACCTCTCGCCGCTGGGGAGAGTTGAGTACCCCGGCGACAGTCTCTCTTCCTCTCACGCCGCCGCGTCGCGCAGCATCGGATTGTTGTCGATGCTGAAGCGGTTGAACAGCGTTGTGAACGGGCTGCCGTCGGTGGCCCGCACGATGGCGTCGGAAGCTGCAACCGCCTCATAGAGCGCGCCGACCGGATCGTCCGCCCCGGGCAGATTGAGGCGCATGCGGATTTCCTCTCTCGCCTCGTTGACGTCGTCCTCGTCGTCGAGTGTCGCCTCCAGCGCATCCGCCGCGCGCCGCATCTCCTGAAGATCGCCGCCGACGGAGAATTTGAGGATGTCGAGCCAATAGGGGCGGGCGACGACGAGCTGGATGAACGCCTCGAAATTGTCGGCGATAACGCCCGCGCGTCCCTCCGATGAGACGTAGAGCACATTTTGCGACGGTAGCAGCACGACGGCGCCGCCTGAGCCGTCACTGCCGATCTGCTGAATGCTTTCGACGCCGTCGATCGTGAACCAGGGCTCCTCGTCCGGCGCGAACGAGACATCGAGGCCGCCAAGCCAGGCGACGACCTCGCCTTGGGCTGTCAGAACCTCTGGGGTCAGGGGCATCGATGGGGCTCCTTCTGGGTCGCTTCGCGCACTTTGTCGCACCCCGGAAAAGATGGGTTCATGTGCGCGAATTTGCAGGGAGATCTCGACGTTAACCGCTTCGCATCTGCAACTTGCGGCTGATTGTCGGGGCCTGCGTAAGGAAGAATTAAAAACCGGCTACTAGCGTTGCCAACATCTTTCGAAACAATCCGGGATTGAGCCCGGTTAATCATATTGTACCTCCTGAGGAAGCAGATGTCGCGGGCATTGATTGAAATCGGTAGTTGTAATGTGGATCTGGAGCTGCGGCCGATCGAGCCGGCCTGGATCATCGAGGGTAACCCGGTCTCGCGTTCACACATCCTGTCGACCAGCGCCGACGGCACCTCCTCGACGATCATCTGGTCCTGCACCGAAGGCCGCTTCAACTGGTACTATGATTTCGACGAGACGATCATGATCCTGGAGGGATCGATCGTGATCGAGAGCGACGGGCTCCCGCCGAAGCGCTACGGCGTCGGCGATGTCATCTTCTTCCGCGATGGCGCGCATGCCAAATGGCATGTCGAAGGCCACGTCAAGAAGATCGCCTTCTGCCGCAAGACCAACCCGGCCGTCATTGGCTTCATGGTTCGCGTCGTCAACAAGCTGAAGCGGATGTTCCTCTCGCCCGGCGAGCGCCGCCCCGCGACGTTGATGGGTGCCGGCTAATCTTATTCAAGGACGCTTCCCAGCGGCCACGACGGAGAGGGGCCGGGATGAAAATCCCGGCCCCTTGTCGCATGCATGACATCGCGCTTATTGGCAAGTTTGCGTTTCCCTCGGCGTGGAAGCCGGACGCATCGTTCGCGGCAGTCCCTCTTTCGACCCGAAGCCGTTGAAAGAAGCTGCGGCCGCCTAGCCTGCGCCGGCAACGACCGCCGCCCGGCGGATCGCCCTGACATCGACCACCAGCCGCCAATCGGTCACCGAGCCGGGCTTGACCTCGCCGAGCCAGTGAAAGGAGTTGTCCGTAATTTCAACGAAACTCCAGCGCGTCAGGTCTCCGGCTTCGGTCGTGCCTTCCTGCACGATATCCTCACCGCGCGGACGGCCGATCTGCTGACGGAACACACTGCGTCCAGGATCGAACCAGGAAATCCGCCACGCGGAAATGGAGGGATCGTAGACGCGGAGCGTCGTACCGTACCAATTGCCGGCGATTGGAAAGGCCGCGCCACCCGCAGGGCGGGGAATGATCCAGACGTCCTGGACGGCGCGTCCTTCCAGCACCCAGCCGAAATGGATTTCGCCGGGTGCGGTGTGTGTCGTTCCGTCAGCACCGTGGGCGGTGATCTCGGCATCCCAATCCCCGACGAAGCGGCCATAGAGCTGAAGCGCCGCCGCGTGCTCGGGGTTGGGTCCATTCGCATGCAACAATCTCGCGAAGTCGGTCATGTCGATCTCCTGTCGTGTGGAGATCAGCACGACCGGCCGACAGCCGACTTGGAGAAAATTGCGCGTCAGACGCCGTCGAGGATGATCACCGTCGGCGTCGACGGCAGTGTATCCCGCGATATCCGCAAGGAGCGCTCGGTGCGGCGGTCGATCTCGAACTGCTGGCCGATGCGGCGCATGAACTCGTCGAGCGGGGTGGCGAAGCGGTGCATCGGCAGCACCACGGAGGCGCGCAGCCGCCTGGTGATCTCCGAGACGCCGTCGAGCGACATGGTGTAGGTGCCGTCGATCGGCACCATCACGATGTCGAGCCGCCCGATCTGGGCAAAATGGCTCTCATCGAGCTTGTGGTGCAAATGGCCGAGATGCCCGATGCAGAGGCCCGCGACCTCGAAGATGAAGATCGAATTGCCGTCGCGGATCATGTCCGCGCCGGAATCGTCGCCAAAGTAGCGGCGGATGTCGGTCGTGACGTTGCGGATGAAGGTGTCGCCGATGCGCTCCGACACGATGGCCGGCTTGCCGTCCTCGCCCCAGCCATGCAGCACGTGGGGAATGCGCTTGTCGGGATTGAGAGAATAGTGGGTGCTGTGGGCCCGGTTCATGGTGACGACGTCGGGCAGCCGGCCGACCTGATAGGCGCCGCTGTAGTCGGTCGCGATGCGCACGCCGCCCGGCGTGTCGACGAAATAGGTGGAGTGGCCAGCATAGGTGATCTCGACTTCGGCCGCGGCGGCCGCTTGCCGGAAGGCGACCGGCATCGCGCGAGGCGCCGCATTCGCCATCGCCAGGCATTCGCTGCGTTGTTGCGGCTGTTGGGCGACGGCAGGGGAGAGAAGCAAACCGAAGAAAGCAAAGATCGTCAGGACCAGTCGAGTCATAACGCGATCATCCGTTGCGCATCCGGCGATCCGAGGACTGTATCGTCGAATTTGCGCGACGTCATGTGTTGCTACGGCAGCCGCGCCAATCCGCCGCTTGCTTCTACTAGCTTCACGGCCTTTTTATCGAACGAAACGAAGGTCTCGGCGCCAAGCCAATAACCTTCATGAGCAATCACGCCATCAGCAAAATCGCCGCCAGCATCGAGGAGTGCCAACCCAGCCTCAGCTAAGGCTCGGTTGACGACCACATTGGAGGCGCTGATGAGGTGCCGGATGGACGCTGCGATATTCTCAGCAGAAGTTTTGTAGCCTCGTGAGAGGACCCAAACCAACTCGCACAGCGCGGGGATCGAGATGGCTACGACGTCTGCCTTCTTGACAACGGCTTCGGCCGCCTTGCTCTGTTCGACATCATCCCCGACTAGAACTCGTACCAGGACATTCGTGTCGGGTGTTATCTTCATCGCTTGCCAGCCCAGCCGTCAGCCACGATCTCGTTCATCTCTTCGATCGACAGTGATCGACCGTTCGTCTTTCCTTTCAGGAAGCCGAAAGCATCCGATATCTTACCGGTGGGCCGAACTGCCTTTACCTCAACTCGACCTCCAGGAAGCTTTTCTATCGATATCTTGTCGCCCGGATGCACACCAAGGTGCTCCAGAAGGTCTTTTCGCAGCGTAACCTGCCCCTTTGCAGTGACGGTGAGCGTGCTCATTGGGATCCCTCAATCCTTGAGATCTCTAATAAGTAAGGCAATTTCCCCTTACTTTCAAGATCGGTAACCCTCACTCCCGCCTTGGGCTGAACCTCCATGTGATCGCAACCAGGCCCGCGGTGATCAGGCCGCTAACGATTCCGGCGACCGGAAGCGTGAGTAGCAGCGCGGCGGTGGCGGCCCAGCCGATCGAGGAGAAGGCTTCGGCGAACGTCGCAAGCCGCGATGAGGTCTGGCGGCGGCGGAATTGGCTGCGCCGGGCCTGGACCCGGAACCAGAGCTGGATCGCCGTGGCGGAGGCCGCGCTGATGATGATCGTGGTGGCCGTGATCGCAGCCTGGAACGGCGAGGCGAAAATCAGGGCCGCAACCAGCGGACTGAAGATGACGGCGATCGCGATCAGCACCACCTCGATCTTGGCGCGGATGACGCTGGAGGGCGTCAGCGGCGCGGTCGCGACCAGATCGGGCGCGTCCTCGCCGGAGATCGTCAGCCAGGCGAGCCCGCCGGCGAGCTGACCCGCGGCCATCACGATGACCGGCGAGATCAGCGTCAACGCCGCAGAGCTGTCGGCAAAGCTGCGCCACAGCAGCAGCGCCGGCGGCACCAGGTAAAGCAGCTGCATCAGGGTTTGCGAGATCAGCCAGGGATCGCGCCAGAGCAGCATGAACTCCTTGCGCCGCAGCGCCTGCTGTCGCGAACCGCCGCGGAACGGCCGTTCCTTTGCGCGCTTGCGGCTCGATGTCCCGTAGGCGGCGGCGTCGATCGCGGTGTCGGCGAAGCGGCCCGAGAAGATCGCCATGACGCATCCGAGCAGCACCAGCCCGAGAGCGAGAAGCCACAGCAGCGCCTCGCTGTCACCCATGGTCGCCCGCGCCGGCCACCACCAGATGCTGTCGACGTCGGGCGCGTGGGCGGCGAGGGTGCCTGAAGTCAGGATGGTGAAGCGCGACAGCGTGCCGTAGGAGATGATCGCGGCGACCTGGAGCGCGATCACGAAGCCCGCGCCGATGATCGCGGCCAGGATCTGGGCGACGAAGCGCGTCCGCGCCGGGCCGATCAGGCGAAACAGCAGGATAGTGACGGCAATCGCGATCGCCGCGGCCGACAGGCCCATCGCGATGACCACGCCGAAGGCCGCAAGCCACCGTGCGCCGCCGCCGATCACCAGCACGTCGATGAAGGGCGTCGAGAACAACAGCGCCATCACCGTCACGGTGAGCGCGATCGCGGCAATGCGCACCGAGAACAGATTGGCCAGCGTCGCCGGCGAGGACATGATGAGATCAAGATCGGCACGGGCGTAGAACACCCGCGTCACGGATTCGATCGCCTGCGACAGCATCAAGGTCCAGGCGAGAAAGATCGTCGCCGAAATCACGATCAGCGAGGATTTGTCGAGCGGCAGTTGCAGATTGGCGAAGCGGCCGATCACGGCCCAGGCCGGCACATGGAGCAGTGCCGCGAAGAACAGCAGGCCGATGACGGCGGCACGGGCGCGCCTGCGCCGGCCGCCCGTCATCATGGCGAACCATTCGCGCCAGGCGAGCCGAAGCTCGTGACGGGCAAACCACGAAAGCGCGGTCGCCGAGCTCATGCGGCTTCCTGGAGCGTCACCAGCGCAATGAAGAGGTCTTCGAGGCTGGTATCGGCGTGGCCGTTCTGCTGGCGCAGTTCGGTCAGCGTGCCCTCCGCGACCAGGCGGCCTGCGGCGATCACGCCGATGCGGTCGGCCATGCGCTCGGCCACCTCCAGAATATGCGTGGTCATGATGATGGTGCAGCCGGCCTGAACGCGCTCGCTCAACAGGCCCTTCACATGGCGGGCGGAGACGGCATCGAGGCCGGTCAGCGGCTCGTCGAGGATGATGAGGCGAGGATCGTGGACCAGCGCTCCGGCAAGCGCCACCTTCTGGCGCATGCCCTTGGAGAAACCTTCGCAGCGCTCGTGGCGGTGCGGTTCAAGTCCGAGCGAGCTCAGGAGTTCCTCGGCGACCGGGTTCGAGACCGACGGCGCGATGCCCCAGAGCCCGGCGACGAATTCGAGATATTCGAGCGGGGTGAGCTTGTCATAGATCATGGGCTCGTCGGAGACCCACGCCATCACCTGCTTGGCCGCGACCGGATTCTCGAGCGCGTCGATGCCGAAGATCGAGACGCCGCCGTCGTCGGGCCGCAACAGGCCTGCGACCATGCGCAAAGTGGTGGTCTTGCCGGCGCCGTTGGGGCCGACCAGCGCATAGAATTCGCCGGCATGAATGGTAAGATCGAGGCTATCGACCGCCAAACGGTCAAAACGCTTCGTTAACCCTCGGACTTCGAGCGCCGAGCTGTCCGGCTTCATGACGGCCACACCATCCGGTTTTGCATTGGTCGCGACCATGACCCGAAGATGTTTCGGCACCGTGAATCGCGCTGCCGCAAAACCCGGCACCCGACTTCGACTGCGCCTTGGACTAAAGGCAAATCACCGTTTGTTGACAGCGCTCGGGCGTTCAGGCTGAATTGACGCGGGACAAATGGCGCTAACGCAGCGAAACGACTGCGTGGCGGCTGGACACAAGATGCGCAAACCTCGCCAACACCATCACCCAGGTGCAGCAGGTCAAGGGCGGCCGCTGGGTGCTGGTGAAGGACAATCTGATGTTTTGATGGCTTCGCTTTCACCCTCCCCTGGAGGGGGAGGGTCGATCGCGCGAAGCGCGAGCGGGGTGGGGTGATCTCTCAACACGGGCAGTGCTCGTTGTGGAGAGACCGTCACCCCACCCCGCTACGCATTCCGCTTCGCTGCATGTGTAGCGACCCTCCCCCTCCAGGGTAGGGTAAGTGAGAGCACTGCTACGACCCCCCGCCCGCGTTGCCCGAGTTGACCGGCGCCAGCTCGTCTTCGCGGCAGCGCCAGCCGTCGGCAGCTTTCACGAAAGCAAAGGTCCGCTGGATCCTCAGGCGGCGCGTGACGTTGAAGGCTGCTGTGGCGCGCTCTTTGTCGCCGGCTCCCGGTTGCGGACGGCCGGTGCTGGGGTCCCAGCAGGTGCCGGTGCAGCTCGATGCCACCTTGCTACAGGCGGTGAAGGGCGCCAGCACGACCATCTCGATCTCGCCGGTGACCTGCGCCTCCTGATCCGTCACCTGGCTGTCGAGCGCGTAGACGCGGTTGATGCGGAGGAAATTGCCGCACGAATGGGCGGCGTGGATCCGCGCGGCGCAGAAATCGACGGCGTCGGTGTCGGGCTCCCTGGCCGCGACCTGCCGGCCGAACACCTTCTTCGGATCGCCCTTGGCAGCGGTGATCTCGTCGGTCTTGCGCTTCAGATAGTCGGCGAGACAATCTTCCGCGGATTCGAGCTCGGCAAGCGGCACGTTTTCCTTGCCGACCAGATTGCACTTCCGATCGCGCTCTCGCGTCCAGCGACCGTATTCCGCGAAGGCAAAGCGCGCCGCGGTCGGGTCCAGCTTGCCGATCAGACCAAGCACCTGGCTGTTCAGCTCGGTTTCGGTCAGCGCCAGCGATGGGTCCGCGCAGATCAGTGCGCCGGCCGCGGTGTTGGCCGCAAGACAGTCGAAATCGGGATCGCGCACGATCGTGGCGCGATCGTCTGTCACCTTGAGAAGGCAGGCCTTCACCGGGCCGAAATCATCGGCGCGGATCGCGGTCTGGCCGACGATGCCGCAGCCGAGATTGCGCTGGCGAATCCAGATCGCATTCTCCTCGATTCCAGGCAGGCGATCGGGCAGGCGGGCAAGCCGCGCCTCGATTGCGGTGCTGAGCCTCTCTGCGGCGGCAGCAAGCTCTGCATCACCGCAGAACAATTGATTGCCGGGGTCGCGGATCCGCTGGCAGTTGTTCCTGGCGAACAGCGGCAGCCTGTCGGCGACGGAGCGCTCGGATGTGCCGGATTGCGCGAAGCCTGGTGCGGCCGGTAATGCCAGCAGCGCAAGCACAGTCAGCACGATCATCCGCATTCCAATTATCCCCCAGCGTGGCCACGGCCATGCTAGCGTTCCGGATCGCGCGGCGAAATGGATTTGTGGCGGGTGGTTACGGCGAGGTCAGCGCGCGTCGGCCTCGGCCGACACCATCGACACCCGCTGGCTCTCGCCCCGCAGGGGTTCGCCGGCATATTTCAGCACGGCGGATTGGTAGAGCACGTACATCGGCTGGTAGTTGCGCGCGTCGTCATCCTCGACCATCGCCATGCGGCGGTTGTCCAGCATCAGCCAGTGGCCATCGAGCTTTGCCGAGGCGACCGCATGGCCTTCGCCGTTGCGGGTGTCGCGCACCACGACGATGCGGAGGTCCTCCGCGGCGACACCGGCAAGCCGCAACGCGGCCAGCTTGGCGATGGCGTAATCCTCGCAATCGCCGGCGCCGCGCTGGAAGGTCTCGAGTGGCGAGCTCCAGATGTCCTCGGCCCCGTCATTTTCGGCGCGGATGGCGAGGTTGATGGCACGGTTGGTCTCGCCGAGCAGCGCACGGCCGTCGCGGGTGCGGGCCTGGTCGACGATGGCGAGCAATTTAAGCGCCGAGGGCGAGGCGCAATTGTCGCGGTCGCCATCGCACAGCGCGAGCTGCACCATGTCGTCGTCGAGCTTCTCTTTCAGCCCGAACCATTTCTGCCGCAGGCCACCGGTGGAAATGGCGAAGGCGAACATGCCGAACGGCTCGGCCGATTTGCGCACGAGCACGCCTGCGCCCGGCGACAGCAATGTGCCGGCACGAAGATCGGCAGCCGATCCGAACAGGATCAATCCGCACAGGACAAGGATAGCGCGCCAGGCGCGCGAGCGAGCAGCGGTCTCCATCTGACATCCCCTTATCCGGCTTCACCAGGTCCCTTCGACCTTGACGTGCCGGGCTTGTTGCTTTCGCGGAGATAGTGCGAGGCGGGCCGTTTTGTTCTGCTTAACGCGCTTGGGCGGGGCCCTAAAACCGTGGGTCAGGCTGAAGCGGGCCTACGCAAATTGCGTAAAATTTTACGATTCGCCGGTTAGGAGAGCCCGCGCCGCCGCGAAATGGCGGCAATTGCAGGCAGAAGTTGTGGGCGCGCCGATTCTGCGCCTATGGCTAATGACCGGCCATTTCACGGGTTCTGTTAGCTGGATCACAGATTTAACTCCGTATTTGCCGCAGGATGCTGCGGGGAACCACGAAGAAAAGATGACGCAAGTATCTGCCGCCAGATCAGTGCGGCTGATTACTTTAGACGACTGAAAATGTGCGCAATAAGCTGGATTCGACCCCAAAATATTCGGAAAAATACCTGAGCTTATCTATGGATGTCGCTGTAGGCATAGTCCCGGACGGTCAAGTGATGCGAAATCACACAAGCAATAGATGGTTTCGCTAAGGACTTGGTAATGATATGCAAGCTTAGGCGGTGGATTACTTCTTAATAATTAACCCTTTTTCGGTGCTTGATTGAATTACGCTGGCAAATTTGACGCCGCGCTCGCTTTGGTTGGCCCGGGTTCCCGCCCGGCTGCCTCAGACCACGTCGATTCCTTTACAGCCAAGGCGCATGGCCACGTGCCCGAAGGCGCGGTCGTCATTGCCGACCCCAACCTGATCTTTAACGGCGAGTTCAAGCGCACGGGTCTTGATCTCGTGCTGTCGCACGACGGCCATGAATTCGTCGTTCACGATTATTTCAGGGGCGACAAGCGCGCGGCGATTGCCTCGCCCGACGGCGCCCATCTCACCGGCGACATCGTCAGCGCGCTCACGGGTTACGTTCAGTACGCGCAGGCCGCGCCCGGCGCCGCCGCGGCGCAGGTCATTGGCCATGTCACCAAACTAACCGGCAGCGCGACCGCGATCCGCAACGGCGTCTCCGTCATTCTGAACAACGGCGACAACGTCGAGAAGGGCGACGTGGTTGCGACCGGCTCGGATTCGACGCTTGGCGTGACCTTCATCGACGGCACCGTGTTCGGCCTGTCCTCCAACGCGCGGATGGTGCTGAACGAGATGGTCTACGACCCCAACGGGTCGAACAATTCCTCGCTGCTCAGCCTGGTCGCGGGCACCATCACCTTCGTGGCCGGCGAAACCGCCAAGCATGGCGACATGAAGATCGATACGCCGGTCGCCACCATGGGCATCCGCGGCACGGCGGTGCTGACCGAGATCAATTTCGTCGTTCCCTCAGGTGGCGGCGATCCGCAGCCGCAGGCGAACTTCCAGGTGCTGGTCGAGCCGAACGGCACCACCGGCTCCTACATCCTGTTCGACAAGCTGACTTTGCTGCCGATCGCGACGGTCAACCAGGCCGGCCAGATGATCCAGATCAGCGGCGGCAACGTCTCGGTCACCAATGCGCTGCTGTCGCCGGACGTGCAGAAGCTGATCACGGACGTGTTCACGCTGAAGTTCACGGACAACAACACCAACACCAAGCTGACCACGAACTTCACCGACACCATCACGCAGGACGGCAACAACGTCCTGATCAAGACGGCGAGCGGCGCGACCGCACAGGCGACCTTCACCAACACCGGCAACACCAATGGCAACGGCCAGACGCAGGGCGGGGCGGATAAGGCGGCCGAGCGTTTTCCCGGCCCCCCGCAGGCGCGTACCCTCGATCTCAACGGCAATGTCACGGCGGCGTTCAAGCTGGCCGAACACGCGAGCACGACCGCCGACCACTCTGACACGACCGGCGATACCGTGGGTCCTGACACGGTGTCCGGCCGGATTACGTTCGTCGATCAAAATATCGGCGACCGGCCGACGGTTTCAGTGAATCTCGCCCAGGCGCCGAACTTTGTCTACCAGAACGCCGGCCAGCAGGATGTCACCGGCTTGCTCACCGCTCTGCAGAAGCAGGACATCGCGGCGACGCAGATCCAGATCAGCGTCGTTCCCGACGGGGCCAACACCAACAACGGCTCGGCGGTCTGGACATACACGATCCCCGACCACGTCTTCGACTTCCTGGCGGCCGGCGAAACGCTGACGCTGACCTACACGGTCCTCGTCAACGATAATTTCGCGGTCAACCCTGAATCCTTTCCGATCACGATCACAATCACGATCACGGGCACCAACGACAAGCCTGTGATCACGACCAGCGTCCCGACCATCACTTTTGCCGGCGGCACCAGCATCCCTGGTGGGCCGCTCACCACCGAGGTGCCGACGTCGGGCACGCTGACTTTCACGGATGTCGATCTCACCGACACTCACACGGTGTCGGTGTCCAAATTCAGTGCGGTCCTGCCCGGCGGCACGGTCCCCAAGGCCATCTCCGACTTCCTCGCGGGGGCCTTGTTGGTCTCGATCACATCCGGTCACGACAGCACCGGGACCGGCACGGGATCGATCAACTGGTCCCTGAAGGATATCCCGGTCTACCTCGCCGACTTCATTCCGAAGGGCGAGGTGCTGACGCTGACCTACACCGTGACGGTCAAGGATTCGCAAGGCGCGACTTCGGACCAGACCGTTACGGTCACGATCACCGGCACCGATGCTCCTGCCGTTGTGTGGATCGCGACGAATACGCCCTCGGGCGGCTTCTGGAAGGACGGCGCGAACTGGGAAACCGGCACCGTGCCGACGAGCAGCGATGACGTCATCGTCATCACCGACCAGCTGCACGGACTGACGCCGTCCTATCCCGTCACGATCGATGCGGCGGCGTTCGGCAGGTCGTTGATAATGGATGATTACGACACGACGCTGCACCACACGGCGCCGGAGGTGATCAACCACAGCACGTTGACGATCGCGGGCACGCTCACGCTCAATGCCGACGCGAAGTTTACCAACGCTGCCGATGGGGACGTTTTCGTCGGTGGCGCGATCGATGTCGAGACGATCACCCGCAAAACCGGCGAGGTCGTCACCAATACCAGCACGATTACCAACGCGGGCGCGCTCACGCTGGCCGCAGGTGGTGTAATCGATACCCTGACAACCATCGCCAATTCCGGCACGATCGAGCTTTCCGGCGGAACGCTGGCGCTGAAGACCAGTATTGCCAATGCCGGCGGGACCGTGCAGGTCGATGCCGGGGCGGCACTGGTCGCCGACGCCGTCACAGTCGACGGCGGCACCGTTGCCATTTTCGGCGCGCTGGAGATCGCCGGCCCCGCGATGCTGCTCAACGACGTCGTGACCAACAAAGGCACGGTGACGGTCGACGACGGCAAGACGCTGACGCTCTCCGGCACCGAGATCACCGGCGGCACCATCAACAATTACAGCGGCGCGTCGGGCGGCGCGATTGACGTTGCCGGCAACAGCGCCATCGACGGCAATGCGACCCTCAACAAGGGCGCTGTCACGGTCGAGAGCGATGTCACGCTGACGCTCGGCGATGCCACTGTTGCGGGCACCGCGATCACCAATCACGGCACGGTCAAGGTCGACGACAGCAAGAAGCTGATGTTGAACGGCGCGAGCCTGACCGGCGGCACGCTGACCGTCTCCGGCACGCTGGATTCGACCGGCACGACGACGATCACCAACGCGAATATCTCGAATACCTATCTGATCGAGGCGATCGGCGGGGTGCTGGAGCTGGTCGCGACGACTTCCACCACCGCGATCACGAATGGCGGCACCCTCCAGGCGAATGGCGCCGAGCTCGACATCAACGGCGAAGCCGTCACCAACACCCGGACGCTGGCCGCGATCAACGACGGTACGCTGAAGCTGATCTCGAACATTGTGACCAACACCGGCGGCGCGGTGTCGATCGAGTCCGGCTCGACGCTCGATCTCTCCAGCGCAACCGTCAAGGGTGGCACGCTGACGATCGCCGGCACGCTGGAATCCATCGGCACGAGCGCCATCACCGACGCCGACGTCACCAACACCGGCACGATATCAGTCACCAGCGGCACGCTGACGATCGATCCGACCGTGCTCCACTCCCTCACCAATCACAAGCTGATCCAGGCAAATGGCGGCGAGCTGGACATCTCCAGCGAGCAGATCGTCAACACCGCGGATATCAAGGCGATCGGTGGCGGCATTCTGAAACTCTCGACCCTCAGCGTCACCAACGATGGCGGGACGGTCACGGTCGACGGCACCTCGAAGCTCTATCTGACCGGCGTTTCGATCAACGGCGGCAGCCTGAACAATTCCGGCAATCTCTACGGCGTCTCCGGCTCCAACACGATCTCGGCGGCGGTGACCAACACCGGCACCATCGAGGTGCAGGCGGGGACACTGAATCTCTCCGGCGGTCTTGCCGGCGCAGGCTCGCTGGTGATCGACAACAGCGCGACGCTGGAGCTGGCGGGAGCGACGGCGCAGACCGTGACTTTCGCCGGCGGCACCGACAAGCTTCTGCTCGACAAGGTCGCCGGCCAGAGTTTTACCGGCACCATCGCCGGCCAGTCGTCGACCGGCGGTGCATTCACGATCACGGGCGCGGCCGACATCACGACGTCAGGCGGCGACGCACTCGACTTCACCGCGTCGGGCGGCTCGCTTGCCACGCCCGCCAAGATCGTTCTCACGCCCACAGGAACTCTGACCGGTGCGGCCAACGGCGTCGTCGTCACACAGAATGGCGTCGGCAATATCTCGCTGACGGCGACAAAGGACATCACAGGCCTTGCCGGCAACGGCATCACGCTGCGCGACAGCGCAACTGGCGTCGGCGCCATGACGATCAACAATGTCACCGGCAAGGCGACCGGCACCGGCGTGAATTCGGAAGGCATTCTCGTCGAGAACCTGAACGCCGCCAATGGCGGTGATATTTCGATCACCCAGCGTGGTGGCGCGGTCGGCGGTGCCTATGGCATCGATGCGACGATGCTGGGCGACGGCGACGTCACCATTGATGCCGGCGGCAACGTCACCGGCAGCTCGATCTACGGCATCCGGGCGCGCAGCTACGGCGCGGGCAACGAGACCGTCACGACCGAGGTCGGCAGCGTCGTGACCTCGGGCAGCTCCGGCATCGTCGCAGTGAATTATGCGACCGGTATCGGGAGCGGCCTGGACAGCACGATCACCGTCGAAGCGCATGGCACGATCCATTCCGGCTCGACCCTGAACAACGACGGCGGCACGCCGGGCGGAATCATTGCCGGCTACAAGCCGGGTGGCAATGCCACATTCTCGAGCGTGGTCAACGGCGACGTCACCGTCGACAGCGATGCCAAGATCACTGCGGATGCCGGCTACGGCATCGAGGCGTTTACCTGGGGCGCCGGTAACGTCACGGTTTCGACCGGCGCGCTGTCGTCGATCACGGCCGCCGGCACCGCAATCGGCGCCTTCGACCACGGCGGCGGCAATGTCAGCGTCACCAATGAAGGCTCCGCCACCGGCGCGGTCGGACTGTCCGTCCTTGCCGTTGGCGCGGGCAACGTCACCATCGTCAACGGCGGCGATATCACTAGCACGAGCCTGGCCGGCATCAGCGTCACGCAGAACGAGGACGGTGCGATTGGTTCGACGCACATCGCCAATACCGGTTCGATCGTGGCTCCGAGCGCACAGGCGGCGATCTACATCCAGGAGAACACGACCGCCTCTGCGCTGATCGACAATTCCGGCACCATCGGGCCCGCCGCCGCGAGCGTGATCTCGACGACCTATGCGATTGTCGAGACCGGCGGCGCGATCACGATCAACAACAGCGGCCACATCAACGGCAACATCTCGGTCGGAACCGCCACGTTCAACAACAAGGCAGGCGGCGCCTGGACGGTTGCCGGCAGCGGCGTGTTCGGCAATGCGTCGTCGATCGTCAACCATGGTGCCATCGATCTGCACGGTGCGTCGATTTCCGGGACCGGGCTGAGCATCGAAAATGACAACGACATCGACAGCTGGGGCACGGCGTCGATCTCGGGCACCATCGCCAATGCCGGCACCATCGAGGTCCATGACGGGCACCTGACGCTGTTCGGTTCGCTGTCCGGCTCAGGCTCGGTCACCGTCGATGCCGGCGCGTTCCTGAAGGTCGAGGACACGGTATCGCAAACGATCACGCTCGCCGGCGACGGTGCCCATCTTCAGATTGATACGCAGACTTTTGGCGGCTCGATAGCGGCGTTGTCCGCGACCGACACAATCGACCTGTCGAGCATCGACTACGGCCTCGGCACCAGCGCAGTCTATGTCGCCAATGCCGACGCCAGCACCGGCGGCACGTTGACGATCTCCGACGCCTACGGTCACCACATCAGCCTGGTCCTGACCGGCGCCGACTACAGCAACGCGACCTTTGCTGGCAGCAATGACGGCACGGGTCACACGCTCATCACGGTCAAGGCCGCCGATGACGCGCCGAAATTCACCACGGACAACGCGACGCTGACCGCGAGCTTCTCCGAGCTTGCGGACCACACCAATTCCCCGACGCTCGATCCGTCGCCGGCCGCGACCGGCTCGATCGCCTTCACCGACATCGATCTGACCGATCGGCCGACGGCGACGATCACCCATCAGGACGTGACCTGGCTCGACAGCAACCATTCTCCGCTGACGCTGACGCCGGATGAGATCTCCGCACTGGAAAACGCGCTGTCGCTGCAGCAGACCGGCAAGAACAACGGCACGGTCGGCTGGAGCTATTCGATCGCCGACGGCGCGCTGGATTTCCTCGGCAAGGACCAGACCGTGAAGGTCGTCTCCACCATCACGCTCGGCGACGGCCACAAGACCGACACGACCCAGGTCATCGTCACCATCACCGGCGCGAACGACGCGCCGACGCTGGTCGACGTGACCACCGGTCCGCTCGTGGACACGGCCGCCACCGATAGTTTCCCGGGTCCCACCGGCAAGCTGGTCGGGACCGATGCCGACAGCGGCGAGACGGCGACGCTGACCTATTCTGTCCTGAATGCGGATAGTCACGGGACGGCGACAGGCCATTACGGCTCGCTGACGGTCAACGCCAACGGCACCTACGACTACGTGCCCGACGCCACGGCGATCAACGCGCTCTCGGCGGGCTCGTATATCGATACTTTCACGGTGCAGACCACCGACGTGCATGGCGCGATCGGCACGGCGACATTCACCGTGAATGTCACCGGCGCCAACGATGCGCCGGTCCTGTCCAACGGCAGCCTCGGAAAGCTCACCGACACGGCCGCCACCGATAGCTTCGCCAACCTTACCGGCCAGCTCGCCGGCACCGACGCCGACACCGGCGAAACTGCAACGCTGCACTACGCCGTGCTGGATGGGCATGGTCAGGCAACGAGCACCGTCACGGGGCATTACGGTTCGCTGACCATCAGCGCCAGCGGCAGCTACACCTACGTCCCCGATGCCGCCTCGATCAATGCGCTGCCTCAAGGCTCCTATTCGGATGCTTTCACCGTCCAGTTGAAGGATGTGCACGGTGCCGTCACCACTGCGACCTATACCGTGGGCGTGACCGGTGCGGACGATGCGCCCGTGCTCAACGTCGACAATATCAGCGTGATCCAGCAGGACGACGAGCAAATCGTCGTTCACGGCCTCAAGATCACCGATGCGGACGCTGCTGCCGGTGAAACCTTCACGTTTCACGCGAGCACCGCGGCGTCGGGCAGCAATGTCAGTCCGTCGTCGGGCTCGGGTTCTCTTGCCAGCATCAATGCGATGCTGGGCACCGTGACCTACAATGAAGGCAGCGGGGAACCTGCGACCGACAAGGTCACGCTGACGGTGGCCGACGGTCACGGTGCGACCGACACGCTCAATTTGATCTTCAATCTCCGCGAAGAAGGGCAGCTGGGCAATGTCGCCCTTACCGGGACGACCGGCAAGGACGTGTTCTTCGGAACGGTTGGGCACGATCAGTTCGTGTTCGCGGCCAACTCGAACCACGACACGATCGTGAACTTCACTTCCGGTGCGGACCGCATCGATCTGACGGCGGTCGTGACCACCAGCAACATTTCCGATTGGATGGCGCATCATGTGAGCGTCTCGCCGGCAAACTCGGCGGATACCCTGATCACGATCGATGCGGCGGACACCATCCTGTTGAAGGGGGTCGCGCACCTCTCGGCGAGCGACATACTCCATGCCTGACGGAGTGTCGGGGGGCGCCGGGTCATCGGTTTGCCAGATGTCGCTGCCGTTCACCGCGAAAGCGTGATATCCCGTCATCATGAAACGTCTCAAAATCCTGCGCCGGTGGTTCGCGCGAAAGTTCGGATTGGCGCGGCTGGCGTGTCTTGCGCTGCTGATCGTCTTTGCCGGCTTGCGCGTCTGGGATCCGCCGCCGGTCCAGGAATTGCGGCTGCGCACTTTCGACATGTTCCAGCTGATCGACCCGCGCGACAAGAAGGGGGTGCGGCCCGTCACCATCGTCGACATCGACGACAGGAGCCTCGCCAGGTTTGGCCAATGGCCGTGGTCGCGGACGCGGATCGCGGACATGATCGTCAATCTCACCAACAACGGTGCGGTGGCGATCGGCTTCGACGTGGTGTTCTCGGAAGCCGACCGGCTCAATCCAGACCTGGTCGCCAACCAGATGCGTTACCTGGACGACGCCACCCGCACCAAGCTGCGCGAGCTGCCGAGCAACGACCAGCTTCTCTCGGAAGCGATCAAGCGCTCGCGCGTGGTGCTGGGCGAGACCGGTCAGCCGGCGGTCGGGTCCGAGCTCGACAAGTCGCTGCCCTTCACCGGCGTCGCGACCGTCGGCGAGGAGAATGCCGAGAAGTTTCTGTTCGAATTCCCCGGCCTGCTGCGCAACGTGCCGGTGATCGAGATGGTCGCTGCCGGACGTGGCCTGTTCACTATCAAGACCGAACGCGACGGCCTGATCCGCCGGGTGCCGATGATCATGCGCGCGCAGGGCAACATCATGCCCTCGCTCAGCCTCGAGATCCTGCGGGTCGTCACGGGAACGCCGACGCTGCTGGTTCGCACCGACAAGACCGGAATCCGCGCCATCCGCCTCAAGGGCGTCGAGATCCCGACCGACAAGAACGGCCAGCTCTGGGTGCATTACGCCCGCCACGATCCCTCGATCTACGTGTCGGCAGCCGACGTGCTCGACAACACCATGCCGCCCAGCAAGGTTGCCGGCAAGCTGGTGCTGATCGGCACCTCCGCGGCCGGGCTGAACGACCTCAAGACCACGCCGGTGTCCTCGACCATGCCCGGTGTCGAGATCCACGCCCAGGTGCTCGAAAGCGTGCTGAGCGGCGCCGTCATCTCCCAGCCGAACTACGCGCTCGGCGTCGAGCTGCTTGCCGCGCTGATCATCGGCATCCTCGTCATCATCTTCACGCCGAATCTCGGCCCCGTCCGGCTCGTGCTCGCGGGCGCGATGTTCGCCGCCATCCTGATCGGAACGTCCTGGTTCTTCTATTGGCAATACCGCTACCTCATCGACTTCACCTATCCGCTGCTGTCGACCACCGCGATCTACCTGACCTTCATCTTCGCGAGCTTCGTGCGTGAGCAGCGGCAGCGAAAGGAGATTCGTGGCATCTTCGCGCAATACATGTCGCCCGTCCTGGTCGAGCAGATGGCGCAGTCGCCGGAAAAGGTCGTGCTCGGCGGCGAGGAGCGCGAGATGACGATCATGTTCTCCGACGTGCGCGGCTTCACTACGATCTCGGAGAGCTACAAGCACGATCCGCAAGGGCTCATCGTGCTGATGAACCGTTTCCTGACGCCGCTGACCGACGTGATCATCGAGGAGAAGGGCTACGTCGACAAGTACATGGGCGACGCCATCATGGCGTTCTGGAATGCGCCGCTCGACGATGCCGAGCACCAGGTCAATGCCTGCGAGGCCGCGATCCAGATGCTCGAGAAGATCGACGTGGTCAATAAAGAGCGCGAGCAGGAAGCCGCCGATGGCGGCCATGTCTATATCCCGCTCAAGGTCGGCATCGGTCTCAACACCGGCATCGGCGTGGTCGGCAACATGGGCTCCGATCTGAAGAAGAACTATTCCGTGCTCGGCGACAGCGTGAACCTGGCGTCACGCCTGGAAGGCCAGACCAAGGAATACGGTTTTCCGATCATCGTCGGCTCCCGCACCGCGCTCGCCGCCAAGGACAAGTTCGCGATCCTCGAGCTCGACTTCATCATGGTCAAGGGCAAGAGCGAGCCGGAGGTGATCTATGCCATTGCCGGCCGCGAGGACGTGATGCAGTCGGGTGCCTTCCAGCGCCTGCGCAACATCACCATCGAGATGCTCAGCTGCTACCGCAATCGCGACTGGAAGGGCGCACTCGACGCCATCGAGCGCGGCCGCCGCAGCGAAGATGCCGACACGCTGGAAAAGCTGTTCAAGCTGTACGAAGCGCGGATCAAGGATTTCAAGGTCAATCCGCCGCCCGAGGGCTGGACGGGGGCGTATGCGCTGCTGACGAAGTAGCCGTTGCCCATGAGGGGCTAGCCGGCGCCTCAACAATAGTGTCGTCCCGGCGAAGGCCGGGACCCATAACCCCAGGGAGTAGTTTGGCGCGAGCTGGTAACTCCGAGTCTTCGCCAAACCACGTCCTGTGGTTATGGGTCCCGGGTCTGCGCTTACGCTTGCCGGGGACGACAGCGGTGTTTTACGCGCCTGTGTGCCCGCACCATCAACTCTCGTAGATTCTATGGGCAAAGGCGCGAAGCGCCGTGCCCACCATCTTTCTCTGCATATAGAGGCGGTGGGCACGCTTCGCTTTGCCCACCCTACGATACCGCTGCCGGCCGCCCTCACTCCACCCCGATCGTCGTCAGATCCTGGAACCAGTGCTGCGCCTGCACGAACCGCTTCACCTTCGGCGACAGCGCGTGCGGGTTGGTGTCGTGGACGACCCAGACCAGCACGGCATCGTCGACGATCAACGCGTGCGCCTGGGCGATCAGGTCGTCCTGCTTGGCGGTGTCGAACGTCTGCTTGGCCTCATTGATCAGCGCGTCAACCTTCGGGTTCTTGTAGCCGCCCCAGTTGACGCCAACCGGCGCGATCTGGTCGGAGGCGAAGAAGCGGACGATGGCGTACAAGGGATCGGAGGTGACATAGGCGATGTTGTTGGCGGTGATGCCGGCGTTCATCTCGTCGGCCGCGCCCTTGCGCCAATGCGTATAGAGCGTCTCGAGCTCGACGACCTTGAAGTCGATGTCGATGCCGATCTCCTTGAAGCTCTGCTGCAGAAATTCGTTCATCGGCAGCGACAGCATCTGGCCGGTGCCGCCCTGCGCGATGATGAACGTGGCCTTCAGCGGTTTTGCCTTGGAGTAGCCGGCTTCCTCGACCAGCTTCCTGGCAGCGGCGAGATCATATTTGATGTCGAAGCTCGGCTTGCCGAACCACGGGCTCGACGGATCGACCTGGCCTTTGGCGGGTTTGGCCAGGCCATTCATCAGCCCCACGACTTCGTCGCGGTTGATCGCGAGGTTCAGCGCCTTGCGCAGGCGGATGTCAGTCCAGGGTGAACCCGGCAGCACGCTCAGATGATAATTCCAGACATGCGGCGTGACGTTGTCGACGATCTTCATGCCGGCGGCTTTCAGTTGCGGCACGGCGTCGGGCGCCGGCGTTTCGATCAGATCGACCTGGCCTGCGAGCAGCGCATTGGTGCGCGTCAGCGCTTCCGGCATCGGCACCAGCACGATCTTGTCGACCTTCGGAATACGCTTCGCGTTCCAGTAGTCGGAATTTTTGCTGAGTTCGGCGAGCTCACGCGGCACGAGCTTGGTCAGCTTGAACGGGCCGGTGCCCGAAGGCTGGCTGGCGAACTTGTCCCAGTCCTTGCCGAGCTTTTCATATTGCGCCGGGCTCGACACCAGGAACCACAGCATCTGATAGGGGAAGAAGGAGTCCACGGTCCTGGTCGTGATCTCCACGGTGAAATCGTCGATCTTGGCGTAGCTGGCGACGGAAGGCAGGCGGGTCTTCACCTGCGCGCTTTGCCGCTTGTCGAATTGCGGCGCCTTGTCGTTGAGCACCTTGTCGAGATTCCAGATCATCGCGTCGGCGTTGAACTCGCTGCCGTCGTGAAACCTCACGCCTTTGCGCAACGCGAAGCGCCATTTGGTCTTGTCGGTGTCGTCGACCTTCCATTCCGTCGCGAGGCCCGGCACCAGCTTGCCCGGGCGATCGGCGACGTCCATTTCCCACGCGACCAGCGGGTCGTAGATCGTATAGGCCGTGAACTGGTAAGCGCCGGCGCCGCGATCGGGCTGGCCCGTCGTCAGCGGAATGTCCGCCATGGAGATGCCGTAGCGCACCACCGTTTCAGCGCCCGCCGAGATTGCGAATGACGCCAGCGCAAGCACGGCGAGACAGGTCGATAACCGAATACGCATGGCCCAAAACTCCCAGGAAGAATTCGGGGCCAAACTTGCAATCTTGATGCCAGAATAGGCAGGGCGGCTGCCCTGCCCTCTCGCGATCACAAGGACTTGTCGTCGCAGGGCTAATTTACAGAATAAGTTTCTCTTTGGCATAGCCATTGCATACGTTTGCATCAAAATTAGTCATCGAAGGCCGGAAAAGGACTAAGGCGATGCTTATCAAGACAACCACTCGCGCGGCGCTGATCGCAGCGCTGGCCCTGACGACTGCGGCGGCGTGGCCGCGCGCGGCCAGTGCCGAAACCGTGCTGCGCATCGGCATGACGGCTGCCGATATTCCGCGCACGCTCGGTCAGCCCGATCAGGGTTTTGAAGGCAACCGCTTCACCGGCGTCACCATGTACGACGCACTCACGGGCTGGGACCTGTCGTCCGCCGACAAGGCCAGCGTGGTCATCCCCGGCCTTGCCACCGAGTGGAAGGTCGACGATGCCGACAAGACCAAATGGACCTTCAAGCTGCGCCCCGGGGTGACCTTCCATGACGGCTCGCCCTTCAACGCCGATGCTGTGGTGTGGAACGTCGAGAAGGTGCTGAAGCAAGACGCGCCGCAGTTCGATCCGAGCCAGGTCGGCGCCACCGCGACACGCATGCCGACGCTCGCGTCAGCGAAGAAAATCGACGACATGACGGTCGAGCTCACCACCAAGGAGCCCGACAGCTTCCTGCCGATCAACCTCACCAACCTCTTCATGGCGAGCCCGGCGAAGTGGCAACGCTTCTATGACAAGGCGGAAGGCGCCGACGCCAAGGCGAAGTCGCAGGCCGCGTGGACCTCGTTTGCCAAGGACGCCGCGGGCACCGGCCCTTGGAAGATGGCGAGCTTCACGCCGCGCGAGCGGCTCGAGCTCGTCAAGAACGCGAATTACTGGGACAAGGCCCGCGTGCCCAAGATCGACAAGATGGTGCTCTTGCCGATGCCGGAAGCCAACGCGCGCACCGCAGCGCTGCTCTCCGGACAGGTCGATTGGGTCGAGGCGCCGGCGCCGGATGCGCTGCCCGAGCTCAAGCAGCGCGGCTTCAAGCTCTATGCCAACGAGCAGCCGCATGTCTGGCCGTGGCAGTTCTCGCGTGTTGAAGGCTCGCCGTGGAACGACATGCGCGTCCGCAAGGCCGCCAATCTCTGCGTCGATCGCGAAGGCCTCAAGGACGGGTTGCTTGCAGGGCTGATGGTGCCTGCGACCGGCACTTTCGAGCCCGGCCATCCCTGGCGGGGCAAGCCGACCTTCGAGATCAAGTACGACAAGCCCGCCGCGCAGAAGCTGATGCAGGAGGCAGGTTTCGGTCCGAACAAGAAGCTGGCGGTGAAGATCCAGACCTCGACTTCCGGCTCGGGCCAGATGCAGCCGTTGCCGATGAACGAATATCTACAGCAGGCGCTCGCCGAATGTTACTTCGACGTGCAGCTCGACGTCATCGAGTGGAACACGCTGTTCTCCAATTGGCGGCGCGGCGCCAAGGATCCCTCGGCCAACGGCGCGAACGCGACCAACGTTACGTATGCGGCAATGGACCCGTTCTTCGCGCTGGTGCGCTTCCTGCAATCGAGCATGGCCCCGCCGGCCTCGAACAATTGGGGCTTCATCAACAATCCCAAGTTCGACGAGCTGGTGAAGAAGGCGCGGCAGACCTTTGACCCCGCTGCGCGCGACGCCGCGCTCGCCGAATTGCACGCGGCCTCCGTCGACGACGCAGCCTTCCTCTACGTCGCCCACGACGTCGGCCCGCGCGCCATGAGCCCGAAGGTCACCGGCGTGATCCAGCCGAAGAGCTGGTTCATCGACTTCTCGCCGATCTCGATGACGCGGTAGTTCGCGCCACACCCACAGTGCACCCTCTCTCCTTGTGGGAGAGGGTGGCTTCGCGAAAGCGAAGCCGGGGTCTCTCCCCGCGAGTACCCCTCGCTCTGTTGGAATGATCGTATCCGCGGATAGAACCCCTCATCCGGCGCTCGCGCGCCACCTTCTCCCACAAGGGGAGAAGGGAAGAAAGAATCCGACGTGCTCGCCTATATCGCCCGACGCATCGTCTATGTCATCCCGATCGTCATCAGCGTGGCGCTGGTGTGCTTTCTGCTCGTGCACATCACGCCGGGCGATCCGCTGGTCGCGGTGCTGCCGGCCGACGCCTCGCAGGAGCTCGCGGCGCAGCTGCGCACGGCCTACGGTTTTGACCGGCCGTTGCCGGTGCAGTTCGGCCTCTGGCTGTTGCGCGCGCTGCACGGCGATCTCGGCAATTCCATCGCGACGGGACGCCCGGTGCTCGCGGAAGTCATGCGCGCTGTCGGCAACACCGTCACGCTGGCGATTGCGGCTGCCATCATCGGCTTCACCATGGGCATCCTGCTCGGCCTGATCGCCGGCTATTTCCGCGAGACCTGGATCGACAAGCTCGCGACCTCCTTTGCCATCGCCGGCGTCTCGGTGCCGCATTACTGGCTCGGCATGGTGCTCGTCATCATCTTCTCGGTCGAGTTGAACTGGCTGCCCGCGGTCGGCGCCGGTCCCGGCGGCTCCGCTGCTTGGGCCTGGGATTGGGACCACCTCAAGTATCTCGTGCTGCCGGCGATCACGACGTCGGTGATCCCGATGGGCATCGTCACCCGCACCGTGCGTGCGCTCACCGGCGACATTCTCTCGCAGGATTTCGTCGAGGCACTGCGTGCCAAAGGCCTGCACGAAACCGGCGTGTTCCGCCACGTCATCAAGAACGCCGCGCCGACCGCGCTCGCGGTGATGGGGCTTCAGCTCGGCTACATGCTCGGCGGCTCGATCCTGATCGAAACCGTGTTCTCCTGGCCGGGCTCGGGCTTCCTGCTCAACTCCGCGATCTTCCAGCGCGATCTGCCGCTGCTGCAGGGCACGATCCTGGTGCTGGCGCTGTTCTTCGTCCTCCTCAATCTGCTGGTCGACATCGCACAAGCCGCGATCGATCCGCGCATCAAGCGGGGCTAGCCGATGAGCCCAGTCGTTGCCACGCAAAAGGTGCGCTCCCTCCCCCGCTTGCGGGGGAGGGTTGGGGAGAGGGTGTCTCCTCAATCGAGAACTCCCAAGAGGAGAGAACCCTCACCCGGCGCTTCGCGCCGACCTCTCCCGCAAGCGGGAGAGGTGCACTGCGTCCTTGGCGCGCACCGTTTCGCCCAATATCCAAGCGGGGCTAGCCGATGAGCGAGCTTCCGCTGTCCGCGATCAGCGATGCCGCACTCCAGGCCGCACCTGCCACCAAGGCGCGCGGCTATTGGACGACTGTCGGCCGGCGCATCCTGCGCGACAAGGTCAGCATGGCCTGCGCGCTCGTGCTGCTGTTGATCTTCGTCTCCGCGATCCTCGCGCCCTGGCTCGGGCTTGAAGATCCCTACAAGGGATCGATGATCCGCCGCCTCCGCCACATCGGCACGGCAGGCTACCCGCTCGGCACCGACGAGCTCGGCCGCGATATGCTGGCGCGGCTGATCTATGGCGGGCGGCTGTCGCTGGTGATCGGCATTTTGCCTGTCATCCTCGCCTTCTGCATCGGCACCTCGCTCGGCCTCGTCGCCGGCTATGTCGGCGGCAAGCTCAACACCGCGATCATGCGCACGATCGACGTGTTCTATGCCTTTCCGTCGGTGCTGCTGGCGATCGCGATTTCCGGCGCGCTCGGCGCCGGCATCCTCAATTCCATTGTGTCGCTGACGGTCGTGTTCGTGCCGCAGATCACCCGCGTCGCCGAGAGCGTCACCACCGGCGTGCGCAACATGGATTTCGTCGAGGCCGCGCGCGCCTCCGGCGCGGGGCCGTTCACCATCATGCGCGTGCACATCCTCGGCAACGTACTGGGCTCGATCTTCGTCTATGCGACGAGCCTGATCTCGGTCTCGATGATCCTGGCCGCCGGTCTCTCCTTCCTCGGCCTCGGCACCAAGCCGCCGGAGCCGGAATGGGGCCTGATGCTCAATACGTTGCGCACCGCGATCTACGTCAATCCCTGGGTTGCGGCATTGCCGGGCGCGATGATCTTCGCGGTCTCGATCTGCTTCAACCTGCTCTCGGACGGCCTGCGCAGCGCCATGGACATCAGGAACTAGCAAGATGAGAAAGACGCAGTTCGCCGCGGCGTCGGTGCCATACCTCTCCCGAAGGGAGAGGTCGGATTGCATCGCGAGATGCAATCCGGGTGAGGGGTTATGCTGCACCGAGGTTGCCGCTGCCCCTCACCCGGCGCTGCGCGCCGACCTCTCCCCGATGGGGAGAGGTGGAGGGCGGAGGCCATGACAACGATTGAGCCAATCGCCATGCTGGAGCCGGTCGAGGACGTCGGCGGCATTGCGCAGCCGTTGCTCCAGGTCAATGGCCTGACAAAACACTTTCCCGTTCGCGGCGGGCTGTTCGCCGCAAAGCGCACCGTGCGCGCTGTCGACAATGTCTCCTTCTCCGTTGCGAAGGGCGAGACCGTCGGCATTGTCGGCGAGTCCGGCTGCGGCAAGTCCACCACCGCGCGCCTGTTGATGCATCTGATGCCGCGCGATACCGGCGACATCATCTATGACGGCATGACCGTCGGGCGGTCGCTGAGCTTGCGCGAGCTGCGCCGCGGCATGCAGATGGTGTTCCAGGATTCCTACGCCTCGCTCAACCCGCGGCTGACGATCGAGGAGTCCATCGCGTTCGGTCCAAAAGTCCACGGCATGGCTGATAGCGCGGCGCGCGCACTGGCGCGCGAGTTGCTCGGCAAGGTCGGCCTGGTCCCTGCGAACTTCGCCAACCGCTATCCGCACGAGATCTCCGGCGGCCAGCGCCAGCGTGTCAACATCGCACGCGCGCTGGCACTGTCGCCGCGGCTGGTGATCCTGGATGAGGCCGTCTCCGCGCTCGACAAATCCGTCGAGGCGCAGGTGCTCAATCTCCTCGCCGACCTCAAGCGCGAGTTCGGCCTGACCTACCTCTTCATCAGCCACGACCTCAACGTCGTGCGCTACATCTCGGACCGCGTGCTGGTGATGTATCTCGGCGAGGTCGTCGAGCTTGGCCCGGTCGATCAGGTCTGGGACCAGCCGGCACATCCCTATACGCGTGCGCTTCTTGCGGCGATGCCGTCCTCCGATCCGGACCGCCGCACCGAAACGCCGCCGATCTCAGGCGATCCGCCCAATCCGATCGATCCGCCCGCGGGCTGTCGCTTCCACACCCGTTGTCCGTTTGCGGAGCCGCTCTGCGCAAATGCGACACCAAAGCTCACGGCGCTCGATAATATGGGCCACGAGGTCGCGTGCTACATGGCTATTCCGGGTTCAGGCCATAGCCGCGCGCCGAGAGAGGAAATCGCATGACGAGACCAACGACAAAAGAGATCCTGGCGACGGCGCAAGTCGCCGGCATTCCCGTGAATGATGAGATCGCGACGCGCATCTCCAATTCCATCGGCCCCGCTTTCGAAGGCTTTGCGGCCATCGCCGGCACCCTGCCGTTCGACCTCGAGCCCGCTCTCTATCCGCTTGCGCAGACGCAGAAGGTGTCGAAATGAATTCTGAGCCTGCATTGATGAGCCTCACCGAGGTCGCGCGCGCGATCGCGATGAAGCAGGTGTCCTCGCATGAGGTGACGCTCGCGCTGCTGCATCGCATCGCGCAATGGCAGCCGCATCTCAACGCCTTCATGGCGATCGAGTCGGAAGCTGCGTTGAAGGCGGCGGATGCCGCCGACGCCGAGCTCGCCAAAGGCGAGGTGCGCGGTCCGCTGCACGGTGTGCCGCTCGCACACAAGGACATGTATTACGACGCCGGCCACGTCGCGACCTGCGGCTCGCTGATCCGCCGCGATTTCGTGCCGATGGTGACGTCGACCGCCCTTCAGCGCCTGAAGAATGCCGGCCAGGTTCGGCTCGGAACGCTGCATCTCGCCGAATTCGCCTATGGCCCGACCGGGCACAACGCCCATTACGGGCCAGTGCGTAATCCCTGGAACGTCGCGCATATCACCGGCGGCTCGTCCTCGGGCTCCGGTTCGTCGGTCGCCGCGCGGCTCACTTATGCGGCGTTGGGCTCGGACACCGGCGGCTCGATTCGTATGCCCTCGCATTTCTGCGGCGTCACGGGATTGAAGACCACGGTGGGGCGCGTCAGCCGCGCCGGTGCGATGCCGCTGTCGCAATCGCTCGACACGGTCGGCCCGCTCGCGCGCACCGCGGAAGATTGCGCGCTGCTGCTGGCGCTGATGGCCGGTCCGGACCCTGAAGATTCGACCACCAGCCACGAGCCGCTGTCGGACTATGTCGCTGCGACCAAGGGCTCGCTGAAGGGCCTCAAGATCGGCGTGCCCGCGTCCTTCTATGTCGACGATCTCGACGGCGAGGTTGCGCGCGTGCTGGACGAGACCATCGCGGTGCTCAAGCGCGAGGGCGCCGACATCCTCACAGTCGAACTGCCGGATCAGCGGCAATTGTCCTCGGCAAGCCAGCTCGTGCTTGCCGCTGAAGCCGCCGCCTTCCACAAGCGCTGGATGATCGAGCGCCCGCAGGATTATGGCCCGCAGGTCTTGATGCGGCTGCAGAACGGCCTCGCCGTTCCCGCCATCACCTATCTGGAGGCGATGCGCTGGCGTGGGCCGGCGCTCGCCTCGCACAATGCGGCGACCGCAGGCGTCGACGCGATCATCGCGCCGGCCTCGCCCGTGCCGGCACCGACGATCGAGGAGAGCGACGTCGGCGGCGGACCGAACGCGCCGGCGCTGTTGCAGCGGTTGACGCTGTTCACCCGTCCCGTGAACTTCCTCGGCCTGCCGTCGCTCACCGTGCCCTCGGGCTTCACCAGGAGTGGCCTGCCGATCGGCATGCAGCTGATCGGCCATTCCTTCGATGAAGCGACCCTGCTGACCATCGGCGCCGCCTTCCAGCGCGTCACCGACTACCACGACCGGGTACCCACACTGCCGTCATGACAAAACTCGTCGAGATCTCAGGCCTCAACATCCGCTTCACCGGCGAGCGCACGGTTTTTGCCGTGAACGATCTCAATCTCTCGCTGGGTGACGGCGAGGTTCTCGGCCTGCTTGGCGAGTCCGGTTCGGGCAAGAGCGTAACCCTGCGGGCGCTGATGCGGCTGTTGCCGAAGAAGCGCACGCAGATTGCGGGCACGGTCAACGTCATGGGCCGCGACGTGCTCGCCATGAACGACGAGGAACTGTCGTCGTTCCGTGGCCAGACCGTGTCGATGATCTTTCAGGAGCCGGCACTGGCGCTCGATCCGGTCTACACCATCGGCGCGCAGATCGCCGAAAGCGTCGTGCGCCACGAGGGCAAAAGCTACGCGGAGGGCCGCGCGCGGGCGCTGGAGATGCTCGAGATCGTGCGCATTCCCTCGGCCAAGCGGCGGCTCGATGCCTATCCGCACGAAATGTCCGGCGGCATGCGTCAGCGCGCGATGATTGCGCTTGCGCTCGCCTGCCGGCCAAAAATCCTGCTCGCGGACGAGCCGACCACGGCGCTCGATGCCACCGTGCAGATCCAGATCCTGCTGTTGCTGCGCGAATTGCAGCGCGAATTCGGCATGTCCGTCATCTTCGTCACCCACGACATCGGCGTCGCCATCGAGATCTGCGACCGCGTCGTGGTGATGTATGCCGGCCAGATCGTGGAGCAGGGGAGTCTTCGCGATATCGTCCGTTCGCCGGTGCACCCCTACGCCAAGGGCTTGCTCGCCTCGACCATCCACGGCGCCAAGCGTGGCCAACGGTTAGAGACCATCCCCGGCACGCCGCCGTCACTGGCCGAAAAGCCCCACAACTGCTCCTTCGCCGCCCGTTGCAAGCTCGCCGAACCGCGCTGCCTGGAGCAGCTGCCGCCCAACGTGGAGGTCAAGCCGGGCCGGGCGGCAAGCTGCGTGCTGGCTGAGCCGGTCGTCACGCCGTAGGCCGGTGCGCTCCCTCCAAAATCCTCTACGACAACACCGACTTGTCACGGTTCACCGAGCGGCGCCCCCGAGGCCACTTCTACTGTGCATGGGGTTGTTTTCGACTTTTTGTCTGCGCAGGCGCAACCTGACAGCGGAGAACAGCATTCAGACCCCATTCATCCCGGTTCCCGTTCCATGCCGGGCGTTCACGGAGAGGGATCTGACTTATGTACATTTCCAATGAAGGCTTGCTCGTCATTCTGTTTGTCGGCCTGGTGGCCGGCTGGCTTGCCGGCAAGGTGGTGCGGGGCGCCGGCTTCGGTATCATCGGCGACATCGCGATCGGCATCTGCGGCGCGCTGGTGGCGAGCCTCTTGTTTCCGAAACTGGGCATTCGTCTCGGAACCGGGCTGGTGTCCGAGATCATCTATTCGGCCATCGGCGCCGTCATCCTGCTGCTGGTCGTCCGGCTGGTGCGCGGCGGCGGCCGGTTCTAGCCGTACCTTGGTTCACCGATCGGAACCTTGCGCCACTCCCAGCCCTGGGAGAAGCGCTTGTCTGTGCTATAAAAAGCCGCAAAGACTGTGAAATACCGGACTTGCGCATCAGGCCATCCCGGGTAGATGTGGCGGGGTCCGGATTAATTCGATTGCGTTGCACGCGGGGGAGAACCCGATATTAATCCGGGGCGCGTACGCCTCCATTTGCCTTTGGAAATCAGGGGGTTTTCCCCTTACCCGAAAGAGATCAGACTGATGGCAGCCGTTCCCGGCCTCCGCCGTTCAGAGCTCGGTGACGCGCTGCGTGCATGCCGCACGGCGTTCGTCGGCGTCGGCTTCATGAGCTGCATGATCAACCTGCTCTATCTGACCGGGTCGATCTTCATGCTGGAGGTCTACGACCGGGTGCTGCCGAGCCGCAGCATCCCAACCCTCGTCGGCCTGATCGTCCTCGCCGGCGGCCTCTATATGGCGCAGGGCGTGCTCGACATGATCCGCAACCGCATCCTGGGACGGGTCGGCACCGCGCTCGACGAGGCGCTGAACAAGCGCGTGTTCGACACCATCGTGCGCTTGCCGCTCTTGGTCGGCAGCCGCAACGAGGGGCTTCAGCCGCTGCGCGATCTCGACAATGTCCGCTCCTTCCTTGGCGGCATGGGCCCGAGCGCGTTCTTCGACCTGCCCTGGCTGCCGCTCTATCTCGCCATCTGCTTCGCCTTCCACGTCATGATCGGCGTGACCGCACTGGTCGGTGCCATCATCCTGGTCGGGCTGACGCTGGTGACCGAGTTCCTGTCCCGCCAGCCGGCGAAAGAGGCGATGGGGCTTGCCGCCCAGCGCAACGATCTCGCCCAGTCCAGCCGCCGCAATGCCGAAGTGCTGGTGTCGATGGGCATGGCCGGCCGGCTGAACCAGCGCTGGAGCGAAGCCAACGAAAAATATCTCGCCGGCAATCAGCGTGCCAGCGACGTCGCCGGCGGCCTCGGCGCGATCGCAAAAGTGCTGCGCATGATGCTGCAATCGGCGGTGCTCGCGGTCGGCGCCTATCTCGTCATCCACCAGGAGGCGACCGCCGGCATCATCATCGCCGGCTCGATCCTTTCCGCCCGCGCGCTCGCGCCGGTCGATCTCGCGATCGCGCATTGGAAATCCTTCGTCGCGGCCCGCCAGAGCTGGCATCGCCTCAGCCGTCTGCTGGAGCAGATGCCGGCGCAGGCGACGCCGACCCAGTTGCAGGCCCCCGTCAGCCGTCTGTCGATCGAAGGCGTCGCCATGGTGGCGCCGGGCGACCAGCGCCTCATCGTCCAGGACGTCAACTTTGTGCTCGAAGCCGGCAACGGCCTCGGCGTGATCGGACCGAGCGGCTCAGGCAAATCGTCACTGATCCGCGCGCTGGTCGGTGTCTGGCATCCGGTCCGCGGCAAGGTCCGGCTCGACGGCGCGGCGCTCGACCAGTGGTCGTCCGATGTGCTCGGCCGCTACATCGGTTATCTGCCCCAGGACGTCGAACTGTTCGGCGGCTCCATCGCGCAGAACATCAGCCGTTTCGATCCGGAGGCGACTTCCGACGGCATCATCTCTGCGGCCAAGGAAGCCGGCGTGCACGAGATGATCATCAAGATGCGCGAGGGCTACAACACGCAAGTCGGCGAGCAGGGCACCTCGCTTTCCGCCGGCCAGGCGCAGCGCGTGGCGCTGGCGCGCGCGCTCTATGGCAATCCGTTCCTGATCGTGCTCGACGAGCCGAACTCCAATCTCGACACCGAAGGCGACGAGGCGCTGACCCGCGCCATCCGCAGCGCACGCGAGCGCGGCGCCATCGTGATCGTGGTGGCGCACCGGCCCATCGGCGTCGAGGCGGTCGACCAGATCCTGGTGCTTCGTGACGGCCGCATGCAGGCCTTCGGTCCGAAGGAGCAGGTGCTCGCGCAGGTGCTCCAGCCCCGCGTCGCACCGCCGGCGCCGATCAAGATCGTCAGCGAAGGCGGAGTGGCCAAATCATGAGCACGATGACGGTTGGCGGGACAAAGCCCGCCGCGACCAGGACGGTGCGGGAGTCGATCCGGTTTCACCTGATCCTCGGGATCGCGATCGTGATGGTCCTGGGCGTCGGCCTCGGCGGCTGGGCATCGATGGTTCAGATCTCGGGTGCGCTGATCGCGCCGGGCCAGATCGTGGTCGAATCCAACGTCAAGAAGGTGCAGCACCCGACCGGCGGCGTCGTCGGCGAGGTGCGCGCCCACGACGGCGACGTGGTCAAGGCCGGCGATATCGTGGTGCGGCTCGACGACACCGTCACCAAGGCCAATCTCGCCATCGTCACCAAGAATCTCGACGCCGCGCAGGCGCGCGCGGCGCGGCTTCAGGCCGAGCAGCGCGGCCTCGACAAGATCGAGTTTCCGCAATCGCTGCTCGATCGAGGCGACGATCCCGACGTCAAGGTGCTGCTCTCCGCCGAAACCAAGCTGTTCGACGTCCGCGTCAACGGCCGCGCCGGCCAGAAGGCCCAGCTTCGCGAGCGCATTCAGCAGCTCAACGAGGAGATCGAGGGTCTGTCCGCGCAGGAGAAAGCCAAGGACAAGGAAATTTCGCTGGTGCAGCAGGAGCTCACCGGCGTGCGCGATCTCTATGACAAGCATCTGGTGCAGATCTCGCGCCTGACCACGCTGGAACGCGACTCTGCCCGCCTCACCGGCGAGCGCGCACAGTACATCGCCTCGCGGGCGCAGGCCAAGGGCAAGATCACCGAGACCGAGCTGCAGATCATCCAGGTCGACAAGGACATGGTGAGCGAGGTCTCCAAGGATTTGCGCGAGACCAATGACAAGAGCGGCGAGCTGATCGAGCGCAAGGTCGCGGCCGAAGACCAGCTCCGCCGCGTCGACATCCGCGCGCCGCAGGATGGCATGGTGCTGCAATCGACGGTGCACACCGTCGGCGGCGTCGTCACGGCCGGCGATGCGCTGATGCTGATCGTGCCGCAAGCCGACGATCTTCAGGTCGAGGCCAAGGTCAATCCGGTCGATATCGACAAGCTGCAGATCGGCCAGAAGACGCTGCTGCGCCTCTCTGCCTTCAACCAGCGCACCACGCCCGAGCTCAACGGCGTCGTCAGCCGCGTCTCGCCCGACGTCACCACCGACCAGCGCACGGGCCAGAGCTACTACACCATCCGCGTGTCGATGTCGGCGGAAGAGGTCGCCAAGCTCGGCGACTCCAAGCTGATCCCCGGCATGCCGGCGGAGGCCTTCGTCCAGACCGGCGACCGCACCATGCTGTCGTACCTCTTGAAGCCGCTGCACGACCAGTTCATGCGGGCCTTCCGCGAGAAGTGACGCGCGAAAAGCGCTCGGGCCGCAATCTCCCTATGGTAGGGTGGGCAAAGGCGCAAAGCGCCGTGCCCACCATTCCTGCACGGTGACGAAGATGGTGGGCACGCTTCGCTTTGCCCACCCTACGGCACTTTGTTCTTTGCTATAGTTCGACCCAGGTCCCATAAACCCGGCGTTCGAACAATGCAGACCCCTCCCTCCATCGCCACAAAATCCTTCTCCGACGCTGGCCTCGCCGTCGCCCGTCTCGAAGAAATCTACGAGCGCAACACCAAATTCCTGCGCGACAGGTTCGAGGCCTATGTCAACGGCGAAGCCATCACCGCGCGCGTGAGGGCCTATTATCCGTTCGTCCGTGTCACGACCGCGACGCATGCGCGGCTGGATTCGCGTCTCTCCTACGGCTTTGTCGCCCGGCCCGGCGTACACGAAACCAGCGTGACGCGGCCGGATCTGTTCCGGACCTATCTCACCGAGCAGATCGGGCTGCTGATCCAGAACCACGGCGTGCCGGTCGAGATTGGCGAGTCAGCCGAGCCGATCCCCGTTCACTTCGCCTACCGTCGCGATATCAACATCGAGGCGGCGATCACCACGAGCGAGAATTCGCCGGTGACGCGGTCGCTGCGCGATGATTTCGACGTGCCTGATCTCGCCACCATGGACGATTCCATCGCCGATGGCACCTTCGAACTCCAGCCCGGCGCGCCCGAGCCGCTGTCGCTGTTTCGCGCAGCCCGCGTCGATTACTCGCTGCGCCGGCTCTATCACTACACCGGCACCGATCCCGAGCATTTCCAGAACTTTGTCATTTTCACCAACTACCAGTTCTATGTCGATGCCTTCGCGCAGCTCTGCCAGCAGCGGCTTCAGTCCGGCGAGGCCGGCCTCGAAGCCTTCGTCGCGCCCGGAAACGTCATCATGCGCAATGGCGGCGCGACGACCGGAGATGCGCCCGTGCGTACGCCGCAAATGCCGGCATTCCATCTGGTTACATCAGGCTATCGCGGCATCACGCTGATCAATATCGGCACCGGCCCGTCCAACGCGCGCAATGTCACCGATCACGTCGCGGTGCTGCGGCCGCATGCCTGGCTGATGCTCGGGCATTGCGCGGGCTTGCGCAATACGCAGCGGCTCGGCGACTACGTGCTCGCGCATGGCTATGTGCGCGAGGACCACGTGCTCGATCGCGAGCTGCCGCTGTGGGTGCCGATCCCGGCGCTGGCCGAGATGCAGGTCGCGCTGGAGCAGGCGGTCGAGGACGTCACGGGCCTGGAGGGTTTCGAGCTCAAGCGACTGATGCGCACGGGAACGGTCGCCAGCGTCGACAATCGCAATTGGGAAATCTCGGGGCCCGAGGTCATTCGCCGCATGTCGCAATCGCGCGCGGTCGCGCTCGACATGGAATCGGCCGCGATCGCCGCCAACGGTTACCGCTTCCGCGTCCCCTATGGCACGCTGCTCTGCGTCTCCGACAAGCCGTTGCATGGTGAGATCAAGCTCGCCGGCATGGCCAGTGAATTCTATCGTCGCCGCGTCGGCCAGCATCTCGAGATTGGCCTGAAGGCGCTGGAGCGGCTCAAGCAGCAGGAATCGGAGCGGCTGCATTCGCGCAAGCTCCGCAGCTTTGCCGAGGTCGCGTTCCAATAAACGACAACAGAACTGTCGTACGAACGTTGACGTCTCCGTGCGCACAGCGTCCCGGAATATCCCTGCCGGGGCAGGGTTATCAATTCGTCCGGGGCCGCTTGCAACAGCACAGGAGATGGAGATGTTCACGAGGATGATCAGGCTCATCACGCTGGGTACATTAGCGGCAGGCTTGTTGAGCTTGCCGGCGTTCGCCGCGGGCGGCGGAGGTGGGGGTGGGGGCGGTGGTGGAGGCGGTGGCATCGATCCCTTTGCCAGTCCCTATTCGGACCAGAAAGCGCAGCCGGCGCCGACTTATCCAAGGCGCCCTGGCACCAAGGCGACTCAGAAAGGCAAGAAGCCGAACAACCAGTCCAGTATCGATGATCCCACATTCGCGGCCGGCTACCGCGTCGCCTATGACACCATCTACGCGCGCAACGACTATGCGACCGCGATCGTGCAGTTGAAGTCGCTTGGCCATGATGACCATCCGAACGTCGCCAACCTCATTGGCTACTCCTACCGCAAGCTTGGCGACTACGAGCAGTCACAGGTCTGGTACGAGCGCGCGCTGAAGGCGGATCCGAACCACGTCCTGACATGGCAGTATTACGGGCTGTGGCAGCTCGAGCGAGGCAATCGCGAGCAGGCGCTCTATCATCTGAGCCGGATTGCAGCCATTTGCGGGACGGATTGCGAGGAGTACAAATCGTTGGCCGCGGCGCTGGAGAAGCCGACTGGGACTGCGCTCGTCTATTAGGACGCTGCGGCTCGTCTTGCGGCCAAGGTGACAAGCCGCTGGATTTTTTGCATTGTCCCGTTCAGGGGGGCGCGAACGGGACAATGGGATGCCGCTGACGCGCGACAGGATCATCGGTCACGACCTCGAACGGCTGGCCTTTCGATTTACCATGCTGACTGACGGCGAAATCGTGCAGTGCCAGATCAGCGACGCCGCGATGGACGAGCTCGCGGGCATGCAGGGTACCGAAAGCAGCGCACGGCAGGCGCAATTCACGTCATTGCGCGAGACCATCGAACGGATCGCGTCGGATCTCTACGACGAAGCGCCGCGGTTCAAGGGCTATGTGGTGCGGATTTTTATTCGGCATTTGGGGAGGTGACTGCCGCTCGTCGCCGCGGACACAAATCTCTCACCGTTACCCTGAGGTGGCCGCTTCTTCAGCGAAGGGCGACGGCCGGGCTGCATCGTGGCCGTTCATCCTTCGAGGCTCCCCACGTGGCGCGCTGCTGCGCCACGTGCATCGCACCTCAGGATGACGATCGGGAAAGCGAACGCTGCCCGCGTCGGCAATCTCACCCCTCCAGCTTCCTCAGCAGGAACTTCAGCGCCGTCGCCGCGAACACCTGCATGTTCGCGAATCGGTCGTTGCTGCCTGTCTCCAGCGTCATCACCTCTGCAGTCGGTCCCGCCACCGCCATGCAGCTATGGCCGGCGGCGTCACCGTAGCGGTTGCCGGTGGGGCCGGCTGCGCCAGTCTCGGACAGGCCCCAGTGGGAGTTGAAGCGGCCGCGCATCTGTTCGGCCAGAAGTATTGCGTAGGGCTCCGAGGACGAACGAAAGCCCCTCATTCCTTCGTCCGAAATATCCATCAGCACGCGCCGCGCGTCGCGGGTGTAGACCACCGCGCCGCCGAGGAAATAGGCGGAGGCGCCGGGCACCGCGAGCAGGCTCGCTGCGATCAGGCCGCCGGTCGAGGATTCCGCGACCGCAATTGTATGTTTGCGCGCGATCAATTTTGCCGCGACCTGTTCCGCAATGCCGACGAGCTCTTTCATCTCCATCACCCCTCATTCCTTCGCAACTGAGCTCAGCCTTCCTAGCATATGACAGAAGCCTTGGCCGAGTTGCGGGCGGAGGGCAGGCCTGCTTGAATGGCGGACAAGGCGAAGCGGCCAGGCGCCGCCCGCGACAAGACGCGACGAGGAAACGTGAGAAGGGAGACGTCATGGCGTCCCTGATCGCCGGCGGGGTGGACTGCGACGTGCATCCGGCCGTGCCGCATCTGACCAGCCTGCTGCCGTACCTGAATGACTATTGGCGCGATCAGGTGACGACGCGCGGCATGGTCGACCTCGTCTCGCAATCCTATCCGAAGAACTCGCCGATCGGGGCGCGGCCGGATTGGCGCCCTGAGAGCGGCAAGCCGGGCGAAAGCCTCGATGACATGCAGCGCCATGTGCTCGATCCCTTCCAGCTCAAACATGCCATCTGCAACCCGCTTTACGGCGTGCAGATGGTGTTTTCGGAAGATTTGCAGGCCGCCTTCTGCCGCGCGCTGAACGAGTGGCTCGTGAAGGAATGGCTCGACCGTGATCAGAGGCTGCGCGGCTCGATTGTGATCCCGACGCAAAGCGTCGAGAAAGCCGTCGCCGAGATCGAGCGCTGCGCCCGGGACAAGCGTTTCGTGCAGGTGCTGATGCTTGTCATGGGCGACACGCCGCTCGGCAAGCGCGCGCTGTGGCCGATCTATGAGACGGCGGAACGTCACGACCTGCCCATCGGCATCCACGCCGGTTCCGCCTATCACAATCCGCCGACCGCAGTGGGCTGGGGTTCCTACCACATCGAGGATTATGTCGGTCAGGCCCAGGCGTTCCAGACCCAGCTCACCAGCCTGATCGTCGAGGGCGTGTTCGCAAAATATCCGCGGCTGAAGATGGTTATGCTGGAGTCCGGGGTCTCCTGGATCTCCCCTTACCTCTGGCGCCTGCACAAGTTCTGGCGCGGGGTACGGATGGAGACGCCCTGGGTCGATCGCGCGCCATTGGAAATTGTGCGCAGCAACATCCGCTTCTCATTACAGCCATTTGATGCACCGCCGGATGAAGCGACATTAATTCGCCTGTTTGATCATATGCAGTCCGACGAATTGGTCCTATTCTCCACGGACTATCCGCACTGGCAGTTCGACGGCCTGGACGCGCTGCCTCAAGGTCTGTCCCCCGATCTCGTGCGCAAGATCATGATCGACAATCCGCATGCAACCTATCCCCGCCTGACTTAGCCCGCTGCCAAAGGAGGCAAGGCGATGAATATCCAGTTCCGCGAGAGCCCAGAGGCCGCTTCCCCCCCGACGACGAAGACCGCGATTGCGGACTGCGACATCCATCCGGCGCGCGCGACCCGCACCGAACTCTATCCTTATCTCGCCAGACGCTGGCAGCATCATCTCGAGATCTATGGCGTCCACGCCTACCAAGGCATGATGGAAGGCCCGCCCTATCCGAAGGCCCAGCCCAACGCCTCGCGCCGCGATGCTTATCCGCCGGAAGGCGGGCCGCAGGGTTCCTCGCTCTCCTTCATGCAGAAGCAACTGCTCGATCCCAATAATGTGCAGTTGGGGGTGCTCAATCCGCTCAACACTGGGCAGGGCATCCGCAATCACGAACTTTCGGCGGCGCTATGCTCGGCCATCAACGACTGGCAGATCGACAAATGGACCAGCAAGGACAAGCGGCTGAAGGCCTCGATCGTCGTCGGCAATGAGGATGGCCTGGCCGCCGCTGCCGAAATCCGCGAGCGCGCGGGCGACAAGAACTTTGTCCAGGTGCTGCTGCTCAGCCGCAATGTCGAGCCGCTCGGCCAGCGCCGTTACTGGCCGATCTACCAGGCCGCGGAAGAGGCGGGTCTTGCGGTCGGCGTGCATGCCTTCGGCTTCGGCGGCAATCCGATCACGCCGTCGGGCTGGCCGTCCTACTACATCGAGGAGATGGTGGGCCATTCGCAGTGCCAGCAATCGGCGCTGGCGAGCCTTGTTTTGGAAGGCGTGTTCGAGCGCTTCCCGAAACTGAAGATGGTGATGATCGAGGCCGGCTTCGGCTGGGCGCCGTCGCTGGCGTGGCGGCTCGACAAGGTCTGGCAGCGGCTCAGGAGCGAGGTGCCGCATGTAAAACGGCCGCCGTCGGAATATATCCGCGAGCAGGTATGGTGGACGACGCAGCCGATGGAAGACCCCGAGCGGCGCGAGGATCTGTTCGACGTCGTCAACTGGATCGGCTGGGACAGGCTACTGTTCGCGACCGACTATCCGCATTGGGACTATGACGAGCCGTCACGTGTGCTGCCGGCGGGCGTCAGCGACGCCAATCGCGAGGCGTTTTATCTCGGCAATGCCAAGAAGCTGTATGGGATGAGTTGATGGCGCGGCATGTGATTGCCGCGGTCGATGAATTGCCGCCGGGCACACGAAAATTTCTGGAGATCGACGGCCGGCCGATCGCGGTCTTCAACATCAAGGGCGAGTATTTCGGCCTGATGAACCGCTGCCCGCATCAGGGCGCGGCGCTGTGCGAGGGGCCGCTGATCGGGCTCGCGCAGTCAAAGGATCCCGGCGAGATCGAATATACCAAGCTCGGCGAGATCATCCGCTGCCCCTGGCACGGCTGGGAGTTCGACATCCGCACCGGCCAGTCCTATTGCGACCCCCGCCGCTTCCGCGTGAAGGCCTATCCGGCGCATGTCGAGCCTGGCGCGGATGTGGTGAAAGGCCCGTATGTTGCGGAGACGATTCCAGTGAAGGTCGAGAGCGACTACGTGGTGGTGGAGCTGTAAGCTCCACTGTCATTCCGGGGCGATGCATCGAGCCCCGGAATCCATCGTGCGTCAGGAATGCTGGGAGAAATGGATTCTCTGATGCGCAATTGCGCATCATAGTTCGCGCTACGCGCGCCCCGGAATGACACCCAGCTAGTGTCCCGCGATCGGCTCCGCTACCGCATCATACGTCGTCACCGCCTGGCGGCCACCGCGATAGACGATCGACGCGGCAATGATGCCAAGCACAGCGGCGAACATCAGCCAGAAGCCGGGCGAGGCCTTGTTGCCGGTGTAGTCGATCAGCAAGGTCGAGGCGAACGGCGTGAAGGTGCCGAACAGCGCGGCCGCGAGCGCGAAGGCGAGCGAGAAGCAGGTGGTGCGGACATGCGCCGGCACGATCTCGACCAGCGCGCCGAGCATGGTGCCGCTGTACATGCCGAAATAGAACGAGAACATCATCTCGACCGTGAGCAGCTTGCCGAAGGTCGGCGCTGCCACCAGCCAGCTCAGTGCCGGGTAGGCGGTGACCAGCGCCAACGTGGCGATCCCGACCAACACCGGCTTGCGGCCGATGCGGTCGGACAGTGCGCCGCCGACCGGATTCCAGATGAAGTTGGTCACGGCCACGAGCAGCGTGACCAGCAGCGCATCTTGTGTCGACAGCTTCAGCACGGTCTTGCCGAAGGTCGGCGTGTAGACGGTGACGAAGTAGAACGTCGTCGTGGTCAGGACCGCGATCATCATGCCAAGGATGACGATGCGCCAGTTGGCGAGCGCGGAAGCGAACACTTCGCTTGCAGTCGGGTGCTTTTTCATCGCGAGGAAGGCCGGCGTCTCCTCCAGCGTGCGCCGCAGGAAGAAGATCAAGGGAATGATCAGGCAGCCGACGAAGAAGGGAATGCGCCAGCCCCAGGACGCAACCGTGTCGGCTGGCATCACCTCGGACAGGATATAGCCGAGGATCGACGCCACGAAGATCGCGACCTGCTGGCTCGACGACTGGAACGAGGTGTAGAAGCCGCGATTGCCGGGCGTGGAGATCTCCGCGAGATACACCGAGACGCCACCGAGTTCGACGCCGGCGGAGAAGCCCTGCAGCAGGCGGCCGATCAGCACGATGATCGGTGCAGCGATGCCGATGGTCGCGTAGCTCGGGCAGAACGCGATGACGACGGTGCCGATGGCCATGATGCCGAGAGTGACGATCAGCCCCTGGCGGCGGCCGATGCGGTCGATGTAGGCGCCGAGCACGATGGCGCCGACCGGGCGCATCAACGCGCCGAGCCAGAACACGCCAAAGGTGTTGAGCAGCGATGCGGTCTCGTTGGTGGAGGGGAAGAACGCCTTGCCGATCGCGGCGGCATAGAAGCCGAACAGGAAGAAGTCGAACTGCTCGAGGAAATTGCCGCTCGTTGCGCGCAGGATTGCGCCGATGCGCGACTTGATTGCGGGCGGATTGGTTGATGCTGCTGGTCCAGCCATTGATGTTACTCCCCTGGAAGACGTGGCCGGTCCGGAACTCATTTTCACGGCAAGGCGACAGATCGTTGCTGCGACAATCTGTCTAACCCCTCTCGCGCGGGGCTTTCCGAGTCAACCCATTTTGCTGCAGAAGCTGATGATTTTTCAGGCTTTATTCTGCGTTGCCGCGATCATCCATTGACGGAAGGCGGCGAGCTTTGGCGCTTCGCGGCGGCCCTCCGGCGAGACCAGATAGAAGCCGGCGTCTGCCGGCAGCGCGATCTTGAAGGGAACCACGAGCCGGCCCTTGGCGATGTCGTCCCGCACGTAGGAGGTCCGGCCCATCGCCACGCCCATGCCGTCGATCGCCGCCTGGACTGTCACGAAAGTCATGTCGAAGGTGACGCCGGGCTGTCGGGAAATGTCGGTCGGCAGGCCTGCCGCCGTCAGCCAAAGCCGCCAGTCGTCGGTGCTGTTGGTGTGAAGCAGCACGTGGTCCTTCAGATCCGCAGGCGTCCGCAGAGGCTGGTCGCAGCGCAACAACGACGGGCTGCACACCGGAAATAGCTCGTCCGCCATCAGCCAGTCGGCACGCAGGCCCGCCCACTGGCCTCTGCCGTATCGGATCGCGGCGTCGACATTGTCGCGCTGGAAGTCGACCAGGCTGGTCGAGGTGGTGATGCGGACGTCGATGCCGGGATTCGCCTCCTGGAAGTCGGTCAGCCGCGGCAGCAGCCACTTTGCGGCGAGCGAGGCCAGGGTCGAGACCGTCAGCACCTTGTCGTCGTCCTTGCGCAGCAGCCGGTCGGTCGCAAGCCGGAGGTCGTTGAAGGCGGCGCGGACGCCGGGGAGGTAGTCGCGCGCCTCCGGCGTCAGCGCGAGCGCGCGGTTCTGCCGGATGAACAGGCGGATGCCGAGCTCCTCCTCGAGCCGGCGGATCTGATGGCTGATTGCGGTCTGCGTCACGTTCAGCTCGCTCGCCGCCAGCGTGAAGCTGAGATGGCGCGCGGCGGCCTCAAACGCCCGCAATCCGTTCAGGGAGGGCAATCTGGCAGTCATTTGGCAGCAGGATGCATGAGCTTATTTCATGCGAAGGAGTACAAATTGTCGTTTGTCGACGTCCGTGCGCAGGAGGATATTAGCCTCAAATTTAGCTCGAGGAGCTGAAGATGTCTACTTGCACTGATAATTCGATGACAAATCATCATGCACCCGGCCTGATCGACCAGATCGGTGAGACCCTCCATGTCTGGCACGAGCGCTACCGGACCCGTCGCGAGCTGACCAACTGGACCGCCCGCGATCTCCACGACGTCGGCCTGTCCTGGAGCGATGTCGCCTTTGAGGCTGAGAAACCCTTCTGGCGGGCCTGATTGGCCGCCAGGCCGGCGCCGCCTGATCGCAGGGGCGCCGGCGGTCCCTTTTCCCCCAAGGTCACCTGTCATGAGCAGCCTTCGCCTGGAAGACCTGAAGCAATATTCGGACGTACTGCGCACCCGACAGGGCGAGGCAATCACCGTCCGCTTCGTCGAGCCGCGCGACACCGAGGAGCTTCAGCACTATTTCCGCTCGCTCTCGACCCGCTCCCGCTACAACCGCTTCTTCGGCGCCATCAGTGAATTGCCGAAAGGCCTGCTGCACGAGTTTCTCCGGGTCGGCGAGCGCGAGCGCTTCACCGTGGTTGCGACCAAGATGGTGGATGGTTTCGAGACCATTGTCGCTGAAGCGCGGTACGCCTTTCATGCCGGGACCTCGACGCTGGAGTTTGGCCTCTCGGTCGACGACCGCTGGCAGGGCCACGGCATTGCCACCGCGCTTCTGAAGAATCTCGAATGCCGCGCCGCCGCGCTCGGTGCTGAGCACATCTTCGGCGACACGCTGCGCTCCAACCAGATCATGATCTCGCTCGCGCGCAAATCCGGCTTCGCCTTCGTCAACCATCCCGACGACTGGAAGCTGGTCCGGTTCGACAAGGAGATCCACCTCGCGCCAAAGGACATTCCCTGCGCGAGCTGGCGTCTTGCAGCCCTTTCCCGTCAGGCCGATAGCCCCTCAGCCTCGGCCTGACACAACTCCGAGCCCGGCTCAGGTCGCAAACCAGAGCCGGGCATTTTTTTGCCCGCAGTCGTTGCCGCGCAACCTCTCTCCACACCGTCATTCCGGGGCGCGCCTCGCGCGAACCCGGAATCCATTTCACCGCGCGTCTTGCGGCCCAATGGATTCCGGGCGCGATGCTGCGCGCATCGCCCCGGAATGACAGCCGGTTACGTCTGCCTATTCTTGACCAATGAGGGCGCCCTACTTCCCCGTGAACACCGCTTTCCGCTTCTCGATGAAGGCCTGCACCGCCTCCTTGTGATCGGCGGTGGTGGTCAGGCGGATCAGGCGTTCGGCCTCGTGGTCACGGGCGGTTTCGAAATCGAACAGCAGGGCCTCGTCGAGATTGTCCTTCATGTAGCGCAGCGCCAGGCGCGGACCTTCGGCGAGTGACTTGGCCAAGGTGAAGGCTTCGGCTTGTAGCTTGTCGTCGGGCACGATGCGGTTGACGAGGCCGATGGCTTCGGCGCGCGCGGCATCGACGCGATCGCCGGTGAACAGCAGCTCGCGCGCCCGCGCCGTCCCGACGAGGCGCGTCAACAGCCATGCGATGCCGTAATCGCCGGAGAGCGCGATGCGGGCGTAGCCGGTGGCAACGAAGGCCGATTGCGCGGCGATGCGGATGTCGCAGGCCATGGCGAGGGCAAGCCCGGCGCCGACCGCGGGGCCGGGCAGCGCCGCGATGGTCGGCTTGCGCACCGACACCAGCGCGCCGGTGAGCAGCCGCTGCCGTTCCTGGAGATCGGCGATGCGCTCATCAAGCGACATCTCCAGCTTCTTGGGATCGCGATGCGCGCCCATGCCCTTGACGTTGCCGCCGGCGCAGAACGCCTCGCCTGCGCCAGTGATCAAGAGCGCGCCGACATCGGGGTTCTCGCCGCAGGTCCGGATCATCGTGCGCAGCGCCGGCGTCAGCGTGTCCGACAGCGAATTGCGCGCCTCCGGCCGGTTCAGCGTGATCACAGCGACGCGGTCGCGGATGACGCAGAGCAGTTCAGTGGTGCCGGTGTCGATGGTGGTTTCCGTGGTCATTGTCTCTCCCTGGCTGTTGTAGGATGGGCAAAGCGAAGCGTGCCCACCATTTTGTTTCTCGGCCATTGATGGTGGGCACCGCGCTTTTGCGCCTTTGCCTACGGCAGTCGCGTCTCAAAACTTCTCCACCCAGGGCCGCAGTTCCAGCTCCCAGCTCCAGGTGCTGCGCGGCTGCTGCAACACGTTCCAATAGCTCTCCGCGATCGCATCGGGATCGAGCATCGAATCCGGTCTGTCGGCCGGCTCGGCGCGCGCTGCGCTGAGGATGCCGCCGTCGATGACGAAATGCGCGACATGGATACCTTGCGGCGACAATTCGCGCGCCATGCTCTGTGCCAGCCCGCGCAGCGCGAACTTGCCCATCGCGAACGGCGCGGATTGCGCGTAGCCCTTGACGCTGGCGGACGCGCCGGTGAACAGGATCGCGCCATGCTTGCTCGGCAGCATGCGCTTGGCCGCCTGCTGCGCCACCAGGAAACCGCCATAGGCGCTGACCGCGATCGCGTTTGCGACGTCAGCCGGCACGAGATCGACGAACGGCCCGCGCGCGCGGCCACTGGCGTTGTAGACGACGAGGTCGGGCGTTCCGATCTCGCGCTCGACCAGACCGAACAGGCGCTCGACCTCCTCGGGCTCGGTGGCGTTGCAGGCATAGGCCCTGGCGCCGGTCTGGCTGCAGAGCGCGCCCAATTTCTCGATCTTGCGCGCGGCCAGCGCAACGCGGATGCCTTCCGCGGCAAGCAGCCGCGCCAGCGAGGCGCTCAGGCCTTCGCCGGCGCCGACGATGAGGGCGATCTTGTATTTCGGATGTTCCATGGCGTGATCTCTCGGGGACGGGACGCCGCTGATCTATGCATTCGCCGTGCGGACAACCAGCCGGGTCGATCACAATTCCGCAGAGCGAATTGCTCCTTCACGGCGGTCATGCCTCCCTGACAATTTGCGGCTTTATCGCCCCTCGCGAGTGGAGCATGATCGACATCATCTCAAGCGGCAAGCGTTAAGAATGCCGCCGGGTGGAAACGAAGAGGACGATCATGCACAAGCCGGTCACAGCGCAGCCAAAACATGTCGCGGCCGCACCATCCGGCGCGCTGGCGCCCGATACCAGCGGCATGAATTTCTACCGCGCCGATCAAGCGCTGACGGATCTCCTGCGCATCCATCTGCCGGAGAAGCTGTTCCGCCACGTCGAACCGCATCTCGATCGCCTCGGCGAATTGGCCGGCGGCCACCTCGACGACTGCGCGCGGCTCGCCGACCGGCACACACCGGTGCTGCACCAGCGCGACAAGTTCGGCCGCGACGTGCAGTGGATCGAATATCACCCGGCCTATCGCGAGCTCGAGAACGCCGCGTTCGGTGAGTTCGGTATCCACGCGCTCTCGCTCCGCAAGGGCATCATGGGCTGGCCGGACAAATATCCGGTGGTAGCCAAACATGCCTTCACCTTCCTGTTCAACCAGACCGAATTCGGAATGGGCTGCCCGATCAACGTCACCGACGGCTGCGCAAAGCTCCTGGCAAATTTCGGCAGCGACGCGTTGAAGGCAAAGTATCTCGACGGCCTGACCCAGACCGACATGAGCAAGCTGACGCAAGGAGGCCAGTTCATGACCGAGAAGGAAGGCGGCTCCGATGTCGGCACGCTGACCACGCGCGCGGTGCAGGAGGGCGACCATTGGCGCCTCATCGGCGAAAAATGGTTCTGCTCGAATGCCGATGCGAAAGTCGTGATGCTGCTGGCGCGTCCCGAGGGCGCCGGCCCCGGCACGCGCGGCGTCGGTCTGTTCCTGATGCCGCGCTTCCTCGACGACGGCTCGCAGAACCACTACCGGATCGTGCGTCTCAAGGACAAGCTCGGCACCCGCTCGATGGCCTCGGGCGAGATCAAGCTCGAAGGCGCGATTGCCTATGCGGTCGGCAGGCTCGACCGCGGCTTTGTGCAGATGGCCGAGATGGTGAACTCCTCGCGTCTCTCCAACGGCGTGAAATCGACCGCGCTGATGCGCCGCGCCTATCACGATGCGATGATGGTGGCGAAGAACCGCGTGGTGTTCGGCAATCGCATCATCGACCTGCCGCTCGGGCGACGGCAGATGCTGAAAATCATGCTGCCGGTCGAGCAGGCGCTGTCGATGAGTTTTCTCACCGCCGATGCGCTCGACCGCGCCGAAGCCGGCAGCCAGGATGCGGCGGCACTGCTGCGCATTCTCACACCGACGCTGAAATTCCGCGCCACCCGTGACGCGCGAAAAGTCTGCGGCGATGCGCTCGAGATGCGCGGCGGCATCGGCTATATCGAGGAATTCGCCACCGCACGGCTGCTGCGCGATGCGCATCTCGGCTCGGTCTGGGAAGGCACCGGCAACATCGTCGCGATCGATGCGCTGAGGCGCGCGGTCGGCCGCCACGGCGCGGAATCCGCGCTATCAGCCGATCTTCATGCCCGGCTCGACGACAGCGCCTCCGTGCCGCAGGCCTGGCGCGACAATTTGCGCGGTTTTGTCGATCGCGCCGTTGGTTTTGCTCGCGAGGTCGCGGGCAAGTCCGAGAACGAGGCCGACGCGCGGCGCGCAACGAGCCTGCTCTATCATGTCGCCAGCGCCGTCGCGCTCGCCTGGGAAGCGCATCGCATCCACGAGATGCGCGGCGATGCACGCCGGCTGCTGCTGTCGCGGCTGGTGATCGACCATCGCATCTTGCCCAGCGATCCGTTCCTGCTGACGGAAAATGCCGCGCAGGCGAAGATCGCAGCACTTCTGCTCGGCGACCGCGCTGCCGGCATGAGCGAGGTTGGCGAACTGGTTCTGGCAGCGTAGGCTGCGCCTGCGTTCAAAAAAGAAAAGCGACAGGGAGTGCTCGATGAAGGCCGCCGTCCTCTATGAAGTCAACAAGCCGCTGGTCATCGAGGATGTCAGCCTGCCGAAGCCGGGCCCGCGCGAGGTCCTGATCCGCACGTCAGTCGCCGGGCTCTGCCACTCCGATCTGCACTTCATGGAAGGCCTCTATCCGCATCCGCTGCCCGCCGTGCTCGGACACGAATCCGCCGGCATCGTCGAGCAGGTCGGCTCGGACGTCACCTATGTGAAGCCCGGCGACAATGTCGTCACCTGCCTGTCCGTGTTCTGCGGCACCTGCGACAATTGCACCACCGGCCGCACCGTGCTCTGCACCGACACCACGGTGAAGATGCTGCCGGGCGCTTCGAACCGGATGCAGTGGAACAGGCCGGAGAAGTTGAACCAGTTCCTCAATCTCTCGTCCTTTGCCGAGCAGATGCTGGTGCACGAGAACGCCATCGTCAAAATCAGGAAGGAAATGCCGCTCGATCTCGCCGCGCTGATCGGCTGCGGCGTCATCACCGGCTATGGCGCGGTGGTGAACACGGCAAAGGTGACGGCGGGCGAGACCGTCGCAGTGATCGGGTGCGGCGGCGTCGGCATGGCCGCGATCAATGGCGCGCAGATCGCAGGTGCCGGCCGCATCATCGCCATCGACACCAATCCGGCAAAGCTCCAGCTCGCAACCAAGCTGGGCGCGACCGACATCATCAATCCTGCCGACGGCGACGTCGTGAAGCAGGTCCGCGATCTTACCAATGGCGGTGTGCATCACTCCTTCGAGGTGCTCGGCCGCAAGGAAACCGCGGAACAGGCCTTTGGGATGCTCGCCTCCGGCGGCACGGCCACTATCGTCGGCATGATCCCGTTCGGCCAGAAGATCGAGCTGCACGGTTTTGACTTCCTGCGCGAGCGCCGGATCCAGGGCTCGTCGATGGGCTCGAACCACTTTCGTGTCGACATGCCCAGGCTGGTCGATTTCTACCTGCGCGGGCGGCTGCATCTGGAGGACTGGATCTCGGCCAAGCTGAAGCTCTCCGAGATCAACGAGGGTTTTGCCAACATGAAAGCCGGCAAGACGCTGCGCAGCGTGATCGTGTTTGATAGTTGATCTAGCTGAGGTGTCATCGCCCGGTTTAGCCGGGCGATCCAGTACTTCGCGGCAGTTGTGCTAGAACCGACGGACCGCGGCGTACTGGATGCCCGTCTTCGCGCGGCATGACAGCGGAGGGTCGAGCGGCAACGGGTCCGCCTCACCGGCTTCATAGCTCCAACCGCGTCCGTCCGCCCATACACTTCGATCGATAGCGAATTATTCGCGCGCCGCCGGATGCTAGGCTGCCGGGCCATCGGCGAGAGCCGATCGCCGGTGGGGGGCTGCATGACGGTATCAATCGACGTCTACTACGACTTCAGGTCACCCTACGCCTATTTTGCGGCCAATCGGCTCCATGATCGGGAGATCGACGGTCACGCGTGGCGGTGGTGCCCGGTCTCCATCGACGTGCTGCTCAACCTTCAGGCCGGGCGCCGGCCCTGGGCGCCTTATTCCGATCCGCTGTCGGCGCCGAAGCGGGCTCATTTGATCGCGGATGTGCGGCGTCTTGCGGCCTATTACGATCTGCCTTTGCGCGCGCCGCGACCGGCGCGGCCGAATTCGGTCCCGGCGTTATGTCTGGCGGCGCTTATCGACGAGCCTGCGCGGGCGGCGTTCTCCATTGTTGTGTTAAACGCACTCTGGCGCGAACAGCAGGACATTGCCGATCCCGAGGTGCTCGCGGCCTGCCTGGCGTGCACGGGAGCGAAAGCCGACCTCGTGTCCGCCGCCTTCACGGAGCAGGCACGCGTGCATCTCGCGGAGCAGACGCAAGAAGCCTACGCGCGCGGGATTTTCGGCGTGCCGAGCTTTGCGGTCGGGGCGGACGTCTTTTTCGGCAACGACCGGCTGGATTTGTTGCGCTGGACGATCGAGCGGCGGCCCCGATCGGCCTCATAGCCTCACCGCGATACATGAGCCGACATAGTTGCGGTTGAGTGCAGTGAGCTGTTCGATGTCCTGGCTCATCAAGGTTCTCTCTCTTGCCGCAACCGGCGTTTGATCGCGGTTGATCTGCCCGGAACGCTACCCGGGCAACATTCGCTGCATCACGCGGTCGCGATAGATGAAGATATGCACGAACGCGGCTGCGATGTGAATGCCGATGGTGATGAGCAGCGCCCATTCCATCGCCTGGTGGAGGCCGTCGATGGCCCGGCCGGCGGCTGCGTTGCCGGACGCGAGCATCGGCATTGGCACAAAATAGAAGAACGAAACAGGCCATCCGCGGAAGGACGCAAACAGCCAGCCCGAGATCGTCGTCGCCAGCACCAACGCGTAAAGCAGCCAGTGTATGGCCTCCGAAGACAAGCGCTGCCAGGCGGGAAGAGAGCTCTCAGGCGCGACGGGATGGATGAGACGCCAGAGCAGGCGGAGAGCCGTCAGCGCCAGGATTATCATTCCAATCGACAGGTGAAACGTCATGCCGGCGCCAGGGTTCATGCCCGGATGGATATCCGGCATGAACCAGCCGATCGGGTATTGCAGGGCGAGCAACGCGACGATGAGCCAGTGAAAGATCTTGGCGGGAGTGCCGTATTGAAGGCGGATGGTCATGAGGATCCTGGCGTTGGACGCTGACGCAGTCAGGGTTGGAAGCCGCGTGCGGCAGCATGGATGAACGGATTGACGGGCCCGCTGCTCATCCGCATGTTGGCGTCCCGTTTCTGACCCGGCACGGGGAAAGCGTAGCCGATGATCGTCTTGACAACGAGCCGGTCAGAAGCCGGCGTCAACCCGTAGCCGACACCGAAGTTCACATCGAACACACCGGCCTTGAAATCGGTGACGGCAAACAGCGTATGCTGCTGGTCGGGAAGCTTGCTGAAATTCCCGATCTCGCCGAAGTCGGCGTAATATTCGAAGCCGGCGAACAAATCGTTGCCGAAGTTGCGTGCCAGCCGGGCGGCGGGCGCGAAATCGGCCTCGCCCTTGCTGCCGAAGCCGATATCGACGATCGGGTTGACGATGAACTCATATTGCGAATTGCGCACGCCGATGATCGGGCGGATCTCCAGTCCCCATCGCGTTTGCGCGAATTTGGGCATCTCATAGCTCAGCTCGAAATTCACGCCATAGAAGAGATTCTGCTGCTCCGCATGCGGCGAGACGAACAGCGTGCGCAGCTTGAAGGCGTCAGACAGGAATTGCCGGTCCTGCACGGCGAATGGCAGATAGAGCCCGAGCTCCCACCAGTCGGTCACGCCGTAGGCGAATTCCGGCGTGCCGTTGAGGCTGTGGTTGGACGGAAAGCCGCCGGGAAACGGCGGGTCCTTTTGTCCGAGCGCGACATAGTTGAGGTGCTGCTGGATCGTGAACTGCCCGACATCGGCAATCCCGGCGTTATAGACCTGGATCTCGTCGGTGGCGCGTGCTGTCTCGCCTGAGGCGATCAGGAGCGATGCGCAAGTCAGGCTTGCGGCCGCGACAGTGTATGAACGTTGCCTTGCCATCGTCTACGCCGCCCCGATCAATATTCCCACGGCCAGCACGATGGCGCCGCCGAGCACGATCTGGAACACCGCCTGCAGGAACGGCGTGTCCATGTAGCGCGCGCGGATGAAGGCGATCGCCCACAATTCGAAGAACACGACGATGCCGGCGATGGCGGTCGCGATCCAGAATGCGTTGGGCCATGCGTCTGGCACGAGATAGGGCATGGTATGGCCGAGCCCGCCGAGCGTTGTCATCGCGCCGCAGATGATGCCGCGCAGCCAGGGCGAGCCCCGGCCGGTGAGCGAGCCGTCGTCGGACAGCGCTTCGGCAAAGCCCATGCTGATGCCGGCGCCGATCGAGGCGGCGAGGCCGACCAGAAACGTCTGCCAATTGTGGTGGGTGGCAAAGGCGGCCGCGAACAGCGGCGCCAGTGTCGAGACCGAGCCGTCCATCAGGCCTGCGAGGCCGGGCTGCACGTATTGCAGGACGAACAGGCGGCGGTTGGTGCGGTCTTCCTCCGCGCGCACATCGGAGCTCAGAATCTGGTCCGTCAACTTTGCGGCGGTGTGCTCGTGGCCTTTCTCGGCTTCGGCGAGATCACCGAGCAGGCGGCGCACCCCGACATCCTGCGCCTGTTCGGCAGCCTTCACGTAGAAGCGCTCGGCCTGCATCTCCATGGTCTCGACCTCGCTGCGAATGGTGTCGAGCGGCAGGTTCTTGGTGAGCCAGACCGGGCGGCGGCGCAGGAAGCCTTTGACGTCCTCGCGACGGATGGGCGGCAGGTGCGGACCGAAGCGCTGCTCGTACATTTCCAGCAGCATGTGGCGATGTCCGCGCTCTTCCTCAGCCATCTGCTCGAACAGCTTTGCTGAATCCGGATAGCGCTCTTTGAGGTCCTCGGCGAAGCTCATATAGATGCGGCTATCCTCCTCCTCGGAGGAGATCGCGACCGCAAGCACCTCGCGTTCGGTCAAATCGGCAAAATTCTTCACGACGGCCCTGTTTCATCAGTTTAGAATAATTCTAAACTATATAGGGCGCTGCGGTTCTCAGGTCAATTCAAGCGGTGCGGGCCATTTCGAGGAAGTCGAGCAGCAGACGGCTGACCTCGGCAGGCTGCTCCTGCTGCACCCAATGGCCGGCGCCATCGACGAGATGACAGCCGAGCATCCTGGTGCAGCCGCGCCCCTGCATCGTCTCGAACACACCGGGGCGTTGATAAGTGCCCCAATCCTGCTTGCCCGAGATGAAGCACGAGGGCACGTCGATGCTGCGTCCCGCAAACAGCTGCATCTCGTTGTTGAGCACGGCTGACGTGCCGTAACGGTACCATTGCAGACCGCCCTGGAATCCGGTGCGGCCATATTCGGCGCTGTAATAGGCGAGGTCGCTGTCCGGCAGCCATCGATTGGCGGCAATCGCGGCCGGCGAGGGCATCTCCTTCGCGACCGTCTCGGCCATCGTCTCACCGGCGTCCATCACGTAGTACGTCGGCATTTTTGCGAGCTCTTCTGCGGACCACGACTTCAGCGGATAAGGCTTGTTGTCGATCCAGTCCGCGCTCTTGTGATGATAATAGGCGCGCAGGAAATCATGCACGCCCTGCGGCGCGTGCTGCATGTCGGCGTTTGCCGGACGCGTTGCGTAATACCATTGATAGTGTTTGCGGGGCCGCCGCAGCGCGGCGAGTTCGCGATGCACGGGATCTTCGACCGGCGGCTTCGCGGGACTATCGACCGTGTTGAAGGGTAGCGCCGGCGCTCCGCCGAACGGCGCGCTCATCAACGCTACCGAACGAAACACGTCGGGCCGGATCAGCGCGCACCACGCCGCGACCGGGCTGCCGAAATCGTGTCCGGCGAGATCGACCTGCTTGTAGCCGAACGCCGACACCAGGGCCAGTGCATCGCGGACCAGATTGAGCAGGGAAAACGGTGCGACATCGCCGTCGTAATCGGCGGTCCAGCCAGTGGTGCGGCCATAGCCGCGCTGATCGGGTGCGAGCACGTGATAGCCGGCAGAGCTGAGCGCCGGCATCACCTTGCGCCAGGAGAAGGCGAGCTCGGGAAACCCGTGCAGCAGCAGGATGCACGGGCGACCTTTGCTCTCGAAGCCGGCCTCGAGCACATGCATGCGCAAGCCGTTGATGCCGTCGACATAGCGCGAGCGGATACCGGCGGGGAGAGGGACGTCGGGGAGTGTTGTCATCGCTTTCTCCACGCAGGTGGAATCGTAGGGTGGGCAAAGGCGCGCGCTTCGCGCGCCGTGCCCACCATTCCTTGACGCGTTTGGCGTGGTGGGCACGCTTCGCTTTGCCTACCCTACGGCATCTCAGCTCAATCACACCGCCGCACACACGAACGCGTTGCCCTTGCGCTTGATCTTCCCCACCGATGGCGAGGGGAAATGCGCGGTGCAGCACAGCGTGTCGGTGTCGCAATAGCGTTCCAGAAAGCTGCGGCGCGTCGTTGCCGCCTTGGCCGGATCGACGTCGAACTTGATCGACAGCTCCGGATAGAGCGTCTGCAGCGGCGAGTGCATGAGGTCGCCGGAGAACACCGCGTCGTCCTTGCCGCGTCCCATCGCGAAGGCGACGTGGCCGGGCGTGTGGCCCGGCGTCGGCACGATGCGGACGTGGTCGCCGATCTGATGATCGTTGCCGACGAGCTCATGGCGCTTGGCCTCGACCACCGGCAGCACGCTGTCGGTGAAGGGCGGAATCTCCGCCTTGGCATTCTCCGCAAACCAGTGATCGTATTCCTGCTTGGCGAAGACGTAGCGCGCTTTTGGGAAGGTCGGCACCCAGCGGCCGTTCTCCAGCCGCGTGTTCCAGCCGACGTGATCGACATGCAGATGCGTGCACATCACGAAGTCGATGTCGTCGGGCGCGAACCCGGCGCCGTTGAGCGCACGCAGATAGGTGTCGTCGGTCTTCATGTTCCATTTCGGCCGCTGCGGCCGCGGCTTGTCGTTGCCGATGCAGCTGTCGATCAAGATGGTGTGGTGCGGTGTCTTCACCACATAGGACTGGAAGCACAGGATCAAGACGTCCTGATCATCCAGCGCCTTCGCCTGCTTCATCCAGGCGCGATTCTCTGCCAGCAATTCGGGCGTCAGGCCGGGGATCATCTCCAGCGCAGGCACGAAGCTGGTCTCCTGTTCGATGATGCGGTGGATAGTGAGATCGCCGACCGAGAATTTCAGGCTCATGCTCGCTTCCCTGTGGAATCAGTGCGCGTCGCGCACCGACGGAATGACGATGTTGGAGAGGATGTCGATCGCGGCCAGGCCTTCCTTCGGCTGGCCGTATTGCGCGGCGGTCGCCATCATGACCAGATCAAGCTCGGGCACGATGAAGATGCGCTGGCCGCCCCAGCCGAACGCACCGACCCATTTGATTTCCTTGCCGCCGGCCAGCGAGCGGCCCATCCACCATTGATAGCCGTAGAACAATGTGCCGCCGAAATAGCCGACCGCCTGGAAGCGCGGCGCGATCGATTGTGCGATCCAGTCGGCCGAGACAACTTGTTGGCCGTGCCACTGGCCGCGATTGAGCACGAGCTGGCCGATCTTCGCTGCATCGCGCGGCCGCAGGCGCAGGCCCGCGGCCGCCGCGATCTTGCCGTTCTTGTAGGCCTTCCACTCGAAATCGGCGATTCCAAGCGGCTGGAACAGCGCCTCGCGCGCGAATGCTTCAAGCGATTTTTTCGAGACTTGCTCGATGATATTGCCGAGCAACTCTGTGCCGCCGCCATTATAGGTCCATAGTTTATCGGGTGGTGCTGCCACCGGTCGCGACAATACATACTTCAGCGGATCCAGCTCGGTGACGAGATGCGGCCCGTCGTTTTTCGGATCGGTCCAGGCTAGCGCTTCGTCCCATTTGATGCCGGAGGACATCGTCAGCAGATGGCGCAGCGTGATGGCGTCCCATCCCGGCTGCCTGACCGCTATGGTGTCAGGGAAGAATTTCAGAACGGGCTCATCGACGCCCGCGATGAGCTTGCGGTCGATCGCGATTCCCACCAGCAGCGATGTCACGCTCTTGGTTGCCGACCGCATGTCATGCTTGGTCGTTGCGGTGAATTCGTACTGGCCGTCCGTCTGGCCCCAAGGCTGGTCATAGCCGGGAAAATATTGCTCGAAGACGAGCTTGCCATGCCTGATGACGACGACCGAATGGACCGCTGTTGCTTGCTGCTCAAGCCGCGCGGCGGTGGTGCACAGCTGCGCGCCGTCCATGCCGACGCTGTCGGGCGACGAGATTTCCCAGCCATCGTCGATCGGTGACGGCGCTCCGCAGGCCTGGCCTTGTTGTCCAGGCGGCGTGCTCTCGGCCCGTAAATTGCTGACTGAGATGGAAAGCGCGAGCACAAGGCCCGCGCCGAGAATTGTGAACCGGGAGAATTGATCGCGCATCGTCATTCTCCTGGCCTATCCTGCTACGCCGCTGGCGGCGCCGAGATCTTCACCGAGGGCCGCTCCAGCATCTTCTGATGGAAGGCGTCGAGTTTTGGATAGGCCTTGCGCCAGCCGCAATCGGCGAAGCGGAAGTCGGCGTAGCCGAGCACGCAAACAAGGCCGATCTGCGAGATGTCGAACGGGCCGTTCAGCACGTCAGCCATATTCTCGAAGCGCGCCATGCCGGTCCAGGCCCGGTTCCAGTGGTCGTCCGACCACGCCTGCCATTGCAGGCCCTGCGGCCGCACCATCTTTTCGTAGCGGCACAGCAGCATGGAATCGAGCATGCCGTTGATCAGAGAATGATTGGTCTTGGCCTTCCAGCGCCGCGGACCGTAATCCGGGATCAGGCTGCCGCCGGCCATCTCGTTGAGATATTCGACGATGACATAGGAATCCAGGATGACGTCGCCGTCATTGGTGATCAGCACCGGCAGCTTCTTCAGCGGCGTGATGCGCGAATAGTCCTCGTTGGCCGTGCCGGGCGCGACGGTTGCGGGCGTGAATTCGATCTTGTCGATCAACCCAAGCTCGATCGCAGCGATGCGCACCTTTCGGGCGAAGGGCGAGGCCGCGGAGAAGGAGAGTTTCATGGGGATGACCTCTATCCAGACATACAGACCTCATCCTGAGGAGCGCGCCCTTTGGCGCGCGTCTCGAAGGATGGACAACGAGAGATCTTCTCTCGTCACCCGGCGCGAACGTCGGGTGACTATGTTCTTGGCGCATCCTTCGAGACGCGCGTTGCGCGCTCCTCAGGATGAGGGGAGACCTCAAGCCGCAACGATCTCCTGGCGCTGCTCGCCGAGGCCTTCGATGCCGAGCGTCACGACGTCGCCGACATTGAGGAAGGTCGGCGGCTTCATGCCGAGACCGACGCCGGGCGGGGTGCCGGTGGTGATGATGTCGCCCGGCAGCAGGGTCATGAACTGCGAGACATAGGAGATGCACTTGGCCATCGAGAAGATCATGGTCTTGGTCGAGCCGGTCTGGCGGCGCTGACCGTTGACGTCGAGCCACATCGACAGGTTCTGCACGTCCTTGATCTCGTCCTTGGTGGCGAGCCAGGGTCCGACCGGACCGAACGTGTCGTGCGACTTGCCCTTGGTCCACTGACCCAGGCGCTCGGTCTGGAAGTTGCGCTCGGAGACGTCGTTGCAGACGCAATAGCCGGCGACGTAGTTCAGCGCATCGGCCTCCGAGATGTATTTTGCCTGGGTGCCGATGATCGCGGCGATCTCGACTTCCCAGTCGAGCTTGGTCGAGCCGCGCGGCTTCTCGACCTTGTCGTTCGGGCCGGACAGCGAGGTGTTGGCCTTCATGAAGATGATCGGCTCGGTCGGAATGGCGGCGCCGGTCTCCTTGGCGTGGTCGCTGTAGTTGAGGCCGATGGCGACGAATTTCGAGATGCCGGTGACGGGCGCACCGAAGCGCGGCTTGCCGGAGACGGCGGGCAGCGAGGCCGGGTCGATAGCGGCGAACTTCTTCAGCGAGTCCGGCGAATAGGCCTCGCCGGTCAGGTCCTTCACATGCGCCGACAGGTCGCGCAGCTGGCCGGATTTGTCGATCAGGCCGGGTTTTTCCGTACCCTTTTCGCCGTAACGAACAAGCTTCATTCTCGTTTCTCCCTTGGGATGGACTGATCGGTTAAATAGCTTCATGGAACAGGGCGGCGGGAAATTCAACCGCTCAAAGAGGGACGCATTGCAGCCCTCTCAATTCGGGTGATCGTAGGACCTCCTACCCTTGACGAAGGGTAGGAGGTCCTACGATTGCAACACTACAAACCTGAACGCATCGCCCTCCCGCCGGATATGCCCGGCCGAGAAATGCCCGCCGATCACCAGCGTCGGCGTATCGGCAAACTGGCCGAACAGTGCGGCCCTCGTCGCGGCCGATTGGGCCTGGTCGGAATCCGCGGTGGAGGACCAGCCGAGATGCGCCATCTGGCACGGGTGATGGGCGACGTCGCCGGTCAGCAGCCCCTGTTCGCCGTCCGACTGGATCAAAATGCTCATATGGCCGGGACTGTGGCCGGGCGTCGCGATCATGCTGATCTCGTCGCTGAGCCGGTGGTCACTCGGGATCAGATCGGCGCGGTCGGCATCGACGATCGGCTTCACGGAATCGTTAAAGACGGCCTGCTTGTCCGGTTCGGTCGAGTGGTCGCGCCAATGCTCGTATTCGGTGCGGCCGAACACGTAACGCGCCTTGGGGAAGGCCGGCACCCATTTGCCGTCGACAAGCTTCGTATTCCAGCCGACATGGTCGACGTGAAGATGCGTGCACAGCACGGTGTCGATGCTGTCGGGCTCGAAGCCCTCCGCCGCCATCATCTCCAGGAACGGCGTGTTGCGGTTATTCCAGATCGGGACGTTGCGTCCCTGCTTGTCGTTGCCGAGCCCGGTATCGACCACGATCCGTTGCGATGGCGTCTCCACCACAAGCGAATGGATCGACATTTTCAGCCGGCCTTCTTCGGTAGCGAAATGCGGGATCAGCCATGGCAGCTTCCGGATCTCGTCGTTGCTGGCCAGAGGCAGGATGAAGCGGGTCGAGCCGACCGTTTCCAATTCCACCACCTCAGTGATTTTGACTCGGCCGACCTTCCACTGCATCGGGCGTGCCCCTCATTTTCTTGCTTTCGCGAAAGATGCGGTCTTCCACCGTCGAAGGCAATGGATCATCTGTCGTGATGTTGCGTTATCGCAGGAACCCATCGAGATCCAAAAGGGGGAGCCCATGCCTGAGCTTGCCATTTCCGCCGAGAAGGTCGCCTTCATCATCGAGAAGGCCCGCGAATTCGACGTCAAGGACGTGGCCTCCGATTCCGATTCGGGGTCCAATCCCTCCGACGATGACGAGATTGACGTGCTGGAAGACACCAATTCCGATCCGGTCGCAGCCGAGCTCGCCGGCTTCATCCGAGCCATGAACGAGGACGAGCAGATCGACCTGGTCACGTTGATGTGGATCGGCCGCGGAGACGGTGAGGCGGATGAGTGGGATGATCTGCGTGCCCGCGCTGCTGAGGCCCGCGCCGAATACAAGGCGCCGCGGCGCGAAGCGGTGCAATATCTGCTGGGTGAGCCGATGCTGGGCGATTTCCTGGCCGACGGCATGGACGAGCTTGGCATCGACTGGAGCGACGACCGGACGACGCCGGTCTCGTAGTCGTTATCGGGCGCAGTCGACGATCACGGTGCCGAGCTTGTCGCCCTCCCTGCGTTAACTTCGGCCGGGCGCGCGACCGGCGTCGCCATCTCACCATAGGTGAGAACGTCGACGGCCGGCCCCGTTTGCTCGTACCAGACTGTTCTCACAGCGTTCCCGGGAAGGCACCACCGTCGAGCAAAATGTTCTGACCGGTGATGAAGCCGGCCTTGGCGCCGCACAGGAAGGCGCAGGCATAGCCAAACTCGTCGGGCTGGCCGAAGCGGCCGGCGGGGTTGAGTTTGGCGCGCTCGGCCAGGATCTGCTCGGGCGTCGTGCCGCGCTTGTCGGCCTCGGCCTTCGCCGTGCCGGTCAGGCGGTCGGTCTCGAACGGACCCGGCAACAGGCCGTTGATGGTGACGTTGTTGATCACGGTCTTGCGCGACAGGCCGGCGATGAAGCCGGTGAGGCCGGCGCGCGCGCCGTTGGAGAGGCCGAGGATGTCGATCGGCGCCTTCACCGCGGCCGAGGTGATGTTGACGATGCGGCCGAACTTGCGCGCCATCATGCCGTCGACGGTCGACTTGATCAGCTCGATCGGCGTGAGCATGTTGGCGTCGATCGCCTTGATCCAGTCGTCGCGGGTCCAGTTGCGGAAATCGCCGGGCGGCGGGCCGCCGGCATTGTTGATGAGAATGTCCGGCTCGGGGCAGGCCTTGAGCACGGCCTCGCGGCCGGCGGGGGTCGTGATGTCGCCGACGATCTCGGTGACCTTCACGCCGGGATAGGCCTTGCGGATGTCGTCGGCCGTCGTCTTCAGCGCCTCGGCGCCGCGCGCGGTCAGCGTGACGTCAACGCCGGCTTCGGCCAGCGAGATGGCGCATGCGCGCCCCAAGCCCTTGCTGGATGCGCAGACGATGGCGCGGCGACCTTTGATCCCAAGATCCACTGTTTCACTCCCGTAATGTCAGGCAGGTTTTTGGACGGGCGGCACTCTAGCCAACATCAGTGCCGCTGATAAGGGACATGCCCGCGTCAAAATGCATGCGCGCCCGGGCGGCGATGCAAATGTGCGGGCATGATCCGGAAGAGCGCGCAGCGGTTTTCCGAAAAGATCATGCCCAAACACTTCAGATGCGCCGCTCCTGCTTGAGGCGGTCGATCGCGGCGGCGGCCTCCGGCGGCAGCGACTTGAAGCCCATCTGCCCGACCGCCGAGAACAACGGCCGCAGATGCGCCCCCGCGAGGAAGGGCGGCTGGCGGTTGGTCGGTACGATCTGGTCGAACACCAGCACCAGCGTGGTGGCGACGAGGCCGACCCGGATGGCGCCGAGCGCGGCGCCGCCGAGGCGGTCGCCGATGCCGGCATCGCGGATCGTGTCGTCCAGCACGAAGCGGCCGATATATCCGAGCAACATGCCGACCACCAGGAAGATGCCGAAGAACCAGATCCAGTTCTGGAACTGCGGCGCATTCGGATTGCCGGCGATCTGCGGCGCGATCATCGGCATCAGCGAAACGGCGATGGGGGCCGCGAGGAGATAGGCGAGAATGGTCATGGCGCTGCGGAGCAGGCCGGTCTTGAATCCGAAGCCGATCGCGATGGCGAGCGCCGCATAGACTGCGAGATCGAAGCTATTCATGAGCGCAACCCTGCCGATGGAACGAGTGAACGCTGAACCGATCGTTCCGGTTTCAGATCGCTAAAATCGTCTGTTTTATTTCGCTCCAGGAGCTCAGGCATCGCGCGTAGATCAGGTCTATTCGGCCTCGGTAAAGAAACCATCTTTAGTCGTCGTCCCGGCGAAGGCCGGGACCCATACCGCGTGATCTAGCGATGAAGCGCAGGTTGCAGTACCACGCAACGACCAATCTTCGCCAAACTGCTCCCTGTGGTTATGGGTCCCGGCCTTCGCCGGGACGACCCGTGGAGACAGCGTTGCTTAACTCGCCCGCACCTCCGCCCGGATCATATCCACCGCCTTCTCCCCGATCATGATGGTCGGTGCATTGGTGTTGCCGCCGATCAGCGTCGGCATGATCGAGGCATCGACGACGCGCAAGCCTTCCACGCCGTGCACCTTGAGCTTCGGATCGACCACGGCCATCGCGTCCGTGCCCATCTTGCAGGTGCCGACAGGGTGATAGACCGTGTCAACGCGATTGCGCAGGATGGCGCGGATGTCGTCGTCGGTTCTCACGCCGGACGTGAACATGTCCTTCTTCTGCAATGCGCGCATCGCTGGCGTCTCCATCAGCCGTCGCGTGGTCTTGAAGCCTACGACCATCGTCTCGAGATCCTCCGCCTCGCCCAAGAAGTTCGGATCGATCATCGGCGCTGCGAGCGGATCGGCGCTTTTCAGCCACACGCTGCCGCGGCTTTTCGGCCTGAGCAGGCAGACGTGACATGAGAAGCCTGCCTCCTTGTGCTTCTTGCGGCCGTGGTCATCGAGCATCGCGATGATGAAGTGCAGCTGGATGTCGGGCACCTCGATGTCGGGTCGGGTCTTCAGGAAGCCGCCACACTCGGCGAAATTGGTGGTCATCAGGCCGCGTCGCTCCCGGCGGTAGCGCTGGATGGCGCGGAGCAGGGATGGCAGCCGGCCGAGTGATGAGTGAACGAAGTGCGGATAGTCGGAGGCGTAGACGAACACGAAATCCGGATGGTCCTGCAGATTGCGCCCGACGCCCGGCAGATGATGCACGCCCTTGATGCCGTGCGTACGAAGCGCCTCGCCATCGCCGATGCCCGACAGCATCAGCAATTGCGGTGACTGGAAGGCGCCGGAGGCGAGGATCACCTCGCGGCGCGCGCGCAATTGCTTCGTCTGCTTGCCCTGCACATATTCGATGCCGACCGCGCGCCCGCCTTCGAACAGGATTTTCGTGGCATGCGCCGCCGTCTCGACGCGCAGATTCGCGCGCTTGTCCATGTGGGGCTGCAGATAGGCGCGCGCCGCGCTCCAGCGCTCGCCCTTGTGCTGCGTCACCTGGTAGCTGCCGAGCCCTTCGTGGTCCTCGCCATTGAAGTCCTCGCGGATGCGGAACTGCGCCTCGCGCGCGGCCTGATGGAAAATGTCATGGATCGGATTGTCCGAGCGCAGCCTGTTGACATGCAGCGGGCCGCCCTTGCCGTGATACTCGCCGTCGAAATCGCTGTTGTTCTCCGAGCGCTTGAAGAAGGGCAGCACGTCCGCATACGACCAGCCGGCATTGCCGAGCGAGGCCCAATGGTCGTAGTCGCATTTGTGGCCGCGGATGTAGACCATGGCGTTGATCGCGGAGGAACCGCCGAGGCCCTTGCCGCGCGGTTGATAGCCGATACGGCCGTTCAATCCCTTCTGCGGCACGGTATCGAAGGCCCAGTTGGCCGCTTTGTATGGCAGGGCCAGCCCGAATGGCGTGGTGATCCGCCAACTGTCGTTCCGTCCGCCGGCATCGAGCAGCGCCACGGATGTCCCCGCATCCTCCGACAGCCGCCCCGCCACCGTGCAACCGCCCGAGCCTGCGCCGACGACGACGAAATCGAATGTGTCAGTCACTGATATGTCCCCCGCTTTTTGTCATTCCGGGGCGCGCGTAGCGCGAGCCCGGAATCCGTTGATCCGCACATCGTGAGGCGAAATGGATTCCGGGCTCGATGCTGCGCATCGCCCCGGAATGACGGTGTTGGTATCTCCTACGACATGAACCGCATCATCTTCTCCAGCCGCGCAATCTTGCCGCCATAGGGCGGATAGAGATCGGCGAGGCGGTTGAACTTGGAGCGATAAAACACCGGCTTCAACTTGCTGAACGTCCTAAAACCCCATTCGCCGTGATAGGCGCCGGTGCCGGAGGCGCCGACGCCGCCCATCGGCTGGTTCGATTGCGCGAAGTGAAACAGGCAGTCGTTGATAGTGACTCCGCCGGAGACGGTGCGCGCGAGCACCTCGTCGCGAGCGTCGCGGTCCTTGCCGAACCAGTACAGCGCGAGCGGCCGGTCGCGGCGGTTGATGAAGGCGATCGCCTCAGCCGGCTCGTGATAACCGAGCACCGGCAGCACCGGGCCAAAGATCTCCTCCCGCATCGCCGCCATCTCATCGGTGGCACCGACGATCAGCGTCGGCGGGAATTTGCGGTGCGCCTTCCAGTTGGGATCATCCGCCTTCGCCGGTTGCAGGATCTTTGCGCCACGCTGCACGGCGTCTGCAACGAGCCCCTCAAGCCGTGCATAGTGAGTGTCGGAAATGATCGAAGTGTAGTCCTTGTTGGCGGGATCAGTGCCGAACATGCGCCGCATCTGCGCGCGCACCTTTTCGGCGAAGGCCTGCAACGCGCGCTCGGGCACCAGCACGTAGTCCGGCGCGATGCAGGTCTGCCCGGCATTGAGCAGCTTGCCATAGGCGATGCGTTCGGCCGCTTCGTCGAGATCGGCTGAGGCATCGACGATCGCCGGCGACTTGCCGCCGAGCTCGAGCGTGACAGGCGTGAGATTGCGCCCCGTCGCCTCCGCGACCAGCCGTCCGACCCGGGTCGAGCCGGTGAACACGAGGTGATCGAACGGCAGGTGTGCGAAGGCTTTTGCGATCTCGTCCTCGACGCCGGTGACGAGCAACTCCGTGGCGTCGAATTTTTGCGCGACCGTCTCCTTCAACAGCGCGGAAAAGTGCGGCACGAGCTCGCTCGGCTTGATGATGACGCGGTTGCCGGCGGCGATGGCGCCGACCGCGGGCGCAAGCGTGAGCTGAAGCGGATAATTCCAGGGCGCGATGATGCCGACGATTCCGAGCGGCTGCGGGATCAAGCGGTTGCGCGCGGGCAGGAACTGCAGCGCAGTCGCCACACGCTGCGGTGCCATCCAGCTCTTCAGGTGCTTTGACGCATGCCGGATCTCGGAGAACACCAGCATCGCCTCGGCAATGGTGGTTTCGACCGCCGCGCGGTGGCCGAAATCCGCCGAGATCGCCTGCCGGAAACGCTCCTCATTATCGGCGACCACGGCGCGCAGTCGCGCCAGCCGGTCGAGCCGTTCTGCAAGATCAGGCGCCGGCTCGGCCCGCGAGCGCGCCAGCATGGCTTGAAAGCTGTCCGCGAGCGCCGCCAGCGGGGCGCTCGCAAAGGAACGGTCCAGAGCGTTGGTCATGGCGGTCCTCCCCAAATCGGCGTTTCGCCTCTGTTTTGTTGCCGCAAGCTGGCGGTTTGTGGAACTTCTGGCAAGTGCAGGGCAAATCGGCCGGATTTCGCGCCCGTAGCCTGTCATAAAGTCGAAAAAAACGTCCGCTCAGCCCTTTCCAAAGGCAGTCCGGGTTGGTACATACCCCTCGCACCCGACGGGCTTTGCCCCGGGATTGCCTTCCAGGGAAGCCTTCGGGACGGGAGAAGCAAGCCACGCGAACAGCGTCGGCCCTGATCCACCGTCCCCGGCATTTAAGCGAAGGCAAAGCAACGGTTTAACGCGGGGTGGAGCAGCCCGGTAGCTCGTCAGGCTCATAACCTGAAGGTCATAGGTTCAAATCCTATCCCCGCAACCAAATTGGTAGGAAGCCCCGGCGATCAATGGATCGCCGGGGTTTTCTTTTGGTGATTGATTCGACCCGACTGGCATCAATGACCCGGCTGGCAGGTTCAGGTTCAGATGACATCGCAATGCTCGCTTGCGCGCCGTCGGAAGCATCTTCGACGCGGCATCGCTCGGTGAGGCGTCGGCCGTTAAAGAGGGGCAACGGCGAGCCTCTTTTATCCTCGATTCGATAGCATCCGATGGAGGAGTTCCTCGATCGAGAGTGGCGAAATGCCAAGCTCGGCAAATCCAGGCATCCGCGGTGATGACACGGTGTCGATCCGCATAAGCTCCACCTGACTGCGCGTAAGGGGTAGGCCAGGAATGATTTCGGAGGCCCATGCCAGCGCGTCCCAAACGGCAAAGGGGATTGGAATCAGAAGAGGCGCGAGGCCAGCCTGATGCGCAATCGCTCTCAGCAGTTGCTCGTAAGAGTAGACGGTCGGGCCGCCGAGCTCAAAGGCCGTCGGCTGGCTCTCGGCTCGCTCCATGATCCGGGCAACCGCTTCCGCAACGTCTTCCACGTAGGCCGGTTGCAATCTGGTCCAGCCGCGGCCGAACATCGGATAGATTGGAAGCTGACGAAGTAGCTTGAGGATGGTGCTGAGAAACGCGTCGTCCGGTCCGAACATCACAGCCGGACGGGCGAAACATGCCTCGGCGAATTCAGCGCGGACCGCCCGTTCGCCTTCGCCGCGCATTCGGATGTAGCTGGATGGCGAGGCGGCATCGGCGCCGATCCCCGAAACCTGAACAAACCGTTCAACGCCCGCCCGGCGAGCCTGGGCTGCTAACCGCTGAGCCGATTCGACGTGAACCGAGTAGAAGGTCTCCGGTCCGCGCTCGCGATAAAGGCTGACCGCATTTATGACTCCGTAGGTGCCGACCAGCGCATTCGCGACTGATCGTTCGTCGTGAATGTTGGCCTCTACGGATTGAAGTTGTGGATTGTCCGGACCAGACCGGATGGGTCCCCCGTCCGGATGCCTTGACGCGATCCGGACGGAGAATTCGTGATGGAGCAGATGGCGCACGATCCGGCTGCCGAGAAAGCCGGTTCCGCCGAATACGGTGATGGTACGACCGTTCGTGGCTACTCCTTTAGCGCTCGCGACTCCACGGGAAGAGAGACGCCGGGAAATCTGCCGCGTAGCGGTGACCGATCGGCGGGCGAGGCTCTTCTTGCGGAGGATTCTGGTCAGGCTCCACCACCTTGCGGTAAAGATGCCAGCTGGCATGACCGAGCACCGGCAGAACGACGCAGAGGCCGACGAAGAAAGGCAGTGAGCCCACCGCCAGCAAGACCGCGACAATCAATCCCCACGCGGCCATCTCAATTGGATTCATCATGACGGCTCGTATCGAGGTGCGGATCGCATCGATCGCCGTCGCATGCTGGTCGAGCATCAGTGGAAACGAGACAATGCTGATGCACAGGCTCAGCACCGCGAACAGGAAGCCGACGCCGCATCCGACGATGATGAGGGTCCAGCCTTCGGGCGTGGTCAGCACGCGCTGTGTGAAATCAGGGATGCTCGCAGCGGGAGCGTGGCCGAAGGTTGCGACGTAGATCCCGTCTGCAGCGGCGATCCAGACCCCGAACAGAACGAGCAGGAGAATGCCAAGTTCGAGTATGGCGCCGAACGACGGCGCGCGCAGCACGTGCATTGCATCCCAGGCGCCTGGCTCCTCTCCGCGCTCGCGGCGGCGGCTCAGTTCGTAGAGGCCGAGCCCGGCGAACGGACCGATCAGGGCAAAGCCGGCGGCGAGCGGAAACAGCAGCGGCAGCACCGAATGGCCAAGGACAAGTCTGAACAGGACGAGTCCGAGGACGGGATATATCACGCACAGGACGATTGCGTGGGTCGGGATGGCCTTGAAGTCTTCCCAGCCCAGGCGCAACGCATTGCCCAAGTCGGAAAGACTGATCTTGCGAACGACAAAGACGGTCGAGACGCCAAACAATTGTAGTTTGGGTGGCGCGAAGACTGTAGTCATGGTTCCGGTCTCCTTGCTCGTGGCCGTAGAGCGGAGCGCCCTCAAGACGCACGCATCCGCCTCATGCGCGAAAATCGCGACTGAGTCCGGCAAATCAGGTTCAACGAGAAGGAGCTTGTCGGACGACATCTGTCGCAACCGGTACAGTCAAATTAGTCCGATCCGCGGGAGAAGCAAGAGAACGATGCGATCCGCGAAATCGCACCTCCGCATCGGCCATTTTGCGACGCACCATCGCATGGTCGTGCTGAATGGCGTTCGCCGAGGCGCAAACGCATTCGCCCCAACACACGCCTGACAAGGGGGGGCAATCTACTCCTCTATTGACGCCGGGCCCGGCGGGGACCATGTTAAAATCACTGAACGCCCCCAGCTCCGATGAGATTGCGGTCGTGACGCTGACTCTATGTCATGTCCCAGCGACGCGACCGGCAGAATGGGCGAGGCAAGAGGCGCGTTGATGGTGAACGTGACACCATCCCTTTGACGTGAGCTCCGCCCTTTCGTTCGTCTCCGTAGCCTTCAATGGCAAGGAGGGATGAGGGATGGCTGTAGCGCTCATACTGCTTCTGGTTGCAATCGCCTCGGTGCTGTTCCACGTCTACAGCCCATGGTGGTGGACGCCGATCGCATCGAACTGGCGTTACATCGACGACACGATCAACCTGACGTTCTGGATCACCGGGGCGGTGTTCTGCGCGGTCATCGTGTTCATGGCGTATTGTGTCTTCCGCTTTCACCACAAAGAGGGACGGCGGGCCGCCTATAATCCCGAGAACAAGAAGCTCGAGTGGTGGCTCAGCATCGGGACCGCAGTCGGCGTCGTCGCCATGCTGGCGCCCGGCCTGGTCGTCTGGCACCAGTTCGTCACGGTTCCTGCCGATGCGACTGAGGTCGAGGTCGTTGGACAGCAATGGATGTGGAGTTACCGGCTTCCCGGGAAAGACGGCCGGCTCGGCACGTCGGATGCGCGCAATATCAGTTCCGAGAATCCTCTGGGATTGAATCCCGACGATCCGAACGGACAGGACGACGTCGTCGTTCAAAACGAGGATCTGCATCTGCCGGTTGGCAAGCCGGTGAAGGTGCTGCTGCGATCGATCGACGTGCTGCATGATTTCTACGTGCCCGAGTTCCGGGCGAAGATGGACATGATACCTGGCTCGGTGACGTATTACTGGCTCACACCCACCCGCACCGGAACGTTCGACGTTCTCTGCGCTGAACTCTGCGGCGTGGCGCACGCGCAAATGCGCAGCAAGGTCATCGTCGAGGAAGAGAAGGAATATCACGCGTGGCTGGAGAAGCAGCAGACGTTCGCCGCGTTGTCGAGCCAGCGCGACGTCGCGAAGGCGGCGTACAAGACAGGTAGCGAATGAACAGGCCGACGAGGATATGCCGGAGATTGTGAAGCGAACTCGTCGCTGAAAAGGCCAAGGAGGGAATTCCGATGGTCGATATCCCGTTTGATCCGGTCGCAGGCATCCCGCCCGCCGAAGTCGGTGAAGTCGAGCTTTATCATCCAAGGAGCTGGTGGACGCGGTACGTCTTTTCGCAGGACGCCAAGGTGATTGCCGTCCAGTACTCGATCACGGCGATGTCGATCGGAATGGTGGCGCTGGTGCTGTCGTGGCTGATGCGCCTGCAACTGGGATTCCCTGGAACATTCTCCTTCATCGACGCCAACCAGTATCTGCAATTCATCACTATGCACGGCATGATCATGGTGATCTACCTGCTCACGGCGTTGTTCCTTGGCGGTTTCGGCAACTATCTCATCCCGCTGATGGTCGGCGCTCGGGACATGGTTTTCCCCTATGTGAACATGCTGAGCTATTGGGTCTACCTGCTCGCCGTGCTGGTGTTGGCCGCAACATTCTTCGTGCCTGGCGGGCCCACCGGCGCCGGCTGGACGCTTTATCCACCCCAGGCGATCCTCTCCGGTACTCCCGGGCAGGACTGGGGCATCGTTCTCATGCTGGCTTCGCTGATCCTGTTCATCATCGGCTTCACGATGGGCGGGCTCAATTACGTGGTGACGGTGCTGCAGGCCCGCACGCGCGGCATGACGCTGATGCGCCTGCCCTTGACGGTGTGGGGCATCTTTACCGCGACGGTGATGGCGTTATTGGCCTTCCCCGCGCTGTTCGTCGCCTCGGTGATGCTGCTGCTGGACCGCCTCTTGGGAACCAGCTTCTTCATGCCGACGCTCGTCGAGATGGGGCAGCTGACGAAGTATGGCGGCGGCAGCCCGATCCTGTTCCAGCATTTGTTCTGGTTCTTCGGCCACCCCGAAGTCTACATCGTTGCGTTGCCGGCCTTCGGCATCATCTCTGATCTGATCAGCACCCACGCGCGGAAGAACATCTTCGGCTATCGCATGATGGTCTGGGCCATCGTCGCGATCGGCGCTCTCAGCTTTGTGGTGTGGGCGCACCACATGTATGTGAGCGGCATGCACCCATATTTCGGGTTCTTCTTCGCCACCACGACATTGATCATCGCCATTCCGACCGCCATCAAGGTCTACAACTGGGTGCTGACCCTTTGGCGTGGCGACATTCATCTCACGGTGCCGATGCTGTTCGCCCTCGGATTCATCGTCACCTTTGTCAATGGCGGCCTCACCGGACTGTTTCTCGGCAACGTGGTCGTGGACGTTCCGCTGTCCGACACGATGTTCGTTGTCGCGCACTTCCACATGGTCATGGGCATCGCGCCGATCATGGCCGTGTTTGGCGGGATCTATCACTGGTATCCAAAAGTGACCGGACGGATGCTCAATGATGTGGTTGGAAAGTTCCACTTCTGGGTGACGTTCATCGGGGCTTATGCGGTCTTCTTCCCCATGCATTATCTCGGGCTGCTTGGGATGCCCCGCCGCTATCACGACATTGGCGAGACGTCGTTCGTCCCGGCATCCGCCCATGACCTCAATGCGTTCATGAGCGTGGCGGCCCTGATTGTCGGCTTCGCCCAACTCGTCTTCCTGTTCAATCTCGTCTGGAGCTTGTTCAAGGGAAAAGACGCCGGCGGCAATCCCTGGGGCGCCACCTCGCTGGAATGGCAGACGCCGGAGACCCCGCCAGGGCACGGCAACTGGGGCAAGGAACTCCCTATCGTCTATCGCTGGGCCTACGATTACAGCGTTCCCGGTGCCGTCAGGGATTTCGTGCCGCAAAATGAGCCGCCGTCCGGAGTGGCGGCGCAGGGAGCCCATCCGTGAGTGCCGTCATCCTGTTCATGGCGACCATTGCGGCCATCGCAGGATGGTGGCTCTCGCAGCAGAGGCTTGCGGCCAAGCCCTGGCTGGAGGAGGGGGTGGCCGTCGATTTTCGCGGCGAGAGGGGTTCGTCCGTGCCGGCGGCGAAAATCGGGCTGGGCGTTTTTCTCGCGGTTGTCGGCTCGCTGTTCGCACTCCTGATCAGCGCCTACTCGATGCGCATCAACATGGTGGACTGGCGTGAACTGCCGCTGCCCAGGCTTTTGTGGATCAATACCGGCGTCCTGATCATCAGCAGCGTGGCGCTGCAATGGTCGCTGATGGCCGCGCACCGCGACGATCATGAGGGCTTGACCGTCGGCCTATTGGTCGGCGGAGCATCCGCCGTGACGTTCCTGGCCGGACAGCTCGTGGTGTGGCAGCAGCTGAACGTCGCCGGCTATGTCGTGGCGTCCAATCCGGCCAATTCCTTCTTCTATCTGATCACCGCGGTACACGGGCTGCATCTGATCGGCGGTCTGGTAGCCCTCGGCAGAACGAGCGCCAAGGTGTGGCGCGGCGCGCCGATGATTCAGGTGCGCCTGAGCGTCGAGCTCTGCGCCATCTATTGGCACTTCCTTTTATTGGTGTGGCTGGTCTTGCTCGGTTTGCTGACCGGCTGGACCGACAATTTCGTGAACATCTGTCGCCAGTTGCTCACCTAGCGAGGGCAAGAACCGATGGCAGAGACGACACTGGTACATCCGAAGGCCGCGCCCGGAACGATCCCCGGATGGCGAGGCATCGCCGCCGACTGGGCCTCAGACCAGCGCGCTTTCAAGAACGTGTCCTGGGGGAAGGCCATGATGTGGATCTTCCTCCTGAGCGACACGTTCATCTTCAGCTGTTTCCTGTTGTCGTACATGACGGCGCGCATGTCGACGACCGTGCCGTGGCCCAACCCAAGTGAGGTCTTCGCCCTCAATATCGCGGGCAAGCACATCCCGCTCATCCTGATCGCCATCATGACCTTCATCCTGATCAGCAGCAGCGGGACGATGGCGATGGCCGTCAATTTCGGCTATCGCCGCGACCGCGTCCGAACGGCGGCCCTGATGCTGGCCACCGCGGCATTCGGCGCAACCTTCGTCGGAATGCAGGCCTTCGAATGGACCAAGCTGATCATGGAGGGCGTGCGGCCCTGGGGTAACCCCTGGGGTGCGCCGCAGTTTGGCGCATGCTTTTTCATGATCACCGGTTTCCACGGCACCCACGTGACGATCGGCGTGATCTTCCTGATCGCGATTGCGCGAAAGGTCTTGCGAGGAGATTTCGATCGCGAACGACGCGGCTTCTTCACAAGCCGGAAGGGGTATTACGAGATCGTCGAGATCACCGGCCTCTACTGGCACTTCGTTGATCTGGTGTGGGTGTTCATCTTTGCTTTCTTCTATCTCTGGTGAGGTGGCGCATGACAAACGCAGCGGTACATGTGGAAGGGCAGGCAGCACAACATGCGTTACAGACCTATGTGCATGACGCGGTCGCATCGGGAGCCGCGCACACCAAGGGGCAACAGCACCCGATCAGGCTTTACCTCGTGGTCTGGGGATGGTTGTTCGTGCTCAGCACTTGCTCCTATCTCGTCGACTACTTTGGCATCCATGGCCATCTCCGATGGTCGCTGATCCTGCTGTTCATGGTGTTGAAGGCCGGCCTGATCGTCGCTGTCTTCATGCATATGGCATGGGAGCGGCTCGCCCTGGCCTACGCGATCCTGCTTCCGCCGGTGCTGGTGTTGGTATTTGTGGCGATCATGATGTTCGAATCCGGCTACACCCATCTGCTACGGACCATATTCTTCGCCCCAACGGCGTAGCCAAATTCGGACTTCACCGGTTCCGATACGAACATGGCCCGCTTGATGCGGGCCATTTTTGTTTTGAGGGGCGATCGCCGTCCGCCTCTGCTGAGCCATGGTGTGCATCCGCTCTAGCTGAGATCGTGCAGATCCTTGCCGAGCGGCGGCTTCAGGGAAAATCTCGTGAACGTGACCGGCAATCCGCCCCGCTCGGGTGTGCAAGCCATTGGTCCAACCCAGTAGGATTGCGCAATGGTGAAAGGAGCCAATCGGACGAGCGGCCAGACTTTGCCATCAGCCGACGCCTGCAATCGAAGAACGCCGTCGGCGACGGTGACGCGCATCCAGAAATCGCCGGCATCGTGCTCATACGGGGCAGTTGCCCAATCCGACTGCCCGTCGGTTAATACGCTCGAAAGCATGGCGCGCTCGTCCGAAAACTCGATTCCGGCTTTAACCCAGCGCTCCGCGTCGACGCGCACCATGATGCCGGCTTGATCGTACAGGGCCTGAAAATCGCACTGGACGCGCAACTCGGCAGTAAACGCCTGCGCCGTCCGGAAACCCAGAAAATGGCCGCTGTCGCGGCAGAATCCATAGTGAGTCTTGCGCCAGAAATCGGTGGCCTTGTCGGTCACGATCTCGAGGCTGTCGCCCTGCGCGGTCCACCGTTCCGGTTCGTTCAGCCAGACACCATCCTGTCTGGCGAAGATGGCAGCGTTCATGTCAGACCTCGAGGAAAGGGGCCGGTCCCACCGGACGACGACCTGCTGCGGTAAGGCCGCCGCGAGACGAACGGAGAACCGGGTGCGGGGTTTGACGTACCCGGCTCTCCCGCTCGTCACTTCGGTGTGGCCAAATCAGAGCAGTCCGTTCTTTTTCAGGATCTCCGGTGCGTTCTCCTTGGTGATCAGCATCGTCGGCAAGGTGATGACCGGCTCGAGCTTCTCGCCCTTGAGCAGCTTTGCCGCCTGCCGCAATCCCTCCGCACCGGGCGTTGCGTAGAGGAACGTCGCGGTCAACTGGCCCTTGGAGACCCAGGTGACGCCTTCGTCGGGCAATCCGTCGATGCCAATGATGAACTTGATGTTCTTGTCGCGGCCGGCGTCCTTGGCGGCGAGATACGCGCCGTAGGCCATCGGATCGTTATGGCCGTAGACCATGTCGATCTTCTCGTTGTTGCGAAGCGCCGTTGTCATGATGTCGTAGGCCTTGTCCTGCTTCCAGTCACCCGACTGGTTGTTGAGCAGGTACTTGATGCCAGGCTCCTTGTCGGTGAAGGCATGGAAGCCGTCGTGCCGATCGTGCGCGGGTTGGGTGCCCATGCCGCCCCAGATTTCGACGACGTTGCCGGCCGCCTTGCCCGGACCACCGAGCAGCTTCACCGCGTGCTCGCCGGCCGCCTTGCCGATCGCGACGTTGTCGCCACCGATGAACTGGGCGATGCGCTTGGTGTCGACGTTACGGTCGAGCACGATGACGGGAATCTTGGCGTCGATCGCCTTTTCGACCACGCCGGTCAGGCCGGCCGATTCCTTGGGCGAGATCAGGAGCACGTTGACCTGCTGTACGATCAAATTGTCGCAATCGGCGACCTGCTTCTCGGTCTTGTCCTGGCCGTCTGTAATGATGAGGTCGATATCCGGATGGTTCTTCGCCTCGGCCTGGATGTCCTTGTTGAACTGCACGCGCCACGGCTCCAGCGTGGTGCACTGGCTGAAGCCGACTTTCGACTTGCCAGCGGCCCTTGCAGGCGTCCAACCGACCGGCAGATAGATGGTCATTGCGGCACCCGCCGCGGTGGTCGACAATTTCAAGAATTCACGACGCTTCATCGAGATCCTCCCTTGCGAGTTGGGCCTTTGCGGCACTTGGCGGCCGATGGGGTTCGACCGTTCTCGGATCGGCCTGCGCTTCGCCCGATCGGCGGAACCGCCATCGCGCGACGAGCTGGCCGAGATTCTGTTCCTGCACCAGCACGGTGCAGACGATGATCAACCCCTTCATCACGAGCTGGACATTGGAGTCGATGTTCTGAAGCTGAAGGATGTCGGAGAGCAGGCCGAAGATCAGGACGCCGACGAATGTGCCGGCGAGGCCGCCGCGGCCGCCCATCAGGCTGGTGCCGCCAATCACGACGGCGGCGATGGCGTCGAGCTCGAGGCCGGTGCCCGCGTCGGGCTTGCCCTGGCGGTACTGCGCGACGAACAGCACGCCGGCGATCCCCGCGAGAAGGCCCGACAACAGGTAGGCCGTGAGCTGCACCTGCGCGACCTTGACACCGGAAAGCTTTGCGGCCTCGACGTTGCCGCCGATCGCGTAGGCATAGCGCCCGAAGGTGGTGAAGCGCAGGATCGCGCCGAACAGGCAGATCGCGGCGAGGAAGAAGACGCTCGGGACAGGCAACACGCCCCACAGCATCGAACGCAGCAGCTCGAAGGCCTCGGTCGCATTGGTGCCGGTGTAGACCGGTACCACGGCATTGTCGGACCCCGCCGTCAATCGCGCGATGCCGAGTGCGCTGACCATCATCGCGAGCGTCGCGATGAAGGGCTGCAGCCGGCCGGCGACGACCAGGAGCCCGTTGATGCCGCCAAGCACCATCGCGAGGCAGGGCGCGATCACCAGCACACCGAGCACGCCGAATTTTGCCGGCACCTGGCTCATCGTCCACCACCCGATTGCGATGGCGGCGACGAGCCCGAGCAATCCCGGCATGCCCGTGCTCTGCCAGCGCGTCAGCGAGATCTCGCGTCGTCGTCCGGCACTGACATCGCGGCCACGCGCGAGGCCGGCGAACAGGAAGCGTGCAGCCAGCGCCACGGCAGCGCCGCCGACGAGGATCGCCGCCGGCACGCCGATGAGCGACGCCGAGGTCCAGCCGGGCTTGGTCAGCAGCATCGCGCAGATCACCGTCGAGAAGCCCATCACCGAGCCGACCGACAGGTCGATGCCGCCGAGCAGGATGACCATGGTCATTCCGGTCGCGACCAGTCCGGTGATCGACACCTGGCGCAGCACGTCGGTCAGGTTGCCGTAGGACAGGAAGATGTTGTGGCCGGATGACGTGTGCGGCGAGATAACAGCGCCGATCAGGCAGATCAGCAGAAGGCCCCAATAGAGCTTGGTGCGGGAGAGCAGGCGAAACAGGGCTTTCATGATGCGGCTTCCTGCGACCAACTCGCCATTCCTGGTGCCGCAAGGCGCATCACCGTCTCCTGCGTCGCGTTCTCGCGCGCGAGGATGCCGGTCTGCCGTCCCTCGCACATGACGAGGATGCGGTCGGACAACAGCAGGAGTTCGGGCATTTCCGAGGTGACCACGATGATGCCGAGCCCCTGCGCGGCGAGATCGAAGATCAACCGGTAGATTTCCAGTTTGGCGCCGATGTCGATGCCGCGGGTTGGTTCGTCGAGCAGCAGGATGCGCGGTTCGGTCGCCAGCCATTTGCCGATCACGACCTTTTGCTGGTTGCCGCCGGACAGCGCGGCGGCCTCCTGGCCGATGCCGGTGCAGCGAACCGAGAGCCGCTTGACCATGTCGGCGGCGAGTGCGCGTTCGCGGGTGAAAGCGCGCAGGCCAAATCGCGAGAGCGCGCCGATCGAGGGCAGCGCGACATTGTCGCAGATCGAGGCGGCCAGATGCAGGCCGCGCTCCTTGCGGTCCTCGCTGACGAGCGCGACGCCGAGATGGTAGGCGTCGGAGGGAGAGTTGATGTCGACCGCAGCACCGTCGATCGCGATGCTGCCAGTCCGCCAGCCACGCGCCACACCGAAGATCGACTCCAGGATCTCCGTCCGTCCGGACCCGAGCAGGCCGCCGACACCGAGAATCTCGCCGCGCTTCAGCTCGAAACTCACGCCGTGCAGCGTCCGCCGCCATCCGTGCGGACCGGGCGTATCCAGCGTCAGGTCCTGCACCGAGAGGACGACCGCGCCGTCCTGCGCCGTTGCGCCCCGCTCGTTCGCGGCCATCTCGCGGCCGACCATCGCCGAGATGATGGCTGCGCGCGAGAGTTCGTCGATTCGTGCCGTCACCACGCGCCGGCCGTCGCGCAGCACGGTGACGCGGTCGGCAAGCTCCAGCACCTCCTCGATGCGGTGCGATGTGTAGATGATCGCGACGCCTTCGCTCGCGAGCTGACGCACGATCTTGAACAGCGTGTCACATTCCGACGACGACAGCGCCGAGGTCGGCTCGTCCATGATGAGGATGCGCGCATTGAGCGATAGCGCCTTGGCGATCTCGACGAGCTGCTGCTCGCCGACGCGCAAGCCGGCAATCCTGGTGTCGGGCGCGAGTGTTACGCCGAGGCGGGCCAGCAGGCGCTCGGCGGCTCTGACCATCCGGCGCCGGTCGATCAATACGCCGCCGATCAGCGGCTCTCGGCCAAGGAAGATATTGTCGGCGACGCTCAGCTCGGGAACGAGGTTCAGCTCCTGGTGGATGATGGCGACGCCGGCCTCTTCGGCGTCGCGCACGCCGCCGAAGGATGCCGCGTGGCCCTCGACCAGAATTGTGCCGTCGTAGCTCGTATGCACGCCGGCAAGGATCTTCATCAGCGTGCTCTTGCCGGCACCGTTCTCGCCCATCAGCGCGTGCACTTCGCCGTGGCGAAGATCGAAGTCGACGTCGTGGAGCGCCTTCACCCCGGCAAAGGATTTGGAGACCCGCTCCGCGCAGAGGACGGCATGTCTGCCCGCCACGCCGGCACGGCCGGCAAGCTCGACCACGCGGGAGGAGCGCGGCGCGCCGCGTCCGTCGTCCGCTCCGAGCGCGCCGAAGCGTGTCTCCATTGGCTTTTCCTCCCGGCGTGCCGTCAGTCCCTGAAGACATCGAGCCGCATTTGATCGTCTATTTGTTGACTGATATGCTAGTTATATCAGATGACGCTCGTCAAGCCTTTTGGCCGCGCGATTGGCGTCGCGGCATCGAAATGTGTAGATCGGCCGGGGGAACACAGCATGCATTCAGTCGGCGGGTTCAGTGGCGGCGCGAGGCCAGTGCGCGGGCGCAGCGCAGGCGGGTCGAAAGTCGATCGGGCCTATCTTGCTCTGAAGCGCGCCATCGTCTCAGGCACGCTCGCGCCCGAAACGCCGATCGACAAGAACGAGTGGTGCGCGCGCTTCGATGTGTCGAAGCTGTCGATCACGACGGCGATCAACAGGCTCGCCTTCGAAGGACTCGTCGTGGTCGAGCCGCAGCGCGGCTCCTACGTCGCCAGGATTCATCTCGAGGACGTCCGGCAGTGGATGCTGATGCGCCGCGCGCTGGAGGTCGAGGTCGTCGGCGTCTGCGCGGCCAGCATGTCCGACGATGCGATCGACGCGCTCGGCCAGAATCTCGCCTATCAAAAGGCTGCGATCGCGAGCGGAGACCTCGAAGGATTCCACGAACTCGATACCAGGTTTCATCACCAGATGACCGAGAGCCTGGGCCTCGCGCGTGTAGGCGAAGTCCTTGACCCGATCCGAACTCATCTTGAACGCGTCCGCCGTACGCTGCTGCCCGAGCCGGGCCGGCCCAAAGGCACTTACCTGGAGCACGAGGCGATTTACCGCAGGATTGCCGACCGCGATCCGGACCGGGCCAAGGGCGAGATGGCCAACCATCTCGACCGCGTCGCGCGCGAGCTGCATGCCTTCGTGGAGAAGCATCCCGGCTTCTTCGAGAGTTAGCCTGAGGTGTGGCACATGCCGCGCGAGCTCCTGCGAGCTCGTACGATTCCGCCGGCCGGACTGATGCTCTCCGCACCCGACGGGCCTTTCACGAAGGTGCGCAACGGCTTAACGCGGGGTGGAGCAGCCAGGCAACTCGTCAGGCTCATAACCTGAAGATCATAGGTTCGAATCCTATCCCTAATCAAATCCACAGACTCGATGCACCCGACGTCCGCTTTTCGGCACGAAGCGGACGTTTTCATTTCCACACCCCAGTTCAGCTTGTGACCCAAAGCGGGCGTTGGGTCGCACTAATTATGCTCGATTGCGTTCAATTGTACCTTTGATAGAAATCGTAACGGTTCAGATCGTTTGAAAGCGTAGCTCCGTGATGAAGTCGATCGCCGTCCAGTTGGCCGTTGAGCTTCTTGAGCCAAGGCAACTTCTTTTCGATACCAACTGTGACTGGGTCGTCCGTCACTTCGATAACGGCGTCGCGAAGTACAACTCCGGGACCGAAGACTGCGGCAAGATTTATGGGCTCAACCTGTTCGACCGATTTGGGATCATTGAGATCGCGGAAGTACACCAACATCGGAATTTCGTTCACATGCAATACGCGACGCGGGCGCTGTTCCTTTAAGAGTTGCACCTTCGGAAGTGGATCGGTCTCGCGCTTGTGCACGTCGGCAAACGCATGAAGCAGCAGCGATGCGGGACCCCTGACACTATCAAAGCCAAGGCTCGGACCCCGTAAGAGCGCGAAGAGCGTACCGTGAGGGCCAAGATCGACTATTACAGCTTCGCCATTTACCTCGCTCCCGGCACCTCCCATGGAGCCAAAGAGGGCTCTCGTGTCTGACTGCTTGACCTGAATGACACCGGAGCCGCTCACGAGCGAGCCATCGACGTCCACGTTGAAGGTCAATCGGTATCTAATGGTCTCGCTGAACGAGCCGCCGCAAGCTGTTAGAATGCTGCCCAAAAGGCAGAGCACAGCCAGCCATCTCGCCCTCAAGAGGTCCATAATCGATGCCCTGAAATCCGCTTTCCAGGTGCGCCAACGACCTTTGGTTGTGCAAGACAAGCAGCTAAGGATCGGTAAATCATCTCCGACCGCTAAGAAGAGAGAAGCTTGGCAGGAATTCACTTCCGCTAGTGGCCTAAAACGGACATTAGAACGCAACGTTGCAATGTCCGGTCTCGGGGGGGCAAAGCGGAAACGATCAGAGATTAAATTCTGCAGGATATGACCAATGGCGGCAGTCTATGGGGGCGTCTGTTGCGGGTCCCCGCAACCAAGTTGGTAAAGAACCCCGGCAATCTCAATCGATTGCCGGGGTTCTTTTTTGGCGTGTCGTCACGCCCCGGCTGGAGACGCGATGTTCTGAAGCGGAGCGTCGTTGCGCCGTTGCCAGAAGGGCGCGCCGGGAAAGCGACGCTCGGATGCATAGATTGCTCTCTGCGTGATCAGATAGGATGCGATCCCCTCCAGAAACTGCCGTTCGTAGTGCCGGGATGCCGTGTTGTCCCGCACGAGGGCGCCGGCGACCGTCTCGGCAGCCCGAATGCCGCTCCACAGTGCCGTGGCAAGGCCGTTCGCTCCCAGCGGATCGAGCGCGCTCGCGGCGTCGCCGGCCCGGACGATGCGATGGTCGATCAGCTTGGACATCGTGGTGGTGCTCGCCGGCGCAAACTGCAGCTGCGGGCACGCGGCCGGATCGATGCCGAGGCTCGCTACGCGTGCGGAGATCGCGTGGGTGTGCGAAACCATATCGGCCCACAGAATGGCGTCGTTGCGCAGTCCCGCCGGGAGCAGGTCCGAATCCGTGAAGAAGCAGAGCAGGATGCGATTGCCCGGCATCATGGACATGTACCACCAGCCCGCCTCCACAGCCTCGACGAGGGTCGCGGGCATGGCTTCGACACCTTGCTCGAGCTCGAAAATGCCGTAGCAGGCCACGAGCTTGCCGAGGCGGCGCATCGGTGTTGCGCCGTCGGCCGTGACCGCGGCGCGGCCGGAGCAATCGACAACGAACGCCGCTTCTATCGAAGAGCCATCGGCTAGATCGACAACGACGTGGGCTGGTCTTTGCGAGAGCCGGCGGGCCTTGGCGTAGTGCCGCGCGACGTCGTCGGCATCGAGCGCCTTGGCCATGCGGCTCTCCAGCTGCTGCCGGTCGATATGCCAGCCCGACTCTCTCTCCTGGTGAAACGAATCCCGTCGCAGTGTGGCGCTGCCCCATATCGAATAGCGCCCCTGACACGCGATCGCAGTCTCCGCGTCGAGCAGGCCAAGCCAGCCGAGTCTCTCAAGATGGGGAGAGGCTCGAAATGAAAGGGTTTCGCCACGGTTGGGCGTGTCCTGGCTGGGCGCAACGAGGAGCGGACGACATCCCCGTCGCAACAGGGTGCGGGCACAGGCCATCCCTGCCATTCCCGCGCCCAGAATCACGACCTGATGCATACGCTCAGGTGCGGTTCTTGATCGCGGATATATCTAGCGTACCGCGCTGCACTTCGACAAAGACGTCCTTGGGAATGCCTGGGAGATCCTTCGGTCCGGTGCGGCGCACGACGACCCCCATTTGCGTCCACAGCTCGATCATTCGCCGCAACCCGTCGGTGTAGCCGGCCTCGACATGCAGGCCGACGCCGGCCGCACCGCGCGACCAGGCTACCCGCGAATGATAGAAGCGCAGCCGCTCCTCCGCCGAGAGATCGGCACGCATCATCTGCTTGTAGAAACCCTCCGGCAGGACGTCGACGGGAAGCAGCGCAGGCCACCACACCGGCGTCGGGAAACCCTCGGCCGTCAGCACGGACTGGCAGCTGAATGCATCGCCCTGCCAGGGAACGCCCATCCATCGCGTGAGATCGCCCGGCGCTTGTGGCCCCACCGGCGCGCCATCGTCCTTCCGGTCGGGATGACCGGAGAAGACATTTTGCGGATTGAGCTGCAATCCGACGTCCTGAACAAGGTTCTTCCTTGTCGAGATCGCGATGCGGAATGGCAGCGACGTTTGTTTCGCGGTCCGATACAGCGCGGCATGGCGGATCGGCCACGTGATCTCGACGCCCGGATGGAACGCACCCCCCGAGCACGCATCCAGCGCCGCACGCGTGAGCGCCTCCGGCCGGAGCGACAACGGCATGTCGTCGAGTTTCTCGACCGCGTTGGCGGCGGCGTCGTTGAGGTCGTCGGTGAATTCGCCCTTGGCCCAGTGGCTCAGGATCGCGTATTGGGCCGGCGTCAGCGCGAGCCAGCCGGTCGGGCTTCCCGGGAAGTTGACGCCATCTCCGAGCATCGGCGGCAGCGCGTCGGAGCGCCGGTCTTCGCCGCCGGGCTTGCGGAACCCGGCCAGAACCTTTTCGCGCGCGGGTCGCGCTTTCGCCGCGGGGTCCGCTAGCGACTGGACCACGGCGGGGTCGGACAGATCTTCGAGATCGGTCCAGGCCTTGCTGAGGTAGGAGGCCTGCACGATCCATTGCATCATGCCGGAGCGCCGCAGGATCGGAAGGACATCGCGACGAAACGACACCGGGGCGGACGGCGACGTCATGTGTCCGGACGCGATCATCGCTTCCCGCGCCACGTCGTAGAGACTGACGATCGGCTCGATCTGCGGTGCGAATTTCGGACCGCAGCAGACGACCCAAGCCGGCTCGCAGGCCATGTCCGTGCCGCCGACCCTGACGCTGGCCTTCACCCAGCCGTCACACCAGTCGTCGTGCCATCCGTCATTGTTGGTGAAGTCGCGCACCGGATTCTGTGGCAGGGCGGAATTCGAGATGCCGTCGGCAGGAAAAACCAGGAGCCGCCCGGCCTCGTCGGTACGCAGATGACCGAGGGTCACCGGCAAGGTCTTCCAGAACCGGCCGGCCATGCGATAGGCCGCGTCATGGCCATCGGCGTTCTTCGAAGCGCCGTCGATCCGGACCGGACCCGCGTCGATGACCAGCATGTCTTCGCGGCGGGCCGGCTCGATGGCGGCATTACGCAACGCGCCGGGAATGCCCGGAGCTTTGTCGCCGCCGTCCATCGCGTTCGAATAGCCGTACCAGGCCGCCTTGCTGTTTGCCACGTGCACGGTCCATCGCAGGCCGTCGGCCTCGCCGAGCTCGCGAACGACGCGCCCCTGATCGTCGTAACCGTACACGCGAAAGCGCTGGACCTGCTTCTTGATGCGGTTCGGTCCCTGTTTGAACCCGCCCGCAGGCTCGTTCACCAGGCCAGGCACCTCGGGCGCGAGGAACCATTCATCGCCATTGCCGACGCGCGAAAAGCCGATCGCCGGGAAAATCGCCGCGCGCACGATCGATGCCCCGGCGGGTGCTTGGGCCTGTGCCAGCGCCGGCAACACGGCCGCCCTGAAAAGGGCCGGCGCTGCAAAACCGACGGCGGATGCGCTGATCAGGAAGTCACGGCGTTTCATGAACGAATGTCTCCGATTGATGACCCGCGATGACTCATGACCAGGCCCCCGAACGGGGCGCAGAATCAATGAACCAATGCGCAGCGCAGTGACCGAGGGCGGGCATCGATGGAATCGAATGTCGGGGAACGCGATCGGCCGGTCGAGCGATCACTAGGTAGAATTCTTTAAGATGTGGTTCTCCGGCGCTCCCGGTCTGCAAAAAAGCGCCCTGCCGGCGCCTCCCGCTTCATTCACCGCGGGGGATACGAGCGACCATCGCGTCGCGATGATCAGGGGACGGGCCGGCTCTCGCTCGCCTGCATCATGTGGGCCGTTGTTGTTTCGTGGACCGTCCGCTCAAAACCCCGTAATCACCTTCCCATCCGCGCCCACCAGCGTCGACGGGGCTTCCCCGAACACCAGCCCATCCGGAGTTACGGATAGGATTATGCGTCAGCCTCACAACCTGAAGCTCATAGGTTCAAATCCTACCCCCGCAACCCTCTGAGTGTATGAGGTTTTAGAATGCCGCTCTCCGGGGTGGCCTTCCTTGCTTTGGGCTCTATATCCGTAAGCCGGAAACCAGCCTGCCCTGGCTTCGGCCCTGTCCTTGCCGATCAAGAACATCCAAACGAAGCTTTGATCGGATGATTTGCAACATGTATTCTAACCGCGCCGGCAGGAGATTGAGATGCACGTGGAGATCGAAAGGCATCGGGACGCCCTAAGGGCGCTGTGTGATCACTATGGCGTGGTGCGGCTCGAGCTGTTCGGTTCCGGAGCGCGTGCTGCCGATTTCGATGCGGCAAGAAGTGATGCGGATTTTCTCGTCGAGTTCGACAGGAATAACGACCTGGCGCCGCTCGACCAATTTGTCGGCTTCGCCGAAGCCCTCGAACGGGTCCTCGGACGTCCCGTCGATCTCATCGAATCTTCCGCCCTCAAAAACCCCTATGTGCGGGCAACGATCAACCAGTCGAAAGAGTTGATCTATGCAGCGTGATCCGCGCGCCTTTTTATGGGACGTGCAGCAGGCTGCCGAAGCGATCACAGCGTTTACTGCGGGCCTTGATGTTTTAGATTACCGGGCGAGCCCGCTGATCCGTTCTGCAGTGGAGCGGCAGTTCGAGATCATCGGCGAGGCGCTGAACCGACTGTCGAAAGAAGCTCCGGACCTTGCCGACCGAGTACCCAACCTGCGCAAGATCGTCAGCTTCCGCAACCTCCTGATCCACGGCTATGCTGTTGTTGATGACGGACGCGTATGGGAGATCGTCACTACCATGCTGCCCTCCTTGCGCGCCACTGTAACGGCTCTCCTGACGGATCTCGGGCCGCCGGACGTATGAGCCTCGTTGCTGAAGCTCATCGGTTTGGTCAGTTCAATTTTTGTTTGTCACCGATAAGCGCTTAGGGCAACGGATCGAAGTGCCAGCGGTCTTCCGTCCCGCTCAAAACCCCGTAATCACCTTCCCGTCCGCCCCCACCAGCGTCGACGGCGCTTCGCCGAACACCAGCCCATCCGGCTGAAACTTGATCGTCTTGCCGCCTTCGACGAACTCCGCAAAATTCCTCGGCGTCGCCGAGTGCACGCCGTTCGCCAGGAAATCGTTGATCTCGTAACAAGTGTCGGGCTTGCCGCTGGAGCCTTCGCCCAAAAACTTCTGGAAATTCTGGCTCGTGATCTTGGCCTTTTTTCGCGCCGACCAGTTGGTGTAGCGGCGGTAGAGTTTTGGCAGGATCACCGGGCCCTTGTCGGTGGCGAGCACGTCGGTCTCGTTCTTCTTGGGCTCGCGCAGGTCGAAGTTGAAGGCGGGAATGGTTTTGGCGAGGTTCTTCCAGACCGGCAGCTTCTTCGTGCGCGCGGTCTTGGTCAGTGCGAGGAAGGCCTCGATCTCGTCGTCGTTCATCGAGGAATAGAACGTCGGATAGGCAAAGCCCTGCTCGACCAGCCAGTGGTTGATGTCGACCTTCTTGCCCGCGACCGTCACCTCGATGTCGCCGACCAGCCGTCCATAGGTGTCAAACACTTCGTTCGGCGCGTCGACATGGGTGAACACCCGGCAGGCGAGCGTCGCTTCGCCAGTGCTGCTGAGGAAATCATGCAGCGCCTTGCTCGTCGTCGCGCCGAGGAACTGCCGGTAGGAATGCGTGACCTCGTGATAGGCCAGCTTCTTTGCGTCTGTGAGGCCCTTCTTCTCGGCGGGCGAGAGCGCCGACGGCATATAGTGCAGCTCGGGGGCGTCGATGCCCTGGAGACGGATGGTGAGCTTGCCGTTCTTGATCGGCGCCGTGTTGGTCCGCCCCTTGACCTTGGCATTGTCGAAGATTTGGGTCGGCTGGAACGGCGATGACTCGTTCTTGCGGAAGCGGATCGCGTCAGGGGCGACGTTCACCACGACCTTGGTGGTATCGGCGTCCGACCGTCCTTCCGGCCAGAACTGGCTGACCTCGATCGTGCCTTCGACTTCCAGCAATCCAACCGGCATCGGCCGCTCCTCCTCATGAGTTTCGCGGCCGCTTCGACAAGGCGACTCGCAAACGCAATCAGGGGCAGCGGACCATCTTCGTACGACAGGCCCATGACGGGAGGAGGTGCGGAGACACGCGGCCGCGGTGTGCTTCCAACACACGCAACAAAAAGCGCGAGCAGGCAAAGTGCCGGCCCGCGCCATTCAGATCAATGATGGTGCCGCGATCAAGCTCCGGCTCAACCCTTCTCCGGTCGGTGCGGGCAGACCATCGTCAGATGGAGCAGCGTCGGCTTGTCCGAGCCCTTCTTGTACTCCCATTCCAGCCGGATCTCGTGCCGGTTTGCATAGGCATCACCCGGCGCGTGGACGACGATGTTTGTCTTCATCGGGATCGGTGGCTCGGAGTTGAAGCACTTCCGGACGCAGGCATCGAGCAGGTCGCATCGCGTCAGCGGGATCACGCCGGGCTCATCCTTGGACAGGGGGATCGTGTTCAGCTGGGCGCTGAGGTCGACGCGGGCCCGGCCCTTCTCCTTGTGCCAGTGCTCGGCGCTTCCTTCCGGCCACCTTGAGGCAGGCGTAAGAATGAGATGGTACTGGCCGTATTCCAAGGTCTGCAGATCGATGTCCTTCGATGCCTTCAGCTTGGCCACGCTCTTCTTCATGTTGGCCAGAGGGTAGTAGTTGCTGTTCATCAAATCTCTGAATGGCTTGCCTCTATAAGGTCTCGAGCCCATCGCCTTTTCCCTCAATATGTCTTTGGCTTTGCGAAAATACATACAACTCCGCGACGCCGGTCGGTTTGACCAACCTTGCGCTGCCGAAATATATGCCCCCTTGCCGGGTTTTTGACGCTACCACTCAGGACTGTGTTTCGTCCAGATCGCCACCCGCGCTGTGCCCAGCTAACGACGCGGAGTGGGCCCGATTGCTAAGTGGTTCTCAATCGGTATTCTCATCAAAAGCCGTTCGCGGATTCTGATCGACAGGCCGGCCGCGACCTTTGAGGCGCAGGAATGCATTGCTTCGCGTGCCAGTCGGCGATCAATCCGGACGATAGCTGGTGCTCCAAATGCGGGGCCGCCGTGCGTCAACGGGTCGATCCCGACAGCGAACGTCGGTTTGTGACGATTCTTCGTGCTGACGTCATCGACTCCACGGTTCTTGTTGCTGAATTGGAGCCAGAGGAGGCTGTCTCGCGCCTCGAACCGGCGCTGGCGGCCATGAGGGCCTCCGTACGTCAGTTCGGCGGCATCGTCAGCAAAGAGCTGGGCGACGGGCTTTCCGCGGTGTTCGGCGCCCCGATTGCGGACGACAACCATGCGCCCCTGGCGTGTCATGCTGCGATCGAGCTGGTCCGGCGCGTCGCCAGCCTCGGTGATCCCGGGCTTCAGGTCCGGGTCGGCCTCCACTCCGGCCATGTCGTTGCCTACATGGTCGCCAGCGAATTCTCCAAGGTCTACGAGATCGGCGGCGCCGCCCAGCATCTGGCCGCGCGGCTGGAGCAGGTGGCCGAAGCGAATCAGATCTACGTCTCGGAAGCCTGTCAAAAACTCGCCGACGGGCATGTCCGGTTCGAGCACCTCGGCGGCAAATCCCTGCGCGGCTTCGGCCAGCCCGTGCCGGTCTACCGGATCGTGGGTGCCAGCGACCTGTCGAGCTGGCGGGTGCGGCGCGCCCGCAGCGTCTCCCGATTCGTCGACCGCACCACCGAGCGGGACTTGCTGGATCGCGCAGCCGGGCAGGCCAGGGCCAGCCGGCAAACCGTCATGCTGCTGGGCGATGCCGGCATCGGCAAATCGCGGCTGGCGCATGAGTTCGCCCAGAAGCTCAGGGCCGAGGGCTGGCGGCTGATCGACGCCGAGTGCAGTCCGAATCTGCAAGGAGCGCCGTTCAGCACGCTCAAGCAGATCCTGCTGTCGGCCATCGACGCAGCCGCAAGGGACCCCGGCAATCCCGGAGATCCGAGGAGAGACCTGTTCGCGATTCAGCAGAGCGCCCTCGACGCGGTGCTCGATGTGCCGATCGCGAACCCGCAATGGGACGAGCTCGAGCCTCATGCCCGCGGACGCGTGATCTCCGATGCAAGTTGCGCCATCATCCAGAACCTGGCCAGTCGCCAGCCGACGATCCTGCTTTTGGAGGACCTGCACTGGATCGACCGGGCCAGCGACGTCGTCGTGGCCGCCATTGCCTCGCTGGCGGTGCCAGATCTCCTCGTGCTGCTCACCTCCCGCCCGAACGGCATGCCGGTCTGGATCGCGCGCTGCCACGCCGAAGTCGTCGCGATGCGGCCGCTCGATGACGATTCCGGGCTGGAAATGCTGTCCGACATGCTCGGGTCCTCCGAGACCAATGCAGATCTCAAGAGCCGGATCATCTCCCACACGGCCAACGTGCCGCTGTTCATCGAGGAGGTCTGCCGCGGCCTGAAGGACAGCGGCACGTTGCGCGGCGAGTGGGGCGACCTTGCTCTGGTCCGGCCGATCGACGAGCTCGGTATTCCCACCAGCATTCAGGGCGTGATCGCGGCGCGCCTCGACCGCGTATCGCGACAGCAGCGCCTGGTGTTGCAAGTTGCGGCCGCATTGGGGCCGCGATCGAGCGAAGCCGTGGTACGGAGAGTCTCGCAGTTGCCTGAAGACATCCTTCAGGACTGTCTCGCGTCGCTCGACCGGGCCGAGCTGCTCGTCAGGATCGATAGCGATCTCGAGAACTCGCTCGAGTTCAGGCACGAGATGGTCCGCCAAGTGACCTATGAGTCGATGGTCGAAAAGGTGCGCGAGAGCGTACATGCGCGCGTGCTCGCGGCTTTCGAGAGCGACGAAACATGGCGAGATGATCCCGACAGCCTCTGTTACCATGCCGTGCGCGCCAAGGACTGGCCGAAGGCATTCAACTACGGGAGAAGCGCCGCACAGAAATGCCTTGTGCGCTCGGCCTATGCCGAGGCGATCGACTACTTCCGGACTGCGATGGATTCGCTCGACAAGACGCCGTTGACGCGCCCGCGGGAGACCAACGCCATCGATCTCCGGATGGAGGCGCGCATGGCATTCGCCTGGTCCGGTCGCGTCGCCGAGTGGATCGATCTCGGAAAGGAGGCCGACCAACGGGCCAGCCAGATCGATGATGTCGGCAGAAAGGTCGCCGCCATGGCGGTCATGGCGGGTGGGCAGAACTTCTATGGGACGCCGGCCGAGGCAGTCATTCTTGGCGAGGAAGTCGTCGGTCTTGCCGAGGAGTCGGGCAATCCGGGCTGGCGCAACCTTGCGCAATACAATCTCGGCCAGGCATATTTTCTTGCGGGGCGCTATCGCGAGGCTGAGCAGACATTCGCACGGGCCCGTGCCCATCTCATGGAACCAGAAGCGAGTGCGCCGTTCGGCACGCCGCCGAAATACACACTCCTCCTTTGCTGCATGATGAAAAGCTTCACCCACACCGTCATGGGAGAACTCGATACTGCCGAGGAGCTCCAGCGAGAGGCCGCTGCGATTGCGGACGAGACCAGCCGTCCCTATGACCGCGTTGCCGCCGCCTATAGCGGCGGCTGGCTGATGCTTGGCCGGGGCGATCCGGCAGCGGCCGCGTCCATTCTCGAAGGTGGTTTTGTGCTGGCGCAGAAACACGGCATCCGGCTGTTCGTGCCGGTGCTCGCCTGCCATGTCGGCATCGCCTATCTGGAGCAGGGGCTGTTCGACCGGGCCCGTCGCATGCTGGCCGAGGCGCGCGAAGAGGCGCGCGCGGTCGGCTATACCTCGGCGGTGCTGCGCTCTTCGATCTACCTGGCGCTGGCGATCAATCAGCTCGGCGATGTCCAGGCTGCCCAGAACATGCTGCGCGAGGCGCGCAACACCGCGCGCCAGCAAGGCTTCTCCGGCCTCGAGGCCGAGGCCCTGTTCGGTGAGGCCGTGGTGACGCCGCCATCGAGCGAGGAGAACCGGACCATCATCCTGGCCGCCCTGCGCGCAACGATCGCGATCGCCTCCGAAAGCGGCGCGAAGCCGCTGCAGCAGAAGGCCGAGGCGATGCTGAACGGCATACTCGCCGAGGACGATCAGCCGACCTGACCCGGGGTGCGCGACGTCCGGGGCTTTTGCCCGACGGGTCAACTAAGTTTCGCAGGCGATACAATGACTTAGCTACTGTGCATGGGGTTGTTTTTGTCTCTTTTGGACGGAGCCGCCATGCGTTGTGATGACAAGTCCCTTGCGCGGGCGCCAAGGTCGGCTACCGTCGCCGTTCTAGCCGCAGGGTTAGGTGACGATTTGTTTGATCTTTTTTAGCATCCGATTTCATCGGCGCCGCGATGGCGCGACGCCCACCGGACGAGGCGGGGCCCATGATCATACGGGACCAGGCAGCACTGTTGGCGCCGGTCGAGCGCGACCTGCGGCTCGACCTCTTCCGCGGCATCGGGCTTTGGATGATCTTCCTCGATCACATCCCGCACGACGTCGTGGCCTGGCTGACGCTGCGCAATTACGGCTTCAGCGACGCCGCCGAGTTCTTCGTCTTCATCTCCGGCTATCTGGTCGGCTGGATCTACGGCCCCGTCGTCGCCGGAGGCTGGTTCCTCGCCGCGCTGAAGCGGCTGTGGCGGCGGGCGGCGGAAATGTATGTCGCCCACATCATGCTGTTCCTGCTGTTCACGGCGCAGATCGCCCGCACCGCGCGCCGCTTCGACAATCCGATGTACGAGCACGAGTTCAACGTGTTCAATTTCCTGGCGCATCCGGACGAGCTGATCGGGCAGGCGATCGTGCTGAAATACAAGCCGGTCAATCTCGACGTGCTGCCGCTCTACATCACGCTGGTGTTCGCCTCGCCCTTCATCGTCTGGTGCCTGGTGCGCCGGCCGAACCTGACGCTCGCGGCCTCCGTGGTGCTCTATGTGCTGTCGCGCTGGTTCGACTGGAACGTCGCCTCCTATCCGCCCGGCACGACCTGGTACTTCAACCCGTTCTGCTGGCAGCTGATGTTCGTGTTCGCCGCCTGGTGCGGCATCGGCCAGATCGACAAGATCGGCACATGGGTGTGGTCGAGGGCGGCGATGGCGCTCGCCGCTGGCTGGCTGGTCTTCGCTCTCCTGATCGTGATGACCTGGCACGTCCAGGCGCTCGAGGCCCTGATCCCGAAATGGATGATCAAGGCGATCTACCCGATCGACAAGACCGACCTCGACATGCTGCGCTTCACGCATTTCCTGGCGCTGGCGATCTGGGTGACGCATTTCGTCTCGCGCAAATGGAAGGCGCTGCACACGGCCTGGCTGCGGCCCGTCATCCTCTGCGGCCAGCATTCGCTGCCGATCTTCTGCCTCGGCGTCTTCCTGTCGTTCTCCGCGCATTGGATCCTGACGCAATACACCAAGGGCGTCTGGGAGCAGCTCGTGGTCTCCGCCGTCGGCATCGCCATCATGATCGGCGCCGCCTGGCTACTCGATCGCGCCGAGCGGGTGCCGAACCTCTTCGTGAAAGTCTCGGAGGTCGAGGAGCTAGAGGCTGCCACCGAAAGCGCGCCGGCGCCTGCGAGCCGGTGATTGGAGAGGTCGATGTCCAGACGCATGTTGACGATTGCCGGCATTGTCCTGCTCCTCGTCTGCGGCGCATCCGCCGAGACGCCGTCGCCGGAGGCGATGACGACGGCGCGCAAGCTCGTCGTCACGCTGAAGATTGCCGATCAATATCGCGCACTGCTGCCGCAGCTCCTGCTGAAGCTGCGGCCCGTGGTGGCGCAGGACAGGCCGGAGATCGAGCGCGACTATGACGCGATGACAGCACCCGGCGCGGAGATCTACGCGCCATTCGTCACCGCCATGGTCGACCAGATCGCCGCCGTCTATGCCGCTAGCTTCACCCTGGACGAGCTTCGCCAGATCGAGGCGTTCTACGCCCAGCCGGCCGGGCAGAAGCTTCTGGCGCAGTCGGATGCGCTGGCGCAGGCAAGTACGCAGATCGGCCAGGACGCCAGCCAGAAGGCCGCCGACGAATTGAAGCAGCGCCTGATCGAGGCGCTGCGCCAGAAGGGACACAAATTGTAGGCGCGGTTAGTGGATCGCCGCGTACATGATCTTCTCCTCCGTCGCCTCCAGCGCGGAGAACTCTTCCACGACCTTGCCCTGGCGCGAGACCAGGATGCGGTCGGAGAGCGCCATGATCTCGGGCAAGTAGGATGAGATGACCACGACCGCCTTGCCCTCGTCGGCGAGCCGGTTGATCAGTTCGTGAATCTCGACGATGGCGCCGACGTCGACGCCGCGGGTCGGCTCGTCGAAGATGATCAGGTCCGGCTCCTGCACCAGCGACTTGGCGATCACGACCTTCTGCTGATTGCCGCCGGATAGCTCGACCACCTTGCCGTCGTCGCCGATGGCGTGAACCTTGAGCTTCTCGATCCAGGTCTTGCCGACCGTATCGGTTTCCCGTCGCGACAGTATCATGCGGCCCTTCGGAAACTTCGACAGCAGTCCGAGATAGATGTTGCGTGCGATCGAAGACGTCTCGAAGAAACCCTCGACCTTGCGGTCCTCCGTGACATAGGCGATGCCGGCCTTGACTGCCGGTGCCGGCACCCGGTAGCGCACCGGCTGGTCGTGCAACAGGATCTCGCCGCCATGGAAGAAGTCGCGCTTGAGCACGCCGGCGACGATCTTGAAGGTTTCGGTGCGCCCCGCACCGACGAGGCCGAACACGCCGGTGATCTGCCCTGCGAACACCGACAGCGAATTGTTCTTCACCATCGGCGCCATCTTCAAATTCTGCACCGTGAGCACGCGCGCGCCAGCCGGCCGCACGCTGCTCTTCCGCGCGCCATAGAGCGTGTTGGAGAGATCGCGCCCGACCATGGCCTGCACGATCGCGGCGCGGTCGAACTTGGCGACATCGTCGGTCACGACATGCTTGCCGTCGCGCAGCACCGTGATGCGGTCGGCGAGCAGCAGGGCCTCCTCCAGAGCGTGCGAGATGAAGACGATCGAGACGCCGCGCTTCTTGAGGTCGCGGACGAGGTCGAAGAAGTATTTCTTCTCCTCCGGCGTCAGCGAAGCCGTCGGCTCGTCGAAGATGATGACCTTGGCGCGGTGCAGGACCGCACGCGCGATCTCGACCATCTGCTTCTTGGCCGCGCCGAGGCCGCTGACGGTGGCGGTCGGCGTGACGTCGAAATTGAGCGATTGCAGAAACTGCTGCGCGGCGATGTAGATGCCGCGCAGGCGGTTGTAGAACTTCTCCTGCCCGAGAAACAGATTCTGCGCGACCGTCATGGTCGGCACCAGGCTGTTCTCCTGGAACACCATGGCGATCCCGAGATTGCGCGCCTCCAATGGCGTCTTCGGCGCGACATCGGCGCCGTCGACCGTCATGGTCCCCGAGGTCAGCGTCACCACGCCCGCCATCACCTTGGTGAGGGTTGACTTGCCGGCACCGTTCTCGCCGACCAGTGCGTGGATCTCGCCGCGGCGAAGGTCGAAGTCGACCCCGTCGATGGCGGGCACGCCGGCATAGAGCTTGGTAGCCTTGCGCAGCGAGAGTGCGATGTCGCTCATGGGCGAAACTCCTCGGCAAGGCCAGCAAGAGGCAGTCGCAGGACTCGGCCCGGTCCCTTGGCGATCAGAACGAGATCATCGCCCATCTCGATGGCTGCGACGACGCCGTGATTGAAGCCATCAACCCGGCTGTGCAGCGAATACAGTGGCTGGCCGTCCGCATCGAGGCGGATGACGAGGCCATAGGAGCGCGGTGGCGCCCACGGTTTGATGACGCCCATGGTCTTGATATGCGCGCCCTGCATCGGCTCCTTGAACGAGCGCCCGGAGCGCAGGCGCGGCGCGACCCAATAGGCCGGATCGATCTCCGCCATCATGCGGCGCCGGTAGCCGGGTTCGCGCAACACGAATTCGACCAGCTGGGTCCGCGCGGTGAAGGCGGTGAGCCAGTAACCGCCGCCAGAGGCCTTCGACAGTCGCGACGGATAGACCGGGAGGTGAGCGAGCACGACCTTCGGCGATGCGCCGGGCGCCACGAGAACGAGGCGGTGGCGCCAGCTCTCGCTGACCAGCATGGCGTTGCCATGGGCGCAGGCGCCGAAGGCATAGCCGAGCCCCTGGGCCAATCGTGTCACGGTCTTGTTGCCGGGATCCAGCTTGAACACGCGGCCGGTCCGATTGAGCTCCAGCAAGTCGCGCGCCCACTCGTCGACCCCGGACGTGGCCGAGCCGTCCGTCGCGATGAGCGTGTTGTCGTCCGCGAGCGCCAGCGCATTGACGGCGTTGAACGCGGCGTCGATGAACGTCACGCTCGGCTGCTCGGCCGAGGGGCTTGCGTACACACGCACCTCGCGTCCCCCGAGCGCGATGGCAAGGCCGCCGCCGGGAAGGACACAGAGCGCCGATATCGGCCGTTCGAAGCTGCGCACTTCCGATGCCGCGCCGGCGTTCAGACGCATCAGCCGCTGGCCGTCAGCGATGAAAAGGTTGCTTCCATCGACGGCGAGGTCTTCCGGCGCCTCGCCTGTCAACAAGGTCTTGGCTGATTCCAGCTTCTGGTTGGGCTTCAACGCGCCGTCGAAGGATGGCACGGTGATGGTGGCATCGCCGCGCCCGAGAAAGCGGTTGGCGAAGTCTCTGACCGCAGCGATCACGACTGCTTCCCCCACCGTTTGTCATACTGGACGAAGTTCGGATCGGCATTGTCGAGCTTGTAGCGGCCGATCCGGTTGTTGAGGATGCCGCCCAGATAGAGATAGCCGCGATGCTCGCGCATCGATGTGATCATCGGATGGTTCTCGCCGTGCAGGTCCCAGAATGACTCGACGATCTTGCCCTGCTCGTTGAACTTGACCACGCAGCCGGTGTTGATGTTGGGGAACAGCCATTCGTCGACCGGCACGCGCTTGGCCATGCGGCGGCGGAAGCCCGGCATCTTCCAGGCGAGGTCGAGCGAGGGGCTGCGCATGCCGACCAGCGCCAGCCAGTAATTGCCGTCGGAGGCGAGGTTGATGTTGTCAGGGTAGCCCGGCAGATTGTCCATCACCACCTCGACCGCGCCCTTCCTGGGGCCTGCGAACCAGTAGCGCTTGATCGAGCAGCCAAAGGTTTCGGCAAACAGGATCGACTGGCCGTCGCTGGCGACGCAGATGCCGTTGGGAAATTTGAGGCCGCGCAGCTCGGTGCGTGTCGTGCCTGTCTTGGTGTCGTACGAGATGATGCGGCCGTTGCCGCGGGCTTCCAGGCCATCGATCGGCCACTCGTCCATCTCGTAGCGCACAGTCGCTTCCGAGAAGAAGATCAGGCCGTCGTCGGTGATATCGAGGTCATCCGCGAGCCGGAGCCGGCTGTCGTCGTTGACCGAGCGCATGCTGCGGTTGGTCTCGTCGGTCGCCTTCTCCACCGTGCCGTCGGGCTTGATGCGATAGAGCCCCATGCCGCCGATGCAGACGTAGAGATTGTCCTCGCGGTCGAAGGCCATGCCGAGCGGCTGGCCGCCGATATGGGCGAACACCTCCATTTTCTGGTAGTCGGGCGCGAGGAAGCGCATGATGTCGCCGTGGCGTGAGCCGGCATAGAGGTTGTCGTGGCGATCGAGAATGACGTCTTCCGGCGCTTCGATGCGGCCAAGGCCGATCGCCTCGACGTTTCGCAGCTTGTCGTTCTGCTCGAATGGTCCGCCTTGCCCGATTTCGGTCGGTGGCGGCGGTGGCAGCTCATGATAGGTCGGCGCGACATAGACCTTGCTGATGATGCGGGTCCGGTTCTTCTGCCAGCGGATGTCGACCATGGCTGCGATGAGCAGGATGCCGGCGAGCGCCATGCGGTTAACGCCGCCGCGCGCATTCATGGTTGTGAGGCCGTTGGTGATCAGGAGCACGATCAGCACCCCGACCGCAGATTTTGCGACCGAGCCCTTGCCGCCGCCGAGCGTGATGCCGCCGAGCACAGTCGCCGTCAGCACGATCACCTCCAGGCCGACGCCGATGTCGCCGCCGACGGTGCCGAGTCTTGACGCGAAGAACAGCGCGCCGATGCTGGTCAGCACGCCACTCGCGACGTAGCAGAGCGCGATCGTGCGGCGAACGGGAATGCCCGAATTGTACGCCGAACGTCGCGAGCCGCCGATCGCGGTGATGTGCCAGCCCGGCCGCAGCCGGGTCAGGAAGATATGGCCGAAGATGGCGACGACGATGTAGACCAGCGCCACGGTGGGGATGCCGGAGACAGAACCTGCGCCGATGAAATCCCATGACGGGATATCTGGGAAGGCTGACGCGATGGCGTTGGAATAGCGCTGGATCAGGAGATCGTAGGCCGAGCGGTAGATGATCAGCGTGATCAGCGTGGTGATGAAGGCGCGCAGCCGCAGATATCCGACCAGGACGCCGTTGACGGCACCGAGCAGGGCGCCGCAGAGCAGCGTGGCGACCACGACGGCCGGAACCGGCCAGCCCGCGACGTCAAGCAGATAGAGCGCGCAGAAATCCGTCAGTGCGAAGATCGAACCGACGGACAGATCGATGCCGCCGACGATGACGACCAGCGCAAGCCCGAGCGCGATGAAGCCGATCTCTCCGGCCTGGCGCGCGGTGTCGGCGAGGCTTGCCGGCGACAGGAAGTTGTCGATGGATCGGCTGAAGGCGAAGCCGACGATCAGGAGAAGGATGACCGGGATGGCTGTCTCGGTCCATCGCTTGGACAGGATTTCACCGAGGAGATGATCAGGCCAGTAGCGGTAACGCAGGCTTGTCAGGGTGTCGCGCATCGGCATTCCAGCGGGGCAGGGGAAAGTGGGAGCGAGATTCCCGGGGACCTGAACAGCCCCCGGGGACCTCAAGCGTCGGCGCCGGCCTATTTCTTCAGGTCGCTGAGATTCCAGCAGGCCGTCTGGCTGTCGGCGTTCTCCTTGGTGATCGGAATCAGCGTGGTGTATTCCGAACCCTTGATCGAGCCGGGCTTCGCGCCCGACGACAGCAGCCATTTGATCGTGCCGGCCATCTGCGCCGCCTGGGTCGGCACGTCGTAGCTCATGTTGAGATCGAACGCGCCGGACTTGACCAGCTCGCAGGCGCCCTTGCGCTCGCCGCCGCCTGAGGTGGCGAGAAACACCTTGCCGGTCAGACCTGCTTCCTTGACCGCGGCTGCGGTGCCGATGTCCATGCCGTCCCAGAAGCCGACGATGCCGCAGAGATCGGGATTCTGCTTCAGCACCGTTTGCGTGATCGCCTTGGCCTTGGCGGCGTCCCAATCGGCGGCCTGGCTCGACACCACCTTGATCTCCGGATGCTTGGCGAGAACGTTCTCGACGCCCTTGAGCGTATAGGCGCTCGCCGCCGCCGACAGCGCGCCCTGGATGATCGCGATCTTGTTCGACTTGCCCTCGCAGGCCTTGACGACGCCTTCGGTCTGCCGCTCGCCGATCTCGACCCAGTTGGCGCCGACGAAGGCGGAGCTTCGATAGGCCGAGCCCATGTTGATCTGGATGACGTAGATGCCCTCGTTCTCGGCGCGCTGGAGCAGTTTGGCGTAGGTCTGCACGTCCGGATTGTGCACCACCATCACCGCCGGCTTCTCGGAGATCAGCGAGGTGACGGCCTGGGCGCCGGCATTGGTGTTCCAATTGGCATCGCGGATCACGAACTTGACGCCGAACGGCTCGAGCTCCTTCTTCAGCCCGGCGTACCAGCCCTCGGTGAGATCGAAGTTCATGGCCACCGGCACATAGGCCACGGTCTTGCCGGCGAGCGCCTCCTTGAACGGCTTCTGGAACGGCTCGTCCAGGCCCTGCTGGGCGAGAGCCGGTCCGGTCAGTGCCGCGAGAGCCAGTGCGGAAACGATTGCCTTTGTCGGATTGCCAAGATGTTTCATTGCTTCCTCCTTGGTTATGGTCGTCGTTCTTGTCGGTCGTTCAGATGTCGCCTTGCTGTGCCGTTTCTTCGTTGCGCGGATTCAGGAAGGAATCCGTGATGACGGCGAGCAGCAGCACCACGCCTTTGATGAGATTTTGCCCGGCGTAGGAGATGTCCATGATGGTCATGCCGTTGAGCATGGTGCCGATCAGCAGCGTGCCGATGATGACGTTGAGCACGCCGCCGCGACCGCCTGATAGCCCTATGCCGCCCAGCACGACGACCAGGATCACGTCGTAGATCAGCGTCGAGTTGAAGATGCGGGTCGGCATCGAATTGACGGAAGCCGCCAGCACGAGGCCAGCAAAGCAGCCGATCAGGGCGGTGATCACATATTGCAGGACAATGATCGGGCGGGAGGGAATGCCGGTAACGCGCGCGGCGTAAGGGTTGTCGCCGATTGCATAGATATAAGCGCCCCATCGGGTCTGGCGCAGCAGGAATGCGACCACGATGCAGGCGATCGCGAACATCCAGATCGAGGTCGGAATGCCGAGAACGGTGCCCTGTCCGAGACGTTCGAAGCCGTTCATGCCCGGGCTCCATTGCACGACGTCGAGTTGGAACAGCGCAGCTTGTCCTAGCCCGGCGAGCAGCAGGCCCGTTGCCAGCGTCGCAAACAACGAGGGCACCTCGGCATAGGCGATCAGCCAGCCATTGACGAGGCCGAAGGCGATCGTGAGCAGCACCGCGATCAGCAGCGAGAACGGCAGCGAATGGCCGTTCTGCACCATCTGAAGCACGAGCCCCGGGGGCACCGCGAGGGCCGCGATCAGCGAGATGTCGATGCCGCGCCCGATCACGACGATCGCCATGGCGAGGCCAAGGATGCCGAGCACTGCCACGTTCTGAAGCAGCGTCAGCATGTTCTCAGCCGTCAGAAAGCCGTTCAGGAAGATCGAGAACACGAGGAACAGCAGCGCGAAGACAACGAAAACGATCTCCTGCTGGCTCATTCGGAAACGCTTCATCGCCTGATCCTTGCTATGGATGTGCCATCGGCTTTGGCCTCGAGCGTAGCCCGCCGGACGTACATCCGCTGATAAGGCTGCCACTCGACAATGCGGCGCTGACGAAGTGGCCGACGCCATCGATGTATCCGTCGATCGACGTGCCGCATTTGCGATACTTGGCGCGCTTCACGTGCCAGTCCTCAGGCCGGAGATCTCCGCGAGCTGGCGCAGCGTGGTTGCGTGAAAACTATGTTTGTCGGAGAGCGCGAGAGTGGCGCCGGTGATGCGTGCTAGATTTGCGACGGCGAGCCGCGGCTTCTGCACGCGGATGGAGGCGCGATGCCGTTCCAGAATACGCGTGCACAGCGCTTCCGTCGAGAACGCATTCGTCCAAGGTCGCCGGCGAGCGAGATTCACGCTGCCTCCCCATATGTCATCCCGGACCATTTGGCGTTGTTGTTGATCCAGGCGTGGGCTTTGCGCCCTTGTCGTCATTCCTAGCGCAGAGACCGGTCATCAGAAAGGGGGCTGATCCAGAAATTTCTGAAGGAGTGCTCGCTGGTTTTTCCGCGTGATGCAATGTCGTGGAGCTGCCCGGAAGGAGGTAGGTCCACAAGCTCACTTCGCCAGCGGACAGCCGCCATCCTTCAGCGGACGGAAAGCCTGGTCGGCCGGTACCTCGGCGAGCAGCTTGTAATAGTCCCACGGCGCCTTGGATTCCTCGGGCTTCTTCACCTGGAACAGGAACATGCTGTGCACCATGCGGCCGTCCTCGCGCAAGCTACCGTTGTCGGTGAAGGCATCCTTCACCGGAAGCTCGCGCATCTTGGCCATCACAGTCTTGGTGTCCTTGGTGCCGGCGGCCTGCACGGCCTTGAGGTAATGCAGCGTCGCGCTGTAGGTCGCGGCCTGGTTCATTGTCGGCATGCGCTTGATGCGCTCCATGAAGCGCTTGCCGAAGGCGCGGGTCTTGTCGTTGAGGTCCCAATAATAGGCCTCGGTGATGATTAGGCCCTGCGCCAGCTTGAGCCCCAGGCTGTGCACATCCGAGATGAACATCACGATCGCAGCCAGGTTCTGGCCACCGGCGACGATGCCGAACTCGCCGGCCTGCTTGATCGCATTGATGGTGTCGCCGCCACCATTGGCAAGCCCGATGATCTTGGCCTTGGAGGCCTGCGCCTGGAGCAGGAAGGACGAGAAATCAGCTGTGTTGAGCGGATGCTTGACGCTGCCGAGCACCTTGCCGCCGGCCGCCCTCACGACATCGCCAGTGTCGCGCTCGATGGAATGGCCGAACACGTAGTCGGCGGTGAGGAAGAACCAGCTGTCGCCGCCATTCTTGACGATGGCGCTGCCGACGGTATGGGCGTTGGAATAGGTGTCGTAGGTCCAGTGCGCGGTGTAGGGCGAGCAGGATTTGCCGGTGATGTCGGAACTCGCCGCATCCGTCACGATCATGATCTTCTCGTACTGCTTCGACAGCTCCATTACAGCGAGCGCAGTAGCCGAGGTCGGCAGATCGATGATCATGTCGACGCCTTCGGTCTCCCACCATTTGCGGGCGATGGTGGAGGCGACGTCGGGCTTGTTGAGCACGTCGGCCGCAACCATGTCGATCGGCTTGCCGAACATCTGCCCGCCGAAATCCTCGATCGCCATCTTGGTGGCCTCGAGATTCCCCTGGCCGCCGATGTCGGAATAGACCGAGGAGAAGTCGGAGAGCAGGCCGATCTTGAGTGGCGTCTGCTGGGCGGATGCGGGGGCGACCAGGGCAACCGACAGCAAGCCGGCCGCAGACACGAGTGCCGCGATAGGTCTCATGGATACGTTTCCTTCCTGCGGGACTGTTTCGTCCCTTTGTCCGACAAAGTTAGGGCCGAGTTCCGCAGGAGTCAATTTGCTGCGTATGCGGCAGGAATGACGCAGTTTGACGCGCTATCAGGCCGATCCTATAGTTTGTCCGACAAACGCCATTGGAGCCGAATTTGCCCCTCGCACCTCTCTTCCGTCCGATCGATGTCGCACCGGCCTATCAGAAGGTTGCCGACGCCATCGAACGCGAGATCGTCAATGGCCGTATCAAGCCCGGCGATCCCATCGGGACCGAGCATGATCTTGTCCGGCAGTTCGGCGTCAACCGATCGACCATTCGCGAGGGCATCCGCGTGCTGGAGGAGGGCGGACTGATCAGCCGCGATTCCTCGCGCCGGCTGCATGCCTGCCTGCCGCGCTACAGCAAGCTCGCGAGCCGCCTCAGTCGCGCGCTGGTGCTGCATGAAGTGACGTTCCGCGAGCTCTACGAGGCCTCGATGACGCTGGAGATCGCCAGCATCGAAGGCGCGGTCGAGCGCGCGACCGAGGAGAACCTCGCCGATCTCACCGACAACCTTGCTCGCAGCGAGGCTGTGCTTGGCGATCCCGCGGCGCTTGCGGAATGCGACGCTGAATTCCACGTGCTGGTCGCAAAGGCCTCGCAGAACCGCGTGCTCCAGCTCGCGCGCGAGCCGGCGGCGCAATTGTTCTATCCGACCACCGAGATGATCGTAACTGGTGTGGCCGAAGGCGGCCCGCGCCTCGTCGCCGCCCACCGCCATCTCATTGACGCGATCCGCCGCCGTGATTGCGAGGTCGGCGTCCTCTGGACGCGCCGGCATTTGCAGGACTGGCGGCGGGGGTTCGAGAGGATCGCCTCGCTCGACCGGTCGGTCGAGCACATGTACATGGAGCACGCGCAGGCGGCCCGGCGCAGATAGCGCAAACAGGCAAGACGCAAGATTCGAAGCAATAAACTTAGCAAATAAAGACATCACACGGAGGGACGCATGACCGGCGACATCGGAGCCACCATCTCGAAAGCGCGCGAGCACTCCATCGGCGATCTCCTGCGCCGCTCCGCGGGGCGCGAGCCGACCAAGCTCGCGGTGAGCTGCGGCAGCGTGAGCTGGACCTTTGCCGAGATGGACGCGATCTGCAACCGACTTGGCCGCGGCCTGCTCGGCCTCGGCGTCAAGAAGGGCGACCGTCTTGCCGTACTCTCGCGCAATTCGCACGCCTTCGCCGCCCTGCGCTTTGCGGTGGCGCGGATCGGTGCGGTGCTGGTGCCGATCAACTTCATGCTCAATTCCGACGAGATCAATTTCATCCTGAAGAGCTCCGGCGCGAAGCTGCTCGCGACGGGACCGGATTTCGTCGAACCCGCGCGTGCGGCATCAGCCAAGGATTGCGCCGTCGAAAAGATGATCTGGCTGCCGGGCGAGGATTCCGCCACGGCGCCTGCGGGTCTCACCATCTTCAACGATCTCCTTGATGCCGACGGCTCGTACCTCGAGGCCTCCGTCGACAGCCGCGATCTCGCGCAGATCGTCTACACCAGCGGCACGGAATCCCTGCCCAAGGGCGCGATGCTGACCCATGAGGCCGTGATGTGGCAGTATGTCAGCTGCATCATCGATGGCGGCATGAGCGTGGACGACAAGTTCCTGCACGCGCTGCCGCTCTATCATTGCGCCCAGCTCGACGTGTTCCTGGGGCCTCAAGTCTATCTCGGCGCCTCCGGCGTCATTACCGGTAAGCCCACCGCCGACAACATTCTGGCGCTGATCCAGGCGCACAGGATCACCTCGTTCTTCGCGCCGCCGACGATCTGGATCGCGATGCTGCGCTCGCCGAATTTCGACAAGACCGACCTGTCAACGCTTCGGAAGGGCTATTACGGCGCCTCGATCATGCCGGTGGAGGTGCTGCTCGAGCTGCAGCGGCGTCTGCCCAACGTCAGGTTCTGGAATTTCTACGGCCAGACCGAGATCGCGCCGCTCGCGACCGTGCTGCGTCCCGAGGACCAGCTGCGCAAGGCCGGTTCGGCCGGCAAGCCTGTGCTCAATGTCGAGACGCGGGTAGTGAATACGGGGATGGAGGATGTGAAAGTCGGCGAAGTCGGCGAGATCGTGCACCGCTCGCCGCATCTGCTCTCCGGCTATTACAACGATCCCGTGAAGACCGCGGCGTCGTTTGCCGGCGGTTGGTTTCACTCCGGTGATCTCGCCACCGTTGACGCCGAAGGCCACATCACCGTGGTCGATCGCGTCAAGGACATGATCAAGACCGGCGGCGAGAACGTCGCAAGCCGCGAGGTCGAGGAGATGGTCTACCGTATTCCCGCAGTCTCCGAAGTCGCCGTCGTCGGCCTGCCCGATCCGCGCTGGATCGAGGCGGTTACCGCAATCGTCGTGGTTAAGACTGGCGAGAAGCTGGATGAAGATGCCGTCATCCAGCACTGCGCGGGCCAGATGGCGCATTTCAAGGTGCCGAAACGCGTGATCTTCGTCGACAGCCTGCCGAAAAACCCCAGCGGCAAGCTGCTCAAGCGCGAGTTGCGCCAGCGCTTCCTGGGCGGCGAGACGCTCGACAAGGCGATTTAGTAAGAATGGGGGAGAGGGGACGCGGCTCAATACTTCTTCACGTGCGCACCGAACGCCAGCCACAGCGCCATTGACGCGAGGCCGAAGCAGCCGAGTAGCAGGAAGGTCGGGCCGTAGCCGATCCATTGCGCGATCCAGCCGCCGAGCGCCGGGCTCAGGCTCGCGCCGACGCCTTGCACCGTAATCACGGCGCCCTGGCCGAGATTGATGCGGCCGGTGCCATCGAGCGAGCGTGCCACCATGCCGGGGACGGCGACTGTCTGCAGTCCGGTGCCGATGCCATCCAGCACCTGCATCGGCACCACGCCCCACCATCCCGTCACGAAAAAGGCGAGCACGCCGCGGATCGGCAGAAACATGAAGGACACCAGGATGACCGGCCAGTAGTTGCGCTTTCCTGCGACCTGCATGGCGACCAGCGACGTCACGACCATCACGCCCTGCGCAATGACGACGGTGGTCGCAACGAAGCTCGGGCCGTTGGCCTGTTGCTGGGCCACCGCCGCAAGGCCATAGAGCGGGATGATCGCCGCATTGCCCAGATGGAAGATGGCAAGCGCAAACGCCAGCACCAGGAGTGGCTTGTGCTTGAAGAGGACGGACATGGCGTCCGGCGGGTTCTTGCTCTCGTCCTCCTTGCTGCCGCGGGCCTGGCGATCATCGATGGATTTGGCGGGGATCATCAGCACGCAAGCGATTGCGATCGCACCGAAGGCGGCGGCGAGCACGAATACGGCGACATAGCCGAATTTGTAGCCGAGATAGCCCGACAGCGCCGCGCCCACCATGTTGCCTGCATGGTTGAAAGCCTGGTTGCGCCCGTTCAGCGCGTTGAAACCTTTTTGCTTGGCGATGCCGAGCGTGATGCCGGTGACCGCAGGCACGATCGCAGCGCTCGCCAGCGATTGCGCCACCTGCGAGAACGTTACCGCCCAGAAATTCTGCGAGATCAGGATGATGGCGGAGGCAAGCACCACGCAGATGCCGGGGATGACCACCCACAGCCGCTTGTTGCGGCTGGAATCGATGAAGCCGCCGATCGGCGTCGTGACCAGCATGCCCGCGACATTGCCGATCGTCAGCGCCGTGCCGATCAGCCCGGTCGCCCAGCCTCGCTCCTGGAGAAACACGCCGACAAACGGTCCGATGCCCGACTGCATGTCGGCCATAAAGAAGTTGACGGCGTAGAGAGGCCAGATACGGGGTGAGGAAGGGCGCGATGTCATCGAGACGCTGAACGTGATGCTACTAAAGGGGTCTCGTGCAAGCGGAGACGGCCGGCCAATTGTGCCGGGGCGGACCGAAAAGTAACATGTGCCAATCGCGTTGGTTCCTCCGGACTTGCGATTGGAGGGCGGCGATGTCACCTCACAGGTATCCTGTTCTCCTTTCTGGATCACGGCCATGCCTCTCTGGACCTGCGAAACCTGCGGCGCGCAATTCCCGGACAGCGGACAGCCACCGGCGTCCTGTCCGATCTGCGAGGACGAGCGGCAATATGTGAACTGGAACGGGCAGACCTTCCTGACCCGCGAGACGCTCGCCGAACGTCACCGCCTCGTCTGGCGCGACGATCTCGGCCTCACCGGCATTGCGCTTGAGCCGAACTTCGCGATCGGCCAGCGCGCGCTGCTCATCCCCGATGGCAAGGGACGCGTGATGTGGGACTGCATCCCGCTGGCAACCTCAGAGGCGATCGCGCATGTCAAATCACTCGGCGGATTGACGGCGATCGCGATCTCGCACCCGCATTACTATGGCGCCCTTGCCGACTGGAGCGAAGCGTTCGGTGGTGTGCCGGTGTATCTTCACGCTGACGACGAGCAATGGGTGACGCGTCCACACCCGTCGATCGTGCACTGGACCGGCGATCAACATCGTATCTCGGACGATGTTCTGCTGTTGCGCACCGGCGGCCATTTCGCAGGCGCCACCATGCTACACTATTCGCGCGGCGTGGAGGGCAAGGGCGCGCTGCTCACCGGCGATATCGCGCAAGTGACGATGGACCGCCGCTTCCTCAGCTTCATGTATTCCTATCCGAACTACATGCCGCTCAACGCCGCCGCAGTGCGGCGGATTGCAGCCGCTGTGGAGCCGCTCCCCTTCGATCGCATCTATGGCGCTTGGTGGAGCCGCAACATCGCTTCGGGCGCCAAGGCAGCCTTTGCGGCATCGGTGGACCGATACATCGCGGCCATTGCCTAAGCCAGGCGACAGTCAGAAATCTCCGTTGTCTCTGGTAAATAAATGTACTATTGGTACAGTTAGTACACGCAACGATGCGTTTGCTGGTCCGGCACGATCGATGCATCGTTGTCGCGGCGGGCGCGTTCTGCAGCCGCGTGGGCGGGAGTTGGACGCATGACCGGGCAGCGCGAGTACGAGATGTTTGAGGCCGGCGACGTCCCGCTTCAGTCGGGCGTCGTCTTCCCCGCGATGAAGCTCGCCTACAAGACCTACGGCACGCTCCGCCCGGCCAAAGACAACGTCATTCTCTATCCGACCTCGTTCAGTGCGCAGCACTTCGACACCGAGTGGCTGATCGGGCCCGACGGCGTGCTCGACCCCACCCGTTATTTCATCGTCATCCCGAACCTGTTCGGCAACGGCCTGTCCTCGTCTCCGTCGAACTCCGGCGATGCGCCATTCCCGGAGCTCACCTATCACGACGCGATTGCGGTCCAGCACCGGCTGCTCACCGAGCGCTTTGGCATCACAAAACTCGCGCTGGTCTATGGCTGGTCGATGGGCGGCATGCAGACCTACCATTGGGCTGCGTTACATCCAGATATGGTCGTGCGTGCGGCGGTCGTCTGCGGCAGCGCGCGCTGTGCGCCCTACAACTATGTTTTCCTCGAAAGCGTGAAGGCCGCGCTGACCGGCGATCCGGCCTTCCGCGACGGCCGCTTCGTCGAAAAACCTGTCGTCGGTTATCGCGCCATGGGGCGCGTCTACGCCGGCTGGGCGATGTCGCACGGTTTCTATCGCGACGAGATGTGGCGGGCAGCGGGTTTCAGCTCACTGGAAGACTATCTCGTCCGCGCCTGGGACGCGGCGTTTGCGCGGCGCGACGCCAACGATCTCTTGGCGCAGATCGGCATCTGGCAGCGCGGCGATATCAGCCGCGGCGCGGCCTTCGGCGGAGATCTCGCCCGAGCGCTGGCGGCGATCAAGGCGCATATGCTGCTGATGCCGGGCGCGACCGATCGCTATTTCGACGTTCGCGACAACGAGGACGAGCTCGGCAAGCTGACCAATGCGAAATCAGCCGTGCTGCATCCGATCCCGTCGCTGCACGGTCACCGCGCCGGCAATCCCGTCAACAATCCGCGCGACCAGGCTTTTCTCAAGGCCGAGATCGCAGAGCTCCTTCGCGAGTAAAGCAGGTCCCCGATCATGACTGACGCAATCGTTGCAGGGCCCGGCCATCGCCTGAAGCCGCTCAGCCCGGTGATGTTGCGCGAATTGTCGGTGCGCTCGAACCTCAGGGGTGCGGCGCAAAGCCTCGGTCACTACGGCATGATCGTGCTGGTTGGCGCGCTGATCTGGATGGTGTCGTCGCGCCATGGCGTGCTCTGGGCGCTGCCGCTGATGGTGCCGCAGGGCTATCTCGTCGCCTTCCTGTTCATGGCGGTGCACGAGACCGCGCACAAGACCGCGTTCAGGAGCCGCGGCCTCAATCTCGCGGTCGGCTATCTCTCGGCCTTCATCATCGGACTTCCTTACGAATATTATTGCCTGTTCCACTGGGACCATCATCGCTACACCCAGGATCCGGAGAAAGACCCGGAGCTGATCGTCGGTGCCAAGCCGGCATCCGACACGCAACTCGCGATCGCCTATAGCGGATTGCTTCAGGTTGCCGGCCGCCTCCGGCTGATGCTCGGCCATGCCGTGACCGGCAAGGTCGTCGTGCCCTGGATTCCCGAAAACAAGTGCGGCACTATCGTGGCCGAAGCACGGGTCTATGTCGCGTCCTACGCGTTGGTGCTCGCATTGTCGCTGTGGTTCTCGTCCGCGCTGCTTCTGTGGGTCTGGATCGTGCCGCTCATCATCGGGCAGTTCTTCCTGCGACCCTATCTCTACGCCGAGCACACCGGCTGCGAGCGCACTCGCAGCGCGTTCCAGAATACTCGCACGATCTACACCGCGGCGATCGTCAAATGGATTGCGTGGAACATGCCCTACCACGTCGAGCACCACGCCTATCCGTCGATCCCGTTTCACGCACTGCCGAAGCTGAACGGCATCGTTGACGGCGAGATCGTCTATCGCGGACGCGGCTATATCAGAACGACGCGCGAGACCTGGGCCTGGTTTCGCCGGCATCGGCAAATCAGCTAACCCTGAAGTCGCTCAGCTCAACGCAAAACTCCGGCCGCCGCGCGACCGGAGCTTTGTCGTGAAGGCACGATATCAGTAGATCCCGTAGGCGCAGACGTTCACGACGCGGACGCGCATGCCGTGATGGGTCTGGACGACGCGTTCCTGGTAGCAGTTGTTGACGCCAGTGTTGACGTAGATGCCGCCAAAGCCCCAGCCGGGACCCCAGTAATGATGGAAGCCGTGGGCCGACGCGGCGGTGGGCGCGAGTGCGGCAGCGCCGAGCGAACCGGCGGCAATCAGACCAAGTGCAAGCTTGCGAAACATTCTCATTCTCCAGTGTGGCGCGAGGCCGTTGTTGTGTCCCTGCTTCTCGGTCGGGCCGAAGCGTGATTGCGTTCACACGGAGAAGGGAGAATCGTGTTTCAGGATTGTTTCGTCGGCCGCGGCGAAAAGCGCCGCCGTTAGGCTTTCTGCGCCGCGCGATAGCGCGCGGCCATCGCCTGCGTCATCTCGGCCATCTTCTCGCGGAGATCGGCAGGCTCCAGCACTTCGGCTTCGGCTCCGAGCCGTAGCAATTCGGCCGCGGCATGCCACGAGGTTTTTCCGGTCGGCACTCTCGCAATGCGCCAGCCGTCGCCATCAGCGGCCTCTTCGAGCTGCGTGCGCGCCCTGACGTAAGGCTGGCTCAGTGCGTCGAGCAATTTGACGCCGAGTGGCGACAGCCGCACGATCGCGACATTCGGATGCATCTCGGCTTCGAGCCGCAGCGTCGCATCCTGCCAATAGGCGGCGAGATCAAAATCGGTGGGACGATCGAAGCGATCGTCGAGTGCTGTGCAGTCGAGCACCCGGGCGATGCGATAGGTGCGCACGCTGCCGTCGACTTGTCCCGCGAGATACCAGCTGCCGCTCTTCAGCACGAGGCCGAGCGGGGCGACACGGCGCTGCTTCTCGGCGCGCCAGCTCTGATAGCGGATTTTGATGAACGTCCCGCGCAGGGCCGCGCCGGCGATCGTGCGCAGATGCTTTGGTTCTTCTGCCTCACCGAACCAGCCCGGCGCGTCCAGATGAAAACGCTCCCGCATCCGGCCGGCATCTTCGCGCAGATTCGTGGGCAGCGCCGCCATCAGCTTGTTCTGTGCGGCGATCATCGCGGCATCCAGCCCCAGCGCCGCTGCCGGGCCTGGGAGCCCTGCGAGAAACAAAGTCCCTGCTTCGCTCTGCGACAGGCCATTCAGCCGCACGCGATAGCCATCGAGCAGGCGGTAGCCGCCCTCCGCGCCTCGGTCGGCGTAGACGGGGACGCCGGATGCCGCGAGCGCGTCGATGTCGCGATAGATCGTGCGGACCGAGACCTCGCAGGCCTCTGCGAGCTCGGGCGCAGTGACCTGCCCTTTGGCCTGAAGGGTGGTGAGGATCGACAGCATCCGGCTCGCGCGCATGATCCGTTAAACCATACCTGACACAGGATGTCAGGTATGGTCCGCTACAAGGTGGGCCATCGCAAGCCGGCCCGAGGGAGACCCGCCATGACCGATCCGAACCGCATCACGCTCTATTATTCGCCGCAAAGCCGGGCCACCGGCACTCGGGTGCTGCTGGAGGAGTTGGGCGCGCCCTACGATCTCCAAATCCTCAATATGAAGGCGGGCGAGCAGCGGCAGCCGGCCTATCTCGCCATCAATCCGCTCGGCAAGGTGCCGGCGATCCGGCATGGCGAGGCGCTCGTGACCGAGCAGGTCGCGATTTACATCTATCTTGCAGATCTCTTTCCGCAGGCTGGCCTTACGCCCGCGCTCAACGATCCGCTGCGCGGTCCCTATTTGCGCTGGACCACCTATTATGGCTCCTCCTTCGAGCCGGCGCTGATCGACAAGTTCATGCAGCGCGAGCCCGCGCCGATCACGCAGTCACCCTACGCCGATTACGACACCATGCTGGGTGCGCTCGGGGCGCAGTTGTCGAAAGGGCCGTATCTGCTCGGCGAGCGGATGACCGCCGCCGATATCCTGTGGGGCGTCGCGTTCAACTGGACCATGATGTTCGGCATCGTGCCGAAGAAGGATGTGTTCGTCCGCTATTGCGAGCGCATCACCTCGCGGCCGGCATTCCAGCGCATCAATGCGGCGGATGATGAGATGGCGGCACAGCATGCGGCGGCTGTGGGAGGGTGAGGGGAGCGGGCGTCTGCGCTTCGCTTGTCCGGGGCGACGACTGAGTGTGAGGCGCGTCCTCAGACTCCCTCACTCATCGCTCAAAACCGCGGCGCTCTTTTCTCCGCGAACGCCTTGATGCCTTCCTTGATCTCGTCGCCGCGCATGCTGTCGCGGTGGCGCTGGTCGGCAGCTTGCTCATCCAGCTCGCCGCGGGCGAATTCGTTGATTGCGCGTTTCATGCCGCGCATCGCGTTGGGCGCATTGCCAGCGAGAATGTTGGCGAGCTTGTCGACCTCCTCGTCCAGAAATTCCACCGCGACCATGGCGGTCAAATAGCCGATCCGCAGCATCTCCGGAGCGGTGATCTTCTGTGCGGTGAGAAACAGCTTCTTGGCGTTGTCGACGCCGAGCCTCGCCACATAACGTTTGATGCCGCTCCTGTAATAGTGCAGTCCGAGCCGTGCCGCCGGCATGAACATCTCGGCGGTGTCGACGCCGATGCGGAAATCGCAGGCGAGCGCGAGATCGGTCGAGCCGCCATAGACGCCGCCATTGAGACGGCAGATCGTGGGCACGCCGAGATCCTCCAGCCGGTTGACGACGACTTCGAAGGCTGAACCCGCGCTCTGCTGCTCGTTGGCGCTGACCGCCCGCTCGGCGACCGAATTGAGGTCATAGCCGGCTGAGAAGGCGCGTCCTGTGCCGGTCAGCACCAGCACGCGGATATCAGGGTCGGCCTCGACCCGGTCGAACAGTCTTAACAGTTCGCCGAGATCCTCCGCCTGGAGCCGGTTGAGATGCATCGGCCGGTTCAAGCGGATCGTAGCGCGGGCGCCACTGATTTCGAGCACGGGGCCACTGGCCGCGTCGGCGGTCTCAGACATTGTTGTCTCCACTTACTTGTTTTCGAGCGCGCGGCGCTTCGCTTCGGCATCAATGGTCTCGGCCAGATCAGGATGCCGCGCCATCAATACGCGGAAGTCGACGAGGTCGAGCACCAGCAGCCGCGACACTTTCGTGGTCGAGACATTGGCGCCGCGCATGTTGTTGCCGAGCAGCGCCATCTCGCCGAAGAACGCGCCCTCGCCGAGCTGTACCTTCTTGCCGGGGAGATCGACCTCGACCGCGCCGGCCGCGATGAAATACATGCAGTCGCCTTGCGCGCCCTTGCGGATGATCATGGTGCGCGCTGGCAGCTCCATGGTGCGCAGCATGTGGGTGACGTCGGCGATGGCCGCTGGGCCCAGCGCCGCGAAGAACGGCACCTTGCTGACGGATTCCCAGGTCTTGAGGAAGTTGTCACGCCGCGTTTCCGCCGCGAAACCGGTTGCCAGAATACCAGTCCAGAGGCCGAACACGCCGAGGCCGGAGATCATCACCAGCGCCGCCACCATGCGGCCGAGCGGCGTGACCGGCACGACATCGCCGTAGCCCGTCGTCGTCAGCGTGACGACCGCCCACCACAGCGCGGCAGGGACGCTGCCGAACGTCTGCGGCTGCACGTCCCGCTCCAGGAAATATTCGGCGACTGAGGCGAGGAAGACCACCATCAGGAAGATCACGAGCACGCTGACCAGCGGCCCCGATTCCAGCACCAGCACGCGGCGGAGCTGGCGCAGGCCGGGAATGCCCGGCACCACCTTCAAGACCCAGAGCACGCTCAGCAGCCAGGCGGTCTTGGGCTCGGCGCCGAGGATCAGCGCGACCGGCACGGCCAGCGCCCCCAAGGCGTCGACCAGCCCAGCGAAGGAAGATATGTAAAGGCCCAGCCGCCCCTGCCGCGCCATGTGGCGCAGCCGGACCAGCCATTCGAACACGAAATAGACGAGACTGGCGCACAGCAGGAAGTCGACCCAGCGGTGCGCCGCCTCATAGGCCGGATCGAGCGTCAGCAGCACCATGCTGACCACGCCGACGGTCACGGCCACATAGGCCGCCTTGGTCATGTTGCGGCCGGCGGTCGCGGCCACGAACTGGGCCAGAGCAGGAAACATTGGCTTGGACATGCGGGATGGTGGCTCGGTGCTGGTCCTTGCGGTCCCGGGCTGGGACTTGGGCGCCAAAGTGCCCGCCCGCATCGGGGCCGTCAACGACGGGCGGGCAGCCACACCATCCGCTCGGATCGCGGCGCGGATGCTTCGTCCACTATGGCTGGGGTGGTGCCGGGCGCTATTTGAAATTTGGAGGTTCGTCATAGCCGCGGCGGCTGCTCAGGAACAGCAACATCATCAGGCCGATGCCGACGACTAGGGAGAACCCCGCTCCCAGCGCCAGTGCCACATAACCCTCCGTCGGGATCGGGCCGCCTTCGACCGCCATGGCCGAATAGCCGAAGTAACCGACCGCAACCAGCATTCCCAGCAAGATGATGACAAGGAGCATACGCATGGTGCGTTCTCCCATTGCGCCGGAAACCAACAATTGTGGTGAGGAAACGGTTCCACGGGCGGCAGGCAGCGATTCGCCAAAAGGGCGAGTGTCCCGGCATCTCGGCGCGAATCGATAGGTCAGGCACTCTGAGCTGTCTTCACCACGACGACATTGCTGTCTTCGGACGGGGGGAGCGCGGCGGGGGCGGCGATCTTCTCGATCTCGCCGGCGTGGCGCTTCAGGTAGTCGCGGCGCATCCCAATGTCGTCGCGGACGAATTCGTAGCCGAGCTTGAACGTATCGAGGCCGTCGGTACTGATCGTGCCGTCGCGCAAGCCGATCACCGCGCCGCGCAAGATGCCTTCGAGCTCGTCCTGGAGGCACTCGAGCTGATCCAGCGAGTGGGCGTGCTCGATGCGCTCGCCGATATCGAGGATTGCGGTGGAGAGCTCGCTCGCCTTTTCCGGCGCGACGCGGGTGATCTTGGTGTAGATCGCGGCGAAAATCGAGCCGATGACGCTGAGCGCGGCGGCGCCCAGATACATCATGTCGCTGTACTTATCCATGAACGACTTGGTGTCGTCGTTGATGTAGTCGGCCGCGCCTTGATGTGCCATCACGAAGGCGTCCTTCTCGACGGAGGCCGGCTCGATATGGGTCGCAAAGCCGCTGTCGAGTCCGAGCGCGGATTTGTTCTCGTAGACGATGCGCGCGAGGTCGCCGGCGGTGGTCGCCGACATCTTGGATTGCGCGACCAGCAGCAATTCGAGACCGATCGTATCGAGATCGTCGTCCGGAATCTCGGGCGACGCGGACAGCGTGCCGGCTGTCAGCGTCTCGTCGGAAATGCCCGGGAATTTGCGCGCTAACGCCTTGGCTTCATCGATGGCATTCAGCGTGAAGCCGCCGCGCTTGGCGACCTGCTCATAAGCCTTGTCGCGCACGGCCTTGGAGGCGTGGACGACGGCAATCACCGCGCCAAAGCCGCTGGCCGGCGCGAACAGCTTGTCCAGCGTCGCGCCCTGCGGCGCCATCTGGATCTTCGCGGCGTCGGGGCTATCGGCGGGAATGTCGAGGATGCTGCGGACGAAGGCGAGGGACGAATCATTCTCGGCGAGAACCGCGACCTTCTTCTTCTTGAGCTCCGCGAGCGACTTGATCTTCTTGTTGCCGGGGCCGAGCAGCAGCACGAGATCGTGCTCGAGGATCGCAAGCGTGCGCGCGCGCAGCGGCACCTTGGCGTCGGTGCGCAACACGGCAAGATCGGCCTGCCTGCGATCGAACTGCGCGAGCGCCTTGGCGTTGTCGGCGTTGTTGACGATCTTGATCCGGAAACGTGAGGCGCTGTTCTTCAGCAGTGCGGCGAGCTTGGTCGCGAACAGCGCTTCGTCGCTGTTGGCAGCGCCGACGGCAAAGGTCAGCGTCTCCGAATTGTGCAACCAGGCGCGCCCGGCCCAGACTGTCGCCAGCGACAGCAGCAGGGTCAGCGCGACATACAGCAGGACCTGCTGCTGATTGGTCTTGATCACCTTGGGACGCCGGGGCGGCGGGAGCTCGGTCGACGAGGTCGGGCCTTCAGCACTCATGGCAGCACTCTGGCCTTATTCCTGGGATGGCGGGCGGCACGGCCATCGCCGGCGGCACGCTCGAAAAATTCGTAAGCGTCTGAAAAAAGAACGATAATCCTCTACCTAAGGATGATAGCGCTCAAGCGACGGAATGCAAATTCCGCGCCGAAGGTAACCCTACCCAACCGATCCGCGTCGTTTGGTTAAGCTATCACCGTTTAGCCACAGTTGGCGATTTTCCAGTTCCCCTGGCTGCATTCCGGCGCCGGAAATGTCATAAATCGGCGGTCCCGATGTTCTGGGGTCCAAGAAGAAGCTGCGCTGAACGCTCCATTTTTTCTTTCGAGTCAACGAGGGCGTCAGCTTTGTCGTTTCCACCTCTGTCATCGGCGGTTCCGGTCGAAGCGCTCATTGGCTGGATGTTGCTGCTCACCTTCAAGCACATCATCGCCGATTTCGTGCTGCAGACCGCCTGGATGGCGCACGGCAAGGACCAGAAGCACGGCTGGGCTTTGCCGCTTCTGGTGCATTGCCTGATTCACTTTGCGGTTGCACTGCCGCTGATCCTGATTGTCGCGCCGAAATTCTGGTTCGTGGCGCTGATCGATTTCCTCATTCACATCACGATCGACCGCGCGAAGGGACTGGTCTCGGCCAATTTCGGCGTCAACCAGGAGCACCCCTGGTTCTGGACCCTGATCGGCGTCGACCAGGCCCTGCACCATCTGACCGGCTTCGGTCTCTCCATCTTCATGGCGGCGAACTGAGGCCGGTTGTTTCCGATCCTCGGCCCGTCTGGGCCTTCTGATTCGCGGCCAGGGCGCAAGCACCCCGGGTGACTACCGCCCGGGGTGGTTAACCTTTCATTAGAGAATTGCGCTGCATCTTCCCCACACGAGGGAGAACTGCAATGTTTTCAAGCCGCGACGCTTATGAAAGCGATTTCTGCCCGGTTCGCGACGAACTCCTTGGCGAGATGTACCGCGCCAGCGAGGGTGGCCTGCCGAGGCTGGTTGAGAGTGTTTCCCCTGACGCGCGCGCCAGGCTGGCGCTGTTCTGCTATCGCCGCAGCCATCTTCATTCGCTGGCCGTCGCGATCGCAGGAAGCTGCAGCGAGCGCGACCTGATCGAGAACGGCGGCCGTGTCGGCTCGACGCTCTATGCGCTGTCGCGCGAGGGCTCGGCTAAATCGTCCCCGTCGCTGTCGGGCGGCCGCAAGCCGATCACGCTGTCGACCAAGCCGCTCTCGGTGTTCGCACCGCTGGACGACGAGATCGACGACGAGGTCGGCGAAGCGGTTCCGGCTTAAGCGGTCTCGATTACAGGCAGTCCGAACTTCCGCCGCGCCATCGCGCATTCGGCGTCGCCCGGCATGCAGGTGCGGCACACCTCCGGCCGCATCGCGTAGATGCCGCAGGCGGTCGCCTTGCCGATCTCGCCCTGCAACGCCGAACAGCGATCGCCCTCGCAGCGCATGCCGGATTGACGCTCGTTGACGAGCGCCTCTGGAATAGCTGCAAGCTCCTCGTCGCTCTCGATCGAGAAGCGGGGCCAGTTCTGCGAATAACCGCAGCAGGCGCCGCAGCTCTGGCAACAGCTCGACAGATCGATCTCTTCCATCGTCGTCACGTTTCCTTGTCAGGTATCCTTAGGCGGCCCCCAGACCAGGCTCTGCCGCCATTTCGCACGCAGCACGTCGCGCCGCTCCGGATATCTTTCGTCGAGATAGGTGGCATCTACGACGCGGTCGGTGCGGAAGCTGCGGAAATCGCTGCGCAGCTCGCACCAGGCCGCGAGCAGGCGCACGGCTTCGAGATAGCCGACCGAGATCGGCCAGATCATGCGCTCGCTGGGGCGGCCCTGCTCGTCGCGATAGCGCAGCATGATCTTCTTGCCTTCGTGGATCTGGGTGCGCGTGCGCGCCATGTCCAGGCGATCAGGCTCCCTGTTCCAGCTCGGCCGCGCGCGGCTTGCGGGCTCCAGCACGAAGGGGCGCAGGCGCTCAGGCACGGTGTCGGCGATCTTCGCCATCAGATCTTCGGCCGCGCGCGCCAGCGTGGAATCGGCATGGCCCGCGACCCATTGCGCGCCCAGCACCGCCGCCTCGATCTCGTCGGGTGTTAGCATCAAGGGCGGCAGGTCAAATCCCTTCTCGAGAATGTAGCCCATGCCGGCTTCACCGCGGATCGGCACACGCTGGCCCATCAGCGTTGCGATGTCGCGATAGATCGTTCGCTTCGAAGTCTCGAGCTCGGCGGCAATCGCGTCCGCTGTCAGCGGCTTACGGGTGCGCCTCAGCACCTGGATGATCTGAAACAGCCGGTCGGCGCGTCTCATGACAATTCTCTCATCGGGGCCAGATCAGAAAGCGGCGTGTCGCTGCTGACAGGATGTTGGCAGCAGGGGAGTTCTATACCGGGACAACACATCGACTGAAGAGGATTTGTCCATGATCATTCCAACCCATTTCGGTCCGGCCGGTCCGTTGTGGCGGAGCCAGGCCTCGTTGCATGCCTCGCTGTATGCCTGGGCCTTCAGCCGCCTCACGTTTTTCGATCTCACCGTCGTCGACCTCCGCGTTGCGCTCGCGACCATGCTGACACGCTCGCTGGTACGGGCTGCGGACGCGCTGGTCCGCCATGTCATGGGCCGCGCCTGGCGGGGGGCCCGTTTCGCAGAAGATATCACGGCTGCTGCCACCATGGTGGCAGCAGCCCGGCACTAGGTTCCATCAACTCTTTCGGTAGGTTCAGGAGAGCTCCAATGATCACGCTTTACGGCTTTGGCACCGGCTTCGGCCTGCCGGAAATCAGCCCTTTCGTCACCAAGACCGAGGTGCAGCTCAAGATGGCGGGACTGCCCTACCGGAAGGAGCGCGCGATGCCGCCGGCGTCGCCGAAGGGCCAGCTGCCTTTCATCGATGATGGCGGCGAGGCGGTAGCCGATTCCACCTTCATCCGCGCCCATATCGAGCGCCGCTACGGCTTTGACTTCGACGCCGGCCTTTCTTTGCACGAGCGCGCCCAAGCCTGGGCGTTCGAGCGCATGATCGAGCACCACGTCTATTGGTCGCTGGTCGGCGCGCGCTGGGTCGATGCTGCCAATTTCGCCAAGGGCCCTGCGCGTTTCTTCGACGGGGCGCCCGAGCACAGCCGCGAGAAGCTGCGCGAGGACGCGCAATTCCGCGTCGCCGAGAATTACCTGCTTTCCGGCCTCGGCCGTCACGCTCCCGACGACGATGTCGATCTCGCGGTCCGCTCGCTGTTTGCACTGTCGGTGCAGCTCGGCGACAAATCCTATCTGATGGGCAACAAGCCCAGCGGGGTCGACGCGACCGCGTTCGGCGCGCTCGCCGGAATTCTCACACCGTTCTTCGAATCCCGTCTGCGCGAGCGTGCGGAAGGATTTCCGAACCTCACCGCCTATGTCGACCGGATGATGGATAGCTACTATCCGGAGTTCGCCTGGGCGCCACTGCGGCAAGCGGCCTGACGCAATCGCACAAAAGAAAAGAGCCGGCCCAATGGGCCAGCTCTCGTCTCGGAAACTATCGCCGCTTATTTCGCGAGCGTGTATTTGCCGTTCTTGACCGTGAGCAGGATGCGTGAGCGGTCGTCGAGACCGTAGCGATCTTTTTCGGTGAAGTTGTAGACACCCTGGCTCGCCGGGATCTCCCTTTCGGTCAACCAGGCTTGGCGAATCGCCTCGCGGAATTCCGGCGTGCCGGGCTTCGCCGTCTTCAATGCGGTCGGGATGATGCGCTTCAGGACCTCGAAGGCATCGTAGGAATGGCCGGCGAACTGGCTGCGGCTGTTCGGGCCGTACTTGGCCTCATAGGCCGTGTTGAGCGCGAGGCCCGGCTTCTTGGTCGCGGCCTCGTCCGGCTGATCCTCGGGATCCATGACGGGACCGGAAGCCATCAGCACGCCTTCCGCTGCTTTGCCGGCGATGCGGATGAAGTCCATGCTGGCGGCGCCATGGGTCTGATAGATCAGGCCCTGATAGCCGCGCTCGCGCAACTCGGTCTGCGGTAATGCGGCCGCGGTACCGGAGGCGCCGATCAGGATCGCGTCGGGATTGGCGGCGACGAGCTTCAGAACCTGTCCGGTGACAGACGTGTCGGGCCGCGCGAAGCGCTCCTCGTCGACCATGGTCATGCCCATCGGCACGCCCTGCGCCTTGAAGTCGTTGAACCAGAGATCGCCGTAGGAGTCGGAATAGCCGATATAGCCGACCGTCTTCACCTTGTGGGCCTTCATGTGTTCATAGAGCACCTTGCCCATGATCGGAATCGGCTGCGGCATCGACACCGACCACTTGGCGCGCTCGGGCGTGATTGGGAACGGCGCAAGGCCGAAATGCGGAATGCCGGCTTCGTTCGCGACATTGGAGATCGCGATGGATGGCGGTGTCGTCGAGGAGCCCATGATGATGTCGGCCTTGGACTCCGTAACGAAGCGGCGCGCGTTCGTGGTTGCCGTCGTCGGGTCGCCGCCGTCGTCGAGCACGATCACCTTCAGCGGCACGCCGCCGATTTCCTTCGGCACGAATTCCAGCGCATTGCGCTCGGGAATGCCGAGGGCGGCGGCAGGACCCGTAGTGGTCACACTGATGCCGATGGTGATTTCGTTGGTCTGGGCCAGCCCGGGCAGGGTCGGCAGCGCCAGCGTGGCCGCCGCGATGGCAGCAGTCAGGTAAAAGCGTTTCATTGTTTCCTCCCTTGACGTTATTGTTTGAAAGCAGAAATCGGGGATGAATTCAGCCCCGTCTTTTGGTGATGCGGCGATTTAGCTCCAGAATCTAATTCTCGGTGAATTTCGCTACCATCTCCGGAGGAAACGGTGCCGATTTCAGCTTGTCGGGGTTAACGGGATCGCGGCCGACCAGGACGCGGGTCTCAAAACCTTCGATGGCAAGCGCCTCGCCCTTGTAGACGTTGTGCTTCACCTCGAAGCTCGAGCGCTTGATGCTCTCGATCTTCGTTTCGATGGTGATCCAGTCGCCATAGGTCGAGGGAATGTAGAATTTGGACCGCGTATCGACCATGGGAATGCCCACCAGGCCGTATTTGCGAACCAGATCCTGCTTGGAGAAGCCGGCGACCTCGAACAGGGTTGACGTCGAATCGTCGAACATCGCGAAATAACGCGGGTAGTAGACGATGTTGGCGGGGTCGCAATCACCCCACTGGATCTGGACGTCGCGCCGGTTCACGAACATGCGTTTTCGCGTCCTACTTCGGCGCCATGCGCAGCGAACCGTCGAGGCGCACCACTTCGCCGTTGAGGTAAGAGTTCTCGACCATGTGAAGTGCGAGCGCGGCGAATTCGTCGGCGTGGCCGAGCCGGCGCGGGAAGGGGATCGCGGCGGCCAGCGAATCCTGGGCTTCCTGCGGCAGATTGGCCAGCAGGGGCGTGAGGAACAGGCCGGGTGCGATCGTCAGCACGCGGACGCCGAATTGGGCGAGCTCGCGCGCGATCGGCAGCGTCATGCCGACGATGCCGCCCTTTGACGCCGAATAGGCCGACTGGCCGATCTGGCCGTCATAGGCGGCGACGGACGCCGTGTTGATGATGACGCCGCGCTCGCCGGTCGCCTGCGGCTCCAGTTTGGACATCTCGGCGGCGGCAAGGCGCAGCATGTTGAAAGTGCCGATCAAATTGACCTTGATTACCTTGTCGAAATCGGCGAGCGCCATCGGGCCGTCGCGGCCGACGACACGCTTGGCAACGCCGATACCGGCGCAGTTGACCAGCACGCGGGCCGGGCCATGGGCCTTAGTCGCCTGCGCGATCGCGGCTTCAGCGGAGGCCGCGTCAGAGACGTCGCAGGTCACGGCCACGCCCTTGATCTCGGCGGCAACGCTCTCCGCGAGCTTGGCATTGAGGTCGCACACCGCGACCTTGGCGCCCTGCGCCGCCAGTTTTCGCGCAGTTGCAGCGCCCAGCCCCGATGCGCCGCCGGTAACGATGGCCGCCTGATCCTTCAACAACATGGCGTTCTCCTTATGATTTCTTAGCCGACCGATATCACACGGTCCGATGGATTGGCAGCGTAGAGCTCCTCGATCAGCGCGCCGCGATGCTCGAGCACCGCGCGCTGGTTGATCGAGCCCTTGTCGGTGACCTCGCCCTTGTCGATCGACAGCGGCGCATCCAGCAGGATGGCGCGCGTGATCCGCGTCGAGGAGCCGGTGGCCGAAGAAAGGAACTGGATCAGGCGCTCGCGGAAAGCCTCACGGACCAGCCGGTCGCGGGCGGTGACGGTGAGATCGTCGGCCGGCAGGGTCGGGTTGATCAGGCGGCAGCCGTCGAGATCGAGCAGCACCAGCGCGGAGACCTCGTCGCGGTTGATGCCGGCGATGACGACGTCGCGCACCAGCGGTGCGCAGGCCGCGACGAAGCGCGCACGCAGCGGACCGACGCTGACCCAGGTGCCGCTCGCGAGCTTGAAATCCTCGCTGACGCGGCCGTCGAAATCGAAGCCGGCGTTGAGATCATCGGGGTCGGCGGGCTTGAGCGCGTCGCCCATCTTGTAAAATCCTTCCTCGTCGAAGGATTTCGCGGTGATGTCGGGCTGGCGCCAATAGCCGGGCATCACGTTCGGGCCCTTGGCGCGCACCTCCATCTTGCCGTTGTTTGGCACGAGCTTGGCATCGTTGCCTGACACCGGCAGTCCGACATGGCCGGAGCGGCTGGTACGCGGATTGACCGACATGAAGAACGGCGCGGTCTCGGTCGCGCCGAGGCCGGTCAGCATCGGCACGCGATAGCCTTTTTCCTTCACCGCGAGCTCGTCGAGACTGTTCCAGACGAAGGGCGACAGCGCCGCGCCCGAGAAGAACATCGCGTGCAGCCGGTCGAAGAACTTTGCACGCAGGCCCGGGTCGTCGCGCAAATAAGGCAGCAGCGACTCGTAGCCCTTGGGTACGTTGAAATAGACCGTCGGCGAGATCTCCTGGAGGTTGCGCACGGTCTCCTCGATGCCGCCCGGCATCGGCTTGCCGGCGTCGAGATACATCGAGCCGCCATTGTAGAGCGTCAGCCCGATATTGTGGTTGCCGCCAAAGGTGTGATTCCAGGGCAGCCAGTCGATGATGACGGGCGGTTCGTCCTTGAGGAAGGCGAGCGTCTCGCGCAGCATCACCTGGTTGGCGCAGATCATGCGCTGGGTGTTGATGACGGCCTTGGGATTGCCGGTCGAGCCTGACGTCAGCAGGAATTTTGCGATCGTGTCGGGGCCGATCTTGCCGTGCACTTCCTCGAGATCGCTGCGGATCGGCGTCGCGATGAGGTCGGCGAGCAGCGTGACGTCGCGGCCGGGCACATCGCCATAGGACGCGGCGATCTCGGTGCCGAGCGAGACGTTGGCGGCGAGCGCGTCCGCGAATTTGTCGGCGTCCTCGGCGAAGACGAGGCCGGGTGTCAGCAGCTTCATCAGGTAGGAGAGCTTGCCGTAATCCTTCGACACCAGCGAATAGGCCGGCGATACCGGACAGAACGGAATGCCGGCATAGAACGCGCCGAACGCCAGCAGCGCATGGTCGATCGAATTGCCAGAGAGGATGACGACCGGTCTCTCCGCCGAGAGGCCGCGCTGAAGCAGGCTTGATGCGATGTGCCGGCTCGCCGTGAGCAGCTCGGCATAGGTGATTTTGCGCCAGCCCCGGCCGCCTTCGCGCTCCGCCATGAACACGCGGTCCGGCGTCGTCGTCGCCCAGTGATGCAGGCGATCGGTGATGCGGGCCGGATAGCCGCCGAGCGGCTGCTTTGGCCGCAAATAGATCGTGCCATCGGCGTGCCGTTCGATGTCGACGAGGGGATCGCCAAACGAGATCGGCCGCAGCGGAGAATTGCTCGCGCCGCGCTCTGTGCTGGAAGAGGACGGCTGCATACTCATGATTTCGGCTTTACCTTGGCGGTCTTGTGCTCGAGGAATTCGCGGATCCTGCGTTTTGCCTCTTTGTCGCTCTGTGCGACCGTCGCCATCAGCGATTCCATCAGGAGGCCGGTCTGCGGATTGGCCTCCGCGATCATCGGCAACGCCTGGAGTACGGCAAAATTCGTCAGCGGCGCGTTGGAGGCGATCTTGGTCGCAAGCTCCAGCGCCTTGGTGAGGCCGTTACCGGCTTCGGTGACATATTGCGCAAAGCCGTAAGACGTGCCCTCGGTCGCGCTATAGACGCGGCCCGTCAGCATCATGTCCATCATGCGCGCGACGCCGATCAGCCGCGGCAGCCGTACCGAACCGCCGCCGCCGACGAAGATGCCGCGTTGTCCCTCAGGCAGCGCGAAATAGGCTGTGGGCTCGGCGACGCGAATGTGGGCGGAGCAAGCAAGCTCGAGCCCACCGCCGATCACGGCGCCCTTCAACGCGGCAATCACGGGCACGCGGCTGTACTGGATGCGGTCGAATACCCGGTGCCACATCTGCGAATGCAGCAGGCCGCCGGTGGCGTCGTGATCCTGAAGCTCGGACAGGTCGAGGCCGGAGGAGAAATGGTCGCCGACGCCGTGAATGACGACCGCGCCGATGTCCTCGGGCAGGGACGCAAAGCATTCGCCGATTTCCAGGATGATGCCGTCGTTGAGCGCATTGCGCTTGGCTGGCCGGTTCAGACCCACGGTCAGAACCCGGTCCACCCTCTCGATCTGAAGCAGCCCGGAGGCGCCCGCGTCAGCGGTCTCGGCGTTTCCCTGTGTCATTTGCGTCCTTATCAGAATAGTTATGTTGTATAACGAATTCTGGAGGAGTCAATATGGGTCACCTTCGCGATGATGTTTGCGAGGGGCTGTGCCGACACGCGAGATAGGACTGATGGCGTGCGAGAACGGCTCACGCCGTCTCCGTAATCATCCTCTTGGCGGCCTGGGCGAGCAGACCGGAACGGGTGTACCCGTGCGTCTCGGCGTATTTGTCGATCTGCTCAAGGACGTCATCGGGCAATGTGACATTGACGCGCACGATCTTGGGCTGGTCGTTCTTTACCGAAACCAGAATGGCGACGCCCGAGCGATTCTTCGGATCCGACATGATCTCCTCGAGCGACGAAGGCTCGGGAACCGCGTCTCCATCTTCCGCCATGCCTTCGAGATGAAGCGCCAGCGCCTCTTCGGCCATGTCGCGTGCATCATCGAGCGTGGTGCCCGCGGTCACGACGCCTGGCAGATCGGGAAACGATACCCCGAAATCGCTATCGGCATCCTTGTGGATCAGACCGATGTAATGACGCATGGCGTTCACCTCAGCTTCAGGCCTGATTGCTTTTCGATACTCTTCAGCGTCCCGAGCGGGATGTCCCGTTTCGGATGAGGGACAGTGACGCGGCCCGTTTTCGTCGGGTGCTTGAACTGGACGTGGCTGCCTTTTTGAGCCACCTGGACCCAGCCATCCCTTTGAAGGGCCGAGATAATCTCTCGGCTATTCATGGTGTGTATTTATGCACATCGAGATGCATTTGTCAATAAACGGCTCACACCACCTGATGCACAACGTATTTCGCCTCGAGCGTCGGCGTGGTCATCGCTTCGCCTCTCAATGAGCCATCATCCGCGTCGGCAGCCAGGTGGCCAGCAATGGGAACGCGATCAAAATCACCAGCCGCACCAGGTCGGTCGCCACGAACGGGATCACGCCTTTGAAAATCGTGGAAAAGGACACGTCCTTCACCACGCTCTTGATAACAAAGACGTTCATGCCGACCGGTGGATGGATCAGGCCGAGCTCGACGGTCATGACGATGATGACGCCGAACCAGATCGGATCGAAGCCGAGATGCGTGATGACGGGGAAGATGATCGGCACGGTCAGGATGATCATCGCCATGGCATCCATCAGGCAGCCGAGCACGAGGTACATCACCATGATCAGCGCAAGCACGCCGTAGGGACCGAGACCGAGGCCGGTAAGGAACTCGGTGACCTTCTGCGGCGTCTGTGTCACCGTCAGAAAATAGCCGAAGATCAGCGCGCCGATCAGCACGGTGAACACGGCCGCGGCCGTGCGCGTCGCCTGCAGCAGCGAGGCCAGCACCTTCTCACGGTCGAGCCGCCCCGTGACCACGCCGATGATGAAGGCGCCGGCAGCGCCGACGCCGCCGGCCTCGGTCGGTGTGAAGCGGGGCAGGTAGGGCAGGCCGTAGAGGCCGCCGATCACGAACACGAACAGCAGCACCGGCGCCCAGATCTCCTTCAGGCCGGCGAAGCGCTCGCGCCACGGCAGCACCTTGCCCTTGGGCAGGAAGTCAGGGCGGAAATAGCCAATCAGGAAGATCGTGACCATGTACATGGTCATCGCCAGCAGGCCCGGAATGATGCCGGCGATGAAGAGTTTTCCGATGTCCTGCTCGGTGATGATGCCGTAGACCGCAAGCACGGTCGAGGGCGGCAGCATCGCGCCGAGCGTGCCGCCGGCCGCGATCACGCCGGTCGCAAAGGACTGCGGATAGCCGAAGCGGCGCATCTCGGGATAGGCGACAGCGGAGAAGGTCGCGGCGGTCGCGACCGACGAGCCGCAGATCGCGGCAAAGCCGCCGCAGGCGCCGACGGTGGCGATACCAAGCCCGCCGCGCAAGTGCCCGACGAAACCGTTGGCGGCGCGGAACAACTCGCGGCTCATGCCGGAATTGCTGACGAAGGAACCCATCAGCAAAAACATCGGAATGACGCCGAAAGTGTAGTCGGTGACCGTGCGCATCGAGGTCTGGCCGACCAACTTCAGCGCGGGTGTTGCGCCGACCAGGTAGGAGAAGCCGGTGACGCCGACAAGGCCCATGGCCATGCCGACGGGCACGCGCAGCAGCATCAGTGCGAACAGGGAAACGAAGCCGAGAACGGCGACGGCATCGGTGCTCATGATTACTCCGTCGCCTTCAGCTTGGGGTCGTGCATGTCTTCGGGATGGAAGATCAGCCGGTAAGTGCGGATCGCGATCAGCAGCACGGCCGAGACGTCGCCGATCCAGGCGATCGCGAAGAACGGCCACGTCGGCATGTGCATGTCAAAAGTCTGGACATTGTCCTTGTAGGTGCCGCGAACCTTGTCGAATAATGTCCAGGTCTGAACGGTGACGACGAACAGCAGCACCAGCGTCGCGAAGACGTCGATCCAGCGCTGGTAGCGGGGGCTGACATTGCCCCAGACAAGATCGACCGTGATGTGCGTGCCGCGATACGAGGTCGCGGCAATGCCCCAGAAAATGAGGATGCCGAGCAGCATGCGGCCGATGTCGAAGCTGTCGGGAATCGAATAGTTCAGCGTGTTGCGCAGCAGCACCGACAGGAAGATGTCGAGCGCGACGATGCCGACGAAGGCAGCTGCAATCCATTCGATCGAATCGATCACGCGATCCATCCAGGCGCGCTTCATGGGTGTGTCCTAAGTGATGTCATTCTCGTTCTCGACTCCGGCCGCGGTCCTTCGCCTCTCCCCGCTTGCGGGAGAAGCCGACAGGCTCGGCAGCGCACTTGCGCGCCTGAGCGTGGCGGGTGAGGGGGGACTCTCCGCGAGTCCGACTGTCACCGCCCCCGCGGAGAGACTCCCCCTCACCCCACCCCTCTCCCCGCACGCGGGGAGGGGGAGCGTCGTGCGCTCCTAACAGCGCACTTGCATAACAACGGCGGCAAGATGCCCCTCGCCGCCGCGCTTCTCTCGAAGCGAGGCTACTCCGCCAGCGCGTTGTATTTCTTCAGCGACGTCTTCAGATCCGCGAGCGCAGCGTCGGGATCGACGCCGGCCTTCTTGGCGCCATCACCCCAGGTCTTGACCAGCGGCTCGGCCGCCTTTTTCCAGGACGCGGTCTGGTCCGGTGTCAGCTTGTAGACCTCATGACCTGCTTCCGCCTTCACCTTGTCGATGCCGGCATCCTCGAACTTGCCCCAGTGCTCGCCGACCACGCCGGCCATTTCGGTCGAGCAATTCTTGTCGATCGCGGCCTTCTGCTTGTCGGACATCGAATCGTACTTGTCTTTGTTCATCACGAACACGAAGGTCGTGGTGTAGAGCGGCGCTTCCATGTGGTACTTCGTCACCTTGTCGATGCCGAACAGCACCAGCGAGCCCCAGGGGAAGGTGACGCCGTCGGCGACGCCGCGCTCGATGATGTCACGCACTTCAGGTGCGGAGGACTGCACGTTGGTGCCGCCGAGCGAGGTGACGAAGTTCGCCATGGTGGCGTGGGCCGGGCGGATCTTCATGCCCTTCACGTCCTCCGGCATCACGATCTTCTTGGTGCGGGCGTGGAAGGAGGAGGGCGAGTGGACGAAGGCGAGACAATATTTGACGTCCTTCATTTCCTTCTCGACATATTTGCGATACCAGGCGTCCAGCCCCATCGAGCCGCCCTTGGCGTCCGAGATCAGGAACGGTAATTCGCCTGCGCCGATGATCGGGAAGCGGCCGGGCTGATAGCCCGGATTAACGTAGGTGACGTCGGCGATGCCATCGCGCGCCATGTCGTAATGGTCGAAGGCCTTGCCGAGCTGCTGGGCCGGAAACACCTTGCCCTTGATGGTGCCGCCGGAATCCTTCTCGACCGCGGCGGCCCAGTCTTCCAGCGATTTCTGCAGCGGATGCGAGGCCGGCACCCAGTGCGAGATCTTCAAATCGAAGGTCTTGTCCTGCGCGAACGCAGGCGTCACGCTTGCTGCCAGCAGCAAAGCCAGACAGGCTTTCCTCATCACGTGTCTCTCCCTCTTTTGACGGCGGGCTTCGATGGCCCGGTCTCGTTAGTTAACATGTTATCTAATTGGCCGGTGCGTTCAAGCCGGAACTGGTGCGTCATCTACGTCAGCGATGTTGCATGGATTTGTCGCTGCCCGGCGACCAGCCTCCCTTTTGCCCAACCGTTATATGATATAATTATCGCGCGCGGACGATCGCGACAAGCGAGCCGCGACGAAAGCCTACAGGATCGGGAGGAGCAAGTATTGCGGACAAAAGTCGCAATCATCGGGGCCGGGCCGGCAGGATTGTTGCTTGGGCAACTTCTGCACAAATACGGTATCGACAACTTCATTCTTGAGCGGCAAAGCCCGGACTACGTGCTGGGCCGCATCCGCGCGGGCCTCCTGGAGGAGGGGACTGTTGGGCTGCTTGATCAAGTCGGTGCCGGAGCAAGGGCTCATGCGGAAGGCCTGGTTCACGAAGGGATCGAACTCGCCTTCGCCGGCCGCCGTCATCGCATCGACATGACGGGCGCGACCGGCAAGACGGTCATGATCTATGGCCAGACCGAGGTCACGCTCGACCTGATGAATGCGCGGAAAGCCGCCGGCCTCACCACCGTCTACGAGGCCAAGGACGTGCAGCCGCATGATTTCGACGGCGGTCACCCGCGCGTAACCTGGGTGAAGGACGGCGTCACCCACACGCTCGATTGCGATTTCATCGCCGGCTGCGACGGCTTTCACGGGATCAGCCGCGCCAGCGTGCCGGCCTCGGCAATCGAGGAGTTCGAGCGGGTCTATCCGTTCGGCTGGCTCGGCATTTTGTCCGAGACGCCGCCGGTCAGCCACGAGCTGATCTATTCCAACCATGCACGGGGCTTTGCGCTCTGCGCCATGCGCTCGATGAAGCGCAGCCGGCATTATCTGCAGTGTTCGCTCGATGACCATGTCGACCAGTGGTCCGACGATCGCTTCTGGGACGAATTGAAGCGCCGGCTGGACCAGGAAGCGGCCGATAATCTCGTGACAGGCCCCTCGATCGAGAAGAGCATCGCGCCGTTGCGCAGCTTCGTCGCCGAGCCGATGCGCTTCGGCAAGATGTTCCTGTGCGGCGATGCCGCCCACATCGTGCCGCCGACCGGCGCCAAGGGGCTGAACCTGGCTGCGAGCGATGCCCATTATCTGTCGAGCGCGCTTCGAGAGTTCTACGACGAGAAATCGAACGCCGGCATCGATGCCTATTCCGCCAAGGCGCTTGCGCGCGTCTGGAAGGCCGTGCGGTTCTCCTGGTGGATGACCTCGATGCTGCACAAATTCCCTGATAATGGCAGCATCGGCGCGCGTATCCAGGTCGCCGAGCTCGACTACGTCACGCAGTCGCAGGCCGCGATGACATCGCTGTCGGAGAATTATGTGGGATTGCCTTTTTAGGGCGGCGGAGTCGGCGCCGTAGAGTGGGCAAAGGCGCGGCGCGCCGTGCCCACCATCTCTCCACCATTGAGAAAGTTGGTGGGCACGCTTCGCTTTGCCCACCCTACGGCTCTGTCATTGCGGCGTGGCGCGTTTCAAACATCCGCGCAAATCACGTTTAAAACTTTGTAGGCGGTGAAACTGTCATCCACATCGCGTTCATTGCCAGTAACCCAATAGCGACGCGAGACACGCATGACCGACACCGACATCCCCGACGGCTTCGAGCCGCTTTCCCGCAAGAGCCCGCTGACCGAACCGTGGGAGCCGCTCTATGCGAAGAAAACTGAGAGGGCCGTGATCATCGGCCTGCGGCTGGCACGGCCGCACACCAATGGCCGCGGCCTGATCCATGGCGGCCTGATCACCACGCTCGCCGACAACGCGATGGGCTATAGTTGCGCGCAAGCGACGGACTGGACCACCTCGTTCGTGACGGTCTCGCTGTCGATTGATTTCGTCGGCTCGGCCGAGATCGGCCAATGGTGTTCGATCGAGAGCGACGTGATCAAGACCGGCAAGACGATCTGCTTCGCGCAGAGCCTGATCAAGGCCGACGGCGCCGTGATCGCACGTGCCAGTGGGACGTTCCGTGTGGTGCCGAAGCCTACCCAAACTTCCACGCAGTCGTTTCCACCACGAGATCGATGAAGGCGCGCACCTTGGCCGAAAGCAGGCGCGAGGTCGGGTAGACGATGTGGATCGGCAGCGCCGGCTGCTCGTATTTCGCCAGCAGGATTTTCAGCCGACCGCGCTTTAGGCCCTCGGCGGCCTGATAGGCGAGCACGCGCGTGATGCCGCCGCCGGCCTCGGCATATTGCAGAGCGGCGTCGGCGCTGTTGCTGGTGAAGCGCGGGGACGGCGTCACCTCGATGTCGCGGCCATCCTGCGCGAAGCGCCACGCCGTCGCGGGACCGAACAGGATGGTCTGATGCTCGCGCAGCGCCTCCGGCGTCTTCGGCTCGCCGTGTCGCTTCAAATAGCCTGATGTCGCCACCGTGATCCGCCGCATCTCGCCGACCTGGCGCGCAACCAGCGAGGAGTCGGCGAGATGGCCGATACGGACGGCAGCGTCGACGGCGTCTTCCACGAGGTTGACGAGGTTGTCCGAGAGCCTGAGTTCGCAGGCGACCTCGGGATAGCGCTTGAGATAGTCGGTCATGACCGGGCCGACATGCAGCCGGCCGAAGCCGACCGGGGCCGACACCACCAGCCGTCCGCTCGGCCGGTTGCGCTCCTCCCGCGCCGAGCCGTCGGCGTCCTCGACGTCGGCGAGGATCCGCCGGGCGCGTTCCAGATAGCGCGTGCCGACGTCGGTCAATCTCACCTGCCGCGTGGTCCGCTGCAGCAGCCGTGCGCCGAGATGGTCTTCAAGCGCCGCGATCAGCCTTGTCACCGCCGATGGCGACAGCCGCAGCTTGCGCGCCGCCGGCGCAAAGCCGCGCAAATCGGCGACAGTGACGAAGACGTGCATGGCTTCGAGGCGGTCCATAGGGATTATTGCATATATCGGAACGATGAAGTGTCAAGCGGGCTGATTGTTTTGATCGCCGGAAGGTCCATCTGGTCCTCGAAAGACGCAGAGATGCGCCGGAATTTTCAGGAGATTTTCCGATGACCGCGATTCATACCTATGCCAGCGATGTCGCCTTTACCCCCGCGGTGAAGGTGATCCAGGCGCGCAAGGGCTCCCGCGAGGCCTATGGCCGCGCCGAGCAGCGCGGTTGGCGCACCGAGGTCGACGAGAACCTCGAAGCCTTCCTCGCCGATGCCAACAGCTTCTATTTCTCTACCGCCTCAGCGGACGGCCAGCCCTATATCCAGCACCGCGGCGGTCCGAAGGGCTTTCTGAAGGTGCTGGACAAGCAGACGCTCGCTTTTGCCGACTATGCCGGCAACCAGCAATATCTGACGCAAGGCAATCTCTCCGAGAATCCCAAGGCCTACATCTTCGTGATGGACTATGCCCACCGCCGTCGGGTGAAGATCTGGGGCGAGGCGCGCGTGGTCGAGGACGACGATGCTCTGACGGATGCGATGATGCCGAAGGGCTATCGCGCCCGGCCCGAGCAGGTGATCGTGTTCAGGATCGCGGCCTGGGACACCAACTGCCCCCAGCACATTCCGCAGAAATTCGACGCCCCGGATGTGGCGGTGGCGTTAGCGGCAAGAGACCAGCGGATTGCGGAGCTCGAGGCGCAGCTTGCTGCGCTGAAGGGGCAAACGACCGGAGAAAACGCCTAATCGTCCACGTCGTCCTGTGTGCGGCCGAACAGGTGCACGATGCCAGGCGTCGCGATCGTCACGAACACGAAGCGCGAGAGGTGATGGGCGCCGACGAAGATCGGATCGATGTGCAGCGTGAGCGCCAGCGCAAGCATGGCGTCCATCGCGCCGGGCGCAAACGCAACAACGACGTCGGAAAACTTCACCTGCGTCGTGACTGCGACGATGCCGACGAAGATCGAGGAGACGGCGATTGCCACGGCGAACGAGCCCAGCGCGGCATTGATGTGGCCGGCCAGCGTCTTGATTCGCATCCGGGCAAAGCGGCTGCCGATCAGCGCGCCGATGCCCACCAGCGCGACGCCGCGCACCCAGTTGGGCAGGCCGCCCTCGACCCAGCCTGCGCCGTGCAGCACGCTGGAGGCGATCATCGCGCCGAACATCCAGCTCGCCGGAAACTTGATCAGCCGAAGCACCAGCGATGCCGCCAGCGCGGCGGCGACCAGCTCAACAAGATCGAGTGGCGAGGCAATCGCTGTCGTCAGCAACGGCGTGACGGAGGGCGCGGCGGCGCCCGCGATCGCCAGCACCATCGGCAGCGCCGCGGTGAGGATGATGACGCGCATGGTCTGCACCACCGCGATGCCCGGCAGGTCGGCGCCGCGCTCCACCGCCAAAATCGTGATCTGCGACAGCGCGCCGGGGCTGCCGGCGAGGAAGGCCGAGGTGCGGTCCCAGCCATGGATGCGCTGGAGGTAATAGCTCGAGCCGAAGGTCGAGCAGAAGGTGGCGAGCGCCAAGAGGCCGATGGTCAGCGGATAGGCGCTGACTTGCTGGATCAGATGGCGCGAAACGACGGAGCCCAGCGAAATACCGAGCAGCACCAGTACGGTCTGGGTGAGGAGCGGTGGGACCGCAAGCTGGCGTCCGGCAATCGCGGCGATCCCGACCGCGATCATCGAGCCCGAGATCAACCCGCCCGGAAGGCCCACGGCCAGGAAGGCCAGACCGCCGGCGGCGCCGATGACGAGCGTCTCCACGGTGCTCAAAACCTTGGCACGGCTGGGCCATTCGAACGGGAGGGAGGCGGTGATTTGCTTCACGCCACCTTATTGCAAATCGGCGAGAGACGCACAATTGCAGGCTCGTCATGCCGCAATGCGTACGCCTCTCGCCAAAGGCGAGGGGAGGATTGTGACGGATTTACTTCTTATCGGCGGCAGGCGCAGGCGTGGCGCCGCCCTTCGCGGTCTTGATGCACTCGGAGCGGAATTTCTTGCGCTCCTTCCCGTGCAGGCCCTTGGCGTCCGCCTGCTTGGAGCATTCGAGCGATTCGGCCGAGTGCTCCTTCGGCGCCTTCTTGTCGGTGGTCGTGGTGGCGTCAGTCTTGGCGGCCGGCGCCGCGGTCTGCGCGAAAGCGGTGCCGGTGGCGAACAGGGAGGCGATCGCGACGACGGCGAGACGGGAGGCGAGGGTCATGATGTGGCTCTTCTTGCGAAAGTTGCGGAGGGGCGCGAACGTCGGCCCGCATTGCTGAACGCGACATGAATAATCCCGAACAGCGCGATCACTATATTTTAGCGCCAAGCGGCATCACTTCCTTGTCGGATGTCCCCAGCACGCTAGGATAGCAGTCCTCGTTTTGCTTCCCTGAGGGAGACCAAGGATGACCATTCAAGCCAAACTGTTGTGTGCGATTGCCATGTCGGGCGTTGCTGCCGCACTGGTGGCAAGCGCGCCGGCGCAGGCGTTGACCTCGCAAGAGTGCAGCGCGAAATATCAGGCCGCCAAGAAGGACGGCTCGCTCGGCACCATGAAGTGGAATGACTTCCGCAAAGTCCAGTGCGGCGCCGATGCGACGCCGGCGGCTGCGCCGACCGCGGCTGCCCCGGCTGCGCCTCCGCCTGCTGCCGAGCCGAAGCAGGCCAAGAAGGAGGCAGCCCCCGCTGCTGCCCCGGCACCGACGATGCCGGCGGGCCCTGCGATCTTCCCGAACGCGGTCGATCCGAAATACGCCAAGGAGACCGCCGGCAAGGCGCGCCTCCATACCTGCGTCGACCAGTACAACGCCAACAAGACCACCAACGGCAATGGCGGCATGAAGTGGATCGAGAAGGGCGGCGGCTATTACAGCGAATGCAACAAGAAGCTGAAGGGCGCCGCTTGACGCTTCGAATTGATGCGATGGCCGGAGCAAAGCTCCGGCCATCTTGCTTAGTCCAAGAGCTTCTCGGCCGATTTCGCCACGAGCTGTGATCGCTTGCGCGGGCCGCGCTCGACGAACAACAGGCTCTGGCCAAAGATGAAGCAGTAGAACAGGAAGGCCTGCGCCTCCGCCTCCTCGGCCTCGAGGCCGGTCGCGCGATAGAGTTCGGCGACGTGCTTCAGCCGCGCCGCATCCACGCTCGCCACCGCCGCAGCGGCGCTCTGATCGGAGCGCGCCCACTGCCGGATCGCGAGCTCGATCGCCATGCCCTCCGGATTGAGCCGCTCGGAATAGAGCTGGATCACCGCCCTCAGCCGCTCGCGGGGCTCTTGCCCGTCCAGGCTGGTCTGCTCTGCAATTGATGCTGAGCGTCCCTCGCGCCAGTGCACCAGCATCGCTTCGAGCAGCGCGGCGCGGTCGGCGAAGCGGCGGTAGAAGCCGCCCTTGGTGACGCCCAAATTCTTGGCGAGCACCTCGACCCGCACCCCCTCGACACCTGCGCGGGCGAGCTCGTTAAACCCTGCCTCGACCCAGACATCGCCCTTGCCGTCGTTCATGAAGGAAGCCTCACCGGTTCTTGATACGGTACCGTATTGCTAACGCGTTCCATGCCTGATACGCTACCGTATCAAGATCGCAGGGCAGGGATCACAGGACAGGGATAGTGCGATGGCTGCGTTCGAGCCGAAAAACCCGGGCTATCGTGCGGCGGCCATTGCAATGTTCGAGGGACAGCCGGCGATGCGCACGCTCGGCATCGTGATCGTCCGCCTTGCGCCGGGCGAGGTCGAGCTGGCGATGCTGCATTCACCGGCCTTCACGCAGCAGAACGGTTTTGTCCATGCCGGCATCATCACCGCGGGGCTCGATAATGCCTGTGGCGTTGCCGCCTTCACGCTGATGCCGTCCGAGGCCGATATCCTCACGGTCGAGTTCAAGGCCACGCTGCTCGCCCCCGCCCGCGGCCAGCGCTTCGTCTTCAAGAGCGGGGTGGTCAAGCCCGGCCGCACGCTCACCTTCTGCGAAGCCAGGGCCTTCGCCGAGTGCGAGGGGAAGACCACGCTCATTGCCACCATGACCGGAACGCTGATGGCGATGCTGCCCCGCCTTGCGACTTCGCACGAACAGCGCGCGTCCCGCGCCTAGCGGCAACGCCTCGGTGACCTCGTTCCTGGTTGCCTTGGTGGGCGCCCTGCTGATGCAATGACATCGCCCCCGTGACACTCTATATGAGGTGTAACAATTCCCGGTTCCGAAACGAATTTGCGAAGATGGGACCGAAACGGGACGAGATATGGCTGGATTCAGGACTAAGGGCGTTGGGCCGACGCGCCGCGCGGCGCTGACGGTGATCGGGGCGGGCGCCCTCGCGGCTGGCAGTATGACCTTAGCACGCGCAGCCACCGGTGATGACGAAGTGCTCAGCGAAGCCAAGGTGCTGCGTGACCCCGACGTCCCCGTTGCCGGCAATCCCGATGGCAATATCAGCATCATCGAGTGGTCCGACTACAATTGTCCCTATTGCCGTAAGCTCGAGCCGGAGTTGCGCCAAGTCATCCAGGACGATGGCAAGGCCAGGCTGGTTTTGAAAGACTGGCCCATCCTCGGGCCGGTCTCGGTGACCGCCGCCCGGATCGCGCTCGCCGCGAAGTACCAGGACAAGTACCACAAGGCCCATGACGCCATGATGGGCGTCAGTTCGCGCCTGACCGAGTCGCGCATCAACGAGTTGCTGGCGGCCGCCGGCGTCGATATGGACCGCCTCAAGAGCGACCTCACCGCACACGGCAAGGACATCGACGCGATCCTCAAGCGCAACAACGATCAGGCCGAGGCTTTCGGCTTCCGGGGCACTCCGTCCTTCATCGTCGGCAAGTACCGCGTGCCTGGTGTGCTCAGCATGGCCGAGTTCGAGCAGGTCATCGCCGACGCCCGCAAGGCCAAGATGAACTGACGCATCGTTGCGCTGATCGAACCAAGACAAAGACGCCGCCGCGGACCCGCGACGGCGCCTTGTCCATGTCTGGTCGACCGAGATTACTTCGAAGAGATCCGGACCCAGCCCTTGTGCGCGCGATCTTGCAGCGCATTCCAGTCGGCCTTCGCGACATCCCAATTCACGATGGTGCGATTGGCGGTCGCGACTTCGCCGTTGGCGACCGACGACGTCTGCATGGAGTCATAGACATAGACACCGCAGCCGAGCAGAAGCGCTCCTAAAATCATTCCGAAAAACGTTTGCATGGCGAACCTCCGGTGACGGGCGGATAACGTCGGCCCGGAGTGATGGTTCCGCGACAGTGCGGCGCAGGTAAGGACGGCTGGTTCATCCCCCGTTCAGCCACTCCAGCAGTTCGGCATTGATCTCGCGCGGATAGGCGTGGCTGAGATCGTCGATCTCGCGGTAGGTGACATCGGCGCTGGCGGCAGCAAGTGCTCCCTGCGTCTGCCGTGCGGTCTGCACGGGAAACATCCAGTCGAGCTTGCCATGGGTGATGAAGATCGGCAGGCCCTGCAGTCGCGTGGCGTCGGCCATCTCCGCCATCAGGGGATGGAACGTCGCCGACACCGGCGCAAGATGAGTGAAGGGCGAGGCGCCGTCGAGGCCGCTGACGTAGCAGAAGGTGCCGCCGTCGCTCATGCCGGTCAGCAGCAAGCGTGAGGCATCGACATTCCAGCGCTTGCGCACGGTTTCGAGGATGCGCATGAGGTTGGGCGTATCGGTGTCGTCGCCCATCAGCGCCCAGGTCTGCCCGATCGCAGTTGGCGCCACTAGGATGGCGCCAAGGCTGCGGGCATCGCGCAGCCAGCTCCACAAAAAACCGCGGCCGTTGCCGCTGCCGCCATGCAACGCCATCACCAGAGGCATGGCGCGATCGCGTGTGTAATATTCGGGCACATAGACCGAGAAGCCGCCGCGGCTGCCGGGCTCGTTGTGGTCGTGGAAGATGCCGGTGTGCTCGCTCGCCCCGACCTCGAGCCGTGACAGCAGCTCCTCATTCTCGCGATTAGCGGTGTTGAGGAAGAAATTGCTGACCGGAGGAAATTGCACCGACAGCGGATACAGCGCCTCTTGTGCGCGCGGCAGATGGCGCAGCGCGCGGAACACAGCGACGAGATCGCCGTCGCCGCGCTCGACGTCGCGGATGCCGGCAAAGGTGGCGAGCGTCTCATTGCAAGCGCCATTCAGCCGTTCGCGCAGTCCGGCGAACTGCTCCGGCCATGCGTCGATCGCTGCATGGGCCGACTGAAGCGCATCGTCCGGCGCGCCGATGGCGTTCATCACCGTGGCGAAGGCCGGCGGATGCAGATGCCGCTGGAAGAAGCCGAGCGCTTCCAGCGCATTGAGGAGCGGCGGCAGCACGGCCACGATGTCGTCAATGACGGCCTCGGTCATCGCCGCTTCCTCTGCTTGGAGTCAGTTCAATCTTGTCAGTGCAGCTGCGGCGCCTTCAGAAGCTTGAAGCGGTCGGTCGACGTCACCGTGACATCGAAGGTGACGCCTTCATGATGCACGGTGAGCGGCACGTCGACGCCGGCCGCACCCAGCCCCCACATCTTCTTGTAGAAGGCCGTCTGGCTCGTGACCGTTTCGCCAGCGACAGCAAGAATGACGTCGCCGGTCTTGAGCTCGGCGCGGGCGGCGGGACCGTTAGCGGAGATTCCGATCACCAAAACGCGGTTGTCGATCTCGGTCGAAAAGAGCCCGAGCCACGGCCGTGCCGGCTGGTTGACGCGGCCGAACTTGCGGAGATCGTCGAGGATCGGCTTCAACAGGTCGATCGGCACGATCATGTTGACGTGCTCGGCCTTGCCGTCGCGTTCACGCTCGAGCTGGAGCGAGCCGATGCCGATCAATTCGCCGCGCGCGTTGATCAGGCCCGTGCCGCCCCAATTCGGATGGGCAGGATAGGTGAACAAGGCCTCGTCGAGCAGATACTCCCAGTAACCGGCGAATTCCTGCTTGGCGACGATCTGGCTCGCGACCGATCGCGTCCGTCCTCCGGCGCCACCGACCACGACGCGGTCGCCGAGCCGGGTCTCGGCCGACGAGCCAAGCGGCAGCGGCTCGACGTCGAGCCGGCCGAGCGCCTGCACCAGGCCGAAGCCGGTGACGGCATCGAAGCCGAGCACATGTCCCTCCACCACGCGTCCGTCGCCGAGGTGCAGCCAGACGGATTCTGCCTCCGTGATGAGATAGCCGATGGTGAGCACCAGCCCGTCATCGATGACCACACCGTTGCCGGCGCGTTCGGTGCCGAGCGTTTCGGCGCTGAAGGCGTCCGGCGGGATGATGGCGTGCAGGCCGACGACGGAGGCGAGCGCACGGTCGAGATCAAAGCCGTAATCGCTCGCACGCGGCTGATTGGCCGGCGGCACTCTCCATTCGGTCAAGGCGGGCATGGAGTTCTCCTGGCTGAGCATCGCTCCGCCATGGCTGCGGAATAACGCGCGAAGCAAGCATAATTTAGGCCGGAGGAGGCCGTCTTGAAAGACTTGACCGCAACTATTCCAGATGTCGCGCCGCCGATTTCCGAAGATGACAGGAATTGTTTGCCTAAAGTCGGCCGACGGCGGCCCAATCCGGCATCGGTCGCATGGCTGGTGTCCCGCGAGATGCTAGGCGGGGTTCAATGAAGCTGCTAACCATTGCCGCTTCGTTTGACCAAGAGATCACGGACCAAACCATGGACAATCGCAGCGACATCTGGCGTGGCATCGACACGATCAAGGGACGTTTCATCGACCTTAGCGACAAGGTCTGGGGCATGCCCGAAGTCTGCTACACCGAGGCGCGTTCCGCCGCCGAGCATCTCACTGAGCTGCACCACCAGGGTTTCCGCATCACCGAGAATGTGGCGGGCATTCCGACGGCGGTGATGGGCGAATGGGGCGAGGGCGGTCCGGTCATCGCCTTCATGGGTGAATATGACGCGCTGCCGGGCCTGAGCCAGGAGGCCGGAATTGCCGAGCACCGTCCGGTCGAGACCGGCGGTCACGGCCATGGCTGTGGTCACAATCTGCTCGGATCCGCGGCACTTCTTGCCGCGACCGCAGTGAAGGACTGGCTCGCCGAGAACAAGGTGCCCGGCCGCGTGCGCTATTATGGCTGCCCGGCGGAAGAAGGCGGCGCGGCCAAGGCCTTCATGGTGCGCTCCGGCGCGTTCGAGGACGCCGATATCGCCATCACCTGGCATCCGCACAGTTTCTGGGAAGTCGCGGTGACGCCGTCGCTCGCCAACACCCGCGCCGACTTCATCTTCACCGGCCGCACCTCGCATGCGGCGGCTTCGCCCCATCTCGGCCGCTCCGCGCTCGACGCGGTGGAGCTGATGAATGTCGGCGTGAACTATATGCGCGAGCACATGCCGAGCGATGCGCGCGTGCATTACGCGCTGCTCGATACCGGCGGCATCGCGCCCAACGTGGTGCAGGCCCATGCCCGCGTGCGCTATTCCATCCGCGCCCGTGATCTTCCCGGCATGAACGAACTGGTCGGGCGCGTCAGCAAGATCGCAGAGGGTGCAGCCTTGATGACCGAGACCAAGGTCGAGATGAAGATCATCTCCGCGGTTTCGAACATCCTGCCGAACACGCCGCTGGAGCAGGCACTGCATCGCATCATGGAAGAGCTCGGACCGCCGCATTTCGACGACGCGGACAAGGGCTTTGCCGGTCAGATCCGCGCGACGCTGACCGACAAGGACATCGCGTCGGTCTATTACGCGATCGGCATGGAGCCGACCGATCGGCCGCTGGCCGACTTCCTGGTGCCGCTCGACGCCAAGCGTAACCCGCTGGTCGGCTCGACCGACGTGGGCGATGTGAGCTGGGTGGTGCCGACCGTGCAGGTTCACGCACCGACGGTTGCAATCGGCACGCCGTTCCACACCTGGCAGGTGGTCGCGCAGGGCAAGAGCCCGCATGCCCACAAGGCGATGGTGCAGGCGGCCAAGGCGATGGCTGGCCTCGGCATCAAGGCATTGACAGAACCGGAACTGATCAAGGCCGCGAAGGCTGACCTGACGAAGCGTACGACCAAGACGCCTTACGTCTGCCCGCTGCCGGATCACGTCGAGCCGCCGCTCGATATGTCCGTGGCGTAGAATTCCGTCTCGATACTTCGTCTGATCCTGCGAACAAATTTTTCGCAGTGCAACTTGGTTTCCAGCGGATTTTGACGCTGGAATGCCGAACCGTTGGGCTGCGGAGCGAAGTTTTGCTCAACAGACAGCCAGAAGACCGTTTGCACACACACGGTCGCAGTTGACGCGCGGCCTATTCAGTGTGCCATCTACCGCCAGCCAAAACCCGGCGGCCGTCCCGCGGCCGCCTGCATCCATACGGGAACCAGACGGGGACAACCATGCTGGATAAAGAACTGCGTTCGATGATTGGTGACGTGAAGGACGGGCGGATGGATCGCCGCGCCTTCATCCAGCGCCTGGCCGCCGTCGGCCTCACCGCGCCCATGGCAAACCAGATCCTCGCCATCGGCGGCGTCGCCATGGCGCAGAGCCCGAATCCGTATCCTCCGACCAAGCGCGGCGGCGGCGGTCCGCTGAAGCTGTTGTGGTGGCAGGGGCCGACTTTGCTCAATCCGCATTTCGCCACCGGCACCAAGGATCAGGACGGCTCGCGCATCTTCTACGAGCCGCTCGCGAGCTGGGATGTTAACGGCCATCTCAATCCGATCCTCGCCGCTGAAATTCCGTCGATCAAGAATGGCGGCCTTTCGGAAGACGCCAAATCGGTCGTCTGGAAACTCAAGCCCGGCGTCAAATGGCACGACGGAAAGCCGGTTACCGCCGACGATCTCGTCTTCACCTGGGAATATGCCAGCGACCCCGCCACGGCATGCGTCTCGATCAGCACCTATAGCGGCCTCACCGTCGAGAAGGTCGACGACCTTACCATCCGCATCAAGTTCAACGACCCGACCCCGTTTTGGGCGAATGCCTTTGTCGGGGCCTACGGCTGCATCATCCCGAAACATCTGTTCGCCGAATATAAGGGTGGCAAGTCCCGCGAGGCCCCGAACAACCTGAAGCCGGTCGGCACCGGCCCCTACAAGTTCGTCGAGTTCAAGCCGGGCGACCTGGTGCGCGGCGAGATCAATCCCGACTACCACATGGCCAATCGGCCGTATTTCGACAGCGTTGAAATGAAGGGTGGCGGTGACGCGGTCTCGGCGGCGCGCGCCGTCATCCAGACCGGCGAATATGATTTCGCCTGGAACATGCAGGTGGAGGACGAAGTTCTGCTGCGCCTGGAAAAGGGCGGCAAGGGCAAGACTCTCTACGCCGTCGGCGGCGACATCGAGTTCATCGCCATCAACTTCACCGATCCCAACACCGAGATCGACGGCGAACGCTCCTCATTGAAGACCAGGCATCCGATCCTGTCGGACCCCAGGGTGCGCCAGGCGCTCGCGCTTTTGGTTGATCGCGATTCCGTCAAGAAGGCGATCTACGGCCGCGCCGGCCGCACCACCGCGAACTACCTCAATGGCCCCGAGGAGTTCGTGTCCAAGAACACCAAATGGGAATTCAGCGTCGAGAAGGCGAGCGCACTGCTCGATGAGGCCGGATGGAAAACCGGCGCAGACGGCGTCCGCGAAAAGGACGGCAAGAAGCTGAAGCTCCTGTTCCAGACCTCGATCAACGGTCCGCGCCAGAAGACCCAGGCGATCATCAAGCAGGCCTGCCAGAAGGCCGGCATCGACGTCGAGCTGAAATCGGTCGTGGCCTCGGTGTTCTTCTCCTCCGACGTCGCCAACCCCGACACTTATTCCAAGTTCTTCGCCGACATCGAGATGTTCCAGATTCCGATGACGCAGCCGGATCCGGCCCTGCACATGCGCCGCTACCATTCGCGCAACGTGGCCACCAAGGAGAACAAATGGCAGGGGCCGAACTTCCCGCGCTGGATCAACAAGGACTTCGACGCGGCGATCGACGCTGCCGAGACGGAGACCGACCCGGTCAAGCGGGCAGGCCTTTACATCAAGTGCAACGATTTGATCTGGCAGGACACGGCCTTCATTCCCGTGATGCACCGTCTCGCCGTGGAGGCCAGCAGCAACACCCTTCGGCCGGCGCTGTCCGGCTGGGCCAACCAAACCGACAATCTCCAGGATTGGTACCGAGAGGGCTGAGTACGGGCGTCTAGGCGGATTATTCGCTCATGAGTCAGTACGTCCTGCGTCGTCTGATGATCGCGATTCCGAGCCTGCTCGGAATCTCGCTCGTCCTGTTCGTCGTCCTGGCGCTTGCGCCAGGCGACCCCTTCAGCGAGCTTGCGACCAACCCGAATGTGCCGCCTGAAGTGCAAGCCGCGCTTCGGGCCAGGTTCGGTCTCGACGATCCGATCTACCTTCGCTATTTGCACTGGCTCAACGCCATGCTGCATGGCGACTGGGGCTTTTCCTTTGTTAGCCGGATGAACGTCGATACGCTCATCCTTCAGCGCCTGCCGACCACGCTCTACGTGATCGGCTCGGCGCAGATCCTGGCGCTCCTGATCGCGATTCCCGTCGGCGTTTATGCGGCGACGAAGCCCTATTCGCTGTTCGACCGAATCGCGAACACGCTCGCCTTCGTCGGCTTTTCGCTGCCGACCTTCTTCACTGGCATCCTGTTCATCCTGATCTTCTCGGTCACGCTGGATTGGCTGCCCTTCGTCTACACCACCGACATCAGGGCCACCGGCATCCGCTATGTGCTGGAAATGATCCGGCAGGCGATCATGCCGGTGGCGGTGCTCGGCCTGTTCCAGGCGGCGTCGATGACGCGCTTCGTGCGCTCGGCGATGCTCGATGTGATCCGGCTCGACTACGTCACCACGGCGCGCGCCAAGGGTCTCGGCCAGGCCAAGGTCATCGTCAAGCATGTGATGCGCAACGCCATGATCCCGGTCGTTACGCTGATCGCGCTGCAGTTGCCTGCCGTGTTCGGCGGCGCCATCGTCACCGAGCAGATCTTCCGTATCCCGGGCATCGGCTCGCTCTTGATCTCCTCCATCCTTTCCAACGACACGCCCGTGGTGATGGCCGTCACCTTCGTCTTCGCGTGCCTCGTGGTGCTGTTCAATCTCATCGCGGACGTCCTTTATGGCTGGCTTGACCCTCGCATCTCCCTCCGCTGAGCGGCGCGTCTACTCGCCCTGGCGCGAGACGTGGCGGCGCTTCAGCCGCCACAAGCTTGCCGTGGTTAGTGCGTTCCTGCTCCTCATCTTGATTCTGGCGGTGGTGGCCGGCCCCTTCATCTGGCGGGTCAAGATCGACGACATCGATATCGTTGCGGGCCTGCAGGGGCCGTCGCTCGCCCATCCCTTCGGCACCGACGATCTTGGGCAGGACATCCTCGCCCGCATGATCTATGGCGGCCGCATCTCGCTCGCGGTCGGGCTCGCCGCGATGCTGGTCTCGGTGTTCATCGGCACGCTGATTGGTTCGCTCGCCGGCATGTCGCGCGGCGCGCTCGGGCACGGATTGATGTGGCTCACCGATCTCTTTTTGTCGCTGCCGCAACTGCCGCTGCTCCTGTTGCTGATCTATCTCTTCCGCGACGGGCTGAAGCAGGTGTTCGGCCCCGAGGGCGGCATCTTCATCCTGATCGTGCTCGTGATCGGCGGCTTGCGCTGGATGCCGGTGGCGCGCCTCGTGCGTGCGCAGTTCCTGTCGATCCGCGAAAAGGAATTCGTCGAGGCCGCGCGTGCGCTCGGTGCGAGCCCGGCGCGGCAGGTGGTGAAGCACATCCTGCCCAATGCGCTCGGTCCGGTGATCATCGCCGGCACCATCGACGTTGCCGCCGCGATCATCGCGGAATCGACGCTGTCCTTCCTCGGCCTCGGCTTTCCGCCCGATACCCCGACCTGGGGCCGGCTGCTGTACGATGCCAAGGACTTCCTCGACATCGGCCCGCACTGGGCCTTGTTTCCGGGCGGCGCGATCTTCATCGCGGTGGTCGCCATCAACTTCATCGGCGACGGTCTGCGTGACGCGCTCGATGCGCGACGGGTGATCTGATGGCGCCGCTGCTCGAGATCAAGGGACTCAAGACCCACTTCTCCACCGATGACGGCATCCTGCAGGCCGTCGACGGCGTCGACATCACCATCAACAGGGGCGAGACGCTCTGCGTCGTCGGCGAGTCCGGCTGCGGCAAGACCGTCACCGCGATGTCGATCCTGAAGCTGATCGCAATGCCGCCGGGCCGCATCGCGGCCGGCGAGATCATCTTCGAGGGCCGCGATCTGGTGCCGCTGACGAGCGATCAACTCGACGAGATCCGCGCCAAGGAGATCGGCTTCATCTTCCAGGAGCCGATGACATCGCTCAATCCGGTGCTCACGGTCGGCGAGCAGATCGCCGAGAGCCTGCGTCGGCACGAGGCTGTGACCAGGAAGCAGGCGCTCGAGCGCACCATCGAGATGCTGAAGCTGGTGCAGATCCCGAACGCCGAAGGCCGTGTGCACAACTATCCGCACCAGTTCTCCGGCGGCATGCGCCAGCGCGTGATGATCGCGATGGCGCTGGCCTGCAAGCCCAAGCTGATCATCGCCGACGAGCCGACCACCGCCCTCGATGTCACCATCCAGGCGCAGATCCTCGACCTGCTCCAAGACATGAAGGAGCGCTTCGGCATGGCGGTGATGTTGATCACCCATGCCATGGGCGTCGTAGCCGAAACCGCGCAGCGTGTCGTCGTAATGTATGCGGGCAAGGTGGTGGAGGAGGCGGATGTCGACGCTCTCTTCGCCGATCCGGGTCATCCCTACACGCAAGGCCTGATCCGTTCGATCCCGCGCATCGATCTCGACAGCGAGCACAAGACGCGGCTCGAGGCGATCGGCGGCTCGGTGCCGATCCTGATCAATCCGCCGATCGGCTGCCGCTTCGCGCCGCGCTGCAAGTTTGCCATGAACGTCTGCACCGAGAAGGAGCCGCTGCTGCGCGAGATCGCGCCCGGCCACCGCATGGCCTGTCATCTGGGAGATACGCAGTTGGGAGACGCGGCATGAGCGAGCCCCTGCTCCGCGTCAGCGGCCTGAAGAAATATTTCCCCGTGCTCGGCGGCCTGTTGTCGCGCCAGGTCGGCAGTGTTTACGCGGTCGATGGCGTGTCGTTCTCGGTCAATCGTGGTGAGACGCTTGGTCTCGTCGGCGAATCCGGCTGCGGCAAGTCGACGACCGGGCGCTGCGTGCTGCGCCTGATCGAGCCGACCGACGGCGAAGTCATGTTCGACGGCCAGGACGTCGGCAAGCTCGGCGGCAACGATCTGCGCGCGATGCGGCGGAACATGCAGCTCGTGTTCCAGGATCCGTTCGCCTCACTCAATCCACGCATGACGGTCGGCTCCATCCTTGGCGAGGCCTTCACGATCCACAATCTCGCATCCAACACCAAGGAGCGCGAGGAGCGCGTCGCAGGCCTGCTGGTCAAGGTCGGCCTCAAGGCCGAGCATATGCGCCGCTATCCGCACGAATTCTCCGGCGGCCAGCGTCAGCGCATCGTGATCGCACGTGCGCTCGCGGTCGAACCAAAACTGATCGTCTGCGACGAGCCGGTGTCCGCGCTCGACGTCTCGATCCAGGCCCAGGTCATCAACCTCCTGGAAGATCTCCAGGCGGAGCTGAACCTCACCTATCTCTTCGTCGCGCACGACCTCTCGGTGGTCGAGCACATCTCGGACCGCGTCGCGGTGATGTATCTCGGCCGCATCGTCGAGCTGGCGAAGGCGAGCGACCTCTATCGCAATCCGCAGCATCCCTATACCAAGGCACTGCTCTCCGCGGTGCCGGTGCCGGATCCCAGGCTCAAGCGCAACCGCATCCGCCTCAAGGGCGACGTGCCGAGTCCGATGAAGCCGCCGTCGGGCTGCCACTTCCACACCCGTTGCCCGATCGCCCAGCCGCGCTGCGCGGAAAGCGCGCCGGAGCTGAAGGAAGGCGCCGGCGAGCACTTCGTGGCGTGCCATCTGGCCTGACACTGCAAGTTCGAGGGCGAATTTCGGAGGTCACGCGCAGCTACGCCTGGTGAGCGGCTGATCTCCTCACGCGCGTTTCGCGGGCCACGGCACGATCTGGCCCGACATCGCCAGCCGGTCGCGTCCGCCGTCCTTGGCGGCGTAAAGCGCGCGATCGGCCGCCGCCACCAGCGCGTTGCAGTCGGTCGTAACCTGCGATGGCATCCCGGTGGCGCCGCCAAGGCTGACCGTTACCAGGCGGGATGGCGGGTTCTGTGCGTGCAGCATTGCAAGCTCACGCATCGCCTCGCGGACGCGTTCGCCGATCTCGGCGCAGCCGTTCGCATCGGTGCTCGGCAACAGCAGGGCAAATTCCTCGCCGCCATATCGTGCCGCCAGGTCAGCAGGGCGCTTGGCCTGCGCGGACAGGACCCTTCCCAGCGCGCGCAAGCATCCGTCGCCGGCCTGATGGCCATAATGGTCGTTGAACTTCTTGAATTGATCGACATCGATCAGCAGCAGCGAGAGCGGTGTGTCGTCGCGTCTGGCGCGGGCCCATTCTTCCGCAAGGCGCTCATCGAAATGCCGCCGGTTGGCGAGTCCCGTCAGTCCGTCGGTGGTCGCCTGCGAGGCGAGCTTGTCCTGCAAGTCCTTCTGCTCGGTCATGTCGCGCAGGACTGCCACGACGCCGTCGATCTCGCCCGTATCGGACGCCCTGGTCACGTGCAGGGTCGACTCGGCCCAGATGTCCCCCTTTTCGCGATGGCGTTGGCGATACACGAACCTGGCCTCCTCGGCCTCGCCGTTTCTCAGAGCCGCCATCGTCTGCTCGACCCGCTCCAGGTCGTCTGGATGGACGCCGGCCACCGCCGACGTGCCCAACAGCTCATCGGGACTCCAGCCGATGATGCGCGCGCACGATGGAGACACGTAGAGCAGCCGGTTATCGCGCCCGACCCGGGTCACCATATCGCTGGACTGTTCGGCGAGCAGGCGGAAATGAGCCTCACTGGCGGCCAGCGCCGCCGCCATACGTTGCCGCTGGAACAACTGCCGCACGAGGTAGAAGCCGATCACAGCGATCACGCAGGTCAGGCCGACGACGTAGGCCATGCGCGTGACGGCCGCCCGCCGCCACGGCGCGAGTACCTCGTCCTCCGCCTTGGTCGCGACCACCATGAGCGGATAGCGGCTGCTGCGCTGATAATAGCTTAGCCGCTGCACGCCATCGAGCGGCGACGTGAAATAGTAGACCGCAGCGGCGGGCCGGCTGTTCCATTCTCTGTACAACGGCGCATTGGACAGGTCGCGTCCGACGAAGGTGCCGTTCTGGTCGTGGCTGCGCGCCAGCATGATGCCGTCATTGTTCAGCAGCGACGCCGAGCCGTTCGGCCCGACGTCGAACCGTCCGTAGAATTTGACGAAATAGGCGGCGTCGATCGTGACCAGGGCAACCCCGGCAAAGCTGCCGTCGGGGTGGTTGATCCGGCGCGACGCCGTGATGATCCATTGGCCGCCGGCGCGACTCCTGACCGGCCGTCCGATCAACGTGTTGCGATCCGGCGAGTCGCGATGGCGCTGGAAATATTCGCGGTCGCTGTTGTTGAGCTTCGAAAAATCAACCGGCTCGGTTGCGGCAAGCCATCGGCCGGCCTCATCATAAACGAAGATGCCACGGATGCGGTCCGATGATTTGCGGGTCGGCAGATAGATCTGGAGCTTTGCGACCGCGTCCGGGCCCATCCCATCGAGCTCGAGCCGATTGACCAGCCCGACCAGGATCGTATCGACGAGCTCGAACGTATCGTCCGCGTGCTGCACCAGCGAGTGGGCGAGATTGGTCACGTCCACTTCGGCATTCTTCAATTCGGTGGCGCGTGTTTCCCATTCGCGCCAGCCGGCCAGGGCCATGATCGCGACGCACGCCAGCGCAACGAATCCTGCGGCCCACAAAGGGAGGCGGGTTTTGCCGATGTCACTGCGGCTCGTGACCATGCCGGCTTGCTCCAATTTGGGGCAAACCTCTCATTTTCGCCTTAACGGCACATTGCAATTTCCGCGCTGATTGAGCGGAGTTCTCGTTCCGCGCGGAAAATCCGTAGTCATCACGGATATGTCGCGGATTGTCCGTGCCGAGTTGTTAACCACGACATGGCGCCGATCCGAACCTCTAGGCCTCCAGCGTGAAGCCGACGCGCAGCGTCACCTGGTAGTGGCGCACGGCGTTGTTCTCGATATGGCCACGAGTCTGCACCACCTCGAACCATTTCATCTCGCGAACGGTTTTCGCGGAGCGGCTGATCGCGTTCTTGATCGCATCTTCGATAGAGGTCTCGGACGATCCGACCAGTTCCAGGATCTTGTAGACGTGATCTTTCTCGGCTGTGGGCATGGCGAGCCTCCGTCGGTTGCGCTGCCGCGTTCGCGGTCGCATGGGCTTCCCATCTGAACGGACGGCAGCCCTTCCAGTTCCGTCGGTCGCCATGGCCTGGCTGCGCCAACCGCGCAATCATTCCATGACATGCGTGCCGGACGCGAAGCTACGCGGGCTCGCCGTGCAGGTGGACGGCGGCAGGCCTGGCGTCGCGCAGCAGGCACCGCAGCAGTATCGCGAGCACCGCCATGAGAGCAAAGCCTCCAACGGCCGGAGCCGCGTAATCTTGCAGGTCACTCACGGTGACGTTCTCTGCGGACAGCCGCGCCGACTGCAGCAGTCCATAGGCGTTGGCCAGCAGGAGCAGGGCGTAGATCGCGCTGCGTTCGCGTGGGCTCGCCAGGCTGGCAAAGTCCGGAAGCAGCAGTGCAAGCCCGATCCCCACGATCGGCAGGTCATAGTCATAGGCGTAGGGGCTGATCATCACGGAGACGACCGCGACGATGCCGAGCGCGAAGCGGGGAGACGGTCCGCGAGCAACTGCGAGCGCGACGGCGACCAGCGCGAGCGCTGCCATGGCCATCTGCCCCCAGAACGCTCCAGCGGCGGAGAGGCCGGCCTTGTACAGGGCCGCATAGACCGAGATCATCCGAAACAGCTGGTAGCGGCCTTCCTCCAGAAAGCCTGCGGCTTCCCGGATGCTGCCGAGCCAGGCGACCCAGATTTGCGGACCGAAGGCGAGCGTGCAGACGAGCGAGCTTGCGACCACCACGATCGCGGCGGTCAGCACCGCCGGCCAGTGACGCGTCAACAGCATGTAGATGCCGGCCGCAACGGCCAGATGAGGCTTGATGACCATCAGGCCGAGTGCGATGCCGGCAAGCACCGGGCGCCGTTCCGCGTTGATGCAGACCAGCCCGATCAGGGCGCCGGTCAACAGGCCATTCTGGCCGATCGCAATCGTGATCGCGATGGCCGGGAAAAACACGACGAGCACGAGCGCGAAGTTGCTTCCGGCGACGGTGCGGAGCGCCATCAGATAGGCCGCCAGCGTGACCGCCGTGAAGAGAAAATAGGCGGCCCAGCCGGGAAGGAACGCGAGGGGCGCAAGCAGCAGGTCGAATTGCGGCGGGTAAGTCCAGGGCATGACGTCAGCCGCGCCACCGGCTGCCGCGAGCTGCATCTTCGTGAACGACGCGAATTGGTAGGTCGGGTCGAGATCCCCGAGCCAGATCCGTTGCGCGACGATATGGAAGGCGGTGAAGTCGGGTGTCTGGCTGCCGTACCAGAGGCCGCCTTCGAAGAACCGGAACGCCTTGAAGACGAGGATGGCTGCCAGCAGCGCAACAATGACGCAGACATAGATCGTCCGCCTCCGCGGCGAGGCCTGGATCTGCTCCAACGTTGCGGTGAGCATGGATGACGACCTTGCGACGAGACGGTGCGGCTGCACTTTGCAGCTCAGATTGCCGAGCGAGCCTTAAGAGACGGTAACGAACGGGAAAGGATTCCGGCTTTCAATCGCAATTTGCAATCCGAATTCGCCGCTCGCCATCGTTAACGACAGGCTGGCACGAACGGTTGGATCCGATAGCCCGGGAAATCACCGACTAAAGTCTTTGCAATATTGGGTGGGGCGAACTGGTCCTCGCACGGACTGCAACCCTGATCGCGAGGGTGTTTGTGACGGTCACTGCCAACGATTTCGACCGCTCGAACGGATTGTTTGCAGGCGCGGACATCGGCGCTTCGCCGCCGCTGCGGCGCTGGTCATCATGCTTGGTCTGTTGGGCTATGGCGCGCTGATGGTCTCGCGCGGCCGGCCGCTCCTGCCGAGCTCGGTGCTGTTGAAGGGGTACCTCGCAAACATCGATCAGAGCGCGAGCGGCTTGCCTGCCATCGTCCGCAATCTGCTGCGGAGCGTGACGAGCGCCTACGGCCTGCGGCTCATACGAGCAGCACTACCAGATGGGCCGTTTCGCCCGTTCGTTCTACCGGCGTGCGGTCGGGGTCAACGATCTCGGTCTTGTCGCCTCCGGCAATGCCAATTACGTGCTCGACCTCTGGGGCCTTGGGTCGGAAGATATCCGCTTGGCAAGGACCGCGGGGGAGTACGGTCCCGCGGGGATGGCGGCACTTGCCGATGCGCACGGCGTCGGGCTGGTGATGATCTATGACGCCTGGTTTCCGAAAGGGATACCCTCGGGCTGGACCAAGGTCGCTGTGCTCGAGACCAGGACCGCAACCCTGTCGCAAAGAAACATCACATTCTACTGCACACCACTTGCCGATGCGGCTGAAGTGAGTTCAGCGCTGAATGCATTCAGAACGACGCTGCCGCCACGGGATGCGCTGCACATCGTCGCGCCCTGACATCGTCGCCGCGCGCGACGAGCGCGCGCTACGGATCCAGCTCCGTATCCCAGTAGAGATAGTCCAGCCAGCTGTCGTGCAGATAGTTCGGCGGAAACAGGCGGCCGTTGCGGTGGAGCTGGTGCACGGTTGGGGCGAAGGCGTGCTGGCGCGGAAACATCTTGGCTTGCACCGGCGTGAGATTACCCTTGCGCAGATTACAGGGCGAGCACGCCGCGACCACGTTCTCCCAGGTGGTCTGGCCGCCTTTGCTGCGCGGGATGATGTGATCGAAGGTGAGGTCTTCGGGCGAGCCGCAATATTGGCAGGCGAAACGATCGCGCAGGAAGACGTTGAACCGCGTGAAGGCGGGATGAGTGGTCGGCTTGACGAAGGATTTGAGCGAAACCACGCTCGGCAGCTGCATTTGCAGCGTGGGGCTGTGAACTGCCTGATCGTAATGCGCGACGATATTGACGCGATCGAGAAACACCGCCTTGATCGCGTCCTGCCACGACCACAGAGACAGTGGGTAGTAACTCAGCGGCCGGAAGTCCGCATTGAGGACCAGCACCGGCCAACTGCCTTGCGAGACATGTGCGTTCAAGTAACGCTCCCGGCCTCCAATATACGCTGCGAAGCAGCATGTATTGACATACTACATGCAGCGTGACGGGATTGTGAAGCCCGTTGAGCGACTTATTCAGGCGCAAGCAATACGGCGGCGGGGTGGCGAAGCGCTTAAAACCGCCGTGATTTGGCGGATTCGAGCGGGGTGGGCTCGGAACCATCTGTGCTGTCTACAGTCCCCGCACCCCGGCGCGTCATTCTGCGGCGCCGCCGGCATCACCCTCGCACCCGCTCCAGCTTCTGCAAGCACCGTGTCGCGCGCACCGTGGCCGGGACCTCTTCGTCCGGAAAACTCGTCTTCCAGTCGGTGATGCCGACTTCGCCGACGTAGATATCGCCCTTCGAATCCAGCGCGATACCGTGGGGTGCCAGAAACTTTCCGCTGGCGACACCCGGGCCCTCCTCGCCGCCGAGCCGCGCGATGCGCTTGCCTTTGGCGTCTACGATCGACAGGCGCGGGCCGAGATTGGGCACCTTGCGGTTGACGGCCATGCCAGGGCCGAGCTCGCCGATCACGAAGGTCGGGTTCTTGCCGCCGCCGCAACAGCACAGCGCGCAAGGGCGGTGCAGATTATTCCACTGGGTCTCGTATTTTCCCTCGCCATTAAACACCTGCACGCGATGGTTCTCGCGGTCGGCGACGTAGACCCAGCCGTCGGCATCGGTGGCGATGTTGTGCACGATGTTGAACTGGCCGGGATCGGTGCCGGGCTCGCCCCAGCTTTTGATGAGCTTGCCGTCCGGCGTGTATTTGTGCACGCGCGCATTGCCATAGATCTCGCCCTTCGGTGACAGCGCGGTGTGGGTGCAGCGGTGGAAGGGCTCACCGCTCATGAACGGCGCAGGCTTCGCCGGGATGCCGATCGTCAGCAGCACCTTGCCGTCGGTGGTGCATTTGCGCACAGTGTGGTCGCCGTCATCGGTGCAATAGAGATTGTCGTTGGCGTCGATGTGCAGGCCGTGGGCGCGGCAGAACAGGCCTTCGCCCCAACTTCGAAGAAAATTGCCCTCGCGGTCGAGCACCACCATCGGATGGGCGCCGCGGTTGAAGACGTAGACGCGGTCCTTGCTGTCGACAGCCACAGAGGCGACGTCGGTGAGCTGCCAGCCATCGGGAAGCTTTGCGAAATTTTCGACGACGCGGTAGCGGTGCTCGCCGGTGCCGAGAATGGCTGGCATTGGTGGTCCCCTCTCTCTGTCGCCCTCGTTTGCCGCGGCTCGCGGCAAAATCCCTTCCTCGATCGCCTTGATCTGCAGCGCGAGAAATTTCGAGTTGATCCGGCACTGCGCGAGGCTGCCGGCGATGAACCACAGGCCGGGTTGCCCCGTGCGCGCATACATGTTGCGCAGCTCAAAACCGCTGCCAAAGCCCCAGACCGGGCCGATGCGGCCGGCGACGCCGTCGCCGAACAGATTTCGCACCAGGTATTGCTGCGGCTTGTAGCCGGTCGAGAGCACGATGAGATCGGCTGGAACGGCCGTGCCGCCAGCGCCAGCACATCGCGCCAAAAACTGTCGGCGAGAAAAAGCCGGTCGAATGCTGCGCCATCAGGTTTGCCAAGTGCACGCCCGAATTCATCGAGCCAGGCTTGCGCGGAGACGGCAATATCCTTCGTCCGATCCAGCATGCGCGACCTCGTGGCCGTCTTCGCGGCGTTTCCTCGAGATCAAACGCTATACTGGATCTAGGCCATGTCAAAAGCGCTTTACCCGAGCAGTGACAGCATGTGCCCCTGCTCAGGCGGAATGCGCCCCTTCAGCGTGTCGAGGTAGACCCGCTGCACCGCCTCGGGCCCGCGGCTTTCGACTACGCTCAGGCATCGCTCCAGCATCGGTGCGAAACCGGACCATGCCGGGCCGAAGCGCTGCTCGATTCCGCCCGGGCCCCACTCCTTGGCGCGCTTGCGGATCGTGTCGGGTGCGGAGAACCAGCGCGGCTTTGCGCCGGGCAGTTCGCCCTCGTCGGGCTCGGTGGCGCGATGCGTCAAACCGACGCGCACGGAGCATTTCATCTGGTCGCGGAAGTGTCGGTGCAACTCGGTTCGCAGCGCGCTGTTGCCGGCCATGTCGATGAAGGCAACCGGCGTTTCTGATGGCAACGACGTCACCCGGTCATAGGTGACGATTTCGTCATAGCAGCCGAGCGACGTGGCGAAGCCGGTATTGCCGGCCGAGGTCAGGCCGATCACCTTGCGGCCGCGCGTATGCAGGAGATGGCCGAGCCCGAATGCGGTCTTGCTCGATGCGCTCGAGAGCAGCACGCGGCGCGCGCCGAAATCGTCGTTTTCGGTCAGGAAATCATCGACCAGGAACGACAGCATGAACAACGGCCGCAGCAGCGCCTGGTAGTCGCCCTGCTTGCCAGCATAGGCGGGATCGCCGCTGACGCGCGCATAGGCATTGTAGACGGGCGCCACGCCTTGCCGGTGTGCGGCGCCGTCGCGTAAGCCGCGCTTGCTGACGTCGGCCGCTTCGATAACGAGATGCGTCGCCATCGGGAAATAGCCGAACAGGCGCTCACCCACGGGCACGTTCGGATGTTTCGAGGCGATCACGTCGCCAAAGCCCCACACCGGAATGTTGCCGAAGCCCGCGGGTGCGGGAAACAGCTGCCAATATTTCAGCGCGTCGCCGAGCACGGCATAGGTGATATTGTTCGCGGTCAGCGCAAAGCGATCGACCTTCACCAGCAGCGCATCCTGCGGCAATGTGTCGATCTCAGGGAGCGTGGTTGCGATCGTCTGGCACGTTTCGAAATCGTCGCGCGCAACGATGAAGTCGGTGGCTGTCATGATGTCAGATCCCGGCTTGTGCCTGTGCCGGCATCTCATCGATCACGGGCGCGCCGTTTGCAACAGCAACATAGTTTTAAACGTTGTTCGGTGACTTACCCGGGATCACGCCTTCGCGGTTCTTGATCGCGCGATAGTAGCTCCACCACAGATGTGCCGCGGCCCCGCGCAGCGGCCGCCATGGTTCTGCAAGCGGCGCCATCTGTTTTTCGGTCGGCCGCGCCTTCAGCCCCAGGCCAACCTTGATCCCCTCCTGCACAGCGATGTCGCCGGCTGGCCAGGCATCGCCATGGCCGAGGCAGAACAGCAGATAAACATCGGCCGTCCATGGCCCGATGCCGGGCAGCGCAATCAGCGTGTGGTGCGCGGCCTCGGCGTCTTCTTCCGCAAGCACGTCGAGGTTCAGCCGCTGCGCGATGATCTCGCGCGCGAGATGTTTCAGCGTCTTGATCTTGGCCGCGGACAGGCCAAGCCGCCCCAGCCGGTCAGTGCGGGCACGGCGCACGGCCTCATGATCGAACGGATCGAAGGCGGCCGACAGCCGTCCCCAGATCGCCGCAGCGCTCGCGGTCGAGAGCTGCTGCCCGCAGACGATGTGAGCAAGCCCAGCAAAACCCGGCTCGCGCCGCCGCAACGCCGGCATGCCGGCGATCTCGAGCACGGGCTTGAGACGCGGGTCGCGCTTGACCAGCGCGTGGACGGCTTCTTCGAGATCGGACTGGGTTTCGAGGTGGATGGTCATGGCAATTTGGCAAACTCTCTCCGGCGTCATGGCCGGGCTTGACCCGGTCATCCACGTCTCTCTAACCACTGAGTATGTCTAGCATGGACGACTCTGTTCGTATCTGTCCCTGACCTTGGCACGGTCGCCGTGTGACACCGAAGAACGTGGATGGCCGGGACATAGGCGACCGGAAGCGACGCCGTCCCTTCGGACGGCTATGCCCCGGCCATGACGAGATCTTTGCACATGGCGCCACCCGTTTTCCGATTTGCCCCCAGCCCGAACGGCCACTTGCATCTCGGCCACGCCTATTCGGCGCTGCTCAATTTCGATCGCGCGCGCGAAGCCGGCGGACGGCTTCTGCTGCGGATCGAGGACATCGACGCGACGCGCTGCCGGCCGGAGTTCGAGACGGCGATCTACGAGGACCTCGCCTGGCTGGGGATTGCCTGGGAGACACCGGTGCGGCGGCAGTCGGATCATCTCGCCGATTATCGCGCTGCGCTGGAAAAACTCGCCGCGCTCGGCCTCGTCTATCCCGCCTTCGAAAGCCGTGCCGAAATCGCCAAGCTCGTGGCTGCGCGCGAGGCCGATGGACCATGGCCGCGCGATCCTGACGGCGCGCCGCTCTATCCCGGCGACGCGAAATCGCTGACGGCCGGCGAGCGGTCGCGTCTGACCGATACGGGTGCGCCTTACGCGTTGCGGCTCGACATGGTGGCCGCCTGCCGGCAGGTCTCCGGCCTGACCTGGAGCGAGCTGGGCGAAGGCCCCGATGGCGAGCGCGGCACGGTCGCCGCGCGGCCCGAGGCGTGGGGCGACGTGATCCTGGCCCGCAAGGAGACGCCGACCAGCTACCATCTGTCCGTGGTGGTCGACGACGCGCTCCAGGGCGTGAGCGAGATCGTGCGTGGCCAGGACCTGTTTCACGCCACCTCGGTCCACCGCCTGCTCCAGGCTCTGCTCGGCCTGCCCGAGCCCGCCTACCGCCACCACGCCCTGATTCGCGACGCCGACGGGCGGAAGCTGTCGAAATCGGGCCGCTCGACCGGCCTGCGGGAGTTGCGCGCAGACGGCATCTCGCCCGCCGGTATCCGCCTGTCCGTGGGATTAGGCTAAGTTTCTCTGGGGGTTAGCAAAACGCCGCCGTGACTCCGGGGGTTCCGCTGTGCGATGCTTAGCCGATAGTCCGGGGTTCGAAGGGGATACTTCGAAGGGGATTTATGGCGGCGAAAACGCGCGCAGCGCGCACCACGCGAAAGTCCAGGCAACCGCCTCGGAAGCGGTCCGGGGCGGCCGGGAGGTCACGCAAGCGCAGCGCCGGGGACGTCGGGCCTGACGTGATCCAGGCGGCGCTCGCTGCGTTTGCCCACGAGGTCCGCACGCCCCTGACCGGTATTCTCGCGATCAGCGACCTGCTTTCGACCTCCGATCTCGGCGAGCGCGAGCGGCGTTGGGCCGACACCATCAAGGCCGGTGCCGAGCATCTGGCGAACCTCGCCACGCTGTTCGTCGATGCCGCCAAGAGCGGCAAGGGCGCGGGCGGCAGCACGCTGCGGCAGGATTTGTTCGATCTGCGGGCGCTCGCCCGCAGCACCGGCGATTCGCTTGCCGGCCGCGCCGCCGCCAAGGGGCTCCAGGCCGAGGTCGAGATCTCCGACAAGCTGGCGGGGCTCGTGGTCGGCGATCCCGTCCGCCTCCGCGCCGCACTCGAGAACTTGATCGACAATGCGGTCAAATTCACCGAGCAGGGCGGCGTGGCGATCTCGGCTGTGCCCTGGCGCCCCGCCAAGGGCAAGGCAGGCGGCAAAGCCAAGGACAAGCGCCGGGTTGGTGTCGCCTTCTCGGTGTCCGACAGCGGCATCGGCCTCACCATGGCCGAGATCAAGCGGCTGTTCCGCCCGTTCACCCAGGCCAACGTCACCATCGCCTCGCGCTTCGGCGGCGCCGGGCTCGGTCTGTCCTCGGTGAAGCAGCTCGCGCTCGCGATGGGCGGCGACATCACGGTCGCGCCGCGGCGCGGTGGCGGCGCCACTTTCACGCTGACCGTCACGCTCGATGCGGCGGGGCCGGCGAAGTCGCGTAAGGTGGACGGCGACGAGGCGGATGCGCTGGCAACGCTGCGCGTGCTCAGTGTCGAGGACAATCCATTCGGCCGCGTCGTGCTCAACACGATTCTGACCGAGCTCGGCCATCATGCCGAGTTCATCGGGCGCGGCGAGGATGCGGTGAACCGGCTCGCGCAGGGCGGCTTCGATGCGGTGCTGATGGACATGGTGTTGCCGGGCATCGACGGCGTCGAAGCGATCCGGCGGATACGTACGATGCAGGCGCCGCTGGCTCAGATCCCGATCATCGGCGTGTCCGGCCGCGGCGAGGACGAGGCGGCGTCGCGCGAGGCCGGCGCCAACGCCTTCCTGGTCAAGCCTGTGTCTCCGCGGGCTTTAGCGACTGCGCTGCTTGAAGCGAGACGCCGTGAGGAAGCCGCGACTTGATGATCGCAGCGTTGAGCTCGCCGCCAAAGACGAAGATCGCGGCGATGAAATACAGAAACACCAGCGCGATGATCACCGAGGCGAGCCCCGCATACATCGTGACGTAATTGTTGGCGAAGCGCGCCAGATATTGGCCGAACACGATGCCCGAGATCAGCGACGCCACCATCGTAAAGACGATGCCGGGCAGAATCTGGAAGAAGCTGCGCCGTCCCGCCGGCAGCCAGGCGTGCAGGATGAACAGCGCCACCACCAGCGCGCCGATGGTGATGCCGTAGCGCAGCCAGGTGAGGATGCTTTCGTTGGATTCGACGAACAGCGGAATGTGGCGCCGTGCCGCTTCGATGAAGAGCGGGCCGAGCACGATCAGGAATGCCATGGCGAGCGCGGTGAAGGCCGCAACCAGCGTGTAGCCGATCGATTCCAGCCGCAGCCAGTACCAGCGCCGCATCTCCACCACCGCATAGGCGCGGTTCAGTGCGACCCTGAGCGCTTCGACGCCGTTCGAGGCGAAATAGACCGACAGAACCGCACCGATCGTCAGCACGCCGGTGCGGGTAGTCGTGAGCACGTCGTGGATCTCGCCCGATAGTGAATCCGCCACCTGCTTCGGCCAGACCTCGAGCATCAGCCCGGCCGCCTGGTCGGCGAGCTCCTTGGAGCCGAAGAAGCCGGCCAGCGACGTCAGCACGATCAGGAACGGGAACAGCGCCATCAGTGTCGACAGCGCGATGTGGCTCGCGATCGCCCAGCCGTCGTCGGCCAGGAACGTGTAGAAGGCGTCCTCCACGACGGCATAGATCGTGCGGATTGCCTTCACAGCGTGCCCCGTAGTGCTCCCTCTCCCCACAAGGCTGGAGAGGTGAAGACGGCAGGCCATGCGCGCAAATCGGAAATCATCCAGCCAGCTTCTGACATTATTGGCCTAAAAGCCAGATTGGGAACGCCATGGCGGAGCGTCGCACACGGTGTTATCACCCCCAAATGGCATCTCTCCTGAGTACTTTCATCCTGCCGGTGGCAGCCGGCGCCGTGGCGATCGTGTTGCTGCTCGGGCTCGTCAACATGATGCGCGGCGGCTCGCCCAACACCTCGCAGAAATTGATGCGCTGGCGCGTGCTGCTTCAGTTCATCGCGATCGTCATCGCCATGATCGCGGTCTGGGCGATGGGGCGGTAGGGCATGATCCGGAAAAGTGTGAAGCGGTTTTCCGATAAGATCATGCCCCGAGAATAAGAAGGCCATCATGGTTGTCCTGAACCGCATCTATACGAAGACCGGTGACGACGGCACGACAGCGCTCGGAACCGGCGAGCGCCGTCCGAAATACGATCTGCGCATCGCAGCCTATGGCACCGTCGATGAGACCAATGCCGCAATCGGCGTGGTGCGCCTTCACACCAAGGATGCACCGGAGCTCGATGCGATGCTCGGCCGCATCCAGAACGATCTGTTCGATCTCGGCGCCGATCTTGCGGTACCCGAGCGCGAAGGCAAAGGAACTAAAGCGGAGCGGTTGCGGGTGGTGGCAAGTCAGGTCGAGCGGCTCGAGCGCGACATCGATGCGCTCAACGACAAGCTCGCGCCGCTCACCTCCTTCGTGCTCCCGGGTGGTACGCCGGCCGCCGCCTACCTCCATGTCGCCCGCACGATTTGCCGCAGGGCGGAACGTGTGATGGTGGAACTGGCGGCCCAGCCCGGAGAGCCGGTCGGTGCAGCTGGCATCCAATATATGAACCGCCTGTCGGACTTCCTGTTCGTGGCCAGCCGCGCCGCTAACGATAACGGCGCCGGCGACGTGCTCTGGGTTCCGGGCCAGAATCGCTGACCCATTGAGCAGCGCATTTGTAAGGTCTAGAATTTGGCCTTGTCGCGCGTTGACCGGGCCGGATCAGGCCTTTAGGTTCCGCGCCAGTTGAATAACCCCCTCCCAAATTGAGTGAAAGAGGATCGATGAAGGTCTTAGTGCCGGTAAAGCGGGTGGTCGATTACAACGTCAAGGTCCGCGTCAAGAGCGATGGATCGGGCGTTGAACTCGCCAACGTGAAGATGTCGATGAACCCGTTCGACGAAATCGCGGTTGAGGAAGCGCTGCGCCTGAAGGAAGCCGGCAAGGCGACCGAAGTCGTGGTCGTCTCTATCGGACCGGCGCAGGCGTCGGAGACGATCCGCACGGGTCTTGCCATGGGCGCCGATCGCGGCATCTTGGTGAAGGCTGAGGGTACCGTCGAGCCGCTTGCCGTCGCCAAGATCCTGAAGAAGGTTGCTGAAGAAGAGCAGCCCGGCCTGATCATCCTGGGCAAGCAGGCGATTGACGACGACAGCAATCAGACCGGCCAGATGCTGGCCGCGCTGCTCGGCTGGTCGCAGGCGACGTTCGCCTCGAAGCTCGAGGTCGAAGGCTCTGACTTCACGGTCACCCGCGAAGTCGACGGCGGCCTGCAGACCGTCAAGCTCAAGGGACCGGCGATCGTCACCACCGATCTGCGTCTCAATGAGCCGCGCTATGCCTCGCTGCCCAACATCATGAAGGCCAAGAAGAAGCCGATCGCGGACAAATCCGTCGCCGATTATGGTGTCGACGTCACTGCGCGCCTCGAAGTTCTGAAGACGGCTGAGCCCGCGGGCCGCAAGGCCGGCGTCAAGGTGAAGGACGTCGCCGAGCTGGTGTCGAAGCTCAAGAACGAAGCTGGGGTGCTCTGATGACCACGTTGTTGATTGCTGAACACGAACACGAAGTCCTCAAGGACTCCACCAACAAGGCGCTGACCGCAGCCTCCCAGCTCGGCGGCGACGTTCACGTGCTGGTCGCCGGTGGCGGGCAGGGCACCAAGGCTGCGGCCGAGGCCGCCTCGAAGCTTGCTGGCGTCGCCAAGGTGCTGGTCGCCGAAGGCGAGCCCTACGCGCACGATCTCGCCGAGCCGCTGGCCGCGCTGATCGTCTCGCTGGCCCCGTCCTATGACGCGATCGTCGCGCCCGCGACCTCGCGCTTCAAGAACGTGATGCCGCGCGTCGCCGCTCTCCTCGACGTCATGCAGGTCTCGGAAATCACCAAGGTCGTCGCCCCCGACACCTATGAGCGTCCGATCTATGCCGGCAACGCCATCCAGACAGTGAAGTCCAAGGACGCCAAGAAGGTCATCACGGTCCGCACCTCGACCTTCGCCGCCGCAGCTGCCGGCGGCAGCGCGCCGGTTGAGAGCGTGGCGGCTGCGGCCGATCCGGACCTGTCGTCCTTCGTCGGCGAGGAAGTCGCCAAGAGCGACCGTCCCGAGCTGACCTCGGCCAAGATCATCGTCTCCGGTGGTCGCGCCATGCAGAGCCGCGAGAACTTCGCCAAGTACATTGAGCCGCTCGCCGACAAGCTCGGCGCCGGTGTCGGCGCCTCGCGCGCGGCGGTGGACGCCGGCTATGCGCCGAACGACTGGCAGGTCGGCCAGACCGGCAAGGTCGTGGCCCCCGAGCTCTATGTCGCGGTGGGCATTTCCGGCGCGATCCAGCATCTGGCCGGCATGAAGGACTCCAAGGTGATCGTCGCGATCAACAAGGACGAGGACGCGCCGATCTTCCAGGTGGCCGATTACGGCCTGGTCGCCGACCTCTACCAGGCGGTTCCTGAGCTCACCGACGCGCTCGCCAAGCTCGGCAAGTGAAAACGCGGTAAAAACACCGGCCGGAGTGGTACACTCCGGCCGGTGTTTCGTTTTCGAGGCGTTTTCTTTGGCGTGGGGCACGCCGGGAAGGCGATCCAATCTAGGTTTCGAGCCCGGGTTCTGATTAAATCGGACCTCAGGCAGGCGCGACATGCGCGCCGTTCCGGTGGATGACATTATGGCGGCAGTAATCAAGAAGGTCGGCGTGATCGGCGCGGGTCAGATGGGCAATGGCATCGCGCATGTAGCGGCCCTGGCCGGCTTCGACGTGGTGCTCAACGACATCTCGGCCGACCGCCTCAAATCAGGCATGGCCACCATCAACGGCAATCTGGCGCGCCAGGTCTCCAAGAAGGGCGTGACCGAGGACGACAAGGCCAAGGCGGTTGGGCGTATCAAGCTCGCCGAGAAGCTCGACGACCTCGCGGACTGCGATCTCGTGATCGAGACCGCGGTCGAGAAGGAAGAGGTCAAGCGCAAGATATTCCATGAGCTCTGCGCGGTGTTGAAGCCGGAGGCGATCGTTGCTTCCGACACGTCGTCGATCTCGATCACGCGGCTCGCCGCTGCCACCGACCGGCCCGAGCGCTTCATCGGCATTCACTTCATGAATCCGGTGCCGCTGATGGAGCTGGTGGAGCTGATCCGCGGCATTGCCACCGACGATTCGACCTTCGAGGCGTCCAAGGAATTCGTCGCCAAGCTCGGTAAGCAGGTCGCGGTCTCCGAGGATTTCCCGGCTTTCATCGTCAACCGTATCCTGTTGCCGATGATCAACGAGGCGATCTACACGCTGTATGAAGGCGTCGGCAATGTCGAGGCGATCGACGCGGCGATGAAGCTCGGCGCGCATCATCCGATGGGCCCGCTGGAGCTCGCCGATTTCATCGGCCTCGATACCTGTCTGTCCATCATGCAGGTGCTGCACGAGGGCTTGGCCGATTCCAAGTACCGGCCGTGCCCGCTGCTGGTGAAATACGTCGAGGCCGGCTGGCTCGGCCGCAAGACCCAGCGTGGCTTCTACGACTACCGCGGCGCCAAGCCGGTTCCGACAAGGTAATCCGATCCGCTTCGTGACAATTCATGTCGCGTTAACGCCTCGCGTCTAGGTTACGGCCGGTAAAAGGGTTCGCGTAATGGACATGATGGCGATGGTCAGCACCATGCTGGCCTCTCAGCAAGGCGCGCTGCAGTCGAACATCTCGGCGACGCTGATGAAGCAGAACGCGGACGCGGAGAAATCCACCGTCCTGACATTGCTCGGCGCCGGTCAGCCTTCGCTTGCCAATGTCGGCGCGGGCGTTGGCGGCAACCTCAACATCTCCGTTTAAAGCGACGCAGCGGCCGGTCGTAGCGCGGCCCGGATCAGCTTGAGCGCATCGTCGCTCGCCCATTCCGCCGGCCCTGCGATGGTCGCGATCTCGCAGCCCTGCGGGTCGACCAGCACCGAGGTCGGCATGCCCAAGGCCCGGCCTATCGACTTAAGGTCCTGGAAAACCTTGGCTTTCTGATCGGTGAAATAGCCGAGCCTGGTCAGATTGGCGTCTTTCAGGAAGTTTTTCGGCTTCTCGGCGTCGCGGGTGTCGATATTGATCGCCACCACCTCGAAATTCGGACCCGACAGCTTGGCCTGGAGCTGGTCCAGCGCTGGCATTTCCTTGCGGCAGGGCACGCACCAGGTGGCCCAGAGGTTGACCAGCAGCGTCTTGCCGCGGAAATCCGAGAGCTTCTTCGGCTTGCCCTCGGCGTCTTCGAAGGCCAGGTCGGGCAGCTTCAGGGGCGCGCTCGCCATGGTTAGCGCCGCCACCTCGCCATGGGCCAGCGGGGCGATCTTTTGGGCCGTGGCCACCGCCGCCCGGCAGGCCGGATCGCCTGACGGGGCCCGGCTCAGGCCGAGCCCATACAGCGCGGCGAAGCCGGCCAGCCCGCCGACCGCCACGGTGGCGATGACGATGGGGATCCGGCGCGTGGCGGAGGGCTTCTGGTCGAGCATATCGTTTGTCATCCGGTCGCAGATATGGCTATCAGGGGCCTCTTAATACGGCTGGCCTCCGCCAGCAAACGTGCGGCAAAGCAAGCGTGAGCAGGGGATCATGAGCAACAAGATGTGGGGCGGCCGGTTCTCGGAACGTCCCGATGAGATCATGGAAGAGATCAACGTCTCCATCGACGTCGATCGTCACCTCTTTGCCCAGGACATTGCCGCGTCCAAGGCCCACGCCGCGATGCTTGCCAGCCAGGGCATCATCACGGCCTCTGATGCGAAAAATATCGGCAAGGGTCTAGACACGATTTTGTCAGAGATCGGCAGGGGCGGCTTCGAATTCAAGCGCGCGCTCGAGGACATTCACATGAATGTCGAGAGCCGCCTGTCGGAGCTGATCGGGCCCGCCGCCGGCCGCCTGCACACCGCGCGCTCCCGCAACGACCAGGTCGCGACCGACTTCCGTCTCTATGTCCGCGACATCGTTGACGAGACCGATGCTGCGCTCGCCGCGTTCCAGCAGGCGCTGGTGGAACGCGCACTCGAGCATGCCGGCACCGTCATGCCCGGCTTCACGCATCTGCAGACCGCGCAGCCCGTGACCTTCGGCCACCATCTGCTCGCCTATGTCGAGATGGCCGCGCGCGACCGCGGCCGTTTCCAGGATGCGCGCAAGCGGCTCAATGAATCCCCGCTGGGCGCAGCCGCGCTCGCCGGCACCTCGTTTCCGATCGACCGTCATGCCACCGCGAAGGCGCTGGCCTTCGACCGTCCGATGGCGAACTCGCTCGATGCGGTCTCCGATCGCGATTTCGTGCTGGAGACGCTGTCGGCCGCCTCGATCTGCGCCGTGCACATGTCGCGCTTCGCCGAGGAGATCGTGATCTGGACCTCGCCTCTGGTCGGCATGATCCGCCTCAGCGACAAGTTCACCACCGGCTCCTCGATCATGCCGCAGAAACGCAATCCGGACGCCGCCGAGCTCGTGCGTGCCAAGACCGGCCGCGTCATCGGTGCGCTCAACGGCCTCCTGATCGTGATGAAGGGCCTGCCGCTCGCCTATCAAAAGGACATGCAGGAGGACAAGCAGGGCGCGATGGAGGGCTTTGCCGCGCTGTCGCTGGCGATCCGCGCCATGACCGGCATGGTCCGCGACCTCGTGCCTGACGAGGCCAAGATGAGGCTTGCTGCCGGCGAGGGCTATGCCACCGCGACCGATCTCGCCGACTGGCTGGTGCGGACGCTGAAGATGCCGTTCCGCGAGGCCCATCACGTCACCGGCCGTATCGTCGCCAAGGCCGCCGAGGGTGGCGTGGCGCTGCACGAGCTGCCGCTGAAGGAGATGCAGGCGATCGAGCCGAAGATCACCAAGGACGTGCTTGGCGTGCTCTCGGTCGAATCGTCGGTGAAGAGCCGCACCAGCTTCGGCGGGACCGCGCCCAAGAACGTGACGTCGCAGGCCAAGGCCTGGGCGAAGCGGCTGGAAAAAGAGCGAAAATTGGGCTGAAGGCAAAATTTCGCTTATGTTTCATGGTCATCCGGCTCTCGCCAGAGCGCGCCAATCTCTGTATGGTGCGCCCCGCGTAGTGGGGATTTCGTCGTGACGTCAAAGTTTCGCCCGGCCGGCTCGGGGTGGGCCATCATTGTCTTGAGCCTGAGCGCGCTTGCGCTCGCTGGCTGCGGCCGCAAGGGCCCGCTCGACTTGCCGCCGACCGCCTCCAACGCGTCCACGGCCAACATCGCCGCGCCGACCGACACCGAGACCGAAGCCCAGAAAACGCCGAGCGTGTTCAATCCGACCTATGGCGCGGATGCCCCACCGGCGGCGACCAAGGGCAAGAAGAAACCGTTCATTCTCGACCCGCTTCTGGACGAAAATCCCAGCCGATAGGCTGGGGCAACTGAGCCAACGCCATGAACCATTTCGACTATCGCAACGGCGTGCTGCACGCCGAGGCGGTGAACCTGTCCGAGCTGGCCGCAACAATCGGCACGCCATTCTATTGCTATTCGACCGCGACGCTGGAGCGGCATTACCGCGTCTTCGCCGATGCCTTTGCCGGCGAGAAGGTGCTGGTCTGCTACGCCATGAAGGCGAACTCCAACCAGTCGGTGCTGCGCACGCTGGCGAAGCTTGGTGCCGGCGCTGACGTCGTCTCCGGCGGCGAGCTTAAGCGCGCGCTGGCCGCCGGCATTCCCGCTAGCAAGATCCTGTTCTCCGGTGTCGGCAAGACCGAGACCGAGCTGCGCGCCGCGCTCGCCGCCGACATTCTCTGTCTCAATGTGGAATCCGAGCCCGAGCTCGAACTGCTGTCGCGCCTTGCGACCGAGACGGGCAAGACCGCGCGGATCTCCATCCGCGTCAATCCGGACGTCGATGCCGGCACGCACGCCAAGATTTCGACCGGCAGGTCCGAGAACAAGTTCGGCATCCCGATCGCCCACGCCCGCGAGGTCTATGCGCGTGCCGCGAAGCTGCCGGGCATCGAGGTCACCGGCACCGACGTGCATATCGGCAGCCAGATCACCGATCTCTCCAAGATGGAGACCGCGTTCCGCATCCTGTCCGAATTCGTGCAGACGCTGCGTTCCGACGGCCACAACATCAGCCACGTCGATTTCGGCGGCGGGCTTGGCATTCCCTATTACATGGACCGCGAGCCGCCGCCGGCGCCGGATGCCTATGCCGCGATGGTCAAGCGCGTCAGCCACAATCTCGGCTGCACGCTGATGTTCGAGCCGGGCCGCATGATCGTAGGTAACGCCGGCATCCTTGTCGCCAAGGTGATCTATGTGAAGCGCGGCGACGGCAAGAACTTCGTCATCATCGACGCCGCGATGAACGACCTCATCCGTCCGACGCTGTATGAGGCTCATCACGACATCCTGCCGGTGGCGCAGCCGGCGAAGGGCGCGGCAACCATCATGACCGACGTCGTCGGTCCGGTCTGCGAGACCGGCGACTATCTTGCCCTCGATCGTACGCTGCCGACGCCGAAGCCGGGCGATCTCATCGCCATCATGACCGCAGGCGCCTATGGCGCGGTGCAGGCCGGCACCTACAACACGCGGCCGCTGGTGCCGGAGGTGCTGGTGAACGGCGATCAATACGCCGTGGTGCGTCCGCGCATCGAGGTCGAGCAGCTCATCGCGATGGATACGCCGGCGCCGTGGCTGTGAGGACGCCGGCGAGATGGACTCGCCGGCGCGGCGTATTTGTCACGGCCCGTATTTCGGAGCCGGCTTCTGGTTGAAATCGTTCTCGTCGGCGACGCAGGTGAAGCTCGCTGCGTTGTTGGCGTCGCCGCTGCCATTGTACTTCGCGACCTTGGGGAAGACGCAGAGCGGCCGGGTCATCTGAACCGCAGGCGGCGTATCAGCCACGAACTTCGTGGCGAGGATCGTGTCCGGCGCGACACCCGCCTCGACCCATTTGACCAGCGGTGTGAGTGCATCGAACGTGTTGGGACCGGGTCCACCGGAGCAGTGGTACAGCCCGGGCACCATGAACAGACGCGCGTAGCTCTGGGTCCGCCGCAGTGCCGGGTTGCCAGGTCCGTTGCCATGGTCGAAGAAGCCGACCGGTTGGGGCCCCTGGCCTTCATTCCCCACCAGGGCCAGGAAGTAGTTGATGCTGCTCTGTGACGGGATCAGCGGGTCGGCCCAGCCGTGGTACATCAGCAGCTTCCCGCCATGCGCGCGGAAGTCGCCGAGATCGGAGCTGGTCGCGTTGAGCACCGCCGCGAGTTGGTCATCCACCTTGGCGATGTCGTGGTGGAAATCGAAATTGGCAAAGTTGGTCGCGCTTGCCGGATAGCCGAAGCTCGGGCCGAACACCCAATAAAACAGGCCGTCGAAGGCCGGCTCGGGCAGTCGCTCCTGGAACGCGAGGCCCAGCGCAAGGATGTCGTCGGTCTCGTTGCCGCGCTGGGAGCCCGGATTGACGACCTGTCCGTTCACCGGGTCGATCGTGCCGGCGTAGTAACGCTGCATGGTCGTGACCTGATCGGAGGTCAGGCATGCCGGTGGCGCGTTGCCGCCGGTGCAGAGCAGAACCTTCGGATCGAAATGACAGTCGCGCGGATCGGTCAGGAACTGGTCGGTCTTGGCGCCGCCATCCTGCCCGACGCATTGCTTGAGCACGGCCTGGTTGATCAGCGTCATCTGACCGGCCTGGATGAACCGGCCGGGGCTCGCATGCGTGTTCTGCCAGCCATAGAGCCCCGCCATGTGCAGGTGGGTACGGTTGAATGCGGCCGCACCGGCAAGGATGCCGTCATAATCGTTGGGGAAGCGCTGCGCCTCCATCAGCGCGTTCTGGCCGCCGGTGGAGCAGCCGGCGAAATAGGCCCGTTGCGATCGATGGCCGTAGAACGCGCTGACGATCTCCTTGCCCCGCTCGGTCATCAGATGGATCGCGCGGTAGCCGAAATCCTTGATCCGCTCGGGATGCCCGAACAGGCCCGTTGACGGTGCCGTGGGATCGCCGAAGTCGATGGCGAGGGGATTGCCCATGTTGCCGGCCGAACCGCAGAACAGCGGATTGCATCCCGACGATCCCGTGCCGAGATCGCTGTTGGTCGCGGCAAAGCCGCCCTGGATGCCAAGGGCGAGCTCGTTGTAGGTGATCGTGCCCTGGAAGCCGCCGCCGCCGGTGCCGAGGAACCTGCCGTTCCACGTGGTCTCAGGCAGCCAGACCTCGATCTTGATGCTGGAGTCCGAGCTGGGGATCAGGGTTGCGGTGACGCGACAGAACGCGGGAAGGCCGGTGATCGTGGTCGGCGGGCTCGAGCCGGGGACCATGAAGGTGCCGGTCGTGTTGTCGTCCGCCGAATTGATCACCGTGTGCTGCAGTTGCAAGGATCGAAGATTGGTGCACGCCGTCGCCATTGCGGGCGAGGTGCCGAGTGCGACACAGGCAAACAGGGCCGTGGTCGCACCGACAAGTAAGTGTCGATGACGCTTCATTGCGTCCTCCCTGATTTTTTTGCAGTCGTAGAGCGGACAGGATAACGCACAAAGACTACAACTCAAGGATGAACGGTGCGTCGCGAGAAAATCGCAAGCTCGCGTCTTGGTTGTGAGTGAGTAGCCCCGATGGAGCGCAGCGCAATCCGGGAATCGCGGCATCACGCAACAATCCCGGATTACGCTGCGCTCCATCCGGGCTGCGCAACCGGGCAGCAGCTATTTCCCCGCCAATCCGCCGGTCTTGCCACCGACCACGACGCCGGCCTTCCTCTCGATCGGCTTGATCGCTGCGGTGAAATCGGACTCGGCGCCTTCCGCGCTGATCACCGTCTCCCAGAGACGTCCGACGGCATCCGCGACCTCCATCGACAGGCCGAGCTGCTTCATCTCCTCCAGCGCCAGCCGCACGTCCTTCACCATCAGTCCCGTGGCGAAGCCGAAGTCGAAGGTTCGCGGCAGCACCGAGCGCGGAAACTTGTCGCGGCTCGCGGTGTTCATGCCCGAGCCTGAATTGATGACGTCGATCATCACGGCGGGATCGAGCCCGGCCTTGACGCCCATCACCACCGCTTCCGACGTCGCCACGATCGCGGTCGCCGAGAGGAAATTGTTGGCGAGCTTCATGGTCTGCGCCGCGCCGGGCTTCTCGCCGATGAAGAACACCTTTCCGATCACGTCCAGCGCGGGCTTGAGCAGTTCGAACTCCGCCTTCGGTCCTGAAACCATCACCGCCAGCGTGCCCTTCTCGGCGCCACCGACGCCGCCGGACACGGGGCAATCGATCTGCACGATGTTGCGCTTGGCCAGAAGGCCGTGAATCTTCGACGCCATCTGCGAGCCGACGGTCGAGAGATCGATGAAGCGTTTTGCGCGGCTCCCCTCGATCACGCCGTTCGCGCCCGTGGCGACCTCGAGCGAGGCCTGCAGCGACGGCAGGCTCGCCATCACTGTCTCGACCTTGTCGGCAACGTCCTTTGGCGACGTCGCGGCGATCGCGCCGCGCGCGACCAGCTTGTCGACGACCTCCTTGCGGGTGTCGAACACGACGAGCTTGTGGCCGGCCTCGACCAGCCGCCGCGCCATCGGGAAACCCATATTTCCGAGGCCGATGAATCCGATGTCCATGGTGTTTCCTTGTTAGCTATTCGTTGTTGGACGAGCCGCGCGCCACATCCTCCGCTGTCGTCCCGGCGAAGGCCGGGACCCATACCGCGTGATCCCTGTGGGGCGGGTGGTGCAGATACCGGCGAAAGTCAGACCATGTATAGTCTTCGCCAAACAGCTCCCTGTGGTTATGGGTCCCGGCCCCCCGTGCGCAATTGCGCACTAGGCCGGGACGACGTGGAGGGGTCTTGCCCTTCACGCCTTCCCGTCGATCTCCGCGAACACCTCGCGCGCGATGCGAAAACTGTCGACGGCGGCGGGCATGCCGCCATAGATCGCGACCTGCATCAGGATCTCGCGGATCTCGTCGCGGGTGACGCCGTTGGTCAGCGCGCCCTTCAGATGCGCGCGGAACTCGTGCTGGCGGTTGAGGATCGCGATCATCGCGATGTTGAGCATGCTGCGGGTCTTGCGCGGCAGCTCCTCGCGGCCCCACACCGTCCCCCAGCAATATTCGTTGAGCATCTCCTGGAACGGACGGTTGAAGTCGTCGACGTTCTTCAGCGCGTTGTTGACATAGGCCTCGCCCAGCACCGCTTTGCGGATGTCCAAACCCTTGTCGTGCATCTTCTTGTCCATGACGTTTCCTCTACTTCCCTTGCATCCCTTGGGATGGCGCCGCGGAAATTACGGGGTTGCGCCGGGCCAGTCACGTCCTCGTGTTATGCGGGAAAAGGAGTGTCTCCCGTACAGGAACGGATGCCTCAGTGCTGCCGTTGTGGTACGCTTCACTCTGCCGGGTAACTTGGAGAGTTGATTGAAAGGCGTCACCCCCGACCCGTCAGATCCGATCCGCGACGGCGACGCTCTGTCGCGGTTAAAGCTGGCGCAGGCCCTCGAGCGGGCCACTTATGCCATCGCGTGGGAGCGTGCCTGGCCCGGTTTGGCGCGTGTCCTCACCGTTGTCGGCCTGTTTCTGGTGGTGTCCTGGGCCGGTCTCTGGCTGGCTCTTCCCTCTGTCGCCCGTGCCATCGGCCTCGTCATTTTCGCAGGCCTCGCGGCTGCTGTCCTGTTCCCGCTGATTCGGTTTCGCTGGCCGAGCCGCGAGGAGGCGCTCGCCCGGCTCGACCGCGGTTCGGGCATCCGTCACCGCCCTGCGACCACGCTCACGGACACGCTGACCTCGCAGGATCCGGTTGCGCAGGCGCTCTGGCAGGCCCAACGCGAGCGCACGCTGGCCTCGCTCAAGCGCATCCGCGCCGGTTTGCCGCACCCGCGCCTCGCCATCCACGACCCCTGGGCGCTGCGCGCGCTGGTCATGGTGATGCTGGTCGCGACCTTCTTCGCCGCTGGCGACGAGCGCGGATTGCGGCTGGGCGCGGCCTTCGACTGGAACGGCGTGCTGACGCCGACCAATATCCGCGTCGACGCCTGGGTCACGCCGCCGCTCTATACCGGCAAGCCACCGGTGATCCTGTCGGCCGCCAACAAGGAGGCCGCGGTGCTTCCAGCCTCCGGCCCGCTCGGCGTGCCCGCCGGTTCGACCCTGATCGTGCGCTCCTCCGGCGGCAGCCTGGACGTCGTGGTGTCCGGCGGCCTCAAGGAAGTCGCGCCCACCGAAGCCACGCCCAAGGGCACCAACGAGAGGCATTTCACCATCACCGCCGACGGCACCGCGCATGTCCGCGCGCCCTCGGGCCAGCCGCAATGGGCCTTCGCGGCGACGCCGGACCGTCCGCCGACGATCGCGCTCGCCAAGGATCCGGAGCGCCAGGCGCGCGGCGCGCTCCAACTCGTCTACAAGATCGAGGACGATTACGGCGTCACCGGCGCCGAAGCGCGGGTCGCTCCGCGTTCCGCCGATGCCGGCAAGGACGGTGACAGCAAGACCGCGGCGCGGCCGCTGTTCCAGCCGCCGCAATTTCCGCTGGTGCTGCCGAACGCGCGCACCCGTAACGGCGTCGGTCAGACGGTGAAGGATCTCAGCGAGGATCCCTATGCCGGCGCCGATGTCACGCTGACGCTCACCGCCAAGGACGAGGCCGGTAACGAGGCGACGAGCGAACCGTTCAACATGCGCTTGCCCGAGCGTCTGTTCACCAAGCCGCTGGCGCGCGCGCTGATCGAGCAGCGCCGTATCCTGGCGCTCGATGCCAACAGGAATTCCGACGTCTACGCCGCGCTCGACGCGCTGATGATCGCGCCTGAGCTGTTCACGCAGGAGGCCGGGCAATATCTCGGCCTCTACAGTGTCGCGCGCCAGCTCGAGGCAGCGCGCACGGATGATTCATTGCGCGAGGTCGTGGCGAGCCTCTGGGCGCTCGCGGTGACGATCGAGGACGGCAACATCTCCGACGTCGAGAAGGCGCTGCGCGCGGCGCAGGATGCGCTGAAGCAGGCGCTGGAACGCGGCGCCAGCGACGAGGAGATCAAGAAGCTGACGCAGGATTTGCGGGCGGCGCTCGACAATTTCATGCGCCAGCTCGCCGAGCAGTTCCGCAACAACAAGGACGCCCAGCAGCTCGCGCGTCCGCTTGATCCCAACACCAAGGTCCTGCGCCAGCAGGACCTTCAGAACATGATCGACCGCATGGAGCGCCTGTCGCGCTCCGGCGACAAGGACGCGGCCAAGCAGCTGCTCGATCAGCTCCAGCAGATGCTGGAGGGCCTTCAGATGGCGCAGCCGGGACAGTCCGGCGAGAGTGACATGGAGCAGGCGCTCAACGAGCTCGGCGACATGATCCGCAAGCAGCAGCAATTGCGCGACAGGACCTACAAGCAGGGCCAGGACTCCCGGCGCGACCGCATGCGCGGCAAGCAGCAGCCGGGCGACCAGTCGATGTCGGACCTGCAGCAGGACCAGCAGGGGCTGCGCGACCGCTTGAAGAAGCTCCAGGACGAAATGGCCAAGCGCGGCCTCTCGCAGAAGGGCCAGAAAGGTCAGCAGGGACAGCAAGGCGACCAGGGGCAGCCCGGGCAGGACGGCGATCAGGACGCCGACCAGGGCGATGATGACGGCGGGCTCGATTCCGCCGACAGCGCCATGGGCGATGCGGGCTCAAAACTCGGTGACGGCAATGCCGACGGTGCCGTGGACTCCCAGGGCAAGGCGCTGGATGCGATGCGCAAGGGTGCGCAGAAGATGGCCGAGGCGATGCAGCAGGGCGACGGCGACGGCCAGGGCGATGGTCCCGGCAATCGCGCCGGGCGCCAGCAAAGCGGCGGCACCCAGACCGACCCGCTCGGCCGTCCGCTGCACGGCCGCGAATTCGGCGACGATTACACGGTTAAGATTCCCGGCGAGATCGACGTGCAACGCGTCCGCCGCATCCTCGAAGAACTCCGCCGCCGCCTCGGCGACCCCTCGCGCCCGCAGATCGAGCTCGATTATATCGAGCGGCTGCTGAAGGATTTTTGAGGGGCGGCTGTCTCCCCGATGTCGTCCCGGCGAAGGCCGGGACCCATAACCACGAAAAGGTGTTTGGCGAACGTTGCCAATGACCATCTCATGTCAAACTTCTCCCTGGGGGTATGGGTCCCGGCCTTCGCCGGGACGACACTGAGTGTGTCGAACGATCATCGCATCAAAACGGCAGTGCCCGCATAAGCGAAGCAATATACGAGCTACAAGAGTTCGCCCGCCCGCTACCCCTTCTTCGCCGCAAGTGCATCCGCGACCGCTGTGCGGATATCCGCGACCGAGAACGGCTTGGTCACGACGTCATGAACGAGCGCATTCAAATTCGACGCGCGCTCGCGCTGGTCGGCAAAACCCGTCATCAGCAAGATGGTCAATTGGGGAAAATCGCGCGCGGCGGAGAGGGCGAGCGCGATGCCGTCCATGACCGGCATCTGGATGTCGGTAAGCAACAGATCGAACGCGCCGTCCTCGCGGGTCAGGATTTCCAGCGCCTCGGCGCCGTCCTGTGCGGTGACGGTCTCGTGGCCGTCCATGGCGATGGCACGCGCCACCAACTGGCGCATCGAATCCTCGTCATCGGCGATCAAAACTTTGGGCATGAGACGAACCTTGGGACCAACCTCCCGTGCGGACTCTGCAAGCCTGATTACACGCTGCCGCCGGCAATGTCGCGCCGGTTGAAGAAGCGAACATCGATATTGCGGCCTTCCGGCGGCGGCGAGGCCAGGCGCGAGCGGAAGAAAGCGCGCTCGCCGGGTTGCAGCACGGTCTGCTCCAGCACCGAATTCCAGGCGTAGATCTCCGCGCCCTGCGCGTCGCGCACGGCAAAGCGCAAGCGCGGGATGTCGAGCGGCTTCTTGCCCTGGCCGACGATCACGCCTTCGATCACCAGCACCTGCTTACCGTCGACGGTTTCGCTCGAGAGCTTGACGTCCTTGAAGGCGAGCCCGCGCAGGTTCACTTCGAGGCCGACCATTTTGTAGAAGGCCGCCGTCTGCGGCAGCAGGCGGACCATGTCGCCGCGCCAGATCACCAGTGCCAGCACCAGCGCGCCCATGGCCGCGCAGGCGGTCGGCAGGCCGTAATAGGATTTCCGCCGAACCACGACAGGGGCAGGGCGGCTCACCTTTGCCCCGCGGCGGCTGAACAGGCCGCTGAACCAGGATTGGTGCTGCGCGCCGACGACTTCCTCTTCGGCGGCCCGAGCTGCCGCTGACCATTCATCCTCGGGCTCGGCGGAGTCCTCGGTCGGCCAGTCGCTGGCAATCGAGGGGCTTTCGACCACAGGGGTCTCGGCGGCGCTATCGTCCTTGGCGTAGGAGTTCCACTGCTCGGCGAGGTCGGACTGGTCGTCGGCTTGGCTGGCTGCGGCCATGGCCGGCATGGCCGCCTCCTCGATGGCGTCTTCGGGATGCGCCATCCAGGTCTCCTTGCAGCGGGAGCAGCGGACCGTCCGCCCATTGGCCCCAAGGCTTGCAAGCTTGATCGCGTAGGATGTCGTACAATGGGGGCAGACGATATGCATGGACGGCCTCGACGATAACCTTGTCGCGCGGAACCGGGCGCCAGTGGTACTCCTAAGAAGGATACTTCTAAGGATGCTGCCTGCGATGCTACAGGGCGACCGTTAACGAACCGGAAACCATAACGGTCGCACAACCCCTTGATCGCATGCGGCGAAACCGCGCTGGCCGCGTGCGCCGCGTCACCTCTCGAACGGAGCTGAGCTTGGTTCGGTTCGAAAATGTCGGATTACGTTACGGTCTGGGACCGGAGATCCTGCGCGACCTCAGTTTCCAGATCCCGGCGCACTCCTTCCAGTTCCTCACCGGCCCGTCCGGCGCCGGCAAGACGTCGCTGCTGCGCCTGTTGTTCCTGTCGCATCGGCCGACGCGCGGCCTCGTCAATCTGTTCGGCCACGACATCTCCCAGCTCGGCAAGGACGAGATCGCCGATTTGCGCAAGCGCATCGGTATTGTGCTCCAGGATTTCCGTCTGCTCGACCACATGACGACTTACGAGAACGTGGCGCTGCCGTTCCGCGTCATGGGCCGCAGCGAATCGAGCTATCGCAAGGAGGTCATCGACCTGCTGCGCTGGGTCGGGCTCGGCGAGCGCATGGATGCGCTGCCGCCGATCCTGTCGGGCGGCGAGAAACAGCGCGCGGCGATCGCGCGCGCGGTGATCTCGCGGCCGCAACTGCTGCTCGCGGACGAGCCGACCGGCAGCGTCGATCCGACGCTCGGGCGACGATTGCTGCGGCTCTTCATCGAGCTCAACAAGTCGGGCACGGCCGTCATCATCGCAACCCACGACATCGCCTTGATGGATCAGTACGAAGCGCGCCGCTTCGTGCTGCATCAGGGACGACTGCACGTCTATGAATAGGACCGACGAGCGCGGCGTATTGGTCGACCTCGGGCAGGAGCGTCCGCAGCTTCCGGCCAGGGCGCGCAACATGTCGCCGATCGTGCCGCGCGCCTCGATCCACGGCCGCGCGCTGGTCGCCGTCGTCGCCATCATGACCTTCCTCGCCTCGATGACGACGGGCACGGTGCTGCTGGTGAGCGCTTCGGCCGCGGAATGGCAGTCGGATGTCGCGAGCGAGATCACCATCCAGGTCCGCCCGCAATCCGGACGCGACATCGAGCGCGACACTTCTGCGGTCACCGAGGCGATGCGCGCGCAGGCCGGCATCGTCGAGGTTAAGCCGTTTACCAAGGAGGAGAGCGGCAAGCTGCTCGAGCCCTGGCTCGGCACCGGGCTGTCGATGGACGATCTGCCGGTGCCGCGCATGATCATCGCGCGCGTGCAGCCGGGCACGGCGCTCGATCTCGGCGCCTTGCGCGCCCGTGTCACGCAAGTGGCGCCGAGCGCCAGCGTCGACGATCATCGCGCCTGGATCGAGCGGATGCGCTCGATGACCAACGCCACCGTGCTTGCCGGCATCGGCATCCTCGCACTCGTCATCATCGCAACCATCATCTCGGTCTCGTTCGCGACCCGCGGCGCGATGGCGGCCAACCGCCCGATCGTCGAAGTGCTGCATTTCGTCGGCGCCGGCGACCGCTACATCGCCAATCACTTCCTGCGGCATTTCCTCAGGCTCGGCCTCGAAGGCGGCGTCATCGGCGGCGGCGTCGCCATGCTGCTGTTCGGCTTCTCCGAGTCGATCGCCGGCTGGTTCTCCGGCACCCCGGTCGGCGACCAGTTCGCGGCCCTGCTCGGCACCTTTTCGCTGCGGCCGTCCGGCTATGCCGTGCTCGCGGTGCAGGCCGTCCTGATCGGCGCGATCACCGCGGTCGCCTCGCGCCAGACCCTGTTCGCGACATTGAACGACGTCGATTGAGCCCGCTAAACCGGACTCCACTTCGCCTCAAAACGTCCTAAAATAATCCGGGGAAGGGATCACCGACATCACATGACCTCGCCGACCGACGATCGATCGCCGAAACTGCCGCGCGGTTGGCTCCGCGCGACCGTCGTCTCGACGATTGCGTTCGTCTTTGTCGGTGCGGCAGCGGGCTTCGTCGCGTTCCTGTCGCAATTGCGCGGCGCCGAGATCGCGCCGGACCGCAAGGCTGACGGCATCGTGGTCCTGACCGGCGGCTCTTCGCGGGTGTCGGATGCGATGGAGCTGCTGGCAGCGGGCTACGGCAAGCGGCTCTTGATCTCGGGCGTGCACCCGACCTCGAGGGCGAGCGACATCTCCCGGACGCTTCCGGAGAACCAGTCCTTCATGACCTGCTGCGTCGATCTCGACCGCACCGCGCTCACGACCCGCGGCAACGCGGCGGAGGCGCGGCGCTGGGCCGAGGGGCGCGGCTTCAAATCGCTGATCGTGGTCACCTCGAACTACCACATGCCGCGCGCGCTGGTGGAATTCTCGCATGCGATGCCGGAGACCGCGCTGATCCCGTTCGTCGTGGTCGGCGACAAATGGCGCGAGGAGCCGTGGTGGACCTCGGCCTCGACGCTGCGGCTGTTGTTGTCCGAATATGTCAAGTACGTCGCCGCCGAGCTCAGGGTGCGCCTGGAAGATTTCGGGATTGACCTTTCCCCCGAAGTGTCGGAGCAGCCTGCTGGCCTGCAGTCCAAGCGGCCTGCCACTGCGCAGGCCAATTGATCGGATTTTCGATGTTCCTGATTTTCCTGCGCTCGCTGCTGTTCAACGTGCTGTTCTACGCGGTGCTGGTCTGCCTGGCGATCGTGGCGCTGCCGACCTTCGCCTTGCCGCCGCGCGCCATGCTGACGATCGCGAAATGGTGGGCAAAGGCGACGGTTTTCCTGATGCGCGTGGTCTGCAACATCAAGGTGGAATTCCGTGGTGTCGAGAAGATCCCGCAGGGACCGCTGGTGATCGTCGCAAAACACCAGTCGTTCTGGGAGACCTTCGTGCTGCCGGGCTTCTTCAATCGCCCGATTTTCATCCTCAAGCGTCAGTTGATGCAGATTCCGGTGTTCGGTCAGTTCCTGGTCAAGACCGGAATGATCGCGATCGACCGCAAGGCCGGTGTGAAGGCGCTGCTGGACATGACGCGCCGCGCGCGCGAGGCGGTGCGTGGTGGTGGCCAGCTCGTCATCTTTCCGGAAGGTACGCGCCGTGCGCCGGGGGCTCGGCCGGACTACAAGACCGGCTTTGCACAGATCTACTCGTCCTGCGGCGTGCAGTGCCTGCCGATCGCACTCAATTCCGGCCTGTTCTGGCCGCGCCGAACTTTCATGCGCTATCCCGGCACGCTGGTCGTGGAATTCCTCGATCCGTTGCCGCCGGGCCTGCCCAAGGATGAATTTCTCACGCGCGTACAGACTGCGATCGAGGATTCGACTGCTCGCATCGTCGAAGCGGGCCGCAAGGAGCAGGAGCAGTTGATCGGCAGCGCGCCGAGCTATGCTCCGTCGGAGAGCTAGCGGCTGTCCCTGTTTTCGTCGGGAGCCGGTGCGTGCAGCGAATGCGCGTCGGCGTGCAGCATGGTCGCGAGCTGATGCAATTGCGTGTCGCGAAAGCCTTCGGCCTCGATCGCCTTCACGGTTGCCGTCACATAGTCCCGGTTGGCGCCGGACTGGCCGTGACCTTGCAGCACATGGCGGTGCTGGTCGGCGAGCGACAGGCGGCCGGCATATTGCACATGGCCGCGGTCGACGACATAGGCGAGCGCCGAGACGCGCTCACGCGCTTCGTTCTCCAGCCACACCGAGCGCATCACCTCGCGATAGACCGACGTCACCTGCTCGCGCGCGCGCAGATAGGCGACGACGTCGGTGCGGTTCTTTTCAGCGACGCGGAAAGCGATACCGCGGCAGGCGCCGCCGCGATCGAGCCCCAGCACCAGGCCCGGCTGTTCAGGCGTGCCGCGATGCACGAAGGAATAGACGCAGAGCGCACGGTGCTCGCCGACCAGCCGCGCCGGGACGCGCTCCTCGAATTCGAAGCCCGGCCGCCACATCAGCGAGCCGTAGCCGAACACCCAGAGGTCGCCCTTGGCTGATGTGACGGAGGGGAGGATGATTTCCGACATTTCGGGCACGGCTACCAGAACTGGGCCTCCAAACGAAGCGATTTCTCCGCCTTTCGTCGGAGGCCAGCCTCGCTTACATTTGACAAAATCTGGGGTCAAAGGGTCGCCGCATGTCCGATATGACCGTTGCCGCAGGCCGGCGCTCCCGTTGGGGGCTCTTCATTGCTCCCGTCCTCCTCCTGATCCTTGCGGCCGCCTGGAGCGGCTTCTGGTTCTATGCGGCCTCGCAGGCCGAGGTCGCCGCCGATGCCTGGCGCGCGCAGGAGGCCAGGTCCGGCCGCATCTACGACTGCGCCAAGCGTTCGATCGCGGGCTTCCCGTTCCGCTTCGAGGTCCAGTGCTCCGGCGCCAGCGTCGCCCTGGTCTCGCAGAATGCGAGCAAGACGCCGTTCACGGCCAAGCTCGACAACATTCTGGTTCTGGCTCAGGTCTATGACCCCAAGCACGTCATTGCTGAATTCTCGGCGCCTGCAACACTCGTCGATGGCGTCACGCAAAACACCTTCGTGGTGAACTGGAGCAAGGGCCGCAGCAGCGTGGTCGGCCTGCCCGCTATCCCGGAACGCGCCTCCATCGTGTTCGACGATCCCAGCGTCAACCGGGTCGACGGCTCGGTACAGGTGCCGCTCGCGCGCGCCAAGCAGATTGAACTGCACGGGCGCATCGCGGACGGATCGCCGGCCGATCATCCTGTCATCGAGACCGTGCTCCAGATCGCGCAGGGCAGCATCCAGGGCGTGCACCCGCTGCTCGCCGAGCCGTTCGAAGCCGACACGCGTGCGAAGATCACGGGGCTCTCCGATCTCACCCCAAAACCCTGGCCGCAGCGCTTCCGCGAGATCCAGGCCGCCGGCGGTCACATCGAGATCGTGCAGTCGCGGATCCAGCAGGGCGAGATGATCGCGGTCGCGGCCGGCACGCTGGGCCTCTCGGCCAATGGCCGACTGGATGGCGAATTGCAGATGACCGTGGCCGGTCTCGAACGCGTCATCCCGGCGCTCGGCATCGAGAAGATGCTGGAAGAGGGCGTGCCGCAGGCAACGCTCGATCGCGTCGCGCCCGGCGTGAAGTCAAAGGACCTCAACAGTCTCTTTGGTGCGCTCGACCGTGCCGTCCCCGGCCTCGGCAAGGTCATCAAGCAGAACGCCAACGCCGGCGTTGCCGCCGGCATCAACTCGATCGGCACCGAGAGCACGCTCGAGGGCAAGAAGGCCCGCAGCTTCCCGCTGAAGTTCGTCGACGGTGACGTGCTGCTCGGCCCGGTCAAGGTCGGCCAGATTCCGCCGCTGTATTGAAGACGTACCTCGTGAGCCTCGTCATTCCGGCGCGATGCGTAGCATCGAAGCCGGAATGACACGTGGAGCTACGGCTGCTTCAGCTGCCCATGCTGACGGCCGAAATCTGCAGCCGCCGAATCCTGGCCGATCTCGACGATACCGCGGCGGATGGCGCGAGTGCGGGTGAAGTGATCGAACAGCGCCTCGCCGTCGCCGCGGCGGATCGCGCGGGTGAGCTTGGCGAGATCCTCGGTGAAGGTGCCGAGCATCTCCAGAACGGCGTCCTTGTTGGCGAGGAAGACGTCGCGCCACATCGTCGGATCGGAGGCCGCGATGCGGGTGAAGTCGCGGAAGCCGCCGGCGGAGAACTTGATGACTTCCGATTCCGTCACCTGCTGCAATTCGTCGGCGGTGCCGACGATGGTGTAGGCGATGAGATGCGGCAGATGGCTGGTGATCGCGAGCACGAGATCATGATGATCCGGCGTCATCACCTCGACCTTGGCGCCCATCGCCGCCCAGAACGCGCGCAGATGCGCGGTGGCCGCGGCGTCGGTGCCTTCCGGCGGCGTGAGAATGCACCAGCGATTGATGAAGAGCTCGGCGAAGCCGGAATCCGGCCCCGAGTGCTCGGTGCCCGCGACCGGGTGCGCCGGCACGAAATGGACATTCTTCGGCAGATGCGGCGCCATGTCCTTGACGATCGCGCCCTTGACCGAGCCGACGTCGGAGATAATAGCGCCGGGCTTGAGATGCGCCGCGATCTCCTGCGCCACCGGCCCGCAGGCGCCGACGGGAATGCAGAGGATGACGAGATCGGCATCCTTCACGGCTTCCGCATTGGTCGCCACGACATGGTCGACGATGCCGAGCTCCATCACCCGCGCGCGCGTCTTCTCCGAACGCGCGGTGGTGACGATCTCGGAAGCCAAGCCCTGGAGCTTCGCGGCGCGCGCGATCGAGCCGCCGATCAGACCGAAGCCGATCAGCGCGACGCGCTGGAAGTGCGGGTCCACGCTCATTTGCCGCCCATGAAGTCGCGCAAGGCCTCGACGACGAGGCGGTTGGCCTCCTCGGTGCCGATGGTCATGCGCAGCGCATGGTGCAGCCCGTAGTTCTTCAGCGCGCGCAGCACCAGGCCACGCTTGGTGAGGTAGGCATCGGCCGCGTACGAGGTCTTGCCTTCTTGCGGGAAATGGATCAGCACGAAATTGGCGACGCCCGGCGTCACCTTCAGCCCGAGCTTGGTGATCTCCTCGGTGAGCCAGTTGCGCCAGGTCTCGGTGAACTGCTTCGACATCGCCTGGTGCGCGGTATCCTCGATCGCGGCGACGGCGGCGTACATCGCCGGCGTCGACACGTTGAAGGGACCGCGGATGCGGTTGACCGCGTCGATGATGTGCTCGGGACCGAACATCCAGCCGATGCGCAGCGCGGCGAGGCCGTGGATCTTGGAGAAGGTGTGCGTCACCACCGTATTCTCGGTGGTGGCGACGAGCTCGATCCCCATCTCGTAGTCGTTGCGCGAGACGTAGTCGCAATAGGCGGCGTCCAGCACCAGCAGCACGTGCGAGGGCAGGCCGGCGCGCAGGCGCTTGACCTCGTCGAACGGGATATAGGTGCCGGTCGGATTGTTGGGGTTGGCGAGCCAGACCAGCTTGGTCCGCGGCGTCACCGCCTTGAGGATGGCGTCGACGTCGCAGGTCAGGTTCTTCTCCGCCGCGACCACGTTCTTGGCGCCGACCGCCATGGTCGCGATCGGGTAGACCAGGAAGCCATGCGTGGTCGAGATCGCCTCGTCGCCATGGCTGAGATAGGTGTGGGCGAGCAGATTGAGGATCTCGTCCGAGCCGGCGCCGCAGATGATTCGGTTGGGATCGAGCCCGAAAGAACGGCCGATCGCCTCGCGCAGCACGCGCGAGGTTCCCTCCGGATAGTCCTCCAAATGATCCGCGACGCGCTTGAAGGCCTCGATCGCCTTGGGCGAGGGTCCGAACGGCGTCTCGTTGGCCGAGAGCTTGAACACCTTGCGGCCCGGCTCGGCGACCGGGCTCTTGCCGGGCGTGTAGGGCGCAATATCGAGAATGCCGGGATTCGGCACGGGGCGGGACATCTTCAACTCCGGATAGGCTTTAGCGGTTCGCGACTTACGATTTCGACCCGGTCGGGGGCACCGTATAGCGCGTTGCGTGGCTGCCGACGAGGGCCGTGGAGCGCACCGAGGCCCCCGCGTCGATCAGGGCAGCCTTGATCGTGTCGATGCTGGTGGCGCTCGTGACCGAGACCAGCAGCGCCGCGCCGTCAAATGCGGTATCGGGCACCGCCACGATCTCGGTGAGCGGCGACAGCGCCCGCGCGACCTCGGCGTTCCACCCGGACACGCGCACGCTGAAGGTCTCGACCTCCGTCACCACGGCGCTGTCGGCGACGCGAGAGACGGCGAACACGGGCAGCGCGGCCGGATGATCGGCGCGCTCGACGAAGGGCAGCCGCGCGATGATCTTCGGCGCGCCGTCTGCTTCCAGCTCCAGCCACCATGGCGTGCGGCTCGAGGTCGCCGAGACCAGCGCCAGATCGCCTTTGGACTTCGCCACCGCCTCGACCGCGGCCTGCGCGCTGAAATGCGCGACATAAGGCACCGTGAAGCCGAAATGGAAGCGCACGGAATCGCGCATCGCCGGCTCGCTCACCGAGATGTCGGCATGCACCGAGAACGGCGCCTGGACATAGGTGAAGGTGGAGATGATGACGCGCCAGATGCTCTCGACCGTGTCGAGCGGCAGGATGCCGCGATGGCGCTGCACGATGTCACGCATCATCGAGGCCTCGCGCGCCGGGCGGAACGCCGAGCCGACCTCCTGGGTCTGCTTCACCTGGATCAGGCGGTCGATGATGTCGCCGCGCTGCATCAACAGGCGGTGCATGCCCTCGTCGATCGCGTCGATCTCCTTGCGCAATTCCTGGAGCGATGGTGGCGCGGGCGGACGTTGGGACATATCTGGCAAGGCTGTTGAGAGGCATTCCAATGCGGATCGGGCAAGGAGACTGGTAAGGCCGGATCCGCTGCGGTCAATGTCCTGATTAGGCAGTCAGGGCGGCGAAAGCAAAGAGAAATGACGGCCCATTGGGGCGCCAGGCGAGAGGCTATTTTGGTCAATCCGGACCGCGACTTGACGAAAACCGCCCAAGCCGGTAGGTTTTTGTCTGTTCCGTGGTCATTTGAGCCGGCCGGCTTGCAGCCACGTTAAAAAATTCGCTAAACAGGCCGGGGACGCTTTCGATCCCGGCCGAACCTATCGTTCAGGCCGGGTTTTTTATGGCCTGATGTCAGTCGCGATCTGAAGTCCGATCGCAAACGAGGTCGATGGTCAGAGATGGTTGGCGTCAAGTCTGTCCCCAGTCCCGCGATCAGTGCCGACGATCGGTCGCACGAGGTCGATCATCCGAGTTCAGAAGTCGCGCAGTTCGGCGCCGACCAGCCGCTGCGGCTCGATTGCGGCATCGATCTCACCCCGTTCCAGATCGCCTACAAGACCTATGGCAAGCTCAACGCCGATCGCTCCAACGCCATTCTGATCTGCCATGCGTTGACGCTCGATCAGCACGTCGCCAATGTGCATCCGCTGACCGGCAAGCCGGGTTGGTGGGAAATCATGGTTGGCCCCGGCCGCCCGCTCGATACCGACAAGTACTTCATCATCTGCTCGAACGTGATCGGCGGCTGTATGGGTTCGACCGGCCCGGCCTCGACCAATCCGGCGACCGGCAAGGTGTGGGGGCTGGATTTCCCGGTCATTACCATCCCCGACATGGTGCGGGCGCAGGCCATGCTGCTCGACCGCCTCGGCATCGACACGCTGCTCTGTGTTGTCGGGGGCTCGATGGGCGGCATGCAGGTGTTGCAATGGACCGCGGCTTATCCGGAACGCGTGTTCTCCGCGCTCCCGACCGCGTGCAGCACTCGCCACTCGGCGCAGAATATCGCTTTCCACGAACTCGGTCGGCAGGCGGTCATGGCCGATCCGGATTGGCACGGCGGTCGCTATGTCGATCAAGGGACGCAACCGCATCGCGGCCTTGCGGTGGCGCGGATGGCCGGGCATATCACCTATCTCTCGGACGCCGCGCTGCATCGCAAATTTGGCCGCCGCATGCAGGACCGCGAGCTGCCGACCTTCTCGTTCGACGCCGACTTCCAGGTCGAGTCCTATCTGCGCTACCAGGGCTCGTCCTTCGTCGAGCGCTTCGACGCCAACAGCTATCTTTATCTGACCCGCGCAATGGACTACTTCGATCTCGCGGCCGACCACGGCGGCGTGCTGGCAAAGGCGTTCGCCGGAGTCCAGACGCGTTTCTGCGTGGTCTCCTTTACCAGCGACTGGCTGTTTCCGACCTCGGAATCGCGCGCGCTGGTGCACGCGCTGAACGCGTCGAGCGCGCGGGTGTCGTTCGCCGAGATCGAGACCGATCGCGGCCACGATGCTTTCCTGCTCGACGTGCCCGAGTTCTTCGACATCTCGCGCGCCTTCCTGCAATCGGCAGGCAAGGCGCGCGGGCTCACGGGCAAGAATGACTGACAAGGACGGCTAGCGATGTCTGTACAGGAAGTGCTGCCGCTCAATGGCTTCGCTGCGGAGCAGTCCGGCCCATTTCGCGCCGATCATCTGTTGGTCGCCGAGATGGTCAAGCCGGGCTCGAAAGTGCTCGACGTCGGTTGCGGTGAGGGCGATCTGCTTCAGCTCTTGGAGACCCGCGGCATCGACGGCCGCGGCATCGAGCTGTCACGCGAGGGCGTCAACCGCTGCGTGGCAAAGGGCCTCGCGGTGGTGCAGGGCGATGCCGACACCGATCTCGTGAATTATCCGGACGATGCTTTCGACTACGTGATCCTGTCGCAGACACTGCAGGCAACGCGTCAGCCGAAGGTCGTGCTGGAGAATCTCCTGCGCATCGGCCGCCGTGCCATCGTGTCATTCCCGAATTTCGGCTTCTGGCGGATGCGGCTGCAGCTCCTGGTCGGCGGCCATATGCCGCGCACGGAGAATCTGCCGGCAAGCTGGTACGACACCGCCAACATCCATTTCTGCACCATCAAGGACTTCGTCGAGCTCTGCGACGCAATCCACGTCAAGATGGAGCGTGCCGAGGCGCTCGACCTCTACGGCCGCCCGCTGCGGCTGAGGCTGCCATGGTGGGTGTGGAATCTGTTCGGCGAGCAGGGCGTGTTTTTGCTGAGCCGCGGGCAGGGGAAGTAGTAGACCTCCGTCATTCCGGGGCGCGCGAGGCGCGAGCCCGGAATCCATCGTGCCGCAGCGTTTGTCGTGCAATGGATTCCGGGCCTGCGCCTATCGGGGCATCCCGGAATGACAGTCAATGCACCGCTAGCGACCGCGGATCGCGCACCGGCCAGCGGCCGGCTTCCACCAGCGTGACGAACCGCTCGACCGTCTCGTTGAACAGCGCGGGCTCCTCGAGGTTGAGTACGTGGCCCGACTTCGGAAACATCGCGAGGCCCGCTGCTGGAAGATGCTTCTTCAGAAACAGGCTCGCTCCGATACATGGATCGTCCTCGTCGCCGCAGATGATCAGTGCGGGCGTGGCCACGCCTCTGATCGCGTCCGTCATGGTGTAGATGGAGGGGCGGCCGCCCTGAAACCCGCGCATCGTGTTGGCTGAGCCTTTGGCGTCGTGCCGTGCCAGCGCGGCGTAGAAATCGGCGTCGCCGCGCGGGTCCTTGACCAGGAAGGGAATCCGGCTCGGCGCCTCGCGCGTGAATTTTGCGACTTCTGCTGATCCGAGCGTCTCGAATTGCTCGGCATTGGCGCGGCACTGCTTGCGCCAATTGTCGAGGTTCTCGATCTCCGAGCCCGAGCCGACGCCGGCGAGTGTCATCGACAGTGCGCGCTGCGGTGCGTTCAATCCGATCTGAAGCGAAGAGTAAGCGCCCATCGAGAGACCGACGAGATGCGCGTGCTCGATCTTGAGATGATCGAGCACCGCGAGCGCGTCGGTGTAGAAATGCTTGTAGGTGTAGACCTCGCCATCAGGCACGTCAGATGGCGTGTAGCCGCGCGCCGAGTAAGTGATGCAGCGGTGGCCGTGCGAGAAATAGCGCATCTGCGGCTCCCAATTGGTGTAGTCGGCCGCGAACTCGTGCAGAAAAAGTATCGGCGTTCCCTGACCCGCCTCTTCGAAATAGATGCGGACGTCGTCCCTGGTCGTGGCGTGGGGCATTTACCGTTTCCCTCTCTTCAAGCCGCATTCCGAGGATCGCAGTTAATGCTGTTGTCCGCAATGCGGCAGCTTCACACCAGCACTGACGCAAGATCATCGCAGCCATTCGCTGCTGCTGCGTCTTTTTCTCGCCACATCGGGCGGCTTAACGGCCTTATCGATGTCGGCCGTGCACGGGCCGACTGGGAAGTGGGGTGTCAACGAAGGATGAAGAATGTTCGAGTTGTTTGCGTCTCGCCTGTCGCGTTGTCTTGTCGCGCTGGCGATCTTCTTCGCGGCGGTTGCCGCGTTCGTTTCTCCGGCCTCAGCGCGGCCGCATCATCGTCATAGCGCAGAGCGGCACGCTTACGTGCATCACGCCAGACATCATCATTACCGTCACTATCGGCACCATGCCCGCAGCTCGCGCTTCGAGCGCAGCGCGGCGCAGTTACAGGCGAGCGGCTTTGCCGACACCCAGGCCAGCTACAATCCGAACGCCAATGTCGGCGGCATGGCCAACAACGGCATGGCCGCCAGCGGCGGCTTCGGTGGTGGGTCGGGCCTCGTGTCCGAGGCGCGCCGTTATATCGGCGGCAATCCGACGGGACGCGGCAGCCTGTGGTGCGCGCGCTTCATGAACATGGTGCTCCAACATACCGGCCATCAGGGCACGGGATCGGACATGGCGAGCTCGTTCGCGCGTTACGGCACGCGTGTCTCCGGCCCGCAGGTCGGCGCCATCGCGGTGATGTCGCGCGGCCGCCGCGGCGGTCATGTCGGCATCATCACCGGCATCGATGCGCAGGGGAATCCGATCATGATCTCCGGCAACAACGGCAACCGCGTCCGCGAGGCGCCGATCTCGCGCGGCCGGATCTATGCGTATGTGATGCCGAATTGAGGGAGTGACGGTACCGTAGGGTGGGCAAAGGCGCGCAAGCGTCGTGCCCACCAGCGGTGCGTCAACGTTCGAGAACCGAAATGGTGGGCACGCTATCGCTTTGCCCACCCTACGGCAGCTCAGCCTCGTCGCGAGCGAAGCGAAGCAATGACGGCGTGTGTCGAGCCGACGCCCGCTCACGCCAGCGTCGGCTCTTCCACCGCGACTGCATCACCCACGCCGATCTCGCCGTCCGCCACGACCTCGGCATAGATGCCGCAATCCATGTGGCCGAGATGGCGCGACAGCGTCGGGGGTATCTCGAGATCGCGCTGCGCAGTGTCCGGATCGACATTGGTGGCCGGGCAGCGCTTGATGCGCTTGACCACTTTCAGGCGTGCCTGTCCGATCGCGAGCGTCTGGCCGACCAGGTCGAGTTCGGACCAGGCCGGCCAGCCCTTCACGTAGAGATTGGCGCGGAAGCGCAGGGGATTGACGGCAACGCCACCGAGCATTGTCTCGATGGCGCGGACGCTGTTGAGATTGATGATCGACACGACCTTGCGGGCGACGTCGGAAAAGCTGTGGCCCGGGCCGGACAGGACTTTTGGCGGGCCCTTCAGCTCCGGCTGAAAATTCTCCCTGAAGTAGCCCTCGATCGCGGCGCGCCCCGCCGCGGTCTCGAGATCGCCGCTGGCGACGATCTGGCCGTCCTTGCGAATGGTGAGGCTGTTGGTCGCGTCCTCGAAACGGCTGTCGAGGGAGGCCAGCCGCTCATTGCGGGCCAGCATCAGAAACTGGATTTTCGGCTTCCACTCCGGAGCCTCGGGATCGAATCCGCTCGGGCCGTTCTCGATGGCGTAGCGGCGGTCGGCGGGGAGGGTCTCGCCTCGCCGTACGGGGACCCGCGCCAGGGGTTCCGGCGTCAGGCCCTTGATGGGGTAGCGGTAGAGGTCGGTGATTTCGGCGGTCTGGCTGGCTGTCATGCCGCTAATTAAGGGATTCGGCTGGCCCGTGCCAAGCAGGCCGTTCAGCGCACGAAATTGTGAACGCGCCTCTTCCGATCCGAAGGCGCGCTTCCCACATCTGGGTCAGGCCGGCGCCAGCGTCGGCTGATAACGACCGCTTGATGCGTTGAGGAACGTCAACGTATCAAGCGGAAACCCAATGAAGATGCCGTTTGGGGTGCCTTAGAGGGCCCCAAGGGCAGGCCGAGGGAAAGAAAAGACATGAATATCGACAAATATACCGAACGCTCCAGGGGCTTCGTCCAGTCCGCGCAGTCACTTGCGGTGCGCGAGGGGCACCAGCAGTTTTCGACCCTGCACGTGCTGAAAGTGCTGTTGGACGACAATGAGGGCCTGGCGTCCGGTCTGATTGACCGCGCCGGCGGCAATTCCCGTGCGATTCTGAAGGCGACCGAGGACGCCCTTAACAAGGTGCCGAAAGTTTCTGGCGGCGGTGCCGGCCAGATATATCTGGCGCCCGAGCTCGCCCGCACCTTCGACACGGCCGAAAAGGCCGGCGAGAAGGCCGGCGACAGTTTCGTCACCGTTGAGCGGTTGCTGCTCGGTCTCACGCTGGAGAAGACCAGCGAGGCCGGCACGATCCTCGCCAAGGGCGGCGTCACCCCGCAAAATCTCAACGCCGCGATCGAGGCGCTGCGCAAGGGCCGCACCGCGGATTCCGCGACGGCCGAGAACGCCTATGACGCACTGAAGAAATATGCCCGCGACCTGACCCAGGCTGCGCGGGACGGCAAGCTCGACCCGGTCATCGGCCGCGACGAGGAGATCCGCCGCACGATCCAGGTGCTCTCGCGCCGGACCAAGAACAATCCCGTCCTGATCGGCGAGCCCGGCGTCGGCAAGACTGCCATCGCCGAGGGCCTCGCGCTGCGCATCGTCAATGGCGACGTGCCCGAGAGCCTCCAGGACAAGAAGCTGCTGTCGCTCGACCTGGGCGCACTGATTGCGGGTGCAAAATACCGCGGTGAGTTCGAGGAGCGGCTGAAGGCGGTGCTCCAGGAAGTCACCGCGAGCGACGGCAATTTCATCCTGTTCATCGACGAGATGCACACGCTGATTGGCGCCGGCAAGGGCGATGGCGCGATGGACGCCTCCAACCTGCTCAAGCCCGCGCTTGCGCGCGGCGAACTGCACTGCATCGGAGCGACCACGCTGGACGAGTACCGCAAGCATGTCGAGAAGGATGCGGCGCTGGCGCGGCGTTTCCAGCCGATCTTCGTCAGCGAGCCCTCGGTCGAGGACACCATCTCGATCCTGCGCGGCCTGAAGGACAAGTACGAACAGCACCACGGCGTGCGGATCACCGATTCCGCGCTCGTGGCAGCGACGACGCTGTCCAACCGCTACATCACCGACCGCTTCCTGCCCGACAAGGCGATCGACCTCATGGACGAGGCGGCTGCGCGGCTGAAGATGCAAGTCGATTCCAAGCCGGAAGAGCTGGATTCGCTCGACCGCGAGATCATACGGCTCAAGATCGAGCAGGAGGCCCTCAAGAAGGAAAGCGATCTCGGCTCCAAGACCCGTCTCGAGGCACTCCAGAAGGAGCTGGCCGAGCTCGAGGAGAAATCCGCGGCGCTCACCGCGCGCTGGAGCTCGGAAAAGAGCAAGCTCTCCGACGCCCAGAAGCTCAAATCCGAGCTCGACGCCTTGCGCGTCGATCTCGCCGATGCGCAGCGGCGCGGCGAATTCCAGAAGGCCGGCGAGCTGGCCTATGGCCGGATCCCGCAACTCGAGAAACAGCTTGCGGACATCGAGGCGCGTGAAGGCTCCGGCGAGATGATGGAGGAGGCGGTCACCGCCAACCACATCGCGCAGGTGGTCTCGCGCTGGACCGGCGTGCCCGTCGACAAGATGCTGGAGGGCGAGAAAGAGAAGCTCCTGAAGATGGAGGAGCAGCTCGGACAGCGCGTCGTCGGCCAGGCTGAGGCCGTGCGGGCGGTCGCGACCGCCGTGCGCCGTTCGCGCGCAGGCCTGCAGGACCCGAACCGGCCGACCGGCTCGTTCATGTTCCTGGGGCCGACCGGCGTCGGCAAGACCGAGCTGACCAAGGCGCTCGCCGAATATCTCTTCAACGACGAGACCGCGATGGTCCGCCTCGACATGTCCGAATACATGGAGAAGCATTCGGTCTCGCGGCTGATCGGCGCGCCTCCGGGCTATGTCGGTTATGACGAGGGCGGCGCGCTCACCGAAGCGGTGCGGCGCCGGCCTTACCAGGTCGTGCTGTTCGACGAGATCGAGAAAGCGCATCCGGATGTTTTCAACGTCCTGTTGCAGGTGCTCGACGACGGCCGGCTGACCGATGGCCAGGGCCGTACCGTCGATTTCCGCAACACGCTGATCATCATGACCTCGAACCTCGGTTCGGAATTCCTGGTGAATCAACCCGAGGGCGAAGACACTTCTGCCGTGCGTGAGCAGGTGATGGGGATGGTGCGCGGACATTTCCGCCCCGAATTCCTGAACCGCGTCGACGAGATCATCCTGTTCCACCGCTTGCAGAGGAGCGAGATGGGCCGGATCGTCGAGATCCAGTTCGCGCGGCTGCAGAAGCTGCTGACCGATCGCAAGATCGTTCTGACGCTCGACGCTTCGGGGCGCGACTGGCTCGCTGCCAAGGGTTGGGATCCCGCCTACGGCGCCCGCCCGTTGAAGCGGGTGGTCCAGCGCTATCTTCAGGATCCGCTCGCGGAGATGATCCTGGCCGGCGATGTCCGGGATGGCGACAATGTCGCGATCTCGTCTGAAGGCAATGTGCTGACCTTCAACGGCAAGGCGCCGCAGACCGCGGAAATCGCCCAATTCGAGGCGCCGTTGTCGAAGCGCAAGCTGAACTGATCATCGGCGTGCACCGCTAGATAAAATCGCCCCGGAGAGGTCATTCTCTCCGGGGCGAATTGTTTGGTCGGGCCTATTGGCTAGCTGACTAGAGAGACGGAGCCGGGGGATGCTGGCCCTTCCTCGTCGCCGTCCTGTTCGAGTTCCGACAGAATGTCCACGAGCTCGCGCACACGGCCACGCGCGAGCGGACGGAGATCGTTGATCATGGGCTCGTCATTGGCGAGCCAGGCCTGGGCTTCGGCGAGTTCCTCGACGGTCGCGCCGGTTCCGATGATCTGTGCAATCGTGACGTCGTCAGCTCCGCTGACGGCCTTGGTGACGTCGTCGCGTGAGAGGTGCGGCATGGTCGTTCTCCTCGTGGCGGACTCGCACCGATCAATCGTGAAGATCGCCTAACAGTTCCACCGGTCCAGCTGGCCATTTGTGCCATTCGATTTAATGAAACTGTCGCCATGAACCGGGATTGCCCCAATACATAGGTTCGCCGCCAAGTGCTGCAATTCAAGTGCTGCGATCAAGTGCTAAGATCCGTGGTGATTGATCAGTGCCAGCACAATCGTCGTCGGCGAAGCCTGCTCATAGCCAGCTCAGGATATCGCCATGAAACGAGATCTCGTCGCTCCCAAACATCCTGTCTTCGACGAGCTTCATCCCAAGATCTACGCGGCCGCAGCCGGCCTTGTCGCTTGGTTCGCGCTGATGGCCTGGGTGCTGTTCGACCGCAGCAGTGATGTCAGCCTGTCCCTCGGCTTGGTCACGTTGCTGTTCGTGGTCGCGATCCTGCTGCCGTGGACATTGTCGCGGGTCTGGAGGAGGTATCGGATGCCGTATGAACCGCACCTCCGGCCGATGTCGCTGCACGACTGGGAGGCTGGAGAATTCAAGGTTTGGGGCGCAAAACTTCGCGGTTCCCATGCTGCGATCGACGTCCTGTTGCCGCTGATGGCCGTATCGCTCGGCCTGACGGCGATCGGGATCGTCTTTGTGATCGTGCGGGCGTCGGTCCTCTCCTAAAGCATGATCCGGAAAAGTGTGAAGCGGTTTTCCCTCGCGACAAACGCGGAACGCGTTTGCGCGGGGATCATGCTCAAACAATAACCTAAAGCGCGATGACGATTCATCCTAATCTCATCGCGCTTTAGCGCTCCGCGATCAGTGGTTGCCGATCCGGGAGTGCCGAGGGAACATTCGCATCCCCGCCCCGGCCGCGCGTAGCGCGGACGGGGCGTCGTCTGCTATCGGCTTGCCGTCAGCCGCGGCGGGTTCTGCGACATCATCCAGAGTTCGACTGCAGCCAGCACGGCCACAAGGATGCCGACCACAACGTGCACCGTCATTGCCGTCTTGGCGCCGTGGAAGCCGAGCACCCAGGGTGCTACCAGCGTCCACAGACCGACGATCAGGTTGAGCCACTCTTCCCACACCGCGAAGGCTGCAAGCGCCGCGATCGCCAGCACGGCAATCACGATGCCTGCGATATACGCGTTCTGGGAGGCGGCTCCGGCGTCGAAACCGAATATCCAGGGCGACAGGAACAGAAACGCGCCGAGGATCAGGTTTGCGACGTCGCAGAATTTTGCGTTCGTCCAATTTTCCATGACAATCCTCCGTCAGGCCCCTGCCTCGTGACGAAACAACCGGGCCGCAGTCCGCTAGGTTCCCTGTGGTTCCAGGAAAATTGAATTGAAAAAGCAGGAAATTAGCCTGGGACGGGCGCGGCAGTCGCTACCGGTTGCTGACCTGGAGCGGGCCGCCGGTGGCGTCCGACATGCGGGCGATGGCGCCGTTGCGGCCGCTCATCATGCCGTCGAGGCGATCGCGCTCCTTCTCGAAGCCCGTCATCATCGGGCCTTCCAGCGAGCGGCCGCGCGGCAGCTTCACGCGCAGCGGATCGACGAAGCGGCCGTTGACCAGGATTTCATAGTGGACGTGCGGGCCGGTTGACGCGCCGGTCGAACCGACGAAGCCAATGACCTGGCCCTGCCGCACCTTCTTGCCGGCCTCCATGCCCTTGGCAAAGGCCGACAAATGGCCATAGCCCGTCTCGTAGCCGTTGTTATGCTTGATGCGGACATATTTGCCGTAACCGCCCTCGAGCTCGGCTTTCTCGATCACGCCGTTACCGGCGGCGAAGATCGGCGTGCCGTAGGCGGTGGCCCAATCGACGCCGGTGTGCATCCTCACATAACCGAGGATCGGATGGCGGCGACCGCCGAAACCGGAGCGCATGATGGCGGTGTTGACGGGCTTGCGCACCAGAAACTTCTTCGCGCTCTTGCCGGTCTCGTCATAGTAGTCGACGACGCCGTCGTCGGGGCTCAGGTAGCGATAGTATTTCTTGGTCTCGCCGCCGACCGTGAGCGAGGCAAACAGCACGTCGTTCTTTTCGGTCGCGGTCACGCCTTCGTCTTCGCCGGCGTAGAACACGTCGAAGGAATCGCCAGGCTGCACCTTGCGCTGGAAATCGACGTCGTAGGAGTAGATCTTGATCATGTCGTCGATGACAGGCATCGGCACTTTGTTGCGCATCGCGGTCTCGTAGATGCTCTGGTAGAGCCGCACGCCGGTGCCGTCGTCATCATCCTCGTCGTCGCTGTTGGCGTTTGCGGTCGCGTCGGCGACGGTGTTCATGCTGGAGACGTCGACCGCGACGTATTTGCCGATATCCGACAGCGCAGCGATGGCCTGCACCGTGGTGTCGTTGGCGACGACGACCCGGAACGGCTGGAGCCGTGCGCCGGGGCTTGCGGGCGCCATCAGGATGCGAAGCTTTTCGCCTTCCTTCAGTCCGCCGTCGCGGCCGCGCGGGCCGAGCGTCGCGGCGATCGCCTTGATCTCCTCCGGCGTGGCGCCGAGGTCGCGCAAGACGGAAGCGACGCTGTCGCCCTTCTTGACCAGGTGGACGCGCTCGCCGTTCGGATTGCCGCCGGTGATCTGCTCCTTGGTCTTGGGCAGCAGCGTGACGTTTTCCGGCACCACGCGGGTCTCGAAACCGGCATAGGGATCGGACGGCGACACTTCGGTGGCGTAGGCCATCTTCATGTCGGACGGGCCGGTCGCGCCGGAGACGTCGGCGGTGGCATTGGCGAGCGAAGCGTAGCGCACCCCGCCATTGCCGCGCCAATTGGCGGCATCGCGCACCCGCATCAGGATGTCGTCGAGCGCCACCACCGCGGAAATCTTGGCCTTCGGCAGCACCGGCGAGAGATCCTTGGTGACGAAGGAGACCTCGGCGTCGGGCTCGACAGCTTCAGGATTGTTCGGATCGTCGGCGGCAGTCTTCGGATCGGAGCCGACGTCGGTGAGCAGACGCTGCGCGTTGAACGGCGGGATTTTCGCCGACAGGTCGCTCGTCGTCATCGACAGATTGCCGGCGATCCGGATGAAGGGGCGCACGCGCATCACGTCGCGGTTGCCGACGCGGGCGACCGTCGAGACGCGCACGATGTTGCGTGAGGCGGTGGAGTCGTTCGGCGGCGGCAGCCGGTCGCTCTTGTGCAGCGTGGCGGCGCGATCGGCGGCGCCGAATGCACCGCGCAGCGCGCCTTCGACCCGCTCCGGCACCTTGGCGAAGGTCATTTCGCCGTCGAGAGATGCGAAAACGGCGCCGCCGATCAGGGCTGCGCCGCAGAGTCCGGTCAGAATTGTGCCGCTGAACCATTGCACCGAGACACGACGGCGGTCGATGACGGCGGCCTCGGAACCATCGACGGAAAGCGGCGGCTCGTGGCCGAGATCGATGATCCCGGTCTCATGCCCGTAAGCGCCGCGTGACGTCCTTTGGTTCAACCCAAGTCCCCCAATCAACGACCCGAGATCCCTTGCTTCGCGCCTTTCCCTGGTCGCCCTCTTGCAGGGGGATCGCGGAAAAAGCCGTGCCGCACAGGTGCTCGCGCTCAGAAGGCCCCGATCGGGGCCCGGCCGAAATTACGAACAGCAAGGCAGGTGAAGGTCTCTCGATGTCTTGCGAATGTCCGAAGAAGGCCGCGTCATCATCAGATCGCCTTCTCTGAACCCCATGAAAATCGCAGGCAGCCCCCACTGGCATCCCGCGATTCAAGCTTGTCTCATACCAGAACGCCGCGGGATTGTGGCTCTAGTACGGCGCCCTCTATGGAAAAAGTTTCCTGAACGGCCGGGCGCGAGGGTCTCAGGGAGAGGGGCGCCCCAAGCCGGTTCCGGGCCCCCTGCCGGGCCGGCTCCGGAGCCCCTCCCGAGCCCACTGGAGCCCAAACTTTTTTCAGATTTTTTACCCAGCGCCGTCGCCTCGCCGAACCCGCGGCTTTCTAATCGCCTGGAATCACTAGATTATTTTCGACAATCCACTGTGCGACGATTTGTTGACGATGGGCGTTGACAATCCCCGGCGGGGGGGCCTATAACCCGACCACTGAGCGCGGCGCCGCCGGGTCACTGACCAAGGCGAGCGAACGCGCCACTGATGCTCCTCACCTTGTTGAGTGCACAACAGCCGACACAAATCGGTTGGAGTTCATTCGTCGTCGGTAAGGGTGTCGGAACCCTTCCACTCTGGAAGGTTGGGGCCTCCTGGTCCCGGGCTGTTTGACAAGTGAAGATGAAGAAAGAGAAACGTGGACGGCGGAGTCCTTGCGGGTCTCGCTTCTGGAAAGCTTCGGCTTTTCTGATCGAGACCGGACGAAAGACTTCGGCGGTACACGTTTCAAAGGAAACACCATCGTTGCCAGCGATGTGAATCGCAGGCAGCACATCGATTTCGGTCGATGAAAAAATGGTGGGACCTCGTCAAACGTTGTGATCAGCCGGTTCAAAGTTCAAGTCCAACTTGAGAGTTTGATCCTGGCTCAGAGCGAACGCTGGCGGCAGGCTTAACACATGCAAGTCGAGCGGGCGTAGCAATACGTCAGCGGCAGACGGGTGAGTAACGCGTGGGAACATACCTTTTGGTTCGGAACAACACAGGGAAACTTGTGCTAATACCGGATAAGCCCTTACGGGGAAAGATTTATCGCCGAAAGATTGGCCCGCGTCTGATTAGCTAGTTGGTAGGGTAATGGCCTACCAAGGCGACGATCAGTAGCTGGTCTGAGAGGATGATCAGCCACATTGGGACTGAGACACGGCCCAAACTCCTACGGGAGGCAGCAGTGGGGAATATTGGACAATGGGGGCAACCCTGATCCAGCCATGCCGCGTGAGTGATGAAGGCCCTAGGGTTGTAAAGCTCTTTTGTGCGGGAAGATAATGACGGTACCGCAAGAATAAGCCCCGGCTAACTTCGTGCCAGCAGCCGCGGTAATACGAAGGGGGCTAGCGTTGCTCGGAATCACTGGGCGTAAAGGGTGCGTAGGCGGGTTTTTAAGTCAGGGGTGAAATCCTGGAGCTCAACTCCAGAACTGCCTTTGATACTGAAGATCTTGAGTCCGGGAGAGGTGAGTGGAACTGCGAGTGTAGAGGTGAAATTCGTAGATATTCGCAAGAACACCAGTGGCGAAGGCGGCTCACTGGCCCGGTACTGACGCTGAGGCACGAAAGCGTGGGGAGCAAACAGGATTAGATACCCTGGTAGTCCACGCCGTAAACGATGAATGCCAGCCGTTAGTGGGTTTACTCACTAGTGGCGCAGCTAACGCTTTAAGCATTCCGCCTGGGGAGTACGGTCGCAAGATTAAAACTCAAAGGAATTGACGGGGGCCCGCACAAGCGGTGGAGCATGTGGTTTAATTCGACGCAACGCGCAGAACCTTACCAGCCCTTGACATGTCCAGGACCGGTCGCAGAGATGTGACCTTCTCTTCGGAGCCTGGAACACAGGTGCTGCATGGCTGTCGTCAGCTCGTGTCGTGAGATGTTGGGTTAAGTCCCGCAACGAGCGCAACCCCCGTCCTTAGTTGCTACCATTTAGTTGAGCACTCTAAGGAGACTGCCGGTGATAAGCCGCGAGGAAGGTGGGGATGACGTCAAGTCCTCATGGCCCTTACGGGCTGGGCTACACACGTGCTACAATGGCGGTGACAATGGGATGCTAAGGGGCGACCCTTCGCAAATCTCAAAAAGCCGTCTCAGTTCGGATTGGGCTCTGCAACTCGAGCCCATGAAGTTGGAATCGCTAGTAATCGTGGATCAGCACGCCACGGTGAATACGTTCCCGGGCCTTGTACACACCGCCCGTCACACCATGGGAGTTGGTTTTACCTGAAGACGGTGCGCTAACCAGCAATGGAGGCAGCCGGC